>OY970378.1:0-1189924 GCA_963718875.1 Candidatus Parcubacteria bacterium
CGGCATTGACTGTTCCAGTAAAGCTGGCGGCAGATGAGATGGTTTGGGAATTGTAGGTACCACCGGTGACAGCTCCTGTGACGTCTAGAGTGCCGCTAAAGGTAGCAGCGCCAGCACTTGTAACGGTCAGTCGAGCAACATTATTGGTTTCAAGTATAAGGCTTTGGGCATCGTTGGTGCCAAGGATTGCTGTGGTACCAAAGCTGTTGCCGTTCTGGGTGAAAGGACCGCTTTGAGCTGGAGTAATAATATTAGCGTATAGGATGGGAGTAGTTTCATCCGTTACTAGCGCACCGCTCCATGTACCGCCCCAGTCGTCCACATTAGTGTACCCAGCCACGATCTCTTCTATGGTCACTTTAGGGAACTGCCATACGGTTGAGGTGGTACCAAGCATAATGACGACGTTTGTGCCATCATATCCAAGCCTAACAGAGGTAAATGGGGCAGTGCCACGAATTTCTGCAGAGGTGTTTATCCAAACTGGTGTAGCTGCATAGGCATACCCAGAAGCTACAACTTCCCATGCACCGGAAGTACTGTAATCATAGCCCTTTATACTGAAACGAAGCATGGTGTTAGTGAAGCCTCTGGGCGCAGTCAAAACTAAGGTGCCGGTTTGGGTTGCGCCGTTATTATTGTAGGTGTAAACATTTTTGTATACACGAGTACTATTCTGTGCCCTGCTTATTGCTCCGCTAACGTCTAGTTCAGTGTTCGGCGTGGTGTTGCCGATACCTACGCGGTTTGTTGATGCGTTAACAAATAAGGTGTTGGTATCAAAGGTTGCGTTGCCAGTTACAGCCAGTGTACCGCCAACAGTAGCGTTGTTGGTGACGGCTAGGGCTGTGCCGGCGGCCGTGAATGAACTTGCACCGGTGAAGGTATTGGCCCCAGAACCAGACTGGATGTAAGCACCACTGGCATTGATGGCAGCCAGGGTGCTGGTGCCGGTAACACCAAGTGTAGTGCTGATGGTAGTAGCGGCTAGGCTGGTAGCGCCGGTGATGGTTAGACCGCCGGTACCTTGAATTAGGCCAGTGCCGGAGTTGAGGCCGACTGAGGTGACTAGCCCGGTGAAGGTGGGGTTCATGATGGTGTTAAGAGCTGCACAAGTACCACCGGTACCAAGCGTGATGGCAGTACCGCCGCCAGTCAGGTTGCCGGTGCCAGAGGGGCAGGTCAGGCTGGTGTTACCCTGAACGGCAGTGTTAGCACCAGAGCCGTACTGGACACTCAAAAGCCCACCAGTGTTGGTCAGGCCGTTGCCGGTGAGGTCGGTCAGAGTGTCGCCGTTGATGATAAAGTTATCGCTAGTCTGTAGCGTAAGACCACCGTTGAGAGTGGTCAGGCCTGTCACAGTCAAAGCACCACCTAAGCTGGTAGCTCCGGTACCAACTGTTAGGGTGTTGGTACCGGTTACAGAGGTTGCTCCATTCAGGGATACCGCACCTGTACCTGTGCCGAAGGTAGTAGCACCCGTCTGGGAGAAGTTACCGGTGGTGGTGATGGCGCCGGATGCAATGGTACCAATATTTACTAAGTTCCCACTGGCATCTATCCTCTGTGTGCCTGCGCCTGCTCCGGTGTTTATGCCGATGGTAGCGTTAAGGGTAGCCAGTATACCTGTCCCAGAGATATTGAAATGACCGGTTTGCTGCGATCCAGGTGTGGCTCCTTGTAGCTGGATGTAGCCACTGCCGCCGCTAGCGGCGGCATAGCCGGCACAGACGCTGCCAGTAGTACAGACGGTGCCCGTTTCATTGGGGAAGGTAATAACATTGCTGGCAGTAGGAGCGGTAAAGCGTAAGGCAGTGGAATTAGCGCCATTAGCGTAAAACAAGACATTATCCCATTTGGTGTCGGCATAGATAGCATTCTCAGTACCAGCACCTTGGGTGACGGGGCCTTCTAGCTTTAGACCATTTAGGGTCACACCAGCTACTGGACCAGTGGCATTGCTAGTTAAGCGTAAGCCATTCCATGTGCCGCCACTGGTACTTCCCTGGTTAATGTTAAAGCGGGCGGCACTGCTCTCGACGGCAGCGGCACCACCAAAGTAGTCTACTTGCAGACCGTTAACGCCAGTAGTGGTGTTAGCAAAGCCGCTGTTGGAGATCTGGACGAGGTCAGTGGTGGGTACTGCGGTAGCGGTGGCTCTGAGGATACCGGTGGCACCAAGGTTGAAGGTAGCGCCATTGGTGCCGGAGTTAAAGACTAGGCCAGTAGCCCCAGTGGTGTTGCCAACAGTGATGGTCTTGGCGTTAGCACCGGTACCGATGTTTAGGGCACCGGTGGTACCGGAGTCAATGGCTAGGGTGGTGGCTGCGGCAGAAGCAATATTCAGCAAACCGCTAGAAGTGAAGTTGCTACCACTAAATAAAATGTCATTGTTAGCCTTAATGCGAAGAGCCTCGCTAAAAGTAGTGCCGCTCGTAGTATTAAAAACCAGATCTGTATCTAGAACCGAAGCCGTGTGGGTGGCTGATGCTAGAGCCTGTATACTAGCGACTTTGATGCCCGGAGCTGTTAGGTTAGTGTCAAGACTATTGAAAGCTAAGCCACCTATTAAATTGCCGGTAACGACAGCAGCGCTGGCGCTCCGCAGAGTAACCTGATCCGTATTAACATCTACTGCGGCCACTGTTAGCCGGGATTCTGGCAGACTGGTTCCAGTACCAGTTCCAATACCCACAAGGCCACCATTAGTAATTCTCAACCGCTCAACCAAGGCAGTCGTGGGGGCTGTCTGCAATATGATATCGCCGCCCACTCCCGCAGCAGTACCGGCACCGCCAACTCCGGCAGCCAAAGTTAACGCTCCCCCAATACCACCTTGCAAAGTGCCGGTACCTACAGTGGCAGCACCACCAGCACCCGCTCTCAGCGTGACTCCGCCACCGGCTCCACCGGTATTTATGCCAGAGGTTGCTCCGTTGGCAGCACCACCAGCGCCACCCACCCATGTAAATATTGCACCAGTTCCGCCGGTGTTATTAACGGCCCCCCCTAGAGTTGATGCACCACCAGCGCCACCGGTTACGTTATAAGCTCCGCCGTTACCGCCTAAACCATTGCCCGTACCCGCCCCAGTCGCAGCCCCACCCACGCCACTAGTGCTAACAATTGCTCCACCGTTGCCCCCCGTATTAGTTCCTGATGTGGCACCGGTTGAAGCGCCTCCAGCGCCAGCCGTCCAGGTAAATTGGGCACCGGCACCCCCTCGGTTGTTGCCAGTTCCGGCTACGCTGCCGATGCCGCCGGCTCCACCATTGATAGTAAAGGTTCCGCCGGCGCCGGATGTAGATGAGACATCGGCGTTAGGAGCGGTGCCGCCACCACTTAAGGTTATGACGAAGCCGCCGCCATTAGGGCCAGTTGCCGTACCAACAGCCAAGTTCTGGCCGCCGGCACCAGCGATTAAACTGACAGCGCCACCAGCTTGGGTTGGACCTTTGGCTCCTCCAGCAGTTAGAGTAACCGCGCCACCAGCTCGGTTAGTGGTGTTATCGCCGCCGGCCAGTCCGCCGGTTATGGTGACATTTCCACCGGCACCGCCTGTACCTGTAACCGACCCAGCACGACCGAGCAAGCTGGCGGCCCCTCCGGCAGCCCCGTCCATGGCAGCGGCTGTTCCACCCTGAAGAGTTACTGCACCCCCGTTACCACCGCTAGTTGAACCTAATCCTCCAGTACCACCCGTTAATGTAAGCGCACCACCAGTTCCCCCAACTAAGTTGCCTGCGCCTGTATTTGCCGCACCACCAGTTCCCGCCTGTATAGCCACCACCCCTCCGTTGCCTCCAGTATTGTTGCCAGCAGTGGCTCCCGTAGAGGCCCCCCCAGCACCACCCTGGAGAGTGAATGTACCACCTGCGCCTCCGGTATTGTTGCCCGCAGCTCCGGTAGCTGCCCCGCCTACCCCCGTAATATAAGTAAGGGCTCCGCCGGCTCCGCCGGTGTTTGTAACTGTGCTAACACTGGCTCCTCCTCCTACGCCCCCATTAATGGAGAATGTTCCGCCTGCTCCACCAGTTGAAGTTCCAGTACCGGTAACAAAATTAGCTACGCCACCTGTCCCAGTCGTTAAGTTAAGTGTTCCTCCAGAGCCACCAGCGCCGTTTGAGTTAAGAGTATTAATAAGGGTGTCGCCACCGGCAGCTCCAGTTACGGTTAGGGTTGAGCCTCCAGCGGTCCCAGTTGCTCCCAAGACATTGGCTGGCTTGCTACCGACTACATGCAGTTTAGCAGTTGGTGCGGCCGTACCAATGCCGAAGTTTCCACCTAATAGCCATGAGCTGCTAGTGGAATTGAACTTAATATTGTAGGAAGTGTTGACGGCGGGGAGAGCTCCAGATGGGGTGACCGAACCATTATCAGTATAGGTAACAGTGGGTGCGATTACTGTGGACATTAAAAGTTGGGCACTGGGTGTACGGCCATAAACCCTGTAGGAAATGGCCCCGGTAACGGCTGTCCAGCTTAGGTCGACTGAACCAGCACCTCCCCCGCCAGCAATAGAACAGCTGGCTTCGGCACCGGCCGTGGTTGTGCCTACGCCGTCGGAGGCGCCAATTTTATAGGCGTAGGTGCCATCGGCTAGGTTACCACCGCTGGTATTACATATTAGGGTTGGGGCAGCTGGCGCACCAGTTTCAATGGCGGCGGCATTGCCGGCTCCCAGAGTTAAGGCTTGCTGAGGGCTGGATGTGCCAATGCCGATACGCCCGTTAAGAGTATCTGCTACGAATAAGCTGCTCGTACCGGTGGCATTTTGGATTTCGAAGGCGTTAGTAGAGTTAACAGAGTTTTGGAATGATACCGGGGAGTTAATAACCCCGTTAAGTGAAATCGTACCAGGACCGTATGGCCTCACTCCGGCACCGGCGTCTATCTGAACCCCATCGAGATAGATTGTCCTGGCAGCGGCTGTCGTCTGGCGGAAGTACAGGTATGGCGTACCAGAAGTAGCTGTCGTTGACATGGTACAGGCATAACGGGTCCATCCTGTCGTGGGAACAGTTGGCATTGGTTGGACACAATCAACCTCGGTAGCTCCGTCAGCGGCATAACCGAAAACGTAGTTTACTGCGCCGGACTGATTTTTTAAAAAGGCGCTGAATGTGTATGTACCAGGAGTTAGGGTTATGTTTTGTTTTACCCCTTGACTATTGACAGCTGTAGTGGTCAACTGCAAAGCCGCGTTACCGATGTATTGTTGGGTTGTGACGCGAGCAACCGTTGTTTCGGTGCCAATTTTTTTAAGCCAAGCGGACATATCGGTACCTTCAAAGCTGGGGTTTGTTATCGTGTTGGTGTCGGTGGTATCAATGTTGATAGATTGAGCACCAATAGAGTTTGCTACCTGAAAAGCAGTAGTTGAGTTAGTAAACGTTTGCAGATTGAGCCCGGCATTATTTAGCACCGTAGCTGTAGCTCCGGCTTGTAATGTAATCGTGGTACCAGAGTGGGAGTTAGCAGCCGCGCCACCGGTACCACCTATTTTAATGGTATTGGCAGAGTTGTTTGGAGTAGCAATGTTGACAGCATTCGTCCCCGTAGAAGTACCGACATTTGCGGTTTGTGCCGCTGTGCCTGTGCCAAGGTTAATTGTTGTTGCATTGGTACCAACCGTAACAGTACCAGAACCAACGGTGTCGAGGGTGAGAGTACCGGTACCAGATGTTTGGACCGTCAAATTCTGGTTGGTACCGCCCACTTGCCAAATGGAGGTAGCATTAGCAGTTATAGCAAGACCTGTGGCAGCGGGAGCAGCTAAGGTTGGTGTGACAAACGACGTATCGGCAGTGCCGGTACCGGAGATATGGAAGTTACTTGATGCTTGCAAGCCACTTTGGTTAAAGATGTAGTTGGTGGAGCCAGCTGGGAGATCGGCGGCCAGAATGGCGCTGGAGACAAAGTTAGTGCCATTGCCGCGGAGGTAGTTGCCTGAGGCGGCAGCACCAGCAATCTGGTAGCCGGTTGAAACGTTGAGGACACCAGCAGCGGTTAGCGACGCTGACTGCGTGAAGGCCTGGTTATCGGCGGTAGCAGTAGGGGCATTTCCAAACAGGAAGCCACCTGCTAGGTTGCTTTTTAGGATAGAGCCGGCAATGCCACGAGTAAGGTATGTGTTGATGTTAGTACCCGCTTCGGCATTAAAGGCCAGGAATGGCGCACCGTCGTTAGATTGGGCTCCAATCGTGCTTCTGTATCCCGCCGTATTAGTGTGACCGAATTCTATGCTGTTGCCATTGGAGATGGCAGCTATGAGAGCGTTGGACACCGGAGTGGTGGCGCCAACTCTAACGTTACCGTTCCCGAGAACGGTTAAACGCTCGCCACCGGTTAAGGTGTAGGTTAGAGGGCTGGCGGTTGTTGAAAAAGCAACGGTGACAGTTAGACTAGTGTTGCTGGGGATTGTAGCGATGGTGCGAACAGTTTCGCCTTGAACCGTAATAGTATCCCCGACTTTAAATGTGTTTAAAAACTCCGTATTTGTGCCGGTAAGGGTAATTGTAGCGTTTGTAGCAACCGTTCCCGGGCCGGCAGTGGGAGTTGCGACCTGAAAAATACCATTTGGGGTAGTTGTACCAATGCCAACGTTACCGCTATCGTGAGCAGTCAAAACCAAGTTGCCAGCAGCGCTAGTATAGAGTTGGCTTGCCTGATACTGGTCGGTCATATTGGTGGCGTTAAAGTTGTTGCCAACAAACAGCGGACCGTGGTTAATGCGCTTTAAGGTAATGTGGTCCATTTGGGTAGTGGCGCCAGTGGCGCCGTAGTTGATTAACCCCAGCACCCGAACGTACCTAGTATTTACTGGGAAGTTACCGGCTACGGTGCCTTCACCTGTGGTGGTAGCGCTAAGTTTGTGCCAGTTACCGTCGGCTGGTAAAACGTAACCCGAAGCAGCAAAGTAACAGTACGTTCCGCAGGGAGCCGTTGTAATGGCAGTCTTAGCAGCATTGTAAGCAATGTAGCCGAAGTACATTACCCCTGGTGTACCGCCAGCAACTGTCTTTTTAAAGTACCCTTCAAGCTGCAGCACGTCTCTAGTAGGATCGACCGGGATGTAGTCATTACTGAGGACTGTCGCACTTTGCGTAGTTATTTCGGCCGCTTGGTCGCCAGAATAGCCTCCTGTGACGGAGGAGTTAATACCGCTCCACCCGTATGTCCCCTGCTCAAAGTCACCATTTACCAGCAAATTGTTGGTAGCGGCATCGGCCAACAGGTAGCCGTTTTGGCTAGCTAAACCACCTGCCAATGAGAAGTTTTGACCAGTGGCTACAACCGTGTCTTGGTTGAGGTTAATGACGCTGGCGTTGGTGGTGCCGATGTTGAGGGCAACGTTTGAGGCCGTATCGAGCAGCGGAGCTTGCAAAGCGGTGCTGGCGGTGTAGGTTGTACCGCCTGTCAGGGTGCCGCTAGTGGTTATGCCGGTGCTGGAAACACCAAAGTAGGTTGATCCTCCACCATTACTTTGGACCTCAAGTAGCCTTGCTCCAATTGGACTGGCGTTGTCCTGGACGGTAAGGGCACCGCGGGTTGCATCAACCACTATCTCGACAGCTGTGGGGGAGTTAGTATAGCCGGCTTGGAGGGTCGAGCCAGAACCGGTACCGGCACAGCTGCTCCAAATTGGGGCGGCGGAGTTTTGCCCAATCAAACATTGGCCGGTTGTACCTTGAGCCGTGACACCAAGCCCGCTGGTGGCGTTTCCATAAATGACGCCGTATTGAGTAAACGTGGTCTGGCCTGTGCCTCCATACCCAACGGCAATTGTGTTGCCGTTGTAGGTGACGTTTTGCAGCAAACCGGCGTTGGTAAGACGGGTGGTGCCTGCTGTGTTGATGTTGCCTGCTTGAACATTAAGGTTTCCAGTATTAACCACTGTGCCATTAGTAGTGGAAACCGCCAAAAGATCGGTGCCGTTGTTTTGGACGGCAAACTTACTGGTAGAACCAGTGGCGATATTGACGGTAAAGTTGGAATCGGTGGTTTCATTGGTGAGAGTAACTGCTAAGTCACGGCCGGCAGTGTAGCCAGCGCTTGAGAGTGTATTGCCATTATCGTAGGCGGCCTGAAGCGTTGATCCGGATCCTGCACCGGAACAAGAGCCCCAAACTGGATTGCCGGCAGTTGATACCAGACATAGTCCGGCACTACCGGCCGCGGCCGTCATGCCTACTGCCGAGGTACCATTACCATACAAAATCCCATTTGCCGTAAGAGTAGCACGCCCGGTCCCACCTTGAGCCACATTAACGGCCGTAAAGCCGGTAGTAAGGGAGCCAGAGCTAAGCGCGCCCACTTGAGCAATGTTGGAGTAACTGACCCCCGTAGAAAAGCCGGCATTTTGGATTGTGCCGCTGCCGTTAATAATGGGCGTGGCGCCGGCCACCAAAATGGAGTTGTAGCCGGTTCCAACCGTTAAAGCGTTAAAGACGTTATTGGTGACGGTAGTGACGTTGGGTAGGTTTAAAGCATTGAGTATATTGGCGTTGGTGTTGGCGTTGGCTCCGCCCACAGGAGTAACAGACAGGCCATTGACGGTAGTAACCGTGGCGCTGGCATTGGTGTTGGTGACTGCTATATTGGCAGAGCTTGAGTTATTGGCTCCGGATGCCGAAACCGAAAAGTAGGTGTTCGTACCGGCGTTATTTTGGACTTCTAGCAAGGGGCTTGAGGTAATGGGAGTGCCATTGTCGCGAATTGTTAATGCTTTGTTGGTGTTGTCTAAGACAATCTCATTAACACCAGAGTTGGTGTAGGCACTTTGCAGCGTGTTTCCCGAACCGCTGCCGGAGCAAGCCTGCCAAGTTGGGGCAGCTGAGTTATTGCCCATAAGACATTGGCCAGTATTACCCACAGCGCTGACTTGCAAGGTGCTGGAGCCATTGCCCAGGAGTACCCCATACTGAGTAAACGTAGCGGCGCCAGTACCACCGTTTGTAACTCCAAGGGTTCCAGTAACAGCGGCTGATTGGGAGATATCAATAGACCCAAAAGCCGGTGCTCCCCCGACGCTGGGAACACGAAAGACCTGGTTGGCCGTACCGGCAGCTGTTACATTAAGCGCCGAGGCGTTATTACCCAACAGTACTCCATTGAGTGTAAAGGTAGCCGCGCCCGTGCCTCCCCTAGCTACCCCCAAGGTACCAGCGGTAAGAATATTGGTATTGGCAGTGACTGAGTTGGTGTTGTCGAGCGAAACGTTTTGCAGAATCCCAGTACTGCCAAGACGAATAGTGCCTCCGGTGAGAAGATTTCCATTAAGATTTAGCTCGGGTAGCGTCATCTCTTTGGTTACGTATATATCATCCCATTTATGAACTACGCCAGTGGTGCCTGAGCCTGTACGTAAGAAGATACGTAGAAAGGCGGCATCTGCTGGTGCGGTGGCGTTACCAGAAATTCTGGTCCATGTATCGGCGGTGGTTGAGCCAAACCCGGGATAGGTATTTGGGGTAATGGCTGAATCGGTACCATTTTTTTGTTTCCAGTTGAACCTTAGTCCCCCTTGACCTGCTGAGGTGATAGATTTTATCCAGGCTTCGCCATACCATATTTCCCCGCCTTGGGTTGGAATATCAATTGAATGTTCGTAGTAAAAGTTGCCGGCAGTTGAAGTAGAGGTAACGGCGAAGTTACCGGTTCGGGTATCTGTAGACTCAAGTGCATAAGAGGCACTATTTACCCATCCTTCGTCCTCGTTTCCAGTTTCAAAGCCTGGGTTATCGATGTAGTTATCGTAAGTTCCAACCCCTGTATTCATTATCTGAACTTGGCCACCTTGTAAGGTAATACCGGCTGACCCAGCGTCAATATTAACGGCCGTCGCCCCGGTAGTATTGCCTAACGTAATTGTTTTGGCGTTAGCACTCGTGCCAATATTGAGAGCGCCGACGGTGCCGGAGTCGACTGTCAATATTGTGCCAGCTCCGGAAGCGAGCGTTACGGCCCCGGTGCCTGTGATATTGGTACCAACTCCGGTAATACTCCCGGCGTTAGTAATACCGGTGGAGTTAACGTCGATTCCACCAGCCGATACGGTGAGGCCACCAGTATTAACTACCGTTCCGCCAGCCGTTGTAACCCGCAAAAGATCGGTGCCATTGTTTTGGACGGCAAATTTGCCGGTAGAGCTAGTGGCAATATTTACTAAAAAGTTAGAGTCAGTAGCGGTATTAACCAATGTAATGCTAACGTCCTTAGCATCGGTAGTCGCAATAGTATTGCCGTTATCGTAAGCTGCTTGCAAAGTTGAGCCAGATCCAACTCCAGAGCAGGTTTGAAATGTCGGAGCAAAGCCGACCCCATTTGAGACTAAACATTGGCCGTCTGTTCCGACAGTCGTTGTTGCAAGGGTTGTAGAGTTACTAGCATAAGCCACCCCATTGACGGCAAAGCCACTCCCAAGAGTAAGAGTGCCAGAGTTGTCGGGCAGGGTCATGATTCTGGTTCCACTAGTGGAGGCCCCTGTAAAGCGGAAGTTGTTAGTGCCGGGGGTCCCGGACGTACCGGAAATAAACAGCTCGCCAAATGGTAAAGTAGCCGAACCTATATTAACGGCGCCGGCCGTGCCCGGTAATAGCGAGGTATTAATAGCTACGCTAGCTAGGTTAGAAAGGGCGGTGTTGGCTCCCCCGCCGCCGGCCCCAGCACAAGAGCCAAAAGCCAGGGTCCCGGCGTTGTCGGTGGTGGTAACACATTGACCCGTGCTACCTACTGCAGTAGGTAGCGTTAGGTTAAAAGTACTGGCGGTGGCACCGCTTTGGAGCGTAACCGTGTTGGAGTTGGCGCCGTTAAAAAACCTGACGGAACCGAGTCTTCCAGCGCTGGAAGCACCGAGGGTTAAGGAGGCAGAGGTAGGAATGGTAACACCGATGGCGCCGTGACCAATGTTGATGGCGGACGCATTGGTGGTACCAATGTTTATTACACCGGTGGTTCCAGTAGCAGTACCGGAGTCGACCGTAATATTGCCAGAATTTGAAGTTGTGCCACTAGCATTGCCGCTTTGTAGCGTCAGGACGTTGGAATGGGTGCTGGCGGCGTTGGTAGGAGCGGTTTGCAAAACGCCATTGATAGAGATATTTCCAGTGCTGCCGTCAACGTTTAAAGCCGTAATGGTGCCACCGGCGTTTTGGATCCTAAAAGCGGTAGCGCTAGAGTTTTGGAATAGATTGGTACCACTAAAGGTTTGGTTGGCGGCTAGTTGGCCAAACTGGCTAGCGGTAAGCCCGCCGAGCTGACCCGCGTTTTGGGCATACGGGGAGGCTGTAAAGCGGATCATGGGTAGCATTTCCCCGTCCGGCGAACAGTTGGCAAACACGTTGGTGGCGCCACAATTGGTGGTGTTGCCCAAGTTGATCGATAGCCAAATGGTGTCGTTATTCCAAATATTGGTTGGTAGCGGGTTGCCGCCTTGGGCACCAAGGTTTACTTGAAAAATACCGCTACTTACGGAAATGGAGGTGGAGTTGTTGACCAAGTGATCTTCGGTAAAAACTAAAGTTCCACCGGGGTTGCCAGCACTGGTTCCGGCTCCATCGGTGTAGAGCTTAAACTGAACATTATAGTTGCCGTCGGTAATATTGGTGCCATTAACATTGACTAGCTTGCCCTGAAAGTTAACTTGGGAATTAATGCCGACCGCAGCATTGGCTTGCGGCAAACTCCAAGACACAAGAAACAAGTTACAAACAATAGCCAATATCCAAGCACCAAGTGCCCAATGTTTGTGAGTTGTGTGTTGTGTGTTGTGTGTTGTGTGGCGATTGTGTCTTGCTGGTTTCTTACCAAAAAACTTAGTTTTTCGAGTACGCAAAAGCAGTGTGGCTTGTATTTGAAGCGATAGAGGTACGAGTAAAAATACCCATATCACGCTCTGTAACTTCACTCTCACAAGCACCACACGTTACAGGTGTGATTATATCAAAATGGTTATGCTAATGCAAGTCCTCTGAGTACAATCGGTAAATTGAAAAGCGATTGACATAGTCACCTTGACGTGCTATGGTATATAGGTTTTTGGGCTGATTATTCGACAATTTTTCTTGTAGCTTGATGCGCCAGCACGGCGCATCCCGATCGAAGGGATTACAGTATGTTCGCCCCAATCTTTCTCATCTTTCTTCTGACAGGCTGCGTGTTATGTATAGTGGCCATGGCCCGAAAGAATCACCGCCCCGACCCTATCCAGCCTCTCGCTCTGAGCGGTCAAGTCCTAGTAAACGAGTATTGCCCTGATTAGAGCCTTGCCCACACGAAGAACAGCGGATCCACTCAACTCGGCCCCGAGGCTACCAAGCATCGGGGCTGCATTTTTATTTAATCGCTCTTTTGATGCTTTTGCCTTAATTGTCTTTTGTAAATAAATACCCCCAAAGATGTAACAACAGTAAGACCTAATATAATCGCAGCAAGTAAAATAAGGGCTCCTCTTGGAATGTAGTAGAGGCTTGTCTTATAGGTAGTAAAGTTATCTCGGCCATCATAACGATACTGAACGACTAGCTGGTATTTACCAGGAGCGGATATGCGCCGAGTCGTCATTAGGGGAACAGTAAAACGGCGAAAAGAATCTGGCAGAATCCGCGATGACTCCTCATTAATGGCGGCCCGAGCCACCTCGCGACCACGCGGATCAAGTAAACGAATAACTCCTCGAGGAACGACATCTATATTGCCCTTATTATGAAACCGCGCTTTCAAAGACAACGTTTGCCACCAGTCGGTGGCGGGCTGAACGCTATCTAGCTTGAGGTCATATTTTTCGCCGCCGATTTTATTTACAAACAGCAAGGTGGAGAGCACGGATTGGACAATTACCTTGTCTTTGGAGGCAGCTGCTGTAGGCTGTTCCCCTAGCAAGATGGCACCGTAATGTCCTCCGGGAGTCAAAGACGGCTGATTATTAATGCTAGCCCGCATGGTTTTAACTTCGCCGGGTCGTAAAGTCACAGTACTATCACTTAGCGTGAGCCAATTTACTAACCCATGGGGGCGAATTTGACCAGGTGTGCTAGCCAAGAAAGCTACCCCTCCTGATTCGTCTAGACTACCGAAGTCGCTGGTAGATAAAGTAAAAGTTTTAGTTTGCGACGGGTCATTGTTGGTTACAGAATAGCTAAAATCGGCTGTCTGCTGGTCTTTGGTTATGGTTATGTTTTGAAATGGAGGTGAAATTGTCACTCCCTCGGCGGCAAAAGCATTGTTTTTAACTACGCAAAGTGCAATGACAACAGTGAAGGCTACAAACAACCATCGTCGCATTTTATCGCCTCCGGGGTAACAACTTACGGATAATTTTTTTAACAGTCGACTGCAACCCAATGATCATAAAAATACTTACGAATACAAGAACTCCAATCACCCGCCACGGCACCACCCAAAAGCTAACGCTGCCGGTAAGAGGGATGTCTCTGGTGCCGTCATTGTAGGCCATGGTAAAGCTGGCGGTGTACTTACCAAAACGGAGCTTGGGAACTTGGGTAAAGTCCCACTTAAGGGTCATTTCCGGTTGGTTGTTTTTAATGATGGGTTTACCATCTTGGAGCTTAGGGACATAGACAGGAAAGCCATCTTTCCAGGCGGCAGTGTAAATACGGTTGGAGTTGGGCAGGATATTGCCCCCCGAATCATTAACGTCAATGGTGGAAACAGGTTTCTTGCCTTTGGTAATGAAAATGTTACCTTTGGGAACTACGTGAATATTACCAGCATTACGGAGCTTAATGTTAAAAGTAGCCGGTAGGAACTCGTAGAACTTGTGGTCGGCAGTAAAGCTGACAGGGGTAAGTTGGCGCTTAGTGTTAGGAGAGTTAACTGCTAGCAACACTAGGGTGGCACTGGAACCGGCCACTACAGCTTCGGCGCCGGTAGGCTTAATGTCTTCCGCTCGGGAAAAAGTAGCAGCCAGGTAGTAGCCAAAGGCAGCTGTTTTAGGAATAGCGATGGTCATCTTGATGGTTTTCCACTCTCCTGGTGGAGCGTCAAACACGCTGGGGCTAAATTTAACCCAGTCAAAATAGCTGTCCGCAGCCTGGCGGTCACTTAAAACTGGTGAGCCGTCCTCACCCTGGGCGCCAAACTTAATTAAGCCAACTTTTAGACGTTCGGGAGCAGTGCCATTGTTTTTAACCCGCAAGTCGGCAGTGACAGTAGTGCCAGGATTGGCGGTTAGGTTAATGGGGAGAGGTGAAGTAGCGATGGAGAGTGGTTGTCCGGCGGCGGTGAGCGGGAGAGGGATAAAAAGGAGGGACAGGGCAATTAAAAAAAGCGAGTGTGCCAGCTTCGTCATCGCTGTCTCTTTGCGGCCCGTTTCATGCGTCGTTTCATCAGCCAATAAACCAGGATAGCTGGCACAACCGGAACGGCTATACCGAAGAGAATCACCCGCCACGGCACTACCCAAAAGCTAACGCTGCCGGTAAGAGGGATGTCTCTGGTGCCGTCATTGTAGGCCATGGTAAAGCTGGCGGTGTACTTACCAAAACGGAGCTTGGGAACTTGGGTAAAGTCCCACTTAAGGGTCATTTCCGGTTGGTTGTTTTTAATGATGGGTTTACCATCTTGGAGCTTAGGGACATAGACAGGAAAGCCATCTTTCCAGGCGGCAGTGTAAATACGGTTGGAGTTGGGCAGGATATTGCCCCCCGAATCATTAACGTCAATGGTGGAAACAGGTTTCTTGCCTTTGGTAATGAAAATGTTACCTTTGGGAACTACGTGAATATTACCAGCATTACGGAGCTTAATGTTAAAAGTAGCCGGTAGGAACTCGTAGAACTTGTGGTCGGCAGTAAAGCTGACAGGGGTAAGTTGGCGCTTAGTGTTAGGAGAGTTAACTGCTAGCAACACTAGGGTGGCACTGGAACCGGCCACTACAGCTTCGGCGCCGGTAGGCTTAATGTCTTCCGCTCGGGAAAAAGTAGCAGCCAGGTAGTAGCCAAAGGCAGCTGTTTTAGGAATAGCGATGGTCATCTTGATGGTTTTCCACTCTCCTGGTGGAGCGTCAAACACGCTGGGGCTAAATTTAACCCAGTCAAAATAGCTGTCCGCAGCCTGGCGGTCACTTAAAACTGGTGAGCCGTCCTCACCCTGGGCGCCAAACTTAATTAAGCCAACTTTTAGACGTTCGGGAGCAGTGCCATTGTTTTTAACCCGCAAGTCGGCAGTGACAGTAGTGCCAGGATTGGCGGTTAGGTTAATGGGGAGAGGTGAAGTAGCGATGGAGAGTGGTTGTCCGGCGGCGGTGAGCGGGAGAGGGATAAAAAGGAGGGACAGGAATATGGCTAAACTAAAACGGGTAAAATTAAAAGCACTCCACTTCATGTTGTAAGTATACCCTAGCATAAGAGTGTTAGGAACAGGGTTTAGAATCTACCGGCGGCAACAATTGTTAGAGTGTCGGCGTAGTCGGTGGCGGCAGGAGTAACGCCGGAAACAGTGGCACGCTCAACGAAGTTAATGACGTCACCAGCTGAAGTTCCGGTTGAGGAGGCGAATGGGGAATAAAAGCTGGGGTTAATGGGGCCCATTTTACAGGTACCGTTACCGGAGCAGGTGGCAAATCCACCCGTAGAGTCGTAGGCGGCATTGGCACTGGGGGTTCCAGCTTGGCCACCACCACCGGCGGTAACAGAGGTAACAGCAAAACCGTAGTCTTCAGCACCGGCCGTATTAGTGTGAGCAGCAGTACCAATTGAGTTAGTGGTGTTGTTAGATATTTTGTAGTTAGCAGCAGTTGGTGACATGAGGGCTCCATGTAAGTTGCCCGAGGAAGTATCGGAAACGGTTTTGGCGTTTGCACTTAAATCTTTAACATACGCTACCCAACCGCCGTTGGCATTGGTGGTGACGGAAATGTTTAAGGCCGCCGTTGAGACTGTGCTAGAGGGGTCTAGGTTGGTACTAAATGCTTGTGAATTACCACTTAGAGTAAAGATGAAAGTTGGCGGAACAGTGGCTGTAACATTAACTTGATCGGCGGTGATGCTTGAACCAATGATGGAAACAGCATATGCGCTGGTGGCGGCGTCGGCAGTACCTGGGTAAGCGCCTGTACGAGTTGTAACTGTGCCAGCCAAGTTATTGCCCGAAGTAGCAGGAGTCCTAAGCGCGGTAGTGGAGTTGGTCCAGTTAAAGCAGTAAACGGCCGCCGAAGCAAGGTTGCCACTAACAAAATCGACGGTTTGAGCAGCAGGTGCGTTGGTAGGCTGAGCGATGCCGGTCCATGCTACCGACCCCGCAGGCCACGATGTGTTAGTTGTACTATTAACAGCCCAATCTGCTTGGGTGGCGCTAAGAACAAATCCAGTAGGGAATACTACTCGAGCGGTAGTTTCGGTGCCAGCCACATTGGCGGCAGACATGTTGGCGCAAACCGTACCCGAAGCAAAGACGCTACCGCCGTTGGAGGCAGCAACGCGATCAAGTCGTACTGTGATTTCGTTAAACTCAGGTGCCGCCATAGCCGTACCCGTCATAAACGGAACAAAAGCTTGGAATAGTAAAGCAACGATACTTGCAATACGCAGGCGTTGAAGGAAGTTTCTATTTAGAAACTGGTTTCTCATCAATTTATAACCCACTTGCTAAAACTCTAATGCTTAAATCATAATCATGAATTTACTCATTGTCAACCTCTCTTCAGATACCTGCGTTCCATAACAAAAAGACCCTCGTATGAAGGTCTTTTTGTTATAACTAAAGTAAAAGTATCTTTTAGAACCTGCCAGCGGCAACAATAGTTAGAGTGTCGGCGTAGTCGGTGGCGGCAGGAGTAATACCAGCAATGTTGGCACGCTCTACAAAGCTAATGACGTCACCAGCTGAAGTTCCGGTTGAGGAGGCAAATGGGGAATAAAAGCTGGGGTTAATGGGGCCCATTTTACAGGTACCGTTACCGGAGCAGGTGGCAAATCCACCCGTAGAGTCGTAGGCGGCATTGGCACTGGGGGTTCCAGCTTGGCCACCACCACCGGCGGTAACAGAGGTAACAGCAAAACCGTAGTCTTCAGCACCGGCCGTATTAGTGTGAGCAGCAGTACCAATTGAGTTAGTGGTGTTGTTAGATATTTTGTAGTTAGCAGCAGTTGGTGACATGAGGGCTCCATGTAAGTTGCCCGAGGAAGTATCGGAAACGGTTTTGGCATTGGCACTTAAATCCTTGACGTAAGCCACCCAACCAGCCGAGGCGTTGGTGGTGACAGAAATGTTTAAGGCCGCCGTTGAGACAGTGGTAGCAGGATCTAGGTTGGTACTAAATGGTTGGGAGTTACCACTTAGAGTAAAGATGAAGGTTGGCGGAACAGTGGCTGTAACATTAACTTGATCGCCTGTTCCACCGGAGCCTATTACAGAAGTGGCGTAGTTACTAGAGGCGGCGTCGGCAGTACCTGGGTAAGCGCCTGTACGGGTTGTAACTGAGCCGGTCAGGTTGTTCCCCGCACTGGCTGGCGTACTAAGGGCTGTGGTTGTGTTGGTCCAGTTAAAACAATAAATATTTGCCGAGGCAAGGTCACCGCTTACAAAGTCGACGGTTTGACCGGTGGGCGCATTAGTAGGTAGAGAGATGCCGGTCCATGATACTGCCCCCACAGGCCACGAGGTGTTAGATGTACTGTTAACCGTCCAGTTAGCAGGTGTAGTGCTGACAGTAAAGCCCGTAGGAAACACTACCCTGACGGTGGTTTCGGTGCCAGCTACATTGCCCGCGGTTGCGTTGACGCAAACGGTTCCGGAAGTAAAGACCGTACCCGCGGAAAGACGATCAAAACGAACTAAAGCATAAGTGTACGGAGCGGCGGCGGCAGTGCCTACCATAAATGGAACAAAAGCTTGGAATAGTAAAGCTACGATGCTGGCTATTCGAAAGCGCTGAAATATTTTATGATTGTGTATTTTCATGGCTGTTGTTGAGTTTCCCCTTTTTTTATTTTTGTTTTTTTATATGAATACATTAAGAGTTTGGATCAAAGTTCTTATGCTGTCAAGCTTTTTTTCTGACCCACGTGCACTTTGCGAATTTTGATGTCATGTTGAGCTTGTCGAAACATCTATCCAGATAGATCTCTTCCGTCGACTGACGGATCGAGATGACAATAGGAAGAGAACTAAAAGTGCACGTGGGTCAGCTTTTTTTGGCCTTTATTGGCTAAAACGATCCCGAGGCGACTAGTGTTAGAGTATCTGTGTAGTCGCTGGCTGACGGGGTTGTGGCGCTAGCTTTAGCCTTAATGACAATCTGAGCCGAACCGCCCGTTATTGGGGCAGTGCTATTAAAAATAGTTTGAAAAGCTAACGCCAGCCCTCCAACGTTATTTGTGGAGCCATTAAATGGGCTTGCTACCGTAAATGGACCTCCGCTTGATTGAGTAGCACTAGCTCCTTGTGCCCCATAGCCCGATGAGGCTGCACTAAGATCGGCGGTCGAAGAAACAATTAGTGGCCCAACCACATTACTTTTAAGCCCGGCATTTTTTGAGGCCACATAAACATTTCCCCCGGATTCGGCATTGGTATCAAGTGTGATACTGCCGTTGGGGGTAGCGGTAATAACGCTCCCGGCCGAAAGCGTACCTAGGTCTACCGTGCTGGGAGAGACAGAAAAAGATAATTGAGCAGTGGACGTTGATGCAGCCGCAGTAGGCCCGTAAGCTGACTCTGTAAATCTACCCTGAATTGCCCTGGCTTTAACGGTGTAAGTAGTGTTGGGAGTTAAGCCTATTACCGTTGTTCCCGAGCCGCTACCCCATGACGAGTAGGTTCGGTAGTCTGTTGGGTAAACCAAGGTCGTGCCAACCGTATTGTCGCTTTTTACGTAATTAATGTTACTAGCAAATGCGTCGGTGCTAATCGCTACTGCGTACAATGCATCCGTAGGATTGCCTTGGGTACCAATAGTAATAAGTAGCTTATTATAGAAATTATTAACATTGGTAATGGTAATAGTGGGAACGTTGGAGTTTTGAGCATTATTATTTCCGGATTGAACCGCCTTTGCAGTACCCGTAGACTGAGCGGTACTTTGTTCTCCGGCTGTGCCATTTACTCTATAAGTAGTCGAAGCCGAACTAGCTGTACCGCCAGTCCCTATGCTGTAATTATGCAGCTGATAGGTTGTGCTTGACGGCAATGCGGCTAACAGCATAACTGTACCGCCTAAAAAAGTACTAAACCATCCACTCATACCCTTATCATAAGATAAGCATAGGCGTTTTACAACGGGACTAGGGTTGGTTCATTACGCTTAAAGCGGAAAGCATACTTTTATGCAGTGTAAATGGACTTTCAATAACTCCGGGTGGCTTTTCTTTAGCATGGAACTCTAGCAATATCTTGGTAAGAAGCGTCCTCAGAAGCCAATCCCCGATACGGATCACAAACCGGTCCAGACAGCTTCAATCATTTTCGGCCAGGTTAATTTTAGTTTTAAAGAACCCGACTTAAAGACCAGGTGAAGGCGTATCATTTTTGAGGTTTTTAGGAAGTTATATAACGTGTTATATAACTATTTGTCTTTTTAAAAAATGCAATAGCCCAGGTTGAGCATCTGGCTGAAAATGTGAGGCATAATAGGCAGGTTGTATGGTTAAATTAACCATACAAATTTCAAAATTATATAATTCGTCAAACACCCTAAAAAGACATAAGTACTTCCTGCCCGAAAAAGGCATAGGCACTCTCTTAAATAAAAAGCTAGGTTAGTGGGCTAGTTATCTCTTCGTTCAAAAACACTAAGGGATTACCACAGACGTCAAGCTGCTAAAAGACTTTTGACTTCTGCTAGCGGGAGATAGGAGAGGCTGCACAAAGACATTTAAATGGTCTTATCTTAAATGTGTGCTACTTGCCCAGCATCTACCTGTCGGTAGACGCTGGGCTCAACAAATATGTAAGATGCCGCGTGTCCGAACCGAAAAAACGCAACTTAGCATTATGACAGCCCTGTCCGCTAAAAGTTTCAAAACTTTACTTAAACAGCTCTGGTCATCTAGAGGCTAACTGGTTTGTCCTAGTTAGATTGTAGCTTGTTCCGTTTTAGCGTAATGAACCTGAGGTTAGTTCCAGCGAAAAGTGGACATAATGTGATCCATGACTGCGCCATGCTCATCGGCATCTGCTTGTGGCGACGTAAAAGCAATTGTGGCTAGCTTATCGTGGCGCGGAATAAAAACCGTTTGCTCATAGCCTTCCTGAGTTTTTGTCATTATGATGGCTTCACTTCCGCCTACCTGTGCTTTTGTTTGAGTATAAAGTTCTGGCCTAAGTTGACGAAAACGATATGAGGAATTTTCATTTATATTGGTAAAGCGAGCCTGGACGGCTACCGCCAGATGGTCGGAGCCGGCGATGCTACTAGTATTAAGAAGAAAATTGTCAAGATCGCCATAGCTCGCGCCATTCCCAAGCGGGGCTAAACTAAAGGACGAGGGATAAGAAAGGGTAAAAGTTTTTCCTTTCAGTTCTATATATGTTACTTTTTTGCGGCTGGCGACAGAGGCTGTAGGGGTTTTTGTTTGAACCGTGCCTTGGGCAGGATTAGAGAGCAGATTTTTCAAGAGCCACCCGACCGCAAGCAATATCATGACAATACAGACTGTTCCTAATATAATGAGTCGTCGCGGTTTTGAAGTTTTAGTCATATCCGGAGGCATGCTACTTTAAGTACCTAACGCTGGAGTTTGTGGTAGTCCTCGCTCCTCAGCTTTACGTCCTCGCCATTCACCCAACCAAAAGCTAACTACCATTAAAAGCAGAAGCGCCCAGATTGGCCAGGCCAAAAGCAACTGTCCCCCAGTAGGTCGGCTTGTAGTAAGCGCGGCTCCGACGTCGTTATTCACGATGGCGGCTAACTGTAACAGACCAGCTGTGCCAACCGAATCTACCGCTTTAATGGTTAAAACGTAACTGCCCTTATAACCGCCAGCTTTTTTGTATGTATGGGTGATGGTGAACTTGCCGGGAGTTGTGCGGGTGAAGAGATTGCTTGTTCCATCGCCCCAATCCACACTAACGGCATATGGGGCTTGACCGCCGAGTACTTCGACTTCCCAACTAACATTCTGACCAGGAACACTGCCTTTATAGATGCTGGGGGCTTTAATGATGACGTTGCCGTTTTGGCCATTAACCGAACCGTTAATGACATTAAGGGGGCTGGACGGTAAATCGTAGTACGCAATCACTTCATTTGAATCTGGGCTTGATTGGTTGGCTTGATTTAGCATTTTTGCTACCAATTTGTTTTGCCCTATAAAAAGGTCGGCCTGCATGGCAAATTGCCCCGTACGATCACAAATGACGGCCCCAGCAAGTACATCGTTTTTATAAACGTTGACCAGTAGCCCGCTTTGACAGGTACCCCTAATATTGATGGGGTTACTGGTGAAGCGCTGGCCATTTGCTGGGGCTGTAATAATAGGCCCATTTTTAGGGATAGCCCCCGGCACGACCGCCTGGACAGATATGGTACTAGTAACAGGAGGAGGATCGTCAGCTTGGGCGAAAGCAGTAAGGCCAGCTAAGATGACTCCAGCAAGTAAAGTCACAAAAAGCAGCGATCCGTAAGAAGTGTGATGGTGGGGTTGATAACGACCAGTGTGGCGATGGGGACTAAGCTTTGGTTTCATCAAGGTTATTGTAGCATAATAGCTTTGAGCTTTGAGCTTTGAGCTTTGAGCTTTGAGCTTTGAGCTTTGAGCTTTGAGCTTTGAGCTTTGAGCTTTGAGCTTTGAGCTTTGAGCTTTGAGCTTTGAGCTTTGAGCTTTGAGCTTTGAGCTTTGAGCTTTGAGCTTTGAGCTTTGAGCTTTGAGCTTTGAGCTTTGAGCTTTGAGCTTTGAGCTTTGAGCTTTGAGCTTTGAGCTTTGAGCTTTGAGCTTTGAGCTTTGAGCTTTGAGCTTTGAGCTTTGAGCTGGTTAATTATGTTTTGAGGAACTGAAGTGTCAAATGCCTGCCCTGAGCGAAGACGAAGGGTCAAATGTTAATTGTTCCCGAGGTGTTAAATGTTAAATGGATGCCGTTGTACAAGACTAGCCATAAGCAGTATTATGTTAAGCGTTAAGAAGTTTTTTTGTGCAGCCATCTTCTCCCAATATTCGTCCCGATCCGCAAACCCAGGATCCCAACACCCAGACGTCTGGAGTGGCACCCTTAATGCCCTTGGATGCTTCCCTCGACGGATCTGCATCAACAGCTAAACGTCGTTCGCCGTTCGACACCTTGCGCAGAGCTCGTAGGACTAGCATAATTGCTGGCCTACTGGTAGCAGGCTTAGTAGCAATTATTATTGTGCTTTATATCACAAATGGAGCCAAACGTTCTGGACAGACGTCGAGCGGGTCTTTATCGGATACTGATTTGCAAAAACTTTCGTCAAAAAATATTAGCGGCGGGGGGTCTAACCAAGACTTGACGTTCCATAGCCCTACTACATTCGACAATACGCTTAAGGTTTCTGGTGCAACAACCCTAAAAGACTTATCTATTAGCGGCATCTTCAGCCCCAGCAGTATTGACGTAGGCAAAAACTTTCAAGTTGGCGGCGTAACGCTTTTGCAAGGAGATGTCACCACCAAGGGTGCGCTTTTAGTAGGTAATAATCTGACTGTTACGGGCTTAAGTAGTTTTGGAGGTAATGCCACATTCAACAGCGGGGCTGCTTTTGCAGGGAGTTTATCGGCTGACTCTTTAACTGTAAAAACTGCCAGCATCGGCGGTTTATCCTTCGGGCACATTGTGACCACTGGCGCTAACCCATCGGGAGCCATGGCAGTTGCGGCAGGAGGTGGAAGTTTTGTTATCAGTGGAAACGATACTAGCGGAACCATTACTTTTACAGTTGGGGGCAGCCCAATTGGCGGAGAAATGGTGAAGCTAAACTTTCGCACTCCATACACCAGCACACCTCACGTTAATTTAACACCTGTTAATACTAGTTCAGCCGGTTCTCAATATTACGTAACCCGATCAGTTACAGCTTTTACTATTAATATCATTAATCCCACTCCGGGGGCACAATATGTGTTTGATTATCTTGTTACGCAGTAACTACCCTAATCGGCCTAGACGTCCGCAAAAACTGTAACAGTGTTATCAAGTACTTTGATAATGCCATGGTTCACCGGAAAACTTAAGCTTTCATAGCCAGTCTCTACCACCACGTCACAAGCAATGAGAAGGGTAAAAAAATTGGCATGGTCGTAAAGAATATCAAATGGACCGGTTTTGTTGTTGGCTGAAAGCGACACTGCCGCCCCTTGGTAGTACATTTGATAAGGAGAAAAAACTTTGACATTGAGTTTTTGGGCAGTCTTTGATGATGTTGGTGATGACACTTTTTTAGTCATAATCAAATAAGGATTTCTTCAATCCCCGTTAACGTTTGCTCGCGAGTAAAGTACTCTCCTTTTTCCCCAGTTAAATCCTCTGTTACAAACAATTTTTGAGAAAAAAACTGAATTAACTTTCCGGCTTTTTGATAATCTGCCCGATCATTTGCAGAAAGTTCGTTCTCACCAATAATAGAAATGATGTTTTTTAATGAATCGTATTTCTGCATGATGGCTTGCACTTGAGCCGCCAAAAAGTAGTGTCGCTCCCCTACTATTTCGGGAGTAAGGAGCGATGAAGATGTTCGAATCAAATCAACGGCCGGACGGATGCCATTTTCGGCCACGGCACGCGACAATACAATTACCGAATCGAGCTGCTGTTGAATTTCTTGAACTGCAGGGTCACTGAGATCATCTGCCGGAATAAAAATCGCTTGGACTGATGTGATTGAACCATTGTGGTTGGAGCTTAAGCGGTCCTCAAAACGTCGTAAATCAGAAAATAGCGTTGGTTGGTAGCCGCCCTCAGAAGGTAACTGGCCTATAGTGGTCGAGAGTTCATTGACGGCTTGAATATGGCGGTAGATATTGTCCACAAAAAATAGTACGTCACGGTGCTGGACGTCGCGAAAGTACTCCGCCACCGTCGTAGCTGACAATCCCACCACTGAGCGCAAAGCTGGGGTTTCATTCATCTGACCCAAAAACACAATTGTGTTGGCGAGTAGCTGCCGCTCCTTGAGGGTGGCGTAAAGTTCGTGACCTTCCCGAATGCGCTCACCGATACCGGTAAAAATTGACAGCTTTTTACTATCTTGAGCGATATTATGCATAAGCTCCATAGTAAGAACAGTTTTCCCGACGCCAGCTCCTCCAACGATACCGATTTTTCGACCTTTCACAAAGGGCGTAAGAAAGTCAATTACTTTGAGTCCAGTTTCGAGCAGCTCGGGTTTAACAACTTCTTCGTAAGCCTCATGTTGGGTGGCTGTTTCATAAATAGATTTCCATTCCACATCGGAAGGAAATTCTAAACCGTCAATAGGCTGGCCTAAGGCATTGAAAGCGCGACCCATCACGCTTGCGCCCACAGGAACGGCGATGCTATGTCCGATTGCACTCACTTGCCCCCCACGTTTCACTAATGGGCTGTTTGTAAGGTTAATGCAAATGGCGGTTGATTCATCAATAAAATATTGCAGCTCCAATAAGACCTCAGGATGGTCAGAAATGGCTAGGAGTTCACGTAAAACAGGTTTGGGACCCACCAAAGTAACATAGACAACAAGGCCACGTATGGCCGTGATAGCACCCGAAAAGTTTTCTGTCGCTGTCATAATAGCCTCAACGATACCATAACTTCCTTGAGCCGTTCATCCGTTTCAGCTCGTTTTGCTCGGCGGTAATCGAGCATTAATTCGTTTTTATAGTCCAGGGCTCGTTGCTTGGCTAAACTCATAGCGTTAAAGCGACTGGCGTATTGGGCCAAGTGCGACTCTAAAATAACTTGTCCCAAAGTCACCCCGAGTACCACTGATTCCATATAATTAATTACTTCCATCAGTGATGGCTCAAAAATATAATCTCGACTGCTGATTATTTCTGTGGTGTTTTTAATATCACTACCCAAGGCCTTAACCGCTGAAATAAGATCAATTCTGGCTACCTCCTGAACGCCCAATGAGACGTATGTCTGATAATATACGGCTGCATTACGATAGTTGGACAAGGCCTCAATAATAGTCCGGACTTCGAGGGCTGTATCGGATTCGGGCAAATGGTAGCCCTTAACAATTGGTATTCCCATTTCGGCCAGTAATATGGCACCATGCGAACCAAGAACAATACAATCGATGGTTTTTGGGTCGTAATCCTGTTTGACTCTTTCAATTATCTTGCTATCGATGTCGCCGCTTAAACCGCCTTCAGATGTAATAACAATAAAAAGATCTTTGACGGCAGACCGCGAAGAACTTCCCACCAAACGCTGAGCAGGGTCAGCGCGTAACTGCGTATATATATGCCACAGCTCAGCAAAAAAAACTTTTGACGATATTACTTTATCCCGAATTCGAGCAATCCTTAAACTAGCAATACCTTCAAAGACGTTGGTTAAATCGCCAATCATGCCTATTTGATGGACCTCGTTTTGGATTACAAGTGCTCGCTTCATGCTGACGCTTGAATAGAGTTAGATTTAATTAACTGGCTTATTGCAGAATCAAAATGTTGTTCAGTTGATAACTCTAAGGCTAGTTCTTTGGTTTGGCGCTTAAGCGAGTCGACGTTAAGTTTGATTTTACCTGCCGCATTAAGTACAGCAGACAGCATGAGCTGTTGCTCAGTTAAAGTATAGCGCTCATCGGGGGTTTGCTTGAAAACTTCATAAATATTTTTTCCCAACTCTAAACTGGCTTGAGACTCTAGGGCAAGCTCTGAACCAAAGTGTGAAAACTCCGAGGCCTGGCGGTATCCAGCCAGTGTTTTAAACAGATTACTCGATAAATTTTTTCGTAATGTGTTTTGGGCTCTACCCCCAACCCGCGAAACACTCAAGCCGGCATCGACGGCAGGGCGAATGCCTTGGCGAAATTGCTCTAGCGCAAAAATGATTTGCCCATCTGTAATAGACATTATGCTAGTCGGCAAATAAGCTGTAATGTCGTCGCTTGGTGTTACTACCACCGGGATCGCAGTGAGAGTTTTGCCATTGCTGGCTAGTTTGCCAGCTCGCTCCAATAAAGACGAGTGAGCATAAAACATATCACCGGGGTAAGAATCACGACCTGGGGGCACCTGTGATAACAAAGAAATTTCGCGATAGACTTTGGCATGACTTGAAAGATCGTCATAAATGACCACCACGTCGTGGCCCTTATGCCACAAATATTCGGCAATAGTGGCAGCAGCATAAGGTATTATGTATGACTGGGCCAATGAGTCGAAAATGCTCGCAATCATGACAATCGTGTGTTCCAATGCTCCAGTCGCGGTTAATTTGGTAATAAGATTATCAACGTCGACTTTGCGCTTGCTAATTAAGACATAAATAACAATATGACCCGTTCCTAACTGATTAACCGTCAAGCTAGTAAGAAAAGCTGTTTTGCCAGCTCGAGTGTCACCTAGGACCGCAATACGCTGTCCTAATACTATAGGGAACAAGGTATCTACTAAAGTAGTCCCCGTTATGAGCTGTTCATTTAGTAGGCTTCGCTCCATAATACCAGGAGCTGTGGCAAAAATTGATTGAGCCTGTGCAACCGCAATCGGCCCTTTTCCATCAAGCGGGACTCCCAAAGCTGAAATTACTCTTCCTACCAGCTCTTCACCCACTGGGGTTGTCAGTGTTTCATTTTGCAAAACAACCAGTGTCTTGAGAGTTATTTTTTCGCTGTTCAAATTCAAGACAGTCACCATGTCGGCGGTTATTTCCCGGACCAACCCTTGTTCTCCATTTTCAAACATCACCAGAGCCCCTACTGCTATATGTCGCAGCCCCTTAACTTTGACGAGAAATCGGTTTACTGCTACTACCTCTCCTGTGGGATTGTCTTGGTCTATTAATGCCTGAAAAGTTTGGTTTTCAAACATCTTTGGCTGTACCCACCGTGTATCGCTTCATAACCTTTACCATCGCTTCAGAGTCGTTTAAAAGAGCTTTGCGGAACGAAAAATCATGAAGCTTGCTGCCCGTGCGTAGTGCAAACCCTCCCGCCAAAGCCCGATTGTATTCAAACGCAAGCAATGCAAAAGCATGTATTTCGTTACGGAACCAAACCACAATATCGTTTCTTAGTTGAGCAGTGGGCAGACCTGGTAATGTTAGGCGTATTTCCGGAGCGGAGGTTTTTAGTTGTTCGAGCCAAGATAGGGCTTTTTCTAACTCAAATAGGGCTGGGAGAGTTTGGCTTGATTTCATCGATAACACCTCCGTGAGTCCTGGCGAAACAGCAGCTGTAGTAAAAGTTTTGGTAGGAGTGAGACTATGTTCTCGCGACAAATCAACTAACTCTGAGGCCTCTAAGTACAGTAGCTCCAAATCATCACGACCAATTGTGATGGGACTTAGCTTATAGCCCACTATCAAGGGCCTTTTTAATTTCGTCTTTGTGATGCTCTAGAGTGGCGAAAAGATATCCCCTTTGGGCGCCAAGATCGACATTGGTTCCCAATGTTTCTACTAAATATCCAGCTATAATGTCGCCCATATTGTGCTCAAAGGCTTCGATAATTTTTTGTTTTTCTGCTTCTACTACTACAGTCATGTCTTGGCTTTGCTTTTGGCTTTCTTCTTTAATTGTAGTCTGTATTCGACTAAGAGTTTCAATTGAAGCCTGGCGCATTTCACCAAAAGCGTCTTGGTACTTGGTAAGCTCATCAGCAATGACCTTGTCCGTTAGTTCTTCGACTTTGGTGTTAACTTTTTTCGAAGTATTAGCAAGATCCTCTTGAAAGTGTTTAGTGACGTTAATCAAGACTTTTTGAATATCATCCTTGGCAACATTTTCTAAACGTAGTAATTCTTCGGCTACAAGAATGGTATGAGCCTGGTCATTGCTGGCCTCGACTAGATTGGGGGTTTTTAATGGAGCAAGTTTTAGCCTTTTTTGAAGCACTAAAACCCAGTACAAGCTACCAAGGTTGATTACGCCAAGCGCAATGATGACCGCAAATACGGCATAATACTGGTTCATGCAGAAGCCGTGAGCCGCATACCGTTATCCGTATACCGTAGCAAACGGAAGACGAAAGACGAAAGACGGAAGACTATAAGATCTTTAATTAAAATTATCATTCTGCTCACCTACTTAATATCAAGTATACCGAAATAAGCGTAACCAGTAAAATAATACCGACTAATCCCAATATTTGCAGTAAGCTTTTTCGAACGGGTAATTTCGACAAGGGGTTGCGACCGATGGATATAATGCTGCTGCCGACTGCACTATATACAAGAGTGACCGATATAATTAAAGCAACCAATAAAAGCAGGCCACTGATTAAAATGCGGGTGGACGAAACCTGTCGGCCAGCAACTGTATTACTAAAGTCTTGTAAGGCTTGCGGAATTATGCCCCGATTGGCGTTGGGCGGGCCACCATAATAACCAACGTTTATTTGTACCAAAACTCTTCCAACACGAGTAGATACTGTTGCGCCGTCAACGTTTTCGGCTTGAATAGTTTGAACATTGGACGAGGAACCCAGATCCGTTTTAGCCAGTCCTAGCACCCGAGACTCAGATGTTGATTTCATTCCAACGCCGGCTATAGACGAAGCTGTTATATAATCCCCTTTTTTTACTTCGCCATTTATGTCTGAAACTAGTGCGTAGGCCAAGCCATTAATAGCAACCTGGCGCTGGCCGCTGCCGGAATTAACTGTCAAAAGCGGTTCTTCAGATCCAACTACCACGCCAATCAAATCGCTAGAGCTTGAAATTGTAGCCGGCTTAGCAAAGCCCGCGCTAGCGTTATCACTTACTACCAATGTCCCTTCAGTAACGGCGCCGGTAATACGATGTCCGACGGACGTTGTAACTCTACTGTCTTGTGCCGAAGCGCGGGCAGTGACAATAAGAACCAAAGCCAATAGCCCTGTAAGCCAAAAGATATGAAACATTGTGAAAGACTTTAAAAGTAAGCTGTTTAACGTCGGCATTATACTTATGATTATACACCGCCCTTTACCTCTTGCGTCACCTTTATACCTGATATACAATAACGGTAACGTTAATTTGTGAGGCAGTTTTTTATGGATGTTCGTCAACAACAGCAATCATCACGTCCGGAACCAGCACCAGCACCGGTAGCTCGTGAGAGCTTGCGAGTAAAAAGCCAAAATTTAAATAAAGTTTTGTATGGCTTGATTGGTGTTTTGGCTGCACTGGGAATTATCGGGCTGCTATCGAAGGGTTTTAACGCTTTTACAGCCAACCAAGCCGTGTCAAACAAAGAATACCAAGCATTGTTTCTAACAAATGGCCAAGTATACTTTGGTAAACTTTCAGGTGTGGCCAATGACTATGTTAAATTAACAGACATTTATTATTTACAGGTTCAGCAGGCTGTGCAACCAAAAGACTCGTCGCAGCAAGCCCAGCAATCTGTTTCACTAGCCAAGCTGGGTGGTGAATTGCATGGTCCAGAAGACTCAATGTACGTATCCCGACAGCAAGTGCTATTCTGGGAAAACATGAAAGACAGCGGGAAAGTAGTTACTGCCATTAAAGAGTACCAAGCTAAGCAGAAAAAATAGCTCAAACAATTAAAGGCCTCGCAAGGGGCCTTTTTTTGTAGCAATATTTTAGGTGATGAAACCATATTTTATAACTATGCCAAGTATATAATTATATGTATCTGATTTAACTCGCAAGGATGTCGTAACAGAGCTTGTAGCCATAATTAAGTCTTACTTGAAATTGCCGATATGACAGGTAAAAAGAAAAACTCTTTTAATGGTAAGCTGTGGGGGGTTCTCCCTCTCGTTTTCTTTCCCTCGTTGTCTTCCCCTCGTTACCCTTATCGTCTGCCCGACCCTGAACCAAAACAGTCAAGCGTAAGGGATCCGGTACTTCATTTTTGGGTATTATTAGAATTATATAATTCGCGAAAACCTTTAAATAGACATGTGGGTTGTCTTGGTAATAGAATAGCCCTGAATTCAAAACCCTCCATACTTGTCATCCTCGGTGAGTGGATCGCGGGTCCTTTTTTGGGTTGGATTTCGGCTTTTTAAAGGTGCCTAGGGCATACACATTTGCTATAGGTCTAAGTTAGACATGTTTAAAGCGCTTAAAAGCAGTCTATGTTAGACCTATACAAGAATTGCAATGAGGGTGGTTGCTTGCAGATGTCGTTAAGAAGCGTCAAAACGCTTTTTACAAAACAAGTTGCCAGCTAGAAATAGGGTTATGCTTATATGTTGTATTACAAGACCTGAGTCTCAAAACCCCATATGTCATCTCGACCGGAGCGGAGAGATCTATCCAGATAGATGTTTCGACTTCGCCTGCCTGTCGGCAGACAGGCTCAACATGACATAGGAGAAGTAGATTACAAAATTGAATCTGAGCTGCAGAATTAGAATGGGGATATGTTTATATGTAATAGTGAAGCCATAATAAGTGATTTATATAGTGAAAAGTTCTAGCGGCAACTAAAAAGCCCCCGCTGTAAAGCAAGGGGCTTTTTTAGTTATCTAGTTAGAATCTAATTAGAATCGTGACTCAGTTTTTGGACGAGCCTCGTTAACGGTCAATTTGCGTCCGTCTACGTCGCTTCCGTCGAGCTGCTTGATAGCTGCATCGGCTTCGGCGTCGTTTGAAAATTCTACAAAGCCGAAGCCTTTAGAACGTCCACTGTCGCGGTCGGTGATAACTGTAGCGCTATCAACAGTACCAAAACTGACAAACATGTCTCTTAATTGATCACTTGTTACTGAATAGGCTAAATTGCCTACAAATAATTTTTTTGCCACTGATTGGCTCCTTCTTCATCATTCTAGCCAATCAGCGATGGTCGCTTCTCTTACTAGGACGATTGGTTCTTTCTCTTAGAACCCTAATTTATCTTACGGCTGAATCTTAGCACAGTTTTTTAAATTTGTAAATGATTATTTACCTGAATCAAGAAACTCCCAACCTGTCATTCCCTATCGGAAGCCAAACTCCACCCTTGCCTAGTTTGGTGCTCCGGATAGGGAATCAGATCCTCCGGTCATCCGTCGCTTGACGGACGTAGGATGACAAGTGAGGTTAACAGATGTAGAGGTTTCTTGATTCAGGTTTATTTGGCTTATCGATCGGCAGTAACGGCGGCTTCGCTTAAGATCCACAATAGATATATATTGATTGCCAGGCCAATAACGCTGCCTACAGCAGCAAGAGCGTTTCCAAGTGAGTAGCCTTCAATAATTAAGCGACCTGCCATATTAAACCACAAATCAACTCCATATTGGGCGGTAACAATCAGAGCAAACACTACTACTGCAAGTAAAACGAACTGCAAGCGAATTTTTTTTATCCATTTGGAAAGGCTACCTTTGTTGGCGAACTCAGTGCTAAGCACCACCTCATTTCGGGCTTCAACAACGGCATTTACCAGACCTAGATAAATAATGTAGGCGCATAGCCCTACGATAGCCCAAAATAGGCCCTGAACCCCCAACCGAACCAAAGAAAAACTGTTGAGGTTAACGAGCTGTTGCTGCTTACCGGCTTCTAGGTACGGAGCGAAGCCATTTCCGCCCAGGAGGTGCGGTAAAACCAGACTCTGGAAGACGAGCATTAGCATTGATAATGATAGGGCCAGCGATACTAGAGCCTGGCGGGCGGTGGGCATGAGAATGTTCATTATGCGATGTGGAGTCATATTAAACAATTATACACGAAGTGCTTATAGCTTTATTTATTAGTCTTTGTTTTCATAATACCCAGCCAGATCGCCAGGGCCAAGCTAATTAGCGCAATTAAGAAGCTTACGCCAGCAAGATCAGGCGCCCAAGCGGGGGCATTCAACCGATAAACGTAAGCTGAATGATCTGGTAATACTGGGGGTTTTGGTTGGGTACCAGGGGTAGAGTTAGATTGAACATATGCCTCCATGCAACGAGCCGTTTTGACTGCGTCGCTAACCTGGCAGGCTTTTTGGGCGGCGGCATAGACAGCAGGGTTAGCCGTCGGAATTGAAGCTTGCTCGGCGGCTAGGATGGCGCGCTTATAACTACCTTCTAGGCTAAACGTAACACTTGCACGGCTGTGACTGTGAACATAGTTGCTCAATTTGTTGAGATCGGCAGTTATGTCGTCGCCGGCTTGGTCTTTAGCAATAATACTGCGCGCGGATGATATTACGTTTTGATGGTTAAGCCCCAGCCCAATAAGGCCAGTGATGAGGGCCAGTACCGCAATAATAATGAGGTAACGTTTTTTCATAACGATTATTAAGGTTACAGGCTTGGTGGGTGTAAGTAAACCCCAGAGCGAATATCGAAAGTAAAGGCTGGGATTAGTTTATAAAGAGTGTTGCCGGGGGCGAGCCTGATCCGAAGATCTAACCGCCTTTTGTTGGAAAAGGCTTGTCCTTTTGCGCTCGGAGCAGACACCCATCTATTTGAATATATTTCTGCTTGATATGCCCTTGACCGACTTAGTTCGCCTACGGTAATAGATATCGATTGGTAGCAAAATGAGGCGCATAAAAAGAACTTTTGTTGCGAGCGAAAAACTATCTATCCAAATTCCCCAGCTTTGGGCCCGCGAGCTTGAGTTGAATGCAAGCGGTACCCAGAAATATAATCCGTTAAGAATAATTAAAATAAGTAAAATAACTAGCGAGGTCCAGGTATACACTTCTCCGCGACTGAGCCGGTAGTTGCGACGACTGTCAGTAAACCATAGAAAGGCCATGATTGCTAAGAATATTGTTACCACTACTTGTCCATAAGTAATTGGCAATGCGGAAAGGTTGCTACTTGGGACAAAGCTCACAAAGAAGCCCCCAAATGGGGCCGGTTCATAACTCGGATATGGAGGGACAATGGTTAGCGTAACAAATACGCCCACTGCCAATGATGTACATACAAAAGTTTTGAAGTTCCAACTGCTATTTTTGATATCGTTTAGCAATGTCTTTATATAGCTATGCATTGTACGGACCTTTCTTAATTAATCTCTCCATGGTGACGTTATAGAATGGCCGAATGATATTTCGTTCTAAAAAACTTTCTAAAAGCCGGCTCCCCAGTTCGGTAAGTCGGTAAACTTTTAGGTCTGGTCCACCTGGAGCTTCCTGGCTAGAAAAATCGAGCATTTCAACGTCATAATATCGTCTTAGTGCACGATACAGGCTTTTATCGTCAGCGGATAACGTACCACCACTATTTTTTACAATAAAAAGCTTTAGTTGTGACATATGCTTTGGTCCATCCTTAAGCGCCAGCATTATCCATAGTGTAAGTTGACCTTTTTTGTAAACTTCTTCCCAGCCGGAAAGAAGTTGTTGCTCGTAGCTTGACTGCCACATTTGAAGACCCTAATTATGTATTATACCAAGAGTATACTACATCTTGTATACTTGTCAATATGAATTATGATGTCTTAAGAATTTTTGAGCAAACTCTTTAATTCAGACATAGACAGAGATTAGTTACCCCTGCTGCCGCTTTGTTGGCGTTTCTAGCTCAACTTGGATGTGATGGACGGCGGGGACGCGCTGTTTGACGCGCTGTTTAATGTTATCTATTAATTGCTCGATTTCGGCGGTACGCAGTTTTTGATCCAAATGGACCTCTAGGTTTACTAAGACGCGATTGGAGCCAAGGTACATGGTGCGCAGGTCCAAAAGCTGCTTTACGCCTATCACCTCGGTAACGGCAAGTCGGATTTCTTCCTCTGTTTGGGGCGCTGCGCTCTTACCTACCAATAAATCTTTAACTTCACGTATGAGTATGACTGCAAAAATAGCCGTAAGAATACCTACTAAAACTGCGCCTATGCCATCAAAGCGCTGGTCACCGGTAATTTGATAGAAGAACAATGAGACTATACCTAGCATGGCCGCCAGTGTCCCCATGCAATCTAATATGAGTGTGGCTTTGGCCTCAACATGGGTGGAATGCACGATATTGCTCCATAAAGATCCAAACTCAGTTGCGCCGAGGCGTCGTAAGCTGAGGCTGAGTGTGTACAAATTACTAATAAATCCAATCGTCAAAGCAATGTAAGCTAAGGGTAGATGGTTTAAAAACAGCGGATGCAAAATGCGTTGTAAGCCAAAGAATATGGAGAAGGTGGCCGTAATGGTTACCATTGACACTCCGGCCATTAAAATCCAAAAAAATAATTCCCGGCCGTAGCCAAATCGATAATCCCGGTTTGATCGCCGGCGAGACTGGCCTACGCCAATTAAAAGTAGCCCAGAGGTTAAAAGATCTGCTCCTCCCTGCAAGGCTTCAGCCAAAATTACTATTGACCCGGTTATTGCAGCCACAACAAAATTTAATACGAGGTCGGTTACGTCTAACAAAAACGACGTCCACACAACTCGTTTGGCTGATACTAGTTTAGAATGACGACTCATGTCTTTCTAGTTTAGCAGGAAAAGTAGTTATGTTTACTCTAACTATTTAGATTGTTGCCGGCATAAGTTCGTAATTTCATTGTCTATAAAAATAAGTATTATTGCAAATTTGTCGCATTTATGTTAATTTTTTGTACATGATTGCTGGATATCAAAAACTTGAGACGGCATTGCGAGACGCTGGCCAAAGCGTAACCACACCGCGTAAAGCCGTCTACTCGGCCATGGCAGGACGAGGACCGGTGAGTATTGAAGTTGTGATATCAGCCTGCCTGTCCCAAGCCGATAGGGCTAGCATTTACCGCACGCTAGCATTGTTCCGCCAACTAGGAATTATAGATGATTTAGTGGTAGGTGGGCGCAAAGTTATAGAGTTGAGCGAAGAATTTTCGGGGCATCATCACCATTTATACTGTACCTCGTGCGGCAAGTCGATTGATATTACAGATAAGCTGATTGAACGACGATTGGATGGGGTGGCAGATTTATATGGTTTTTTGGCAACGTCTCATCAGGTGGAAGTAAGTGGGTTGTGTGCTAACTGCCGCTAGCTATTCAAATCCATGGCGCTTACCCCAGTTTGGAGTATCGTCTAGCCAATCGAGCACCATTTCACGCTCTTCTTCCCCTATTTGACCCCTTTGAACTGCGACATCTACCACAATTGGGAAAGTGGTGAGATGAGAAAGGTTTGCGTTTGCGGCTTTTAAGCCATCGACTGACTGAGGCAAGGTGTAGTTATAAATAGCGACAATGTTGTCTGCTACTCCACCGCTTTCTCGTATGGCTCTTTGAGTTTCTAGGCAGCTCTTGCCAGTAGTAATTAAATCTTCAATGATGACTGCCTTTTGGCCGTGAGAAAGCAACCCTTCAATCTGACTTTTTTTACCATGTTCCTTGGCTTTGCCTCGTACATACACCATTGGTAGGTTCATCTCATGTGCAATCCATGCCGCATGAGGAATGCCGGCAGTAGAAGTGCCCGCTATAACATCAAAGTTACCTATCTCTTTGATCTGCTCAACCAAATATTGGATTACACGCTGGCGTTCGGCTGGGTAAGATATAAGTAAACGATTATCAATATAAATCGGACTTAAAAGACCATTTGTAAAACGATATGGTTGTGTTGGATTGAGCGTTACCCCTTTTATCGATAAAAGAATATCGGCGACCTCTTCGGCTACGTTTGTCATTATATTACTTATCCTCCCTAGCTTTATTAATAGCATCTCTTAGTTCAATGGTTTTGGCTCGGGCAGCTTCGGCAAAGTCGGGACCACTTGAAGCAAAGATGATGGCGCGTGAGGAGTTAATAATTAGACCGCCTCTCTGCGAATTCAACCCAGCGTCAAGCATAGATTCAAGCTCCCCCCCTTGAGCTCCCATCCCGGGAACTAGTATGGGGGCCGAGGGGCCCACGAGTTCCCTAATCCGTTTTAACTCATTGGGGTATGTAGCACCGGCAACCACCATGATATTTTGATATTTGTTCCAGTCCGCCAAGGCCTTTTGGGTTACATATTCATATAGTGGCACAGAATTAATCGATAAGTTTTGAAACTCACTGGAGCCAGGATTGGATGTTTTGACCAATATAAACAACCCTTTATCGCTGTAGCCAAAAAACGGCTCTAAAGCTTCCCCGCCTTGATAAGGCTGAAGTGTGATTGCATCTACCTGTAAGTAGCCGAAAGCAAACTGAGCATACTTTGCATTGGTGTTGCCTATATCACCGCGTTTGAAATCAAGCAATATTGTTATGTCAGGATAATTGGTTCGGATATAGTCGCAAGTTTTTTTGAGCTGTTTGATGCCAGTTGCTCCCTCGGCTTCGTAGAAGGCTGAGTTTGGTTTATATGTGCACACCAGATCGGCTGTGGCGTTAATAATAGCTTTATTGAATGCAAAAAGGCATTCTTCGCTCCCCTTTAAGTGGTCGGGAAGCGCATTGATATCTGGATCCAGTCCAACGCAAACTAGTGATTTGTTTTTTTCGACCACCTGGCTTAACTTATCAACAAATGTCATTGTTTATGCGCCTGCAATGATGATTACATCGTCTGACATTTCAGAAAGCGCATCACTCAAATAGTTAATTTTAGAAATAATCTTGCTAAAATCGCCAGCCGCTGAGCCAAAAACACCAATTTTGTATTTCATACCATTACTGTAATACAGCTTTCGACTCATTGGCAAACCAAGCTTTGCAAAATTCTTTTAATTGGGTTACTTGACGTACACCATATAAATTATAAATTCGGCCAACATCTCGCCCTTATTCTCATCACAAACCTGACAAGTTCAGCCCTTGAGATCACTAGCCCCCTTAATGTTTTACCTACATTGCGTTTTCATATCATATATAGTATGAAAACGTATAGTAACTAAAAAGGGTCGGGAAGATGAAGATAGACTCCAGAAATTCTACGTTAGAAGCTTTTGGTAAAAAATTAAGGGAAAGAAGAGAATATTTTGGTGTGTCACAACGTTATTTAGCTGAAAAAGCCGGCACCACTCAGGCGGCGGTGGCGAGGATTGAAGCTGGGCTAGGGAACCCCACGCTAGATAAGCTGGAACGGATGGCTAATGTTCTTAATGTCGATCTCAACCTGCGATTTTTTTATTTCGCAATCCAAGTCGAAGAAGTTAAATATGATTTTGGCCTTCAAAAAGGGCCGATATAGATAAGCCGCCAAAAACAGCTGTGATGGCATCAGCGATAATAGGAGCGATTGAAAGAACTTCAATTTTAGACTGGTCGCCGTCACTTTTGATTGGCACTGTGTTGGTAACAATAACTTTCGTAAAAGCGGATTTTTGAATGCGCTCTAAGGCGGGGTCGCTCAAGATTCCATGAGTAGCCAGGCCATAAATTTCTTTAGCACCGTGTTCAGCCAACAAATCGGCGGCTGCGCAAATGGTACCGGCGGTATCAATCATGTCGTCAACAATAATACAGATTTGATCCTTGACCTCACCAATCAAGTACTTGGCTTCTACGGTGTTGTGCTTAGTAAGAGAGCGGTGCTTGTGAATAATGGCTAGGCTACAGTCCAGGGCGCTGCTATAACGCTCGGCCGTCTTTACCCCACCGGCATCCGGAGATACAACTACAACATTTTTATCAAAATGAGTGCGAACATACTTGCGCAAAACCGGCATGGCAATTAAATGGTCAAACGGGCCATTAAAAAAACCTTGGGTTTGACCTGAGTGCAAATCTACACTCATTATTCGGTTAGCGCCGGCAGACGCCAGCATGTCTATAACGATACGGGCGGCTATTGGCTCACGTCCGCTGGCACGACGATCTTGGCGGGCATAGCCAAGTAGTGGGCAAACAGCCGTAATTGAGCGGGCCGATGCACGTTTGGCGGCGTCGATCATAAGTACTTGCTCCATGATGGCTTCGTTAACGTTAGTCCCACCATGAGTTTGGACTATAAACAGATCGCTGCCGCGGATAGACTCATCTAGGCGGCAGCTGATTTCGCCGTTGGCAAAATTTCCAAGCTGGGCTTTGCCAAGCGGCACGTCTAGCGCCTGAGCTATCTCTTGAGCAAGTTCTGGATATGCGCGGCCGGAAAGGATTTGCAGCCTCCGCTTTTGAACCTCAATCATGATTTAATGATACCAGACCCGTTTGGCTTCCCCTATAGCAAGCTTTTGTAGAAATTTGTATCGCCTATAGCTTTGTGACAGGACTTTTGTAGCGCACTGTAAGATTAACCAGGCTGATTAAACACCCTTGCAAAGGTATTTTTTGACCTTCAAAAAAAGGTCTTGAACTATGATTTTAATCCGTTAGCATGGAAAATATCGATGAAGCTTAAAGTACTAGTAGGTATGGGATTAAACGATGAAGCCAAATAACATTCTTAGCGCAGAATCGCTGGACAATACGCGCGCAGAGCTAGAAAGCGGCGAAGGCATTCAAGCTAGCAATTGGCAGCTTTTTAAAGGAGCTATTTTTGGTCGTGACTCTGCCCGCGTGGCGTTAGACCTGGTGGCCGCTCGCAAGCATCCTGAGCTGGTGCAAAAAATTATTGCTTCATTACTATATTGCCAGGGACGGGATGCTAATTTTTTAACTGGAGAGGAACCGGGACGGATTCATCATGAGCACCGTCGACTAACCTTTGATGGCCAGTCTATTGACCACGATACAGAGAATGTCTTTTGGGAGTTGGCAAATTTATGGGGGCAAGTTCACTCAGCCATAACTACGAAGGAAATTATTAGTTATGGCTCAGTCGATGCTGCACCTCAGTTTGTTAGGCTAGTGTATCAATTTTGCGAATGGCAAGGCTGGGAGTTCTTAGAAAATTCCTATCCTACCCGTGATGGCGGTAGTAGAACAGTCCTAGCGAGCCTGGAAGATGCATTGAGCTGGATAAGCAGCCGAATTTCAGCCTCAGATTTAGGATTATTAGAAAAGCTTCCAAGTACCATTAAGTGCTGGGAGACTATGCGGGATGGCACTATGTCTTATCTCCACGAAAATGGTGCGCTGGGCAATGATGAAGCGCCATTTGCTTCTATTGAAGTGCAGGGGTTGGCTTATGACGCTTTAATGTATGGCACTAAGTTATTTCCGAACCATTACAGAATAAGGGCGTGGGTAAAACAGGCTGAGTATTTGCAAAAGCAAGTATTAGAATTGTTCTATTTGCCGGACAAACATTTTTTTGCACAAGCGATTGACCGTGACAAACACGGAAACTCACGGATTATGACTACTCGTACTTCTTTGCCACCCGAACTGCTCGAAACCAGTATTTTTGAAAAGCTTCCTCGAAAATGGTCTAAAAAAATTATTATTACGGATTTAATTAGACCAATGTTTAGCGAAGAGTTTTTAACTCCGGTGGGCTTACGAATGCGGTCTTTACAGCATAAAAACTTAACTGACTATGCGGATTACCAAGGATCACTTGTGTCATGGGCGGCTTGTAGCAATGTGCTAGCATTGGGCCTACGCCGTTATGGGTTCGTTAAGCTCGCCCAAGATATTGAGCAGCGAATGCTGGAAGGATTGAAGAGAACCAATAACTTTGTTGAGTTTTGGTACACCATGGAAGATGGACGTGTCCACTATGATGAAGGAAAGCAGACTCCTTGTCCTGGCAAACCGGAAATAATCAAAGCCACCAACATTCCAGAAATAACCCAAGCATGGACTTGGTCGGCGGCAGTGCGCTCTATCCAAGCCATAGAGAACGAGTCCAAACCTCCTCGTCAACAAAAATGGCAGCGAGAGTTAACGGCGGAATGTCTTTTTAACGCAGGACGTTTGGACTCGGCCCATTTGCCTAGTAGCCATTTTCATATTAACACCCAAGAAGGGGTTGAAAAGGAACGGGCTTTTTTGAAGCGACAAGCAGCGCTTTGACCAGATTTGGCAACCAGACTTCATGTCCTTGCGTTTTTTGACTATGAGTCTGACTTCAACTATCTTAAAACTGTGATAGCCCAAGCACCAGACTAATGAATCCGGCCGCGATGACGGTCCAAAAGATCACTTGACTATAGTGTCGATCACTAACCCGCTTGACGGTTCTTCTGCCCACTTGATGCCCAATAACTGTAAGGGGTATCAGTAATGCAGCTACGTAAACACCCCTTAGCGTTAAGGAACTGTGTTTCAAAGTATAAATAATGCCTATGCCGGCAATGTTCATAGTTAAAAAAATCATAGCCAGGGTGTCTCTTATTTGATTGCGATTAATTTTATGACTACGCAACCAGATTACCAGGGGTGGCCCACCCAATGACGTCGATGTGTTAAGAATCCCGGCGCAGAATCCTGCTAAGACACTAGTAAAGGAGGGTTTGGGAGGTGTTACGGGGTTAGGAGCAAGGTATTTCTGGATCATTGCTCCCGCGATAACAAGTATGCCCAAAATGACTTGCAAAAGCTCTTTGTGAATTACTGTCACAATCAATGCACCAATGACGAGACCTGGAAGTGCCGAGACGGTAAGCGAGACAATAATTGATCTGGAGTATTCTCGCTGTCGATCTTCTCCGTACAAAATTAAAAGATTCAGCGCACTGGCAACTATCAAGCTAGTTGTTACCGAGACAGATGGGGGGAAGTAGATGAGAAGTACCGGTGCCAGAAAAAAAACAAAACCAAACCCGACGACTGTCTGCAAGAAAGCCCCTATTAACGTGACGATGGATAAGAGTAAAATTTCAATCATCAATATAGCAGTTGACGCCTAAAACCAAGTTAAAGGACATGCTAACATCCTATCATAGGCCGGTTTTAGGTTCATGCTGGGACATTCGTCGTTCAGCCGCCGTTACACTTTGAATGGTCCAGGGCGGTGCCTGCGGGTTTTTAATAATTTCTGCCCACGTCAGCCAATGCACCGCCTTTACTTCATCGGGGCTTTTTGCGCTGGCCGTACCAAAAAAATCTCGACACAAGAAAGCAACGCTTAAACACATTACCCCCGTATCCATTATGAAAGTTTTACTTTCTAAGTATTCAAGTGTCTGCAAACGCAAGCCAACTTCTTCTAGACATTCCCGCCGAAGAGCCTGCTCCAGCGCATCTGGCGAGGTAACGATGAGATCAACTTTACCGCCGGGTATAGAGAGCATGCCTGGAGCATGCTCTTCCTGGTCAGAACGTTCAATAATTAAGTAAGAGTTGTTGCGGCACACAACTGCTTCGACATTAACAATAAAGTAAGGGGGCTGTGTCATATCCATATAATACCTTATAAAAAAGGTTGGCAAACAGGACAGAAATAGGTCGATCGCTTGAGCGCCGCGCCTTGATATATACGCATAATTTTGGTGTTGCAAAAAAAGCAGGGTTGACCATTGCGTCGATAAACAAAATTGGGGATGGTTTTTTGTCCAGTAGTATTAATGGGCCCGGAACGCGTTATATCGGCAATCATTTGGGGATGCAAAAAATCAAATAACTTTTGATACTTTTCTGATGTAATTTGATTAGCAGGAACGAGTGGATTTAAGTGGGCTACAAATAACCCTTCAGACTTATAAATGTTGCCCACCCCTGCCACTATCGCTTGATCCAGCAAAGCTTCGCCAATGGCTCGACTATCCTTGTAAAGATACTCGAAGGCAGCGCTTGGATTTCGGCTTTTTAAAACTTCCGGACCAATAAGAGATTGGATACGCAAGGCTTGCTCGTGAGTAATATGTTTAAGTATGCCTCCGCCAAAATAGCCTAAGGATCCTCGGTTGGTAATAAAACCGGTATTAAGGCGTTTTTTGCCAATAGCTTCTAAGGTAGTCCGCCACGACCCCCACATTAGCATGTGATTGTATATAACCGTTCCATTGGCTAGGGTTATAAAAATGTTTTTACCTTTGGATGTAGCGTTTACAATATTGATAGGTAACGATAATTCCCATGGTACGCGCGAAGGCGGGTGCCGGATAAATAAAATGGTTGAACCTGAAAAATGGTTTATCAAATTGGCGGACTTTGCTACTTGTGGCCCCTCTGGCATTATGATTGCCTTGCTCTATTATAGCGTAAGGCGAGACGTGTATACTTGTGGCTATGGATCATGCTTGGTTGTCCTTGCTATTTGCCCTGGCCGTTACTGAACTAACTCACAACGCTATTGAAATTTGGGGGATCCGACAAAAGGTATCCTGGTTGACTGCGCGCCTTGACGGGTTGGAGCATTCGAAATGGCCTATCAACATAGATACTAAAGCAAAAGTTGCGTTAGTACATGGGGCAATTTTAATTGTGCTCGCCGGTCCGGTGTGGCTAGCTTCGGAGTTATTAATATTGCCTCCAAGCACTTTAATTATAGGATCAGCGACGGTTTTGCTGGCAAGTTTTATCTACACGACAATTTCGGTTGATCGGTACCACACGGAAATTAGCAAGGTACTGAAGCGTTTTAAGCGGTTTTAAATTGGGTCAAAGCAGCCAAAAGTTATCATTATGTTTAGTAGTTATGTTCTTAAACAAGGTTTGCGTTAAAACCCTTGAGCTGACGATAACATGCGGCCTTTTCGATGGCGCTCACCCAACCAAAAACTTATCATCATTAAAAAGGCTGTAACCCACAGCGGCCAAGCTATTTGTAATCCCCCTCCAAGAGGCGCTCCGCCGGTTCCAGCAAGTGCCACGGCCTTTCCATTGATAATTGTTATTAGCTGCAAGTAAGCCGTATTGCCGTTGGCGTCAGAGGCACGGACAATCACAGTGTAGTTGCCAGGCTTAGAATATGAGTGAACGGCCTGAAGTTTGCCATCTTGGCTACTATAAAGGTTGCTTTTGCCATCCCCCCATTCCAGGTTGATGGCATACGGAGCCTTGCCCCCACTAACATTTACGACCCAGCTCAAACTGTCAAACGGAAACGCACCGCGGTACAAAATGGTGTCGGAGTTTATGGTTAACGGGGGTAGAGTGGTAACAATTGGGTTGCCAGTGGTGGGGCCAGGGTTGGGACGAGGATTAGCAACCGGAACTAGGGGCGGTGGTGGTGGATCATAGAAAACTGTTACTCCGGGGGTAGTTGGGCCTTGTCGGTCAAAGATGTCATAAACTTGAGCAACAAGGTTATTTTGCCCTGGTACAAGATCGATTTGTAAATTAAAGTTTCCGTCCAAGCCGCAATAGGTGGTACCCGCAAACACGTTGTTGCGTAAGATTTTGACATAAGCGTCGCTGGGGCAAGTTCCTGTCACTGCTATGGGTAAGGTATTAAAACGCTGAGCGCTTGTTGGTGAGGTTATGTATGCGCCGACAGTCGGTGCGGGGCCAATAATGGCGGATGAAATTGTTTGGGAAGCACGGCTAGAATATGAGCAAGCCGACAGGATCACTCCCGTTGCTAAAAGCATGAATGTTAAACCTGCATATGAAGTGTGATGATGAGGCAGTCGGCGACCGGAATAGTGATGCTTGCTTAGCATAAGCGTATTGTCTCACAAAACTTGGTGGCTTTAAAAAACAAGGGACAAGATTCTTTTAGTAGGAGACTGTTTATGGTTTGGTTAATTAGCCGTTGTCTCATTCCCGACTTCTCCAGCACTAACCGCCATCACTGCATTTCTCGTATAGGTCTAACATAGACTGCTTTTAAGCGTTTTAAACATGTCTAACTTAGACTTATAGCAAATGTGGCACGTCCAAAGGGATCCCTAGTCACCCCAGATCCACCGGTCATCCGTCGCTTGACGCATGACCGGATGACAAGAAAGGCTTCTTGATTCAGGGTCCTAACTATTACCTATGTACCGCCTTTAGGACAGTAGTTCAACTGATCAAATACGAGTAGCTGCAAGAAATCACTCGTCTAAAACGTTTAAACGGGCTCTGATTAGCTGGGCTCTTGCAACGATCAATAATGCCCCAAAATAGATAAACATTACTTGGAAGCGCTTGAGGTGGCAAAACCTCAGAGCACTGTCCTAAAGGCGGTACATTGCCTAAAATGATGTGAGCTCCTTTTAAGGGCTGGGCTCTATCTCATATTTAAATGTTTAGAATGATGACCTGTTAGTTGACTTGTTTGCCCCACTTCAAAGTGTACTTTTGGGCTGGAGTCGACTCAATACTATCAAGTAAATAAAAGTTGTCCACCGAGATCATATAAAATTTATGGCCTTCGACGGTTTTGGCCTCATCTACTATTGTTGAGTCGGTATCAAACCTGGAACAGTAAAGTGTATAGGCCGGATGATTTACGCTTACATCAGTAAGCAGCTTTGCTGTGCCATCAAAGAAGACGCCCCGCAACTTTTGGCCAACAATATGTTGCGTGACTATACTACCAGCTACCGTTGGATTAGCTGCAATGTCTTGGCTATGACGTCGCGACTCAAGAGATCGGAAGTAAAAATTAAGGTCACTATCATAAACGTAGTGAAGTTCACATGCCCAGGGTTTATTGTCGCGCGCTGTAGACAGAGACATGTGAATAATGTTGGGCAAGTACTCGCGAATTACTTTTTCTACATCCATGTGTTCTCCTATATACTCGGCAATGATAACATTTTTTTGTCAGCATGATTTCTGGAATATTACTGGGTTTAATCGCTAGGTTACGTTATCTTTGCTAGTATTAGTGTAATGCATTTACTCGCCGCAACCGCCACAAGCTTTCACTCATATAAAATACCTTGGTTTATGTATGCACTTGTGGCGGCAGCTTTGGTTGTGTATGCAATTATCGAATACCAGCACACCCGACACGATCACGAAATTAAGTTTAAAGAAGCCGTTCATTGGTCAATCATATATGTAAGCGCCGCGTTGCTGTTTGCTATCCCCGTGTTTATTTTTATCAGCCCCCAGGCGAGCGGCGAATATTTGGCGGCTTGGGCGGTTGAAAAGGCATTGAGCCTTGATAACTTATTTGTGGTTGGTCTAATATTTACCAGTTTTAAGGTTAAGCCTGTATTTGAACGCCGGATGCTAAACTATGGTATTGCAGGCGCCATTTTTTTTCGTTTAATTTTTATTGTGGCGGGCTTAGAACTTTTAAAACGATTTGAATGGCTTGGCATTGTATTTGGCCTGATCCTCCTGCATGCTGCCTGGAAAGCTTTGATGGATGCACGCAGTAAACATGGTCACGAAGAACAGCCAAACATGGCAAAGAGCTGGTTGTGGCGGTTTTTGACAAAAGTATTACCAATCCACCCCGAGTTTGTAGAGCATAAACTGATAGTAAAAGTTAAGGGAAAGCGCATGCTTACCATGATGGCGGCGGTAATCATTGTGATTGAAATAACGGACATTATTTTTGCGGTTGATAGCGTACCGGCAGTGTTAGCAGTAAGTCCAGATAGATTTATCGCTTATTCGAGTAATATATTTGCCCTTTTGGGGCTGCGGGCGTTGTTTTTTGTGTACCGAGCTGTGGCCGAGAAGTTTTGGGCGTTGACATGGGCTTTAGCAGGAGTGCTGGCCTGGATTAGCTTTAAACTCATATCCGGACCGCTAGGATTTCATGTCCCAGTATCGGTAAACTTGGCCGTGTTAGGGCTTTTACTAGGCGGTGGGGTGGTTGTTTCGTTAATGTGGCAAAAACACTCTCCCCACATGTCATCCTGACTAGGAAGTCCTACTTAAGCGGGAATCCAACCTTTCAATATCTAACTATTTTTTGAATTTATAAAAGTTGTTGGAGGGGCGCCTTGTGGGCGCCCCTCCTGGTGATCCGTGATGGCCTTAGATGAGTACCATCATGCCTTCGGGGACACCGATGTCGTGCAGATCGGCCAGATCCCGAAGCTCGTCGTACCAATCCTCTGCTTCGAACAACGCTGCAGCTTGGTGTGACTCAATGAGTCTCAGGACAACCAAGTAACGAACATCGTGGTCGTACGAGTGTCGTTCGTTTTTCCCTGTGTTCTGGTTACGTACTGTCTCTCGAACAGACCCGCAGCGTTGGCAGCGAAACGTTCGTTGGATGCCACCAGTCACTTGCTTGGGTCGAATGCCAGAAACCCTGACCAAGCTGTGCCGGCTTTTTGAAACGCAGACCAGGCACTCCCGAAGATGGGGATCTCCATAGCCAATGGATAGCTCATGCTGGATTTCAAGGAGCGCGTGATGAGCGCTCGTCAGTCCGGCTTGAATCTCGGCATTGACGCTGAGGAGGTCCCTAACCTCGGGCTCGTTCAGCTTTCCGCTGGCGGCGAGCCCTTGGATCAGCTGGAACGTCAGACGTGCGGACATGATACTTTGAGACCTCCGTCTCTCGGAAGAGTAGGACTAAACGGATCTCTTTTTTAGCACATATCGGTGCTACTGTCAATCATAAGTGTTGTTTTTGCTCTCTGTGAATCCCTAAACATCACTGTCATTCCCTATAGGAAGCCAAGCTCAACTATCGCCTAGCTTGGCGCTCCTGATAGGGAATCTAGAAAAAAAAACATTTTTTTCTTATAAGCGGAGGGTTTTTGCTAATACTTAAGCGGCTTTTAGAACCACGGCTGTACGGGCGTCTTGACTGTCCCCTTTTAGCTCCGTGGCCAACCTTTGGGCAGCTTGTTGCGGATTATCGGCTTTGGTAATAAGTTTTTGGATTGGCCTTAAGTTTGGACTTTTTTTTCTTACGCCGTTACTTGTAACAATTAACTGATCCCCTGGCCTAATTCGCTTTGTAAATACATTTGGCTTGAATTCAAGGGGCTTGCCTAGCGCTTGTCGCTTGTCTCGGACAGGTAGGTGTGTGTGATAGTTGGTAAGCTCTATTAATTCTCCGTCCCGCAACAAGTAAATTGGGCTATCGCCCACATTACCAATAACGGCATAGGTTCTACCATTTTCTTCAATGAGTTTGACTGCCGAAACAGTCGCAGCCATAGTGTTCCCACTTGCCTCCCGTTGCCCTAGCATAAAATCATTGGCATTATATAGCACTTCCGACATAATCTTTTCGGCCAAAGACCGGTCATTAATGTTATCTAGTTGAGCTAGCTCGGGCATCAAGCAGTCGACCGTTTTTTGGGAAGCCTCGGCACCGTTGCCGCCACTCCCCACGCCATCGCTGACCACAATTGTTCCTTTTACGTCATAAGCAAACCGGTCTTCATTAACTTTTTGGCCTTCCGACGCCGAAGCCGCGCCAAAAGTTAGTGTCAGTTTTTCGACTCCGCGCTCGACCTCGCCTGATTTACTTTCTGGAAAAACAGCATCCAACCTGGCTCGCGCCTCGGCCATGGCTGCCTGACGAGCAGCATCGGTTTCGTCATCAACTTCAAGTTGAAAGCTACGCCTCATTTCCTCGTCGGCCTCGCTCCATGTCCCTAAATCTTGAGCCAACTCGCTTTGGTGAAACGGATCCGTTTCACTAGATCCATCACGATCTTGCTCGGGTGCAGTTTTTGACTTCATAAACTACATCATAGCAAAGTAGTCGTTTTAGAGTACACCAGATTGACCCGAGCTCGAGTTTGTGCGTATAATCACGTGGTACCTAAGTGAGTATATGTAATATTCCGAAGTAGCTCTCCGTTAGCTAACGGAGGTAGAGCGGTGGCTTATATGGTTTATGCAATTTATAATCAAACTGCAAGTAAGTTTTACATTGGTCAAACTGAAAACTTCGACATAAGACTGCAACTTCATAACTCAAAAGCTTTTAAAGGCTATACATCCAGGTTTCCTGGCAGTTGGGAGTTGATTTATTCAGAGTCAGCCGCCACTCGTCAAGAAGCTTTGAGACGAGAAAAACAACTAAAGTCGCAGAAAGGGCGAGAGTTCATAAAAACTTATATTCCGGAGTTCCGTCATCAGTCAGCCGACTGAGAGGATCAGCGGTAATGTAAACATATTCCGGAGTAGCTCAGCGGTAGAGCAGTTGACTGTTAATCAATTGGTCGCCGGTTCGAATCCGGCCTCCGGAGCCAAAGAACTTATTGCTTATTTGTGGCTTTGTTAAGCTTTGAATGATCATAGGGGCTCTGTAGTTTATATCGACACATTGCCGAATAACTGTGCCAATATTTCTTGCCGGTCGGTTTTTTCGGCCAGACATATTGTTCCCTGTTTAATCCTAGACCGATGCCCAGAGCTGAGGTCGAATGAATTTTTGAATATAGCCAAAATCTCACAGGCGGTGTCGTCTGCAGCAATACGGTTAATGGATAATTTCGGGCAACCTGAACAGTCGTGAATGAGCATAATTTCTCCACGACGAAGTTTGCCCTCGATTCTGAAGGTTAGGCCAATAGGCTTCATTCCCCCTTGGCATGAGGCTCTGCGGTCACCTTTTTTCTCGTCTACATGCTTAGACCACAGGCACATATTGCAGTGGTTACGGTTAGCTGTACCCATTAGTTCATTGATCACCACCCATTGTCGGCAGTGCGAACAGGTAAACCCACCCTTACGCTCCAAACGGTTATGACGTGCAATATGCTTTTCAAAATTTTCTTCAAATTTAAAGCGATGATGCTTTTTATAGCGCTGCTTCATCTTTACTCTCCAAATCAAAAACCAGCCGGTTGGCTGGTCGCGCTGGATAGTAAAGAGGACTAAACTATTTTATGGTTATTTTGTTATATTGAATTTGACCAGCCAAAAGCTGCCCCTTTTGCAGGGGCCGGGGCATTGGCAGTGGTTTTATGACTTAATTTGGATAACACGCTGGTTACTATATAGCATATGCTTAAATATGTCAACTTACCGTTATGGTTCAATGGCTTTGCACCAAGCCCTTTGTACCATTTCTGTCGGTATTTTGAGATCTATTCCCATGTGTTCCCGGCCGGTATTGTAGTAAATCAAATTCGGACTCAAGGAATATTAGGGTTTGATGTGTATGCCATGGTTCATAGATTAAACATTAGTTTGTACTAACGTTGTGCTCTGCTTTACACATCGATGGCATTTGGCGTCCTAGGGATTTTAGTAGTTTTGACCGGTTCGGGTCCGGATAAGCAAGCCTCTGAAGCCATGGTGGTTATGTTTATTGACTATAAGTGTTAAAGTATACTTGTGAAATCCGAAACGTGATTGATAAACAATAGGTGGGAAAGTTATGGAGCTGTTTGTACTTGATATAGTGTCGATTATTATGATGGTTACCTTGGCAGTTCAATTTGCATATATATTTGCTCTACGGAGCAAGATTGATCATCAGACTGAACGAATGGAAAAAATGGAGAAGATGATGGGAGAAATGTATATTGCCTCAAAAAACTGGCATGAGCATTGAATGATCAACTTTTAGCCAAAATAAAGAAAGATAAAAAACATCGAGCCGACATATTCAGCTCCTTAGACCCCATACAGGGAGGTTTGTTACTGTTATCAATGTCCCCCCAATTGCAGGCAAGGATATTAGCCGACCTCAATGACAAAGATGTAATTAATGTCTTAAACCAACTCGACCCAGACAAGGTCACCAATATTCTGCGTAGATTAAAAGATAAACGCGCAAAACACATACTACAATTGCTCAATGACAGCATTCGCAATAAAGTTGAGTATCTACTAAAATTCGATCCAAATACTGCTGCTGACTTAATGAGTCTTGATTATATCCAGGTGGACGCTAACGAAACTTTTGAAGCAATTAAAAAAAGTCTTGTCGAGCATGAAAAACATACCGGAAAGTTCCCTACAATTTTGGTTACTTCTGAGGGCAAGGTACACGGTGAATTGCCAGGTCATGCTTTAGCACTCCAGCCTGCCTCCGAAAAAGTCTCTAGCCATATCCGCCGCTTAGTTACTGTGAAGTACAACAATGACGCACGAAAAGTAATCGACACCTTCCTTAAACATCCTCACAGCAAAGTGATTGTTTTAAATGACGACGATAGTGTCATAGGGGTTATTCACTCAGATGACGTATTGAGATATATTGAAGGACGATCAGCTCGCGACTTGTACGGTTTCGCAGGCGTCAATCGTGAAGAGCATGTGGGCGACGGGGCTTGGACAAAGGTCAGGTATCGTTATAAATGGTTGATAATTAATCTTGCTACTGGCTTTATGGCGGCTTCAGTAGTTGGACTTTTTGAAGATACAATTACAAGAATTGTGCTACTGGCCGTATACATGCCAATAGTCGCAGGCATGGGTGGTAATGCAGCCACCCAAACTCTAGCCGTAGTAGTGCGAGGACTTGTAACGAAGGAGGTGGATCTTAAATCTGTTGCACCAGTTATTCGAAACGAGGTGACGGCTGGGTTTATTAACGGTGTAATCAACGGGCTCTTGGTAGCCGCGGTGGCGGTGTTGTGGAATAAGAACCCAGTGTTTGGACTAGTCATTGGCTTAGCTATGGTTATCAATTTGGTCATAGCTGGATTTTTTGGTGCAATCGTCCCTGTGGTTATGAAGTCCTTAAAACAAGATCCGGCCGCTTCTGCCACGATCTTCATTACCACTGCGACCGATGTTTTTGGCTTTTTCTGTTTCCTAGGTCTAGCCACTGTGCTTTTGTAGCCTGTCTTCTTCATTAAGCGCTACATTTAGGGTTATTACCTGTTAGGTTGAGAGATTAAAGTTAACTTCCTCCACGATGCGGGCCAAAGAAAAAGTCCCACCCCGCGTGCCTTGATTAGTGGTCCTTAGAACGAGCCCCATGGTGCTTATGCTTATATTTAATATACTCACAATATGAAGGTTTTTTCAGTTCTAAAGCGTAAGGTAAAAGGCAAGTCTTTGTTCTTGATAATTGTCACTGTGATTGCAGTATGCCTTGTCACGACATATCTGGGGATGTCAATTTACTATTTAATTAAGCCCATTGGAACAACAGGACCCAAGTGCACATTTGATAACTTTGACTGTGAAAGTAACGGGAAACTGCTTCTTGTCTTGGGCAACTTTATGCTTGCTGCCATGTCAGCGGCTGCTTATGGTGCATTTAGAATAGTTTACGGGCTGTTTAAGAGGCGCAAACCATAGGTAGACATGGTGCTTATGATTATTTATGCTTTAACTAAGCTATTTATCCTATGTGATACGATTGAGTAATGAAGATTAGAGTAATTATATTAGTAAGCGTTGTGGCTGTTGGGGTTTTGTTCTACACGCTTAGGCCAAAGTCCCAGACAGAATCACCTGGTGCAACCAATCAACAGCGAGTTCAGTCTCCGTCTTCCTCGCCACAGGTAGCAAGCAAGACCTTTGCGCTGGAGATTCGCAACGGAGATCTCGTAGTGGGTGAAAGCGTGATTAAGGTAGACCAGGGTGGTGACGTGAATATTAAGGTTGTTTCAGACGTAAAGGATGAGCTACACATACATGGCTACGACAAGGAGCTAATATTACAGGCAAATATTCCCGCCAGTGTAACTTTCAAGGCGGACATTGCGGGTAGATTTGAAATCGAACTTCATAGTAGCGAACAGGCAATAGCAGCTTTAGAGATCCAGCCCAAGCTATGATAGGGCTGAAGCCTTTGCTAGCTCACGCGTTTGGACAAACTTATACCCTACCTGTACCGCTATGGTTATTTCTGTTCGGGGCAGGCACAGCAGTCATTGTGTCTTTTGTAGTTATCGGCATATTCCTAGATAGCAGGCCACCCAGCAAGAAACGTGATCGGCCAGCCAAGAACCTAGGCACAATTAGGCAGATTGTCAGAATAGTAGGGGTGTTCTTGCTAGTATTAGTCATTGCGACAGGGCTGCTCGGTAAACAAGAGGGTTATCTTAATTTCAGCGTCCCATTTGTGTGGATTGGTTTCATAGTTGGTTTTACCTATACTGTGGCTTTTTTAGGGAATCTGTGGGAGTGGTTGAACCCTTTTAAGACACTTTTGGAATGGCTGGAGAAGCTGATAGGCAAGAAGTTAGGGCCAGTGGAAGAATACCCAAAGGCTCTAGCATACTACCCTGCCCTTTTAACATATTTCGGCTTAATTTGGCTCGAGCTATTGTCAAATAATTTTGCTATAGTGCCGAAAAACCTGGCCCTTATGGTGATTGGCTATACATTTATTACTCTTTTATGCGCTTATTGGTATGGAAAAGAAGCGTGGTTTAAATATGGAGAGTTTTTTTCGGTTTTTTTTGGTCTGGTTTCAAAAATTGCTCCCGTAAAAATTGTCGGGGGCGAGGTATCTTTACGCAAACCTTTGAGTGGTCTGCTTGATGATGGCGCCAGGGATTTTAGCTTATTGCTGTTTGTATTATTTATGTTGGCCTCTACGGGCTTTGATGGATTAAGAGAGACGGTCATTTTTGGGCGGCTCGAGGGGTTGATGCCAAACTTTATTTCCAGCGTGCCTAATCTTTTTGAGACTCTAGTGATGGCACTACTGCCATTTGCCTTGCTAGCTTTTTATGTTGCCTGCATGACGACGATCAAACGGCTAGTTAAAACGAATTTGTCCACTATGCAGCTAGCGTATGGCTTTGCTTTTTCGCTTGTTCCGATTGCGATTGGGTACAACATTGCTCACTATTTCACCCTACTACTGTTACCAGGACAGACAATTATAAAGACTCTCTCTGACCCGTTTGGTTATGGATGGAACCTCTTGGGTACGGCTGCTTATGAACTAAATTCGACATTTCTTGGTGCCTTTGCCGTTTGGTATATTCAGATAGCCCTCATTGTGGTCGGCCATATTGCTGCTGTCTACATAGCCCATACCCAGGCACTGAAGTTATTTAATGTGCGCAAAAATGCCCTTGTAAGCCAGTACCCGATGCTAATCCTGATGGTTCTTTATACAATTGGTAGCCTCTGGATCATAGCTCAGCCCATTGCAGTAGAAGGTAGTAAGCAAAAACAGCAAGCTGAGCAGCACTATTGAGAGTATAAAATCCTTAAGGCAACCACCAATGCCTAGCCTGCCAGTTGATAATGGTGTTGCACCTTAATATGAATCATTTAGCTGCTACGATATATCTATGAACATGGGCATGACTTTTTATTTTGCTGGCGCGATCTTTTCACCCCAGGATGTATTCATGTTCGGGGCTTTAGCCTTCCTAATTTTGAGTACGGTTGTTGGTTTAATAATTTATGCAGGCAAAAGGCTTTCGAGAAAAGCATCCTTTACGAATTCAAAAAAGAAGGTAAGTTTACCTGTTTCAATACTAATCGGATGTGGCGTTGTAGCTACTGTGGTTCTAGTTTTTATCGTGATACCCACTGTAGTTAACGATAATAATCATATTAAAAAGCAAGATGAATGCGCACTTAGCGCTGGATTCAAGGATAGATTTGAGTCAGAGTCTTCTAGTGTAGATAATTTAGCCGAAAAACAGGCTCTATATAACACCTGTCTTAACGCCGCACTTTAAAATAACTCTAAACAGGGACGGCGCTATGTGGGCTTCCACTCCCCTTGTCCGGTTTCTTTGCCCTCCAGCTGTAGGTACAGGCCAGGAATATTACAAACATTAAAAGCCATAACACTGAGTATGAAACAGTTAACAAATTGTATTGTTCTAGAGCAAATAGAATCAAAATTAGTTTCAGCATCAGCAAATAATAGCTAGGCAGCGATTCTGAATATGGCGCGTTTCGAGTCTTGCGGAAAGTTGGGATGAACGACGTCATTTCAGCAGCCGTCACAATTGCCAGCGAAACAACTGGCTGCTTACTAAGTAATGCATAAGCAATGACCCCAAGTATAGAGATGGTGAGACAAACTTTATCCATTGGTACTATGTCTTTGGTACCAAACCGAAAACAATAAAAAAGTATGACGCCATCTACAAACACGCCCAGGATAGTAGGGATTGCTCCTACACCCGCCCCACCAATCACCTGGAGGTAGGCTACAACGGCGGTGACCAAGAAAATGCTTATCCATGTATAGAGGTGCGGTTGGTTTTTACCTCTAAACATATCGACCAGGTAAGGGACATAGGCGATTAATGCAATGCCGGTAGCGATGATGGAAGCAATGACTTTTAGATCGTGGTTCATGTGTTAAAGGATAGCATAAGTAGCTTAGTTGAGGCTTGGGATTGCACAAAGTGCCCAAATATACTTTAGTTGTGCATATGGGTTTAGGAGGGTACTTCTAAACCTTGTTCTGTCTAACTCGGACCATACTGGAGGCAAGGCATGAGCAGGATCAGCGAGATTAAGGCATGTGAACGGAACATCAGCCGTACCAACCCAGATCACGGTGACCGCCCTCTTTTCTTTTATTAAGCCATGAAGGTAATGTCTCAACTGGTTTTTCTTTGCAACAAACGGTCAAACCACTTATTATACGTATAATAATGGCTAGACGAAAAAGCGGTCTGCAAAGGCGGCTCAAATACATGAGGTCTTGGCTAAGGCATCCGAGTGTCTTGTTTTTCGTGATATTTCTAATGATGTTCTTTGTTCTAACGTTGGGATTGTCATTGCCATGTGGTCGTGGCGGCGTACCGATACACGGCATATGTAGTAACGGCGCCCCTCTTATGACGCCACAATCCTTACTTGTACTAGGGTTATTAATTGGGGTTTTTGTTTCATTACTAGCTATGATAATAGGGCCCCATGATGGCAAATGGAGTACTGTTAGAGTAGTGCAAGATTTTGTAAGTGAGCGTCGCTTGCGCGGAAAGAGGCCGTTCACCTATGTATTATTCTTAATGACATACATTTTCTTGGCATTAATAACATATTTCTTTTTCAATCAAAATGCTGGGTTGCGATGGTATAACTATGTTGCGCAGTATGTAGTGGTTTTACCAATCTTTGCTTCATATATTTCGCATTTGTTTACAAAAAAGTATGCTAAATCTAGTAAAAAGTGATGATAGGAGCCTGACTGATGCAGAAAACCAACAAAAATACGACCAATACCAACTTAAACAGACTGCACCCAAAGCCCAAGGGTTCATCTGAGACGCATAAGGGAATACAAGCTTACGCGGTTGAAAAAGGCCAGCGATTCTATAAAAAAGTCTGGATCGAAATTACATCAAAAGAAATAATTGTTAGCAGCAAGAACGGGCTTGAGCAGCTCTTTAGAGCACCTCTTGAAAAACTCATAATTGGGAATGATTTCGCGACAATAAGTTCTCAATCCAGCCACATAAGAAGTACCGTGATAAAAAGCTCTACCGACCAAATACATTTACGGTTCGTTAACTCCTATTATGCAGCTTTTTTGCTAATAGGTTTGATTTTCCTATACTTTGCTATTCTTTCGATACTGCGTATTAACCCATTTGGGCTGACGGCTGTATTCCCTTTTACACTTGTCATAGTGCCCGCAATGTTCAGGTATATTAACAAGTTGAATAAAACTCGTAAGAACTTTGAAAGTTTTGCTGATGCGATTGAACAAGCTATGGCTTCTGCCAAGATACAATTTGCTGCAGAAGGTAATGAAATAGCTGCAATAGTTAGTGAAGGCGCTGAACGTCAAATTAATGCCGAGCGCAGGGCACACATAGGGCTAGCCTTTCCAATTGCTGGGATCATGTTTTTTTTCGGGCTAATTTCAATCTGGGCTACAGCAAGAGTCATCACAGCGCGGTTTTTAAGTGATTATATAAGCGTTATTTTTTCTCTGGTCACAGCGGTTATAATTACATCTCTAGGTTTTTGGTCATACTTTAAAACTGTCAAAAGTGCCGCAAACCGGCATCAATCTGACTCGATGGAGGCAATAAAAGATCGGCTGTTATCAGACGAGGAGCTAGCGAAGCTTAGACTAAGTGGATGGGAACTGATCCAAGCAGGTTGGAAACAAATACTATATTTTGTGATAATTCCATTCTCAATCATGCTCCCCTCGATTTTTATATTTGAGCCTAAAATAGATATTGCCAAAAGCCGAGAAGTCAGTCATCAATTTGTAGCTGCACTTCAAAATGAAGATTACATTAATGCACGCAAATATATGTGTAAAAATGTGAAAGAAGATGTGTCTGTCTTTTATCAAAACATCAAAACAATTGGTGAAGATAGTTTTGAATCCCTTCAAAACTTTAGATATGTGTCGATGAACCCTTTAAGTCCTCAGTTAGTGCAGTTCGTCTATAAAAATCCTAGATACCCTAAGCTTTCGTTTGATACAGTCGTTGGTCTGGAAAACAAAACTACCTGTGTGAACTTTGCGGTTTTACCCCTGGGATTTGCGTCTGTTGATATTGGAAAAACCGATCATGATTATCTTAGAGAGCCCGGGATTGATGAGCCGCGGAAGCCGCGTGCCGACTTGCCTCAACAAGGTAAATAATTATCATTTTTCTGTCACGATTCAATTATGTGGGGTAAATTTACATAGCCTCAAAGAACCGGCTTGAACATTCGTACAAAGTTCTTAAAAACTTGATAAAATAGATTATGATCATGGAACTGCTACCGGCGTGGTGCGTGCCTTTTACTGGGTCGGCTGCATGCATCGGCTGAAATTAAAACGTATTTAGCAGTGTTAATGTAAGGAGTGGCGAGATGAAAATAATAACACCTAATCTATGGTTTGATGGCAATGCTGAGGAAGCAGTGGATTTTTACGTATCGGTGTTCCCGGACAGCAAGGTGATTTCAACAAGCAATTATCCAATGAGTGCCGAAGAAGGTTTGGCTGACTTCCAGTTAGAAATGGCTGGTAAAATTTTGACTGTTGAATTCGAGCTTAGCGGCAATCGTTTCATGGCAATTAACGCCGACTCAACCTTCAGGTTCAGCGAAGCAGTATCCTTTTCAATCCCCTGCGATGGCCAAGAAGAGATTGATTACTACTGGGAAAAGCTTTCGAAGGTTTCAGAATCCGAGCAATGCGGCTGGTGCAAAGACCAGTTTGGACTGAGTTGGCAGATTGTACCGAAAAACATAGAAGAGCTTATAAAAAAGCCTGGGGCATTCGCTAAGATGATGCAGATGAAAAAACTGGTTATAGCTGACTTTTAAAGTTGGCTTAAAAGGCAAAGAAGCAGGGCCGTGGCCGTAAAGTTCCCGCCCACTTCGTTTGGTTAAGACTACGGCTTTTGTGCTACATTTAACTTATGAACCTCAAGATGAATTCTAATCTAGCTTCTAATCAATTTGCCGCCAACAAAAGACCGCGCAACTTACAGGTGTTTGCCTGGGCTTTAGGCACCTTCGTCAGCGGATTGGCTTTAGTTGCTTGGGGGCGTGAATATAATTGGGCTTTACTTCCTATAAATGCTTATCAATTATTCCCTTTACTCGGCCTGTTGGCATTTAGCATTATGTGGTCGCACTATATTACCGGAACTATTCGTGAGCTGTTGAATATTAACAAGTCTGTGCTGTCCAAATACTTCCGGCTTACAAGCTATGTGGTATTGATTTTAATTTTATTACACCCAGGTCTTTTCATATACCAGCGCTTTCGAGACGGATACGGCTTGCCGCCTGGAAGCTATGAATCTTATGTTGCCCCGGGTCTTGGATGGGTTACCTTGTTGGGCACTGTTAGCTTACTAGTATTCATAGCTTTTGAATTTCATCGGTTGTACGGCAAGCGTTCCTGGTGGCAATACGTTGCAGATGCAAGCGACTTTGCTATGCTTGCCATCCTATATCATGGACTGCGGTTGGGCGGACAGCTACAACAGGGCTGGTTCCGGTACGTTTGGTTGTTTTATGGTGTTAGCTTGGTGGCGGTATTAGTAAGAAAATACATGTTGAGGATAAAGAATGCCAAGCTATAATCCACTCGCCCGTGTGGGATTATAAGACCAGGCATCTCGCACAAAGACTAGACTGTATAGAATTTTTACTTCTTGGCCTTCATAAAGCCAGGGAAGCGCTTAGTTGCACATAATTACTAAAGATAACTAGTTAAATATGATGTAGAATGGCATCTTATTTTGGAGAAAAAGATGATTAAAGAGTCGGCACAACTTAATAGCTTTGCCATCGATACGAGGGAAGATCTTGTTATTAATGCCATTGAAATATTTGACACTATCAAGCAGTCGCTTATGGTGCTGAATAAAGATTTGAGTGTGGTTATGGCAAATGCCGCGTTCTACAAAACATTTAATGTTACTCGCGAAGAGACTGAAGGAAATCGCATATATGATATTGGTAATGGCCAGTGGAATATAGACAAGTTAAAAATACTTTTAGAAAAAATTATTCCTCAAAGTAAAGCCGTAGATGATTACGAGGTGAGTCATAATTTTGACAGTATTGGCGAAAAGGTAATGCTGTTAAACGCTCGTGAAATTGTTCGTCAAGATAATAGGAAAGAAGTGATCTTGTTAGCGATTGAGGACATAACACACAGCAAACGGATTGAGAAAGAGGCAAAAGAGGCCGAGTCTCATATTAATTCAATTCTGGAAAATCTTGTGGGGTCGGCCGTGCGAAATACTGGCGGGACTGCGCCCCAACCCGCTTCAAAGAGAAAACTATGACGTACTACTTGGGGTGAAAATTGGACCTAAAAGAGCTTGAAGCAGCATTTGAAGGGGTTAAAATATCTAACTCATAACTCTTCAATGGATAGGTTGAGATTTGATTCTTGTAACTTGGCAAAGTTTGCAAATTAATCAATAATTGCGACTAATTTGCAAAAACATCTGGGCTTAGGTAGTATGGGCGACATGGCAAACTACACTCATGTTATTTTTTTCTCGTTGGTTGGTGGTCTTTTTTCACTAGTTGGTGGCATCTTGCTACTACAACAAAAGTCGATTGCAAATAAATTGGCGCAGTATGCGGCGCCGTTTGCAGCAGGGGCGCTACTATCGGCGGTATTTCTAGACTTACTTAAAGAAGGCATTGCCGAAGCTGATCCGAATCAAGTTTTACTTTCGGCTTTGGTGGGCATAATAATCTTTTTTTGGGCTGAGCGTTACTTACGATGGTTCCATCATCACCACCAGCACGAAGGAGAAGTAGACCCTGCAGTACCACTCATAATAGTCGGTGATGCCCTACATAATGCTATAGACGGGGTAGTTATTGCAGCAGCTTTTTTAGTGGACGTCCAGGCGGGTATTGTAACCACCTTGGCCGTGGCTGCCCACGAAATTCCTCAAGAAATTGGCGACTTTGGCTTGTTGCTCAGCAAGGGCTTGTCGCGCGGCAGAGTATTGTTGGTTAATGTACTTAGTGCGCTAGCAACAACTGTTATGGCTGTGGCAACGTTTGCCCTAGGCAGCGCAGAAAAATTACCAACAGGAGTACTACTTGGAGTTAGTGCTGGATTTTTGCTTTACATAGCTACTAGCGACATAATCCCTGAGATCCATGCAAAAGCCCAACATAAGAAGCTCTTTGATGCCCAGCCTTTGCTCTTGGTCCTGGGAGCGATTACAGTTGGCATTGTTACCTCGCTTTTAGGAGTATGACCAATATGAAACTGATAGTTCGTTAATCTTTTCATTTCACCTCTGGGTTATCAAGATGGGGGTGTAATAAATCTCATAACAATAGCCGACATTTGGTCTGGTGGTATGCCACTCCCTGCTTCGCGAGGGCTCCCTCCGATGGTGTCCCCCCCTCCCCATCGATCTTCGCCGCTAAAGCCTTCTAACTCGTTAAGGTATTCGTAAAGCCCAACAATATCAAAAGGAACATAAGGCGAAAGTCGACCAACACTATATCGGTATCTGCCGTCTGGAAGTTCGGTAACGCTGGTAAAGGCTTGGATACCATCAGATAACATACCGACTTTAGCGTGCTTGCCAGACTCACGTACCATGCTCCAAATACCATTCTGCTCAAGCAAGTCATATCTTGCATCTAACTCTATAGACGAACCACGACCAGTTATATGCTGTTCTATTCGTTCACCCACCTCATCGATGACAGCTAGGTATTCGCCAGCGTCCATACGTGTAAGGCCGCCCGTATTACGAAAATTGTGATAAGGTTCGAAAACCCAAAAAAATTCCGGTAAACTAGTGTAACTTTGGGGCCATGGATAAAATCCCCCCGTTACATCCATGATACCCTCCATCTCAACCAATCTATTCAAAGCCGGGTTGTCTATTCGGGCAGCAAATTCGGGGTGTCGTAATAAAAAAACAGTTGTGCAGACGTCTTCGTCGCAATCATTTATGAAAACTTGAGCCTGAAATTCGCCATTAACTTCCAGAAACGAATCAAGCCCCCGCCTAAGCTCAAACAAGGCTTGTTGACATGTAGCCAGAGTAGACGACCGATCGACTCGTTCATGATGATTGAGATTGATAACTTTTCGGTCTAGATCCCGCTGGATCGGCCCTTCAACATAGCCGTCTATGGCAATGGAGTTGGGCTGAGCGTTGGCTTGAAAATCCTCCCACTGAACAGTGCGTCCTGGTTCAATACTAAGCTCAACCCTGGATGATAAACTACTCTGGATTTCAATCGGATCTGCATAGGGTATACCGCCCTCTCGAGTTTTGGCATGCTCATCTATGGATGGTGAGTCAGGTTGGTCATACATAATCCACATATTAACACTAAAGCGAGCCGATTGTCTTGATAGAGTCTACTCCCTTCGCATGCTAATATGTACAGCATGGAAGTGTCCGCAAACATAGAAAAGAAGCTTGTAGTAGTTATCAATACTGATTTAGAAATTGGCTTAGTTGCAAACACGGCCGCCGTTTTGGCGCTCTCGCTAGGAGCTCGCCACCCTGAGTTGATAGGCAGTGACTTGCTTGATGGCAGCGGACAGCAACACCTTGGCATTACTACTGTAACAATACCCATTTTGGCGGCAGATGGTTCCACCTTGACTGGGCTGGTCCAAAAACTTAAAAAAACTGATGTTGAGCTGGTTAGCTTTAGTAAGATTGCTCAATCGATCCACAGTTATGATGAATATTCACAAAAGCTGCGGGAAACGCCAGGTGAAAAAATTGAGTATAGCGGCATTGCCCTTTTTGGCCCCAAGAAGGCAATCAACTCACTTGTTGGTAGCTTGCCACGGTTGAAATGAAGTGAAGCCGCTATGATTTTAGCATGACAACAAAACGATCACTCATAGCCATTGGACTAATCGCCGCCGTTTTGATAGCTGGTTTTACCCTAGCCAAAACCTCCTTGGGTAGGAATATTCGTCATGATGCCGAAGCGCTTACGGCGCATCTTAGCGGAACAACTCGCACACCGTTCCCGAACCTAGAAAACCAGGCGTTAACGCCGTTGCAGGCAAACTTAGTTGAAACACTCAAAAAAGAGTATGTTAGTCATCCCGTAAGCTATGACGCCGTGGTTTTAAAATATTCGGAAGGGCATAAGGAAGCCTGGTGTGCCGACTTTATAAGCTGGGTTATGCGCGAATCGGGAAGCCCACTAGTAAATCCTAATTCGTCTCACTGGCGAATTCCCGGGGTGCTGACCTTGCAACAGTATTACCAAGCCACTGGACGCTACCAAAAAGCTAGTGAATATACACCCAAGCTCGGTGATGTAGCCATATACGTAGGGAAAAACTTTTATGGCGGCAGTCGTGAGCATGCCAATATTGTTTTAAAGGTCGAGGGAGGTGTCATGACTACAATTGGTGGCAACGAACGAGGCAATTTACGTATAAATCGGACCAAAATTATGGTCAATGAAAGCGGCTTGGTTGGTTTTGGAATAGCAGAAAAAGGTTAATTAAAAAGCTGCTGTTCGAACTTAGAAACGGGATCGTACCAGCCTTGACCAATAACATAGGCCTGCAATTGTTTATCTAGACCAAAAAAGACTGTAATTCCAGTGATAATGAATAAAATCCCAATAGTGCGCATAAACCAGCCGTGGGGATTACTCAGCCAAGCGAGTTTGTTGGCCAAAGATTGTCCAGCCACGCTAATTAATAGCAATGTCAGCGCCAAGCCCAATGAGTAGGCAACTAAGTACAGTAGGCCAAGAGCAAAAGATTTTGGCAATATTGCTGCCACTATTAACGCGTAGGTTGGGCTACAACTACTAAAAACTGGCCCGAGTGAGGCTCCTATCAAAACGTCTCGCGAGTAACCCTTTTTTGAGTAGGATTTACCTAAAAGGGCATTGGCTTTTATGCCAAATTTAAACCTAGCCGCAAGACTCTCCCAAGCAGACGGAAAAACAAGACTACAACCAAGGAGTAACAAAATAATGGCCGACAGGCTGTTCCAGACTGCGGTAGACACCCCCAACAGCGATGTAGTGGCTTTAAGTAGAAGTGTAAATATGGTTATCGAGGCCGCCAGACTGCCGGCAATTATAATGGGTTTAAACCAATTGGCTTTATGGTCGCCCGCAATCGATCCGCCAACAATTATGGGTAGCAGGGGTAAAACGCATGGCGCCATGACTGTCAAAACGCCGGCTAGGAAAGAGACAATAAGTAATGTCACGGCAATAGCTGGGATGTTACGGAAGCTAGCGTCGGCTCATTATAGGCTACGTACTTACTCACAAAGTCACCGTTATGATCGACCTTGACTAAGGTTGTTTGAATGGTAACTCCATATTTTTGGCGCAAGGCTTGGTTTGAATCGTAGTCGACTTTAAAGATGGTAACGTTGTCCGGTAGAGTCTTGGTTTTGATGTCTGCCTCTAGAGCCCGACACTGTGGGCACCAAGGGGCGTAAAAAAACAATATTTTGGTGCCTGGTGTGGAAGCAAGGCTTTGGGATGAGAAACTGACATACTTTCCTGGCTGACTTTTACCCGACCTCCGAAGGGCTTGGGCTTGTGGCGGAAGTACTGGATTTTGGACTTTCTGGTTGGGCAATCGGTGTCACTATCTGCGCCATTTTGGGGCGCGTGAGCATTGTGTAGGCAAAGGCCGTGCCAATTAGGGCTAAGATGGCGATTATAATAATAGGTTTTCGGTTCATAATGACCATTATACTGCCAATGAGGCTAAGGTGGCACAAGAACTTGAGTTGGCTGCGGATAAGACGGACTAATTTTAATACGGTATAGTTATAACTATGCAAACCGATTTACGACCCCGGCACCAAAAACAATTGCGCGAGCTAGCGACCAGCCTGGCGGGTAATAGCCAGCGACTGTTGATAAAAAAGAAGACTATTTCAAACTTGTTTCGTTACGACGGTCGATCGGACTTAAATGGTCGAGAGGTGGACCTAAGTCAGTTCAACCAGCCATTATACCTTGACCCAGGGGCGCAGACGCTTGAAGTTCAAGGCCTAACTACTTATCAAAGTATTGTTGATTTTGTACTCCCCCACGGTTTTTTGCCTACAATTACGCCAGAACTTAAACACATCACTGTTGGCGGAGCGACCGTTGGGATTGGAATTGAGACTAACAGTTTTCGTTATGGTTTTGTTCACAATAGCTTGTTGGAAGCGGACGTGTTGTTGCCGACAGGCGAAGTAGTTACTTGCACGCCTACAAATGATTACGCCGACTTGTTTTTTGGTTTAGCTAATTCATACGGGACTCTTGGGTACATTTTGCGAGCTAAAATTCAACTACGACCGGCACTACCGTTTGTGCGTCTACGCACAGAGAGGTTTAATTCTGTTTCCGCATATCTTGGTACCATGAAAACAGCGGCGTGCAGAGTCAAAAAACGACTATGTCGAAGGGCTCGCCTACAAGTCAGAAGAGCTGTACCTTACAACCGGTCGAGAAGTGAGTTCGGCCGACAAGTTGACCAGCATATATGGAAAGACGGTTTTTTATAAAGAGGTTAGCCGGCCAGGAGAGTTGTGGCTTAATACCAAGGATTATTTATTCCGCTATGATCCAGAGTGGTTTTGGAACATGCCAGAATCACCTGTGATTAACCTGTTTAGAAAATTGGCTCCCAAAAGCCTGCGTAACTCGGCTTTTTATGCCCGCTATAGCTCAATGAAACTGCCTTTTGTGGCGAATGAAGATCCGGCTTATGAAAAACTGATCCAAGATTGGGAAGTACCGTGGAAACACTCTGAGGCGCTTTTAAGTTTTGTGTTGGGTTCGGTTGATTTGGCCGAGAAACCTTTGATGGTGGCCCCTCTTCAAGTGCCAGCTAGTGTTACTAACTATCCAATGAAACCAAACGAGCTTTATCTGAACTTAGGCAGCTACAGTTTTGTAAAAAAACTAGATAATAAGCCGTTGTATTACCACACCATGGCAATTGATGAATTTTGTTTTTCACACCAGGGCATCAAAATGCTTTATTCAACTACATTCATGAAAGAAGCAGCTTTTAACGATATATATGGAGGCAAAGAGTACAAGGTTTTAAAACAAAAATATGACCCGCAAGGATCGAGTCCGACTTTGTATGAAAAGGCGGTTAGAGCAAGCTAAACGCTAGAAGTCACAACTGCACCAAATGTCATATAAGCCCGTGAATCCGAAGCCTCCTATTACTGTCATTCCATATAGGAAGCCAAGCTCATCTATTGCCTAGCTTGGCGTTCCTGATAGGGAATCTAGAACGAAAAACTTTTCTTTTCTGGATCCCCGATCAGAAGCGGTCGTTGTCATCTGAGCACCAGTACTTTAAAAGACCTTTCTATCGAGGATGACAAAAGTAGTTTATGGAAATGAGTGCGGCATTCGCGTTCATAACGTAAAACCTTAAATGTAGTCAAGAGGTTTGTCTTTTTCCGTTCAGCGGTGATAAAATCCTAAGCATGGTTAGCAAAACAATTTTTGATAAAATTTTATCTCGTGCTAAATCGGGGGCTATAGGGGTTGATTATTGGGGTAAAGAAAAGAAGATTTATGGTAAGGGCGCACCATATGCCACTCTAGTTATAAAAGACCCAAAAGCAGTTGGTGAGATTTTGCGCCGATCGGACCTTGGCTTTGGCGAGGCCTACATGGACGGCCGCGTAGAAGTTAAAAAAGAAGAATTGCTGGGCTTGCTAAGATTTACAAGTGAAAATAGCCAAATGGTTACAGCCACTTTTGGGAAGCTCAAAGGCTACCGCTATGAAGTGAATGCCAAAAAAAATCAGCAGCGCCAAATTCAAACTCACTACGATTTGGGAAATGATTTTTATAAGCTGTGGCTTGACGATACTATGACTTACACTTGTGCTTATTTTAAGTCTTCAAAGGACAACTTAGAACAAGCGCAGCGTCAAAAAATTGATCATGTATTACGCAAATTGCAGCTGCAAAAAGGCCATGAGTTTGTTGATATTGGTTGCGGTTGGGGGCATTTGGTGGTGAGGGCGGCTAAGCTGTATGGAGCCAAAGGTCTGGGGGTGACCATAAGTCACGAGCAGTACAAGTTTGCCACCGAGATGGCCAAGCGCGAAGGCGTGAGTGACCTAGCAACTTTTAAAGAAATGAATTACCAGGATCTTTTGCCTAACAAAAAGCAGTATGATCGCGTGGTAAGTGTAGGGATTTTGGAGCACGTTGGCCGCGGCAACCATCGTCAATACTTTGACGTGGTTAATGGCTTACTTAAGCCTCGGGGCGTATCGGTAATGCATTCAATAACTACCCAAACCGAAGCTGCAACTCCGGCGTGGATTGATAAATACATTTTTCCCGGTGGGTACATTCCTAGCATCCGGGAGATTGTAGGATTACTGCCGGAATACGGCTTTCGGTATACCGATATTGAAAACTTACGGCCACACTACGCCCTTACTTTGCACGAATGGCTAAAGCGATTTGAAAAGCATCTGCCAGAGATTACCAAGATGTACGACGAACGTTTTGTGCGCATGTGGCGACTGTACTTGGCTGGCTCAATCAGCTCATTTAGCGATGGTGATAGCGACCTAACTCAGCTGGTATTTACCAAGGGCATCAATGAAGACATGCCTCTAACACGAGACTTTCTGTATTCAAAGTAGATATGCGAGAGAACCATTTATCTATTCTAATCAGTAGACCAATCGCTGACGTCTTTTCTTTTACTGTTACTCCTCCAAATTCAACTCTTTGGATCCCGGACATCGTTGATGAAAAGATTGACACACCATCTGTGATCGAAGGCACCGTTTATGATCTGACGGATAAGAAAGGGCTGGTGTCGAAGGTTGTGGTTTCACGCATTAAAAAGAACGAATACGTGGAGTGGGTATCTTCTGATCGGTCTTATCATTGTAGATACACCTATACGTTAATCAATGAGCAAACGACCAAGCTTGAGTATTATGAGTGGGATGATAATAAAGACTTAGCCGAGCCATTTACTATTAAGGTGTTGGAGCAGTTGAAGAAGGTGCTGGAAAGTAGCTAGAATCTAGCCCAGCAGTAAGGCGGCAGCTAAACCTAAAGTCGTGTCATCATCTTTGTTAGTTATGATTTTAAATTGAGGTACAAGTTCGGTTTTGGCTTGAGGGGTAAATACTTCAAAGGTATAGGAAAATAAGTAGCCGCGGTAGAGTTGTCGTAATTTTCGTTTAGAAATCATTTTTTGCTTTCTTATGAATATTGTCACTTATGAACTTTGCATTTTCTTGTCATCCTCGATAGAAAGGCTATTCTATCCAGCCAGAGTTTATGCATTAGCCACTTCTAATCGGGGATCCAGAAAAAAAGGTGAAAAAAGTTTTTTGTTCTGGGTTCCCTACCCGGAGCGCAGTAATACTGTTTTTGTTATTGCTGGCTTCCGATAGGGAATGACAGGGGTGGGGGTTAGTACTTTCTTATGACGCCGATAACAACGCCTTGGATCTGGATAGGAGTACTTGGTTTTACAATAATTGGATCCATAGAGGAGTTGGCGGGCTGCAAACGAATATGGTCTTTTTCTTTGTAGTAACGCTTAAGAGTGGCTTCGCTCCCGTTTACTAAGGCCACAACGACTTCGCCATTAGAAGGAACTTCTTTTTCAGCAATTACCACGAAGTCACCGTCTAAAATACCGTCTTCGATCATGCTTTGCCCTTTTACTTGCAAGACATACGAATTCCGGCGCCCAACCATGAAGGGTGGAACTTCTAAAGTGTCGCGATGACCTTCGATGGTTTCAATCGGTTGTCCGGCGGCAATTAGGCCAAGGATGGGTAGACCCACGCTGCGCTCTGTGTCTAGATCGGAAGGCTTGATGAGCTGCAGCGAACGAGCCTCGTTATCCCCTTTTTGAAGCAGCCCCTTAGAGACCAGGGATTCGACGTGCTCAGCTACCGTAGCAACGGAGCCAAGCTTAAAAGCTTCAGCAATTTCACGATAGCTAGGCGCATAACCGTGAATTTCAATAAATTGCGTTACGTAATCTAATATTTCTTTTTGGCGTTTGGTAAGTGGCTCGGCCATTTTTAAATCCCTCCCCGGAAGCTTAATTGTTTGCAAGTCAAAATTTTACTTTTTCTTATGTTTGAATTATACCGAACAAAAACCGCTAGTGTCAAGCGGTTTTTGTTCGGTGAAGCGAATTGTTTTAAGTTTAGTTGCTGGCTGAGCAAGTGCCGTCAGTACTAGTATGAGTGACGCCATTGACTGTACAAGTAGCAGTACCATTGGACCCGTTGGCGCCATTTTGCTGAATAACGGTTGTGTTGTTTACACCTGGCGTACCGGGACTGGTGGATGTAGAACTACTGCTCGAACCAGAAGTGGCGGAACAGCGACCATTAACTGTTGGTACAGTGACGCCATTGACAGTACAAGTAGCTGAAGCTCCTGAGTTTGTAGTACTTGTAGAGGTATTAGTGGTGGGGACAGTATAGCAAAACGGACGCCCAAAGAAGTTTTGACACCTGGTTGCGGCACGACTGCCTGTAACTTTAATAGCGACGACGGCGATTACGGCAATGACTAATGCTGCTATAAGTAATTCTGCTACTAAAGCGACACCTTTTTGGTTTTTCAAATGGTCCATTTCTTATAAATCCTTCCATTACTTTTGTTTTTAGTGGTTATGCTTAACATACTCATTAATTGGTGTGTTGTCAATAGTTATTATGCTTATCAGCATGATATTATGTTTTTATGATTAAGCTCTGCCTTTATGGTGTGCCGGGATCTGGCAAAACAACCCTGGGTCTGGCTCTGCAGCAACATTTAGAAATACCATTAGTCGAAGGAGACTTATTGCGAGATGAAGCTCAGAGGGCTGTTAGCAAAGATCTTGACCCCTTTTCATATTTAGGCACAACTGAGGCCTGGCAAAAATTTGGTGAAGCAACGCCAGAAAACATTATAAAGGGGCTGTTAGCAGTTCGAAAGAGTATGAATCTGCATGTAGAGAAAGAGCTGGGCAAAGATGGCCCATTTATACTTGAGGCTGCTTTTTTAAATCCTGTCATTAAAAAAGACTTTCGGTTGTTTTTGATAATCACATCTCAGGAAGAGCTGCATCGCTCCCATTACTACTCTCACCGTAAAGCTGGTCCAGAAACATATGCAAACTTTTTAGCGACTCGTACAATTCAGGAATATTTAATAACCGAGGCCGCGCAACTTGGCATACCCGTAATTAGGAACGATGCTGGCATCGATACGGCCGTTAGGGCTGTACTGGCCGAGCTTTAATTAAAGCCGGGTAGTTTAACTTCGGTAAAATCAAGGCTGGATGCGTACCTAGTGGTGACAGTGTCTGTTTTTAATACCTTGCCACTCAGATCTTGGACATCCCGGTAAAAAACGGTAGTTGATGGCTTAGTTACATCACTGTTTCCCGAAATGTATGACGGTCCGCGGATAACACCAACTTTGGTTTTGGTACCGTAAAAGTCAAACTTAAGTGTAGCATTGGCAATGTCCACCACTGGTTGTACCAAAATATACGAACCGGTGTCGTTTTTAAATTTGAGATCCACTTGTGGAGAGTAAATTGTGGCATCGACTCCTGGCACCCCAAAAGGAGCAATGTAGTAAGCAAGGGCGTAAGCGTGGTTTACGCGCTCAACAATTGGAAGCCCAGCCAACAGTGCCGCTCGATAAACAGTTGAGGAAACTTGGCAAAGCCCTCCCCCGTATTCGGGTTGGATCTTATTGCCTACAATGGCTAGCCCCGGTCGAAAGCCATTGGCTGCATCAACATTTCCCAAATACTCATTGAAGGAAAAGATTTCATTCGGCTTGATGATAATTTGACTGTACTTATTGCTCCCTACCGTTATATTGGTAATTCTGTCGGCGGTGGAATGTGGAAAATATGATATGCCTTCGGAAATTAGTTCCTTTATCCCTAGACTAGCCAAATTGTTTTCCGTAACGTCGGGCTGAGTAACTTTAACAGCTAGCGTTAACTCACGGTCATAAGCTGATTTTGTTAAAGCAGTTTTTATTGATGCAACTGTGGCCAGCTGATCAAGTGATTGGCCTGGACGGCTTGGCTGCACCACAATCAACTGGTTGTTTTGCATCGCGAGCAAAGCATTTTTTCCAGCTTGATCGATCTTGGCCGCAAGACCCGCGACGTATTTGGTGACGGCAGCATCATTAAGCGACATTTTTACCTCAGCGGGACCAGCATAGTAGTCGGCAATATTGTGGCTAGTTTCAAAGGTTTTGGAGTTGGGTCGCGAAAGTTTAATCCATGACACGATTTGGTCCTGACTGACCGTAATGGTCTCTGTGGGTGTATCGAGTTTTAACGGACCAGACACATAGGTAGAGGCCTGGGCTTTGGCGGATTGAAGACTGGGGGCATCTATGGACGGAGCTACATCTGACACTGGAGCATCGATAGCTTCTAGGCTAGCACTCTCTAAGCGGTTTTTTACTTGCATTACAAAAGACCCAATATCCAATCGCTTCCCTGGATTATCAGCGGTAACAGTGACGCTGTTGCCACTGAAATTAAGGCTAGCGTCTGAGACGGCGCTAAATGTACTGCTATCAATTTGTTGGACAAAAGGAGTCAAAGCATCATCACTAAACTCTACATTTGACACATTGGTCGATCGGCCTAAAAGCGCCAAAATGTAATCTTTGGCCTGCTTCCAGGTGGAACCGCGTCGACCAACTTGTAACCCTTGGTCAACTGCTGCTGCCACATCATATTTAACATCTAGCTTAGAAGGGCTAAGCTGCAAGCTTGTGCCAGCGTAATTGACAGGAATCAGACTGCCTGAAAATTCATCGACGTGCTGTTGAACAGCGGCTATGGCGCTGTTTCGGTCCAAGCCGGCGATTTTGGCACCATTCACTGCCACTCCCGGCAAACCCTTGCCACTGTAAACAAATATTATGACTAGCGCTAGCCCAACAACCAGTAAGACACTCCAACCGGCCAACCGCCAGGGCAAAGGAAGCCTTTTTGACCTGGGCTCTAGGTTCCAGTCTTCGGGTCGGCTATTATCGGGAGTGAAAACAATTGGGGTAGACCCGGCAGTAGGTTCGGACGCGATGGCAGGCTCAGCAGGTATATTAAAGGAATGTTTTTTAGTCTTTGTCATTACTTGACATTATATTACATAGACAGTAATAAGGTAAGAATAATCGGATCTAGTAGTTACACTTATGCTATAATAATGACAATGAAACCCGGGGGTAAAAAACTGAAAAAAATCAAAATACGCCAAAATCTACCACTGATTATCACTGGATTAGTGGCCTTGGGGCTAGTGAGTACGGCAGCTTACGTTTATTTTAACCGTCCGGAAAACCGCTTAGCCACGGAGACTAAGAAGCCCACTGATCATCCTGGTGCCGGTGCGGCAGAAATTACCAACAACCCTGGATCGGGCGGTGTTGCGGAAGGAAATGAGGGTGGCTCATATACCAGCCCAAGCGCCAACCAAACGGATCCTCAATACAATTCCACAACTTTAGCTTCTCCGATCCAAACCTTTAACAAATCTCGTACGCCAGTTTCATTGAGCCAAACGGATACCAGCCAACCTGATCATCCAACATTAGTTTCTACCTGTCAGTCCGTAGCTGGGGCTACTTGTGAAATTCACGCTATCCTTGGTAGTGCGGATATTGTGGTGGCTGGGCCAATGACTGTGTCTGATGACACAACCGGAGCGGAAATGTCTTGGAACGCCAAGGATAAAGGCTTGACTAAGGGGGTGTGGACAATCAAGGCCGTTGCAAAAAAAGGCGGCCAAACTAGCACATCAACCTCAAACTACACTTTAACGGTCAACCCATGAAATACCAGCTTACAACCTTGGCAAATTTCGACGGCAGAACCTCCGCTCCTCGTTTAAAGAAATTGCGTTGGCTCACTCCCCTGTTAGTAGCCTTTGGTGTGGCTGTAGCTCTGAGTGGTCAGGCTTCGGCTTACTCCAACTCTAGACTGATGGACGACCAGGTTTTTGATAATGTCGGTTCATTGAATGCTGCCCAAGTGGCGGATTTTTTAGCGGCTAGAACGGGTCCTTTTACTAAGTTATCGGGGCCTTCGCCTTGTTTGTCTGGTCACTCAAATATTAATTTTCATTGGGACAATGTTAAGTGGCACTATGGCAGTGATGCAGACTGGAATACGGCTTGGGGGCCTGCCCAGATTGCGGCTTCAGACATAATATATAAGGCTGCTCAAATGTGGGGCATTAACCCACAAGTTTTAATTGCTACTTTGCAAAAAGAACAAAGCCTGATTACCGGGACATCTTGCGATGGTTGGCGTTACAATTCCGCCATGGGGTACGGATGTCCCGACTCTGGCGGATGTAACCCAAAATACGCTGGTTTTAGCAAACAAGTACTGTGGGGGGCATGGCAACTTAAATTTAATAAAGAGCGTAGCTACGGCAACACCACGTGGGATGGAGACGACGTAATTACGTATGTTGGGTATATGACCCAAGGCACGCGTAAACGTTGCGGGACCTGTACGGCTAATTATTATGACGGTTACGCCACGATTGATGGTCAGACGTTTTATTTGGAAAACGGCACCACTGCGTCTCTCTATACATACACACCTCACCTTGGACAAAGCTTTCCCGGTATTTTTCAGGGTTGGTTTGGCCCAACCATACTGCCAACGCATGCGTGGAACTTTGCGGGCCAGACTAGCACAAAAGACCTAAACGGCATCATAGTGGGGCAAACAGCAACATTATCGGTGTCGGCCGTAAATGCTGGTAATACCACTTGGACCAATAGTGGGGCTAACCCGGTCCGGCTTGGAGCAAGCCAGCCCAGAGATCGTAAAAGTCTTTTTGCCACCTCCGGTTGGATTGCGCCCACCCGACCCGCCAACCTAGATCAAGCTTCGGTAGCGCCGGGTCAAACCGGGACTTTCACTTTTACTATCCAGGCGCCGGCGGCTCCGGGTGACTACAAAGAATACTTTAATCTTCTGGCTGAGGGAGTTACTTGGATGAATGATCCGGGAGTTTACTTTACTATTCGCGTTGCCCCTATTACATATACATGGTCTTTGGCAGGACAAGCTGCCTACTCTGATTCGGGCAAGACAACTGGGATTGATTTGGCCGCGTTTTCTCCTGGGCAAAGTGGCTGGCTGGTTCTCAAAGCTAAAAATACCGGAAATGTTATTTGGAGTAATTCTGGTGCTAATCCCATTAGAGTAGGAACCGAGGCGAACAAGGACAGGCGAAGTTTGTTTAACACTGGTGGCTGGTTGGCCCCACATCGCCCCAGTAACATGGTGGAGTCCAGTGTAGCTCCAGGTGCGATTGGAACTTTTGAATTCCCTATCACAGCTCCTGCTAACGGTGGCACATATTTTGAGCGGTTTAATGTCTTGGCTGAGGGTATTACTTGGATGAATGACCTTGGTTTATATTATTACATCAAGGTAAACTCGGGTTACTCATGGACTCTAACAAGCCAATACGCCTATGCAGACAGCTCTAAAACTGCAGGGGCTAATTTGGCTGCACTTTCACCAGGCCAAACAGTCTTTATAGGCTTGACAGCCAAAAATACCGGTACAGCTACTTGGTTTAATTCGGGCCCATATCCAATGGATTTGGCGACTTCGCGCCCGATTGATCGGATCAGTAAATTCCAGGCAGTTGGATGGTTGGCTCCTCAGCGACCGGCGCGGATGAAGGAAGCCTTTGTGGCTTCAGGGCAAACAGCCACATTCGAGTTCAATTATACGGCCCCAGCCCAAGTCGGCACTTATTTTGAGTATTTTAACCCCGTAGCCGAAGCCATTACCCATTTGAACGACATTGGGATGTACTTCTACACCGTCGTTCAATAAGCTTGCTTCGACACAACGAAGGTTATCAGGCACGGTCAAATCTGTTATGATAATGCTACTAAGCTAAAGGAACTTTGTGGAGTTTTGGAACAATAAATCCGTCCTAGTTACGGGCGGAAATGGATTTTTAGGTACCCACTTGGTAGCCCGTCTTAAAGATCAAGGCGCAAATGTTACAGCCCCCACGAAGCAGCAATATGACCTTGTAAACGCTGAGGATATCAAAAAAATGTACGACGAAAATCCCAGCGACATGGTTATTCACTTGGCGGCGCGTCGGAGGTATTGGGGCTAACCGCCAACACCCGGGTTCATTTTTTTATGACAATTTAATGATGGGCGTGCAGCTGATGCACGAGGCTTATTTACGCAAAATTCCAAAGTTTGTGGCTCTGGGAACAGTTTGCGCCTATCCCAAGTTTACTCCCGTGCCATTTAAAGAAGATGATTTATGGAATGGCTATCCTGAAGAAACCAACGCTCCCTATGGGTTGGCCAAGAAAATGATGTTAGTTCAGAGCCAAGGCTACCGCGAAGAATATGGGTTTAACTCAATTTTTTTGCTCCCAGTTAACCTTTATGGCCCAGGGGATAATTTTGATCAAGCCAGCTCACATGTGATCCCCGCTTTGATAAAAAAATGCGTCGATGCAGTGAGTAACGGCGATGATGAAATTGTGGTTTGGGGGGATGGGTCAGCTACTAGAGAGTTTTTGTATGTTGAAGACGCCGCCGAAGGTATATTGCTGGCTGCTGAAAAGTACAATAAGAGCGATCCGGTTAATTTGGGTTCGGCTTTTGAAATTTCAATTAAAGATTTGGTGGAAATTATAGCCAAAGAAACGGGCTTTACCGGAGCAATTACCTGGGATACTTCCAAGCCAAACGGCCAGCCTAGACGGAAACTAGATACTAGTCGAGCCAAACAAGCGTTTGAATTCGAATCTACTACGAGTTTTGTTGATGGACTTAAGAAAACGATCGCTTGGTATAAGGAAAGTTTAGTGTGAACGAAACTATTATTAAGCCTCAAAAACGCTTGGCAATTAGCTGGAAAGAGCTTAATGAGTATAGGGAGCTATTCTTTTACTTTGCCTGGCGCGATGTAAAAGTGCGCTACAAACAAACCGCTATTGGCGCGAGTTGGGCTATTTTCCAGCCATTCATAACCATGGTAGTATTTACGTTATTTTTCAACCACGTCGCAGGCATACAAACTGGATCCAAAGCCGTCCCCTACGCTATCTTCTCATTTTTGGGGCTACTGTTTTGGAACTATTTTTCTAACGCTCTGACACGGGCAGGGAACAGTTTGGTAGATAACCAAGCTGTTGTGACCAAGATTTACTTTCCCAGATTAATACCACCAATATCTTCCACTATTGTTAGTTTAATAGATTTCGGCTTTGCATTAGTTGTTTACATTGGATTGATGTTTTATTATCACATCTCCCCCACCCCCTTAGGCCTGCTTTTATTCTTACCGGCGGTGCTTTTAACCTTTATTACAGCTACCGGTCCTGGGCTATTTTTGGCAGCTGTAAACGTTAAATATCGCGACATTAAGCAAATCTTACCTTTTTTGGTTCAAACTGGGCTGTTTCTTACGCCAGTGATTTACCCCGTTACGCTGGTTCCGCAAAGGTTTCAATGGCTGTTGTACCTAAACCCAATGACAGCCGTTATTAACGTTATGCGATCAAGCTTGCTGAATCTAGGCACTATTGATTGGGGCTTAGTGAGCGTATCGGTGTTAAGCGCCATCGTAATGTTTATCGTGGGCCTGTATTACTTCAAAGCTAAGGAGCGCGAGTTTGCAGATATAATATGAAACAACCAATTATTGAAATCAAGAACCTTAGCAAAGTTTACACTATTAGCCATGAGCAGCAGTCGTCCGGCAATGCCACTTTTCGTGACGCCCTGGTAAAGCTAGCTAAAAAACCGATTGAACTAGTGGCGGGTCATCGTCAAGAAAAAGAAAAGTTTCATGCTTTGCAAAACGTCAGCGCCGATATTCAAAAAGGGGATGTAGTAGGCCTCATTGGCAAGAATGGCTCGGGTAAGTCCACTTTGTTAAAAATTTTGTCGCGGATTGTGGAGCCAACCGAAGGGGAAATTATCATGCGAGGCAAGTCTGCTAGCTTACTTGAAGTTGGCACCGGCTTTCATCCAGAATTAACTGGCCGTGAGAACATTTTCTTTAACGGGGCGATTTTGGGCATGAGCCGGCGTGAAATTAAGAGCAAGTTTAATGAAATTGTGACTTTTTCAGGTGTAGAAAAGTTTCTCGATACTCCAGTTAAGTTTTATTCATCGGGAATGTATGTACGTTTGGCTTTTGCCGTAGCTGCCCATTTGGAGCCTGATATTTTGATGGTTGATGAGGTGCTGGCAGTTGGCGACGCTGAGTTCCAGAAAAAAAGCCTTGGCAAAATGCGTGACGTCACTAGTAACCACGACCGCACGGTTATATTTGTGAGCCATAATATGGATGCTATCCAGAGCGTTTGTAATAAATGTATTTGGCTGGCGGGTGGTGAAGTGGTTGAATTCGGTAATACCGATGATGTTGTCAGAAACTACATGGCGCTAGTGGGCCCACAAAACCAAATGCCAATTGCGGAGCGCAAAGACCGCAAAGGCAGTGGTCGTGTTCGGATAACAAAAATTGTTATCGATGACGCGATTGGTAAAAATCGTAGCCTAAAGCTTGATATTGAACTCAATAATAAGACTGTTGAGATTTATGATGATTTTAAGCTTTCACTGGATTTATACGATAGCCTTGGAAACCACATCAGCAATTTGTACAACAATACGATCGAAAAGAGACTCAACCTGAGACCGGGTATAAATCGTGCAAAACTAACCATTCACAACTTTAACCTTGTGCCGGGTACGTATAGCTTCAACGCATTTGCAGCGTCTGATCATCACAACACTGAAATTTTTGACTGGATTGATGATGCCACATCATTTGTTGTTCCAGCCTATGATTACTATAAAACGGGCACTGTTCCGACCTTCCGTGGGAAATTTGTTTTTATGGATTTTGACTATGCCATTGAATGATATAGCAAAAAAATTCAAACACCGCTTAGTAGGCGCGCCGGCCGATCCATTTGGCTTGACTTCATATTCTCAAGAAGGCGAGGATATGGTTTTGCGCCGGTTTGTCGGCGATAAGCTTAATGGGTTCTATGTCGATATCGGGGCTCACCACCCTAAGAGGTTTTCTAATACCTATTACTTTTATAAGCTGGGCTGGAGGGGGATAAATGTTGATGCAGACCCACTACTTATTAAGGAATTTGATAGCACCCGCCCAGATGATATAAATATTGCTTGTGGAGTTGGCAACTCAAATGAAGAGCTTACTTTTTATGTGTTTGATGAGCCTGCCATAAACACCTTTGATAGTGCTTTAGCTCAGGAAAGAGTTGCAAAGCATGGATACAGAATTGTTCGAGAAGAGAAAATTGCAATAAAAAAATTAGACTTAATTCTTAATGAATTTTTACCAACAGGACAAAAAATTGATTTTATGTCAGTTGATGTTGAAGGTAAAGATCTTGAAGTATTAAAATCAAATAATTGGTTAAAATACCGTCCTAGGTTTTTATTAGTAGAGTGCCTTGATACGAGCAGTTTAGAAAAAGTGTTGGTAGATGGGGTGACAAGCTATCTTAAGGGCGTGGGTTACAAACCAATAGCTAAATCATTATTTACAGTCTTTTTCGCAGATACGGAAAATCCAGCGTGACTAATAATGATACTCCGGTAGTTCTGTTTGTTTTTAATCGGCATGAAAATTTGGCCGATACTCTGGCCTGCCTGAAAGCCAACAGCATCACAAAACTTTATGTTTTTTCAGATGGACCCCGCAACCAAGACGATGTGGCCGGGATAGCTAAAGTGCGGGAGATTATTGCCCAAATTGATTGGGTCGAGGCCGAGATAATTGAACATCAAGCAAATCAAGGTTTGAGCCAATCGATCCAAAATGGGCTTAGCTATGTTTTTAAAAAACACGAAACTGCTATTGTGGTTGAGGATGACATTAAGATTGCCCCAGATTTTTATAATTATGCTGTCCAGGCACTTGAGGGCTATCGTCAGGACAAAAATGTTATGGGTATTACTGGCTTACGATACCCATTTAAGCGCGACGGCCTTGATGCCGCTAGATATGACGCGTTTTTTACTCCCCGTTTTTCCTCCTGGGGATGGGCCACTTGGCGAGATCGGTGGCAGCGGGTTTCATTTGATTTAGAGGCAGTTAAGTCGGCTATAAAATCTAAATCAGACTTTGATCCTAGCATTGCCGGAGCGGATATTCCGGGAACAATACAGGCATTGCTTGATGATAATTTGACTGGCTGTTGGGACGTATTTGTATTGATTCATATGCTTTTAAATAACAAGCTTTTTGTTTGGCCGCGCTATAATATGGTAACCAACACGGGGTTGCTGGAGGGCAGTCATGCCAATGGTATAGCCCCTTCCTGGAAGTTGAAATGGGAAACAAACCCAAGTACCGGATGGAAGTTACCTGGGCATGCAAAGGTTGACGAAAATATTTTGCGTGACTTCCGTCAGTTTTTTTTAAACATAAGCAGTAAAGAAGGAATATCAATGAAGCAGCAAGTAAAAGCGGTCTTAAGGAAAATAAAGCATAGTTTAGAGCCCACTCCACCTACGCACGAGCCCAAAGAGTATTCAACTACCGATGAGCCTATGGAAGTGCCGTGTCAAAAGGAAGCCTATTACTTAGCATTAAACAAATACATGCAGGACGGAGATAAAGTCTTGGATGTTGGTTGCGGGCTTGGTTATGGCCTTAATTTACTTTCGATCAAAGCAAAGTCGACTTATGGTGTAGATGTTGACCCAAAGGCGGTTGAATATTGTAAGCAAAATATCCTGGGTAAAAATCCGCGCCTTCAGAGTGTCCAGGCTTACGACGGTTACAGCTTACCGTTTAAAGACAAGGAGTTTGATATTGTAACTACAGTTGACGTGTTGGAGCATGTTGAGGATTATGATCGGTTTATTGATGAGTTAATACGAGTGGCTAAGCGGGCAGTAATCATAAGCACACCCAACCGCAGGCCGGAATACACCAATCCAGACGGGACTCCAAAAAACTTTTGGCACTTAAGGGAGTGGTCGCACTCGGAACTAGAAGACATAGTGAGTAGCCATGGCGTAAAACAAGATTGGAATTTTATCAACGGACCTTGGGACGGACCATTTGCCACTTCTGCCAAGGTTCAAGATGATACTATGACCTTAACTCCTGCCCTCATACTTAAATAGAATGTTTTTCTCTTGTGATAATTCCATATTTAGAGAGGCCGCTTAATGTTGGGTCGTGCCAAACGGGCTGTTTTACAAAAATTAGCCACAAGCCGGGGATGGCTGAGCATAGAAGAGGGGCAAAGACCTTATGTATATGACTATAAAAAATACTTAAAACCAGGGCCGTCCAAGCGGGCGTTATTATCATATTTGCCAAATTTTGTTATAGATGAGGCCGCCGGGTTAAAGACTAGCCAGTTTAGTAATGTGGGGCTAGCCTTAACGTTGCCTAAAGTACTAAATAACTTGGGCTACAGTGTAGATATTGTAAGCTGGGATGACACGACCTTTAAGCCCAATAAGAAATACGATTTATTTATTGGGCACGGGGCAAAAAATTTTGAATTGCTTCATAACTTGATGCAGCCCAAACCGTTAACAATTTACTTTTCAACTGGAAGTTATTGGCGTTTCCATAACGAACAGGAGGATATGAGGTTGGCTGGGTTTAAAAAGCGCCATCACGTAGAGCTACCTAGAGACCGTTACATTTATGAATCGGAGGAGCTGGCAAATAAAGCGGCGGACGCAATTATCTGCTTAGGTAATGAAGACGCTAAGCAAACATATTTGGGCTTTCCAGCTGTTTATAGTCTGCCTATTGCCTGTTATCCGGAAGTTAGACCTCTGCCTGAAATGACGGCGGAACGACGGCAAAGCTTCATCTTTTTTTCGGGAGGCGGTAATATTCACAAAGGCTTAGACTTAGTGTTAGATGCTTTTGAGGGAAGCCAAAACGAGCTATACATCTGTTCAATTCTTGACCCTGAATTTGAGACTTATTACAAAGACCTGCTGTATCACTCACCCAATATCCATTATGTTGGACTCGTTGAGCCACGTAGCCAGCAATTTTACGAAGTTATGGATAAATGCGCCTTTACAATTTTGCCTTCCTGTAGCGAGGGTAGCCCTGGTTCGGTAGTAGAGTGCATGCAACAAGGTCTTGTCCCGATAGTGAGCAACGAGGCTCATATAGACGTGGCCGACTTTGGTATAACGCTGAACAAAACAAATGTGGAAACAATAAAAGCGGCCGTTGAAAAGAGTTCTGAGATTCCGATCGCGGATTTACGTTTGCGGTCCAAAAAGTCTAGGCGTTCTGCACAAAACTATTCCATCGAAAAATTCGAATCGAATCTTGAGGCGATATTCACTAAGATTAGCGCTGAGGTTTTATGAAAATCGGAATTGTAGCTTTAACTTTTGCACCCGGTAAGTCAGGCGGGATAGAAATATATTTTCGAAACTTAATCGAGTACTTACAAAAAACCACGTCTGGAAATCAATACTTTATTTTTTTGCCGACTGAGCATGCCGGGGAAATTGAGTTAACTTCGGAGGCTTTTAAGATTGTGCCTATCTCAATGACGCCTAAGTTAAAGTCGAAGATTGTAGCTAAACTTAAAAAAGAAGATTCTTTACAACTACAAGCATCTAAGGAAATTAATAGCTATATGTGCGATTTAATACACTTTCCCCTTCAAATAATTTATCCGGCTGGAGTAAAAGGCCCTAAGGTGCTTAGTTTTATGGATTTACAACAAGAGTACTATCCCGAATTTTTTAGCCAAGAAGACTTGCTGTCTCGAGCCAAAACTTACAGACCCTCTGCGGAAGCAGCCGACCATATTATTGCTATTTCTAATCACACCAAAGCTAGCTTAACTGACAAATACCTTATCCCCGCTGCTAAGATTTCTACAATTTACTTGTCCTACGATGAACAGGTGTTTAGCCAAGACACTCATGCAAAAGTCCCGGTGGAGTTTAAATATTTTTTTTACCCGGCTGCGACATGGCCACACAAAAATCATCTGCGTCTAATCGAGGCTTTTGCGTTACTGGCAGAAAAGTACCCAGATATTAAACTGGTTTTTTCGGGTGCTAAAAAACAAACAAGTGATGATTTAGTAAATAAAATAGATGAGCTAGAGCTAAGTAAGCGGGTTACTTTTATGGGGTACTTGCCATATGAAGACTTACCTTTAATGTATCGCCACGCAATTGCATTGGTATATCCGTCCTTATTTGAGGGCTTCGGCATTCCACTACTCGAAGCTATGGCTTCTGATTGCCCAATAGTGGCCTCAGATGTTGGCTCAATACCAGAAATAGCCGCGGATGCAGCCCTATATTTCGATCCCACAAAACCTCAGGACATGGCTGAAAAAATGAAAATTATACTAAAAAATGATGAGATTAAAAAAAAGCTGGTTGAAGCTGGCAGAAAAAGAGTTAAGACTTTTTCCTCTGCTAAAATGGCGGATGAGACACTAGGGGTTTACAGGAAAGTATTGAGGCAATCTAATGGAGACTAAGCAGACACCGGCTGTCACTGTTGTGACGCCTATATATAATGGGATTGAGCACACCATTCCTTACCTTCGATCACTAAAAAAAGTAAAATATTCATACTTAGAAATTGTAATTGTAGACGACGGTTCTACGGATGGATCGGCTGAAAAGATTCGAGCAGAGTTTCCGGACGTTGTGGTTCTACAAGGAGATGGTTCGTTGTGGTGGTCCGGGGCAACAAACTTAGGAGTTAAATATGCACTTGAGCACAATGCCGATTATATATATACCGTCAATAATGACGTAGAGCTTGAATCTGGGTCAATTGGAAATTTAGTAAAGCTGGCGAAAGAAAATCCAACTGCCCTTATTGGATCAATGGTCTGCTACCTTGGCGAGCCGGACAGAGTTTGGTATTGTGGGGCAGAGTTTGACAATAAAACCAAGGATTTAATTCACCGCTCTGGCTCGCGCGATCAATTCACTAAAATGGAGTCTTCTGAATGGCTAGCAGGTATGGGCGTGTTAGTCCCAGCTAGGGCATATGCGGATGTAGGGCTGTACGACCAATTAAATTTCCCTCAATATTTTGGTGACGCCGACTTTTCACTGCGGGCCAAAGCCCAAGGCTATTCGCTTTTGGTTGCCCCTTCAAGCGTGGTACTTGTAGACGACACTTCGTCTTGGGTGTTCAAAGCTTTCGAAAAAGGCTCCTGGAGTTTCATTTTTGAAGCCCTGGGTTCAATAAAATCTCAATACAACTTCAAGGTCAGATATAAATTTTACCGACGATATTGGCCAGGGTCGTGGCTAGGGGCTCTGTCTGGTTTTTATATTCACTTTACTAGCACTATGTTAATCCCCTTCATAAAAATGAAAACTAAGCGGATCATATTAAGACTGTTTCCTTTTTTAGCTCGCTTTGAAAAAGGTGACCAGCAATGAGCGTGCGGCATTTTGGCCCAAAAGACAAAGGCAATAACGGGGTAGCCAAGTATTCTACAATCATCGACGGGATAATTGATACCTTGCCAAAGCATTTAAACAATATTGAGCATTTTGAGCTTGGTTATACCGGACATAGAGAGTTATGGATGGCTCTTTCGGCGATAAGGAAGCATAACTCCAAAATTGTTCTTACATTGCATGATCCGCTTATTGTAACGGGCAAGCCATTTTACAAATATTTGCCTGGTAGCTTTCTAATAGTGAAGTTAATTAGAAAAGTGCTCGATGTAAGCTTTGGCAAACTGATAATTCGGGAAGTAGTCAGAAAAGCTTCGGCCATAATAGTTTTAAACCCGCTGGCGAAGCCCGAAGTCGCAAAGCGATTTAATGTGCCTCCACAAAAGATTCATAGCCTGCCTCTTCCTCCATTGCTACAGAGCGCACCGAGCGCTAACTCAAAGGGTTTTAATATATTAACTTTTGGTAATCTATCTCCACGCAAAGGGGTCGACTTATTAATTGAGGCCTTTGCCGGAGCTTTCGCGGATGATAAAAGAGCGAGCTTGGTGGTTGTGGGCGGATGCAAGGGGGAAGAAAAATATATGCAAAAGCTAGAGGCCATGAGCCACGGCATGAATGTGGCTTTTAAAGGTAGCCTTTCGGACAATGATTTAGCAACGGACATTGGAAAAGCTAATGTAGTGGTGTTACCTTACTATGACCCCGGGATTATACACGCCAGCGGACCACTAATTGCTGCTATGGCAGCCGGTAAAGCAGTAGTAGCATCACGTATACCTATTTTTGAAGGGGTAATGGAAGACGGAAAAACTGGTCTGCTTTTTGAGGAAGGTGATGCTAGCGACCTTAAGATAAAGTTATTGGAGCTAAAGAATGATCAAGCTTTAGCAAAGCGTATTGGGCAAGCCGCAGAGCAACATATACGCAAGTATCACAACCTGGATATAATTAAAAAACAGTTAATAACCACATACGAGTCACTATGAAAATTGGCGTTGAAACATCGGTACTAATTCGAAAACAAAAAACAGGGGTAGAAAACTATACTCTTAATATTCTTAGAGAAGTTGTTAAGCAAATGCCTAATGACCAGTTTTACATGACTTATATCAGCTTTATTACAAAAAAATCGGCTGATCTTGGCGTTCGTGGTCCAAATGTTTTTCAAAGAAAAATTAATCTACTCCCGGGGAGACTTTATCATTTGTTCGTTCGTAAACTGGTTGGGATTCCATATGATTTTCTAGCTTTGTTGAAGCCAGATATTTTCTTTTTTCCAAATTTTATTAGGTGGCCATTAGCCTGGACAAAAAAATCCGTAATCGTTGTTTATGACTTATCTTTCTTAAAAGCTAGTGAATACGCCACAAAAAGCTTTCGAGAGTATATGACCAAAATTGTGCCAAAATCCATTCGGCAGGCGTCCCAGGTAGTGGCAATTTCTGAGAGCACAAAACGGGAAATTATTAATGAGTATGGGACTGACCCAAATAAAATAACCGTGATTTACCCGGCGGTTGACCATGAATTTTTTCGGCCCGCCAGTAGCAACGAGGTGGAGGATGTAAAGCAAAAGTTCCAGATTGAGGGGCCGTATATTTTGAGTGTGGGCACTCAAGAACCACGTAAAAATTTGCTCGGGCTACTCAAAGCTTACGCTAAGCTCGACGAAAAGATTCTTAGCAGCCATACTCTTGTGCTTACCGGGGGCAAAGGCTGGCTGGATCAGGAGCTTAATAGCTTGTACGATAATTTAATTAAAAACTATAGCATCATCCGTACTGGGTACGTTGACGAAAAAGATTTACCAGCACTTTTTACAGGGGCCAGCGTTTTTGCTTACCCAGCTTTTTATGAAGGCTTTGGCATGCCTCCACTTGAAGCCATGGCCTGTGGTACGCCGGTGATAACGTCTAATAATACTTCCTTACCCGAAGTTGTGGGAGATGCCGGCCTGATGGTTGGTGCACATAACATTGACGAATTGACGGCTGCCCTGACTCGTGTGCTAAGCGACGAAAAGCTGGCCCAAAAAATGTCAAAAGCCGGGCTGGAACAGTCCAAAAAGTTTGTCTGGAGTCACGAAGCCGCAAAACTAGTAAAAGTTTTTGATGGGCTTGGTAAATCAAAATGAAAGCTTTAGTTACTGGCGCCAATGGTTTTGTGGGCCAACACTTAGTGGATTTGCTCATTGGCGATAAGGTTAGGGTGGTTGCAACTGGGCAGAGCCCTACTAGCCCTTTTGGTGAAGGTGTTGAATATGTTTGCGTTGACCTTATGGATGATAATAAGGTAAAAACCTTGCCATTAGCTGATGTCGGTGTCGTTTTTCACTTGGCTGGGTTAGCCGCCATTGGCCCAAGCTTTGAGATGCCTAGAAAATACATTGAGACAAACGCCGGTATTCAAATTAATTTGTTTGAAGCGTGTTTGGCACAAAAGATTTTTCCTAGAGTTGTTGTGGTGAGTTCAGGGGCACTATATGACCCTCACAATGTATTACCGCTAACGGAAAAGTCCGCCACCTCCCCTAACTCGCCCTATGCTGTTAGTAAACTGAGCCAAGAAGCTTTGGGTTATTATTATGGCACTCGTGGATTTGAAGTAATAGTTGCCCGTCCATTTAATCACATTGGTCCGGGGCAAGGGCCGGGGTTTTTGGTGCCAGATTTGTGCAAGCAAATCGTGGAGGCGGAACAGTCGAGTAAAAGCAAAATTAAAGTGGGAAATCTTGATTCAAAACGCGACTATACTGATGTACGTGACATCGTGCGGGCTTATGTGCTCTTGGCAGACAAAGGCACAGCTGGCGAAGTTTATAACGTTTGTAACGGTAGCTCGGTGTCTGGCAAAGAAATTCTTAATCAACTGCTGGCTTTATCTGACGCGGCCATTACTGTAGAGGAGGATGCGGATAAATTGCGCCCCTCTGACATTCCTGATCTTTATGGCGACTACTCAAAGCTGCATCAAGCGACCGGCTGGCAGCCGCAAATTCCACTAGATCAGACTTTGAAGGACACTTTAGAATTTTGGCGTAAGCGAGCTTAGACGGGAGGGCTTGGAAAGAGGTCTATTGTTTAATTTTGGCGCCCTCAATTTTTAGGTCGTGTTCGACCATCATTTTGACTAGCCCAGGAAAGTCCACTTGACGCTTCCAACCCAAGACTTTTTCCGCTTTAGTGGCATTCCCTAGCAGCAAGTCGACTTCAGACGGGCGCATAAAAGCTGGATCTTGTTTAACATACTTTTTCCAGTCATTGACCCCAATCGCTTTGAACGAGAGAGCTAAAAACTCTTTGATGTCGTGGGTCTCTCCTGTAGCTAAAACGTAATCATCCGGTTCCGTTTGTTGCAGCATACGCCACATACCTTCGACATAATCCCCCGCGTAACCCCAGTCTCTCTTGGCATCCAAATTGCCGAGGATAATTTCTTCTTGAAGCCCTAGCTTGATTCTGGCTACCGCTTGGCTGATTTTACGGGTTACAAATTCTGGACCGCGTCGGGGGCCTTCATGATTAAACAAGATCCCACAACTGATGTGCATACCGTAACTTTCGCGGTAATTGCGGCTAATCCAGTGGCCATAAAGCTTGGCTACGCCATAGGGGCTGCGGGGATGGAAGGTAGCGGTTTCGTCGTACCCGGTGTCGGGGCGGTTATACGCCAGGCCGCCGAACATTTCGGAAGTTGAAGCTTGGTAAAATCGAACGGTTGGTTCGCCACCAGATAGCCGGATTGCTTCCAGCATATTGAGAACGCCGCCTCCAGTAACTTGGTGCGTCAGGATTGGGTCGCGGAATGAGTAGCCGACATGGCTGATAGCCGCCAAGTTATAAACCTCATTTGCCTGAGACTCCTGCATTGCTCGAACCAGTGAGGATAAATCGAGCAGATCCGCCATTATGAGATTAACGTAGGGCATTTCCTGCTTAACAGCTTTGTAACGCGGGTGGCTGGCTTCCATTTGACCACGGATGATGCCATAGACCTCATAGCCTTTTTGGTGTAAAAGCTCTGCTAAGTGGCCTCCGTCTTGACCTGCAATTCCGGTAATAAGTGCGCGCTTAGTAGGTTGTGACATCGTGTCCTTTCGTAAAGTACTGCTTTAAAGATTTTCTCTGCTCCAGATACAAAAGTCAAACACATGGCTCGTATGCCGCTACCCGTAATCCGTCTTCCGTCGCCTTGCCGCGGCTTGCAGATAACCTATAGCTTACTTATTGGCAAAACGGTGCAAAACAGAGCTAACCAGAGTCTGATATGGTAACCCGTTTTCGGCTGCCTTGGCCTTGATTTTAAGTAAAGCTTTTTCCGACAAGCGAATATTAATATTTTTGGTTTTGCCTAAACTTTCTTTGGCAACCAGCTGAAAACGCTTTTGCTCTTCTTCTAAATTGCCAACACTGGCAAACTCGCCCTGTTCTACGTCGTCCAGGATCTGTTGCTCTTCTTGGCTAAGTTCATAAAACTTCATGACTTTTTCCTTCTATCAATTAAGTATTTTTTGGTGGCTTTTCTACTGGAGATAATGGTTTTTAGGAAAATTTTTTGTTCATCCTCCACAAAAGGCACGAGGTAGACATACTCGTATATTTCTACAATCAATACCCGCTGGTTTTTATATTTGGTTTTATTGTGATGCTCTACAATGTCCAATATTTTTCGATCTTCGATGGCAAGCTCAACCTCTTCAAAAGAAGTATTACGTTCTATCTTTAGCGATTGATTCTTATCATTATCCCAATCAAAATATTTCATCAATCAAATTGTATGACAACTAGTATGTAATGTCAATAATTCTGAGTAAATTGAGTATGGCTCGTATGCCGCTACCCGTGCTTACGCTTTCCGTCGCCATATGCGGCCTGCGGAGAACGGAGAAACGGAGGTAGCATATGATAGAATACCTGGGTATGAAATTCCTCAAGAAATACTGGATTTACTTTTTAGTCGCTTCCCTACCCTTTGAACGAATCCCCTCTTTCAATATTTCACTCCAAGGCCGTAGCGTAACTGTGAGGCTGAGTTATATTGTGGCGGTACTTGGGCTGGTGCTGTTTGGGAAACAGCTTTTAAAGGTGCTTAAATGGCGTTGGACCTCTCCTGTGTCGTGGTTATTGCTGTATCTTTTTGTAGCCTTCCTTTCTACTATTGCGGCGCTTGATGTTGCGAGAGCAGTAATAGCGTTGGTGGCCAGCTTAATTACGATTGGAACGGGGCTTGTTGTAGCCCAGGTCGTAAAGCCCAACATGATGCCACAGATTTACCGCGTCCTGTCAGTTGTAACGGTTGTAGCTTGTTTAATAGGACTTTACCAATTCTTTGGTGACAGTTTTGGTCTTTCACCGAGCCTAACTGGTTTGACGCCGAATTATGTCCATAAAGTGTTTGGTTTTCCTAGGATTCAATCAACTGGTTTAGAGCCGCTTTTTTTTGGTAATTTCCTTTTAATCCCGTTTGGATTAACTTTGGCCAAAATCTTAGGTAATCGTTACAGTAAATGGACTGCATTACTTTTGATATTAATCACGATCACAATTGTTCTAACCCTGTCACGTGGCACCTTTTATGCGGCGTCGGCTGGCCTAATTGGTCTGGCTATCACCTTGGTTCGCCGCAACAGATTAAGAAGCGCTGGAGTTGCTTTAGCAGCATTACTGGGGGGAATAGGGATTGGAGTTGGTTTGATTGTGGCGGTTACAACTCTGAACCCTTACGAGGGGCGGAGTGGTAAAAAATCAATCCAACAGTTTGCTAAGCAATCAACCACCCTCAATGCTAGCGCAACTTCGGCTGATAGCGATCGGGTAGTTAATCGTCGACTGGCTGTTCAAGCCTTCGAAGCAAGTCCATTTTTAGGTAATGGCCTTGGTAATTTTGGAACTTACGTTCAAGCCACCAACCCTGACCTTTATGGTCCTCGTACTTCTAAGGTAGTGGTAAACAATGAATACCTAGAGGTGTTGGCGGAAACTGGTATTGCAGGGGCTTTTGCTTTAGTCGGCTTTGTGCTTAGTTTGGCTTGGACGGTATTCAAACGTGTAATATTTGTGATGGATGAAGAAAGGATGTGGTTACTTGGCCTGACTGCAGTCTGCGGCGGTTTTTTGATTCAGTTTTACGCGTTTTCCACTTTGTATGTGATGCATATTTGGGTAGCCGTTGGCTTGCTTATGGGGCTAGCCCAGTTTAATGGTCGGACGGCCAAAGATAGGGCTTAAGGCATATGAAAATTGTAATTGATGGGCGCATGCTGGCCTGGACTGGTATTGGGCGATATACCAGTGAGTTAATCCAAAATTTGGCAAAGATAGACAAAGACAACGACTATACCGTTTTACTTGATCCAAAAGATGCAGATAAGCTTGGTGCGTTACCGACCAACTTTGAAAAAAGAGTTGTAAATATTAGGCCTTATGGATTACAAGAACAGCTGGTGTTGCCATTTATTCTGTACAAACTACGGCCAGACTTGGTTCATTTTGTGCATTTTACCGCTCCTCCTTTGTATTTTGGTAAACGGGCGGTAACTGTTCATGACCTGACTCTGGTACGCTACAAGACACATCGTGGAACAGGATTTAAGCGTCTTGTATTTGAACTTAAGTACTGGATTATGCGCTTTCTATTACGCTGCTCAGTAATGCGAGCTGACGCGGTTTTGACTGATACCGAATGGGTTAAGCGAGATATTTTGAGCTTTTATAGGCATTCGGTTTTCCGCAAGCTTTTAGAAGGTAAAATAACTGCTACCTTGCTATCAATTAGCTCTTCAGCTACACAGATTGATGCTAGTAAGGCAAGCATTAAGATTGATGAACCGTTTTTGCTCTATGTCGGAAACTATTACCCCAATAAAAATATATTCACTTTGTTAAGCGTTTTTGAACGGCTACGAGCCGCCCGACCCAAACTAAGGCTGGTATTAGTCGGCCCCAAGGATTATTTTTTAGAGCAAGCGAAACTCCAAATCACAAAAATGGGACTAAACGACTCCGTGACTGTAACCGGGTGGATCACAGATGCGGACTTGGCCTGGTTATATAAAAAAGCGGCGTTATTTGTATTTCCGTCGCTATCCGAAGGGTTTGGGATGCCACCGCTAGAAGCTATGGCTGCTGGCACCCCAGTAATATCGTCTGATTCAACTTGCCTGCCAGAGGTTTTGGGAGATGCGGCGGCTTACCTTGACCCTACTGATCCCCAAGACATGGAAACTAAAATAGATGCCCTGCTAAAAAACGACAAAGAGTTAGGGCGGCTGCGTAAAGCCGGTTATGAGCGGGTTAAGCTTTTTTCTTGGCACCGAACAGCTAAGCAGACTCTGGATGTGTACCGGAAGGTTCTTTTCGCGAATAATGAATAAGGAATTATAAATTAGGTTTACCGAAGCGCTTGCCTGAGCTTGTCGAATACTAAGTAGGCGCCGTGCCCAGCCCTTCGACCCTTCGATTACGCTCAGGCCAGGCAGGCTCAGGGAGTAAAATGGAGGCATTGTAAGCGCCGTGATTCTTGATTCTTAATTCATGATTCGTTAGTGCTTACTTGCCGATGCAGAAATTACTAAAAATCTGGTCAATCACGGCCTTGTTGACCGATTCGCCAAGTAGTCCACTTAGCTTTTCAGCAGCAATGGTTAGCTCACCAGCTAGAACATCGAATGGGGCCCCGTCATGCAGGGCGTGGGAGGCTCGACCAAGTCCTTCATTGGCTTCTTTAAGGCCGTTAAGCTGACGAGCGCTGGTAACAAAAGCGGATTCGACCTTAACTGAACCTGTACCTATTTGATAAAGTTTTTGTCGCAAATTATCCAGCCCCTTGCCCGTCTTGGCCGAGGTTTGGATTACAACCGTAGGTTTGAATGGCCAGGCTATACCAAGTCTTGGGTCTTGAGTCTTGAGTCTTGAGGGGGGTGCGTCATCGGCCATGTCTATTTTGGTTTGAACACCAATCACTGGCGTTCCCGGAGTAAGTCTTAAGCTCTCAAACTGTTCTAGCAACTGGCCCATGTTTTGCTCGGCGCTAGCTGCCACCAGCAGTACGTCGGCCTGACGAGACTGAGCTTGGCTGCGGGCTACCCCCTGTTGCTCGACAATTTCGGCGGCCTCCCGCAATCCGGCTGTATCAACAAACACTACTCCCAGCCCATGGATAGAGATACTCTCTTCCAGGGTATCGCGAGTGGTGCCAGCTAAGTCAGCTACAATAGCACGCTCGTATCCAACCAGGGCATTGAGCAGACTCGACTTTCCAGCGTTGGGCAGGCCAACAATTGCAACTCTAAGCCCGTCCTTGGCAATTAAAGCCGTCTTAGCATTATCAAGCCACAAGGAAATGACATTCTGCAGCCCTTGTAAATCAGTCGCGATGGTGGCTGGGTCAAGATCAGGAATGTCTTCTTCGCCAAAGTCGAGGTTGGCCGATATCTTGGCGATGAGATCTACAATGTCTCCCCGCACTTGTTCGATCTGCCGCGACACCACGCCAGAAACTTTTCGCTCTGCTAGGAGCAATGCCGCTTCTGTATTGGCATCAATTAAATCGGCAACGGCCTCTGCTTGCATAAGGTCTAGTTTGCCATTTAAGTAGGCGCGCTTGGTAAATTCACCTGGTTCGGCCAACCGAGCACCGGCGGCCATAGCACCAGAAATAAGTTTTTCGACCACAGCCGTGCTCGCATGCAGCTGCAGTTCAACAACGTCTTCGCCGGTGTAGGAGTTGGGAGCCGGCATGGCTACAACTAACGCTTGATCAATTGCCTCATCATTGGATTGTGCAGAACCCAAAATGAGCTCACGCGGACGCTGCCAGGCTAACTTAGAGCGGTTGTGCAAAGACAAACTTATGGCCTCAGCTTGTGGTCCGCTGAGTCTTATTACGGCAATCCCTCCCCTCCCGGGTGGCGTTGCCAAAGCTACAATAGTGTCATTCATGGGCTAAATTTGGCTCCTATGCTTAGCGCCCAAACCTGTCATCCCCTATCGGAAGGTCATTTTTACTTATCTGTAATATAACAATTGACCGCTCCGGATAGGGGAACCACCAGCCAATGTTGATCCTGAACGGTAGGAGCCTGCCTGCCGGCAGGCAGGCGGCCATTTAATACTGGTTTTCCTCTTTTAGGATGACAAAAGAGCTAGGGTTTTGGCTTAATCACTACTCTGCGCTCACGTCCGTCCCCTTGGCTTTCCGTTACAACTTCGGGGATATCGGCCAAAGCCATGTGGACAATCCGTCGTTCCGCTGCGTTCATGGGCCGTAATGTCCGTGGCTCCCCCGTTTGGGCAACATGTTGGGCGTCATTTTTTGCTGACTCAGACAAAGCTTCGGCGCGGGCTTTTTTATAATCACCTACGTCAACACTTATATAAACATGCTCGGCAGTATGAGCCCGCACTAGAGCATTAACGAGTTGTTGCAAGGCATCGAGCGTTTCCCCGTGACGTCCTATTAAACGACCGGTGTCGTCGCTTTGGACAGACAGAGTAATAGTTGACTCGTCAAAGTCGGCTTTAGCGGAGGTGTTAACACCAAAGTAAGTCAACATTTCTTCCAGCCGCAATTTTGCTAAAGCCGCGATGTCTTCCACTATTTTTTGACCTCTTCCATTTCTTCCACGTCGCGGTTAAGCACCAGGTGTTGTTGCAAGATCGCCACCAGGCTAGTAACTGTCCAGTACAGCGCTAGGGCTGCAGGCAGCGTTAAGGCAAATACAAAAGTTACCACTGGAAAAATTGTTCCAGAAATAGCCATGGCTTGAGCGCTGGCATCTTTTTTTTGCTTGGAAGGGTTTTTAGGAGTCAGTTGGCGCGTTTGGACAAACTGCGTTAAACCAGCTAAAACTGCCAGCACCATGCTTGGCTTGGATAGGTTGATTATGCCAAGTAAGCTGGTATGAAGATGTTCGGGGTGGGCAATGATGTCCTTAACAACATCAAAGTTTTTAATTGGCTCGTAAGCTAGCTTGGCAATTTCACCGGCTTTCAAGACGTCTCGTAAAACGATAAATAGAGCAAACAGTAGAGGAAGTTGGATAAACAGCGGAATTAGGGCCGTAAACGGACTAATCTCTTTTTCTTTATATAACTCCATGAGTAATTTGCTTTCGAGCTGCTTGTCGCCTTTGGCTTTTTCGCGTACCTTGGCAATTTCCGGAGCCAGCTTCTGCATGGCCCGCTGCGAGTGGAGCTGCTTATTTACCAACGGCCACAACAGTAGGCGCATGGCAATTGTAAGGGCTATAACAGCTATGCCTAAGTCGTGGCCAGGAATTATGGAATAGAAAAATAGCAGGAGATTAAAAAGCGGCTGAATAAGAATGGTGTTAAACATGCAGACCTTTCCGTGATTATTGTGTTAAGACGCCCGATTTACGCAATGCGGAGTTTAAATCTTGGCCCAGCGCTGTAGGGGCAGTTTTGGACACATCCTCCCGTACAGTTACTACTATATCGTAACCAGGCTGAACTGTCTGCCAGTTGTCGCCCAGGTAGCCAGACAAGCGCCGTTTTATACGGTTGCGAACCACTGCTCGCTTAGAAATTTTTTTGCTTACCACGATGGCGACTCTGCTGGTGGGGAGCTTGGATGACAAAGCTTTGACTTGAAGCGAAGAGACACCACCATACCGCCCTTTGCGGTAAACCATAGCGATGTCTTTTTCACGGCGCAGGCGTTTGTCTCTAGATAACATAAAAATAATCCCTAATATGCAAATCCCGTAAAGGGACGAGGTCCCCGCGGGACTTTTGGTCCGAAATCCGAAGGAATGAACCAAGTTCTAATGTTTAAACCATTCGTTACTGGATAATTATTTCGTCCGTCAGCTGACGGATTCGAGCTTAAATATTAGGTATTTTAGGCAGAAAGGACTTTGCGTCCTTTAAGACGGCGGCGCTTGAGCACGTTTCGACCCACGCGCGTAGCCATGCGACTCATAAATCCGTGCACTCTTTGGCGGCGGCGTTTTTTTGGTTGGTAGGTTTGCTTTGACATTACCGAGGAATTTTACACTAATCTGGCCTTCCGGTCAATTCTGCCTTGGTTGAGCGAACGATACACGGCGCCACTTGTGTAATAAGCAACTAATCACTCCCGCCTGTTTAGCAAGACTTACTCGTACAGTTGCGAGTGCGTTCCGACAGCTACTAAGATGATGGTGTCGGGAGCCGATTGTAAAAAATGAACTCTCAAATCACCGCCGGCACTGATGGAGAACTGGGGATAATATTTGCCCTTGAGTTGATGAAGCCGCAACTGTGAGTTGGTAGAGTCTTTGATAAATAACTCGATACTTGTGTTGACGCGCTGCTGCTTTCGCAAAGGCAGTTTTACCCATTGTTTGATGTAATTGCGATGGAGATCAATCTGCATGCGGTAACGACTTGAGGTAGGCCAGAGCCTGTTTGGCGGGCATGGGGCCCGTCAAATTGCGGCCAGCACGAACGTCGCTCTCTACTCCGTCTAGTTGTTTGGCAAATGCAGCATTTGGTACTAGTGCTTCAGTGAACTCGACTGTTCGTTCAGCTAAAACCTTGCGGGCCTGGTTGTTCAAAATTGCGCTCATACTGAGGCCGACGCTTTCGGCAAAATCCTGCAACTCTTCTTTAATTTTTGGATCCATTTTGATTGATACGACTACGTTTTTCATATATACAAGGTATTATTTTGTTAGTACTTTGTCAATACGTGCCTAGCTCTTGAGTCTCAAAACTCACATCACCGTCATTCCGATGGGAAGTCCCACCCTGGCGGGACGCTCCTGATCCGTTCTCCGTAGCACTACGAAGGATGAATCGAGGATGTCAAAAAAGATAAGGTTTTTCGAAAATCTTCTCCACCGCCGGAGTGGACTTTTCCACCGTTTTCTCAGATAGACCACAGTTTTGCACAGCTTTTTTGGTCTAAAAAAGCATTAATTTTAACGTTGTGGAAAAACATCATGGTGGTTATGATTATTACATTAGGTTTTTGAGAAGTGTGAACGAATATTTTTTAGAAGTTTTATTCTAAAATGCGTTTGTTTGTGAACTCATTGCCCTACTAACAAAGGTGGTGAAAGTGGAAAAAAGGGGTTTGTGGCAGGCTGTGCTTGGCGAATTAGAGCTAACGATTAGCAAAGCTAATTTTGGTACATGGTTTAACCACACAGCAATATTGTCTAATGAAGATGGCCATGTAGTTATTGGTGTCCCCAATATTTTTACCAAGATTCGACTGCAAGATAAGTACCATGGTGCCATCAAAGACACTTTGGCGCGCATGACACCGGTGAAATCGATTGAATATAAGCTCACGCCCACCTCAAGCACCACTATTACCTCAAATCCGTTTGTGATTGAAGCCGCGCCAATCTCATCTCCCTCTGAATCTGTACCTACGACCAAGGCTGTTACTGCAATGTCCGCTCCATCTACCACTACGCTTAACCCTAAATACACTTTTGACTCCTTTGTGGTAGGTTCAAGTAACGAGCTGGCCTATGCCGCCTGTATGGCGGTAGCAAAGAGCCCCGGAGCCAAATATAACCCCCTCTATATTTATGGAGGTGTCGGCCTGGGCAAGACGCACTTAATGCAGGCTGTGGGAAACGAGGTTTTACGGGCCGACCCGACAAAGAAGATTGTTTACATCACAACTGAGGGTTTTACCAATGAGTTTGTTGACAGTATTCGCAACAAAAAACCCCAGGGCTTTACCAACAAGTTCCGGGGCGTGGATGTCTTAATCATTGACGACATGCAGTTTTTGGGAACCAAAGAAAAGACTCAGGAAGCTTTTTTCCATACTTTCAACGCGCTGCACCAAGCTGGCAAACAAGTAATTATTTCCAGCGACAAACCGCCCAAAGCCATTCCCTCACTCGAGGAACGCTTGCGATCACGTTTTGAATCGGGCATGATGGCCGACATTCAGCCGCCCGATCTTGAAACCAGAGCAGCCATTTTGCAAAGCAAGGCCAGCGCTCAGGGCGTAATGTTGCCGCCGGAGGTGATCGAGTACCTGTCGCGCAATATCAAGCAAAATGTGCGCGAACTAGAAGGGGCATTAACTCAGCTGGTAGCGCACTGTGAGTTTTTGGGAGTGGACCCAAGCATTGCCACTGTTACGGGCATATTAGGCAATATTGCCATGGCTAAGCCGAAGCTAAAAACTTTATCGGCGCGGTTGGTAATTGAGCGCGCGGCTGGTTATTACGACTTATCGATTGATGACATTACAGGGCCAAAGCGCGATAAGGAGATTGTGCTAGCTAGACAAGTGGCAATGTATTTAATGCGCCATGAAATGAGCTTGAGTTTCCCCAAGATTGCTAAGGCAGTCGGCGGACGTGATCACACCACTGCCATGCACTCAGTGCAGAAGATTGAAAAATTGGTGGAAATTGATGAAATGCTGCGAAGTGAAATCAATGCTGTGCGCGAACGGCTATTTGTCTAGGCTTTAGATGTGCCCTCACGAGGAGGCTCCTTCTTTTAGCGGTCTATTGCACGGGTGCCTCCCGTGCAATATTTCCAAACCAACCATCTTTTTGTGATTACCTTGGAAACTCCTCCATCGCCGCCACGTTAATGAGGACGATGGAGGGTAGAACCGCGGCCGCTAGTTGCCGCCGAGCTCGATGCACTGGCCGCCGGAAAGTTGTCGAAGACGATCGCGGACGTCGTCGGGGTAAACGCCGAACTCCTGCGACAGCTCAAACACCCTTCGGCTATAGATCTCCCTCCAGGTTCCGTCGGCTCGGCGATAAGAGGAAACCAAATAGCAATCAAGGCATTCTCGCTCGGGTGTATTGCGATGAGGTTTGGTCGCATCTTTGCTCGCAGTCGTGCACGAGCGAAGTCTCTCAAAGCGCCAGTCCGGCAACAGATAAAAAGCGGCAGCCCATAGCTGGTTTGCACTTTCCCATTCGGGAGTTTGGACGAGGCACCTCGCGCAGATTACGCCAGTGGGGCTGGTTTTGATCTGTACGAAGACTGCAAACTCGCCTTTACATTGCGAGCAACTAAGGCGGCGTTCGGTGAATTGTTGCACGTACGGTCCTTTCCGGTAGACGGATGCGTATCGCGATGTGAAGAGCTAGCCGAACTCATTCGACCCCCAAGTTGGCAAAGTTTGTAAACTTAGGGGTCGGCCCCGCCGCTGCCGGTTAGGGCAAACGGCGGGGCCAAAACAACAGTTGCATCTAGGGGCGGAAGGCGTTGACGGCAAAGATGGTGCCCGGCTGCCACTCGGTCTCATCGGCCACGGTGAGCAGACCGAGGTGCCGCACCTCGTCGCTGTCGCTGCCGACGTGTCCCACCCAGACATTGGGGACGCTCCAGACGCCCTTACGTACCTTCTTGGTGAGGCGAAGACCGACCGTCACCCTCATGGCACGACCTTCGAGCTGTGCGATGGGATCGCAGGGAAAGTCAGGGTGTTGAGCCAGGGCCGCCAGGACGCGAGGTCCAGAGGGCAAAAGGGTGTCTCGACCTCTCTCGAACATCAGGCTGGCCTGGATCTCGGCCGTGGTTGCCCAGTCGTCGAGCTCGTAGAGCATGACTGTACCGGAGTACCCATGCCCCTCGAACTCGTCGCTGTAGGCGGGGTCGGCAAGGAGGGCGGCGTTGATAGTGAGGTAGTCGCTGGCGGATTGTGCCAACGAAACGCCACTAGGGACGTCGACTCGTACCTGACGGATGTCTCCGGATTTCCAAAGACGCTTCATGATGGTCCCTTCGGGGTTTGGGGCAGGTGCCCGGTACAACAGCTTTTGAAGAACGTCCTGAGCACAAAAAACAGTAAATATTGGGTGATGCGATCAGTTGGTTATAGATATTACACTATGAATCATAATTTGTCAAGTATTGAAAGGTTATTTTTTCTTTATATCTGTTAATTTATAAAATAACTCGGATAAATTGACGTATATATGAATAAATGATAATATTTAATTGTTATGGCTAGACCAGCAACCACAATTCACTTTTTAATGACGGGTGGGACGATTGATTCGGAATATAACGGCCGGCAAGACTTAATATTGCCCAACAGCAAGTCGGTGATTCCCGAATTTATTCGCGGGTTGAGGCTCAAGCAAGGTGCCAAGTTTAATGTGGTGTGTATGAAAGACAGCCGCGAGATAGATAAAATTGATCGGCAAATGTTGCTTAACGCTATTGAGGTTAGCCCGTACCGAAAAATTATTGTGACGCATGGACTTTATACTATTACCGAAACTGCGCGCTATCTGGCAAAAAATCTTAAGCGCCGTGACCAAGCCGTTATTTTGGTGGGGTCGCTCTTGCCTATTCGAGGGTTTGCCCCATCAGACGGACCTTTCAACCTCGGCGTTTGCGTAGCCGAAATACGCCATCTTAAAAAAGGCGTACTTGTGGCCAATGGTAACCACTTGGTGGACGCCTATGATGAAATGGAGTTGGCGCAAACAGTGTTTTTGAGCTCGCCTTTTTCAGAAAAACCTATTGCTTCAAGCTCAGCCCAGAGCTAAACCTTAAATTAGGGTTTTTAAAACCTGTGGTAATGCGACAAAACAGATTGCGTCCATGTATACTTTGGTAAGTAACTGGTAGTTTTGGAATGGTGGAAATAGTTCGGGAAAGGATGTGGGAAAAGATGATATTTCCCCAGTTTTGCATAAGCGCTTTGATAACTCATCCACAAGCACCAACACTTTACCCCACTCCCGCCCGCGGTTATCATGCTTATGTTCACAGTTTTATTTAAAGTATTATAACTTCACAAAGGCTTTTATAATGGTTATGCCCAGTGTCCCCAACCACTATAATTATGCTTACTGTCTTAAAGTCATCCTATAATAAACTAATAAGAAAGAGATAAGGGGATAAGTGAAAGCTAGCGTTACACAAGAAAACTTGAATAAAGCCCTCGGTCTAGTTGGTAGAATAGTTAGTTCACGTAGTAGTTTGCCCGTACTGGGAAACATTCTCCTTAGTACTGACAAAAATCGTTTAAAGCTAGCGGCTACCAATCTTGAAGTTGGAATAAACTATTGGGTGGGTGGAAAAATTGAGCAAGAAGGGGCAATAACCGTACCTGCGAGGTTGGTGTCTGAGTTTGTGGCGAGTCTTCCAAGTGGGACAATTGAGCTAGATGCTAATGAATCAGGTGTGACCGTTAAAACCAATCATTATCAATCGCATATTAACGGAATATCAGCCGATGAATTTCCGCTTATTCCGCAGATTAAGAACAAGCCAGTGTTAACACTCTCGGCTGAACAGTTTCGAGATGCCTTGCAACAAGTGGTTGTGGCTGCGTCAGCTGACGAGTCGCGTCCCGTACTTGCCGGCGTTTACATGTTTGTGGAAGACAAAAATTTGTTTTTGGTTGCCACAGATAGCTACAGGTTGGCTGAACGAACCTTAGCTTTAAAAGAAAACCCAGCTGAAAAACTAGAAGTAATAGTGCCTGCTCGTACCATGCAAGAGCTAGCTAGGATTTTGGCCGAGGCAGAGTCTGAATTGTCGATATATGTGGCGGATAATCAAATAATGTTTGAAGTCGATAGTGTTGAGCTGACGTCTCGTTTAATTGATGGCCAATTTCCTAACTACAGGCAAATTATTCCGGCCAAAACCGAAACGGCAATTGAAATTGATACCGCCGAGTTTAGTCGTATTACTAAAGTGGCGAGTTTGTTTGCGAGGGAGAATGCTGGTGGTGTTAAGCTTGAAATAAAACAAGGCGGACAAGTAAGTATTGTGTCGGCGGCTTCGCAATTGGGCGATAATGTTTCTACGGCTGATTGCGTTACCATTGGTCCCGACGGTGAAATTTCGCTTAATACGCGCTACTTAGCTGATGCGTTGGCGGTTATAAAAACGCCTCAAGTGGAGTTTGCCACCAGCGGCAAACTGTCGGCTTGTATGTTACGGCCAATTGATGACAAGGGTAAAACTACCAACTACCTGCATATTATTATGCCGCTGCGAACTTAGCTGTAATCCCTAGCCCCTAAGTTCTAGAGGGTATAATATCCTTGTGGCACTAACCTCTCTTAACTTGGTTAACTTTCGCTCTTATCGCGATGAATCTTTTGAATTTGGTAACGGGGTCACTTTGGTGGTGGGGCCAAACGCTAGTGGAAAAACCAACTTACTCGAAAGCCTATATGTGCTGGCTTCAACCAAGTCGTTTCGGACTCGCGATCCAGGGTTGGTTTGTCATAATCAAGATTATTTTCGGATTGTCGGACACTTTCAAGATGATGAAGTGACACTATCGTATGGGCTTCAAAACGGACGCTCTACGAAACACGCCAGTCGCAACGGAGCAAAGCAAAGCTTAGTGTCGCATGTTGGTAGTGTGCAAGTGACATTGTTTGAGCCCACTGACCTCGAGCTTACTAGTGGTGCGCCTGAGCGACGTCGGCGCTATATAGATTTTATACTTTGCCAAACCAACCGCGCCTATTTAACGACCTTGAGTCAATATCGAAAGGTGTTACGTCAGCGCAATAGCCTGCTTAGTAGTTTTGATACATCCCGTATAAAAGACGAGATTTTTGCTTGGGACGTCAAGTTGACAGAGCTAGCAAATGAGATTTATAGTCGTCGGCTGGAATTTTTAAACTATCTAAACCAAGTGGCTCCTGATTTATACTACGACGTGTCGGGCGAACTAGTTAAAATTAAGTTTGAGTATCAGCCTAGTGTGGGCGCCAGCGATTATGCAGGTAATTTTTTAGAGGAGCTAGCCAGGCGGCTGACAATCGATTTGGCGGCTGGGTTTACAACTATTGGGTCACATCGAGAAGACTTTAGGGTCACGTTTAAAAGTAATGACATTAACTCAGTGGCTTCAAGAGGAGAAAACCGCAGTGTAGTGCTAGTAATGAAACTAGCTGAGCTAGCTTACAACGAGGAGCGCAGCGGCATAAAACCAATTCTTTTACTGGACGATGTTTTTAGCGAGCTAGATATCAACCGGCGCAAGTATTTGGTTAAAAAAGTTAGTGACCACCAAACCATTATCACGACTACAGAGGCCGAGGCTATCAAAGACATTATGGGTGACTACCATCTTATATCTACTGAGGACAGTTATGCTCGGCAGTAACGATTATTTACGCCAAAAAGCTAGCGAGCTAGATCTTGCGCGCGGCGACTTCTTAGAAGCGGTCCAGCGGCTTTTGGAGCAATGGTATCCGGGGACAGTGCGGGCTGTGAGTTTCAATAAGGGGACTTTGCGCCTGGTAACGCCTAATGCGTCGGTGGCGGGTGAACTAAGGTTACGTCAAGTTGAGCTGTTGGAGGCCATTAAAGAACCGGTGGAGCGGCTGCAGATAAACATTGGCTAATAGTTTTATAGAGTCTTTAGAATCCGTAACGTCCTAAAGTAGTTCTAGTTCACGTTACGGTTGTTAACCGGTTTGGAGTCGAATAGGAGTGTATTTGATTTGCTGTCGTATAAGTATAGTCGGATTGTGGTGAGGTCATAATATTCCATTTTGGCGCGGAAGGTTCGTTGGCTCATGGCAATATTAAAGTTGGCGGTGGCTTTGCCAGTGGGGTTTTTGCGGTCAATCGGTTCAAGATCAACGTTGGTTATATCGACGACTTTGGGATTTAGGCTTGAGCTTAAGGCGTATTGGTAAATAGCGTACTTAAGGCTGCTTGACTGAGTGTTGGTTAAGCCATGCTTCATTAGTTCTTCTATGCCGGAATAGTTCCATTGGCTAGGCTTAAATGGTTCAATTTCCTTTGTATCTAGTTGTTCCGGAGAGGCAACGTAGGCGTTGTTACTGGAATCTAGCAGCAAAATTTGGTCATTTTCGTAAGCTACGACCTTTAAATTTGAAGGTATGGCCTGCCCTTTTGATAATTTAAAGCTTAGCTCAAAAATTTTGCCAGTTCCATCATCCAAGTATCCTGTGAGTTCGTTTTCGCCAACCGTTTCGACTGCAGCCCAAGCGTCGGCTGATCGGCTCCAGGCTGCTGTGCCAGAAAAGGCCGTATCGATGGTTGTGGGACTAGCCGTGTCGCTTAACGACAATAGTTGCAGGGGGCCGTTAACTTCGCTCAGGGCTTCTTGGCCTTTTTTAATTTCGATCGGGACTATTAATCCAGCTACCCCGCTGGTATTTAAAACAGTTAAACCTTTGAAATTGTCGTACAGGACTTGAACGGTTTGGTCTTTGATATTGAGCTGGCTCAAAGTGTGTTTATTGGCGGTATCGACTTTGTAAATAAGCTTATCTTGGTCCGCCCATAACAAATTCGGGCCATCAATTTTTGCCAAAGGGTTGTTGGGGCCACCTAATGATCCAGAGAATACCGTGTATTCGTATGGTTGGCTGCGGAAAAGTTGGATCTGGGTGTAGTAGTACGTCTCACCATCAATTGACCAAACGGCGCTATTTATAACTGTGCCGTCGGAAGCGGCGCCATCTGAAGACGGGCCTTGAGGCGAACCCACCAACTTTATTTGGCCGTTTGAGAATGATACAGACCACCAGTATGATGCGTTGGACGGCAGTCGTTCTTGGTCAAGAATAGGCTTCAGCTGATCCAACGTGCTGTAGTCATTGGCTTTGAATAGGACACCATTTTTAGACCACTGGACTTCAAGAACGTTGGGTAGCGAATAGATTGGTGTTAGGGGGCTGGAGGCTTGAGTGGCCAGATCGAATTTTAAAAAGGTACTGCCGTTAAAATAGTAGGCTTCGGAAGGAGTTAGTTGGGCCGGATAACGAAAGTTGGAGGCTACAACTTTGCTAAAAAATAAGTTTTTTTGGGGAGACAATATTCTTTGCCCAAATAGCAGGATTGCAACCAAGACTACGGCTACTACAGCAACAGCAATTACTAATTTTTTATTCATAGTACTCCCGGTAACTTTAGAAATGTGGAAATTAAATTGGGCTGAGGGTCAATATAGTGCGTGCGCTCGGATTGGTCTTCGGTATTGGTAATCATAACGGAACTCATTTGAAAGTGGAGGTGTGGTGGGGTGCCTTCGGCGCAGGCAGACGGGCCAATAGTGCCTAGTTCTGTCCCGGCTGTTACTTCTTGTCCGTCGTGAATCTTAATAGACCCAGGTGACATGTGGGTGTAATAGTAATAAATGTTGTCAGTTCCCAAAATCTGCACCCTTGGTACATTTGTGCTTCCGGTACAAGTGGTGTCGACGGCTCTTATAACTGTACCGCCAACAGCAGCCACAACTGGGGTGCCAATGGCGTCGAATATATCGGCCGCCCGGTAGTCGTGGTGACAGCTAGTGGGACTGTCGAAACACCAACCTCCAGCCGCCTTAATGGATTCTTGGGTGGTTTTTAGCGGAAATGTAAAATCGCCGCTAACCCCAAGTCCACCGCTGCAGGTGGGAGTGGTTCCTGGTGTAGGCGTGCTTACTGAAGCATTTGTGCTGCTTGTGGAGCTAGCATATAAATCATAGGCTTGTTGCGCATATTTGACGCGATCTTCAAAGTGAGCTCGGGCAGGATCTGGTCTTTCAAAACCGTCCATAAAAACCTTTGTGGCATCCCTTACTGTCGTTGTGCTTTTAAGGGTTGTTAAGGTTTCCCCATAGTCTTCGCTTAGTTCTTTCCATAAAAAACCCAATTGGGGCTCGAGGGTGTTTACTGGCTTACTAACTGATTGGGCGTAGGCCACTAGTTTTTCTTGTCGCGATGGGAAGGTCCATTGGGCTATGCCAAAGCCTTCGTGTGGGTAGGGGTTGGGGTCTCCTTTGTGATTAGGGTTTTCTTGGGCAGTTGGGTCAATGATGCCGGCGCCTGATTCCCAGCGGATGTTTCCTACTATGCCGGCGGATTGTTCCGGAGTTAGCCCTTGGCTGACAAAATATTTAAACGACGTTTCAATAGCGTCTGAGCCAATAAAAATTCCAGTGTCCTCCACGGTTTTACAGCGTTTTTCAGCATTATAATAAATTGCGTCGTAGTCGACAGATATTGGTACGTCGGCCAGAACTTGGGCTGGGAGCAAACCGATTAAAAGTGCCAATATAAGACGTCGTTTGATATAGGTTATCATAGATTAACTTCCGGTTACCGACCAGTGCCAAGGTTCGTTGGGAAGCAAGCCCTTAAGCCCATAGGTCCCAGCATTTTGTGATAACCAGGCAAAGCATTGATCTCCCCTGGACACTAGGCTGCCATTGCAGCTGAAGTCGATGGCGAGTCCCATTTGGTGGTTTGATTTACCTGGTGGGGCTACCTCTGCCCCACCTGAATCTCCGTTAAAAAGGTCCTGTTGGTGTTGCATGGTACGGAAGGTGCTGGTAGCCGCAATAGGTAGGTTGGCCGCTTTGGCGGCTGTTGCCAGGGCCAGGAAGGCTCCTGAGGCTCGCGAATTAACTAAGGCTAGGCCGTTGGCGCCGTTGATGTAGTATGGATCCCCTGGCGAGCTTTCTCTACTGCTACTCGCTAGGTTGGGGAGGGTGCAAAGTTTGATTTGGATGGGCGCCTCATTGTGATAGCCAGTATGGTTGCCGACTTCATTGGTTCCGGGAGAGCAGCCAATATTATCCGAGGGCTGGAAAACAGTGTTTAAATCAATTGTTCCACCAGCCGTAGTGCTGCTGCCGCCTACACCCGCAGCTGTAAGAAGAGGGTTTTTGTTTTTTAAACGCATAATGCCATGGATAACCATTTGGTCGGCTTTATATTGGCCGTAGCGTTGGGCGTCAATGTCGCCTGCAAGGTTGTCGCATTTAGAGTTTGGGCCATCAATAATTCGTTGGGCGTAATCCTCAGAACTGCCGCCGTAGCACTTGTCATACTTACTCTTGAATGTTGCCAAGTTAGCTTCAATGTACTTGGCGTTTTCAAGTACTGGCCAGGTGGGAGCGTTGAGCGGAATCCCTACAAATGGTTGGCCAGTTACCGGGTCAACTGGGTCGGCCGCAAAGGCAGTTGGGGGTGAAACGGTGGCTAGGGCAAGCCGTCCGCTAGATAGTGCAAACTTGGCTGGACTAAAAATGGTCCCAAAAAAGTGGTTAATTTGCGCCAACATTCCGGAGGGTGATGATGGAATGGCAAACAAGGATTGGGTAAGTACGGAGCGAGGGTTGTTGGTATCAACTAGGCGCCAGGCAAGCCCTTTTTTCTTATCTAGAGCCAATCGCTCTTGGTGGATGACGGTTTCAAGAGCAACGTTTTCTGCAGGGGTGAGTTGTTTGCAACCGGCGCTGAAACAGGCGTTGTCGGCAATTATTTTGGTGCCTCCAGACATATAGTTGCCCCAGGCAAGTGGGCTGGCATTGGCTGATATGGCGGTGTGGGCCATTTGGGAAACTACGTGTACAGCCAAAGCTTTGCCGGCGATTCCAGCAAAAACTACCGCCCCGCCCGCTACAATCGATCCGACTACAGCTCCAACAGTGACGTTAACACCCGGAGTAAGAACAGCTCCTACTAAAAGCACTACTCCAGCGCCCGCTACCGCAAATTGCACGCCGGGCTTTAGGATGTAGGAACAAGCTTCTTCAATTTTAGGAATGCCTAAAAAGAAATTGAGAGCCTTGCCAACATTACCACCCGGTGGAGTGTTGGTTGGCTTGGCTTCATCACTAAGGCCTGGGCCGGTAATCGGTTGCCCTGAAGCTTGCTGCGCGCCAGCGCTGTTTACAAAAGATTCTTGGCTGTTATCGAGCTTACTAGCAACGGCGCCAATGCCCGCTAATGGAACTTGTCCTTGTTTTTGCCCATCGGCCCAAGCGTAAACCGACTCAGCGGCTTTTACGAGGCCTTCGGCCTTGTAAGCAATATAGGCTTTTTTGGAGGCACCCCAAATGTCTATGGCAATGCAGGCGATGGTCACTTTTGAAAAAATACTCAGGGCTTTACCAGTTGATTCAATTAACCTGGTAGCCGTGTTTTCAACCACAACTTTGGGGTCACCGCCGTCTTGTACACCCTTTTTTGTTTCATCAACTGTGTCTTTAACCTCAGCGTCTGGAATTCCGCCTGGTCCCTTGCCTGGATCGTCAACTTTTGACTGAAGATCTTTGTCGACCGCCGCTTTTATGTCCGCGTCTGGTTTGGTGGTGTCTATGCTCGCTACCGAACGGTCTCTGACTTTGAATCTTGAATCGGTGTCGGCTCCTGGTGAACCCGATAAGTCTGATTTCATGTATGCGTCAACGTCGGCCTGGAGTTTTATTCGTTCCGGCGAGTCAAGATCAACTGGCAAGGGACCTTCGCCTTTAGCTTGAGATAGTTGGAGGTCCAGCGGGGCTTCTTTGGGTGCTGGGGCTTGACCTGCTTTTCCGGCTGGCACTGCTCTAGCGGCTTCCAGCGAGGCAGCAATGCGTTGGGATACAACTCGATTAAATTTGGCAAAGCGGTAAGAAATAAACAGCTCTTTTACGTGGTTAAGCTTAAACAAAAACAAGAACATAAAAAACAATATAAACGGTGCTAGAATTCCAATAATGCCGCCAACGCCAGCAATCATTTTCCAGCGTTTACTCAAGCCATTGATTTTGCCCTTCATGTTTTGGGCTTTCCCTTTGGATGATGCGCCTAGGCCAATTCCGTTTGCGCTTCCTCCGCCTCCGGGTTGGCTATCTTGGGCAAACTGATCGCGTGCGTCGTTTGAGGCAGTTTGTGGGGCCGACTCGTCTTGGGCGGTTGTTTCGTCTTCTGGTAGGGTACCCAGTGCCATACTAGGCTACCTCGCTGCCTTGCGTGTAGCGTTCTTCAATTGATGGCGGATTGCTTTGGATCAAGTCGGACTCCGTGGCGGATGCTAAGATACGAATAATAACGTGGTTGAGGCCAGCAAAAAACAAACCTTCCCCTACTGGGAACTGGCTTAAACGGGCTTTTTCAGCTCCCGTTAGCTTAAAGGTGTCGGCTACAATATCTACGGCTGATGGGGCTTGTTTTAAAAGTAATTGCAAAGACGAGTTGGCAACTACAGCCCGGCCTAGCCTGGAACTAAGGAAGTCTTCGACGTCTTGGGAAATTGTAGTTAGGCCTAGTGAATACTTGCGGGCGCGCTTGGCGATTGAGAACATAAAGTTGGCTGAGTCGTCGTAGCGCATTAATTGCCAGGCTTCATCGACAATCAAAATACGTTTGCGCTTGTCGGATTTAACCTTATTCCAGATGTAATTCAGGATAATGTACATGGCGACTGGCCGCAGCTCGTCTTCGAGGTCGCGAATGTTAAACACTACAAATTGGTTATTGATGTCGACATTTGATTGCTGGCTAAAAATACCAGAAAACGTACCGGTAGTGTATTTACGCAACCGTTGGGCTAGTGCTGGTCCATTACCGCTCATGCTTTCGAGCATACTATAAAGGTCATTCATGGTTGGCGGTGTAGCAGCATGGGTTAGAGGATCATTAGTAATGCCAGCTTTGGCGTAGGTGTTAATGATGGCCACATCTAAGTCAGCGTCTTCGGCCGGAGTAAGTGCCCCATAATTGGCTTGGCTGGCGGTTTGAGTGCCAGCTTGGGCTTGGGCGCCACCCATCATCAACCGCAGTAACCCATGGAGAGTAATAATATTGGCCCGGAGAGAATTATCGGCATCTTCGTCATCGAGAACCCGTGGCAGGTCAAATGGGTTGAGGCGAGTATCGGAGGCTAAGGAGACGCGCAGGTAGCTCCCCCCTACGGCATCACTGAGGGTGCGATATTCGTCTTCTGGGTCAATAATTATGACTTCAGTACCAAGCATTAGTGAGCGCAAAGCCTCTAGTTTTACAGCAAAACTTTTACCAGCGCCAGATTTGGCAAATACTACCATGTTGGCGTTTTCCAGACTAAAGCGGTCAAACAATACTAGTCCGTTGTTGTGGCGGTTAAGTCCATAAAGCACGCCTTCGTTGCGTGATAACTCGGTGGAGGTAAAAGGAAAACAGGTAGAAATAGCGCCGGTGCTCATATTGCGGCTAATCTGGAGTTGGTCGCTAGCAATCGGCAAAGTTGAATTAAAGGCTTGTTCCATTTGCAGAGAAGCCGGCTTGGTGTAGACAAGTGATTGGCCAAACATGCCTTCGATTTTGCGTTGCATGGTGGTAAGTTCTTCTAGGCTATCAGCGTACATTGTGACATAGAGGCCAAAGCGGAAAAAACGTTCCTCCCCAACTTGTAGTTTGTCGCGTAGCTCTTCGGCATCGACTATGGCTGCCTCTAGCCCCGGGTCGCGTACCCGGCCTTTTTCTTGGTTGATGGTGTAGGAAGCTTGCAGCTCCCCTACCTTGCGGCGTAAATTGTTAAGGACCACTTGGCTCTCAACTGGGTAAATGTTGATACTGATGTCGAGTATTTCATCGAGGTTAATGAGAGGGGAAAGCCAGCCGGTAAAAATTTGGCGGGGGTAGCCGTAAACGTACAACGTTCGGGCAAAGCGCTTTCCCAGCTGAAGGTAGGACGACTCAATTTTAAGAGACGGCGGCGCAATGAGGTCACGCATAGTAACAATTCCCTGACGGTAAACTGTCTCGGCTTCTTGCTGATCGCGGGCTTTTTGGCCTTCAGCCAGCATCACTGGATCGACTTTTGGTTTAAATAGACCCACTGGGAACCTCCGCGAATAATGAATAATGAATCATGAATAAAGGGAAACTGTCTTGCGTTTTGACCCTATAATTCTTAATTCTTAATTCGTGATTCTTAATTCGTGATTCGTGATTCGTTTGCATATTATTGTCCAAATGGTCCTGCTAATGGTGGTGGCGGGGCTTGACCTACGCCCTTGGTGACGGCAGCTGTTTGGAGTTGGCTAGCGTCAATCATTTTTTGGTTAGGGGCAACGTCTGGGTTGTAGGAAGCATAGTAGAGGTCAATGAGCTCTTGGGTATTGAGCGGGATGGCTCTAAGTCCCATTTGCGCGAGCCCCGCTGATACTAGCTGTACGCGTTGGGCTAGTTCGGATTTGGCTTTCTCGAAATCAGCGGCTGTAACAGTTATAACGGGTACCGGTTTAAAGATATTGGCGAGTCCTGAAGCCACATTGATTTTTGAAGGGTCAAGATGGGGGTAAAACGGCACCACAATAAAAAACAACTTGTCCATAATGTTGACTTCTTCGATCAAGCCCTTGATGTTAGCTATGTAATCGTCCATAAGCTCGGCTAAAAGTGCATTGCCTTGGTCTGAGCGAAGCTTACCAAGGTTGTCGATGTAGCTATCGAGGTCAATTTTTTGGGATTTAATTACAATTTGAAGCGGGAAATGTAAAGAGTTTAAAAATCCTTGATAAGCATATTCTACGGCGTCTTGTTCTTGCTGGCTCATCAGGTCAAAATTGATGGCGCTGGTCAAAATGACTGCGCGCAAACTGCCATCGCGCAACACCACAACTCCATCTTTAATTTCAGATATCAGGAGGCTGCCTTGGGTGCTTTTGGTGCTGGCAGTTACAGGATGGGCTGGTTGGTTGATGGGGGGAGTTTTTGCCATTAAACATTAACCTTAGTTAAGTAAGAAACAAGCTACAAGATACAAGAAACAGATAGCTTCAATATTCAAATTTTCAAACAAGTGGAAAGTTTTTGTCGCTTGGGTATTTGTATCTTGTCTTTTGTGTCTTGGAACTTGCCCTAGGCTGCGGGCTGATCTGGATGTATCGCTACGGCTTGGCCTTCCACAAGTACTGCCGGGCTGGTGGCCTGGGCGGCAATTTGGCTCACCTGGCTCACCTTCAGGTCGGGCGTCTCCATGGCTCTCTTTAGTATATCAGCAATGGGATTTGTAGTCATCTCGCTTATGTTGGCTTGGGCTGTTTGGACCACGGCTGCAGAGGGTACGATGGCTGGCGGAATGGGTGCTGACTGCATTACAGCTGTTGGAGCAGTTTCTGGACTGGGCGTAGGAACTGAATTAGGTTGGACTGACAGAGTCGGAAGGTTTTGACTTTGAGTGGGGGCTGTTGGCTTGGTAAGGTCGCCGGGGTGAGCGTGGATTGGTGAGGGAAGTTCTTCGCGGATTTTTTGCATGACCTCGTCGTGAATACTTTTTTCGGAGTCCTCAATCAGGACGCTCAAGTTGCGGGCAGACTGATTGTTATCAAGGTCGAGCATGTCGTCTTCCATGTTGACTACGGATGTGGGTCGAATAGGAGCTATGTCGAGTTCATTGGTCTTTAAACGCCCGTCCAAGTCTATTACCGGATGTTCTGTGGGCTCCTGTACCTCTGGCTGCTTGCTTTCCCATCCCCTGGTATCAACTATTTGGGCTAATTTTTCGAGCTGGCCGCGGACTTCGCGTGGGTCGCGGTGGGCTTCTTCGGGTTTGGGCAATGGTTGCTCAATTTTGAACACTTCTGCAACATCCTCCTTAAGCCAGATGCGCTGACGAGGCTTAAACCAAAAGTTAACCAGTGCTAAAAAGTAGGCTTCAAATGGCTGGCCCTCACGTTGGTAAAGGCCAAGCAGTAGCATCATAGCTGTGGGTGGGACTCCAATAAGTACAAAAAGTATTAGGGCTTTTTTGAATATCTGAAAAGTCAGCAGTCCGTAGGCTACGCCAATAACGGCGTAAATGAACTGCTTAAGGGTTAAAACCCCAATTATCTTATCTTCGGCTTCGACGTCCTGAGGGACTTTATACTGACCCATTAAGCACAAGTATAACTCATCTTGGTAATGAACTACGAATATTGAATAAGGAATTATGAATGAAGAGACTTGGAGTTGACAAAAGTTGAACGATTTGATAAGTTAAACGTATGAAAACCGTTATACTTTCAAGTAAATACCAAGTGGTTATTCCTAAAGAGATTAGGGAGTCATTGAATCTTAAGCCTGGGCAAAAACTGCATGTGCAAAAGGGTAAGAACGGTGCTGTGGAGATTCAAACAAAATCGGCTTTGGATGAGTTATATGGTAGCGTGCCAGGCGTGTGGGGAGATGACGCAGTGGCTTACATTCGGAAACAACGCGATGATTGGGAAGGCTAGTTGTTGCTTTCTGCGGATGAACAGTAGGCAAAATTGCTGATAGCTCTCGACGCCAATATTTTTATCTACGTTCTTGAACGTGACTATCAGTTTGGGCCGCAGGCTTTAGCTATCTTAAAAGCAGCCGAGTTGGGTACAATCGATGCTGTTACCTCTGAGCTGGTGTATCTGGAAACACTGGCAAACAGTAAACTGCAGGCTAGCGATGTTAATCGCATCAATCGATTGCTGGAACTTTCAGGAGTAGTATTTGAGCCAATTGAAAAACCGGTTGTTTTGGAGGCCGCAAGATTAAGGCGCATTTATGGGATTAAAACCCCCGACGCCATTCATATTGCCAGCGCACTTGGTGTAAAGGCTACCCATTTTGTAACCAACGACAAGCAGTTGTTGAGGCTCAAGATTGCTGGACTTGAAATAGTTTCTCTCGATCAGGCTCTTTTGTTGAGTGAAGCATGAGGAAGAGTAAATTCCTAATACCTAAACTCGAAATCCGAAGGGATTAACCAAAGTCTAATATTTTAAACATTTGCGCTTGAGTTATCCCTTCGGATTTCCCTTAAGGGGTTCCCGGCAGTCCTTGGTGTTCGATCTTACCGGTGTCAGCAATGTAGTCGTTAAAGAAGTCAACGCCAGTCATATCCCGATTGTCGAACCTTATGCTTTCTGCTGCCAAGATATTGTGGAATTCGTTGTCGGTTCGAACCTTATCTTTGAAATACGCAACGAGTTGTTGGTCAACCTTGGAGCGTTGATCAGCTGAACTAGCGATAGTACGGAAGTTGCTGAGCGCCTTTGATACACGGTCTTTTTTGCCTGCAGCAACGTCGGCTGGGTTAGCATCGGTTCCAACAGGAGCCATGATACGGTTGAAATATTTGTCGGCACCTGAACCATGGATTGATGCTACCTGAGAGGCGCTTAAACCATCATAGGCAACATGTTTTTTGCCTGGGTTAAGCATAGGAATGGCTTGAATGGCTTGGGGCATGACGCCACTAGAGCCCATGCCTCGGAACCAGGTATCAGCTGATTCATTGCCAGTAGGTAGGCCCAAACCAGCAATGTACTCACCTTTGTAATTGTCTCTCGTAGGATCAAAAATTTGAGCATGAATTTTATTTAGCTCAACGTTGCCGCCTTGCTTAGCAATTTGACCTATAGCTTGAGCTTGCATGGCTTTGGTAATTTTTTCCTTTTTTGTTCTACCATCTAGCCCGGTGTAAATAAAATCATTGCCGTGTCCTGCCAAAACAACTTTTTTCATTAAGTCATCATTACTAAGCCCAAGATCATCGAATCTGATGCCCCAGTCTTTCATTTGGGCGCCAATGGCAGCGTCATAGCCTTTAGCTAGTCGACGTCGACCAGGTTGTCCTAGGCCGGGTTGCCCAGCTCGGGCTCGTCCCAATGCGCGTTCCCATTTATGGCTCGCGTCACGTTGGGCAATAAAGCCCTTTTCCTGACGTGATTCTTTGATATCTTTCTTTAACTGGCCACCAAGAAAGCCTTTGGCACGATCCTGAGAGCCAAACACCCTACCGGAAACAGTTCCCATAATGCCACTGGCGATCTTGAAAGTTGCTGGTATGGCCAGGAACACTAGGATGGGGATGAGGCTGGCAAAAATAACGTTAATTTCGTGCGAGCCAAAAATGCCGTCGGTCTCGCTAGCAACTCGGGCTAGAAACCCACCGATGGAAAGCAGGATAACAATTAGCGGGTACACTAAAATAACCCGAACCATGTTTTTTACCCACTGCTTAAAGTAAACTTCGGTGTTGGGCAATACCCAAGCGGCAAAAGCCAGTGGTGAGAGTACAATTAAAACAGCAATAATTAGTTGTCTTAGGGCCAGCGTAAAGAATACCCCCAGCACACTGATGATGAATCCACCTAGCATCAAGAGGATGGCCGGCCAGGTCAAAATAACTCCGGCTATGACAGCGGTTAGTCCGGCTATACCAAAAGTGATTATCGAACCGACATTAAAAATACCGTGAGTTATGTCTTGAGAGGTTCCGGCGGTTGTTCCTAACTGGCTCATGATGCTACCTATGCCGGCACCAGAAACATTACCGATATCAATGATGAAGGCGGTTACAAAGAAAGATACTTGCACTCCAATGGCGGCAATTATGAGTTTGGGTAAGAGGCTTTTAAGGGCGTATGAGCCTTCAGATGAAACCATGTTTCCAAAAATTAAGGCTAGGAAAATGAGGATAAACATTACATCGGCCAAGTTTCGAATAGCTTTCCAAGCTTCGTAGAGGCCGCTGTCTTGGGTTAGCGGCTTGGTTTCAAGCATATCAATTACGAGCTTGCTAATCTTGGCCACGGTTTCAACGCCAGCATTAATAAGCGGGCAAACAATCCAGCCCAAGCCTCCCCCGCTACATGATGGTTTGGTGTAGCTACTAGGGTCGGAATCGCCATTACCGCCGGGAAGAATTGGTGCAGTGCTAGTTGGGCTTGTAGAAGTGGGTGATGTTGTGGAGGTTGTTCCTGGTGTAGTGGTTGTGGTTGTACCAGTTGAGGTGGTTGCGGGTGCGGTTTGGGCGTACACTAAGCTCGCTTGACTCATGCAGAGCCAGGCGATAAGTAAGGTGATTAAACCGGTTGCGAACCTTCGAATGGACATTGCGGTACGCTCTTCCTTGTAAGCAAGTTGACAATTGTGTCAACGATCGCGAGAATACTTTCACGCGAATTACAAAGTATACCACATTTATGGCGCTTATGGAAGAGTTTTATCTGTTGGAAGCACAAGCGTTTAAGTTTGTGAGAGGAAAACAAAACACAAGCATTTCGAGGGAAGCTCCCTCTTATTGCTTGTGTTTTGTTTTTTGCCTGATCACAAGTCCAGATTAGACTTATCACGGCGGTGGCGGTGGCGGTGGCGGTGGCGGTGGCGGTGGCGGTGGCGGTGGCGGTGGCGGTGGCGGTGGCGGTGGCGGTGGCGGTGGCGGTGGCGGTGGCGGTGGCGGTGGCGGTGGCGGTGGCGGTGGCGGTGGCGGTGGCGGTGGCGGTGGCGGTGGCGGTGGCGGTGGCGGTGGCGGTGGCGGGCCTGATACAGAAGGTGGGGGCGCCTTAAGAGTTTTTGATGCACGGTCAACATGGTTGTCAAGGAAGTCTTGTAGGCTCATTTCATTACCGTTGAGAGTAATTTTGTGTGCCCGGGTGTTAACAGTAGGGTCTGACTCAAGAGCTAGAAGTGCTTCTACGCCCTTGCTTGAAAAGTTGGTTCTAGAAGTGGAATCTTCCATGACTTGAGCGATTTGACCCATAAGGGGGTCAATTCTGCCTTCACTTGCAGCAAGCTCAACAGCTTCGGCTTGGCGCTCTTTAGAAAAATTGGCAAGCGCTTGACCATTGGCTCCTCGGAGTTGCTCGTAGCCGTCAGGACGGAAGCCAGATTTTGCAGCCCAAGAACCATTGGATCCTTCGTGAGCATTCGACCATAGTTGCGCGGCTTTTGTTGCGTTGATCCTTCCCCCAGTTTTTGCTTTCAGCTTATTTGGGTCAAATTTACCATTTGCGCCTTGAAGACCTGCAGAAGTATGTACCACTGCTCCAGTTTCGTCTTTCCAGTCGCCGCCTTGCATAAGTTTGGCGTATTCTGAGCTCCCTCCATTGCGCATTAGTCTTTCAAGAGCTGCTTGATACATTTGATCGTCCATTTTGGTTCCATCTGGTAATTCTCCCTTGGCCAAGGCTAAACCTAAGGCCACGTTGTCCGGGGTAAGACGCTTAAGCGTCTCGTCGTGGTCTTTGCGTCTAGCGGCCTCGGCGGCACCGATACTGGCATTCCTTCTTCGTTGGCCTGTCGGCCCATAGCTAAAAGCATTGCCCGATCCGACCCGACCCAGAACTTTTTTTATGCGGCCAGAGTCTGGGTCGCCCATCATAAGAGCGGCTTTTTCTCGGCTGGATTCTTTGGCATTTTTCATCAAGCCATTACTTCTTAGGCCCTTGCTCATTTTGCTGGCTCTCCCCTGAATGGCGCCGCTGACTGCTCCCATAAGCGTTCCCGAGGCCTTAAGGGTTTTTAATACCAAGAAAAATAAAATGATGGGACCTAAGGATGACATAACTTGTTGGATTGGATCGCTTGCATTCCCCACCAAAGCCGGAAAGTCACTAATGATTTTGCCAGCGTAAATAAGAATTACGATCATAGGGAACATTAGTAGTAGCTTAATTAAATTGGTGGACCACATTTTGAATAACTTTTCGGTATTGGGTAGTACCCAGGCAGCAAGTGCAATCGGAGACATTAATACCAAGAGATAGAGAATTATTATTCTGGCTTCGAGAGTAACAAATACTGCCAGGATCGAAACTAATGCACTTGCTAGTAAAAGTAACAAGGGTATTACAAGCCCTACAGCAACAGCGGCTGTGCCGGCAACAGCACCAATAGCCACAGCTTCTAGCCCTCCAAAGAATTGAATGGTACCACTATTGCCGCTACTAACGTCGTTTAAGGTGCTAAGTGGGGCTAAGAGTCCGCCTATGCCTCGTCCTAAAACATTGGTAAAGTCGATGGCAAAGGCCATAAGTACAAATGAAAATTGCACCAAAATAACTGATAGTACTAGTCGTGGTAAAACTTTTTTAATGGTGTAGGCGTCTAAACCTAGGGCGTTACTTCCCAAAATAGCAAAGAATATTAAGACAAAAAACACGTTGGCAATGTTTCGAATAATTACCCAGGCTTGGTAAACTGTGGTTGCGTTGCCACTACTATCTTCTGATGCCAGCGGGGCTGATTGGAGATAATTCAAAATTCTTGTTTCCAAGAAATTGACGGACCCTGTGGCCATGGAAATTAGCGGGCAAAGAATCCAACCTAACCCGCCTTGAATGTTGCATTTATCTTTAATGGAACCTGAATTTGAGGAGGCAAGACTAACTGAAGCATCGGGCGGCGTATTGCTGATAAGGACGGTACGCGTATCATTTGATTCGCATGCGTAGGTATTAAAAAATCCCACAATGGTTCTTTGAGTTTTCCTAGGGGTGAAGCGGCCAGTTTCACTGTTAGGGGCGGTTTGGACGGTGCTATGGCAGTCGCCACTGTTTTTTTGGCCGTAGATATTGGGTTCTGCTGAATTGTTTTGAAAAATTTCGGCCCCAATTTCATCATGTTGTCCGGTTTTAGCCCCTTTTAGCTCAAAATCGTAATTTGTGAAGGCCGGAGTTAAGGTGTCACCACTGGTCCTATAAAAGTAGACAGATGCTCTGGCTACTTCGCCCATTTCGAGCGGACGCTCACCGTCATATATGCAGTCAGAGTTGGCGGGATTGGAATGAAAGGAAAATAGGGTGGCTTTTGAGCTAGGATTTGGACTGCCCTCAAACCGTCCAATCCAGTTTGAGCAGGTTTTGTCGCCATTCAAATAATATTGACGTCCACTATCACCCAGAATGTTATCGATATAGACATCGTTGCCAACCTTGATATGGGCAGCGTCCAGCCAGGTGGCGTCAGCTGCATAAGCTGGAGTGGTAGGTAGGAGGACGGCGATCATGGGGATCAACACCAATAACATAAACGCTAATGCGCTTTTTTGCCTCAACCGGTTCATGAATACAGTTTAGCATAAAACGCTAATGGTTATGTCGCTTACTGATAACGCAACCAAAGTTATGTCCTGCCTTTGACATTGTGGTTTTGCTTCGGATATGATCTAGCTAATGAAAAAGTTAACAGCTCTAATCCCAGTCCTTGCTTTTGCAGTTGTAGTCACATTGTTATTTAGTCCACGCGCTGCATTGGCGGATGAAAAAAGTCATTTGTATGGTAACTCAATATCGGAGTGCCGACCCGGGAGCTATTTGTTGTCTGAGCAAGCTGGGCCGGCGCTCGGAAATTCCTGTTTAACGTTGAGCGATGATAGGACTACTTATTCATCCGCGCCGGCGTCATCCGGTGCTTGTCCAGACAATAGTGAGGGCGCCAGGGGATTTAAAGCCAGGCAAGGCACCGATCCAGCGCGATGTTTTTATTTTCAAACCGGTACACTTGAAGTTTCAACCCCTTCTTTATCTACGCCCACGCCTCAAGCCGGGACATCTCAGGCGTTTCAAGGAGGCTGCAATAACGGCGGCGTCAAGCTAGGGATTAATATTAACTCGAGTGATAATAATTGCGCCGGGGGCAATGGCGTAAACCCAATTTACGCTTATTTGCGCAGTATTATCCGTTTTGTATCGGGGCTGTTTGGGATAATTGCGGTATTAATGGTAATTCTGTCTGGTTTTCAATACATGACATCCGCTGGCAGTCCAGAGGCTGTAAAAAAAGCTAAAAGCCGCTTGGCAAATGTAGTCTTGAGCATTATTGTATTTGCCATGATGTTTGGCATCCTTAACTACTTGATTCCGGGAGGGGTAATTTAATGCATGCGTTTAAGATTTTGGCTGCTGCATGCACGCCGGGCGGTAACAATACTAGTTTTTTGTTGCCAGATCTTTACAAGGGTTTGCGAGGGTCCGACGGTCTCTGCATTACGAGCTTAACCGCTATTGAAGTATTGCTCATGAACATAGTGCAAATAATATTGGCTTTAGCGGGACTGGCGGCGGTATTCATGGTGATTTTTGCTGGATTTACTTACATTACTTCCAATGGTAACGCTCCCCAAATTACCAAAGCTAAGGATACGTTGATAAACTGGGCGTTTGGTTTACTTATAATTATTGGTGCTTATGCTATTGTGGGTCTAGTGGCAGGAGCTTTGAACTAAGATGGCTGTTGAATTTTTAGCTCAAGCCCAACAGCTTTGTCGGACTGCGGCTGATTGTGGCCTTCCTAATGTGGCTTTTACCAGCAGTACTTTGGGTCAAATTATTAGCTTGTTATATAAGGTGTTGGCGGCCTGCTCAATTTTATTTCTTATGTTTGGGGCCTTTAAATACGCTGCTTCAGGTGGCGACTCAGCGGGTATAAAAAACGCCAAAGAAACAATTTTGTACGCAGTTTTTGGCCTGATTATTAGTCTTTTAGCCTTTGTTGCGGTAACATATCTATCGAACAGAGCGGGAGGATTATAGTGATTAAGCTAAAATCGGCATTTTTGACATTGCTTGTGGCTGTTGGCCTAGGCGGTGGATTAAGTGTGGTTCTTCCCTCGCTGGCTTTGGCAGCTGATACGCCTTCGCAAATTATCACTACTCAAGCCTGTAAAACCAATCCATCTGCCCTTGGCTGCCGTGCAAACGATAAAGTCTTTGGTGCTGGCAGCATATTTAATAACGGCATAGCCGTATTGATAGGTTTAATAGCTTCAGTCTCGGTGGTGATGGTAGTAGTTGGTGGCTTGCGTTACGTGCTTTCTGGTGGCGATTCAGCTGGTATAAAAAGCGCTAAAGATACCATTTTGTATGCATTAATTGGGTTGGGTGTGGCGTTGGTGGCGTTTTTGATTGTTGGGTTTGTAATAGGAAGAATAGGATAACATGAGTATTATGAAACGAAGATTTCGAGATTATATTTATACCTCCGCCTTGCTGGCTCCAGCTGTTTTGCTTGGTGGGCGAGCCCTTGCAGTAGATCCCAACTCCCCTACAGCGCAGGCTTGCACTGGTATTGGCGGTACGCTTAATGCAGCTGGTAAATGTGTGGTCGCTACCTCTAGCGGCAAGGTTGGTGATCTGGGCACAGCTTTTAAAGCAGTGGCTAACACGCTCATTTTTGTTGTAGGGGCGATTTCGATCATCATGGTTATTATTGGGGGCTTGCGCTACGTGCTTTCAGGGGGTGATTCAGCTGGGATAAAGAGCGCTAAAGATACGGTTTTATATGCCCTCATTGGTGTGGGCGTGGCAATTGTGGCTTATGCGCTAGTTAACTTTGTCATAACTGCAATCACATAATCCAAATTAATTTTTATTATTCTTATGCTTAAATGTTGTTTTGGCCTAGTCAAGCGTTAGCAATTGTGATACAAAGAAACAGTAAACAAGCCTTTAAGGAGAACTTATTCAAATGACACAAACAATAAAATCGTTGGGTGGTAGGGCAGCTGGTGCAGCCGTATTAATAGCTACATTTGGTACTGGAGCATATGCTGGAACGCCAGTAACATGTGACCCTACAACAAGTACCGATCCTATTCAAAGCGGCGTAAACTGCAGTCAGCCTGCAGGTAGGGCTGGAAATTCCCAACTTTTTGGTGGGACCGGATCTATTTTCCAAACTGTTGCTAATACACTTATTTTCATCGTAGGAGCTGTTTCAGTAGTAATGCTTATCATCGGTGGCTTGCGTTACGTATTGTCGAGTGGTGAAGCCTCAGCTGTTAAGGGTGCTAAAGACACCATTCTTTACGCCATTGTGGGTATTGTAGTGGCTATTCTGGCCTTTGCGGCCGTATCGTTTGTGACTGGTCGATTTGGCGAGCCTACTGCTTAAGCTTAAAAAGTTTTTATACAAAAAAATCGCCTCTGGTAATGAGGCGATTTTTTTGATGGCGGATTTCTTGTTTTGATTCAGCAGACGAGAGATGGAGCCCTATAGGTGGGAACATAGTTCGTCAAACTTTTAAAAGGTTGTTAGAGGAAAGAAATTGGTTATCCTACTGGCTTAACCTTAATTTTCTTAACCTTATCTTGGGCAACTTTGGGGATTGTAACGGTTAATACGCCGTCTTTAAGAGCAGCTGAGGCTTTTTCGGCAATGGTGGAGGTAGGCAGAATCACTGAGCGGGAAAACGAGCCCCAATAACATTCTTGAACGTAATAATGCTCGCGGTCAACTTCGCGCTCTTCTTTGCGTTCGCCCCTTAGGGTTACAACGTCTTCGGATACACTAATGTCAATATCGTCGGCTTTAACTCCAGCAATGGGAGCCTTAATGACCACAGAGTCTTTGGTTTGGTATACGTCAACGGCTAGCTGGCCTTCTAGCTCTTCGTCACCTAGCCAATCTTCGCCCGTACTGCTGTTATTATCGAGAAACTCGTCTTGCAAGACGTCTTCATCACCGTTTGGAGCGTTTTTCTTACCCGCCATTTTTACCATTTCCTCCATAATTATCAGGTTTGCTACCGTCCCCTCGGGTTGCTTATTTCAGCCACTTTCCACTATTATATGCAGACCAGGGACGGAAAAGCAACACAAGCAAGCATTTGGCGCTACGCGTCGGATGCTCATAACCAAGGAAAATGGGCCATGAGGGTGGGCTTTGACTCACTAATATGGCTTTTTTTGAAACACTTATTGCTATGATTGCACCTCATGCTTGCGTTCTTTGCGGAGTGGAAGGGCAAATGTTGTGCAAGAGCTGTTCGGCTAAGGCTGTGATTGTAAAACATTCAACCTGTTACCGATGTAATGCTCTGACTGACGACTGGCGGACGTGCCCATCGTGTAGGGTAAATACCCAGCTAAGTGGGGTGGTGGTTTCGGCCTATTATGACGGCGCAGTAAAAGAGCTCATTCATGAGCTTAAATACGAGCGCGCACGGGCAGCTGCAGAAGTTTTGGCTACATTTTTGACCCCTCGTATCAATTCTAAAGAGTTTGATTTTGTGACGTCTGTACCAACTGATCCAGCCCGGAGGAGGCAAAGGGGGTATAACCAAGCGGAACTGATTGCAAAGGCTGTCGCCAAAGAGCTGAGCCTTCCTTACGTGCAAGTGTTGTTACGGGTGAAGCCAATTCATCAAGTGGGGGCGGAGCGAAAACGGCGTTTACAACAGATTAAAGGAGCTTTTTTACCTTATCGAGAGCTGTTTATTAACGAGTCTCGCGTGTTGGTTGTTGATGATGTGGTAACTACGGGAGCGACATTGGCTGAGTGTGCCAGCGTTTTAAAAGCTGCTGGGGCCAAGCGAATTTGGGGAGCCGCCATTGCCAAGCATTAGCCTCCTTATGTCATCCTGAAGAGAAAGGTCGCTCAAGGCGACCGCTTCTACTGTTCAGGATCTTTTAATCCAGAATGGGTGGATGCGAGCAGTTGAGTTGTAATCTAGTGCTCATAGATGGTAATCTAACTTAGTTCATGCGCGCTCGTAGCTCAGTGGATAGAGCATCAGCTTGCGGTGCTGGGGGTCGGAGGTTCGAGTCCTCCCGGGCGCACCATCGAAAAACACCTGTGTAATTACACAAAATTTTAAAAAAGAGACTTAGCAAAGTCTCTTTTTTTGTATCTAGGGGCACTTGTCGGGGCAATCAAATGTCAGGCAATTAAGTGAGAAGTTGCTCTATCCCCTTTCGATCGCTCCGCTTGAAGTCTGTAACGTTGCATAGTGATCCAGCTTCTCGCAGTGTGGTTCAATGCCGATTCATTTTTGCGAGACGCTTTGTTCCGGAGCCTTTACAGATACAACTGGCTTGTGTTCAAATTGATACATGGAATTTATACCAGGATTGCAGTTAAGCGAACTCTTTTACAAAGAGGCAGTTCTGCCGATTCTGGAGGCGAGCTTCCCCCACTTAGCCCATGGGGCTGGGCTTATAGGTGAGGGGTCGGAGGTGCTCGGGTTTGATGACGAACGTTCAATGGATCACGATTGGGGTCCCAGATGTCAGATTTTTCTGAGCCCTGATGATCACAAGAAGTTGGCTAGCCAAATCACAGAAGTACTTGGTAAGGAGCTCCCCCGTGATTTTCGCGGGTTTCCTACCCGTTTTAGCGTTTATGAAGATACGGGCGCAAAGCTTCTGGATCGTAGTGAAAGCGGGCCGGTGACGCACAGAGTTGAAATCGAAAGCATCCCGGAGTTTTTTGGCGGGTATCTGGCATTGGATGTTGATAAAGCAATGTCTGTCTACGACTGGTTGACCACACCAGAGGAACTCCTGCTTATTGTCACTTCCGGCAAAGTTTTTTCCGACCCTCTCGGCGGACTCCAGCAGATCCGACAAAAATACTCGTACTATCCGGAGGAGGTGTGGCTGTATTTGCTCGCCTCACAGTGGCGCATAATCAGCCAAGAGGAAGCATTTATTGGTCGCACTGCGGCGGCAGGGGACGATTTGGGCTCTCGAATATTGACGGCCAAGATGGCTGGCTATTTGATGAAGCTGGCATTTCTAATGGAGAAGAAGTATGCCCCATACAGCAAGTGGTTCGGTAAGGCATTTAGTCAGCTTGAAGCTGCAAAGCTGCTGGCTAGCCCTTTGAAATCGGCCCTTGATGCATCTGAATATTCTGAGCGTGAAGGCTACTTGTCAGAAGCTTATGAAATTGTCGCAGGTATGCATAACCAGCTTGGCATCACAGACGCCATTGACCCAACAGTTCGCTCGCATTACTACGATCGACCCTATAAGGTCATCAAGGCCGATAGATTTGTCGATGCCATTGCGAACAAGCTTAAAGGCACTGAGCTAGCCGAGATAGCGGGCATAGGTTCCGTTGATCAGTTTGTTGCCAACGTTGACCTATTGACCCATCCTGAGCTTTGCCACAGGCTATCTGCTCTATATCTTTAATCGTTTTTGCTCTTGCAGATCTTTGCTTTCGGCGCGACAATCGCGGTAATTAACGAGAAGTAGTCATGAAGCAGCCCAAACCCCGTTCGCAGCGCCGCGTCAGAGTAACTGGAGTTAAGAAGAAAGAGCCGAATGTAAAGCTTTTCACATTGGCTCTGATCGAACTAGCAAGGGAGCAGGTGCAAGCTGAGGACAAGAAGACAGGCGACAAATAACGTCTACGTTACGCTCATGCTTGTCTTAAAATCACTGTGCCCTGAGCAGTAAGTGATTCGGTCGACTGGTTTCGAACCACATTCTTTATCTGTCCTTTGGCGTTAGGCGAAGAGACTGTATATGACCGGCTTCTCGGCTCTATGATAAGACACGAATAATCTATCGGAACACAGATTGCCCCAGGACAATACCGACGCCAGGATTTCGGCTGGCGTCCAACGGTAGGTTACGAACGATGTATCACTTACGGCCGTTGATACGCTCGTTTCCATATGGGAGGTTTGCGGATCAAAGCCCGGGATGAGGGGCTCATAGGTGAAAATGAGGCTTCCTTTGGAGTTTAGGTGTTTCCCGACCTGCAGTAGCACCTGGGGGAGATCAGGGATAAACTCCAGACTTCCAATGGCCACCACAAGGTCAAACAGGCGCGCATCCCTCGCGAGGAACTGCACAAGGTCTTCGGCATGAGTCTCGGCTGAGGGGAACTTCGCCGCAGCTATGTCGATCATTGCTGGGGAAATATCCACAGCCACCAAAGTCTGGAGATCTGGATATAGCTCGCATATCTGGCTAAGAGTCTGTCCGGTGCCGCAGCCCAAGTCGAGCGCCGTCGAAGCTCTGACCGCGCTGGCTAAGAGTTCCTCGCCCAGGACACTGTTTGGTATCCACGCACCATCACCCGTTGCTGCGTCATATAGCGGGGCTAACCCATTCCAGTATTTTGCTGTACTCTTATTCAGGTCCACCATTTAATCCGATTATATACTACGAATAAGGTGGCACTAATTTCGCAAAAGAACAAGTTGCAGCAGTCGAATCGAGCAAGAGAAATGACGCTAACCAAGCCTACTTTCTCTTTCCCTTATGCTTGGTCAATTGAGCTCAATGTCATATAATGTTGTTTCGGGTTGACCGGATTGGTTCTTATCCGAATCTGATTTACTTCTGCTTAGCGCTCTGATGAGCCCAGTGCGCTGAGCTTGGGAAGTACCTGAGCCGGCATGGAGGCAATCCCGTGACAATCGGTATCTTCGAAGACGTCCTGCCGGCAGGATGGTCGTCCGATGTTGGCAATCCACCACAGCTCGGCGACGTCATCATGAGCATGCAGAGCAACCGGTCATTTCCAATCCCCATGCTTCTCGAGGTCACCGATCCATCGGGCATGCTGCCGCCGGAAGAGAGCGTCTACCTTCCGGTGCGTGCGACCTCGATCCGCACGGTCTACCCGCAGGGCTGGGACGAGCCCGAGTACGAGGTCGTGGGGTACGTGACTCGCACCAGATCGGAGCGGGAGATCACCTGGGTTCGGATCGATCTTCGTACGAACGGCGATACCACCATCAAGGAAGCGACGGCGTATCTCCTTGGCCCAGGGGAAGAGATCGGGCTCGATCAGACCATCAGGAACTGAGCAAGATTCGGGAGGGCCCCGAGCGGCCGACATCGCCGCGCATCATTGCAAAGGCAGGGAACTGGGGTTCGCGCCCCAGTTCCCTGCCCCACTTTTATGACTAGATACATTGTTAAATAGTCGTTTATGCTTGGCATTAATTCATTTTGGTATTAATATATTCCTACGTTTCAATACGGACCAAACAGCCAACCTTGGCTAACGTGTTGAACGGTGAGGAGAGTGCATGACAACTGGCGTTTTGACGGATGACGACATCAACGGCAGGCGCAGGATGATTCGTCTCGAACTGCTCAGTCGCGGCCAAGTCGGCGTGGTTGGTGCGGGGGGCATGGTTCCGATGCAGGAGCTGACTCCCTACGAGCTGCACGAGCACATCGGCAACGTCGGATGGGAACTCGAAGGCTTGACTCGGACCGACTGGATCAACCTCAGCGCGGCCGAACAGGAGGCCTTCCTGCACAGCATGGACAACCTGGAGAGGTTGCTCGACGCCGATCCCGAGGCGAGCGTCCCCACGGCACTCGAACTCGGTATCGATCCCAACTTCCTTCTGAACTAGCCCCATCGGCGACGACGCCGAGCTCACCCCCCGTCCTTATTCGCCTCTCAGACAAGGCTCCTCGCCAACTCTGGGAGGCGCCTTGCGTTTAGGCAACCTGTTAAACCCCGCCTGAACCTTTGCGCTCATGCTTGCCTAATTGAGTTCATATCAGTATTAGTATCTTATGCTCCGCCGCAGCAAACTGAGCACTTCGATTAGCACTCAGCTTGCTGCGAAACCGGAAAGTCCGGATAAGCGGAGGAGGCTCGTGATATGACCGACCAGGCATCAGCTTATCATGTCCCAGTTCTGAGCCACTATGCAATTTGGTACGGACCAAACATCGACGTTTTGAGCGCTGCCGTTCCATCCCGTGACCCTCGAGGCACGATCAAGCCGGGGGCCGACTACTTCCGGTTCTACGACGTTCTGGAACTTGAAGCGGAAGTCGATGGGGAGATGGTTCGCTTTTACAGCGGCCCCGCAACTACTCGTCGTTCTATTTTCCTGGGGGTGGCTTCCTTACTGGCGACGATCGTGACAACGCCCTACGTCGCCGAGGAATTTCGTTCGAGCTCGACAAGTATCTGGTGATCTGGACTCGCTACCGCGTCGTACTCCTGACGGCGGAAGAGCTGGCGGGTGCAGATGTTGAGTTCCCTCCCCTGGCATCATCCGATGTTGTCTGAGGATCTAGCCACTCTGGCCGCAATTTGGCGAGACTGGCACACTGTGCACTTCGCTCTCGGAACCAACAGTGAGCCGGCCGAAATCAAGGTTGTTCAAGAAGCTCACGAGTTCCGCGACCATCCTTCTCTGGCAGAAGCTGCCGACGTGATTATTCCTCTGCTGACCTGGCTCGATACCAAAGGTCACGCTGTGGAGGATCTGATTGGAGCGGTGGCGGCAAAGATCCATGAGAACATGCGGCGAACCTGGGTGCGTCAACCTGACGGGACTTTCCAGCATGTCGAAGATTCTGATGAACCAGCCGGCTAATGGCCGCAACGATCCGTTCTATTCGCCTCCCAGGCCAAGGCTCCTCGCCATTCTGGGAGGCGCCTTGCGTTTTGGGGATTTGTTTCTTGCTCATGCTTGCCTAAAGATTCAAAACGTTGACATATTTCAACTTTTAGCATATAATATGACACGGCATTTTTGAAAGGGCTTCGGAGTCTCGCCAGCAGTCTGCTGCTTTTTGCAGGAGCCGCCTGCTGTCCGGGACTCTCACGAAAGGCCTGATTCATAATGCTGACCTTTGAAGAACTGTTTGCCGAAGTCGTTGTACGCTTCGACGCCGCTCCTGACACCCGCATTGAAGCTGACGGAGTGCTCTATGCAAACGACTATGTCCACTTCGCTTGGCTTTTGACTGAAGAGCGCATTACCACGCGGGAGGAAGCGCTTGAACTCATTCAAGACATGGTGCGGAACTATGAAGTTCCGAACGCATCTCCTAGAGACGGCTTGGAGTTCACCGACTGGGTAGGACTGGCGGTTCAGCTCTTTGTCACCCTGGTCGAAGGGAGGGTTGAAAGTGACCCTGTTTTGGAACGAGCTGAGCGCAGGCGAAGCGTGTTGGTCTCTGTAGCAACCGAAACTGGTTTGGCCGCTAAGGCCAACCTCGAAGAGAGTGGTTTTACGACCACTGTGGACTGGGGCAATTTGCTCCTTCTGAGAATCGGAGCAAAGGATCTCGTTCCGGTGCGAGCGCCTGAAGACGAGTCCTGATCCAATAACACTCCATTTCAACGTTTCCCAGGCTGTTTCGGAGTGAGGCTAGGAGTCCTTGTTCACCGCAGGAGTTGGGGTTCGCGCCCCAGCTCCTGCCCCACTTTATGACTACACAGCTCGCCGCCTGGCGGAACTTCCAGGTTCTTAACGGCAAGAATCAGCTGATTTCTGGATGTTCGGCCAATGTTCGTCAGAGCCTGCCACGGTATAACGACAAAGAGGGTCTCTTTTTGTAGTTTGTGTAAGCGGGTGTAATCGATGTTGTGCCGGGTCTTAAGCTTCCAGAGTGGAATGATACAGAATACTGATCGCGTCATGGATTCCTGGGTTTGAAAGCTGTCCGATTAGGGGCACCAACGTAAGAATTATTCTCAAAACGTGGCTTATCAAAGCCACGTTTTTTGTGGTTTGAATGCTGTCCGATTAGGTGCCTAATCGAAATGATGACTTGGATGTCCTTGCAGGTATGGTCGAGTAAGTGCGTGATTGCTCAAAGCACAGCTGCCGAGAGCAAGCTCGACGTAGGCGTTTGCCAAGATAGGCAGTAAAATGGGAACCATGGAGAAATGGTCCCTACCCCCACGGATCAAGATATACGAGGCGCTCGGAGCCATCGCGGACGGGCGACTGACACTAACGACGCCGGGCGCTGCCACTGTCTTATCCTCTTCTGGCAACAAGACGTACAACGTTACCTACAATGCCGAGACAGGTGAAGTTACCTCGAATGATAATGGCTCGTATTGGCAAGGATACCTGGGATACCCCGCGATTGCCTATTTCATGGCTAAGGGCATTTTGCAGTACGAGTCAACAGTCGCGGCGTGGCTCAAAGGAATTGCCTGGAAGGATGTCAACACTAAGTTCGAGAACGACTATGTCCAGACCGAGGCTTTAGTGCGCAGCTATGTCATTGAAGCAGGAGGCGACCTGGTGGTTCTTGATAGTCAGATCAACAAGACAACACACCAGCTGACGCTCCTTCCTCTCAGGAAGGGCGCTTCCTTGAACAAGCCCCCTGGGGATTACTAGGCGAGATATTCTCCAATGCGCCCATTACTCCCCGTGCAACTAACCCCTTGTCCGGCGCTATTTCATATCACATGATCTTGTGATATAACGGCAACAACAACCTTACCAGCGTCCGTGAGAACTGACTGGAGGAGACAAAAGCTAAGACGAGGAAATCGATCCATGAAGCGCATCCAGTACGAACAACGTTCCAGGCCGATCGCCGCTCTCTGGGCATTCTTGGCCCTAGTACTCAGCCTGCCGATAGTGGGAGGTGCGTGGTTCTTCCTGTCGGCATGGATGGCGTATAAGTGGGGTGGTGGTTTCTTTAGCCAAAGCCAGCCAATAGCCAGCTGGTATTCCTACGCTTCGTACGGGAGCATTCTGATCGCTCTTGCCATCGAAGGCGCGATCGTGATATGGGCATATCGTATGGTTCGAAAGCGTACATTGAAGCCTTAACCGGCCCCCTCTCTCCCGGTACGTCGGCGACGCTTGCTTTACCGACTGACTTGTATGTCAAACAAAATGGTGAAACAATTATGACAGTTATTAGGCTATGTCATGAAGAGTTCTTCGCAATCCCCTTATCGTTATTTAATTGCTGTTGGGATAAGTTTTGCTGCTGTTGTAGAAAGCTGGTGGGTAGTTTCAAAGCTAATCCCTGCTCTCTCAAGCCAGACAGGTATCATGGGGGCGGCACACCCTCGTCCTCGGTTTCCTATTTACCTGGCTTGGCTAGTGATGATTGCTGTACTTGGAAGTGCAGCACTTAGCTGGATTAAGTCGAAGTATGCAATCGGGCTTTTTGCAATCTGTAGTCTCGCGACGTTTATTCTAGCCTTAGCTGCTATTTAGGATCGCTTGTCTGATCCCGTTCCGAACCACACAGAGAAGCAAGAGAAGTTGCAAACTCAGGGTTCGAACGCCGCCTGGCGGAAGTTCCAGGACCATAGCCGCAACAATCAATCAATTTCTGGACGTTCGGCCAATGTTCGTTCAAGCCCGCCACGGTATAACGACAAAGAGGGTTTCTTTTTGTAGTTTGTGTAAGCGGGTGTAATCGATGTTGTGCCGGTCTAGGCTTCCTGCGTGGAATGATACAGAATACTGATCGCGTCATGGATTCCTGGGTTTGAAAGCTGTCCGATTAGGGGCACCATCAAATTTCATGTGTGTAATTACACAAAAGTATGGAAAAGAGACTTAGCAAAGTCTCTTTTTTGTATTTAGGGGGTAGCCGTCGCATGTATCAATTGCAAGCAACTTAGTAAGAAATCGCTCTACCCCCTCTCGCTCGCTCCGCTTGAAGTCTGTAATTTTGCATAGTGATCCAACTTCTTGCAATGTGGTTCAATGCCGATTCATTTTTGAGGGCTTAGGCTTTTGCCACTACGAGTAAGCTAGAACCCCGTATCCAGCTATTTGTTTCGGGAAGGACATCTGGCTGTGTGTTGGGAGAGAGCAATCAGTGTCTATTTTGGAAGTGAGGGCGGCGGGTGTACAATTAATACAATGCATGGATCCACGAGACGTATATCCTCACTGACACTGCTAATAGGTGTGCTGGGAGTTCTTTACGTATCTTGGACTTTGAGCTCTAGTTTTACCGGCGAACAGAAGGCCGACCCCCAGCTACAAATTCTTCGCCACGATCCAATGGCATCTTGGGATCCCTCTGTTGTAACTGGGACTGAGCAGAGAACCGAGCGAGCCTCAAGTGACGGGTTAATAACCGGTACGAACGCCAAGCTCCTGCGCGTTATTCCTCTATCGACTGAGGTTGGTGTACTTGACGAAGCATCACGAGCCGCAGCGTCCGCGGGATGGGTATTGCAGGATCGAGCGCAGGCCGATACTATTATTGGTTCCCGAAACATAGAAGCACACGTGGTAACTATTAGTCTGAGCCTGTTACGACCGCCTGACTCAGGTATCAATGGACCAACTCTTTTGATCAGCCTGACAGGGACCTGACAGGCTGATCGTCTGTCAGGCAGATGCCGACGCCTCCCAGGCCAAGGCTTCTCGCCAATCCTGGGAGGCGCCTTGCGTTAAGATCACCCCTTAATAGCAAATGTTGAGCTTCCTATATAGAGTTCAAGAAAGGCCGTTGGCAAGTAGCTTTTTCTTTGTTTTTATTTTCTCACGTCTCAATATGTACCTATCGCTATTCCGGCGAACTTATTGGGCGGAAGAGGAGCACTGAATGACCAACCCGTTCCAGCAGTTGTCTGACGACGAGGTTGCAGCCAGGATAGCTACCTGTCGTCATCTGTTGACCCGGCTCGGCGTAGTCCGCGTGCACATCGGCCGTGCTTTGCCGATGAGCGAGCTGACCGTTGTCGAGCTCGATGACCGCACCGCCCACATGCAGGCCCTACTCGACACCAAGGGCCAGCCGGAATCAGTCCGTGACGCAGCAGTGGAAGCCGCTGCCCTGCGCCGCGAGTTCGAGGTCATGGAGTATCTGCTCCAGCACCCCCACGCATCGCTGTTGTCTACCGATACCCTCGGGCCTCCGCCCGTTTCGGAGGGTCCCGGCGTGGTGTTGCCAGTCGGAGGTCCTTCGTCCGCAGTGGTGACTCTGTTGCGAGCCAGAAGGGCTGTTCCCGTCCCTGCCATGGCCATGGCGGCCTAGCTGCAACCGATCATCTCCACCTAACCAAGCGACTTCAAGTCGCGACCGCCTCTCACGCAAGGCTCCTCCTTGCCTGACGGCGTCTTGCTTTAGTCACGAATCACCAAATCACACAAAACAGCCAGAGAAGCCGTGAATTCTGGGTTTGAAAGCTGTCCGATCAGGAGCACCATCAAATTTCATGTGTGTAATTACACAAAAGTATAGAAAAGAGACTTTGCAAAGTCTCTTTTTTGTATTTAGGGCCACTTGTCGGAGGCATCAAATGTCAAGCAATTAAGTAAGAAGCTGCTTTACCCCTCTGGTTCACTCCGTTTGAAATCTGTAATGTTGCCCAGTGATCCAGCCTCTCGCACTGTGGTTCAATGCCGAATCATTTTTTGCTCTTGTAGATATACCGCATCGGCGCGACAATCGCGGTAAATAATGAGATATAGCAATGAAGCAACCCAAACCCCGTCCGCAGCGCCGCGTCAGAGTAGCTGGAATTAAGAAGAAAGAGCCGAATGTTAAACTTTTCACCTTGGCTCTGATAGAGCTTGCCAGAGAACAGATGAGGACTGAGGACGAAAAGAAAGACAAGAGTATAACTTAAGCGTCCCGCTCATGCTTGCCTAAATAGTTCTTACTTCAGTATAATTAGGCTATTCTTCCGCTTCCGGGCTTGGCGCTTTGTCTGTCTTATCAGATTGGTAGTGCGCCCGGTCTGGAAATGCCATGACTTGAAGGCTGGAGAAACGATGCCTGATACACAAAATGAAATGGGCGACCGTCTGCTCAACGGATGTCTTGCCGCCTGGGTCATATTCGGACTTCTCGTCGGCTGGACAGGAGCTTATGAAGGCGGCTGGGAGTTCCTAGCTTCCGTAAGTGGCTTCTTGGTCACAATTGGTCTAGGAGAGTGGGTGTACGTGTTATTCCCAACATCCCTGCGCACCGCCACGAAGGAGTAATCTCAATGGAATCTTTCCTTGTCATCGCAGCGTGGACCCTCGGTGGAGTAATCCTCGGCTGGTTCGCCCCTTACCTATCACTTGAAATCATGAACGTATCTCCGGACACGTGCGAATACCGTTCGAGCATCACGTTCATGCGATTCTTCACCACGCCTGCCATGGCGGCGTTTTTCCTCCTGACCTATCTCGAGCTCATCCGAGTCTGAGGGATAGCTAGTCCGCCAAGTTCTATTCGCCTCCCAGGCCAAGGCTCCTCGCCAACTCTGGGAGGTGCCTTGCGTTTTAGGGCCTCAAAGACGCTCGTGCTTGCCTTTTTAGGCTCATTTCAGTATAAGTACCCTATTCCTCCGCCGCAGCAATCTGAGCACTTCTTCCTTAGCACTCAGTTTGCTGCGAAACCGGAAGTACCGGATGCGGAGGAGGACGCGTGACAACAGACGGTGCAACCCAAACCATCGAAGAGCTGATGGCGCGCCTTTCGTGGCATACGAATTACGACGTTGAGGTTTCTGTTCTAAGCGGGATGGGGTTTTCAGCTAAGATCACCGACCCATCCTTCGGTTTGCCCGTCGTGTATGGATTCGGGATCGGCAAAACGGTTGTTGAGGCGCTCCAAAACGCCGAAAGACATGCGGAAAATCTACGAATGGCTGGGTATGTACCCACCGCTGAGCGGAACCAGCCATGCCTCAGGTGCAACAATGACGGTTTCTTGCCCGAATCGAGCCATGCAACTGGCGCTACGTGCAGATGCTCTTACGGCCGCAGGGCGCGCTTAGCGGAGCGAGCGTTTCAGGATCGGGGGCAACAGACGGACGGTGTCACTCGAGCTTCCTCGAGAAGATCAATGGCTCCGCGAGGAAGATGTCGACGTACTGGTCCGGCTTGATACCCAATCACATGTCCTTGACCACCGCAGGAACTGGGGTTCACGCCTCAGTTCCTGCCCCACTTTATGACTACAGGACTTCACAGATGGCTCTGTCATCTGTGAGTGTTTATTGAAGCCTCCCCGTGGACGATGGCGCACGAAAGTCGTCCAATCAGGTGTGTTATAGCTAATCCATTACTTATTGCAAAATGTAATGGTATTTGATAAAGTAATGGTATGAGAACAACGCTTACCATCACTAGTAAAGGGCAGACTACTATTCCGGTTGAGATACGCAAGAAGTTAGGTATTTCAGACGATGGAGGAATTTTATCAATTGATTTTAACGAGCAAAAAGGCGCAGCTATTATTACAAAGCCTATGAGTATTGAGCTGCTTAGTGAGATAGTCAGCAAAAATATTCAACCAGGCACTGTTCCTGTGATAGATGCAGATAGTTATTACCAAGAGCATCGAGGGAAAGAATAATGTCTAAGCTGGTTGGTTCGCTAGATGCAAATGTTATTCTAAGACTGCTTTTAAATGACGTTCCGGAGCAGCATCAAGCAGCTTTGAGGCTGTTCCATGGTGCAAATGGCCAATTTGCCGTGGCAGATACCGCCATTATTGAAGTGGTTTTTGTGCTGTGCCGAGCTTACGGTTTTACCAGAGAACAAACCCGGCAAGCCGTGGCTGGTTTGATGAAACTTAGCGAACTCAACTTGAATCGAAATGCCTTTGACCTGGCATTGCCGCTATTTGTAAGTTACCCAGGGTTGTCATTTGAAGATTGCTGTTTATCGGTATACTCCCAGCTCAATGACGCCGAGCCGTTATGGACTTTTGATAAAAAACTGGCTAATCAAGTATCGAATGCTCAATTGGCTGCGTGATGATTTTTGCCCCCTACTGCTCTTAATTGGAGGCCCCAAACGGGGCCTTTCGCTATCTAACGATGGTTGATTGTTTCAATATTTGGTTGAACTCGTCGACAAAGTCATGTGAATCGGTAATAAATTCGAGGGTTTTGTCTCGGACGGGTACAAGCACAATAATCCCATTGTGCTCCGCGTCAAATTTACCGTCCAGCCAGGTGGCGCCAATGCCCGATACTGTAACGCTTTTTTCGGTTAATCGGCCGGCTTTTACGGCGTTTTTATAGTAGGTGTCGTATAGGGTAGATTGCTTTTGGTTAATTAAGAGTGCTCTAAAGGCATAGAGGTTAGTGCGTATGCTGCGGTCGAGTTTTACAGCGACCGGGTGAAGCAGTAGGTTTACTTGGGTTAGGGCGGTTTGGTCTTCTATTACGTAGGCATTCCAATTTTTAGGGAATGAAATTACAAAATTTCCATAAAGGTCGGGGGCTTTGTACTGACGATAAGGCAACGCATTGGCAGTAGCGTACTCCTTGTTGTCGGCATCCCTTTGGGCGGCTTGGCCTTGTTTGTAGGAGGCGGCTTTAAGTACGTCAGTGGCTTTTTGGGTTTGTTGGTTGTTGGTGTAGGCATAAATTGCCAGGATGCCAAAAATAAGTGTGCTCAAGCCCAATAGTAAGGTTGAGATAAGTAGAATGTTAACTTCGCCGCGAGTAGATCGTAATATTTTAAACATGCTTGTGCTTATAATACCGAATTTTAGAGAATGCGCAAAGGACTAGAGACCTAAAATATTTGGAATTGGTCCCACGTGATCATAATTATCTAAGGCCGTATTGGCTGCAAGTTGGTACCCGGCGGTAGCTGTAGAGCTGATGCAAAGTAGTTTTTAAAAAGCTGTTGCAGGCATTCTGTAGTTCTATATAGTTAAGAGAATAAACTTCCAAAAAGCGCAAAACAATCAATCACGCCTTTTAAACATTGTTTATGTTTGTACTCCGGGCCGCTCCCAGTTTGACGTGTCTAATTTAGTAAGATCGGCCGAAATGAGAAACTCGCGACTTCGATCTTCTGGATCCTCTTCGATTAATCCTGCGCGAGCTAGGGATTCTATGGCCTGTTGGTTTGTTATTGGGATGTTCATTAATCTGTAGCTAGAGAGGGCTTGATCTCGAACCTTGTATTCTATGTCATCACCCAATAGCTTAGCTAAGACTTTTAAGGAAAAGTCATTAACAACTGATGCTCTCAATTGAGTAGCTCCATGGTCAACTGCATAGGCCAGTGAGGCTTCGATCAGTCTTTGTCCGATACCCCTATTGCGTAAAGCAGGATTTACTCGAACATATCCAGGATTGTATATTCTGTTGCCATCTCGTAGAGGGTCTTCAAGCCACCCCTGCATGACACATCCATACGGTAGTTCGGTTGTTATAATCTCAAGTGTTCTAGACCAGTCGTGGCGCACACCTATGGGAGAATTCGCTACTTCGTTAGCGGCTTCTTCCGGATTGGGAACTTCTGGGTATGGAACACTGGGGTCTATAAGTTCAGGAAGGTCGTGTTGAGGATTAAACTCTGGATTATTTATAAAAAGGCTCCAATCTAGTCGATATACGATTAAGTCTGTATGGCGGAGAGGGTGGGATTTGAACCCACGATACCCTTGCGGGCATACTGCTTTTCGAGAGCAGCGCCTTCAGCCACTCGGCCACCTCTCCATCTTATGGCTTACCCAATTTAAACAATTATTTTGGTTTAGTACAGCTTGTAATATGGCGTAGTTAAAACTTGAGTGTTCGAGTTAAGCGCTCGACAAGGTCAGGTTCGCGGTCAATGCGGGGCAAATGAGTTGAAAGAATAGATTCAATATGGGGTAAATCATTGCTTTCAAACATCACGGTTAGGCGGGGTTGAAAACGTTGCAGAGGATCTAGGTCAATGCTGTGCCAGGCTACGTCATTAAAAATGGCAAATGAGCGAAACTGGTTGTAGTGGTAGAGCTTTTGGTCGATCGTAATTCCGCTCGCGCCGAGGTGGTAGTTGAGTAGACGTGGTTCTTTGTTGGCATAAACCACCAGGGCTACAGCCATGACGGCAAATACGGCCGCACTAAACCATTGGCTGGTCAAAATTGTTATAACTACCAAGGCTATTATGATGAGGCCAAAAAAGACGTACCACATTGGCTTTTTTTGGTGGTGAATAAACTCAGATGCATGCCAGCTAAACTCGGTAGGTCCGTCGCTAGCCGGTTGGGGTTCGTCTTGAAACTGATGCCCTGGTTCTGATTCGCCTAATTCATAATCTTCTGTAGCCGGCTGCTCGGCGTCGTCTGGCTGGATATCATCATCAGCTTCAAACCGGGAAGGGCTTTGTGATAAATTTTCTACCTCTAATTGCGGTTCAGGATAGTTGGATTTATGGCTTGGTTCTGTAGGCTCGTTCATGATGGTCCTGCTTTTGCTTGAATTATGACTTAAGGACAAGCGAATTACAATGTAGTCACGAGTAGTTCACGTTAGATTTAATCCGAGCTAAAGGTGCGTTATAAAAAAATAAGCCGGACATTAAGTCCGGATTATTTTTTGGCGGAGAGGGAGAGATTCGAACTCTCGCTAGAGATTACTCCCTACTACAGGTTTAGCAAACCCGCCCCTTCAGCCACTTGGGTACCTCTCCGCGTCGCAGTTTTATATAACTTTCGCTGCAAACTGTCATGTTGAGCGAAGTCGAAACATCTATTCAATAGATCTCTCCACTTTGGTCGAGATGACATTTGGCCTTCCAGACGAAGCTAAAGAGCGTAGCCTGGCGGAGGGGGTGGGATTCGAACCCACGGACCCGTGAAGGTCTCCGGTTTTCAAGACCGGTGCACTCGGCCGCTATGCGACCCCTCCATCGTCAACCGGCGCCCTCGCTAACTTTGTGAGTATAGTGCTCAAGAGGACTTTTTTCAAGTAGGGTTGCCGGGTGAGAGACTAACCATAGTCAACGTAACACCAGCTAAACTGGACATTCTTTTTATTTCGTGATATAATAATTTTAGCTTAGTACCAGTTCGACAACATGCATTTTGACGACAGGAGCATTCTCATGATTCTTCTACCTTTCGATAACCACCCCATTCGCCCTACCTCTATCAACACGGAGGCAGGGCCTGATCAAAACAGGAAGTTCAGTAGTTTTCCAACGCTCAAGATGAACCGTGCAGCTTTCCTGATCGTCATGATGCTGACCTCGGCAGACGAGTGGATCGAGTTTACGGTTGCCGATCTCGAAGCCTTTGCCGAGGCGCACGGCTTCCCTTGGAGGGACGCGTCGTACTCGCAGGGGTTCGCCCAGTTGCTCGACAAGACCCATCTCGACCGGGAACCCTTTGTGGTCGAGGTTGAGGGCTACTACAGAGTGACGCACATGTTCGTTGCGCTCTGCTTCGCCTCTGCACCCCGAAAGGAGTTCGTACGGAGGTTCGAGCCCTCGCCGGTTCGTTCCTGATCTCGCGATTCAACAATGCTACAAGCGCCATAGGGCGCCGGCCTCACGGTCGGCGCCCTGCTTCTTTTAAGCGGATTATTGTTGATTGTTTTCTTCCAGACTGCTTTAATGGTGAAACCAAACGACATTTCGAGTGGGAGGTTGCTATGTCGAGAAAGTTTGTACACTGGTACCTGCACGGTCTTCGAAATGGCGACCCTGAAGGTTGGCCTTACATCAAGATGGTTGCAATCCCAAGTGGTTGGGTCGAGGTGTCCGAGCAGGAACAGTATGCGTTTGAAATGGCATACCGTGTTTGGGATGCCAAGAGAATGATTGCTCGGTGCCGTCGAGGTTGCGACCTGTTCTTGTGTTACTACTTGCTCCAGAGCATTTACCTTGGAAAAGATGACTCGCATCCTCTTTCGCTAAGACAACTCGGGACTTCTTTGCTAGAGGTTGACGGCTTCGTTGCTGCTTACGAGGAGCAGGAGAGGTCTGAACGGATCAGACATCTCCTGGGAATGCTCGAACGGTGGCGACAAGGCGCTGAGCTACGTTGTGAAGATTTGCTCGGATGTGTAAAAAAAACGGCTCATACAATGGCGGCTTACTCCAGAGGACATCGGCGCTGCCGCCGAAGAACAAGCTCTATTGGTCTAGCCCTTCTGACCAGCGGAATATAGCCACTTAGTGGCCCCCGCCGGTCGGCGGGGCGTTTCGCTTTATAGGAGCTAAGGGAGCCTCCCTCTAAGCGCTAATGCTACATATTTATACTTAAATACAATTTAAAGGGAGCCTCCCTCGAAGAGCTAACGCTTAAATTTTTCCTGTCTCCAATTGATTAATTAAGTCAGCTTGGTGGAGGGCAGCAGCGGTGTTTTGCTGTCTTAGGTAAACTTCGCGCAGTAGCTTGTGGCTCTCTAGGTTGGCGGGGTCGGTTTGAGCTGCTTTAGCTAAGGCTGTTTCGGCTTCTTTAAGTTTGGGTGGGTCGTTGGGGGCCAAAATAAGGTTGATTCGGCCTAAAAGGACTTGATCGGGAACCATTAGTTGAGGCTGATTTATTAAAATGGCTCTAGAGCTGCGTATAAGCCCGCTAGAGTAGAGTTGGTATGCCAGCGCTGGTTTCCCTTGCTTGGCTTGTTTAAGCGTGTGTAGGGCTCGAGGTGAGGTTACAGAGCCTATCAAATCGTTCAAACGCACAGTCATGTTGTTAACGGCATAACATAAGCCAAGTTGCACTTGAGCTTCTGGGTTGTGAGTGTCTATGGCTAGGGCAGTTCGAGCGGCTATTATTGCACTATCCCCTCTCCCCTGTTCTAGCTCAAGCTCGGATTTGGCTATCAGGGCTGCTTGGGATTTATTGGCCTGAAGTACGTCTTCGAGTACCTTTCCAGCTTGCTTTAGCTGCCCTGATTGACGGTAGATGGTGACAATCTGCATGCCACTCTCCCCTATCGGTAATGTTTTCAGCTCGCGAGCGGCATCATTTGGTCGATTAGCCTTAAGGTAGGCGCTGGCTAACAACTGCTTGTAGTTGTGGTTGGCTGGAGCCAGAATAGTAGCTACCTGAAAATCAGCGATGGCCTGAGTAGTGTCACCCTGACTTAGTCTGGTTTGTGCTTGGGCTACAAGTTTGGCAGCCCGAGCATTAGATATGGGCGTAGCTACAATTATCAGGAGAGCTATTAGTGCGCTGACTCCGATTATTATGTACCACATATGGGCTTTATTTTTGGGCTTGGCTGATTGCTTGGATTTGCTCATCTAACTTTGATAGTAACAATTTGGCCTCGACTTGGCTATCACGAGTTTCTTGAACTACGCTGGCGGGGGCGGAAGAAACGTAACGCTCGTTGGCCAGGCGGGCGTCTAAACTATCTAGGTAAGCCTGCTTATCTGCCCTCATTTTTGACAACCTGGCTTTTCGGGCACTAATCAACGCATCGTCGGCTTGAATCCATGCTGGAGCGCTACTCCCGAGGTACAGACCACTCCCCTGCTCCACTAGTTTGATCTCTGTTACCCTTGCAAGATGTTTAATTAAATCTGCGTATTGAACCAGTTTTGGCTCAGTTGTGAGGATGGTGGGCCTATCTAGCTTTTCTTCCGTTGCAATGGCTCTGATTTGGAGGGTTGTTTCTTGAATACGGTTAAAATCTTCAACTAAGCTTATATTAGCCGAATTGTTAGAATCCGATTCCGGCCAAGGGCTAACAATCAGATCTGCTTTTTGCCACGGCATATTTTGCCAAATGGCCTCTGTTACGAAAGGCGCGGTGGGATGAAGCAGTTTTAAAACTGTCTCTAACCCGTAAACTAAGAGGTCGTGATTAGGTGAAATCTTGGATGCCTCAACATACCAGTCGGCAAAATCGTCCCAAAGCAGAGCGTAAACCATCTGGCCGGCTTCGGAAAAGCGGTAGCTATCGATTGCTTTGGTAACATTCTGGACTGCTTGGTCGAGTTGGTATTTGATCCAGTGGTCGGCTGGGGCGTTGAGCTGTGGTTCGGCAGGTGTGTAATCGGCTGGCAGTTTGGCCAAGATGAACCTGGCAACATTCCATAGTTTGTTACAAAAATTGCGGTAGCCTTCAATTTTTTCTTTTCCGAGTGAGCCATTATTCCCGGGTGTAATCCCAATGGTTAGTGCTAAACGAAGAGCATCGGTGCCGTATGTGGCGGTGTATTCCAGAGGATTAATAACGTTTCCTTTAGATTTACTCATTTTTTTACCTTGTGCATCGTTGACCATGCCCCATAGGTAGACGGTTTTAAAGGGAGGCAGTTTAAAGCGATAATAACTAAACATCACCATCCGGCTCACCCATAAAAATATAATGTCGCGAGCAGTAGCCATTACGCTGGTGGGGTAAAACTGCTCAAAATCACCGGTGGCCATGAGGGTAGCGTAAGGCCATTGACCGCTAGAAAACCAAGTATCGAAGGTATCGGTTTCGGTCTCGTAATTATTTTTGCCATAGTAATCAATGGCTTCATCCTCATTGAAGGCAATGATGTAGGGTTTTTTGGTGGTATCAGAAGAGGCATTGTAATAGATGGGGATAGTTATTCCAAACCAGTTTTGGCGGCTAATGTTCCAATCGCGTAGGTTTTCCATCCAATCCAAGTAGACTTTTTCGTAACGCTTGGGGACTATTTTGATCTCACCATCCTTAACGGCCTTGATGGCTGGCTGTTTGAGTTCGGCCACCTTAAGCCACCACTGCTCAGTAACTAGTGGCTCTATTAGGGTGCCACAGCGGTCGTGAAAGGAAACGCTATGCTTGTAATCCATTTCAACATGGTCAATTAACCCCCTTTCCTCAAGGTCATGGGCAACTTGCTCTCTAGCTTCGGCTACAGGCATGCCGGCGTATTTACCTGTTAGGTTGGTTAGCAGTCCGTCTGTCCCAATGGCTTGTTTGACCTCCAGGTCGTGACGTAACCCCATTTCCCAGTCGTTGGGGTCATGTGCAGGAGTAACCTTAACTACACCTGTACCAAAGGCTGGGTCAACAAAGTCGTCTGCAATAACCTTGAGCTTGAATTTTCCAAGCAGGCCTTCGGCTTCAATCTCTTGGCCAATATACTGCGTGTAGCGCTCGTCCTTGGGGTTTACAGCAATGGCGGTATCACCAAATTTTGTTTCAGGCCGGACAGTAGCAAGTATAAACGGGCCGTATTTGATGTAATATAACGGGTCAATTTGCTCACGATACTTGATTTCTAGGTCGCTAAAGCCGGAGCGGCAATGAGGGCACCAGTTAACTATGCGATTGCCGCGGTAAATTAAGCCATCATCGTGCATTTGCTTGAAGGTTTCATAGACGGTACGGACGATGTCGTCGTCCAAGGTGAACTTAAAACGGCTCCAATCGACGCTAAAGCCCAGGCTGCGGAGTTGAGCTGTTACATTGGCCATGTTCTTTTTTGTAAAAGCTAAGGCACTTTGATAAAACTGCTCACGACCGAGGTCAAATCGACTTTTACCCTCTTTGGCCAGCTCGCGCTCGTAGACCACTTGAGTTTCGATACCAGCGTGGTCAGCTCCAGGGAGCCACAAGGTTGGATCCCCTTTCATGCGGTGGTATCTAGCCATAATGTCCTCGACCACATACATAACGTGGCCAGTGTGCAGGTCGCCGTTGGCATTAGGCGGTGGCATGATTACACTAAACGGCTCTCGATCAGGTATTGAGTTGTGAGTTGTGAGTTGTGAGTCATTTGTGCTTATCTCTCGACTCGCTTGAACTGAGCCTGTCGAATGGTCGACTCTTGACTCTTGACTCGAGGTGGGCTTGAAGGCGCCAGAATCTTCCCACATTTTATAAATGTCGGCCTCGTATTTGGCCGGTTCGTAACTTTTTGGTAACTCCATAGTCAGTTAAGTATAGCTAAGTAAGGCCTTAGGCTGCAAATGAACGCAAGCTAATTTTCATTTGATCAAGTTTAAGCCTCCATTGCCTACTTGTCATCCTGAACCGTCAGCTGATGGTTGTTTCAGGATCTCTTAAACTAATTTTTTACATGTTCAACAGATCCAAAAGCGCAGTTATGTTTCAAAATGCTGAAAGCGTTTTTTCTGCGTGAAAACATAAGCGTTATGCAAATTGGCTAACTTTTAATCTTTGAATTTTGGAACTTTTTGCTTGTGAACTAATTTGATGGTTGGTGTGCTACTTAGATTAGATTTAAGTATGTTGTCATCTCGACTCACGTGGAGAGATCTTTCTGGATGGGTTTTTGCACCGGTGCCTCCCGTGCAATGCAAATTAGCCTCATTCTGCAATTATCGAGGAGGGGTTTGTGCGCCAAAATGATGTATTCTGGCTTATTTTATACTTAAGAGTATACATGCACGGGAGGCACCCGTGTCTTGACCGAGAAGCCGAAAGAAAGTTACGAACGCATCTGGGAAAAACACAGCATAGCAATAGCGTACTTGATCGGTGGGTTAGAGATAATTTAAGGGATGAAGCGCGTCGAGTTGCGGCAGAAAGAGGTGAAGCGGCGTAGAGCTTGCAACAGATTTAAAATAGCCATTATGTTTTAAAACGCTCAAAGCGTTTTTTTAGTGTGAAAACATAAGCGTTATGCAAACTGGCTAAATTATAATCATTGAGTTTTGTAAGTTTTGTTTGTTGACCTGATCTAAGGTTTCAACCAGCATTTTTTGTAACTTCAAGACCTGGTCTTGACTAACGCGTTTAAAACTTGGGTCAGGCCTCAGGCCCGCCCGCGGGGGTCGTGGACCCCTACGGACGGACACTGAGGGTTTCTCACCGAGCGCAGTAGAGCCACGTTCGGCAAGATTGGAGCCCGCAGGCCCTGGTTCGGAAGATGGGGGTTCCTTGCCTGGGCCTGCGGGGGAATTGCCGGTCGAGTCACGCATAGTGTGTACCCGCCGGCAAGATGGTTGCGCCGGACTAGGCGGGGTTGGAGATGATGCTGAAGCGTAGCTTGACCTTTCGGTCGCCAGCCACGGCTTCAACCTCCCACAACAGGCTCCGCGGACGGCTCTCGCCATCTCCGTGGATCAAGAGAGAGTTGAAGAAGCTTTCGCAAAGGCTGCCGACCGAGAAGTCGGCGGTCAGAAGTGCTTCGCCGATGGAGTCGCCGACGAATCGGAGGGCTTCGCCGAGAGAGCCGCAGGCTTGACGCTGACGCCACACCCCATTGACCGTATCGTCCGCGAAAACCATGGCTCCGGTTACGCCTTGGTAGGCATCAACGAGCCATGCCCACTCTGTGTCGGTGAGCTCTTGGTACTTCAGCAGCTCGCTGATTTTCGGCGTGACTACTTTGATGGGCTTTACTGCGACAGCTACCATTGCATGTGCCTCCTTGAAGGCCTATCGTCCGATGGATTCGGGCGGGGCTTGCGACTCACATTGCTTGTGAAGCACAAAACCCGACCGAATTTGAATCTGGTGAATCCTAGCCCGATATTTAAAGAGCAATCAACCTAAGATTGAATGTCTAACATATTAGCATAAGTGGCATGGAAAGTCAATGGCTGCATCTGGGATATTAAGGATTTGAGATTAGTAGATGGTAGGCAGGGTTCTGAAGCGATCCTCCTATCTACTACCTACCAGTCCCTAGTCCCTTATTGAATGCGAGTGCATTTGCATGCTCGAGTCAGCCACCAGGAGCTTAGGGTCGGTAGTCATGCCATCGTGTGCATACCAGTAACCCAGCGCGGCGATCATGGCGGCGTTATCCGTGCAGAGGTTCATAGCGGCATAATTAATTTCTATAGGTAAACGCTTTTTGAGCTCGGTGCGTAAGGCTTGGCTGGCCGCCACGCCACCAGCAATGACAACAGATTTAGGGCTGTGTCGCTCGTAGGCCACCATCATGCGGTCAACCAGGGTGTCGATGACAGTTTTTTGAAATGAAGCAGCCACGTCGTTTTTTTGCTGATCGTTTAAAAGGGGAGCGAGGGTGTGGGAGGCAGCAGTTTGGTCGAGACCGAGCATGGTTTGAACTTGACGCAACACGGCGGTTTTAACTCCGCTAAAGCTGTAATCTAGACTATCTTTACCAAGCTTGGCTTTGGGGAAAGTAAAAGCATTGGGGTCGCCATTTAAGGCAGCTTTTTCTAGCGCCGGTCCACCTGGAAATCCTAGCCCGAGTAATTTAGCAATTTTGTCGAACGCTTCGCCAGCGGCGTCGTCGCGAGTTTGACCTAAAACTTGGTAGTTGTGGTGGCCATGGAACAGAACGATTTGCGAGTGTCCGCCAGATACAATCATAGCTAGCAGTGGGAAGTCGGGCGGCTGCCATTCGGATTTAACATTTAACATTTGACCTTTGATGTGTGACGAGTCTAAGAAGTTTGCATAAACGTGGGCTTCTACATGGTTGATGGCATAAAGTGGTTTGTGGTGGAGCTCGGCCAGGGTTCGTGCTGTCAATGTTCCGATTAAGAGTGACCCGAGTAATCCCGGTCCGGCTGTGACGGCAATTCCGTCAATTTGATCCCACAGAGTGTTGTCATTCCTGCGAAGGCGGGGATCTAGATCGCTGGATCCTCGATCCGGAGCGCTATGGCTTCCGGTCAAGGATGACAATTGGGGGAAAGCCTGCTCGAAGGCTTTTTCTACCACGGGAAGCATAGCCTCAATGTGGCTACGGGCGGCAATTTCGGGTACGACACCTCCAAATTGCGCGTGAATGTCAATTTGCGAAGCCACAATGTTGGATAAAATGTGGCGCCCATCTTTTACGACAGCGGCAGCGGTTTCGTCACAACTGGTTTCAATCCCAAGGATATTCATTGGGTTAGTTTAACCCTTCGATTTCACTCAGGGCAAGCATTTACCTTCCATTTGTGTCATTTAATCATGCTGAGTTGCTTTAGAAGGGCAGACATAAAAGTGGTTGTGGTTGCTATCTGGGGTTGAGGCTAAAGAAGTCGTACTTTTTTAGCCTCAATAAAGTACGACTTCTTTTTAGTCAATGTGTTTGCGCTTAACATCGAGCTTTTCTTTGGCGTGAACCAGGCTATAAGGGAGTGGTTTAAAAACATAGTCTTGAACGGGCATATAGAGCTCAATATAGCCCCCAAAGCTTTTTTTAAACGCGGAGTAGCCGTAGCCATAGTGGCCGGGGTGAAAGTTGGAGTCGCCTACAACGCCCCAAAAGTTGTACTTAGTAGCGCCGTGATCACGAGCGAATTTCATAATCTCAATGTGCATGAACTGGGGAGCGTGCAGTTCGCGCTCAATGTCATAGGATGCACCATGGAGGTAAGAGGCTTCTTGCCCGAAAGAAGCAATTAAAGCACATGCTAGCGGTTGGCCGTTAAGTTCGGCTACAAAGACCTTTTCAAGTCCGGCCGGAGCCGTGACGGCAAACTGTTTGCGATAATAGTCGGGAGAAAAAGTACCGATGCCGCCTTTGCGAGCGTCGAGAGCGGCCAGCATTGTAAGAAATAGTTCCAAATCCTTAGGTTTATCAGATGAGCGGACTGTAACTCCGGCTTTGGCGGCTTTGCGGAGGTAGCGGGGGACGTTACTACGCATGCCGTGTTCGCCAAGCCACTGCAGCAACTGGTCGTCAGATTTGTCTGCAATATCGACTACCCAGGCTCGTCCGACCTGGACAAACCAACGCCCGCCAGGCTTAAACCCCAATTCTGGGAAAAGAGCAGCTTCGGAACTGTCGTGGAGTAGAGCTGGATCAAGCCGTAGGTAAGCGATACCGGGCTGGGTTTGGCAGTAAGTAGTAAGGGTGGTGAGTACATTACGCATCAGTTCCTGGTCGGAATAGTTTAGTAACGGACCGCGCGGCGAATAGTAGAATTGACTGAAACGATTACGCTCATGTATTAGCAAAACAGTGGCCACAAGCTGAGCTTGATTGTATAAGCCCAAACGCTGGATTGATTTGCCTAAGCTCTCTTGAAACGTGCCCCACTCCCAGGTGTGGTAGAACTTGGCGTAAGCTGCTACCTCAGGTCGAGCTAGGAACTGTCCCAGCTCCGTTGGTGAACTCAAAGGCTGCAGTGTTAACTTCATTTGCGATCATTGTAGCATGGGATTCAGTAATGTTTGGGCCTGTTGGTAGGTTAATAATACGGCTAGCAACAGATTCAGCTATAGGGCAACCGCTCGGCTGATAATTGATAGTAATGTAGTCAACCCCTGCCGGATAAATGGGCGGTGAGTACCAATTGCTAACGTAAATTGCTTTGGCTGCTAGGGTAGCGACCAAATAATCGCGTAGTTCTGTCGATTGGCAGATTACTGGGTATTTGATATAGGCGGTAGATTGCTTGGCAGGAGTGAGTCCGGGGTTAGCTTCAATTTTTGATTGGTATAGCTCAGCCAACTTGAGTCGGTGGTTGAGGTTGGGGTTGATATGATTTAAGGCATCTAAAACAATTTTGGCGTGTACCCCTGGAAGCGTGGCGAGGGTATGGCTGGGTATCCCGCCGGCGTACTCGGGTTTGGCAACTGCCTGTTTGAGTAATCGCAGAACTTGTAACAAACGTCGCAAGGGGTTGCTGAGCAAGGTAGGGATTTTGCGTAAAAGCTGGCGTAAAGCAGGATATATCAACCACAAAAAGCTTTGCCAGCGAGGTAGCTCAGGCAGATCGTGGTAATCTGACTCGACCTCACGAATCAGATGGGGGTTATTAACCAATAAGGCGCCACCCAGTTTGGTTGAAAGGCTTTTTTCTATGCCAAAACTAATAATGGCTGCATCGCCAAATGTGCCTAGAGCTTGATTGTTTATATTTAGTCCAAGAGCATGAGCACAGTCCTCGATTAAAAGGAGGCCATGTTTTTTGGCAAGCTCCTGAACGTGTTCTAAGGCTCCTGGAAGGCCGAACGTATGTTGAAGCATAATTACTTTGGTTCGAGGCGTGATGTGGCTTGTAAGGCTTTCTAGCGAGGCTGAGAGGGTATCTGGATCTATGTCGACGTATACTGGTACTAATCCGGCCCACAAAATTGGGTTAATAGCTGTTACACAAGTAAAGCTTTGGACAAGCACTTCGCTACCAGTAGTTAGGTTGAGCGATTTTAAAAACAAGTAAATAGCGGTGCGACCGTTGGCGGTTAAAAACCATTGGTGTGGTTTATGGCTATTGGCGAAATAGAGGTCGTCTAAGGCCTTTTTGAGCTGGTTAAATGGCCGCGAGTTGTTGAAGCCCGGAAAGTTGAGGGTAAGGCCAATGTAGGTTGAGTTGCGCATAAAGTTAACTATAGCAAAGAAGTCAGACTTGGTTGAACGGAAAGAAGTACGACTTGTGAGCGTGTACATAAGCATTAAAGTTACTTAATTAGTCGGATGCTACAATACGAGCATGAATATGCACCCGGGGCTGCCCGAAATTAGTTGGGATAAGTTGCTTGTAACTCAAAATGGTCATTTTTTGCAGTCTAGAGAGTGGATGCAGTTTCAGATTGAGCTTGGGCGGACAGTTTTCTCGGATCACGGGGACGTATGGAGCTGGATTGCGACAGCTAGACAGACGTTGCAATTTCGGTATTTAGCTTCAGCCTATGGGCCAACTGCTACCCCGCTATCTTTAGCCGATGCATTAGATTCAATAGTTGTAGCGGCTAAGAAGCAAAAGGTCGATTTTGTGCGGATTGAACCACTAGGGGTGACAAAAGAGGAGCTCAGGGTAAGCGGCTATAAGCTGGTAGCGCTAGAAGAGATTGAGCCGGAAATAACTTCATTAATTGATTTAAGCTTGAGCGAGGAAGAATTAAGACATAATTTGAGCTCGGGTCACCGCAATGCCATTAATGGTGCTGAACGGCGCGGAATTGTTATCCGCGAGGGAAAGTTGAGTTCGGATATCGACGAGTTTAATCGCTTGATGCGTCAAACTGCCCAAAAAGCCGGCATTCGAGTGCATGATGCCAGTTATTTTAAAACCATGATGAGAGTGTTGAGTCCAGCGGGCAGAGCAAAACTATATTTGGCTGAAGCCGAGGGAAAGGCGATTGCGGCGACGATTATTTATAGCCATAACAAGATTTGGTACTATGCGCATGCGGCGAGCGATCCAGAATTTGTAAAACTTCAGGCTGGAGTACCGTTGCTATGGCGGGCAATTATGGACGCTAAGGCAGCTGGAGCAGGTGAATTTGACTTGTGGGGGGTAGTGCCTGTTGACGATGCACATAGTTCAAAATCAGGGTACAGTCGATTTAAGCGAGCTTTTGGTGGAGTTGACAGGGTATACGCGGGTACTTGGGATTTGATAATAAACCCGGGTCGATATCGGTTGTTTAAGTTAGCGCGCAATGCTTCAAGAGTAGTGCGCAAACTGAGACGAACGTGAGGCAGGCAACTGCAGAGGAGTTAGCGCGGTGGGATGAGTTGGTTTTGGCTAATCCGGACGGTGGGCATGTTTTTCAGACGCGAGCGTGGGGTGAATTCAAGTCCGGATGCGGTTGGAAGCCACAATTTATGATTCATGATCTGGGGGGAGTGCAGCTAGCGGTGATGTATTTGGTGCGCAGATTTAGTTACTTTGGTGAATTATGGTGGGTGCCCAAAGGGCCCGGAGTAGCTAGTCAAGCTCAAATAGCCAGCTATGTTGCATCGCTAGACCTACCAAAAACAGCTTTTATGCTACGTATAAATCCGGTTTTGAGCGTGGATGGAATTGACCAACCGCTTTTTAAATCCATTGGGTTGATGGAGGCAAAGCGTGATGTACAGCCGGATAAGGCGACGATTTTGATTGATTTAAGTCGAAATGAGGAGGAAATTTTAGCTGCATTTAAACAAAAGACGCGCTACAATGTGCGCTTGGCAGCTAAAAAGGGCGTAGTAGTTGAGGCTGTTTCAGCAACAGATGAAAATCTTGAGTTGATGTACCAGTTGATGCACGAAACTAGCTCGCGAGCCCAATATTACATGCGGGAGCGGAGCTATTATTTAAATTACTGGCGCAAACTGAGTGAGGTTGGTCACGGGCAGTTGATGTTTGCCAGCTTTGAGGGTGAGTTGCTAGCCGGGTTGTTTGCAACGTATTTTGGTCAAAAAGGCTGGTACAAAGACGGAGGGTCGTTTAAGAAGCATCCGGAAGTAATGGCGCCATATCTGTTGCAATGGGAGACAATGCGTTGGTTGAGGGGACGAGGCGTGACAGTTTATGACCTGGTGGGCGTGCCGTCACGGCGGGATTTAAACCCAGAAAGTAAGATTTATAGCTTGTACCAGTTCAAATCTGGCTTTAACGACGAAATTATAGAGTACATCAACTCCTACGACTTGCCGCTGTCATCTAAATTTAGTCAATGGGATGCTTGGGGTGAGCGGTTAACGAGCAAGTACTATATGCGGATCAAGCGTGAACTTCTGTATTAGTGACAAGAGATGTGTAGATAGTAGATAGGTAGGGTAATCCCAAATTATTGGTTAAATGTTAGACTAGGATTATGTTTCGTAATCTTGTAAAAGCTTTAATCCCGCGGCAGCTTTTCAAGCAAATTGAGCCGTACGGCCATTGGGTTGAGGCGCTGCTGGCTAATATTTGGTATGGTTTTCCAGCTCGGAACTTACATGTGATTGGAGTAACTGGAACAGATGGCAAGACTACAACAACTACGCTGATTTGGCAGATGTTAGTCGAGGCTGGGTATAAAGCTGGGTTTATGACCACAGTAGGTTATGGCACGCATATGTATCAAAAGGTTCAGCACATACACATTACAACTTTGCAAAGTTTTCCTTTGATGAAGCGGATACAGGAGCTAAAACGTGATGGAATTGAATGGTTGGTTCTGGAAACCAGTAGCCACTCTCTGGCACAAAATCGTACGTTTGGAATTCCTTACGAAGTAGCAGTAATGACAAACGTAACGCTTGATCATCTCGATTATCATGGGACGTTTGAGCGTTATCGTGATGCCAAAAAACGGTTGTTTAGTTTGGCCAATAAGCGTGGGTTACGAGCAGGAGTTGCTAATGCTGACGACCCATCAGGTGAGTTGTTTACGGCCGAAGTAGCGCATTCCATTTTATACGGAGTAAATGAGGGAACGTTAAGAGCCGATAAAGTCAAAAGTACTTCGAAGGGGAATCAGTTTGTGGCTGCCTATCAAGATCGCCGGATTGAGATTCAGTCATTTTTGCCAGGTAGCTTCAATGTTTATAATGTTCTGGCGGCTGTAGGAACTGGAATAAGCCTGGGATTAACTGATGGTCAGATTACCGATGGCATTGCGGCGCTCAAAAGTGTGGAAGGCCGGATGAATACAATCGATGAGGGGCAGGATTTTACAGTGATTGTTGATTATGCTTCTACCCCGGGCGGGTTTGAGGCAGTGCTTCCGGGCGTCAAAAAAGGGACTAAAGGCCGCGTAATAGCAGTGTTTGGCTCGGCCGGTGGACAGCGAGATCCGGCTAAACGTCCAGTCCAAGGTAGGGTGGCCGCTACTTATTGCGATGAGGTGGTCATTACTGAAGAAGATGATCGGGATACCGATGGCGTAATGATTATGGATCAGATTGCGGCAGGAGCAGAAAGTGCCGGCAAAAAGCGAGATAAAAATCTGTTTTTGGTACACGACAGGCGCGAAGCGATTAAGTTTGCAATTGGTCGAGCACGTTCAGGGGACACAGTTTTGTTGTTGGGCAAAGGGCATGAACGTACGATTGAGCGCGCCAGTGGTGACGTTCCTTGGAATGAGGCTGGCGAAGCTCGGATAGCGCTAAGGGCGCGATTAAATACCAGGTCTTAAAATCTAGATTTCTTAGGCATTAAGTATCAAGACCTGGTCTTGGAAATACGGCAAATATCAGATCTGGTCTTGCAGGAAACTGCCTATGCTTGCATTCGGTATTTGTTCGGTTACACTAAGAAGTGTAATAAGGAGAATGGAGTGATGGAGCAAAGTAATTTGAGCGTACCAATGACGCCTGCACAGAAAATTTTTTTAAAAGACCTAGCCAAGCAAACGGGTGAAAAGTTTTACGAAGATTTAAGTAAAGCTCAAGCATCGAAAAAGATTGAAGAGTTGCAGGCAAAGCGAAGAGCTAAGGCTGCTAAGGTTTAAGACCAAAGTCAGACTTTTAAATCTAGACTAGCTGAGCCATGACTGAAGGCTGACTTTACTTAAGTCCGATTACCACCAACATTCGTCCCGCCCGATCTCCATCACGACGATAGCTCTGCAAGGATTGGTCGTGGATGGTGCAGCGAGGATCTAATTCTAGCTGGCTGGCAGGTATACCGACTGTGGATAGCTGGTCTTGAATAATGGCTTGATTGTTGAAATACAGTTTGTCGTCTCGTGTTTCAAAGAATTTTGACGCAAAGTTAGCTTGAAAGTCGGGCAGGACTTCGTAACAACACTTTTGCGCTAATGGACTTACGTAACCCCAGATGTTTTTAGGCTTGCTACCAAACTGATCTACAAGTCGGGTAATGGTTTTTGAAACAATATCCAGTTTGCTGCCGCGCCAACCTGAGTGAATAGCTGCAACTACACTATGTTCGGGATCATAAAGCAAAATAGTGGCACAGTCGGCTACGCGCATTCCAATTAACCAGCCAAGTTGGTGGGTGATTAGTGCATCTCCGGAGGTTGGTTCTAGCCCTTGCTCAGTTTCATTAATGGTGTCGCCGTGAACTTGATGCTGGACAATAATGCGTTTAAAACCAAGAGTTTGTGCGCCGGCATCATCAAACGCATCATGCGACAAGCCAGCTAGAATATTTGGAAACTGGTTAAAGATGTTTGGTGGCTCAAGCTGGATCATGTTTTAAGATTGCCATGTCTGTGATGGTGTTGCAATTGATTTTGATTAGTCTCTGGCTGTCCAAGCGGAACTAATCGAACAATAAGGGGATGCGCATGGATATTGAAATACTTATTCGCAGTTCCAGTAGAAAATTTTATTGTTCGATCCTGCCTACCGAAGGAAGGCGACAGCGAAAGGTGCCTAGTTGACTCAAGCTTAAATCGGCAAATCTAGCCCTAGGCAACGGACTCCACCACCGGAAAAAACAAATTGGTTGATATTAATCGGAAAGACATTAAAGCCTCGGCTTTCCAACTCTTTGATAAGTCCTGGAGCCCTGAAGGGGAGTATGACATTTGTGCCGTCGCTCTGAAGGTTGCAGCCAAAACCCAAAGCATCGCGTAAAGAAACTTCTATGAGCTCTACCCCCGGCAAGGCTTTGAGCTTAATTTGACTAGGCTCGTCTAATGCATCGGGACTATAAGCTATTAAGTCTGGGCGTAACACGCCGACCGACATATCTAGGTCATAAAAACGGGGATCTTTGGCGTGGAGGCTTACAACCTCAACGTTAAAATAATCGGATAGTTCTCGGTGGACCTCAATGTCGCTGGCGCGACGATCCCTTTCGCCATAACCCGCTAGCAGCACGTCGCCAATCCATAATGCATCACCACCACCACCAAACCTATAATTGGTTTCTTTAACTGCAAAGCCGTGAGACTCGAACCAGTTCTTGTGATAAGGATGTTCTGGTTGACGCTCGGCGGGTAAGTTGGATAAAAATACTTTAGAGTCTTTTACAACGCCAGCATTGGCTGTAAAACACAAATCAGGGCAGTTTGGCACTGGTTCAATAAACTCGAGCTGGTGTCCCTGTGACTTGAGTGTATGAGCTAGCTCATTTTGCTGACTCAAAGCCTTTTCGAGGTTTGGTTGGTGCTCAACGTGCATCCAGGGGTTAATTTCAAAATTAACCCCAAAATAGTTGGCTTTGCACATAAGAATACGTTTGGTCATAAGAACTATATTAACCCTTGCAAATTTTACTTAGTAAAAAGTAAGAATGAAGTGATGTTGTACTTAAGGTCTTGAATACCGGCTTCTAGAATTTCCAATTCAAATAACTTGGCAGCTTGGGCAGAGGCAATGACGGCGACAGTGGATGAAAGCTTACCGTGGCGTAAATCTTGAGCTGCGAGTGCAGTATCTGGGTAATCTTTTAGCGGTGTGCTTCCAAATTCCCGTTTTAAGAATTGTCGGCATTGGGCAAGGGCTTGAGGGTGAGATGTGATAGATTCTATATCAGTTATTTTTGTTCCAGGTAGAACCATCAGGTTTTGTTGGACATCCAGTTGAAGTACTTTTTTGATTGTAAAGACATAGTTGGCCATGGCAAAAAGAGTTTCGTTAACCATGCCGCCGGCAGAGTTTTCGAGCGGTACGATTCCGTGGGTTGCGTTGCCTGACATTACAGTTTGAAAGGTACGTTCAGCGGTAACAGCGTAAAATATGTCGCCATTAAGTTGATTATTGGCCAAATATTTTTGAGCAGCTTCGTCGTCGAATGATCCAGCAATGCCTGAAACTGCAATTGTTACGTGGTCCATAAGTGCCTAGCTTACACGATTTTTGTGCTTTGCGCATTTCAAATCAATCGATCTTTAGCGAGGTTCATACATTTTGCATTGCGGAACTTAGGCGTCAGTGTCAAAAGTTAAATGTTTTTGGTTAGAGTGGTAGAATGAACTCATGAAGCTTGATGTTGAATTTCAGCCAGTCCGAGTATTGTGCGTTGCTGCTCATCCCGATGACTTAGAGTTTTCAGTCGCTGGTAGTGTAGCAAAATGGACTGCGGCCGGAGCAGAAGTTTTTTACCTTGTTTGTACGGATGGGGGCAAAGGGTCGGCTGATCGTAATGCAGAAGCCGAGCAATTGGTGGAGGTGCGCCGTCAGGAACAGCGAGCTGCTGCTAAAATTTTGGGCGTCAAGGACGTAACTTTTTTAGACTACGAAGATGGTGCTACAGACGTTACGATGGAATTAAAGCGTGATATTGCCCGCGAAATTCGTCGTCGCAAGCCCGAAGCAGTTTTTTGTTTTGATCCGACTATGGTTTATTCGGCTAAATACAATTTTATTAACCACCCTGATCATCGCGCGGTGGGTCAAGCTACCCTTGAAGCCGTTTACCCCTTGGCCCGGGATCATTTAACTTTTCCAGAGTTGCTGGGAGAAGGGTTTGAGCCGCATAAAACGCCCGTGCTTTTGATGCATAATTTTGATGATAACAACTTTGCCATTGATATTACTGAGACTTTTGCGACAAAACTGGAATCATTGGCTGCACATGTAAGTCAAATCCCAGGGATGAACCAGGCTGAAAAGCTGGTTCGAGAAATGGCAGAAGAGTGCGGTGAGAAGGTAGGAGTGTTGTTAGCTGAAGGTTTTATACGCATAAATATCAATTAGATCGTAGGCGTGGGCTCAAATAAGTAGGAATGTTTGGATAATAAGTAAAAAGGTGGTGTATGAAGGTTAATCCGGAAATTTTTCGTGGTTATGATTTAAGAGGGTTGGTGGGCGATGATTTAAACCCGGAGCTGGTAGAACATATAGGCAAGGCCTTTGGAACATACTTAACTAGACGAGGGATGAAGGAGGCTGTAGTAGCCCGTGACTGTCGGGCAACTAGTCCCGAGTATAGCCAGTGTTTAATTAAGGGATTGACTGCGGTTGGTGTGGACGTTGTGGATATTGGGATGAACTTGATAGGGACTTTTTACTGGGCTCAGTATTTTTTAAACCGGCCAGCTGGAGTTTTTGTAAGCGCCTCGCATAATCCGCCGGAGTACAACGGCTTTAAGTTTGCGGATGGCCTGTCTGAAACACTTGTGAGTGATGGAATGAATGAGCTTAAGCGGATGGTACAGGAAGAAGATTATGATTTAGTTCAAGCTACTGCACCCGTCAGCCAGCAGGATATTCGTCAAGCTTATTTTGATGATGTTATCAAGCGGCTTTCCGCTTAAGCGCGGCGTGAAAGTATTGGTGGATCCAAGCTGTACTACGGCCGGTGATATTGCGCCCGATATGTTACGTCAGGCAGGGTGCGAGGTGATAGAAAAAAACACCACGGTGGACCCGTCCTTTCCGCTAGGCATTGCGGATCCTACTGAAACAAAGGTAGTGGAGAGATTAAGCCAAGAAGTACTAGATGCAGGTGCAGAGGTTGGACTTACCTATGACGCCGACGGTGACAGGATTGGGATTGTAGACGAAAAAGGTGGGATTATTTGGAATGATGTACTGGTGGCGCTTTTTGCCATTGATGTGTTACGTGATCACCCGGGTGCGACAATAATGTATAACACTTTGTGCTCAAAGGTGGTAGCAGAAACTATTTTAAAGCATGGCGGCAAACCATTTATGTGGCGAACTGGTCATTCGTTTTTAAAGAAAAAGAACCAGTATATAAAAGCCGCATTTATTGGTGAACTGTCAGGCCATTTCTTTTTTTCGGCTGATTTTCACAACCATGATGATGGTTTGTATTCGACAATGCGTTTATTAAGATTGTTGTCTTCCATAGACAAAACGCTATCAGAGTTAGTAGCTGAATTGCCCCAGTATATTTCTAGCCCAGAAATTAAGTTGTCATGTGATGATGATAAAAAAGTCGAGTTGGTAAAGAAACTTAGCCCCTTACTCAAGCGCGATTATCCAGATGCGGAGGTGATTGATGATGCCAGGGCAGGCGACGGCATTCGCCTTGACTTGCCTGAAGCCATGTTTGTGGTGCGATATTCGCAAAATGGACCTTATCTTACAATAAAGTTTGAGGCTAAAACTCAGCCAAAGTACGATGAATTAAAGAACTATATTGCAAATTTGTTGCGGCAGTTTCCGGAAGTTGATTGGAAATCTAAGATTGCAACGAACGTTGAAGCTTTAGCTTAAGGCTTGCGTAAGCGAACATCCAAATAATTGATGGAGCCGAGCGTAATGAATTACTAACTTGATAAAAGGTTAAGCGCTATTGACGTTTTATTGACAAGGCATTATTTTTTAGACACACCAGACCTTGACGAAAGTGAGGATCGAGATGTTTTCGAAGTTGCTCCTGCCTTTGTTGACCGTAACCGGAAGCGTGGGGGTGCCGGCTGGCATCCTGTGGCTCTTGCACTCTATCGAGGGGCGTATTGCTCGCCCTCTGAACGCAGAAGTTAGCTACCCGAGGACACGGAGGTAGAAGTGCTGGCGCATTTAATTTTAGTAGGGTTAGTGTTGATAGGTACCGGTGTGACAATCTGGCGTATATGCCAGGTATTTGGCGGCTACAGTGCAGGTGCCAACTGGTAACAACCTGTACCGGGCAGTTGATTTTGTTAAATCCATGAAAAAGAGGTGGCGGAGGCAAGGACGACCTTCGCCGGTCTTTAAAAAAGAGGCTTGCCTTAGTTAGTAGCTAGAGCGGGCTTTTTGCTTTTATGAACCAGGTCTTGACAGGTAAGGAAGTTATTTATAGGATGGTAGTAGTTAGCACTCGGCAATCGCGAGTGCTAAATGATAGGTGAAAAGCATAAGAATAAAGAGGTATTGTAGTTCGCCGTAGCACGCAAGCAGAAGTTACGGTAAGGGGGAATCTGCAATATTCTAATGGAGGATTAAATATGAAGCTACAACCATTGGCTGATAGAGTGGTAGCCAAAGCAGTCGAGGCAGAGACTAAAACATCCTCGGGATTTTACTTAACAGATAGCGCCAAAGAAAAGCCACAGATGGGTGAAGTTTTGGCCGTTGGTAAAGAAGTTAAGGAAGTCTTGGTAGGTGACAAAATTATTTATACCAAGTATGGCCCCAATGAAATAAAAGTTGATGGCCAAGATATGTTGTTGCTAAAGGAAGAAGACATATTAGCAGTTGTTAGGGACTAAACCAATTTACATTTTGGCAAGTTTCAATTTTCATTTGATGCTGCTAGAACTTGGAAATTAAAAATAATACTTAAATGACTGAGAGGAATCTAGATGGCTAAAAAAATATTTTACGATGACGAAGCGCGTACTCGCGTTTTGGCCGGTGCTAAGGAGCTTTACGACGCTGTAAAAGTTACAATGGGGCCTAAAGGACGAAATGTTGTAATTAGTAAAAGCTATGGCGGGCCGACCGTAACTCATGATGGTGTAACTGTTGCGAAAGCTGTCGAAATTGATGAAAACAGCAAGGACGCATCAAGCTTGGGTAAGGGCATTGGGGCGGAGTTGGTAAAACAAGCAGCCAGCAAAACCAATGATGTGGTTGGAGATGGTACGACCACCGCTACAATCTTGACTTACCAAATTTTGGCTGAGGCAAATCGCTTAATTGCGGCCGGGCACAACCCAATGGACTTGAAAAAGGGTCTTGATAAGGCATCTACGGATATTTTGTCGCGAATTAATAGCATGGCCGAAAAAATTTCTGGGAACAAAGAAAAGATTGCCCAGGTTGCAACTGTGTCAGCTGGTGATCCGGAAATAGGTGAGTTAATTGCCGACGTTATTGAGGCTGTTGGTGATGAGGGTTCGGTGACTGTGGAGCAATCTCAAACCACTGGGCTAGAAAAAGAAGTTGTCGAAGGTTTTAAAATTGACCGTGGTTACGTGAGCCCTTACATGGTAACTGACGCGACTCGTATGGAGGCAGCTTACGAAAAACCATTAATCTTAGTAACCGACAAGAAAATTAGCTCCATTCAAGAGATTCTGCCATTACTTGAAAAGCTTGCTCAAAGCGGCAAAAAAGAACTTATCATAATTGCCGAAGATGTTGATGGTGACGCATTGCCGAATTTGGTGTTAAACCGACTTAAAGGCGTGTTTAATACCCTGGCTATTAAGGCGCCAAGTTTTGGTGACCGGCGCAAGGCTATTATGGAAGACATTGCAGTGCTAACAGGGGCTACGGTGATTTCCGAAGACCAAGGTTTGACCTTTGAAAACGCCGGCTTGGAAGTGTTAGGAAGCGCCCGCAAAATTATTGCTACTAAAGACGATACAACTCTCATTGAAGGCTATGGAGACGAGGGTGAAATTAAGGCCCGCATTGAGCAAATTAAGGCTCAGGCTGAGAATGCCACTAGCGAATTTGAGAAAGAAAAGTTGGAAGAACGCTTGGCAGCTCTTGCTGGCAAAGTAGCGGTCATAAAAGTGGGTGGGGCAACTGAAACTGAGATTGAGGAGAAGAAGTTTCGCGTAGATGATGCTGTGGCGGCTACTAAAGCGGCTGTGGCTGAAGGTATTGTTCCTGGCGGCGGCGTTACACTTGTGGACTTGTCTAAAACCATAAGCTTAGCCGATGCTCGGGTAACCGATAGTCACGCGGCCGGAGCGATGATACTGAAACAAGCCTTGCTGGCTCCTTTTCGACAGCTAATGGTGAACTCTGGTCTTAATGCTGAAGAAAAACTTGCTCAGGTGCTAAAGAGCAATTCGTTGGGGATGGGCTTTAATGTCAATGAAGCTGAGGAGTTGATTAATCTTAAGACCCAAGGGATTGTTGACCCCGCTAAAGTTACCCGCGAAGCTATCGTCAATGCTGTTTCGATCGCTGGAACGGCCATGACCATGGGAGCGCTGGTGGTTGATCTCCCCGAAGAGAAGTCGGCCATGGGCGGCGGTGGTGGCGGGATGGGTGGTATGGGCGGCGGAATGGGCATGGACTACTAGATTCGGGCCGGTCTTTTGGTGCATTACTGCGTTGAGGCTTGCGATGCTCGCTCAACGTACCATTAAGTACGTCTCGCTGTGCTTCTCGCCTCGCCTAGTACTGCATCCAAAATACCAACCCTTGGGGGATTGGATGACTGTGCGAAGTTTTGCCGTAGGTTTAGATACGGCTCACTCCGGCCTTCAATATCTCCTTGTACTGCATCAAAGTACACCTTTCTTGAAGCTTGCCGTACCATTTATTGCCTGAGCCTGTCGAAGGCCCTTCGACTATGCTCAGGGAGTAATCGCAAAACACAAAAAGAGGCCACTCGTGGCCTCTTTTTGTGTGCTGATCATAAAGTTGTGATGGAGGGCCGCCTGAGTGGCGGCCCTCCATGCGTGGGCGTGGTCTAGGCGCAGTGATCGCCGCCTTTAGAAATGGGGTCCGAGACTCCGGATTTGACGAGGATGAACGGCTGGTTGGCTGCCCGAGCCTCAGCTGTTTCTAACCCGCGAGGGCCGGATCGAGTTTTTTCGTACTCGAGACAGTGTTGGCTGGGGGCGAAGCGGCTTGGACATCTAGTCGGATCCATGACCGCATCGTTGTCGTCGTTGGCAGCGTTCCACTCACCCAGTGTCATGAGTGGCGCGCCACAGGTCGAGCATCTCTCGAGCATGGCTACCTTGCCACCCCGTCCGAGAATCGCTCGTTGAGCTTCATTCTCCGAGACAACATGTTCGTCTCCCGAGACAGTGTCTGTCATGATCCCTTCTTCCCGCTGACTGGTCAGCTTGGTGGGGGAGCCGATGCTCCCGGTGGTTTGCAGGAGGGGTCGCCGTTGGGCATAACCTTCCTGAGACATCGTGGCTTACCTGGCTTAGCGGCAAGCATAAAACCGAGACCGCTGTCCGCTACAACGAGTTCTCGGCCGCAGTTTGCACACAACCCTTTGTTGGGTACTTGGGTAGCCATCACTCTCCTAGCTGGCCGGTCCGTATGGCCGGCCGGCGTCGTGGTAGCAGTCGAGGTGGTAGTGCTCGACGCGTTCCCAAACACCGTCGTTATAGACGTTGCAGATGACCTGCTGGAGCTTGGACTTGGCCCGGAACTTAACCGGGAGCCGGCAGATGGCGCAGGTGGCCGTGTTTCCGGCTTCGATCAGGCGCGTTACTGCGCGGCTAGTGAAGATTGACTGTACTGCCATGTATCCTCCCGCTCGGACGTTGGGTGAGCCCAGGATACACTAATTTGACAAAAAAACCAAGTACATAGGGGCAAGTACGATACCTGTCGTTTCCGTTTCATTGACAAGAAATTGAATAGCTGATAGGGTTCATATCCAGATTGAATTTAGAAGTCATTAGTTATGCTTTAGGTTCCTCAGTGACTCCCTGCCATTCAGAAAGGTGATCCGGTTGCAAGGGAGCCACTGAGGCTTCGAAAAACAAACACATGAAAAGAGGACAAGTGAGAATCCGATACGCTCTGATGTCTGTTGCTTTGGTTGTTGCGGCTCTTGCCGTCCAGGCGTCTCCGGCTACGGCTGACACGCTCTGTAACGGTGCTTCTGTCGTCGCTCGCGTGGGGACGGTTGTGGTACCTGCTGGCGCCAAGTGCGTCTTGGGGGCTTCAGACAAGCCGACCTACATCACTGTGGCTCCCGGCGGCACTCTGGCTATGCAAGGAACCCACGCCACGCAAGTGGTATCGCGGGGTGCGACGACAATCGCCAACTCCATCGTTTCCGGCACTGTGGTACTAAGTGGTATTTCCAACGAATCCAGTCGCATTTGCGGCACAATCATTGGCGGTTACTTGGTGGTGAGTAACAACTCATCACCTGTGGATGTGGCCCCAACCGAATCGGACGAGTGTCCGATAAGCAACTTTGTGGCCGGCGGAGTATTCGTGTCGGGTAACCGAGGGCCGACCTTCTTCAATGCCCTGTCGATCTTTGGGCCCATCTATTGTTGGGGTAACAATCCAGCGCCGGTAGTGTGGGCTGCAACTACTCTCCCGCCTCACCAGTTCTACTGGCAGTGTGCCCGGTAGCACAACGATTTGATTGCTGCCCGCGTGGAGCCTCCCTTTAAACGGTGGCTCCACGCGGGAGTTTTTTTAAAGAGGATTTAACCCGAGGGTTGACACTCGAACCTAGTAGGCATAATATCAAAATATCAGTTTTGCTTATGCTAAGCTGCGAGGTTAGAAAGTTTTTTAGCCGTTATTAACAGACAAGAGAGCAATTGTGTGGGCGGGTTATGAGCTTTAGAGAGCAGCTAAGGTTTATAACCCGTCCACAAGAAACATCGGACGCGGTAGCGGCAGGTCTTCTGCCGCCTCGATCGCCTCCAATACCGGCAGCCGGAGCCAACTTCTCGTCCAGCGTTGTGCGAGAAGTTGGCGTTCGGTTTCCCTAGGAGGCGCCAGTTCCGACCAATAGCGGCGGAGAAAGAAGGAGGAGCGCTGACACAGATCAGCTCTGCAGCAACGTTACTCCTGGTTGCGGCGCTGTGCCGTAGCCTGGGGAGCCTACAGCTCGCAGATACCCTCCCGGTCGGCTCACAAGCTCACTTCGCTATCGATCACCGGCGTCGGAGGTCATGGCGACGAGTCAGACTCCGCACTGGAGTCCCGTCGAGCGACAAGGGTGGGTAATCGCCATCAACAGCGGTGGCCCGCAGCGCCTGAGCGGGCCGTTAGTCTGCCCCCTCAACGCTCGCGGGCCACCGCACTAGTTCTCTCGAACTCTGTTTCGCCCCCTTTATGGGGGCGCTTTGTTTTTATTGGGTACGAAAGCAAAAAGGTTGACAAGAATGTTGGGCATCATTTAATATCAGTGCATCGGTTATTAGTTGTTATGCTAATACTGTGAGGCGTGGTTAAGAGCAATTTTGGCCAGCCAAATATTGACAAAGCAATAAGAGCAAAAACACCTGGATTGTGGAAGGGCTCAAGTTTTCATTTATTGAAGATTTTAGCTCTTCCGCAATGCCCGGCGGGAGCGGTTTCGGTCGCATTTCGATCGGATCAGCTACTAGGGCGGTCACGTCAACCATCAGAAACGAGGACAGCGTGTTCAAGCGAGTCACCCACAACGAGCCGGCCTTCGAGTTCGACCCCGTGGCGACCTTCTTCGACCCCCACGGCGGCGCCGGCGGGATCAACAGGGCCATGGCCGGGATGGCCAACAGCGCGACCAACGCCTTCACCGCGCACTCGGGCTAGCAGCCCCCGGCCAGTGTGCCGCCGCCGACGAGAATACGGCGGCACACTGGCCTTGAGATCTCAAGATCGCCTGGACGGGCGGCGCCTGAACCGGCTCCGTAGGCGAGAACGGAGCCGGTTCACGGCTTGCCACTCGCTGCAAAGTGTCGACGTCAACCAAGGAGGTCTATCGGGTAGCGATACCTGACTCCGTTTCAACACCCACCGTCATCTATCGAAGGGAACGCCTCGTGCGGGATCCGCCCTAGAAGATGGACCTCGATGGAAGCACCTCGCCGAGGTCGCAGTTACTACAACCTGCTTTGCCGTGAAGGTGAATGCCATGGGGCAGGGAACGTCCGCGCGAGCAGTGCCACCAGGCCCTCGCGCGGACGTTCTTCACAGCTCTTATTGCCGAGTCCATCGCGGACCTCCTTCGGGAGGTTCTTTTCTTTTTATATGGGGCCTAATGCCGAATGCAAGTTTGGCGCTGGGATCACTAACTGGTAGCATTCCGGCTTAGTTTAAGAGATCCTGAAACAAGTTCAGGATGACACTTAAAATTTATGAGATAATAAACTTTAAGAAACGGAGCTTTTTTATGTCAGACCCCAACTTTGCATACGTCCCTAAGCATCTGGCCACGCGAACCCACGAAGACATGAAAGCGGTTTTAATGAGCCCTGACGCGCAAGGTCCAGCCGTACATTATTACATGATTAGAGGTGGGAGCCAGCAGCGTAATGTAACGGTGTGGGAGCCGGGTAAGGTAGGGGGTGAATATATCAAAACCTTTGGTCATTACCATGTTGGGCCCTTGGATGAAACTTATGAGATTTTGGAGGGTCAGGGGTTTGTACTGCAGGAAAGATTGGAGGTTAACGAGGCGGGAGAAATGGTTGCAGATAGGGTAGCCGAGTTTAAAGTCATTCCCATCAAAGCTGGCGACAGCGTGTTTATCCCGGCTGGTTCAGGTCATTTAGCTGTTAATACGGGTGATACCTACATGGTAACGACCGACGACAGCCCGGTTAATTTTGATGATTCTGACCCAAGTGGACATCCAGGTCATGCTGATTACTCTCTGGTGAGGCAGACGCGAGGATTTGCCTACTATGTGGTGGAGCGTGATGGCGCGCCTGCCTTAGTAAAGAATCCTCATTACAGTGTTATTGCAAATGAAGACCTTGGCGGCTTATCGGTGGTAGAAGCTTGAGCGGGGGAGCAGAGGATTCGACTCAGTTTAAGCGCCCATATTTAGTAATACCCAAACTGATTGAGCAACCTACTTGGGGTGGTACTTATATTGCGGAATTCAAGCAATGGGATATAAAACCGTCTTTAGCGGGTTCAAAAATAGGCCAGTCGTACGAGTTATTTTCTGGGAGTAACCTATCTTTATTGGATTCAAGTAAAGACCCCTTGTTTGAGGGCGAAATTACCGATCGTGATGAGGTGCAAAACCCTACTAGTCCCGAGAATTCGGTTAGTTTGGCAAGCTTGATCGAGATGTCGGCCAAAGACACTTTGGGGAGCGCTCGAGCAGTGCGCAGCGGCCGCAAGTTTGATTTGTTGATTAAGTTTACACAGTCATTAGGCAACTCTTTTCAAATTCACATCAAAGATGGGTTGGAAGACCCATGGTGGAAGCCAAAGCCCGAGTCGTGGTATTACCTGGAGCCCGGGCTGATAACTTTAGGAGTTAAATCGGGGGTTGATTGGGGGGATTATGAGGCGGCAGTGTCGTCTGTGGCCGAAGCTATGACTGGCTTGGAGCGCCAAATTTCTACTGGAGAGCTAGACTACGACGAGGCGCAAGCTGAAGTTCATAGTTTGCTGGAGCGCTACGATCCTTGGGTATATGTTAATACAGTCGAGGTTAAAAAAGATCAGTTGGTGGATCTTTCGGCAGGAGCTCTGCACCATTCTTGGGAAGAAGATTCGGTAAAAATCCCTTTAGGGAATGTCTTGTATGAATTGCAACTTGAGGCTATGGATGATGTCTCGACTATAAGGGTGTTTGATAAAGGCAAGATGACCAGAGGTGGGTCGCTGCGTAAGCTTAATATTTCCGATTATTTTCGGCTGATCGATCGAACTCCAGAGGCTAATGATCCTAAGAACCATATGGGGGAACCGACGGATCTAATTAAAACGGCGGAGTATGGACTATCTAGGTTACTTAGTACCAAATATTACACTTTGAATAAACTATTGCTTTTAACTCCGACGGCCTCTTATAACGAACGGATTGACCAGTTCCGACATTTGTTTGTGCGCAAAGGCGAAATCCAAGTTTCAACTGAATTGGGGAGTGTCATTGTAAGCCAGGGGCACGCCTGTTTTATCCCAGCTGGAGCAATGGAATATAGAGTTGAGTGCAAACGCCCAGCTACTGAAGTGCTAATAAGTTACTAGTAAAAACTTTTTATATCATTACGACTTTAAGTTTTTAAGTTTACCGTGAATCTTACAAACCTCCCATCATTGTCATTACCTATCCCCGGATCGTGGTCCGGGGCAGGCTCCAGCCAAACTCCACTATTGCCTAGTTTGGTGCTCCGGATAGGGAATCTAGCCGAGATCCTCCGATCATCCGTCGATTGACGGACGGAGGATGACAAAAAATTTAAGGGGTTTCAAGATTCACAAATAAGTTCATACTCGCCGTAGGACTTTTTTGTTCTATACCAAAGTACAAAAAGTTTTTAAGGATTATAATTTATGGTGCCGACGCTTAAGAGATAGATTGATAGTCGCTCTTAATGCGTTTGGTGTTCCCGCCGGCGGGGAGGAGCGATTTCTCGCTCCTCCCCGCTTGGCGGCTTAGTTTTGTTAACCGTAAACTAAACGTGTGAAGAGTTACTTGGGCTTTTCGGTGAAGTTGAAAGTGGCTTGTTGAACCACCACTCGCTTATCGGCTGGGTAGGAGTTGATGATCCCGATGGTGGAATCGACGTAGCCTTCCCAGTACTTGGCGAACTTCTTGCCGTTGTTGTCCAAGCAAAGCGTCCAGGTACCCGATGATTGCCCGATGTACACGCCGGTGGGCTCACCCTGATCGATGCTGAACAGCTCGCGGCTGTTGTCATCGGGGAGATCCACCCACTGCGTTGAACCAGACAGTTGATAGCTGCTGGGGACTGGTGCTCCTGCGGAGGGGCACCACCAGATGAGGCCAATGCCTTCGAGGTACCCCGCGGTGGTGCTGGTGGCACCGGTGGCGCGGATGGTTTCGACGTCAATGACTGTCTGCCTCTCCTGGCTCCAGTCGAAGGTAGGAACTTGCTGGCTGTTACTCAGCCGGTTGAAGCCGGTTTGCACAGCCTTCTGCTCCTCCTTGGCGGTTTTGCCGCCTTTCTCGGATTCCTCGCTGTTGTTGCTGCATGTGCCAGCAAATGTTCCGAAGAACACCACTAGCACGAATGCAATTATGCTGAACTGCTTGCGGTTCATGAGCATTCCTTAGTTTCGAAGCGGACAATGATGGTGTCGCGGTAGGGCGGCGTCAGCCGGGCGATGAGTTCGCACGTCTGGTCGCGTAACGCGCTACGGGCTGCGGTGTTGGCGGGGTCAACCAGCTCGTAGTCCTTGATGTTCTGGACAGCTTGGTCACGCCACGCGGTCTGCGTGCCCTTGTTGCGGTTGTCGATGTTGACCTGGCGGTCAACATTCTTCTCGGTTACAAACCACCCAAATTGCCAGGCGGCGATGCCGAGAATAGCCATCATGACAAAAGCCACGATGGCTACCAAAATGCCTTTTGCGGTTTCCATTTTTACCTTTCTGGAAGTAACTCTTCAAGTTGTGAAGGGACATACGCGGGGACGGCCCGCGTGGCCGCGAGTGGCTTTTTAGGGCCTCTCGTCGCCGGGGTGAATTCAAGTTCCCCGGCGATAAGAGGTGATAAGTGCAGGTCATCAACGCCTCCGATTTTTACGGATTGGCGGATTTTCGAGTATAAAAAAACCAGGGTCATTGTTGGGCTTTAGGCTAAGCACCAGACTCTGGGGAAACGTTTTCGATACCGATAGCTATTTAACTGATGAAACCATTATAGGACACCATTTTTGATTTGTCAATAGGTAAATCTCGTAATTATAGTTGACTAAGTGAGCCGGAATATATATAGTGTGGCGGCTGTTTCCAACTATCAGGAGGACAGAAGTGCGTGGTATTCGAAAGCTGCCGCTTGCTGCTGCACTACTTGCGGTCGTATTGGTCGCATCGGCTTGCCCAGGTGGAGAGAGCTCCCCGCCAACCCCAGCGGAACAAGCTCTCGCGAGCCTGACAAACGATCTTGCCGGCGGCTCTTTGACAAAGCAGCATACCCTTGCGGGCGAGAAGTTCAGGTTCATCACGAGGTACGACACGACGTACAACGCCAAGTCGTGGCGTATTACCGACTCAAAGACAATTCATTTCCAGGCCGGGATCGAATTGTTGCCTGGTGGCGAAGGTGTGCTGGTGATGATCGAGCATGTCCATGTGGACGTCAACCTGCAAGGCGATAAGGCAGGGCTCGATGGAATGCCGCAGGATTCAATGGATGACAGCATCCATGGCGGCGATCAGCCAGGGTTTCTTGTGACGCCTCAATACATGTACGAGGAAGTGTTTGTGATCGAGGGGCTTTCCCAAACCTTGATCAACGGCTGGGGTTTTGCCACTGGTGGTACGGGCAGCTCGGACATAAGCGAGGAACGATTGACCGAGAAGCATCTGAGGAAGAACGGAGTGAAGGGTAACAAATTCAGCTTCGTCTACGATGTGCTTGTCAGGTACCCAGGGGAGCCGGGCTTCCACAAACGCATCGTTGTCGACGAGTTCCTGATTCAAACGGCCGCATAGAAAGTTCTGCTCGCTGGTGAGGTTGGGGACGAAAATCTCCCAACCTCACCCCCTACAAGTTATAAACTCAATGTTTTATGCCAAACAGAGTTTAAGTAGTACAATGGTACGAGCTCAAGCAGGGAGAGGTCGCATAGTGGCCTAGTGCGCTCGCTTGGAAAGCGAGTATGGGGGCAACTCCATCGAGGGTTCAAATCCCTCCCTCTCCGCCATATATTATTGATCTTAGTTAATTATCACATGAACCATTCAACCTATTTTGACTTGATGTCGTCCGAATTGATTCTGAAAGGTAACATTGTCGTGTTGCCTACAAATACTGTGTACGGGCTTGCGGCCAGGGCGGCAGATATATTAGCCGTAAGGCGTTTGTATGGCTTAAAAGATCGTCATCATAAACCAGGTACAATTGTGGCAGCTAATTTGGAGCAGCTGGCAAAGCTGGGTTTAGATTTTACGATTCTAAACGATGTTAAACAGTTTTGGCCGGGAGCGGTCAGCGTAGTTGTTCCAGCTGACAAGAAATTGGATTACTTGCACCAAGGCTTAAACAGCTTGGCTGTGCGCATACCGGCAGATAAAGAATTTAGGGATTTTCTAATGGTTACCGGGCCATTACTCACCAGTAGTGCTAATCTGCCCGGCGAGCCAACGGCTAATACGGTGGAAGAAGCCAAAAATTACTTTGGGGATCAGGTAGATTGGTATGTGGACGGAGGGGACTTAAGCGGACGATTGCCTTCAGCATTGGTTCGGTTTACCAATGGTCAGTTAAAGGTCTTACGCGGAGAAAAACTTGCTCGAGATCTTAGGTCAAACGTTGAGAGCTTGGAGTTTATTTAAGGCAAAAATGTTGTAACTATGCTTTAGGCTGAAAGATCGGATTAGTTTACATAGAGTGTGATTTCGCTATAAATTCCGGCTTTTACTTCAACCGTAGTAGGTGACCCGGTTGATCCTTGAAGTTCTGCTGTAAAACTGCCTGTACCGGTGCTGACGAGAAAATAACCACTTGAGTTAGATTTGACAGCTTGGATGATGCCATTGGGGCCTTTGATGATGACCGTTCCTGCTTGGGTGCGGGGTTGGTTGCAGGAGCTGTTGGGATCAGGAGAATAGCAACCAGTAGCCGCACCGGCGTAAATTTGGCCCTTTATCCCAGAACCTCCAAGGGGTGGGGCAGAGTTCAGGTTTTCAGGCGTTGTAGCGGATTGAGTAGGTGTCGATTGCGGAGACGTTGTTGAGTTAACAGGCTGAGAAATGGATTTTTTCTGCCCGGTTTGAGCTTGATTCGTATTGGACTTGGTTTTTTCTTTGGATTTGGCCTGCTGGACTTGAGTCAATACAATGCCGGTTGTAACAAGCAGAGCGGCCAGAATCCCCAGCTCCATTATAACAAGACTGCCGCGTTGATAATTTGGCTTAACCATGAGCTTAATATAAATGTTTACTTATAAGGTGTCAAAGCTTGCTAGAGGTTAAACCTCTGGATTATAGGCATGATAATCGAAAGTCCTCAGATAGCTGAGGCCATGCGAGAGTTGTTCCGGCTGGCGCAGCTGGGGGGAGAGGCTCTGCTTTACAAGTAAAGGGAGCCTCCCTTTTAGTGGTTATGTTAGCATTTCGAGCTCATTTCTTAAGTTAGGGAGCCTCCCTCGAATTTGTTATGCTCCGACCCAAGGCTTCAAACTCCACGTTGTCACCCTGAACCGTCGGCTGACGGTTGTTTCAGGATCTCTTAATCTGGACAAGAGATCCCGGATCGTGGTCCGGGATGACAAGAAGAAGGTTGAAAACTTAGGTCGGGCCCCGCACCAGCCTTGGTAGACTTGGTGCGGGACGGGGTTAGGACGGGTCGGATTCGGGTGCCGGAGGGCGCTTGGCGAGCTCGATTTCGAGCTCGGCGACACATCTTTCGTGGTCTTTAACAACCTCCATGAGTAGCTCAGCTTTTTCCTGATAACGCTGGGCCTCGGCCGCGATGCGCATGTAAAGCGTTTCGATGGTGCAGTCTTTGGGGAACTGGTCGAACCCTGCGTCAAGGAGTGCGATGAAAGCATCGATAGCCTTTTTGGCTGCTTTGTACTCATGCTTGTAAAACCAACCGGGCCAGTCGGGATCGGCCTCGCAGTAGGGAACCATGAACTCCTGGAGCAGCTGAGCGTAGGGTCGAATGACGCTCCATGGCTCATTCCACGGATTGTAGAACTGGGTGATCCTCTCCAGTGTCCACATTCCGTCTCTGATTCTTTTGAGGACGTCTCGCAGTGCCTGGGTGGGGTGAATGGTCATGGGATCTGTTTCAGTTGGAGTGCGAAGGGGGCGAGGAAGGACGCTTTTTGAGCTCGGTTTCGAGTCCTTTGATGCGGGCGTCCAGTTCTTTAACCTGTGACGCGAGGGACTCAGACCAGTTTTTGTAACGGATCCTTTCGCCGGCGATTCTCATGTAGAGATCACCGATGGTAGTACCACTTGGGAGCCGATCGAATCCGGCATCTATTAACTCGATGAAGGCGTCAAGTGCCTGTGTGAAAGTGGGCGAGTAAGGAAGTTCATGGTGCTCGCCAAGGAAAGCTTTGATGAGCTCCTGGTAGGGTGAAAACACGCTGTCGGTTGCCATGCCACCGCCTTGCATTACTGCGGCATATGCGCTACGAGAGTTTGCGTCTCTGGCTGCGACGAGCGCGTCGCGAAGTGCTTGGGTTGGGGTTAGCGTCACGGGTTATCTATCCTTTGGGTTGTGGATCGTGTACACGGGTTGCATCGTTGCTTCCCGACCTAAGGTTTCAAAGCTCTTTTTAAGACCTGATCTTCGATAGTTGAAAGCTTGGGTCGGGGTTCCGCCGTGCGCTGGTTAGGGCGCAGGCAGCGGAACCTGTGGATGGGCTATACCGGGTGGATCTTGTGCATACTGCACTTGAAGATGTCGATCATGGGGAACTCGGCCTGAGGGTGTTCCGCCTCGAGGTAAACTACGCCGGCCAGGTCGGAAGTCAGGTTGAGGCCGGTGGAGCTGGTAATGAAGTCACTTACCAAGTCGATGGCCATGCTGTCGTCCTGGTCCAGCTCGTACTTGCTGACGCCGAACTTGGCGGCGATCTTGCCGTGGTCGAGCTCGAACTGCTCGGTGTTGGTGTCGCGGTCGTAGTCGTTGCGAGAGCAGAGCCAGGCGCTGCGGACTCGGACGATGGCTTTGACTTGGACGCCTTGCTCTTCTCTGAGCTCGCGCTTGACGAGCGTGAGCTGCTTGGCACTGACCTTGCCGATCACCACTAGCGTGGTGGCTGCCATGATGTTCTTCCTTTGATCGTCGGTACACGGGTAAGCACTGTTGCTTCCCGACCCAAGACTTCAATCTTATTTACACGGGTGGAACCGATGTAGGATTTGAAAACTTAGGTCGGGGTTCCGCCGCTGTAGCCGGAGCTACAAACGGCGGAACCTGGGAATGGGTGGTTAGCTGGATACGCCTTCGGGTGCTGATCCCTCAACGGGTGCATCCTCGAAGGGATATGCCAAGACTCGAGCGACTTCACTCTCCAAGGTCTCGGTGCTGAAGCCCACCAGGGCACGGTCTAGGGCTTGGCTACGAAGCTTGACCTCAAGTGCCTTGAGGCGCTCCGGGATCCCGCTGCTTTGCCAGTCCCGGTAGAGGTGTTGAGCGCAGAGCATCTCCATATGGTAGTGGCTTGCAACTGCCGAGCGGAAGCCATCGGTGCCTACAGGGCTGTTGGGGTAGTTGCCGAAAATGGCGATGATGAGCTCACCGTCCTCGCCGAAGACGGCGAGAGAGAACTCGTCATCGATGTCGTAGCCAGCACCGTGACGGAATGGGAAGCCGAAGCTGTCACGACCAGGATCCGGCTGCTTGATCTCGTAGTGGAACACGATACCCATCTCGATGCGTAGCAGCTCGCCGCCCTTGTTTCGAAGGTGGCGGGTGACCACTTTGCCGCTGACAATGAAATCGAGCGTGTTGCCGAGCTTGACGAGCTCATAGGTGGTGCCATTGATGTCGGCTGAGTAAATATCCCTCAACACTTCCTCAATGAGGTGGTGCTCAGGGCTGTGGTGGTGAATCGATCGGTAGCCAACTGCTTGGGGGTGAGCGTGGGCGGGTCGGGTGTAGGCCATTGAAAACCATCCTTTTTCGGTTGTCGATCGGGTACACGGGTAAGCACTATTGCTTCCCGACCTAAGACTTCAAAACTCTTTGTTGTCACCTTGTACTTGATTCAGGGTCTCTTAATCTGGACAAGAGATCCCGGATCGTGGTCCGGGATGACAATTTAGGGTTGAAAACTTAGGTCGGGCCCCGCATCAGCCTTGGAAGACTTGATGCGGGACGGGGTTAGGACGGGTTCGGCTTGGATACCGGAGGACGGGTGGCGAGTTCGGCTTCGAGCTCGGCGATGCGGGCGTTGAGGTCGTCGTTCTGCTGGCAAACCTTGCGGTGCTCGCGAGCGAGGTTGTCGAGTTGGCTGTACCGCTCTTGGAGTGAGATGACAAGGGAGTCGTGGTCTAGACGTACTGTCGCGAGCTTGGCCTCGAGCTTGGCGACGGTCTCCCTCGTGATGGCGAGCCAGTACTCTGCCTTGAAACGGTATCCTGCAGCCCACATCAGCCTGTTGTCGATGGGGTTGGTAGGGGAAAGCTCGTCGGCTCCTGAGTTTACCAACCAGATGATGCTGTTGATGGCCGCGATGTTGCGAGCTTGGGTTCCCGCGAAGTCTACCTGGGCAGCATCGATGAAGGTACGGAAGTGGCCACTGACTGTGCTGAAGATGCTGTGGTTACCCGGGTTGCCAATTATCTGCTCAATGTTGGACTCTTGGGGGTCGGAGTCCCTGAGCGCCTTGAGGGCGTCGATGAGGGCCTGGGTAGGGTTGATTGCCATGGTGGCCGTCCTTTTTGGGTTGTCGGGTACACGGGTAAGCACTGTTGCTTCCCGACCTAGGGCTTCAAACGAGGTTGAAAACTTAGGTCGGGCCCCGCACCAGCTGGGTAGGCAAGGTGCGGGACGGGGTTAGGACGGGTCGGGTTCGGGTGAGTAAGGCTCCTGCAGAGCTGCGACTTTGGCTTCGAGTTCGGCGACGAGGAGCTTCATTTGATGACCCTCATGCCTGAGAACCTGGTTCTCGTTGCGCTCTTCCCTCAGGTGGTCTAGGTTCTCGCGGATGACCTGTCGGGCTTGGTAGAGCTCGCCGCCAACCTTCATAGCGAAGTCAGCAACCTGAGAGCCGTCAGGGAGTACCGTCAAGCCGGCCCAGATGAGCTCGAACAGGTGGTTGATGACAGCCTTGCACTGCGTGTACAGGATGTCCCTCCTGGTTTGCGAGTTCATGCCCTCGAGGTTATCCAGGATCCCACATGCCTTCCTGAACGGCAGGATGAGTTGAGCGACCTCGTAGAACATGTGGTAGGGGTCGGTGGTGGTAAGGAGCTGAACTGCTTCGGCGACGTCCAGGGTGCCGGTGTTGGCGCCAATGCGCATTTCTTCCAGCTTGGCCATCAGAGTTACGGTGGGGTTGAGCATGGTATTCGTCCTTTGGGTTGTGTAGGTGCGAATGTGTCTGATTGGGCTGTTCCCAACTCAGTGCGGACAAGTCTATACTATTTATGCTTAAATGTCAATATAATGTAGGTAAAATGTAATATCTACAGATAGATATTTGTCAAAATGAGAATTGACAAATACAATTTAGCCAAGTAATCTATGGTTAGCCTCTCTTTCGTCGAACTATAGGAGGCACGGCGCTTTTATCGTTCGAGGTAATCCGAGAGACTCACTGAGGCCTTCGACTACGTTCAGGCAATGAGCCAGAGAATTTGGTTAAGAGTTCCTGAAAGGTAGAAGCGTCCCGCAAGGGCGGGACTTTCTCTTCAGGATGACAATGAGGGTTTGTTGTTCAAAGAGGGAGGACGAAGACTAACCGGGCCTTCGACTCTGCTCAGGCAATAAGGGAGAAAGAATGACAGAAGAACAGCTTCAACAACTAGGATTATCACCTACACAAGCTAAGGCGTACCTTTTACTAGTGCTGACGGGTAAGCTGACGCCGGCGGATTTGATGGCTAAGACGGGGGATAGCCGAACCAATGCTTACATGGTGCTGGACAGATTAGTTGAGCTGGGGCTGGCGATTAAAGATGAGGTGGGCAAAAAGCTGATTTATCGCTCAAACAGCCCCGTTGGACTGGCCAAGATTGCGGAGCGTCAAAGGGAGAAGGCCACCCAAACGGAAGGCAAGATTCGCGATGCCATGCCTGAGCTGGTTAAGTTTTACCATTCTCACCGAACTCAACCCGGAGTGCGGTTTTTACAAGGGAAAGAGGGGCTACAACAGGTTTATAAAGACCATCTTAAGACCGGTGGAGACGAGGTAATTTTTAGAACTAAGGCGGATAACGAGTATTATGGTCAAGGGTTACTGACGTACATGGAGGAGCGGGCAGCAAAGGGAATTAAGACCGATATGATTTCACCCTGGCAGAGGGATATGGTTAAGTATGCTCCGGTGGAAAACGTGCGGTTAAAACGTGATGTGACTTTTGTACCGCCTGAGGCCTACGATGTGCCTGTGGAGATTGCGGTATATGGTACTAGGGTTGCGATTACCTCCTTTGGTGAGGAGGCGATTGCAACGATTATTGACAGCCCCCAGGTGGCGGATGCGGTAAGACAAGTATTTGCCATGGCTAAGGCAGGGGCGGATAAGCTTTGGGTTGAGGCCGGCGGCTTGCCCGAGTAATCCAGAGGTTAAACCTCTGGCAATGGTAATATGTTGAAATACAAACTTAAGGTGGGTATTTATGAGCGATATGAAAGATAAACCGGACGAGTATTGGCGGGCTAAGTTGACGCCGGAGCAATATCGGGTGATGCGGGAAAAGGGCACGGAGTATCCGGGGACGGGTAAGTACATTGAGACGGACGACAAAGGGGTTTATAAATGTGCTGCCTGCGGACAGGAGTTATTTTCCAGTGATACTAAATTTGGTGGAAGCTGGATGAGTGGTTGGCCTAATTTTACAGACCCCGTAAATACTAAAAATGTAATTCTTTCCCCAGATTATTCTTATGGGATGACCCGTACTGCTGTGGCTTGTTCGAATTGTGGTGGCCATTTGGGTCATGCGTTTGGGTATGATGTGGGTCATTCGGGAAGTCGGTACTGTATTAACTCGTGCTCTTTGGATTTTGAGTCTAAAAGTTAGGCATGAAGACGCTCTGGTTTCGATACGCAGGTATAGCAGCAATAATATTGGAATATCTGGGCGTGGCTTATTTTGTATTAATTAAAAAACACCCGTTGGGCTTGGGCTACACCGTTAGTGACTTTGGCGCGTCGGAGTCGCCATTAATTTTCTCTTTGGTTTTTTCGATTGCGGGGATTTTGTACGGCTGCTTTAGCGCTTGGTTATATCGACAACTGTCTTTGGGTCGTAACTTCCGTTTAAGCTATGTCTTGGCTGTTATAGCAGTCGTAATGTTGTCTTGGTTGCCGGATGCGGGAAATCACATAACGCCGCTTTTACATACTTATTTTGCCGTGATAGTGATGATTGCGACACCCCTAATGATTTACTATTACCGGCAAAAAGTTAAGAATCAGCTGTATCGCAAGGTACTAAATGTAATTATTTGGTGTGAGGTGCTTGTCTTGGCTTTGTTGCCATTGGCTGTTTATTTGGATGTTACATTGTTGCCAGAAATCATAGCATCAATAGCTTTTCAGGCTTGGGTGATAATGGCGACATTTAGAGCAAAGAATTGATAAATAAATTAAAGTGGGTCCCACCCGACCCCTTGTGTAGGGGTCGGGTGGGGAACCGTCTAGTGGCCGAAGCTGACGTGGCCGATGTGCCCGTCGAAACGGCAGTTGAAGTTCATGTGACACCTCCTTTTCTTTGCTAGACGGCGGGGTTCTTGCCAACAACTCTGAAGTTGTAAGCAAGAGGGCGCCGTCTAGGTTGGACAATAGGTTTTGATGATTTGAACGTACATCTCGGTGAGGGCTTGCAGGGAATCAGTATCCACCCACTCATTGGGAGCATGAGCGTTGCCGCCCAAAGGGCCCAGGTAGGCAACGGGAATTTTCCAAGCTGCTTGAAGTAGTTGGCCATCGCCATAACCCTTGGATGATGCGTCGAGGTAGTTGTTTCCGACTATGCTCTCCAATCGTTTGAGTTTGGTTGGGTTAGTGTACAAGGCTCCGAAATCATGCTTGATGGTGGTCTGTGTGACCGTGAGTCCGGCTGACAGTGCTAGCTGGTTGAATTTAGAAACTACATCCTGGGCGCGCAGCTCTGGCTTGGTAGGGCGAATGTCAAGGACGGCTTCGGCGTAATCGGGGATATTGTTACCGTCTTTTCCTAGGATTGTTCTCCCGCTTTTTTCTCCTTGATAGAGGCCACCTTGAAAGTAAGCGACATTGAGCGATGGAGCGCCAAGAGTTGGGCGGCGGAAGGTACTAAGCCAGGCCTTGAGCTTACTAAGGACATCTTGTAAGCCGGCAATAGCGTTTATGCCTGAGTTAGGATTGGCTGCGTGTCCGCTGATTCCACGAACGGCTACGCTAAGTTCAATTAGTCCGCGGTGCTCGTTCCATATTTGCAAATCTGTGGGTTCTGCAATCAGGGCAAGTTGGGGCTTGAGCTGGTTCTTGACCTCTAAAAACTTTTTCATGCCGGCAAAATCGTATTCTTCATCGCAGTAGAACAGCAGAGAGAGACTGGTAGCGGACTCAATCTGGCTGAGGGAGGAGAGGATTGCTGCGATACCGCCTTTCATGTCGTAAGCACCGAGGCCGTAGAGCTTTTTACCTTCTAAGAAAGGCTCAAGTGGGTCACGATTTGATCCTTCCTTAGGTACAACCGTATCCATGTGGCCGGCTAGCAATAGTTGGGGTTTGCCGGGCGTGGTTGCCACCACGTTGAATCGGCCGGGGGCTACCCGCTGCTTGGTGACTTTGAGCCAGCTGAACTGTTGCAAGTAATTGTAGATGTATTGGCCGACCTCACTTTCCCGCTTGTAGCTGGACAGACGGATGAGGTCGCGGGTAATTGCTAGGGGGTCCATAAATTATTCCTTATTACTAAAAACCTCCTCTTTGCGAGGAGGGTTAAAGCTTCGATTATGTATCGAAAGTTATTCTCTCATCGCAAAACCGGGCTTCCAGTGATGATGAAGCCCCAGGACATGGCGGTAGCCCTGGCCGTTTTCTAAAAAGCTAGCTACGCGAGTAACGGTCGTAGTACTGGCGCCGACTTTGTCGGTAATGCTGCGGTAGGGGGAACCATTAGCTAGCTCACGCGCAACATCTAGTCGTTCGCTCATGGCTTGAAGCTCGGAAAGGGTGGCGATGTCACGTAAAAAGTTTTGAACTTGGGATTCGGTTGTGCAGTCCAAAAACGCTCTACATAAACGCTTAAAAGCCGGGTCTTTGCTCCAAGTGGTTTCATTTAATCGACGTTTACTCATGGAAGTGAGCTTAGCACAGATGTTTGTATGTGTCAACGTTTTAATACGATGATACAGATTAATCAGGATTGTAGGTTTAAGTGAAGGGCACCCTTGCGGGTGCCCTGGTGATCGTCTCGTTTTACCTCCTTACCCCTCTTGCAGACCGCGAATTTCTTGTTCCAAAACAAGCTGATCATCTACTTGTCTTAAAAGCGTATCGACGCAGACTCCTATTCCAGCAATTACGTCAAAGTAATTGCGAATACTGTCGCGCACCTCGATTTCACAGATTCCGTGAGTGCCAACCCTGACAATTACTTGAGGGTACTGATCTGGGCTTGTAATAGTGGCGAAGCGGTATTCAACCCATTCTGGCTCCGGTGGGACCCAATAATTCTGACTACCCTGGTAATACACCGGGACGACGGAGTTTGCTCTAATAACTGTTAGTCCTCTAGAGCTGAACCACTCTGCCAGAAAAATCTTCTTTTCTCTTCGAGTTAGCCTAGGAGGCTGAGAGTTAACTGTAATTTGGATTGAGTTACCGATGGCTCTTACTCTTGCCTCGTACGTCTTTGGGTTGGCCCATTCAACGACCCGAGTACGACGCACGGCTGCCATAGATCTAGGAAGAAGATTCGCCAAGTCGTCTATAAGCTGCAAAGGAGAGCGAACGTACTCGATGCCGATGGGACTAGGCTCATTCCAAGGAGGTCGCTTGCCTGCGCGATATGCCTCAGCAGCAACCAGCTTTTCTAAGGGGAAAATTCCATCTGGGATGTAGGGCGAAGTCACTTTTCGTACAGCAAGTCGATTGTCCTTAAACACGGGCTCACATCTCCTTCGTGCGGGTGATCACGAACAAGACCCTATCATAGGATTTTTTTTATTGTCAAACTTGAGAGCAAATTGAGTCTTATCCCTGATCCCTATGCTCATTTTTGAGACTTTTTGATCGGTTGGGAAGAGGAAGCTCTTCGAAGTTTTTATGCTGAGTTAGCTGACCCGAACGGTAGCTCGTTTAAATTGTTAATACCAGGCAAAAGCCAACATGTAGGCTACAAAAACCAAGACGAGACTTGAGCATATGGATAGTAAGGTTACAATCAACCGGTTTCTGATTAGCTGATAAATTAGGAGCCAAAGTAAGGCAAATGTTATGCCTGATGCCGCAAACTTTAAGACAGTCGCAAATGCACCTGATGTCAGCGAGTATGAAGGGATGATTTGATGCCAAATAGATAAGTTTGAATAATGGTTATCTATTAAAGGGATTAAAGATAAATAACAAACTATAAAAACGGCTAAAAGCAACAAAAAAGGGATTATTTTTGGTTTCTTAAACATGAGCGTATTGTAGTGGATCAGCAAGTTTTGGGCTAGAGGAGACCTAGCGTTTTTATTTGATTAGCGAAACGTTACAATATGGGCATGACAGCGGATGACGTAAAGGCTGTATTGCGACAACTGGGGAGTGCTGAAAAAGCCAAGAGTTCCGCTTGGTTTTTTAAGACTGGAGTTGGTCAATACGGTGAAGGAGATGTGTTTATTGGCGTAACGGTGCCGGAGCAGCGGGCGGTGGCAAAACGATTTTTGGGTTTATCAATCCATGAGGTTGAAAATTTGTTGCATTCGCCAGAGCATGAGTTTCGGCTGACGGCTTTAGTTATTTGGGTGAATCAATACCGGAAAGGCTCGGAGGAGGTTCAGGCTGAGATTTTTAAACGCTATTTGGCTAACACCAAGTGGATTAATAATTGGGACTTAGTGGATGCTTCGGCAGATCAGATTGTAGGGGCTTACTTGCAGGGCGAAGATAAAGCTTTGCTTGCTAGGATGGCGCGATCTAGCGACTTGTGGGAAAGACGGATTGCCATGCTTGCGACCTTTTACTATATAAAAAAGGGTGACGCCGTTGATGCGCTAAAAGTGGCTGCGATTTTGGTTCATGACCATCACGATTTGATTCAAAAAGCCGTAGGATGGATGTTGCGCGAAGTCGGTAAGAGATGCGGTCAGCTGTCGTCGCAAATTGCTTTGTCGACAACTCCAGTCCGCATTCGTCGTAGGTCTACTACGGCTCACTTGCGGGCTTCATCGTCTCCTCGCACTTTATCAACGACCGCTGGCCTTGAATCCGGCGTAGAGATTTTGGAAGGGTTTTTGAAACAGCATTACAAGACTATGCCAAGGACGATGCTACGCTACGCGATTGAGCATTTTGAGCCAGAGCTGCGAACTGCTTACCTGAAAGGGCAGATATGAACGTTGAAGAATATTGTTTGAGTTTGCCGGGAGTGGTCGAAGATTACCCATTTGGCGACGGGGTGGCAGTATTCAAAGTGGGAGGCAAGATGTTTGCGCTGACAAGTCCGGCCGGAAAACCGACAAGTGTTAACTTGAAATGTGATCCGGCTCTGGCTGTAAGTTTGCGCCAAACTTATCCTGCCGTGACTCCTGGCTATCACATGAACAAAACGCATTGGAACACGGTGGAGCTGGATGGGGGTGTGCCGGATGAGGAGCTAGCGCGGTGGATCGAACATTCCTATGAGTTGGTGGCACCAGAGCTGAGAAGTTAAAGAGCTAATCCGGGCGGAGTCTTTTAATCATCCAGAGGTTAAACCTCTGGATGAAACCTCTGGATGATCGACGTAGATTAGTGGTCAACTTTTTGTTGTTCGACAACCGTTCTTAAAAGCGGGTGGAGAATAAGATTGCCAGTTTTATGAAGCCATAAGTCGAGATATTCGTTTTGGAGTCTCCCTTCGTTCGACATTCTTCGAAACTCAAAAACGCCTTCTGGCGTAAAACTAGAAACCTTGGTTGGCGGGTGACCTAAATCTGGCAAAACGCCAACAATACCGTCCCAAGCACGGGACATGCTATCCAAATCTGGCTCTAGGGGTCTAAAGGAAATGGAGGTTGTGCCTTGGTCACCGTCCTCAACTGTTACTTCCAGCGCACGAAGCTTTTCTTTCGTCGCTTGATCCAAAACAAATTCTCCGTCTATACTTTGGATGTCGTGGTTAATACCAGCAAACCCCGAAGAAGTTGTAAGATAGCCTTTTCTCCACATTGATAAAACCGCTTGCCTTACTTGCGGTTCAAGACTCTCGATTAACATCCCCATTCCTAGCTCTTCTTCAGTCGCAGTAGGATTAGTCAAAAGTCTCTCCCGGGTATCATTAAAAGACTGTACATAGGCTTGCTCGCGCAAATCATAAAAACCGGCTAACCTGTCGGTCATTTCATTAATTTCGTATTGGGTTACTTTTGGCTTAGCAGCCTCCGCTGTATTCCAATTGCTCAAATTAGAATTGATTTGGTCTATGTTGTCCTGTGAGTTCGATTCGCCCATATGCTTAAACTTAGATTAATTTGCTGGTCTGGTTGTAATATAAGGTATTGTTCAGACAAACTCAATTTATAAGATCAAAAAGCAATGTCCCGCACCGTTGGGCGGTGCGGGACTGGTTATGGAGCTAAAGTTCGCTCCTGTGTCGGTTGGCCAGTTTGGCGGGTCGTTAGCGCATCGATGGCGAAGCTGATGAACGGCTTGGCCGCCGCATAGCCTTCGACATGGGCATCGATCACTTCCATTAGGTCTTGGAAGGTTGGAGCGGTCAATCTTCTGAGTAGGTTGAAAATGGCATTGATCGGATACAGAACGCTTTCCCCCGTACTGCTCATGTTCGAGATTGTTGCCCACAGTTTGCCGGCTTCTTGGGTTACCGTAGTGTCACTGGACGTGTCGGGATCCAAGTTGAGCCGTCCCAGGATGGCATGGACAACCGCAGTAGTGTCGGATGTGCTCACCGTTACCTCTTTTCAGTCGAATGGGTTTTGCTATTATGCCTGAACTGGAGGTGGTTGGCAAACTCTCGGTTCGTCGAGGCTGCCTAACTGAGAGTTGGCGCAAAAAAAGATGTGCGTTTTAATCGGAGGGCGTAAAGAAGAAAGCACCCCGGGCCGCTCTGGTGGGAGCGACGCCGGGGTGCGAGACGGGGAGGATGAGGGCTAGTCCCTCGGGTTGATGGTGAGGGTGCCGGTGAATGTCTGGGTGTTGTAGAGGACCCGGACGGGGCTTCCGTCCATGACGAGGTTGCCGGTCAAGATCCAGCTGTTGTTGATTCCCGACTCCCGATCAACGTGGTTAACGAGCACGGTGACGGTGCGGGACTGCTTCGTGGTGAAGACGATGTTTTGTCCACCGAAGAAGCGGTTCCCGAGATCGTCACGGATGGGGCTGCGTCCCGGGATGATGTCGAGCTGGCGGGTGGCAGCAGCATTGATGGTGAGCCTTCCATCCCTAGTGTGGGTGTGGTAGTAGCCCGAGAACGGAACTTGGGCTCTGGCGGTCACCCCTGCGATGTTCCAGCAGAAGGGGTTTTTGGTGTGCGTGAGGGAGTTCACATACACATTGACTTTACGCCCGGATTCAGTGATGAAGGTGACCATCTTCCGTGCGTAGGTGCGCTGGAATAGCTCAAGGCCGTCGGGGTTGTCGGAGCCGTCTATCTTGATTTCGTGGCGGGTTGTTGTAGGTGCGGCAGCGGACATGAGTGCCTCACGTTCAGCTCCTGAGATAGTGCAGGGCCTCCTCCATTCCGTTTTGAATCAGGACAGTCAACCCGTAGAGTGTCATCATGGTAAAAGCTACTAAACTAACATCGGCAGAGCGTTCGGAAATAGAAATTCTTTTAAATAAAGGTCACACTCTTAGGGCCATTGGTCGGGCTTTGGGCCGGAGCCTCAATACCATCAGTGATGAGGTGAAGCGTAATAAGACCCCGGAAGGCTACAATGCCCGCATCGCCAAACAAAAAGCCTACGTCAAACGCAAGTATGCCAAGTACCAGGGCAAGAAGATCCAGGAGAATGATGATTTGCGCTGGTACATCATTGTGCGCCTCATGGATGGCTGGAATCCCGATGAGATAGCGGGACGACTAAAAAAAGATCAGCACGGTTACTATGCCTCTAAGACAGCCATCTACGAATGGCTCGACAGCGCCAGAGGGCAGAAGTACTGTGACTACCTGCCCTCCCGTAGGTACAGACCAAAGAAGCGCAAACCAAAGACCGATCGGGTGATGATTCCAGATCGGGTGAGTATTACAGAGCGCCCCCATGAAGCTACCGTCCGGAGCGAAGTGGGCCACTATGAGGGGGATACCATCGTTAGCGGCAAGCGGACTGGATCAAAAGCAGCAATCGTAGTGATTCAGGAACGAGTCACCAGACTGATTGCTGCTAGACCCATCCCAGACTTGTGTCCGGTGAGCTTTAATGGAGCCATCAGCTCTTCCAAACTGGTCTTGCTCTCATCAGCAGTCTGACTCTCGACAACGGTATCGAGAACCGTTGGCACAGATTGCTCGATATGCTCGTTTTTTTCTGTGACCCCTATTCTAGCTGGCAAAAAGGAGGGGTGGAAAACGCCAACCGAATGATTCGGCACTACTTGCCCAAAGGCATGGATCTAGCCACCGTGACGAACAAAGAATTGCAGCGTATCATTACGATCATAAACAACAAACCCAGGAAGATCCTGGGATATATGTCCGCTATTGAAATGGCTAAAGAGAAAGGAGTTTTACGAGAGACTGTCCTGATTGAGGGGTGAATTCAGGGCAAACACTGTTAATTGATTATAGCACCAATGCTTAAATAAGTCAAATTTGCGTAATCGTGAATCTAGTCTATTTTCTTTTCTGGGTCCCCGATCCGGAGCGGTTGAGTACAACCTTCCGATCGAGGATGACGATGAGGCTGTTCAGGTTAATGTTATGACAAGTCGGACTTCTCACCGGAAAAGAAGTCCGACTTGTATTGACTTTTCGGTTTTTGTTTGGTATGCAAGATTAGGGGTATAATACTGCTATGGATGAGGTTGGGGAAATCAAACAAAGGTTGGACGTGGCTGAAGTAGTGGGGGGATACATTACCCTTAAACAAGCAGGACGTAACCTAAAGGCACCGTGTCCGTTTCATAATGAAAAATCGGCTAGTTTTATGGTGAGCCCAGAAAAGGGCATTTGGCACTGTTTTGGCTGTGGAGAAGGCGGCGACATTTTTAAGTTTGTGATGCGCATGGAGGGGTTGGAGTTTAGGTCGGCTCTGGAATTATTGGCAAAAAAGGCCGGAGTTGAGCTTAAAAACACTGGCCGCAATGATAACTCGAAGGTTAAAGAGCGTTTGATTAAAGCTCATGATTGGGCGGTCAAGTACTTTCAATCCAGCTTGGTGCGTAATGAAAAGGCTCTCAATTATGTTGTTAAATCACGTGGGCTGACGAGGCAAACTATTATTGATTTTCAGATTGGTTATGCACCGCAAAGCTGGGAAGGCTTGGTAGGGATATTACGCAAAAAAGGCTTTAGCGATGACGAGCTAGTTAAGAGTGGGTTGGCGGGCCAGCGGACTGCGGGACGAGGACTTTATGACAGTTTTCGAGGACGAATTATGTTTACCATTTGCGATGGGCAAGGTCGGCCAATTGGGTTTACAGGGAGGGTGCTGGATGATTCAGTTCCAAAGTACTTAAATACCCCGCAAACTATGTTGTACGACAAAAGCCGGGCCATATATGGGTTGCACTTAGCCAAAGAAGCTATTCGGTCAAGCGACGAAGTGGTGCTGGTAGAGGGCAATATGGACGTGGTAGCGAGCCATCAGGCGGGGGTAAAGCAAGTGGTGGCGGCTAGCGGGACAGCTTTGACGCTTGATCAGCTAAAGACGCTGGGGCGATTAACCAAAAATGTAAAATTGGCTTTTGACCAAGATTTGGCGGGGTTAGCTGCTACAGAGCGGGCAATTGAACTGGCGCAAAAGCTAGGCCTGGTTTTAAAAGTTGTGGTAATAAAAGACGCTAAGGACCCAGATGAGCTCATAACACAGTCGGTGAAAGCTTGGGAAAAGTCCATTGCTGAGGCGCCGTATGTGGTGGATTACTTGTTTGAACGCTTCAAAAGCGAGTATGACTTAACTTCGGCAACGGGCAAGCGTCAGTATAGCGACCGCTTGGCAGCAAACTTGCGCAGGCTGGCCGATCCGGTGGAGCGTGATCACTACGTACAACTGTTGGCTCGGACAATTGATGTTTCTGTAGAGGCAGTTAAGCAAAAGCTTGAGCAAGCGCCTACAGAAACAGAGGTTAGACCTGCGGGCAAACCTCAGCATACGCCCGTGCCGACTGTATTAGAGCCCAAGAGTGGCAAACACGTACTAGAAGAGGCAATGCTAGCGCTGGTTTTGGCCTATCCTGATACCCGAATTAGTCTAGATGATTTAAAGGAAAGTGATTTTGATATGCCGATGGCTGCGGAAATACTAGTTTGTATTCGTCAACACGTCTTACGATCTAGTCAAGAAATAGCAGTTCTCTTGCCAAATGCCAGTGACTATGTCAAAATTCTTACATTACGGGGCGAGGAGCAATATGCGTCGCTCGCTCCTGCAGATCGAAGCAGTGAAGCCTTCCTGCTTGCTAGACGGCTGCAAATCCGTGCCAACAAGTACAGACGAGAGAATATAAGCAAACAACTTCGCGAAGCCGAAACCAAGGGTGATGCGGCGTTGGCGTTGCGTTTGCAAAAACAGTTTCAAACGTTGATGGATGAGTAAATGAGTTCGCCTATTGTTCGAACGTAGTGAGAGACTAACTATTTTTCGGTTAGTCTCTCGGCTGAAGCTTCGAACAATATTTCGGGGACGGTCAGCCAAGTGAAAAAAGTGGTAATGATTATAAAGGAGTTTTTATGCCTAAAAAAGCCGTACAGCCGAGTGAAAATGATGATGAAAAAGCCCTGCGTCCTTCGGGCGATGGCGCTGACATTGACGCTTTAGTAGCCAGAGGGAAAGAACAGGGCTTCTTGAGCCAGCAAGAAATTTTGGCTGCCGTGGGGGATCCTGAGGAAAACGTAGAGGAGCTTGATGACATTTATGCTGCTTTACTTGAAAACAGTATTGAAATTGCCGATAGCAAAGAGCTTACCAGCGATTGGGATGATGCGGCAGAAGCGGAGCCAGAAGCGGCCGCCATCGAGAGTGATGACTACGTTAAAGACATTGCCGACGACTCAGTACGGCTGTATTTACGCGAGATTGGTCGTGTGCCGCTTTTAACCGGCGCCGAAGAAGTTGAGCTAGCTAAAAAGATTGAGGCAGGCGATAAGATAGCCAAAGACAAGATGGTAGAAGCCAACTTGCGTTTGGTGGTGAGTATTGCCAAAAAATACATTGGCCGTGGATTGGATTTGTTAGATCTAATTCAAGAAGGGTCGAGTGGTTTGCTGCGGGCTGTCGAAAAGTTTGATTACACTAAGGGTTATAAGTTTAGCACCTATGCTACTTGGTGGATTCGTCAGGCTATTACCCGAGCCATTGCCGACCAAGCTCGAACCATTCGTATCCCTGTGCACATGGTGGAAACCATCAACAAGCTCATCCGTACGCAACGCCGTTTGGTGCAAGAGCTGGGTCGCGAACCGTTGCCAGAGGAAATTGCCGCTGAAATGGAAATGGATGTCGAGAAAGTTAACCACATTATCAAGATTAAGCAGGATATTGTGAGTCTAGAAGCGCCTGTGGGAGAAGAAGAAGATTCCAAATTAGGTGATTTTATTGAAGACGAAGATAATCCTCGCCCCGAAGAACTTGCGACTTACCAATTGCTAAAGGAGCATGTTAATAACGTGTTGGCATTGCTAACCCCGCGCGAGCAAAAGATTTTGCGCATGCGGTTTGGGCTAGAAGATGGCCGGGGTCACACTTTGGAAGAAGTTGGACAAGAATTTGGCGTTACTCGCGAGCGGATACGGCAGATTGAAGCCAAGGCGTTAGCTAAATTGCGCAAACATCGTGAGAGTAAGAAGCTCAAAGATTATTTGCGCTAGGGCGGCTCGCGTACTTGTCTCATTTCGGCGTCAAAGCTTGCGCTTCGCATTCAACGTACCTATGAGTACGTCTCATTTGCTATGCTCAACTTTTCCTTGAACTGCATCCAAGTACGCAAGCCTTAGGAAAGATGAATGTTAGATTAAAAACAACGAACCCCCGACCAGGCGAGCGGGGGGCTCGTTGTTCCTGGTCGAGGGCTTGGGAGGGTGTGAACCCTGGTTAAGCGGAGCGTGAGGCCGATCTGGCCTGCTTGGTCCAGTACCCCGGGTGGTTCATGTCGTCGGCGGTGTCAAGCAGTCGATGGCCTGGGACTCCGCCTGCTACGACCGCCTGATGGAGGGCGGTGAATTTCTTGATCAGTGCTCCGAGCGAATCGGGATGCATTGGTTCCTCCCATCTGCGCTGATACTTTTCCAGCAGCCCTATGGCTTCATTCAGAGCTGATGTGCATGATGACCTGGACATGCGTCCATACTGGATATTGCTCAGGAGCAGTCGGATTCTGGTGTACCATGCAGGGAAGTTGTCTTTGTCAGCTCCGAACTCGTTGGACACGAAGCCATCTAGCTGGGTTCGCAGAACGGGCATGTGCAGCCGCAGGCGTTCCGGCAGATTGGTGCCATCGCCCACGTCCTCGGTCAGCCTGGCGGAATCCTTCATGGCCGAAAGAAGACTTAAGAGAAACGTGTTCGGATAGGTTCCGGAAATGAGGATCCTCCAGGCCTCTGCCAAATGGGCCTCGAGAGCCCTTGCGACGATCTGCCAGTCGGTTGTAAAAAGCGGACGACTGGGGGTAGGGCCTCGCTGGCCGAAGGTGTCTTGAACTTCTTGCAGAGACCCCAGAATTCGGGACAATGGTCCATGAAGAGCCGTTTGTGAAGGGTCGTTACTTCCGAGGGGACGCAGGTCGATCACTTGTCTACGCAAGTCTGTTGCTCCGAAGAAGGCGAACTTCGTTACCCAAGCCAGCGGATCGCCTTCTACTTTGGGGATGGTCAGGAAGATGGAGAGCCGGTCTCCGTCTATCGTGGTCATGGACATGTGCTCCTATCGAGGAGGGTCGGGAACCCGACCAGGTGCAGGCCGACTTGGCCATGGATAAAGTTTGATACTAAATCATGTATTTGTCAATAAAAGCCTACCTGTCGTATGTTTTTTGGGCCTTTCACTTCGCTCGGAGCGTTGAAAGGGGTCGAAAAAATCAAGATAAGAGATCCCGGATCCGGAGCGCCAAGCTATGCAATGGTTCGGCTTGGCTTCCGGTCCGGGATGACGTTTTTTTAAAACAACGAGCCCCCGACCAGACGAGCGGAGGCTCGTTGTAGTCGGGGGCGGGGCGTCAGTCCGTGAAGCGGAATGACGCCAAGAAGGCGTCGGCGAAGTGGGGCGTTGTGGTGATCAGGCCGCCTGCCCAAATGCTGTAGACAGCTCCATTGTGCCAGACGTCGATGAAGGGCCCGGAGCCTCCCAGGGGCGTATGGAAGGTGGAGAAAATTGCAGGCTTCCCCATGAAGGTTCCCTGGCGAACGTCCCTATAGTTCGAATCGAGCATGTCCTTCCGCACCATTGCCAAGACATCGTCGAAAGCTCTATCCGGGTAACGGACGATGATGACCTCGTAGATCTCGTGAGCAAACCTATTGCAGAGGGAATTGTCGCTGAAAATGTCCGGGCAGATTTTCCCATTGGTTTGGTCTACACTGATTGCGCTGATATAGATTCCGTCTTTGTCGCCGTCTTGAAGGATAAGTTTCCTTTGAACAGGATCGCCGTCAGTGGGGAAGTCGGCGCAAAACCCTTTGTCGCAGATTGTCAGGATGATTGGTTGAGTGAGTAGACCTCGCACGATGGTACTCGAGGCGGACAACTCAGCAATCGGGATTCGGCGTACAGTTGAGGATGGTGCTTCGATAGTTGTGTCGGGCGAAACGGCGGTTGTGCCGTCGTCGGATGAACATGCATTGACTATGAAGGCCAGTGCGAGGGATAGAATGACGGTGCGGCGGCGCATGGCCGGCCTCCTTAGGCTCGAGGATTGGAACTGATAATACTATACACTAATTCGAGCATTTTTCAATAATCATAAGTACAAAATTTTGTGCTTGCTCTGCTATAATGAAACAGGCTTTTGAGGATGAGCAAATAATAAATGAGGAAGTATGAATTTTATGAGAACGCTATGAGCCGATCCCATCATACTTTATTCTTAATTCCTGATTCGCGAGGCTTGAAATGATTATTGGCGTAGTGGGTACATTTGCATCCGGTAAGGACACGGTGGCGGAATATTTGGCTGATGCTAAGGGATTTTTCCATATATCTACAGCTGATGTTTTGCGGCAATACATTCGCGACAACGATTTAGGTGGTTTGGATCGTGATAACTTGCGCTTAGTTTCCAACAAAACCCGCAGTGAACGTGGCGGAGATTTTTTTGTTAAAGAAGCTTTAACCAGGCCAGAAAGGCCAATGGTATTGACGGCCATGAGAAGTCCGCGGGAAATTGAGGCGATTCAGGCGGCCCATGGGCATGTTGTAGCTGTGGACGCGCCGGTGCAGCAGCGTTACGACTGGGCTGTGGCGAGGGGCAGGATTGACGATGCGGTAACGGCGGAGCAGTTTAAGCACCAGGAGGAGGCGGAAACGATTAATACTGACCCCAACCACCAACAGCTTACAACTGTGATTAGTATGGCCGATTTTAACATTGCCAATGATGGTAGCCTCCAGGATTTGTACGATAAGGTTGACGGTATTTTAGAACGGTTGGGGTTTACTGAATCATGAACTATGAATCAATAAACATGGAGAGGCGTTCGGTGGCTATACTTGATTCATCATTCGTAATTCATAATTCGCGAGGCGCTGAATGATAGTAGTTGGCCTCACCGGCGGAATGGGGCAGGGTAAAAGCACAGTTGGGCAGATGCTGCGCGAGCTTGCGAAAGTGGATTATAAGGCTGACCTAGAGTCATCGTATCCCATTACGACGGTGGCCAATCAGTGGCTATCGACGTGGCCGCAGTCGTTGGTGCTTGCTGCCAATGAGACGCAGATACAGCTGGCAAACCGGCTAATTGAAAGCCTACCACCCATTATCGAGGAAGTTACTGGTAAATCTACAACAGCCAAAGTTTTACAAATTAATGAAGCTGATTCTGCGAATGTGACTTTGCATAAGCGTTTACTTGATTACATAGGTCAATGGCTAGAAGAATCCGAGGGTGAACGTCATGACCGGCTACCGCTGCCGATTGTGCCACAAAATAAGGCTCTACATAGGGCGCTGTTTCAGTGGTTGGGTGGGATGGCGATTGAACTGATTTATCGCCCAATTTGGAGCGACTTGCTTGATAAACGGATAAAACAACTAGCTGAGAGGGATTATAAGTTGGTGACGGTTGGTGGAATCCGCTATGACCATGATGCGGACATGATTCAGGCTAACAAGGGGGTTATTTTAAAAGTTATGCGGCCGCATTCTGCTCATAGTAGTGATGTGACGGAGACCTCCATGAGTGAAGTTGAGGCTGATATTGTGCTGCATAATGATGGGACGCTGGCGCAGTTAGAATGGGTTGTGCGGCAGCTATGGCAGGATTTGCAAGTGGGGAAACCACAGGCAGAGTATCGGGCTAGTCTTATTGCCTGAGCGGAGTCGAAGGCTCCTTTTATTAACATCTGGATAGATCTCTCCACAGGGTCGAGATGACAGAGGGGAATAACTTCATTCAAAAAGAAAGCGGGCCAGCTCTGGGGAGGGGATTCCCAAGAGCTGGCCCGTGGGGGCCGGATATGTGGGGGGCTAGCCAGTGACGGTGGTGATGACACTGATGCCGAGCGTGAACCCTGCGCCGAGCGCACCATCCTCGATGAGGTCACGACGAGTCAGCGGCTTGGGTTCCCTCGTGGGGAAGATGACGTCGAAGATGACGACAATCAGGGTGCAGAGCGTCCAGCGGAAGCCATGACGACGAAGAAACTGGGACATTGGAACTCACTTTCCCGACCGGTTGGTCGTGGATAGAGGCCATGTGAAGGCCGATTTGGGTGGGCTTGAGATGGCTGAGGCCGAAACCCGCCGTTGTGATGCTTTTGACCCCAGGAGGGAGTCTACTTGTGTCGAGGGTGCTTGCGTCTTTGAGACGTGGCACGTTCTCGAAACATGAATCGGATTTTAACATAGATTAATATAAATGTCAACTTTTTGTACGCATGATAGCCAGGGTGGTGAATCGTGTCATAAGACGAATTCTGTTGAAAAAAACTGACAACAATGCTATGTTGAAATTATGCAAATAACAGAGTTGGCCGCTAAGTTACAATCGTTGGGACTATCTGACAAAGAAGCCAAGGTATATGTGGCGTCTTTATTTTTGGGGCCTGCAGCTGTACAGAAGATTGCCGAACAGGCTGGGGTTAATCGCGCGACGGCCTATGTGATTCTTGATCAATTAGGTGAGATTGGGCTGGTGAGCCAGAGTACGGAAGATAAAAAAACCGTGTTCGTACCGGAAGGGCCTGAGGCGCTGGATCGGTGGATTGATAGTCAAGAAGAGCTAGTTAAGGGTCGCCGGAACGAGCTTAAGTCGTTGTTACCTGAGCTCAAACAATCTGCCAGAGCTGATACCGAAGACGCTCCAGTGGTACGATTTTATAAAGGCGCCGAGGGGAGTAGAGCGGTTACCGATTATGCCCGAAAAAAGGCTAAGCCCGGGACAGAAATATACAGCTTGACGAATGTAGATGAGATTGAAAGGAAGTTACCTGGGCATCTGGGATCAAACCCCTCTCACAGAGTTAAAAAGAAAATATCTAGCAAAGTTATTTACTCATACGTGGGCGATGTGCCAAGTGACCCAAAGTTATTACGCCAGACCTATAAAATAGGTCAACCAGTTATTGCTGACATTGATCTTTATGACGATCGGGCTTCTTTGGAGACATATGGTGAAAAAAATTCTGTAAGTATTTTGATTGAAAGTAAGGAGATTGTAGGTGCACTTCGACAGCTTTTTGAACTTGCCTGGAAGAACCAACTCAAAAAATAACGTCAGCTTTGGTTGACAATAATTTATAAACGTGCTATACTGCTTAAGCTACGTTTGAAGGGTTAAGCCTGTGTTTTACCCTGATTACTCCTTCGGACCCTCCAAGGGAGTGCGCAAGCTCGTAGTAGTTTTCCCGAGAAAGGGGAAATCGATGAACCTCCTCATGGGAGGCGGCGGCCTCTAGCCGTCGTCCAATGCGAGACACCTCCGGCCATCCAGGCTGAGAACCTCGCATCGCAACACCTGGATCTGCCGGTCGGGCATTGGCCCGGTATCGACACGATCGAGCGATGACCGCGAGTATGGCGGTCAAAAAAAGCCAGATCTGGCGGTGGGCATCAACCCCCACATACCGTCGAGATCGAACAGCACCCGCGTTCAACGCGGTCGCAGTTGCAAAAGTAATACTTCCAAACATCGGCTCCTTTGGGGCCACACCGTTTGCTGGAGGGCATGGAACCGGGAATCGCCTGGTAACCACCCTCCAGCAAACGGAACACATTTTATGAAGCTGTATTTGCACGGCAATGGCCGTGTTTTTTATGCATTATTCCCTGAGCCTGAATGACGGCAGTCAGGCTTGTCGAAAAAAAAGGGGGGGTTAATGGCCTTCGACTAGGCTCAGGCAGTAGCTAAGTTTACTTTTGCCGACATTAATTTTAGTTACTTTAACAGATACGAAACAAAGAATTTTAATAAAAACTGTAAAAAAGTATTGACATAAATATATTATGTATGCTAGGCTTGTGAAGTTGTGAAAATAACGTCAAATGTTATGGACACAATAGTACATTTACTTTTTGTTCTTGCTTACTATTGCATTAACTTTCCGTCAATTGAGCTAAACATTTAACTTAGTTGTCGGAAAGCTATGGGAGGGGGTGAGCAATGGACGAGTTCGAATACATTCTCTTGCTTGCGCTGTTGATGGGCTATTCGCCCTTCGACATCTGCATGTTCTTCTTTGGGCTGGGCTGCGAGAGCGGCCACGCCTGTGCGAGGGAGCAGCAGGAGCGCGAGTGGGAGCAGGCCCGGATCGGCTACTAGTCGGTGGAGTGGTCGCCCTAAGCGACTAAGAGGGCTGATTGGTTTCGCTTGGAATGGTCGCATTTGCGAACTGACCAAGCCCGGGTTCGATTCCCGGCAGCTCTACTTATGGCGAAAAACAGCAGGAAAACGTTACGAGTTGGCCGAGCCAGCTCATCCTCCCAGAGGTTCGTCTGGGGCGTAATCTTCGGCCCAGACGCCGAACGATACGTCGAGATCACGTCTGATCTGCTTTTTCCTCCTACGGAGGCAGAAGCACGATGGAGGCTTGGCCTCCCTGACGGCACTCCGGTGTTGGTCGGCTGCCCCTAAGGCAGATCTGCGGCGTTCGGCTACGCCAAGAACCTTGAAGGAGCATAGCTCCAAGTTGCGCTCTGGGCTAGAGCGAAAACAAAAGCTGGCCAATAGGTGTGGCCATCAAGCTCGGTTCAGAGCAACCTGTAACCCATTCAAGCGTTAATTTTTTCGCGCTTGAATGGGAGCTGTCATCCACTAAGTAGTGGATCTGATGAGTCCTTCGATTCGTCCTGCGGGTGCGGGACTCGCTCAGGACGAAACGGCTGCATATTTAACATTTGGGAGTCGACTTTCGAAACTGGCGCAGATAGTCTGCTTCGGTTTCGGAAGTCGCAAACTTCCAGCCAAGTCCCATACCAGAAAAACTCAAAAGGTTCCCGGGCCAATCGGGCGCGCTCCTGAGCGTGGTACCCAAAATGGGTGAGAGTAAGAGATAAAAGTCCGCGCCATCCTTAATAGGGCTGGTTAAGAAAGTCGGACTGGGGTAACTCTACTGGTTTAAAGTGCGTCTCTCTTCCCCAGGAGGTGTTGGGTGGAACCAGCAACTTCTTTTATAAGAGAACGCAATGTCTAAAAAGGATGATGCCTCTTTGGCAGTACGCCAAAGCAAGGCTCTCCCAAGTTCGCCACCAGAAACCAGTCGGTATCGCGTACGTCCGCGACTCGCGAGTGCGGCCCGCACTGTCATCCCCAGTAGGGAAGACAATATCCTCTCCCATCGTGGGAAAGGAAGGGTACTGGCAGTAATGTGAAAAGACCAAACCCGGACGATAACCCGTCCACGCTAGTCCAGGGGAAAAGCTCCTGGGATGCGGTCGCGAGAGTGGCGGGGGATGAACAAATTGGTCTGGGGGAATCACTGGTGAAATTGCGGGTTCGGTCCCCAGAGTTGTTGGCCTGAAAAACCAATAATCTTCACATCCGAACTCGTAGGCTCGACGGCACAGGAGTAAGCCATGGCGCAGGTTAAACCGCGACAAAAACTCCTTCTCGAAGAGAGAGCTCCTTGATCGCTTTAAGTGACCGAGTGAGACCTCTTCGAGGCAGTTCCTCCGATGTGTGTCGGAGCTGATGAGTCCTTCGATTCTTCCCATCTAAGTGGGATCGCTCAGGACGAAAACTGCGGGTTGCAACGGTTGGTTTGCGCTCTTTGTCTTTGTGAGAAAGGAGGCAGGGAATGCAAACCAAAAGCAATACCCACCGGAGCCGCACGGTCATCGCGGCAGTCACATTTGCTCTGTTCGTCGCAGTCTCGACGTCGGCTTGTGCCAGCTCGCTGTGGAGCGTAACGCCTCTCCCCAGGATGTACGCCTGCAGCTACACGAGCCAGCCGACGCAGGGCCAGACACTGTCGGCCGTTGCCGTCGCGACCTACAACCGTCAAGGACAAGGGGTTGACGACTGGAAGGCACTGATTCGTGAGCGCAGCCACTACATTGGGGCTGACACAGCTGTTCTGGATCCCAACCTGACTCTCGTCATCCCGCGCATCTGTGAGGAGGGGGAGCAGTCGGGTTCGGTCAGCAGCGACGTTCCGGCGTCTTAGGCAGCCCAGTAGACGAGCAAAATGGTTAGCGCGACCAACCCGCATCAAGCGGACAACGCGTCACAATATCACTTCCCTTCGATCGACTTAATGGCTGATCGAAGGCCAACCCAGCGCTTCAAAAGTTGAATTTGAAGTTTTAGGCTGGCTATTAAAGCCTATTCAGACATCCCAGAATCAAGACCTCGGTCAGCAGCGCCATTATTTACATAAATGGGCGGGTTGCTTGGGCGAGGTTTTTGGTTTTATGACTGGATTTTAAGTGCAACCTATACTCGACCTGAGATACTAATTCTTTTAGACGCTTTAGTTCTTCTCCCAGGAACTCCTGCCCAAAGCCAGCAATAGAGTAGGTTCTAGAAGTGTGGCCGGGGTGATGACTCTCCGAGCTTTCAACCATGTAAAATTTTTCAAGCCTGTTTAAGGTGCGGGATATTGATCCATAACTGAACTTCGGCTCGTCTACGGCATCTTTTTGGCACAGTTTGACTAGTTCGTAAGCGTTGGCTCTTCGCTTTAACAAGACGCTTAAGATTCTTATATCCAATAAGCTGAGTCTGATTTGATCGTCATGCTTCAGAGACTTTACCATGGTTTTATTATATATCTTATTGAGATACATGGAAATATATTGTTTGAGCTCAACTACTTGATATACGATATATCTCAATGAGATATATGTGAAAAGAGGAAGGGGTTAGGTAGTACTACGAATGATGAATCGAGGATGCCAAAAAAAGTTATCAGTGTCGAGGGTTACAAAATGTAAGAGACAAGAGATCTATTAAAAGAGGTCGGCTGAGTTACGCTATACTATAGGGCATGGCTCAAAAGAAACTAATATTAGTTGACGGAAATGCATTGTTCCACCGGGCGTATCACGCTATTCCACATTTAACGAACTCTGAAGGGTTGCCGACTAATGCAGTGTATGGGTTTACTAATATTTTGCTCAAAGTTTTTAATGATTTAAAGCCAGATTACGCTATTGTGGCTTGGGACAAATCAAGTAAAACCTTTCGAGATGAGTTGTATCCACAATATAAAGCGACTCGTACAAAACAGCCGGATGATCTGTATGCCCAAATACCCTTGGTAAAAGAGCTAGTGGCAGCGCTTAATTTACCCTTTGTAGAACTCGAAAACTATGAAGCCGATGACGTTATAGGGACGCTGGCTGCTCAAGCCAAAGGAGTTGAGACGATTGTGGTTACAGGCGATCGCGATGAATTACAGCTTGTGAGTGATACTACCAAAGTGGATCTGTATAACCCTATGACAGGGGCGAGCGTGCTGTATGATCTTCCGGCGATGCAAGAGCGTTATGGGATGACGCCGGCTCAGTTTATTGACCTCAAGGCGCTTAAGGGCGATGCGAGCGATAATATTCCGGGGGTGCCCGGAGTCGGTGAAAAAACGGCTATGGATCTAATCCAGCGTTATGGCAGTTTGGACGGCGTCTATGAGCATTTGGATGAGAACAAGGGTAAGCTCTTAGAACGATTAACCGATAACAAAGAACTAGCTTACTTGAGTCAAAAACTTTCAACTATTGTTTGCGACGCACCAGTGACTTTAGAGCTGGATAAAGCGGAAGTGGGCCGTTATAACCGTGAAGCTACACATGAACTGTTTCGGAGACTGGGTTTTAAAAGCTTGTTGGCAAAACTGCCAGCTGAACTAGCCATGGCAGAGGTTGGTGCTCCGCCAAGTTTGTTTGACTCAAAAACACCGCAAAAGTTGCGCTCACACATAGACGATACCAAATACATTTGCGTTAAAAGCGTGCAGCAGCTGGATGATCTGCTGAAAAAAATGACTACAGTTAGTGAGTTTGCGGTAGATACTGAAACGGATGATATAGCTGTAATATCGGCCAAGTTGGTGGGGATAGCAGTGTCCTTTAAAGAGGCGGAAGCTTACTACATACCGGTTGGGCATGAAACAAGTGAGGGGGGCAAGGATAAATCCCAGCTTGATCTAGAACTGGTGATTACAAAGCTTAAGCCAGTGCTAGAAAACGAAAAAATTGGAAAAATTGGACATAATCTAAAGTTCGATTATCAGGTACTTGCGACTCATGGTGTTGTTCTCAAACCAATAGTCTTTGATACTATGATTGCGGCGTTTTTGATGAATCCGTTAATGAGATCGCAAACTTTGGGTGACTTAGCATATTCCGAACTAGGGATAGACATGATACCGATTGAGGAAATGATAGGTAAAGGCAAAGGGCAGGTTTCGTTTGACCGCGTAACAGTAGAAGATGCTACGCGTTATGCTGCAGAGGATGCTGATATAAGCTGGCGGCTGTACCAAAAAATGCAACCAGAATTGGTTAAAACCGGATTCGATGATTTAGCACGTCAAATGGAGTGGCCGTTGATACCACTTTTGGGAGACATGGAGCTGGCCGGTATTACACTTGATAAAGACTTTTTAAAACACTTCAATAAAAGCATTAGCGCTCGGATTTTGGAACTGGAGGAAGAAATTTGGAAAGTGGCAGGGGAAAAGTTCAACATTGCTTCTCCAGGGCAGTTGGCCAGAATCTTATTTGAAAATTTAGGGATTGATCCCCAGGGCATTAAAAAAGGTAAAACGGCTTATTCAACAGCTGCAACTGAGTTGGAGAAAATGCGCCATTTGCACCCCATTATTGAGATGATCTTTGAGTATCGTGAGTTAGTAAAGCTTAAGAACACTTACGTAGATGCACTGCCGGAGATGGTAAGTTCTGTAGATCATCGGATTCATACCAGTTTTAGCCAAACAATTGCCCAGACTGGTCGGTTGAGTTCATCAAATCCGAATTTGCAAAATATTCCGGTAAGGACGGAGTTGGGTCGGGAAATTCGCAAGGCTTTTGTGACGCCACCTGGGCGTGTGTTTGTGGGAGCAGACTATTCCCAAATTGAGTTGCGAGTGGCAGCAGCACTTTCTAAGGATGAGGCCATGATAGAAACCTTTAAAAGTGGCGTTGATTTGCATCAACAAACAGCAGCCGAGTTGTATGGTGTGTCTCTTGATAAAGTTACCAAAGACCAACGGAGTGCCTCCAAAACAATTAATTTTGGAGTTCTGTATGGGATGAGTGCCCATGGGTTGAGCGTCGCTACAGGGATGGCTCGCGATGAGGCACTAGGATTTATAAAACGCTATTTTGAAGTCAGACCAAAACTAGCTCAATATATAGAGGAGACCAAGGAGTTTGCACGCAAAAACGAGTACACAGAAACCCTGTTTGGGCGCAAGCGGCCATGTCCAGAAATTAACTCGAACAATCACATTGTGGCGGCTGCAGCCGAAAGAATGGCAGTAAATGTGCCAATTCAGGGAACGGCAGCTGATATTTATAAGCTGGCTATGATTGCACTTGTGCCAAAGCTGGGGATGGCGGGTTTGTCATCCCCGATCGGAAGCGATAGCGCTCCGGATCCGGGATCCACCACCCGCCTTGGAACTCAACTGCTGTTGCAAATCCATGATGAACTGATAGCTGAAACCGATGAGGATAAGGGAGTTGAGGTGGCCAAAGTTATGAAAGAGGTCATGGAAAATGTTTACGATATCGGCGTCCCTTTGGCGGTTGATACAGCTGTAGGTAAAAGCTGGGGACAGCTAAAATAAGTAGCTTAAACTCCTTTTTAGCTAAATTTAGAATTTTTTAAAAATTTTTGTTGGGTTTTTAACCAATGACCTAAGTTAGTGGTTGCGGTTATAATTTGGAAGTCCAAAACTCGATTGGCGATGTAAGGGAGATTCATGAGACAAATCTCAGCTAATCTCAGCACCGTCCTTCGAACGACGGCTGAGAACTTGATACGGCGAGGAACTCAAGCTGGTGCAGACGGTCGACTGTGGGCGGCCATCGGTGCGGCCCGTGTTGTGGCTGATACCAACCCCTTGCGGGCTACGGCTGTAGCACGTGAGCTGAAGGCGCTGGGGTGCGATATTGATCCGCGAGGTTTTGCAAGCCAGTTGTTACGATCAAGCCGCCTCATAACTCCAGCAGAACTTGCTCTCCCGAGCTTGTGGACTCCTCTGGCTCAGGCAATCTTGGAAATGCTAGAGCGACCAGACGTCAGCAAGGAATACGGGCTGTGTGATCTTTGGGCAGGTACCTCGTCTGCGGCAAACGAATAAGCCCAGGGCGTATGATGCGCCTTGCGGTGCGGTGGGGCTGACGACTTTGATCGTCGGCCCCATCCTCCTTTATGAATTGCTAGAGGTTTAACCTCTAGCGTCACAAAATTGGTTATAAATGGTGAGGCGCCCCGGTTGCAGCAGGTAAGCTGCGAACCGGGGCGCCAGAGGCGCGGTTGAGAGATGTGGTTGATCAGGTGCTAGCGGTTGAGGGCCCAGTGGAGGGTCAGTGCGATGGTGGCGCCGAGGCAGGCGCAGGCTCCGCTCAGGATGATCTCGAACGTGTCGTCATCGTTGAGCTGGCGGGGGTTGCCACTGGCATCGGTGGCGCACATGTACGTGACCGCACCCGTGACCAGGCCAGCGGGGATGAGGACGGGGGCGACCCGCCGGAAAATCGTACGCATCGGATGATCCCTTCGTAGTAGTATGAGACGATTTGTATAATAACATACTTTTGTTTGTTTTGCAATAGAAGAACACATATTCAGGTATAATAAATCGTATGCCTGAATTACCGGAAGTGGAAACAATTCGAGCTGGCTTGGAACTAGGAATCGTGGGTCAAACCATCCAAAGGGTGGAAGTTTTAAACCCATCTACTTTTATGGCGTCGACAGATATGATTGGACAAGCCGTCGAAAAGAGCGTCGTTAAACATGTAAACCGGCGCGGTAAGGTGCTGATCTGGGACTTGGATAATGGTTATAGCTTGTTATTTCATCTTAAAATGACGGGGCAAGTAGTGCTAATAAAGGGCGATGGTGAGCGCTTTGCGGGTGGCCATCCTACTGGTTCAATGGCTGGGGATTTGCCGGATAGATCAACCCGGGCGGTATTTAACCTAGCGTCCGGTGACCAAGTGTATTACAACGACCAACGCAAGTTTGGCTGGATTAAATTGGTAGAAACGGCCAACATAGAACTTGATTCGTTGATAGGGCGGATGGGGCCGGAGCCTCTAAGTAGTGCGTTCAAAGTTGAGGAGTTTTCAGCTAAGCTCAAAAGACACGCTCGAGCGCCAATAAAAGCGGTTATTTTGGATCAATCAACCGTGGCGGGAGTGGGCAATATTTATGCCGATGAATCACTGCATTTAGCAAGGATTCATCCTGCGCGATCGGCAGGGAGCCTTAACGGGGCCGAAATTAAGCGGTTATTTCAAGCCATTCGAGATATTTTAACGTTGGGGGTGCAGCACGGGGGAACTAGCTTTACGCATTATGTGAACGCTTTGGGAGGTAAGGGGGACTATCTTGAGCATGCCCGTGTGTTTCGGAGGCAAGGGCAAGCCTGTCCAGCTTGCAAAAGGGTGATTCAAAAAATCCGGGTAACTGGACGCGGTACGCATATGTGCCCGAAATGCCAGGTTTTATAAAGATAAAATATATTTTACGTCTTTTGACAGGTTGATTTAGCTAAGAAATTATACTTAATTTTTTTTGCTAAAAACAACATGTCGATGTCTCGACTTCCAACTTTACAGATTCACCTCTAAACTATAAGCTATGATATTTTTCTTTTATGGTCCCAATACCTTCGCGGCTAAACAAAAAATTCGCGACATGGCTAAAGCTTACATAACTAAGACCGGTAGCAATTTTGGGTTGGAACGGTTTGATGGGTCGGTTGCGTTCGAAGTATTAGGAGGAGCCTTAACCGCTATGCCTTTTTTAGCAACTAGCAGGTTGGTGATAATAGACCGATTAAGCGAGAACAAAGTTACATCGGAGCAAATTCATGGGTTGTTGGTACAGGTGCCAGATTCGACCGTAGCGGTGTTTTATGAGCCTGGAGTAGATCAGCGTACCATCTATTTTAAGACCATGTCTAAGAGCGTTGATAAGAGCGTAAAGTTTGAAAATTTAAATTCGGCACAGTTAGCTGCCTGGGTTAGGCGCGAAGTGGTAAGGCTTGAGGGTACGATTGATGCCGACGCTGTCGTTTGGTTAATAGATAATGTGGGCGAAGACCAATGGCGAATGGAGCAAGAGCTTATGAAGTTAGTTAACTATGATTCTCACATAAGCATTGATTCAGCCAAAAAAATGGTGGCTACGAGTCCTACCCAGAGCATTTTCGATTTAGTGGATGCGATGTCGGCGCGGCGAGTGGGCAAAGCCTTATTGATTTTTCGCGAACTAATTGGTGAACGAACAAGCGAGCTATATATATTGACCATGATAACATGGCAGCTCAGAAATTTATTGTTGGCTAAAACGGCTGGTTTAGGCAGCTCAAGTGAGTTGGCAAAACAAGCAGGGCTTTCCCCGTATGTCGCCGGCAAAGCTTTAGCCCTGCAGAAGACAATGAGTAAAGATTACCTCAAAACGGCTTATTTGGCGGCGGTTGAAACGGATTATGCGATAAAAACCGGCAAGGGCAAGCCTGAGCAGCTAGTGGAGCAACTTATTTACGAGATAGCTGCAGTTTAGAATAATATGCCTTTAAATCCATTCAGGATATTTTATCTTTGAGGCTTTATTGGGCTGTGTCGGCATCCTTGATTTGATCTAGCAATTGTTCTAAATCACCGGTGAGTGAAATTATTTGAGCTAATTCGGCTCGGGCTAGCCAAGCATTGCCGGGTTTCATAGCGTAGTTGCGCATATCTTTGGCACGAGCCAACAGTTGCTCGCACAGTTCAAGGTATTCTTCGCGCAGTAGCTCGGCAGGAGTCAGGTTCTTCATGGGCATAGTCTAACAGATATAAGCGCAATAAAAATGTTAAAAATGATAAGTTTATTTAGAAGAAACTGACTTTTTGACTGCAGGTTTTTTGGCTTTTGGCTTATCAGCTTTGGTGGTTTTAGCTTTGTCGGCTACTTTTTCGACAGGAGTCAGCGCTTTTGTGACAACAGCAGTTAGTCGTGATTTGCGGCGAGAAGCAGTATTTTTATGCAAAGCGCCTTTTTTTACTGCTCGGTCGATTTCGCTTTGGGCGGCTCGCAAGGCAGTTTCGATGGTCTTAAGCTCACCCGTGACAAGTGCGTCCATGACAACGCGTACATCCTGTTTTACAGCCGATTTAACTCGGTTGTTAAGGGTGCGGCGCTTAGTGGTTTGGCGAGCGCGCTTGATAGCTGATTTAATAATTGGCATCTGGGGTCCTTACAGTTCATCATTTAATCTATAGACTTGATAGACTTTAAACTATTTAGGTTCGTTTGTAAATGGTATTAGAAATATGTGGATGTTGCTAGTGCTAAAACTGCTAAGAACAAAAAGTTGACAAAAGCAAGTTTTTACAGTAGACTTGAGCACTGGCTTAGAGATTAGCTCTACTACTATAAGCTAAGGCTAGTTAGGGCAAGCCTGTTTTATACTAATGGAAAAATTTGAGCGTGGATTTAACTCCTAAACAACAGGCTTCCGAAGCGATTCGTCAAGCCGAAAGCATATTAATTGTTACTGGCCAGCGTCCTAATGTCGATCAAGTATCGAGTGTAGTGGCATTATCTTTAATATTGCGTAAATTTGGCAAAAAAGTTACTGCAGTGGTAAGCGATTCGATGCCCACAAGCGTTAGCTTCATGACTGGTGGCTTGGTGGAACGTAATCTCACTGGCTTACGAGATTTTATTATGCGCTTGGATCTGTCTAGGGCAGAAGTTGATAAACTAAAGTATACGGTAGAAAACGGCAAGCTCAATGTTCACATCACACCTTTTAAAGGTGGTTTTTCGGCGCAAGATGTTAGCTTTACCCATGGTGATTATCATTATGACCTGGTAATAGTTATGGGAGTAGCAAGTCGTAGTAAGCTTGATCGCGTATTTGAACAGAACAGTGGGATATTGCAATCTACGCCAATATTAAATCTTGATTTCCATCGTATTAACGAAAGCTATGGTGCTATTAATTTGGTTGATACAAATGCCGCTACACTGAGTGAAATGTTGATTTCGCTCGCGGAAAGTCTGCAGGCGGGTTTGCTTGATGAGCAGATCGCTACGGCTATGCTAACAGGTATTATTGCTGCTACCGATCGTTTTAGCGCACCGCACACAACTGCAAAAAGTATGACGGTGGCGGCGCAATTGATGGCTGCAGGAGCGAAACAACAGCAAATTATCAAATCGCTTTATAGTGGTGGCGGCCGCGATGGACGCGACGGGAAAGATGGGCGTGATGGACGGGACAAAGACCGACGGCCTGAAAAGTCAACCAATGCAGCGCCACAATCGGCTGAGTTATCTGCCTCTAAACCAATTCCAGATACTGAATCAACAACTTATGTGGAGCCTAAAATTCAATCAACTGAACCTGTGCCTGTGACGGAAGCAGCGGTAAATGTTGAGCCAGTTCAAGCTGTGGAGCCCGGTATGCTTAAACAACAAGAAACAGCGACAGGAGATGATACAGGGCCAAACTTGGCTGCACTGGACTGGAACGCTGTAATGCCGCACATGCCGACTCTTAACCCAACTGAGGTTACAAACTTGGATGTGACTGATGTTAACTCAAGTCATCAAATGCAGCCTGGAGTTACATCTGAGGTACCAAACCCGGGTGAATCGACCTCTTAACGCTGTTTAATGTACTTAGTCGGTTATAGTTAGAGCCATGGATAAAAACGGACTACTTTTACTGAACAAACCAGAAGGAATCAGCTCGTTTGATTGTATTCGAGTACTGAGACGAGTTTTGTTACCGCAGATGCAAGGGCAAAAGCTAAAGATCGGTCACGCTGGTACGCTGGATCCGGCCGCTAGCGGTTTAATGCTGATGTTATTTGGTACTGCGTGCAGGCAAGCCCAAATCTTTAGCAAACTTGATAAAACCTATGTGGCGGAGATTACTTTGGGTGCCACGAGTACTACGGGTGATCGGGAGGGAGAGATTACATCTTCAAGACCAGGTCTTGAATCTGGAGACTCTGCAAACAAAATATTAAGAACTGGTCTTTATCAATGCCTCGAGGAATTTGTCGGTAAAATTACACAAACGCCCTCGGTATATTCGGCAATTAAGATTAACGGGCAAGAAGCTTATAAACGGGCACGACGTGGCGAAGCGGTTGAAATGCCTAGCCGGGAGGTGACCATACATTCGGTAGAGTTAATAAATTACGAATACCCCAAGTTGGAAATTAAAGTTAGTTGTTCGCAGTGGCACTTACATTCGCAGCTTAGCGGCTGATATAGGTGAGCGGTTGGGAGTAGGGGCTTATTTGAGTGCTTTGATGCGGACGAGAGTGGGCGAGTATTTGTTGGATCAGGCGGTGGAGTTGGATGCTGAGCCAAGTGTGATTATCAATTCGATTCAAGCCGTTTAAGCTCTTGGAGAAAATGCTCGTAATTGTTGCTGATTTATGATTTAATTTAGCTCCAGAGTTCGTTTCCGCTCCTGCGGATTGACAACAAGGAGGACGATCTAGATGGGTGCCCAAAAGTATGCTCGAGCGGCGGTCTTGGTTGGCGTCGCAGCCATTCTTTTCGTGGCCGCTTTTCTCTTTGCTTACACTGCCGAGCCATCTCAGCCCGTGTTTGCCGGGGGCTTGGTAGGAGGAGGTGTTCTCTTTCTCGGTCTCGCTTTCGCAGGAGGAGCGTCGCAGGGTCGATCTGACTCTCGACGCAACCGCCCATAGGCTGACTACTAGAGGTGCGACTTACCGAGCTGATTCAACAACTCTTGTGACGTGCAACCTGTCACTGCCTCATGCCTTTCCCAACCCCGGCCTATACGCCGGGGTTGGGAAAGCAACCTCAAGCGTTTAGGATCCTTACTATTGATAAAACCATTCAAATCTGCTAGACTCTACCGGTAATGCTACAAACAGAAGACAAATCGAAGATTATTTCTAGTCTACAAAACCACAAAACCGATACTGGTTCGGCTGAGGTTCAGATTGGTATTTTTACTGAAAAAATTACCCAGTTGACCGATCACCTTAAGATGCACAAGAAGGATAACCACAGCCGACGTGGGCTTTTAATGATGGTGGGCAAGCGGCGCAGTTTGCTGACATATTTAAGCAAAAAAAATAACGACAAATATTTAGAACTTATTAAGAAGCTAGAGCTGCGGAGATAGCCTTTGACCATTAACCTTTGACCTTTGACTTGAGTTGCAAGTGTCAAATGTCAGGTGTTAAAAGTTAAATGTGGCAAGGACGATTTAGAGCTTTGGGATTAAATTTTTAATCTCTTGTCCCTGAACCGTCTCGCTATAGAAAAGGAGAGTATGGTAAACCAAGACATAATTAACCCCTTTGGGGCTAAGACAGAAGTTTTTACAACCGATTTTTGCGGACACGACCTTACAATTGAGACCGGCAAGATGGCCTTTTTGGCTGATGGCGCCGTAACTGTTCGTTATGGAGACACAATGGTGTTGGGTACGGCTGTTGTAAGTAATCAGCCTCGCGATGGAATTGATTTTTTCCCTTTATTAATTGATTACGAAGAACGGATGTATGCGACCGGTAAGATTAGTGGTAGTAGGTTTATAAAACGCGAGGGCCGAGCAAGTGAACATGCTACTTTGAGCTCGCGCTTGATTGACCGTCCGATTCGTCCCTTGTTTCCCAAAGGTTATCGTAATGATGTCCAGGCTGTTGCAACAGTAATTTCGGCTGACTTAGTGTATGCACCAGATATAATTGCTATTATTGCGGCTTCTGCAGCCTTGATGCTATCGGGCGCACCTTTTGAAGGCCCAGTAGCTGGCGTGCGGGTTGGTCAGATCGACGGAGAGCTGGTGGTATTTCCTACCACCGAGCAAATGGCCAAAAGTACGTTGGATTTAACAGTGGCTGGAACTAAGGACGCCATTATGATGGTTGAGGCTGGGGCTAATGAGATTGATGAAGCAACTATGATTCAAGCCATAGAACTAGCTCATAAAGCCATTCAACCGGTTATTAAGCTTCAAGAAGAGCTGGCGGCAGCTATTGGAGTGAAAGCCAAGGACTATGAACTTTACAAGGCTGATGAAGGTTTATTTAAGGAAATTGACGCTTATCTCAAAGGTAAATTAGGAGCGGCTGTTCGACACCAGGATCAATACCAGCGTCATGATGCAATAAAAAATCTTGAAAAAGAGGTGCTTGCAAAATATGAGAAAGATTACTCGGATGATCAGGTAAAGGTGGCTTTTGGAAAAGTAATTGACTACGAAATTCGCCGAGCTATTCTGGAAGATGGAGATCGACCTGATGGTCGTAAGACAACTGAGATTCGACCGATCAGTGCCCAAGTTGGTTTGCTTCCTCGTACCCACGGTTCAGCCTTGTTTACCCGTGGCACGACCCAAGTGCTTAATGTAACAACGTTAGGTTCTACGAGCTATGCCCAATTGATTGATACGATGGAGGAGGATACTACTAAGCGCTATATGCACCATTACAACTTTCCAGGGTATTCTACGGGAGAGGTTCGGCCTATGCGTAGTCCTGGACGAAGAGAAATTGGTCACGGAGCTTTAGCCGAGAGGGCTTTGGTGCCGGTAATCCCGAGCGTGGAAGATTTCCCTTACACAATCAGGACTGTATCGGAGGCCGTTGCATCAAATGGTTCTACTAGTATGGCTAGCGTTTGCGGTTCGACATTATCACTCATGGATGCTGGTGTACCAATTAAAAAACCGGTAGCGGGAATTGCCATGGGTCTAGTAACTGATGGTGATAAATATGTAGTGTTATCGGACATTCAGGGGGCGGAAGACTTTGCTGGCGATATGGATTTTAAGGTGGCAGGTACCGATGACGGCATCACGGCACTACAAATGGACATTAAGGTTAAAGGAATTACTCCAGCAATCATGAAGGATGCTCTGGCTCAGGCATTGGATGGCCGCGCATTCATTATGGGTAAAATGATGGAGGTTATAGATAAACCACGACCTGAGCTAGCGCCTTTTGCACCACGTATCACCAAGTTGATGATTAACCCTGAAAAAATTCGTGAAGTAATTGGCAAGGGTGGCGAAATGATCAACAAAATTATTGCAGAAACGGGAGTCGAAATTGATATCGAAGACTCTGGTCTTGTCATGATTGCTTCGAGTGATGGCGATGCATCTCAAAAAGCAGTTCAGTGGATTGAAAGTATTGTGGCAGAACCCGAAGTGGGCAAAATTTATACTGGTGAAGTTGTAAAGATTATGGATTTTGGTGCTTTTGTTAACATTATGCCTGGTAAGGATGGCCTGGTACATGTCAGCCAGTTGTCAGATAAGCGCGTAGAAAAAGTTGAAGATATTGTGAAATTAGGTGATACTATAAAGGTAAAGCTTATGGAAATTGATTCGCAAGGACGGCTCAATTTAAGTAAAAAAGCTGCCGAAAAAGAGTAATTAAAAAATTGGTAATAAGGAGTGAATGTGAGCTCACCAAAATATACGCCAGTTAGCGGAACAGTTCTCGTAGCAGCCGTAGTAGTGCTGGGGTTTGTAGCAGGATATTTAACCGGAATGAGCAACACCTGGTTAATGTCGATAGGATTCGGTATATGGGTCTTTCTGTTCATTGCATTGTTGGGGGTCGCACTTGCCCAGATCGGACAGCGGAAAAAACCTGCAAAATCTAAACATCGTTAGATAACTGATCAGAGTCTCTTTTTTAAGAGATTCAAATGAGGGATCTAAGCTTATAGAAACATTTAACACCTAACCTCTGACATTTGACTTGCAAGTGCGTAAAAGATTAATAGTCAAACGTTAAATGTTTTCCTCGAGTCTTGATTTGCGTAAGTGGGTGGAGAATGGATAAGAAAGCGGCCCTACAAGAGATTGCCGACCGAATTGTAGCCAACAAGGTTTGTCCTGAACTGGCGGCTGGAGCGACTCAACTTGTCCCAGGTGACGGTAATCCTAATGCAGATCTGTTGTTTGTAGGGGAAGCACCGGGAAAAAATGAAGATATTCAAGGCCTCCCATTTGTAGGAGCAGCCGGGAAGTTTTTAAACGAGATGTTGGCTGGAATAGGGCTTAAACGTGAGGATATATATATTACGAATATTGTTAAATATCGTCCCCCCGCAAATCGAGATCCTGCCCCCCAGGAAATAGAGGCTTTCGTGCCTTATTTAAAGGAGCAGGTTAAAATTATTCGGCCGAAAATGGTGGTGTTTTTAGGACGACATGCAATGAATGTGTTTTTGCCAGAGCTTAAAATTGGTCAATGTCATGGTCAACCAAAACCTAAGGATGGACAAGTGTATTTGCCTTTGTTTCATCCAGCGGCGGCGCTATATAACGGGGGGATGCGCCAAACATTGATTGAGGACTTTAACAAAATACCAGCAATATTAAAATTTATTAAGACATGAATAATGAAGAATGAGTCACTAATTATGGGTTGGAGCGGCACGAGTTGCTTGATTCATAATTTATGATTTGCAAAAACGAAAGGATATATGGAACCAAAGCACAATAACAACGATCAAGGGCCTTCGAAGGCTGTACCAAGAGAACCGCAGAAACCTAGCAATCAAAACAGGCCGCAACAGTCGGCGACAGCTGGTTCCCGTCCTTCAAGTCAGAATTCCCGGAATACGGGAGGTGGTGGGCGTGGTTCGTCAGACCGTCGCCGGGGGCGAGGTGCCCCTGCCAGCGGTCCCAGTATACTAAAAGCTTCGATAAACAATTACGATGAGATCCCTGTAAATAAGAGTGTCTACAATGGCTCAGGCGGTACGCAGGCTACCCAAGTAAAAACTGTCACTAACGGTCCCCGTGTAGCTAATCAGGCAATTGCTCGAGAACCAGTCTTACGAATAGTTCCATTGGGAGGTTTGGGAGAGATAGGCAAGAATATGACAGCGATTGAGTATGGCAATGATATTATCATTGTTGATATTGGTTTTATGTTTCCAACAGAAGATCAGCCTGGTATTGATTATGTTATTCCAGATGTTTCATATTTGGAAGACAAAAAGCATAAAATTCGCGGTATTGTTATAACTCATGGTCACATGGATCACATCGGTGGGGTGGCTTACGTATTACCTAAATTGCCGGCGCCATTATACGGTACCCGTCTGTCTCTAGGGATGGTGGAAAAACAACTAGAGGAGTTTAAGCTGCAAACAGCGCCTCAGTTTCGAGTTATGGATCCAGACCAGCATGAGACAGTGCAGCTTGGAACATTTAAGGTAGAGCTGGTGCGAGTAACGCATTCTATTCCCGACGCAACAGCCGTGGTTATTACGACTGCGGTGGGAACAGTGATTCACACTGGAGATTGGCGACTAGACCCCGACCCGATTGATGGGCGCAAGATGGATATGCCCCGATTCGCTGAATTGGGGCAAAAAGGTGTTTTGTTACTCATGAGCGATAGTACTCGTTGCGATTTTCCTGGTCGCACAGCTTCAGAACGCGATATTGAGTCGACATTTGAAGATCTGTTTAAGCGTGCAAATGGACGAGTAATAATATCAACTTTTGCGTCCAGCATGACCAGAATACAACTGATTGTTGATGCTGCACAGGCAACCAAGCGTAAGCTAGCGTTTGTAGGCCGTAGTATGCTGACAAATGTAGAACTAGCTGTAAAATTAGGCTACATCAAAGTCCCATCCGGTTTAATAATAAGAGTTCAGGATGTCGCGAAGCTATCTGATACGGAGGTGGTGGTGCTTTGTACAGGTTCTCAAGGTGAAATTAACTCGGCCTTAAATCGAATGAGTACTGGCGACCACCCGCATATCAAAATTAAGCCTGGAGACTCGATTATTTACAGTGCCAGTCCTATTCCGGGGAATGAGAAGGCGGTGGTTGCTACGGTAGATGCGTTGATGCGTGAAGGTGCTCATGTGTACCAACGCTATACTTCTGAGCTTGATCATCATGGCCTGCTGCATTGTTCGGGACATGCAAGCCACGACGATGTTGTGGATTTGCTAGAAGCTGTGCGGCCAAAATATTTCATGCCTATTCACGGCGAATTTCATCACTTGGTGCGCAATGCGGACATTGCGGTTGAGACAGGGATACCGCGCGAAAATGTCTTTGTGATCGATAATGGTGACGTTCTAGAATTTGATAGCCGTGGGGGACGCAAAGGCGCTCGTGTTCCGGCCGGAAAAATCATGATTGATGGTACAGGAGTCGGGGATGTTGAGGGTGTGGTGTTACGCGACCGGTTGGCTATGGCAAGTGACGGTATTTTTGTGATTGTAGCTACTGTGGCGCGTGGTAGTGGCAAATTGATTACGAGTCCAGATATTATTTCTCGAGGATTTATCTACATGAAAGAAAACGAGGAATTAGTAAACCGTGCGCGTGCAGAGGTGCGGCAAATGTTTGAGCGTCGCAACACCAAAGAACCAACCGACTGGTCTAAGTTCAAGCTTAAATTACGCGATCAAATTGGCGATTTTTTGTACAATGCTACCAAACGGAATCCCATGATTATTACGGTGATCAACGAAGTCTAGTTGTACTAGGGTTTAGGGTAGAGGGTTTAGGGTGGGAACGAAGAGGGTAGGAAGTGAGAAGTTTGTGAGTTTGCAGTCTTTTAAAGATTTAACCGTTTGGCAGCGATCGATGGAACTGGTTGAGAATGTGTATCTTGTTACGCAAGACCTGCCTATTTCTGAGCAATTTGGGTTAACCAGTCAGGCTAGACGTGCGGCTGTTTCGATTCCGTCGAATATTGCGGAAGGGTATAAAAGAAAACATCGTAAAGAGTATTTACATTTTTTATCGATTTCAGATGCTTCTTCTGCTGAGCTAGAGACGCAATTAATTCTGATTAATCGGCTTTATCCTAGTCTTAATATCGTTAATTGTAATCACCTCTTGATAGAAGTTCAGAAAATGTTGAGTAAGCTAATGCAGCAGCTTTTACCCTAACCCCTCTACCCTAAACCCTAGCGGAATGGTTTAATAGATAGATAGAAACAGGGGTCTGGATGCAAGACGGAGACAAGCTAGGCGAAAAGTGCGGTGTTTTTGGGGTTTACACTCAAAAACCTGAAGCTGCACGCCTAGTTTACTCTGGTTTGTGGGCATTGCAGCACCGGGGGCAAGAAACTTCCGGAATTGCTTCGACAGACGGAAAAAAATTTTTCCGTCATGTCAAAGCAGGGTTGGTAGCACATGCATATGATGAAGAGTCTTTGGACGGATTAGTGGGGAAAATCGCGATTGGGCATAATCGTTATTCTACCTCGGGTGGGACCTTGGCAAGTCATGGCCAGCCGATAGTTGATCATAATCTTGCACTGGCACACAATGGCAATCTACCAAGTACTACAAAGCTATTGGCTTGGCTTGGGGACGAAGGAATAGCGACCGATGGGCTCAACGACTCTGCTTTAATGGCCTCAGCTATCTCACATTATATGGATCAAGGGCTTTCTTTGCCTGATGCCGTGTGCCAAGCTTACCCATTATTTACGGGGGCTTTTTCGGTTGTGGCAATGGATAAAAAACAGTTGGTGGCCTTTCGGGATCATTGTGGAATTCGTCCCTTGTCGTTAGGGCGTTTGGCTGATGGGTTGGTGGCTTCTTCGGAGACCTGTGCCCTGGATATTATCGGTGCGGCTTTTTGGCGGGAAGTTAACCCGGGCGAGATGGTGGTAATTGATAAAACTGGCTTGAAATCAACTCAACTAGCCCAGCCCAACCCTAAGCTCGATATTTTTGAATTTGTCTATTTTGCCCGTCCGGATAGCATGTTGCTGGGGCGCAGCGTTAATGCGGTTCGGCGTGCTATGGGCAAACAGCTCGCGGATGAGTACCCCATAAAGGCAGATGTGGTAATACCGGTGCCAGATTCGGCTATTCCGGCGGCTATTGGATTCGCTGGCGCTTCTGGAATTCCTTTTGACATTGCACTAATTAAAAATCGCTACATTCACCGCACTTTTATTCAGCCTGCCCAACGTTTGCGCGATAAAGGTGTTGAGATGAAGCTTAACCCTTTGCCAGAAGCTTTGATAGGCCGTGACGTGGTGGTAATAGATGACTCGATTGTGCGAGGGACTACCACCAAGAAAATTGTGCGCATGCTTTATGGCGCTGGGGCTAAAAAAGTCCACGTTCTAATAAGCTCTCCGCCAGTAAAGTATCCGGATTATTATGGTATCGATACCCCGGATCCTAAGGATTTGTTGGCGGCGCGGATGGATCTGGCCGGAATGCAGAAATTTATGGATGCCGATAGCTTGGGTTTTTTAAGTTATGAGGGAATGATTAAGGCTACTGGACTCCCAGAATCATGTTTTTCGACATCGGCTTTTACGGGGGTTTACCCGATTGATATTGGCGAAAAGGCGGCAGCGTTGAAGTAATAATGGCTTCAGAACCGGCGCTATTTTGGGAGCGCCGGTTCTGAACGCGGATGGCCTTGCCCCATCAACTATTGCTATGTCGGTCATCTCTTCGAGGCGTGACGCGTAAGACTGCAAGCGCGGCCACCATGCCAATTATCAGGAGAGCTGCATAGAAGAGGACTCGATTGTGGCCTTCATGGGCAGGAAGGCTGCATAGTAGGACGGCTGGTACCTTGCTTCCGTCAGGTTGTTGCACTTGAACGACCGCGTGGGCACTGTATGTGACAGGTGCGAGATGAATCGGCTGGCTCAAGTCGACCAAAGGGGTCTGGTTTCCCAAGTCTGTTGCTTGCACGCTGACCTGGTTGTCAAATGGGATATAAGTACTGCTCGAGGAGGGCGGACAGAAAATGGATCCGTCTGCATTTGCCGGTGGGGCCATCCCCAGAAGAGCCATTGCCGCCAACGCTGTTATTGCCATGAGTCGCTTCATGCCGATCCTTTGTTCGAGCCGCTTTACGGCAAGGGTTCTAGCTGAACAGCAAAATAATTGTGGCAGGACGTAACTCATTTCGCAAGCGTAAGCGATTAAAGGGAGGCTCCCTCTAAATTGTTATGCTAAAAACCTAAAGTGCGCTTAGTTTTTATGAGTAAATCCCTGGTATAATACCTCTTATGGCACGCAAAAAAAAATCAAAGAAATCCAGTCGTCGGGTAAGTAGTCGGCGAAGCAGCAGTCGAAAAGCCCAAGCAGCTTATTTTAGTTGGAAGCCAGAGCTTTCACCTGAGGTAACTCGAGAGATTATTGCCTTTACCCTAACTGCCTTGGTGATTTTGTTGATTTTGGCTATTTTTGGGGTGGGCGGAACTTTGCCTGGAATGTTGTTTAAAGGTGTAAGTTTAGGCATTGGTTTTTCAGCATTTTTGCTGCCTGTGACCATGGCGATGCTCGCCGTGATGTTGTTCTTGCCTGATCGTTACGAAGTTAAAGCTAATAATTACCTGGGTATGGCAGGGGTGTTGTTGGCTCTAGCCGGTATATTTCATTTGTTTGTAAATTCGAACGTGTCATCACAAGCAGCTGCAGAAGGACGATTTGGGGGTTATCTGGGCTACGGGATTGCTAACTCTATGTTGGGAGTTTTGAATGTCGGAGCGGCGCTAGCAATTTTGTTAATAATTTTACTAATATGCTTGGTCACAGCAGCTAATGTTTCGCTACTACAAATGATCAAAGGTTTGTTTGGGATGCTTAGAAAGCGACCGGTGGAAACTGCTTCTGAAATTCAAATTAATGAGCCAATGGTTGCCAGTAATCGCTTGGAGGTACGCGGAACCCTTAATGCCAACGGTAAGTCTGTAGAGGATGGAGAAGCCAAGGAGGAGGAGGCACTGACTATGGGGGTGGATGAGGAGTGGGTTGGCCCTAGCTTGGATTTGGTAGAGGAAACAACTAGCAAGCCAGATGCCGGAAATGTGAAGGAAAATGCCGGGATTATTGAGCAGACTATGAATAGTTTTGGGATAGATGTGGCCATGGGTGAAGTGAATGTAGGGCCCACTGTAACCCAGTACACATTTAAGCCACCCTCAGGCGTAAAATTAACCAAGATCACCGGGCTCGATCATAACTTGGCCTTAAGTTTGGCTGCTCATCCAATCCGTATTGAGGCGCCGATCCCTGGTAAGAGCGCTGTAGGGATTGAAATCCCTAATAAGGCTTCGATGACAGTGCGAATGCGGGACATTTTGGAATCCCCCGTGTATGCAGAGCAAAAATCGCCTTTGACGTTTGTGCTCGGACGAGATGTGACGGGGCAGCCGGCTTTTGCTGATTTAGCCAGGATGCCGCACATGTTGATTGCTGGTGCTACTGGATCCGGTAAAAGTGTCATGATCAACAGTTTCTTGACTAGTTTACTGTTTCGCAATTCGCCGTCAGATCTCAAAATGATTTTGGTTGACCCTAAACGAGTTGAGCTAGGCTTGTATAATGATATCCCGCACCTCCTAACTCCTATAATTGTGGAACCGGAGAAATGTATCTCGGCGCTCAAATGGGCGGTGGCAGAAATGGAACGGCGTTACAAGCTTTGTGCCGAGGTGGGTAAGCGCAATATTGCAGAGTATAATTTGGAGTTTCGCGATGACGCCATGCCATATATCGTGATCGTGATTGATGAGTTGGCTGATCTTATGGCGCTAGCGGCACAAGATGTTGAGGGAATGATTGTAAGGCTAGCCCAGATGGCTCGGGCGGTTGGTATTCATCTGGTGCTGGCTACTCAGCGACCAAGTGTCGATGTTATTACTGGCCTTATTAAAGCCAATATTCCAGCGCGGTTAGCATTTACGGTGGCTAGCCAAGTCGATTCACGCACCATTCTTGACCAGGCTGGGGCCGAAAAGTTGCTTGGAAAAGGTGATATGTTGTTTTCTAGTCCAGAGTTTATTAAACCTAAGCGTATTCAAGGCGTGTGGGTTGATGAACGTGAAGTTAAAGGGGTTACAGACTACTTGCGCTCTGCTCGCCAGCCTCAGTATAATGATGAGATTTTGGCGCAGCCGGTAAAATTAGGCCGGAGCGGAGGAGGCGGAGGAGACTTTGGCGAGGCGGACGATGATTTGTTTAATGAGGCTGCCGAAACGGTGATTCGTAGCGGTAAGGCCTCGGCTTCATTATTGCAGCGCCGGCTAAGGGTAGGCTACGCTCGGGCAGCCCGTTTGCTGGATATTTTGGAAGAGCGGGGAATTGTTGGGCCAGCCGATGGTGCGCGGCCTCGTGACGTTATGGTATCGAGCTTAGACGAACTAGGTGGGGGTAGCGCTGGTGGTTCCGGTTCGGATGAGTTTGTGGACTAGAGCTAGGGACTTGGTATCAGTAGATAGTAGATAGGTATGGGAGTGAAACCTCTAACTACTACCTACTAACCCCTAATCCCTCAATCATTTAATACATGGGTTACAATTGGCTATATGAGTGATGATGTAGAAAAAAAATCGGTCGAGCCCATAGGCGTAGGTGCATTACTAAAAAAACGCCGTCAAAGTTTAAAACTTAGTTTGGCCTCGGTAGAACTTGCTACGAAGATTAGGGGTAAGTATTTGGTTCAAATTGAACAAGGTGATTATGAGCAGCTGCCGAACGATATTTATACCCGAGGTTTTATAACAAAATACGCTGAGTATTTGGGACTTGATGCAGAGGAAGCTACGGCCAAGTATGTAGTTGAAAGAGGCGGAGCGGATACGTTTGCAAAAGTTAGCTCACCTAAACCGGTCAAGAGTAGGCGTTTTTTTATAACCTCACGCTTTTTGATTGCAGCAGCGTTTTTAGTAGTACTGGTTTTGGTGGTCGTATATTTAATCGCGCAGTTTTCGGCTTTGGCGGCTGCCCGAAGCTAAGTGTAGATGCACCTCCAGGCGACCTAGTGGTGGAAGGAAGCGTCTTGACGGTGGCAGGTAAAGTAGCTGGCGGTGCAGAAGTATCAATCAATGATTCGGCGGTTTTAACCGACGCCAACGGCAAGTTTTCAAATCAGCTAGCCCTTCAGGACGGGGTTAATATCATAAAGGTGGTAGCCAAAAATAAGTTGGGCAAAACAACCTCTGTTACTCGCAATATTTTGGCGCATATGCCACAAGTAGATTCTTCGGTGCCGCTGGTCCCGCTTGCTCCTTTTGATGGAGTGGCTGTTGGTGTGATTGTAAAAGGTAATGCGGTTAATATTATAGCTATCATTGATAATGCCAAGCCGACCAAAATCACTATGCTACCAGGAACGTCACGTAGTTTTACAGGTAAATCTAAAGTAAAACTAACCACTAGTAATGCATCTAGCACGGTGCTAGTGATTACTAATTCTACGATAGCGGCTAAAGATTTGGGTGTTGTCGGCAAAGGTGGTGAGCTTAAATTAGAGTTTGCCAAAGACACGGCTTTTCCTTAGACTTTTGATCTGATAGGTCGAAATGATAAGATATAGAGTATAAAAGTGGATCCTTCGATGGCAAAAGATTTTTCGTTCGATGTTGTTAGTGATTATGATGTGGCAGAAGTTGGCAATGCGGTTGATCAAACGCAACGTGAGCTGGGTCAGCGTTATGATTTTAAAGGGACAAACGCTGATATAGCGTTTGTCGATGGCAAGACGGGCGTTCTTATTAACGGGGACACCAAATATCAGCTCGATTCGATTGTAGATGTGTTGCAAAGCAAGCTGATAAAACGCGGCCAATCTTTGAAGATACTGGATCTTTCGAGCGACCCGATCCAGGGTGGCAAGGAAATGCGTTGGACGGTGATGTTCAAGAAAGGTTTGGATCAGGATAAGGCCAAGAAAATTACTAAGCTGATTCGCGATGAGTATCCTAAAGCAAAATCGCAGATCCAAGGTGATGCCGTGCGGGTTTCAAGTACAAGTAAGGATGATTTGCAGGGAGTTATGAATCTGCTGAATAAGCAGGAGTTTGATTTTCCACTGCAGTTTGAGAATTACCGGTGAGCGGCGAGAAACAGTTTGATCAGGACGTAACAGAGTTCAATAATGGAGCACGTTTAGATAAGGGTAATTCTGTTACCGGCAGCGGGTCGACCTCTGAAATGATGTACGAACTCGAGCTCACTCAAGCCGAAATGGAGCAATCTTGGAAGAACTGGGCAATGGAAGACATGCGCCGTGGGGCTGATGAAGTTTTGAAGCGTGCAAAAAATGCAGACGAGGGATCACCTCTTTTTTTGCTTCAACCCAAGATTATTCAAGCAGCTGAAGACGTTGAAGTAGTTGGCGTTTTAGTTGGACTAGCCGCAAGAGCTTTTGGCAGCCAAAGATTATCTGAGCTGGGTGCTTACGCCATGGCTTCAGCTTTTGTCATCCGAAAGTCACTTAAGGGTGGCCGTGGATAAGCAGGATATATTATTAGATGCTTTAACTTCTGCTAAAGGTACTGATGCCGAAAAAGGTGATTTATATAATGCTCTGCTTAAAGCCTGGAGCATTAGGTCGCAAATGGTATTAATTAATCGATTAAACAAAGACGAGGTAGTGGAGGTAGAGCAAAGACTCGTTATGGAACCAAGTTTTAATTTTATTTCATGGATCCTTGGCATCCATCCAGAATATGAATCAGTTGTAATGAATGAGTTAGACGCAGTTATGTCTGACTTCGCAGATGAACTTGGGGTTCCGCATAAGGAGTAATCCGAAACAATGGGGCTGTTGGATGCTGCTGATCATGTTTGCACGAAGCGCTTAAGGCAGATCTAAGTACCCTAGGGTTTGGGGAGGAGCGGTCAGGCCGCTTCCTCCCCTGCAACGCTTATTGACTAACGTCGTAGCCTACTCGTATCTGTTTATTTTTTAACTTTAGCTTAGTGATAGTTTGCTGTTTTAACTCTCCCAAATTACGAACGTGAGTACCGCCGCAAGGCACAGCAAAATCGCCGAACTGGACGATGCGCGTTGGCTTGCCAGTCGGGATGTTATCTGGAACGAAGCGACAAAGTTGCTGCAATTCGTCAGGTTCGACAAAACTGCATGATACGGGTAGATCGTCTGCGATCAATTGGTCACATAGCTGTTGCAGCCGTTCGATTAATTTGTCGACATCGGCAGGATTAAGTTCGCCCCCATATTCGACGTAAGGGTTGTCGGGAAAGTGGTAGCCTTTGCCTGGCGTCCACTCGATCTCGAGCTGGCTAACTGCCATGTCTACCAAATGTCCGGCGGAATGAAGGCGGCTATTTAGAGTCCGTCGCTCCGCATTCACCCTACAATGTACGTCTTCGCCCTGCATGAAGGTTCTACCTTCAAAGTGCCCAATGTGATGAACCAAGCCTTCGACAAAGCGAACTTCTTCGACTATGAATTTAGTATCTTCGTTTTCAATTATACCCGTATCGTAGGGTTGCCCTCCGCCTTGCGCGTACAGCATGGTTTGGTCAAGGATTACGACAGTGCGGCCGTTAGTTTGCGTTACTTGTTCTACGTGTGAGTTGCACTGCATATCGTGCATGTGCTCCAAATACAAGAGTTTGGTTGGTTTCATGATTCTCCTAAAGTTTTAAATAATAGAAAAGACTAACGCGCCAAAGTTTGCTCGTTAGTCGGTAACACTTATTTGATTAGAAGAATGCATGATAAGACATGAAAGCCTTTCGTGTGCTTTAACGGTATTTTACATTAAACTGCGAATCCCTTAAACCTCAATCGCTGTCATTCCCTAGCCTACTTCGCCATAGTGGCTACGAAGGCTGAATCGGAAGCCAAACTCTACTGTTGCCTAGTTTGGTGCTCCGGATAGGGAATCTAGCCTAGATTCTCCGGTCAAGCGGTAGGATGACAAACGGGTAAAATGCTCATAAGTGAAACGAGCGGGACCTGGCGGTCCCGCTCGCGGTGGTTCTCTGGATCTTGGTGAGGTTGGTTGGTTAGGGGATGGATACCCCCAGCTTAGTGAGACATTCCTGCTCGAGTGCGGCTCGCACAAACGCTTGTCGCATCAACTTCTGGGCGGTCTTAGGGGTTGCCGTTGCTGCTGGCGAGAACCATCCAATGACGACGGTGATGGGCACGGCGAGGGTTCTGCAGTTGATCTCATCGAAGATCACCTCGATCTCGTTGTTGCTTGGCTGGGTGAGTACGAGCCCTTTGATTGTTGCTCGTGAGTCTGCGCCGCCAGCTGCACTGACTCTCGCCTGGAGCACGATGTCGGCGACCATCTCGTCGAAGGTCCAAAGCCTCATATGGAACTACCTCAACTTTCGTGATTTGGAGTTGTTGGGTAAGATGTTGAACTCACCTCCATTCCGTTTTGAATCAGGACAGTCAACCCGTAGAGTGTCATCATGGTAAAAGCTACTAAACTAACATCGGCAGAGCGTTCGGAAATAGAAATTCTTTTAAATAAAGGTCACACTCTTAGGGCCATTGGTCGGGCTTTGGGCCGGAGCCTCAATACCATCAGTGATGAGGTGAAGCGTAATAAGACCCCGGAAGGCTACAATGCCCGCATCGCCAAACAAAAAGCCTACGTCAAACGCAAGTATGCCAAGTACCAGGGCAAGAAGATCCAGGAGAATGATGATTTGCGCTGGTACATCATTGTGCGCCTCATGGATGGCTGGAATCCCGATGAGATAGCGGGACGACTAAAAAAAGATCAGCACGGTTACTATGCCTCTAAGACAGCCATCTACGAATGGCTCGACAGCGCCAGAGGGCAGAAGTACTGTGACTACCTGCCCTCCCGTAGGTACAGACCAAAGAAGCGCAAACCAAAGACCGATCGGGTGATGATTCCAGATCGGGTGAGTATTACAGAGCGCCCCCATGAAGCTACCGTCCGGAGCGAAGTGGGCCACTATGAGGGGGATACCATCGTTAGCGGCAAGCGGACTGGATCAAAAGCAGCAATCGTAGTGATTCAGGAACGAGTCACCAGACTGATTGCTGCTAGACCCATCCCAGACTTGTGTCCGGTGAGCTTTAATGGAGCCATCAGCTCTTCCAAACTGGTCTTGCTCTCATCAGCAGTCTGACTCTCGACAACGGTATCGAGAACCGTTGGCACAGATTGCTCGATATGCTCGTTTTTTTCTGTGACCCCTATTCTAGCTGGCAAAAAGGAGGGGTGGAAAACGCCAACCGAATGATTCGGCACTACTTGCCCAAAGGCATGGATCTAGCCACCGTGACGAACAAAGAATTGCAGCGTATCATTACGATCATAAACAACAAACCCAGGAAGATCCTGGGATATATGTCCGCTATTGAAATGGCTAAAGAGAAAGGAGTTTTACGAGAGACTGTCCTGATTGAGGGGTGAATTCAGGTCAGAGAAACTTATGTAAGTATACATAGTTAATATAATTTTGTCAACAAAATACGCTTGCATTGTATTTCTCATTGTGTAATAATAACTTCGATATGAAGACACGAATTTACAGCACTAGTTTTCCATTTATCCAGGACCTGCGCCGGGGATAGTCTTCAAGTTTGCTCAAGAATAATTTGAAACCTGCCCTCGGGGCAGGTTTTTTAGATCTGTTCCGAGTTCATCCGACGATGGAAGGGGAGAAAGCCGTCATGAAACCGCCGCGTAACGAGCTGGATTACACGCTCGATGAGGCCAAACGGTATCGTGGGCAGTGGGTGTCAGCAGGGGAAGGACTAGAGGGAAAGCTCGATTGGACGCCTGAGCGTGGATGGGTGTTGCATTTTCGGGTCAAGGGCACTACGCGCATCAGTTCTCAGATTGCGTTTCACCGCGCGAGAACCATCCAGAACTTTTCTTGGCCTGGCGGCTGGGAACTGAGCCGGCTAATATCGCGTAGTGGCCAGTGGGTGCCTCATGAGAATGAGTGCTACCGGCCTCAGCGCACCTGGAGCTGGCATATCTGAGGGTGATAAACAGGGGAGGGAGCGACATATCCCGCTTCCTCCCCAACAACTTAAATAACTAGGAGAATTCCCATGGAAATGTATGTTAAGCCGATTGAAAAAACGGCATTAGATAAATACTTAGCTATATCAGACTTAACGCAAGATGGCGCAGATCATGCCATTACTTTGCTGTACCAAAAAATTGAAGCTTATATTCGAGCCACTCATCCTACTAGCAAAGTGATTGTGAGTCGCAAAAGCCCGATTGTGAGCGTGGAGGATAATTACGATAATTTACTTATCCCGGCAAATAATATTAGCCGATCATCGACCTACACTCATTACGTAGACAAAAAACACATATTGCGCACCCATACGACGGCTCATATACCGGAAATTTTAAAAGAACTAGCATTACGGAATGATTGGACAGATGTGGTTATACTGTTGCCCGGACTCGCCTATCGCCGTGATGTTTCGGACAAAAAGCATGTAGGTGAAGTACACATGCTGGATATCTGGCGCGTGGTTAAAAATGATGCCAGAAAAAAGATTGTTAAAAATGATCTGCTCAAAGTAGTTAAGGGAGTGGCGGCTACGGCCGCGCCTGATTGGCGGCTGCGTATCATCGACTCGCCGCATCCGTATACTGATGAGGGCATAGAAGTGAATGCCGTACTAGGTGAGCGGGATATTGAAATACTCGAGTGTGGGCTTATAAAAGACAAAATATTGTTCAATGCTGGGCTTGATCCGGCAGCTTATTCGGGTTGGGCCTCGGGTATAGGGCTTGATCGGCTAGTGATGACGCTCAAGGACATTCCTGATATTCGCTACTTGCGTTCTGTTAACCCTGAGATTGCCGCGCAAATGAAAGACTTGGCCTCATATCATGAAGTATCCAATCAACCGGCTATTAAGCGCGATTTGTCTTATAGTGTATCCAAAACTTACGTCGAAGAAGACATTAGCGAAGACATCCGTCAAGCGCTGGGGGATAAAGTAGGCGTTCTCGAAAGTGTGGAGATTTTGAGTGAGACTAGTGCTGGGGGTTTACCAGAAAGTGTTCGTGATCGACTTGGCTGCGGTTCGGATCAAAAAAATGTTTTGGTACGTGTCACACTAAGACATTTGGAAAGGTCGCTCACTAACCAAGAAGCCAATAACATCTATGGGCAAATCTATTCCCGGGTTAATTATGGGACGGGCGGGTATCTGTAGTCGCTGCGGAGTATGGAGTATGGAGTATGGAGTAAGAGCGGAAAATTTTTTCATACTTCATTCTACTTTCTCCCTACTTCGCACAAGTTTATTCCCTGAGCTTGTCGAAGGGCCACTATTGACGGCTGATTGTGAGCTACCTAAATCCTCAATACTTGATTGAGATCTTGGGTAGGTCTCCCCGCGCTGTTCGCGCGGGGAGTAACCCACATCCTTGTATGATGCTCAGGTTCGAGCGCCGACGGGGAACGGCTCGTACTCGATGGTGGTGACATCGTGACACTGGATGTACAGCTGCCCTGCGGCGTCTGCGCCGAAGAGTCTGACACGGTCTTCGCTTCGGAGCACCGTGTACTGCTTCGTGCAGTCCAGCGGGTCACGGCACTCGATCTTCAGGCAGTCGCGCTCCCAGTTGGAGCCGACGGGGAAGAGCTGGCGGAAGCTGACTCCCTCATCGCTGAGGAAGACGGCGGTACCAGGGTCGTTCAGACTGCTGAAGACGATCACGCGACCGTCGCCCGACCTGAATGCGCCGGAATTGTCGGTGAGCTGGAACTGATTCATGTTGATTCCTTCCCGCCTTGCGGCTGGATAGGGGATGTGGAGGACGTTGTGGAGGGGTACTCCAAGAACTATTGTCATTATACCCTTAATTATTTAATATGTCAATTTTTTGTAACCCGTGAATCCCGAAACCTCCAAACACGTAAACCTTTTTGTCATCCTCGATCGGAAGTTTCGCTCTGGCGGGACGTTCCGGATCGGGGATCCAGGCTTTTTTTCCTTTTCTAGATTCCCTACCCGGAGCGCCAAGCCAGATAATAGTTGGGCTTGGCTTTCCAATAGGGAATGACAGATAGGGAGGTTTAGGGATTCACGGTTTGTAACAATAAATCAACTGTTGACAGTACGGTTTTTGTTCGGTATGCTTGCTGCGTAACCTGGTAATCGCGTCCGTAAAAAGCGGGCGTAAAGGGGGAGATTTCCAGAACAAGCTAGATTAAGCATCATAAGGAAGGTTATAATGGGTCAAACAGTATTAGACAAGCCGGTAAAGGTTCAAGAAACTAAAACGGCTAAGTCGGAAAGTAAGGTAGAGGCAGTGGATTCCGAAAATAAATCCGAGCGCATGAAGGCGGTTGACTTAGCGGTGGCTCAGATTGAAAAGCAATTTGGCAAAGGCGCCATTATGAAGTTGGGCGAAGGTCATAAAATTGATGTAGAAACTTTCCCCACAGGAGCTTTATCTCTTGATTTGGCCTTGGGCGGGGGTATTCCACGTGGTCGTATTGTAGAAGTATATGGACCCGAGTCCAGCGGGAAAACTACTCTTACTTTGCATGCTGTAGCAGAGGTGCAAAAGCGTGGTGGGTTGGCGGCCTTCGTTGACGCCGAGCATGCTCTTGATCCCGAGTATGCGGCTCGTATTGGAGTTAAACTCGACGACTTATTGATCTCGCAGCCAGATACTGGTGAGCAGGCTCTGGAGATTGCTGAAACCCTAGTACGCTCCAGTGCAGTTGACTTGGTGGTGATTGACTCAGTGGCAGCCTTGGTGCCACGAGCCGAAATTGAAGGTGAAATGGGCGACTCACATATGGGTCTGCAAGCTCGGTTAATGAGTCAGGCTTTGCGCAAACTGACAGGCGCAATTAGCAAGTCTAAAACCACCGTTATTTTCATAAACCAGTTGCGAATGAAGATTGGAGTAATGTTTGGTAATCCGGAGACAACTGCTGGAGGACAGGCACTTAAGTATTACGCTTCTGTGCGCTTAGATATCCGTAAATCCGAGCAAATTAAAGATGGTGATGCTGTAATTGGTAACCACGTAAAAGTGAAGGTTGTTAAAAACAAGGTCGCAGCTCCTTTTAAAGTAGCTGAGTTTGACATCATGTACAACCAAGGCATTTCTACTGAAGGAGATATTCTCGACTTGGCAGTTAAGTACGGTCTGGTAGCTAAGAGTGGTGCTTGGTACGAATATAACGGTGAAAAAATTGGTCAAGGACGAGAAGCCGCTAAACAGTTTTTGAAGGATCATCCGGCCGAGGTAAAGAAGTTGGATGCCGAAATTCGCAAAGTAGCATAAAAACATGTTTTTTGGGCGTGGAACTGCGGCAAGCTTCCAGTCCGCGCTCAACGTACCATTAAGTACGTCTCACTTACGGGCTTCAGCTTTTCTTGTTCCTCATCCCAATAAAAATGTTTTTAGGATCTAGAGTATGCCAAAGATTACTAAGATAGATAGTCAAAAGAAACGGCAAAATCGTTACTCGGTGTTTGTAGATGATGAGTATGCTTTTGCATTGTCATCTAACGATTTGTTAAACCTGGGTTTGCATAGTGGGCAAGAGTTTAGTCAGGCCGAACTTCAAGAAGTTAAGGAATCGGCGGGAGCAGGGCGAGCGTATGACCAGGCTATTAATTATCTTAGTTTGAGAAGGCGGTCGAAGCGCGAAATTGTCGATTATTTGAGAAAAAAGGAAGATTACGATGATGGTCTGATTACTCGTGTAGTCGAAAAGCTCGAACTGGCAGGGTTTATCGACGATGTGGCTTTTACTCAAGCTTGGGTAAATGATCGTAACCTCTTGAAACCGCGAAGTCGACGTCAGCTGCAGCAAGAACTTCGTCAAAAAGGTCTGTCCTCTGATGTTATCGAAATTGTGCTATCAAGTATTGATGAAAGTGCTGAGCTGGAGCTAGCTATAAAAATTGCTCAAAAAAAACTGACCCGTATTTCGGATCAGCAAAAGTTAATTGCATACTTGATGCGCCAAGGTTTTTCTTACTCGATCGCTAAGCAGGCATTGGAACTAACCAGCTAGTTGCTGGTTGCGATGAGCCGATACACCAACACGAATGTTAGCGACCATAGAAGCACAATTACCATGAAGCACCCTCCTTCTTGGTTAGACTATACCGTAACCAGTATAGAAGCACAAGAGTTTCCACTTACTATTCAGGGGTTGGAATAACTGGAGGAGGAGCAAGCACTTGAGTAGCTTTTTTGATGGGTTTTGTAATAATAGCGTCTTTAACAATAATGGTTTGGGGCGTAACATCGATAATTTGTGCCCGATCGACAACCAGGTTATTCAGTAATAAGTTTTTTAGGAGAGATTGCTTTAAGTACAGTTTTTGAATTTTATAGCTAAGGGTGTCAATTGCAAAGTCATCTACCTTACCGAGCTTGGTGCCCGATTGAGTCATTACACTGGCTCCAACGGGCTTGTACTGCTTGTCTATGACTGTTTTTAATCGAACGATTTCTGAAGGATCTTCAATATCATCTAGTGAATCGATAACTAGACCTTCTCGGGCAATTTCACGAATATCACGAGCCATAATGACTGATGTACGCTTGCGCCACGTGTTGCTACCACAGAAAACAGCTACAATTTCTAGGTTATCTGGGTTTACTACCGGTTCCTGGACTGTTGAAACTATTTGACCGTTGAGTAAACTAATGATTGGTAAGTTGTGGAGACTGCTTGCTAAGACGTACATAAATGCTATTGTAGCAGTTTATCTTGACCTTGAGGCTAAAATTGGCTACAATAAGTCAATTAGTAACTAACCTTTTTGTTCCGTTGCAATAATAAGTCAACGGGATTCCAAAGATATGATTTGGAGCCATAGAAAGGATACGCATATGCGTCCGTACGAACTGGTGGTATTGCTCCATCCAGATTTAGAAATTGATGTTGATACTCCGCTCGCCAAGTTAGAAAAGTTGGTTGATGCGGTGGATGGGAAAGTAACTCGCAGAGATAATTGGGGGAAGAAACGGCTAGCCTACCGTATTAAACACCAGGACTTTGCTGTTTATGTTTATTTTGAGTTACTGCTCAGTCCAATGAAAGTTCAAGATTTTGAACGGACATTGCTTTTGGCCGAAGAAGTTATGAGACACCTCTTGGTAAATAAAGAATCAGTCAAAGAGCCAGAGGAATCAAGTAAAAAGCCCAAAGTAGCTAGCGCAATCGCAAGCAAAACTGATGACAAAGAGGAGGGTAGTGATGGCAAAGAGCTTTAATCAGGCTATTATTATGGGTAATCTTACTCGTGATCCAGAGCTGAGAACAACTCCGAGCGGTCAGCAAGTAGCATCTTTCGCGGTGGCCACTAATCGTCAATGGCAAGATGCGGGTGGGGAGCGCAAAGAGGCTGTTGAATATCATGAGATTGTAGCTTGGGCTAAGTTAGGCGAGTTGGCGGCACAATATTTAGCCAAGGGACGAAAAGTTTTGGTAGTAGGGCGTTTGCAGACCCAGTCTTGGGAAAAAGACGGGGTAAAGCGATCTAGAACCGAGATTGTGGCTAGCGACATCAGTTTTCTTGATGGACGCAGCGAGGGCTCTGTTGAAGGTTCGGTAACAGCGCCTGCCAAACCAGCTTCCAACGCCAAACCCGCTGACGACGTTGTGATTGAAGATCTTGGTGAAGATCAAGTAAATCTGGATGACATTCCCTTTTAAAAACATTTAACATTTAACCCTTCGACTTCGCTCAGGGCAGGCATTTGACGGTCAAAGTCAAAAGTTAACGGTCAAAGGTCAGGAGTATATATACAACATGGCTAATTTCTATGCAAAAAAAGTTTGTCGGTTCTGTGCAGAAAAAACCGATGTAATTGATTATAAGGACGTAAAACTGTTGCAGCGGTTTTTATCAAGCTACGGTAAAATTGAATCGCGAAAGCGTACAGGTGGTTGCCTGAAGCATCAACGTCGTTTGGGTGTTGCTTTAAAGCGGGCGAGGCATATAGCTCTTCTTCCTTTCAGCGTCCGATAGCAACCTTTTGTACTTGGCACATCTCATCGTCAAACTTTGCGCTCCTCGCTCGACGTACCTGACTAGTACGCCTTGCTGCGGTGCTCAAGTTTTCCTTGACCTGCACTCAAGTACAAAAGGTTTGGCTGTTAAGAAAGTTTTGCGTTAAACAATAAGGGGAAAGTATCATGTATTCTGGAAATGACCTCAAAAAAGACGTTTTGATTGATCTTGAGAACGTGCCTTATCGTATTGTTGAATCGGCACATCATGCTATGGGTCGAGGGGGCGGTGTTGTGAGGGTAAAGCTAAAGAACCTGCTTAATGGAAGTGTCCTTGAAAAAACTTTTCGTCCTTCGGACAAAATTCGCTCGGCTGAAATCGAGCGAATGCCTATGCAATTCTTATATCGTGACGGTGAGAGTGCTGCTTTTATGAATCAATCTACCTACGACCAAGAGTTGGTGAATTATGAGGTGCTAGGAGATCAAGCGGCCTATATGGCTGAAGGCAGCGAAGTCAACTTATTGCAGTTTTCTGGCAAATTTATTGGGGTTGAAATGCCAAACAATGTTTTTTTAAAGGTAGTCAGTACCGAGGTTGGGGCCAAGGGGGATACGGCTACAACTGCGCTAAAAGAATCAACGGTTGAAACTGGCCAACGGGTGATGGTGCCTTTATTTATTAACGAAAATGATGTTATCAAGGTTGACACCAGGACGGGGCAATATTTAGAACGACAAAAATAACCGTCCAGAACCTTCAGTTAAGGACGTCATTCCCGCGGATCCGTCGACTGACGGAGGGAATCAATCTCTATGAAACAGCAATCATATGTCTACATTATGGCTAACATCCGACCGACTCTATATATTGGAGTCACGAGTGACTTAATTGGTCGCGTTTATATGCATAGGAATGAAATGTACGAAGGATTTACTAGCAAGTATGGTATTACTAAATTAGTTTATTTTGAAGCTGCCGATAGCATCGAAGCAGCCACTCTAAGAGAAAAGCAGTTGAAAAGGTGGAATCGTGATTGGAAATTGCGCCTGATTACAGAGAAAAATCCAGAACTGGATGACCTTTTCCCTCAATTAGTTGATAATCAGATTGATTCCCGCCTGCGCGGGAATGACGTAGTTGATTTTGATAGAGCCGATGTGAAAAATGATATTGGTGTTCTTGAGGCGACAATTAATCGTGAGCAAGAACAATGAAAAAGCGTATTGATCAACTGCTGGTTGATCGTGGTATAGCGGCGGATTTGAAAGAGGCAGCGGCTTTTGTAATGTCCGGTGAGGTTTTGCTGGGTGATCATAGAGCTGATAAGCCCGGTGTGTTGGTGGCGGGCGATGCTCGAATTAGCTTAAAAGAAAAATCAAAATATGTGTCTCGAGCAGGGGACAAGTTGGCATCGGTTCTTGGGCAGCTCAATTTGGAATTTGTAGGCAAGGTAGTACTTGATGTCGGGTCGTCCACTGGTGGTTTTACCGATGTTGCGCTCCAAAATGGTGCTAGCAAAGTATATTGCGTGGATGTTGGGACGGCTCAACTTGCTTTTAAACTGAGGCAAGATCCACGGGTTGTAGTAAAGGAAAAAACTGACATTAGAGAGCTCAAAGGCCTGGTTTTAAGTCTGGGAAAAGATTCAACCGAGTATCAAGACTTGGTCTTAGCGGGGGTTGATATGGCTGTGATTGACGTATCGTTTATAAAACTCGAAAAGATATTGCCGGCAGTCGCCAAATTGATAAAGCCTGACGGGATAATTGTAGCCATGATGAAACCCCAGTTTGAGGCCGAAAAAGCCGTGGCTGATCGGTTTAAAGGAGTAATTAGCGATGAAGCGGTGCGACAGGAGATAATCGGTAATTTTAGGCAAGGAGTTATATCTCAGTTTGAAATTGTGGCTGAAGCCGATTCAAACGTTTTAGGATCAAAGGGTAATCGAGAGCGGTTTTTTGTACTTACAGTTAGTAAAGACTCAAACTAAACTTAGGTATTGAAGCGAAACTCTACTACATCACCGTCTTTCATGGTGTAATCCTTTCCTTCTAGCCGCATCTTGCCGTTGGTTTTGGCTGCGGCCTCAGACCCTGATGATATAAGATCATCATAACTAACAATTTGGGCTTTGATAAAGCCTTTTTCAAAGTCGGTATGAATCACTCCAGCTGCTTGAGGGGCGGTGTCGCCTTGATGGATAGTCCAGGCTCGGACTTCTTTGGGGCCGGCAGTTAGAAAAGTTTGTAGTCCAAGGGCTTTAAATCCGGCTTCAGCCAAAGAATCAAGTCCTGAATGTTCTTGTCCCAGCTCTTTTAATAGTTCGACGGCTTCGTCGTCGGCTAGCTCCATCAGCTCGGCTTCGATCTTAGCGCACAAAAAGACCGTGGGGTAGGGGTTAACGATGGTTTGCAGATCTGCCCTAAGTTTTTCGTCGCCCAGCTGGTTTTCGTCCAGATTAAAGACGATGATGAAAGGTTTGGCTGAAAGCAACTGTAGGTCGCGAACTTCTTCTTGCTCTTCCGGTGTTAAAAAAGCTCCGGCTAATTTGTCGGCATCAAGTTCAGTTTTTAATTGTTGGAGTAAATCGGCCAAAGGCTTGGCTTTTGGGTTGCTTTTAAGCTCGCCCATGATGCGGTTGAGCCGTGTTTCTACCGTGGCAAGGTCGGCCAAAATTAACTCGGTGTTTATAATTTCAATGTCATTTTTGGCATTAACCTCATCTTCAACGTGGGTAACATTTGGGTCTTTAAACACCCTTACCACCTGGACTATGGCATTGCACTCACGGATATGCGATAAAAACTTGTTGCCTAAGCCTTGTCCGGTACTGGCTCCGCGCACGAGCCCGGCGACGTCGACGAACGTAACTGTGGCCGGGATGATTTTTTCTGGTTTATAAATTTCAGAGAGTTTTGCTAGTCTAGGGTCGGGAACAGGAACGATGCCGACATTAGGCTCGATGGTTGCAAATGGGTAGTTAGCAGCCAAAACATTATTTTTTGTAAGAGCGTTAAATAAGGTGGATTTGCCAACATTGGGAAGGCCAACAATGGCAAGGGAAAGGCTCATGATGGTTTCTCCGGTTGAGTGTGATCCTTGATCCATGCGGCTATGTTTGCTAGCTCAGGGTGTGTTTTTGCAGTCTCAAGCGTAAAGCATTCGCGTTCTTTAGCAGAGGCGGTGAGTATAATAGTGTTGAGATGGAGTAAGTACTCCAAACATGTGATAGCGGTGCGTTTGTTTCCGTCAACAAAAACATGGTAATTACATAGAGCTTCAAAAACGGCCGCGGCTTTGTCAAACATGTGGGGGTAGAGGTCTTCTCCTCCAAAGCTGGCTTGGGGTTTTTCGACAATTGCCTCAAGAAGCCCTGGTTCGCGTAAGCCTAAACTTCCTCCCGTGGTTTGCACTACGGTATCGTGGATACGCAAAATATCCTGAATGCTGAGTAGCTCCATTACTTATTGGCTAATGATTCTAACAGGGAGCGGTTTTTTTCAATGTAGTTTGCTAGCCAAGAATCCAGCTTTTCGGTGTTGGCCGATATCGGGTTGAGTTCAAAAATAGGCTTGGAACGTTTGACTACGGTAAAGCTTTCGCCCCGTTTGGTGCGCTCAGCGATGTCGTCCATGTGTTCTCGTAAGTCTTTTAGGCCGATGATTGTGCCCATAATGATGCTCCTTAGATTATCTTAAGGTTAACTTAAAGTGAGAATGAAGTCAATAATTTTTCTTTGTTGGGCATATCTTGAAACTTATTAGGCTTTTTCTGTGATAGAGTTGACATAAATCTTGCAAAATTTAATAATATGTGCTATAATCTGTAAATCGTGTGGCATTTCGTCACGCATGTACCACCATCGCCTAGACGGCATGGTAGAAATGGAGAGTGTATCGTGAGAACGATCACCCGTACCACCATCGCCGCCTTGGTTCTGGCAATCGGAGTCCTGATCTCGCCCATCAATTCGGCCACCGCGGCCGAGTGTGCCACGACCTCGTACACCGACAGCAACTCATCGCCGGTCAGCTCCAGCTCAGCCACCATCGTGGTGGCTGGCAACCCGAGCACCAACATCGTCTCGTGGGCAGTCCAGGCCAAGCCTGGATACTCGCTGTCGAGCGTGGAGGTCAAGATCAACGGGAGCAGGAACGTCTTCTCGACCAGCGCGACCGGGAGTGCTCCGGCAGGAGCCTACATCAGCCGCATCGATGCAGTGGCCTGTCCGGTTCCGGCCACGACGCTGCCGGCCACGACCGTTCCCGTCGCCACCCCACCGCAGACTCCAGCTCCGGCAACGCCTATCCCGGCTCCGAGTGTGCCCAGCGATTCGGCTTCACTGACGAACGCCAACACGCCTGACCTTCGGGCCGACCCGCCGGCTGAGCAGTCGAACGTCGTACTCCCCGCCAGCGCAACCCCCACTCCGGTGGCGGGTAGCAACGCGGGGGTCGTTCCGGCTTCGTCCGCTCCGGCTTCCGCCTCGGCCTCCTCCGGAAGGTATTTGGCACTTACCGGGCATGACACGGGGATGTTGGTAGGTCTGGGTCTCCTGGCCATGCTGCTTGGTGGGGTCGTCCTTGCCCTGTCTCGCGGTAGCCGCTAAGTAACAGCGGCACAACGCGCCGTTCCGGTAACGCACTCAGCGTTACCGGAACGGCGCTCTTCATTTTATAAACGGCTTAATAGCATAAGCAGTATTGCCAAAAAAGCTGAACGTACTTATGATAGGGTGGAGATGAGAATTAATCCCAGACTTTTCGCCGTTGTTGCTGCCGTTACGCTGGTAGTCGGGTCTGTAGTTTTTATTTTAAAACCGCAATTATTCCCTAAAGCATATGGCAAAGTTGGTAATTATGTAGCTCGAGCGCCTGAGGTAGAGGCAATGATTAAGCAAAACCAAAATCTTGACACTTATGCAGCTGTCACTGTTTTGTTAGACTTACACTTATTCCGCCAAGTAGCTTCTAAATTGGGCCTAAACGTGACCGATGAAGAAGTAACGAAAGAGCTGCAAAAGCGCTTGGGTAAAAGTAAGCTTTGGGATAAACTGCATCTTAGTGCAGTGGCTGAGACACAATTATTGCGAGATAAATTGGCCTTGCGGGTGGCTGGAAACACTCGAGGGCGGGTTGTCATAATTCATTTTGAACAGCATTTTTATGTTTATGGCAGAGGAGATTTAAGGCCAGGTGAAACGGAAGCTAGAAGGCCTCAATATATTGCCGCCGATCGGGCAGCTGCAGATGCGTTAAAGGATAGCATTTACCAGAAACTGCAAAATAAAACTATTAGTTTTGATCAAGCAATGCAGATGGAACTAGACGACCCCAAGGTGGGACCAAAAGTTATTCCGACGACTGTTCACTCTCGCACTTTTAACACAGCGGATAAGCTAACTCCGTTAAGTGGCTACTTGGACTTACCTGAGTTCAAGAAGTTATTTAGCGAAACGGCCGTTAATAGTTATTCGGCACCGACGCTGATTAAACTGCAGGCTTCTGATCAAGACAAGAGAATGGTTGATAGCTGGTGGGTGATTGTTCAGGTGGATGGACGTGACGCCGGCTTAGCCGATAGCCTTGAAGACTACATGAATACTCAAAAGAAAATTTTAAAATATGAGAAGACATTATGAAAATCTTAAAACGGTTAGCTAAACTCGGCGGAGTAAGTTTACTATTTTTGCTTGCCCATCTGTCAACTAGTTCACAAAACGCTTTGGCGGCTTGTGGGCGAAGTGATGGTGGAATGAGCAATCCAGCTGATGTAAGGGTTCATGTACGCAATAATGCCGGCAATGCTATGAATAATATTAGCTTTAACTTTTATGAAGTAGATGGCTATACAAGTATGTGGCGATTTGATGAGGGCGGATACTATGTAGACGGTTCTGCTACTAGCAACCGTGATTTTACTAGTGGAGATACCTGCGCGGGCTCAGGTACGGTGGTACTGGCTTATCCAGGTAACGGGGGGAATGGTTGGGCTCTTGGTTGTACTCAGAGAACGGATACCGGTGGGCCTGGGGGAGGCAGTACTGGCAATCCCGCCACCTGGTCGTTTAGAAATATCACCATGCCAGGACCGGGCTCATGGAATATCCCGACTTTTCAAGTTGTTAACGGGTCAACGACTGACGTTGACTTGGTTTGGACTCCTGATGCGCCGCCAGTTGGTGAGCAAGGAGTGCAAGGACGCGTTTACAATGACGCTAATGATAACAGGCAATATGATTCGGGTGAGGAAATTATTCAAAATCCCAGTGGTGCTTGTGGTTCATATTTAACCGTTGGTGCTACAGTAACGGCCGGTGGAACCACAGGCAATTTAAACGTTTGTAATCCAGATCCGTTATTTAAGATTTCAACAAACTCGGGAAACCAAAGAGTTGACTTAAATGTTCCTGCTGGATGGACGGCTACTACTCCAACGTTTCGCAATGTAACCGTACCTTCAGGGTCATATTACAGCTTTACGATCGAGCAATGGTTTGGAATTAAGAGGAATGTTGTGGGTGGTGACCAAGGCGTTCAAGGACGCGTTTACAATGACGCTAATGATAACAGGCAATATGATTCTGGTGAAGAAATTATCCAGAATCCCAGCGGCGCCTGTGGTTCATATTTAACCGTTGGTGCTACGGTATCGGCTGGTGGCACCACAGGTTATTTAAATGTTTGTAATCCAGATCCGTTATTTAAGATTTCAACAAACTCGGGAAACCAAAGAGTTGACTTAAATGTTCCTGCTGGATGGACGGCTACTACTCCAACGTTTCGCAATGTAACCGTACCTTCAGGGTCATATTACAGCTTTACGTATGGTGAATGGTTTGGAATTAAGAGGAATGTTGTGGGTGGTGACCAAGGCGTTCAAGGACGCGTTTACAATGACGCTAATGATAACAGGCAATATGATTCGGGTGAGGAGATTATTCAAAATCCCAGCGGCGCTGCGGCTCATATTTGACCGTCGGCGCTACGGTAACGGCCGGTGGAACCACAGGCAATTTAAACGTTTGTAACCCAGATCCGTTATTTAAGATTGCAACGAGCTCGGGGAACCAAAGGGTTACCGTGAATGTTCCTTCTGGGTGGACGGCTACCAATGGGACATTCCGCGATGTAACTGTACCTTCAGGGTCGTATTACAGTTTTACGATCGAGCAATGGTTTGGAATTAAGAGGAATGTTGTGGCGTCAACTTTAACTCTGACTCCTCAGTGTAATTCTGTTTCAGGTGAGGCTGAGATAAAAGCTACATGGGGTACGCCGTCAGGGCAGCCAGCTTACAACAATTACCAGGTGGCTGTACAAAGAAATGGAGGTCCGGTAACCCCAATTTGGACTAAAGATAGGATTCCAACGGGCTCGAATCCGACTACCGTAACAGCGCCAACCGACGGGTTCACTGCGACGCCCGGGGGATCTAAGCTGGCAAATCTGACATCTTATACTGTGAAAGTATCAACCGAAAATTTTACAAGTTTTGGTCCGTTTACAAACACAATTGTGAATACTCCGCCGTTTGCTACAGGTAATGTAACCACTCTTGATTGTGCTGGAGTAAATCCGCCAGAACCTACTCAAACTGTCAATTGTGATTCGACTACGGGATCAATAACTGCAACGCTCAGCTGGACGGCCGGAGTTGGCGGAAACAATTTTAGAGCGGAAATCGGCCAAGGAGGTGCTATACCGGCAGCATACTTTTCCAAGGCTGTCAGCGGCGCCCCGGGCACATCTGTACCGGTTGGCTTTGTCCCGGCTGGAACAACACCGGCTGGAAGTGCTTTGACGTTGTCGCAAAATACTGATTATACCTATAGAATTATTTACAATAATGGTAGTTATAGCGCCAAAACGGCTGGCCCAAAAACATTTAATACTGGTCCGTGTGCTGGCACCCCTCCATATGACAATGTTTTGGACTTGGGCGGTGGCGCAACCTGCCAATCCGTACTTCAAAATAGTGATTTTGAGATCTTTCCTGTTGATGCTAGAAACCGAGGAACTGGTAGTAGTCCGTCAATAACAGTAGAAGTTGACGGAGGCCATGATGGCAGTCCTGGTGGCCCTGCTTCAGCTTGGATTACGGCGAATACGGTAGATACAACTGGGAGCCCAACAGTTTTGAGTTCTCCGCTTCGATACCGATGGAGTGCAGGTTCTCCTCCGCCAGGGAATGTACCATTCTTCAGTCAACACGCTTGGTGGCACGTGGGAGCCGCTCCAATAGGGACTACAATCTATTTCAACGGTAGAGTCTCGCCAGGAAAAGGAATTGATGGCGGAGTTATAACTGATGCATTTCATGATGCCACTTATGGTGGTGGAGTGTTACCTTGCATAACGGTTGTGAGCACCACTTCACCGTACTTTACTACTACGGGTAGTGACGTTCACGCCGGGGGAAGTGCTGGAAGCGGGTCTAACTGTACCTTGTCAGTTGCTGGGACGGGCAATATTCGCGGCCAGGTGAATCAAGACGGGGGAAGCCCGGCAGATTACCCCACAAAGGTTGAGTATGTCGTTTCAGCTCACGGAAACATCAATAATGTAGGTGGGGATGGGCTTCAATTCAGCAATATACCGTTTGCACCAGGACCGGGACATTATGGCAGTGTTTGTAGGCCGGATCTGGTAAACTTGGCCCTAAAGTATCCTGCTGCATCGACAAGCACTTATGTTCCAGGGACCAGTAATTTAGGTGGTGTCCGTGCCAACGATACGATGTTTAAACACGTAGGTGACGTAACATTGACAGCGCCTGTTACTATTGCCGGTCGAGTAACACTATTTGTCCAAGGAAATATAACTATTAAAGGTAACATAAACTTTAATGCTGGTCCTTGGGCATGGAGTCCCGACCCTGCTCTAAATAATCTCCCGGCTCTTGGCATTATTGCAACGGGTGATATAAATATTGATCCAGCAGTCACGCATCTTGACGGCTATTTCTTTGCAGGAGGGGCGGGTGGTCCCGGAGGGGTGTTTGATACCTGTGCAGGGGTGGTAATAAGTGGTCCTGGAGCAACAGCCAGCGTCTGCTCCAACGAGCTAGTTTTAAACGGTTTAGTTATGGCCAGTAAGTTCCGCTTGGCTCGCACAAGAGGTACAACCGTCCCGGGAACTACTCCAGCAGAAACATTCAATTTCTTAGGCGACATTTACTTGACTCCGCCGCCAGTGTTCCGGGATGCTTTTACTGCTCGTGCTACGGGACTTCAGTTCCAAGGTGAGCTACCTCCACTGTATTAAGCTCATGGAATATACACTTCACAAATGCATTCCGCTTATGTTAGGATTAACTTAAATGGGATTACTTGCGCAAGAAGTTAATTACTTTGGCCTAGATATTGGTAGCACACAGCTACGGTTGGTTCAGCTGAAAAAAACAGCTGGTAATCCGGCGCTTGTGACTTACGGCTCAGTTGATCTGCCCTCGGGTATGGCTGCTAGCGATTCGCAAACACATTTAGAAACATTGTCCAGGCTAATTAATCAGCTGGTTCGCGACACGCGCGCCAACACCAATAACGTTGTAGTTGGATTACCTGCGAGTAGTTTGTTTACTTCAATTATTACCACTCCTAAGTTAACAGGAGCAGAGTTGGAGAAGGGGATACGATTTCAAGCAGATCAATACATCCCGATGGCCATAGATCAAGTTAAGTTAGACTGGTCAGTTGTTGGGCCAGGTAAGTCAGACAAAGAACAAGAGGTGCTTTTGGTAGCAGCCTCTAATCTTGCCACTGAAAAGTATTCGACACTGTTAGAGAAGGCCGGTTTAGAAATTGTGGCACTTGAAGCAAATGCCACAGCTGCCATGAGGTCTTTGGTTCGAGACGGTCAGGAGGCTGTAGTTATATTGGATATTGGAGATTTAGCGAGTGACTTAACAATTGTATACAACCAAAACCCTTATTTGGTTCGTTCAATTGCGGTTGGTGGCGGAACTTTGGTAAAAGCGGTCGCTCAGTCACTGAAACTTGACCAAGCGCAGGCCCAGCAGTTCGCTTATCGGTTTGGTTTAACTACCGCCAAACTTGAAGGAGAGGTATTAAAAGCAATTAAGCCGAGTGTTGATAGTTTAGTAAGCGAAGTTGATAAATCGCGCAAGTTTTTCCTAGGTCGTTATCCTGGAGTGAAGCTAGATAAGGTAATCATTACAGGGGGAACTACTAAGCTGCCAGAATTACCGACTTATCTTGCTAATGCTTTAGGTCTACCTGTGGAGCTTGGGAATGCTTGGGTTGGAGTAAGTTATCCAAGCAATCAAGAGGATGCATTAATGGAGGTATCGGATCAATATGCTGTGGCCGTCGGTCTTGCCCAAAGGATGCTAGTATGAAGTCTTTTCTGGCTAGCGCATTACGGCGTCGATCCCTCCAGTCCGCGTTCGCCGTAGGTCAACTACGGCTTTCTTGCGGGCTTCGGTCTCTCCTTGTACTGCATCAAGACATAAAAGACTTAGTCAGAGACTCAAGTACGAAAGTCCTGATAACAGGGTTTAACGGTGATGACCTAAGGAGGGTGGGCAAATGACGACGTTAATTAACCTGTTGCCAGATATCCGGCAGGACAAAGCCCGCAACAATCAGCGCCGTCGCATGGCAAAGCTGGCTGCATTTGCTGTTTCAGGCGTGAGTTTAGGCTTGGTATTGATTTTATTCCTTATAACCTTAGGCCAAAAATATCGAATTAATAGTCTGTCGGAAGATATTAAGAGCAACCAAGCCGCTATTGATGAAATTAATGATTTACAACAAATACTGACGACTCAGCGACAATTAAGCTCGCTCGCGGAGCTCTACCAACAACGAGTATTGATAACGAGATTATATGGAGTTTTGTCGGGCTTGCAGCCAAGAGAAATCGGTTTGCAATCGCTAAGTCTTGATGCTCAAAATACGTTAACGATGACAGCTCAAGCACGGAATTTTGGTTCCGTAACTAGGTTTGTAAAGGCCCTTCAAGCTAGTAATGTGTCAATTGGCAGCGGCGCAAATATCAATAGTCGTCCGCATTTTTCTAACATAAAACTAGCGACAGTTACTTCAGATACCAATAACCTTGTAAGTTTTTCAGTAACTGCAACCATGTCGCCGGAGGTGACCAATGCCAACAAATAAACCCAAGGCTGAATCAGTCCAGTCATTATCAGTTAATAAAACCATTGCGATTGCAGCTATGGGAACATTGATAGTGGTGCTTTTGTGTGGGTTTGCAGCCAAAACTTTAATTTCATTTATTGGATTTAATGGGCGTGTTATTGATAAAAAAAATACAGCAAATGAACAGCTCAAGGCAAACCTTCCCGCCGTTACGGCTTTGGCTGCGAGCTATGTCGAGTTGGGTAGCAAACTCCAGCTTATAAACGACGCTCTGCCTACGACTCCAGATTTTCCCTCTGTTGTGTCAACGATAGAAGCGATAGCTGGGAGTAGCGGCGTACGCTTGAAATCAGTTACAACAGCTAATACAACACCTGTAGCTGCGGTAACTAGCACAGTTCCGCAGTCGTTTGAATTTAGTGTGTCTGTAGCGGGTAGCTACGATAATTTATTGAAGTTTTTCTCAAATATTGAATTGTCTTCGCGGCCGATGAAACTGCTTGGTCTTACCCAGACGGGAAGTTCTTCAGCTCAGTCAGCGGATCTTAAGCTGCAAACCTACTATCAAGCAGCAGTCGACACAACCCCTAAAAGCGAGGTAATAAAATGAAATCAAAAGATTTATTATACTTAAGTATTGCAATTGTTCTGTTTGTTGTAACGGGTATATTGGCTGTATCTCAATTAGGAATCGGTAAAAGTTTATTTTCGCGTGAGGCTACTGTTGAGGTAGTGGCTCCAATATCATCTGAGCTTAACCAGAATGTTTTGACAGCGCTCACTGACGGAGTTCAAACTCGTGACTTTACGCCTCCGATCGATTTGCAAAATGGTTTGGGTAATCCAAGACCATTTAATCCTCTGTAGAGAGAAGTTGATTATGCGCCTTGAAGTAGAAAATTCCGTGAAACCTCGGTCAATCAGAGTATTGGCTTATGATTTGCAGGAGCAACTATAATGTTATCGGTTGAGACGCAAGCTCAGGTAGAGCAACTATTGCTAAAAGAAAAACTGATTTCCGAAGCTGATTTAAGTAAGCTTAAGGCTGAGGCGGCTGAAAAAAATACTTCACTTTTAGCGTTAGTTGAAGAAAAGCACCAAGTTAGTGATGAAGATTTGACCAGGATTCAAGCTCAAGTAATTGGCTTGCCTTATGTAAATTTATCAAACCTGCCCGTCAAGCCTGAAATTTTAGCCCTTCTACCCAAAAGCGTTGCAAGCAATTACCGGGCTGTACCTTTTGGAATTATACAAGGGAAGCTTGCAGTAGCTATGCTTGACCCTGGAAATCTTCAGGCTGTTGATTTTTTATCACGTAAAACTAATCAAAGTGTAGTTGTATTTTCTGCATCGCCTGCGGGTATAGACCGGATCCTTGCGCAATATCCTTCTGAAGTGTCGTCGGATGTTAGTGAAGCGATTAAGAGCGCAAACGAGTCCGAGCTGGCCGATAAGCCAAAAGCTGGTTCGGAAAAATTAAAAAATTTGGTTCAAGATGCGCCCATCACTCGAGCACTGACGGCTATTATGGATTATGCCGCTCAACTAAAGGCATCTGACATCCATATTGAGCCCAGACAAAATGATCTTAAAATTCGCTATAGGGTGGATGGGATCTTGCAGGAGTCTATGACGTTGCCAAAATCGATTGAGCCGGCATTGGTCTCGCGTATTAAAATTTTGTCTAACCTTAAGATTGATGAACATCGGGTGCCACAGGATGGCCAGTTTCAGTTTACTTCGGGAGGTAAGGAAATTGATTTGCGTGTTACAATTGCCCCGATTGTCTGGGGGGAGCAGATAGTAATACGACTTCTAGATAAAAGTGACAACATTTTAACTCTGGATAGTTTGGGCTTTCGTGGTTCTGGTTTGCGGCTAATAAATGAAGGGATTCATCGTCCTCATGGAATGATACTTTCTACAGGGCCAACTGGATCTGGTAAAAGTACGACTTTGTATGCAATTATCCAGGCAATAAAAGATACGTCTATAAATATTGTTACGCTTGAGGATCCAGTGGAATATAAGATGGACGGCGTTAACCAAATGCAGGTTAACGCTGAAGTTGGGTTAACTTTTGCCTCAGGCTTACGATCAATTTTGCGCCAAGATCCAAACGTCATTATGGTTGGGGAGATTCGTGATAAAGAAACGTCAGAGCTGGCAGTACAGTCGGCATTGACGGGGCATATTGTTCTTTCCACGGTGCACACAAACTCCGCTGCCGGTGTTCTACCTAGACTGCTTGATATGGGCATAGAGCCGTTTTTGATTGCGTCGACCATAAATACTGTTGTAGGGCAGAGGCTTGTGCGGCAATTGTGTCCCAAATGTAAATCTCAAATCCCAGCTTCGGCTGTTGAAATTACTTCCATAAATGATTGTTTAGGAGAGGTTTTGCCAAAGGACCAAACCGAGGCAGCCAAAACTGCGGAAAATTTAGGTTATACTAACTTGCCGATAGTGAACAAAACCGAGTATACTCTCTATAAAGCTAATGGTTGTGGAGAATGCCATAATGGGTATAAAGGACGTTTGGGAATTTGCGAGGTATTTAGCATGACTCCAGCTATGGAAAAGTTGCTGACAACTCATGCTGCAACCGACGAAGTTCAATCGCAAGCCCAGCGAGACGGTATGCTTACCATGAAGCAGGATGGATATTTAAAAGCCTTGACTGGGGTTACGACCTTGGCTGAGGTTGCACGTGTGGCGGCAGACTTTTAAACGAGAATTATGAATTATGAATTATGAATTAAGTATAGAAGCCAGTTTGAGTAAGACAGGAGCGATGGTTGAACTTTTTGTGTCACATTATTCTTTATTCTTTATTCAAGATTCGCTAGGGTTATAGAGATGGAAAAAGTAGCCCCCAAAATCGAACTTTTACTTGAGCAAGTTATAAAGCGTGATGCATCTGATCTTCACTTGCAGGTTGGTGTGCCGCCGATGATTAGGGTCGATGGGGCGTTAAAACCGGTAGATGATGGCTCGGTACTGGAAGAGGCTGACGTTGAGCAGTTGGTGATGTCAATTGTGGATGAAAACCAAAAAGATGTTTTGATTAAAGACAAAGAAGTAGATTTTTCTTTTAGCTTTGGTGATTACGGCAGATTTCGAGTAAATGCCTTCCACGAGAAAGGAACTTTGGCAGCGGCTTTACGGTTAATCCCGACTAAAATTCGTTCTCTTGATGAACTAAAAATGCCAAAAGTTTTGAGTAGTTTTTGTGATTATCCTAGAGGGCTCGTATTGGTTACCGGGCCTACAGGTTCGGGTAAAAGTACCACGCTTGCCGGTATGGTGGATCGAATTAATCGCGAAAAAGCGATGCACATTATCACCATTGAGGACCCCATAGAATACCAACATCATTCCCAAAAATCGATTGTGGTTCAACGGGAAATTCATTATGATACCCATTCTTTTGGCGCGGCCTTGCGCTCATGTTTACGTGAAGATCCTGACGTAGTGTTGATTGGTGAAATGAGAGATCTTGAAACAATTTCGGCAGCCATTACCATAGCCGAAACAGGGCATTTGGTATTAGCTACGCTTCACACCAATTCGGCTGCTCAATCAATTGATCGTATGATTGATGTTTTTCCGCCTTACCAACAACAACAAATTAGAGTTCAAGTGGCTGGTATGTTGCAGGGTATTTGTTCGCAACGTTTGATCCCAACCATTGGTGGAGGGCGGGTAGCGGCGGCGGAAATCCTAGTGGCAACCCCGGCCGTACGGAATATTATTCGAGAGGGTAAAACTCATCAGCTCGATGCAGTCATTCAAACGGGTGCCGATTATGGAATGCAGTCTATGGATAAGACACTGGTACAATTGATCGAAAACGGACGCATTACTTTTGAAGAAGCCAAGAATTATGCGATTGATGTAGATGAGCTAGAAAGGCTGATGCGAGGGTAGAATGATTATATATAACTATACTGCTAAACACACGATCACAGGCGAGACTGTTAAGGCGCAGGTGCGAGCTGAAAGCCCGCAGGCAGCAGCTAAGTTACTGACAGCACAACAGCTTTTCCCAATTTCCATTGAAAATGAAGCTGCTAATCGCTGGGAAAATCTTCATTTTGGCAGTGGTGTAAGCTCAAAAGAAAAAGTTATTTTTACCAGACAGCTTTCAACTTTGATTAATGCGGGTTTGCCGTTGGTTCAAGCCTTGCATACCGTACAAGAGCAAATTCGCAACAAAATACTAGTAAGTATTTTAGAAAGTATAATTTCTGAAGTGGAGGGTGGTAGCACTTTGGCAAGTGCATTTGGAGCCTATCCAAATATATTTAATCAAGTATATGTTAACCTGGTGGCGGCAGGGGAGTCATCCGGAACGCTTGATGAAACTTTAGAACGGTTGGCTAATCAACAAGAAAAAGACGCTCAAATAGTACGCAAAATTCGCGGGGCATTGATTTATCCGATAATTGTCTTATTTGTGATCGTAGCTGTGGTTATATTTATGCTTTTAACAGTTTTGCCTCAGATAGGCCAGCTATATCATGATCTTGGTAAAACTTTGCCAACTTTGACCTTGGTTTTGTTAACTATTTCAAACTTTTTTGCTCATTTTTGGTGGTTTACCATTATCTTGCTAGGGCTGTTTGGTTACGGCGTAGCTAATTATATGAAAACCGAAAAAGGCAAGACCATGGCGGACCGAGCCAAGCTTAATTTGCCCTTGATAGGAAGGATGTTTAAAAAAGTTTATATGGCCCGTTTTGCTAGAACGCTTGGTACTTTACTGGCAACGGGGGTGCCTGTGTTGCAGGCGCTGGGCGTTGTGAAAGAAGCTGTCAGTAACGGCATTGTGGGAAACGTTATTACAAAATCGATTGAGCAAGTTAAGGGCGGGAAATCTTTATCCGAAACGCTTGAAAATAATAATGTTTTCTTGCCTCTGGTCCCGCAGATGATAAAAATCGGCGAGCAATCAGGTTCGATTGACGCAATGTTGAATAAAGTAGCTGTCTTTTATGAAAATGAAGTTGATGAAGAAATTAAAAACCTAACTACCACTATGGAACCGGCCTTAACTGTTGTGATGGGTGTGGTCGTAGGGCTCGTAATAGCGGCTATATTATTGCCGGTTTACAGTTTGGTGGGTGGGGGCGGAATATCAAATTTGAAATAGCGAGTTGACAAATTAAAGGCATGAGCGTAATAATAAGCTTAAGCGATATAAATAAAGGTGAGCACTGATATGTTAAAAAAATTTAATAAAAAAGACCAAGGGTTTACACTAATCGAAATTATTTTGGTGTTGGCTATTGCAGGGTTAATTTTGCTCTTGGTGTTTGTGGCCTTATCGGGTGCACAGAAAACGCGTAGGGACACAGCGCGAAAAAACGATGCGACTCGAATGCTTGCTAGCATTGAGTCTTGTGCGAGTAATAACAACGGAGCTTATGGTAGTTGTTTGACTGATCCGCAAATAATTAGCGCTGGCTATTTTAGTGGAAATGCTCCATCCGGCACCGCTTACACTATCGGAGCCGCTGCTGGTTTATCTGTCTTTGAGGTTGCTACCGGTCCTTGCACTGGTGGTCCTGCCTCAGCGGCTGTAAAGGTTACGATTCTTCTAGAGGCTGGTCCAGCATTCTGTAAAGATAATGGCTAGAATTTACCCCAGCTAACTTAAAAAGACCCCCAAAACGGGGTCTTTTTAAGTTAGCGTCTGCTATAATGCGCTCATGCTTAACTTAATTTTTATTTCTGGTTTAGGGTTGGTTATAGGCAGTTTTGTAAATGCAGTAGTTTGGCGACTTCATGAGCGAACGACAACCAATAATAAGACTAAAATTGACGCAGATGACTTAAGCATAACTCGTGGCCGCTCCATGTGCCCCCAGTGTAGACACCGATTGTTTGCCTTGGATTTAATACCAATTTTAGGCTGGCTGATCCTTAAGGGCCGCTGCCGCTACTGCCAAAAGCCGATTTCAGTGCGGTATCCGATCGTCGAACTATTAACTGCTAGTCTTTTCGGACTGTCTTATATTGTTCTACAACCTGTTTCTTTATTGGCATGGACTGAGTTCGGATTTTGGCTGTATTTTTTGACTGTACTAATAATGTTGGCACTTTATGATTTGTACTGGTATATATTGCCGGACGTAATATTGTTGCCTGCGATTGTGGTAGGGTTTATATATGCTGTGGTTCAAGGGGTCGCTAGCGGTTCTGTTGGGGTGACGTTGGGTCTATTATTGCCAGCATTAGCGGCCGGTGGAAGCTTTTATACACTAGCGGCTGTTTCAAAAGGCAGGTGGATGGGTGGCGGGGATATAAAGCTAGTATTCTTTATGGGGTTAATATTGGGTTGGTCAAAGGTTGGATTAGCGCTAATGCTAGCATTTAATGCAGGGGCTATAATAGGCGTGATTCTAATAGCATTAAAAATTAAGCACAGAAAAGACCATATACCTTTTGGGCCGTTTTTGGTGGGAGGAACCATAGTAGCAGTACTGTATGGCAATGCGGTGATTGAATGGTATTTGCGGCTGATGGGATACGCTTGATTAATGTGATTAACTTTTTGAGGTTAACAGCTAGGTAAAAAACAGTGTTATAATCAAACTTGTTATGCTAAAACGTAGTTCACAAGGATTCACCGTTGTCGAAACGATTCTGGTACTTTCGATTTCTTCTTTATTGCTCAGTATGGCTATAGCTGGGCAAAGCCAATTAAGAGTTCGTGCGCAGTTTACCGACAGCATAGAAAAAGCCAAGATAACTTTGGCTAGAGCCAAAAACGAAGCGCTTTCAACGCATCTAAAAGGAAGCGGGAATGACTTGGGACGCATTTTTTTTGCTAAAAGAGTTATTTTTACCCCTGGCAGTAACGTTATTGATATTGATACATTAGTTATTTCGCCGACTAATGTAATTAGCGTGGCGCCTTCTAGTGCCGAGCAAATCCCACTACCTTGGGGTGTACATTACGTAACAAGTGCATCTGCTGGGGCGTCGACAGGAAAAGAAATTTTGTTTATTAGGTGGCCAAAAACTGGAACGTTATATACCTTTACTCCCGGCCTAAGCAGTCCATTTAATGATTTAGCTTTTAGCTCGTACGACCCTCTGCCTGCTAACCCAGACCGTGCATCCCAGGATTTCCAGCTAATTGATTCTTTGGGTCATGAAGCTACAATTAGTGTTGAAGGAAAAACAGATAGTGTTTCGAGGGTGTTTCATTGATGAAAATTTTTAACATCAAGACTAAGACGTTGAATCAGCGTGGCGATATGCTGGTTGAGGTCACGATGGCGTTGGCGGTGCTGGCTGCGGTTCTACTGACGGCATTGAATGTTGCGAACAAAGCCTTTGGTGTTAGCAATAGTGCTAAGGAACGTAGTGTTGCATCGGGTTTATTGCAAGAGCAGGCCGAGCGTTTGCGAAACTATCGTGACTCTCATGTATGGGGAGGTGCGACTGGGACATATGCGACTATTCAAGGTGTGGGATTTAGTCCTACAAAATTTCATATGGATCCAGCAGCGCCTGGAGCAAACTGCCTGACATCAGGTATTTATAACGTTTGCGTTGTGGCTACGGATAAATCTACGCCTGCTCCAGCCAAGAATAAACTCTTATTTGATATTACGGTTAATTGGTCCGGTGTTGGTGGGGGTCAAAACAGATCAATGCTTTCAACAGTCTTAGTTGACTTAGATGGGCTGGCACCGTTGTTGCCTCTAGCTGTAACTCCAGGACCCGGCCCGGTGCCTCCTGGTGTTCCAGCTGTGACCTTGGCGGTAAGTCAAAGCAATGTTGCGCCAAATACGTCCATAACTCTTACGTGGACAACGGCTAACGTTACCACTTGTTCGGCTACGGCTGGGCCATGGACAGGATCAAAAAATGCCAATGGCGCCAGCGAGGTTAGACCGGCGAGTGATACTGCTACGCCTGGAACGGTAACATATACAATCAGTTGTAATAACGGCGGTGCGCCGGTGACAGATAGTGAAACTGTGACAGTAACAGCGCTGCCACCACCTCCGCCTACGGGAATTCGACTTGAGGCGGAAAATATGACACCCGGTAGTACCTGTGTACCTTATAAGGTGACGAATGGTGCGGCCGGTCCTACTCCAACCAATAATGCTGGGAGACTTGATTGTTACTTAGATTCGGCTTCAATTAGTAATTTCAACATCGGACCATCTTGGAGTAAATTGATTGTGCGTGCCCGCATAGGCAGCTCAAATAGTTGTGGCGGCCCACCTATCTTGAGTATAACTATCGGACTAGGTGCTTATAATGTTTCAGTCACGACATCCTCTATGAGCAATACCGTATATCCTCCTTTTCCAATGGGATCGTTCCCGGGAGGAGTTGCAAATATAACCATTTCTGCCAGCAACGCCGGTAGCAGCGACTTCTATCATGGCGCGGGCGATAACTGTGAAATAGTCGTGGATTACCTAGAGTTTCAGATATGATCAATACCAAACGGCATCTAGCCCCTCAAAAAGGCGTTACACTTGTAGAACTGATGATATCAATGACGGTTTTTAGTATGATGCTTCTAATTATTGTTAAAGGTATTTTGGGGGTGGTTAAGGTGCAGCAAAGCGGAGTAGTATCTAGGAATACCCAGCAAAATACCCGAACCGCACTAGAAGAAATCGTTCGGGAAGCCCGATCTGCCTCAGATGCGCGAGTTTTGCAAGCTGCCCCCTTGCAAAAGGTTTGCTTAGTTACTGCCGGAGGGTTAGTAGAATATTATGTTAATACAATAGATAATCGCTTATATCGGGCCACTGTAGACTATAATAGCGGCTTTAATCCTGCTGCTGGTGTTAATACTTGTGTAGCATCACCAACATTTACTAGTAACACGGCAATAACCTCGAGTGATGTAGCGGTGATAGGTTTTACCGCAGGGGTTACGCCTCCGCCGGCAACGTCGGGTTCTCCGATTTCGCCGCCCAATTTAAACTTAAGTTTGAGTATTTCTACTAATCCACCCACGGCTACTTGCGCGCCGGGGCCGGGTGCACAATTTTGTTCTATAACATCACTTTCAAGCACGGTTAGTTTAAGAGGGACACCATAAAATGAAGATACAAGATACAAGATACAAGATACAAAGTCAGGCAGGGGTGGTTTCGCTTTTAACCACAGTTATCCTAAGTCTGCTTTTATCGGTTATTGTGACCAGTGCTGTTACTTTGTCGGTAGGAGAGTTGCGCCAATCGGAAAATGGAGATCAGGCTGTGAAGGCTTATTTTGCGGCCGAAGCGGGGGTAGAGGACGCTTTGCTAGCGGTAAAGGCGGATTTGGCAAGCCCCCCACATACAGTGGTGCCTAAAAATAGCTGCGGTAGCCCAACGCAGGTGAGTCCTACTAACCCCAATGTAGAATATACCTGTCAAACAATCAGGACTACTGTAAACGAGATGACTGGGTTATTGGGTGTGGATCAAGCTACTCAAACTGGGCCAATAACTGGCTTTACTAACTTAGTCGTGAATTGGCATCAGTTTGGATCTGATCCGGACGTGGTTGGTTTGCCATACAGCCCGCCGTCAAATTATACGGCTAGGGATTCATGGAATTATCCAGCTGCTATGGAACTGACTTCTTTGTCCTATAACCCATCTGCCGTTCAGCCTGCGTGCCCCAATGGTTGCCCTGGGGGGATTGGGATTAAGTCCACGGTGGTTAAGCCGGCAGCAGGAACTGGTACGGGTAGTATAAGTACTAAGAGCCAGGATGGACAGTGCAAGTCCGCAAACGTTACAGCCACCAGCGGTTATAATTGCACAATTAACCTTAGTGGTTTCAACCCAAGCTTAACTTACATTTTGCGACTAAGACCTCGGTATACGGGAAGCCATTATTCCATGCAGCCCAAAGATTCGGTTGGAGCGCCAGTGGCTGTTGCTAGTCAAGCAGCTATTATTGACGTAACGGCTAAAGCGGGGAGCGTATTTAGGCGAGTGCAGGTTCAAGTTCCCCTGAATGCTGGTGCGGCTTCTGGCTTGGACTACGTACTGTTTAGTGATACTGATATTTGCAAAGACTTTAATGTGAGTGGTAATACGGCAGCTGGATTCTGTGCTCCCTAAGTTTTCTTGCGGTGGAATTCGTCGTGGACTTTTTTGAGCTGAGGGTCAGTGATGTGTGTGTAAATCTGGGTAGTTGATATGTTGGAGTGTCCCAATAATCCTTGAACACTGCGTAAATCCGCACCGTTAATAAGCAGGTCGGTTGCAAAGCTGTGGCGCAAGGTGTGAGGAGTGACGTCTTTGGTGATGCCAGCTGCTAAGGCATAGCGCTTGACCAGGCGCTGTATGCTGCGTGGGGTTAACCTGGTGTAGCGGCTCACCCTCCATTTCGTCTTGGGTGCCTGAGTAATGGATGAATAGGGGCGCAAAGTTGTCGCTACGGCTGCCTAACATGCGGGCCAGCCATTCGGCTGCCTCCTCGCTAATAAATACTGGTCGATCTTTTTGGCCTTTGCCGCGGACCGTAAACTCCCGGCGTTCAAGGTTTATGTGGTCGCGGTCAAGATTTGATAATTCTGATACGCGCAATCCACTAGCAAACAGTAGTTCAATAATGGCGCGGTCACGTAGTCCTATGGGGGTGGTGGCGTTGATGACTTCGAGGAGTCGGGCTACTTCATCGGCTTCCAGAAACCCCACTTGGGGGCGTTTTACCCGGGCAAGCTCAATTCGGTCGCTGGAAAGGGTTTTGATGCCGCGTTTTGCGGCAAACTTGAGAAAGCTACGCAATGCTATAAGGTGATAGTTTTGAGTGGCTTTAGATAGCTCATTTCCGTTCTGGTCGGTGAAGCGATTGAGCCACAAGCGCCACTTGCGAATTAGCTCGTCGTCAAGTTTGGCTATGTCTATGTCATCGCTAAATTCTACCAGCCTGCGGAGGTATAAGTCGTAGTTGGCAATGGTGCGCTGTGACCGGTTCTGTTCGATCTCTAAGTACTCTAGGAAGTCCGTTACCATTTCGCTTATGCTCATAATGGTAGTTTATACCACTTGGGCTTGAGAGGCAAAGAGTCGCACATTATTTTAATAACTATTGCGTATGAGACAAGCCGCCTTTGGTAAAGTCACCTGTTATAATTATCGCTATGAATAAACTAATCACCAAACAAAGGCTGGCTGTTTGGTTGCTTGTATGTTTGACAATTCCGTGGAAGTTCGGAGGTAAAGAGCAAGTTGCTATTTTGGTTGATTTTCTATTGCTAGTTTTGGCGTCTTTCCTGTTGTTGCGCTCGCCTGAAATCAAATCAACCGTTGTAAAGGGCCCTATGTGGTTGCCCTTTGCCTTCTTGAGTTGGGCGTCTTTATCATTGATTTGGTCAGTTAATCGCTATCAGACGGTTGTTTGGCTTGAAATTACCGGCTTGGCCATAGTGGCATTCTTACTTGCCTGCAGCTTTGGTCGCATAAAACAGCTACGAAATGAGTGGTTAAATGGTTATCAGCTAATTGCGACCATCACAGCCATGTGGGGTATTTTTATATATTTGACGCAGAGTTACGATCGTTTGACCTCAAGCTTTTATTTAGCCAATCCTTTGGCGGCTTATTTATTACCTGCATGTTTACTCAGTTTGTGGCAATTTGCCAAAACGGGCAGAAAATTGGCAGTCGTGTATGGCTCGATCTTAGGTGCGGCTTTAGTACTAGCAGATTCGCGTTCTGCTTTTGTGATGCTGGGGCTGGTGCTTGCTGTAGGAATTGCTACAAGACCTAAAGCAGTGCAAGTATTTCGCACTTTTGGACTTATAGGAGTTGTGATACTGCTTGTTGGTTCTGCTAATCTAGCTCGTGCTAATTTATTTCACCAGGACACCGTTACGCAGGGTGCAAGATTTAGCGAGCTGACAAAGGAGAGTTCCACCAGTGGTAGTGACCGTATCAATTATTTGAAAAGCACCTTCGACATTTGGAAACAGTATCCTGTGCTAGGCACAGGTGCCGGTACTTTTGGTTCGGTTCATCCCAAATACCAGCATCGGGTAATTAGTGCATCTACTAATGCTCATAACTTTTATGCCCAAACGTTAGCTGAGTTGGGATTGGTGGGAGGACTACTGATTGCGGGTGTGGTGTTGGCGTTAGGAGCAGTGGTGGTCAAAAGCTTTCGAGCCAAAGCCGATCGAATCTTAGCGTTAGTACTTGCAGTTATGGTCCTTCACTTGGGGATTGATATTGATGCTGCATACCCAAGTATAATGGTTATTGTAGGGACTATGAGCGGTTTTTTGGTGGCAAATGTGCGTCGGTCGCAAAACAATTTTGTCAAACACCAATGGCCGCTAGTCTTTGCTCTGGGGTTATCGGTTGTAGCAATTGTTCCAGCTTGGGGAGGGTATGTTTCTCGCGGGTACGCCAACTCCGCTTTATTGGCTCAAGATGACGGTGATTATGCTGAAGCCTCTGAGCTTTATGCACTAGCTCATACTGGAACCACCTACGATCCAGATGTGCTTACAGCTAGGGGAATCAACCATTTAACTTTGGGTGCAGGCTATTCCGTTAAACCTAAGGCCGAGCAAGAATATGGTAAGGCTAAGCAATTGGCTTTACGTGCTCAGCGACTTGACTTGTACGATGCACAACATTTGCTTTTGCAAGCTCGAGTATTGCTCAAGGAGAAAGATTTTGACGCAGCTGAGAAAGTTTATAGGCATATATTAGTCCTAGATCCGTACAATCACCCTGAATATTACGGTGATTTAGTGTATTTGTATTTGCAGAAAAATAGCTTCGAGAAAGCACTTATGACTGCAAATAAAGTTTTATTGCTATATACTCCAAGCGTTGTAGCTAATCGTAGCCTGGATAGGAGAGTACCGGTTGAGATAGCTAAGCTTTACTATTATAGAGCTATCATATTGCAAGGAACTGATTTAAAGCAGACTCGGGCGGACGTAAAAATGTCGTTACTTTTGAAGCCCGACAATCAAGCTGCGCAATTGTTATTGGACCAGCTAACGCGCAGCTAAAGCCTGGCGGTTGTAGACCATAACTATACTCAAATCGGCGGGGGTAACACCTTGAATTCGGGCTGCCTGGCCAACGGTCTCGGGGCTGACTTCTTTTAGCCTCACTCGGGCTTCATTACGCAGACCTTTGATAGCGTCGAAGTCGAGCTTAGCTAGTTGTTGTTCATCTTGATTACGAAGTTTCTCAGCTAAGCTTGATTGTCTCTCAAAGTAACCTCGATATTTGGCGTCTAATTCTATTTGTTCTTCGACTTCGTAGGGGTAGGCGGGTAAGTTATACAGTTCACGAGTTTCTTTTATGCTAGAACTAGGTCGTCGCAAGTATTGATATGCAGTTGGCGAACTTTTTTTCGTTGGTAAGTGGGAAGATTGATATTGAACAAGTCCTGTGTTCAATTGATCATGTTTTTCTTTTGTATAAGCCATAATTTCATTACTAACTAAGCCTATTTCATGTCCGATTTTGGTCAGTCTTAGGTCGGCATTGTCGTTGCGTAAAAGTAATCTGTACTCTGCTCGTGAAGTGAACATGCGGTAGGGCTCAACATGCAATTTGGTTACTAAATCTTCAATAAGAACACCTATATAAGCCTGATCACGACGCAGTATAAGCTGTGGTAGTTTTTGGACTTGCCGCGAAGCGTTTATTCCGGCCATTAGCCCTTGGGCGGCTGCTTCTTCGTACCCTGTGGTGCCGTTCATTTGCCCGGCCAAATACAATCCCTTGACCAACTTTGTTTCCAGTGTGGTTTTGATTTGATGGGGAGGAAAGTAGTCATACACAACTGCATAGCCGTGGGCTAAGAATTTGGCCTCTTCTAAGCCAGTAATGGTATGGATGATCTGCTCTTGTAGGGTTTCGTCGAAGGCCAAGGAGCCTCCTTGGATATAAATTTTGGGTTCACTTACACCCGTGGGTTCTAGGAATATAGGGTGGCGCGAGCGGTCAGGAAAATTTACAACTTTTCGATCGAGCGAAGGACAGCTGCGAGGGGCTCGCTCGCTAATTAAGCCATTATAATTGGGGGCTTTGTCTAAGTTGGCTAAAATCATAGCGTGGGTCTTAGGGTTGGTGTAAGTAAGGTGGCAAGGAATTTGCTTTTGATACGGCATAACCTCTCGATTGGGGTAACTAAAACTAATAGCTCCTGGAGTACCAGGGGAGGCTTCGAGAGAGTCAAAGTCAATGCTGGCTTTGTCAAGACGGGGAGGGGTTCCAGTTTTGAGGCGCCCGTGAACTAAACCAAGCTGGTTTAGGCTCTCGGTAAGACCAAGGCTAGCTCGTTCGTCCATTCGGCCGCCGTCGCGTACGACGCGGGTGCCGACGATAATTTGGCCGGTCATAAAGGTACCGGTGGCAATAATTACGGCGTGGGCTCCAAACTCAGTGCCGTCGCCAGTTTGGACGCCGTTTATGCGTTGCGTTGCAGGTGTGTTGTTGCCTTCTGGGGTTACTCTAATTGACGGTTCGGCTAGTACTCTCTTGACCTCATCTTCGTAAAATTCTAGATTGGGCGTACTTTTGAGCTCATCAAGCATAGTGGCATTGTAGGTGGTTTGTTCGATTTGCGCTCGGTAAGCTCTCACAGCCGGCCCTTTGCTGGTATTGAGTTCTTTCATCTGGATAGCGCTGGTATCGGCAACACGTGCCATAACCCCGCCAAGGGCGCCGATTTCACGCACCAGATGACCCTTACCAGGTCCGCCAATAGAAGGGTTGCAGGGCAACATGGCAACCTTGGCTAAAGTAGTGGTTATAAGTAAGGTTTTGGAGCCTATTTTGGCAGAGGCAATAGCCGCTTCGCACCCAGCGTGTCCAGCACCAACCACAATGACGTCATAGTGTTTCATAGAACGCAATTATACTCAATCTGAGGCTACTTTACCATGAGCGAAAGGATGAAGAGCGAAAGGATGAAGTCGGACTTCTCACGGGAAAAGAAGTACGACTAGGATTGACTTTTCGGTTTTTGTTCGGTATCATCTCAAAAAACAAGGAATTGTCATGCCTAATTATGATCGTGAATTTGAGGAGGGGGCATTTTTTCATATTTTCAACAGAGGTAATCATCGCCAATCAGTTTTTCTCGATGATCACGACAGATCATATTTTTTGGGATTAGTGAGTGAGAATGCCAAGAAATATGGTGTGCTGATTGCGGCATATTGTTTGATGAGGACACATTACCATTTTGCCGTGAGACAACTTGAATTTGATTCAAGAGTTGACAAATGGATTGGTTGCTCAGTGATGAGCTACGCACATTATTTTAATGCTAAATATGATCAAGTCGGTTCGATTTTCCAATGTCGGTATAAGTCGATACGGGTATTAAGCGATTCATACTTGCTTCACCTAATAAGGTATATTCATCGTAATCCCGCAGAGTTTTGTGACCCATTGATATATCCCTGGTCCAGTATAAGAAGCTATACTACAGGTGAGCCTGTCGTTTCTGACCCGACCTATGTATTAGATCTACTGGCTGGCCAGTCGTACGTAGATTTTATGAACTCTGATATTTCGAGAAGTCAGACTTAGTTTTGCCAAAAAGAAGTCTGACTTATTGGTGCTTGTGGCTAATGTCGCTATACTGAGGTTATGCAACTGATCCAAGCAATTATTCTAGGTTTGACGCAAGGTTTGACGGAATTTATACCGGTTTCTAGCTCAGGACACCTTATTTTGGTTGGTCATTTTTTAAACTTTCCTTATAGCGGACTGGCGTTTGACACGGCTCTGGATGTTGGAACGTTAACAGCCTTATTTATTTTTTTCTGGAAGGATTTTTGGAGGCTGGCTCACGATTTTGTACTAGGAGGTCCAGAGCGAAAGCTGGCTTGGTACATCATAATTGCGACAATTCCAGCTGTAATTGTGGGGGTTTTTATTGAAAAGGCTGCTGAGACAGTTTTTCGTTCTAATACATTGGTAGCCTTTAACTTAATATGGGTTGCAGTAGTCATGCTTATAGCGGATCGCTCGGAAGCAGTCGTGAAAAAAATTGAGCAGATAAAATTTGGCAGTGCTTTTGCAATTGGATTAGTGCAGTGCTTGGCCTTGGTACCAGGGGTGTCCCGGTCTGGAAGTACAATTACTGCAGGGCGGTTTTTGAAACTTGATCGAGTAACCGCTATTAGGTATTCTTTTTTGCTTTCTGCACCGGTAATTTTGGGGGCAACCGCTAAGCAAATATTGAAAAGCTCAACTCTTGACCAAATGGCCTCTGCCCCGACACTTTATATTGTAGGGATCTTAGCAGCTTTAATTAGTGGCTACATTTCAATTAAGTTTTTAATTAATTATCTTAGCAAGCATGGGTTAGGTCTGTTTGCTTATTATCGTATAGTGGCAGGCATTATTATTTTGTTAGTATTGAGGTGAGTTTAACTTCTGTTGCCCAAGATCTATTGGCGGGTCTTGGTTATGGGGGGTTAGCTTTCGGGCTTGTTATTGATAGCGCTGGGGTACCAATACCGTCGGAAGTTTTATTGCCACTAGCTGGAGCCCTGGCACGCCAAGGACGGTTTAACTTGGCGGTTGTGATTATTGTAGGGACGCTTGCTCAAACAGTAGGGGCAATCTTAGCGTATTGGATTGGAGCGTATGGCGGCTTGCCACTGATCCAACGCTATGGCAAATACGTTATGTTTAGTCATCATGAGTTAGTGAAGACCCAAAAGCTGTTTGATCGTTATGGGGCTTGGCTGACGCTTGCTGGAAGGTGTCTGCCTGGCATAAGAACCTATATCGGATATCCGGCAGGGTTAGCACGGATGCGATTTAGTGTATTTGTGTTTGCATCGGCGGTTGGGTCATTGTTATGGACGGTTTTTTTGGCAATATTGGGCTATCAGCTAGCAAACCATCTCGAATCGATTGACCGGTTATTCGGTCCGTTTGGGTTAATTCTGGCGACGGTGTCTATAATTGTATTCATTTGGTATGTACGTAAAACACGCAAACACTAATTTTGTGCAAAAAACTAGCTTGAAACTCTTCCAGCTATCGCAGCAAGCAATGAATTGCTTTACAATAAGGTGAGCGACTTATGAAATACGAACACTCAACACTTAATAATGGTTTGCGAGTAATCACGGCTAACATCCGTGATTCATTTAGTGTTGCTAGCTGTATTATGGCTGGAGTAGGCAGTCGTTATGAGGATTATGACACTAATGGAGGTGTGTCGCACTTTTTAGAGCACTTGTTGTTTAAGGGTACTGTTAAGCGACCTAGTCCGGAGGCAATTGCATTAGAAGTTGATGGGGTTGGAGGTAACACTAATGCTTATACCACTTATGATTTAACAAACTTTTATATGCGCATGCCTCGCCCACAAGCAGAGCTGTCGTTGGACATACTGAGCGACATGGTGCGCAATCCACTGTTTGACCTAACTGAGGTTGATCGTGAGCGTGGGGCTGTGATAGAAGAGATGAATATGCGCCAAGATGATCCAAGTCTTCATGTGCATGAATTGTTACCGTCGTTACTATGGCCCCATGACCCTCTTGGGAAGCCTTTGATTGGTAGTAAGGAAATAATTCAGACTATATCTAGAGATGCTATTGCCGAATTTCAGCGTCTGCATTACAGCCCGGAGAATTTGGTAGTTGCGATGGCTGGAGATGTGCAGCACGAAGATGTTTTAAAAATGGTAGAGCGGTACATGGGTGATATGAAGTCGTTTAAGACCCCTAACTTAGCTCCAGTGCGGGCCGAAATCAGCCCTAAGCTTGTAAATAGCGTTATTAATGCTACCAACCAAGCTCATATAGTCATTGGTTGTTATGGTTATCCTTATAACCATCCAAATGATGCTGCTGCCCGAGTGGCTACCTATATATTGGGAGTTGGGATGTCTTCACGGCTGTTTGTAAACGTACGAGGCCGCCAAGGGCTGGTTTATGGGGTGTATGCTGACTATGACAATTTGGTTGATACTGGTCAGTTTAGTGTTTACGCAGGGATCAACTTGGATAAGATTGAAGCGGCGGTGAGCTCGATCATGTTTGAATTGTTCCGTATTGCCAAAGAAGCAGTTAATCCTGAGGAGTTGGCAAAGGTAAAGAACAAGATGAGCGGAGGCTTGCAAATGGCGTTGGAAAACACATTTGCGGTTGCAGATAGGATTGGAACTCGGTTATTATTGTTGGATCAGATTAAAACGCCCGAACAGACATTGGCCGAAATAGCGGCAGTTACTGTTGAAGACGTAAAGCGGGTGGCAGGTGAGATGTTTCGGCCGGACCGGTTACGTTTAGCAGTTATTGCCCCTGACATTGCCCCCGCCGAGCAAACCTTCAAACAAATGATAGCAAAGGAAGCATAATGAAAGTTGACCCTTCTAAACTAGACGCATTAAGACGCGAACGTTCTTTAGTAGTAATTAAGCCGGACGGAGTTATGCGCCGGATTGTAGGGGAGTTAATTACTCGATTTGAGCGCAAGGGGCTTAAAATTGCCGCCATGAAGATGATTTGGCCTACAGATGAACTGGCCGAACGCCACTATATTGATAGCGAAGAATGGCTACTTGATACCGGCACAAAAACCTTTAATAGTTATATTGAGAAGGGCATTCAACCCGAAGAAACACCTCGAGAGATTGGAATGCGGGTAAGGAAACTACTAATTGATCATTTGACGGCTGGTCCGGTGGTGGCAATGGTGATGGAGGGAGCGCATGCAATTGAAGTTTTGCGTAAAATGCGCGGCGCTACCAGTCCGCTAAAAGCCGACGTGGGTACGATTGGCTTTGATTATACCCTGGAATCATATGAGCTGAGTGATGCTGGTGATTGGGCTATCAAGAATGTGTTGCATGCATCAGATTCAATGGCCAACTACCAGCGCGAAAGTGAGATTTGGTTTGATAAAGGCGAAATTATTAATTATGATACGGCAATTGACCACGTGCTTTATACCAATGATTGGTTCCAAAAACGCGATAAGTAATGAAGTCAGAAACTGATTGCCCATTTTGTAATCGGGAAACGCAGGCTTCTTGGATTGTAGAACAAGCTGAACTAACCTACGTGATACTGAGTAATCCCAGGTTATTGAAAGGTCATATTCTGGTCATTCCTAAACGACACGTCGAAAAGCCCTGGGAGCTAACGCCTGAGGAGAGATTAGGCATTTTCAAAATGGTTGATAAATATGAGCAGCTGCTGTTAGCAAACGGAGCTACCGGGGTTGATATCCGTCAAAATTATCGGCCGTTTTTAACTCAAAATAGAGTAAAAGTTGATCATGTCCATTTTCATGTTTTGCCTCGAACGCTTGAAGATGACTTATACCAGCGCAGTATGAAATACGAGCTGGATATATTTGCTGAATTACCAGATGAAGAGCGCGATGATGTTCTGCGAATGCTGAAAAGTTAGCAGATACTTTTAGGAATCTTTTAAGTAATACATAAACCAGGTCAAGCTCATTGGATTCTTAACAATCGCATTTTTGTGTTTCGATTTAGCCTCTCAATGTTAGCTGGCATTTATCGTCCTCTTTCTTTTATTGCCTGAGCTTGTCGAAGGCCAAACTTCGGAATCTTTTAATGTCGCGAATCCAATACCATACTATCATCCTGAACTGTTTCAATATCCATCGACTGATTTCACCAACAGGAGTGCCTATGTTATTTTACCCTTTTTAGCAATTATATAATTCCAAATTTGTTTGGTCACACTTCCAATCGAGTAAGCCAAAATATTGACATTTTCAGCCATATGCTTCAACCAGACATTGACTTTTATGTTGAGACCAATAATTATATAACTAGTTATATAATTATTAAAACATCCAAAATGAATTAAGGGAGGGGGATGAAACGCCCAAATTCATTTATTGGAGAAAGAGGTTATTTTGTATAAGCAGTATACCCGCAAGTTGGGCAAGATTGGACGGACCAAAACACCGTCGTATTACATGACGTTGCCTATGGAGCTTGTTAAAGAGCTGAAGTGGAGAGATGGCCAGGAGTTGGTGGTGAGACGTGCTCAAACAGGTAATCATTTGATCATCGAAACGGTTTGGCATGACGATCCTAGATCAAGGACAAACTTTCGTGCTGATTCCTGAAACAATATTTGAATCGAGCCAAGTTTTCGAAGGCACTAAAGGGTTGGTGTTTATTGGCGACAAAATAATTGTTTATCGTCGTGATAAAAATGCTCCTCAACATCCCTTAAAGCTTGACGTTCCGGGTGGCGGTAGGGAGGGCAATGAAACGCCGTTTCAAAACTTTCAACGTGAGGTTAATGAAGAGTTTGGGCTCAACCTCACTAGAGATGATTTGAGATATGGCCGTCGCTACGAAGCAAGCGACGGTTCTGGGCGGATTGGATATTATTTAGTTGCAAAACTCGAGGTGGTTGAGGCTGAAAAAATTGTGTTTGGAAACGAAGGGCAGGATTTTACGCTTATGACCCTAGAAGAGTTTTTAGATAGACATGATGTTTGGCCAGCCTACCAAGAACGCTCAAAGGATTATTTGGAAACCTTAAAAAGGTAGAATCAAAAACCAAGCTTTGATATTTTGTGGTCGCGTATTAAGATTTAAAGCCTGGTTTTAGTGTCGATGGTACAATGACTAGACTTGCCCCCATAGTTCAATGGATAGAACACGTCCGTCCTAAGGATAAGATCTCCGTTCGAGTCGGAGTGGGGGCACCAGATTACGCTGGAAGCTTTGTCTGGTAAGCCAAGTAGCTTATGGTACAATCGAGCCAAGATGAAGCAAGAGCCAAAAGTGTCAACTGTAAAAGGTCAAAAGATGAAGGTCGAGAAGGCGTCGAAACCCTTCCCTGGCCAGCACAACGGTGAGGTTGTTCAGCTGGTGTTTCGCCAGCATCCTGTAGTAATGCGAAAAACCTTTATTTTTAGCATGTTTATAATTCTGATTGGCTTGATGCCTCTTTTGCTCTGGGCAATGACACCTTTGGTTGGGAGTGAGGTTTTTTATAATTTTGGAGTCAAAGTAGCGTGGGCTGGTCCGGTGGTGGCAATACTAAGCATGGTCTATCGCTGGATTGGTTGGTACTACAGTGTCTATATAGTGACGAATGAACGGATCGTTGAGATCAAGCAGAAGGGTTTTTTTGATCGCCGGGTCAGCGAGTATGGTTTAGACAAAGTTCAAAACGTCAACTATCACGTGAGTGGAATCCAGGGGGCAGTTCTCCAGTTTGGCGATATAACGGCACAGACATACGTAGGCGATCTGTTAATGTCCAAAATTCATAAGCCGGTACGTATTCATGAACAGATTGTGGAGGTGGTGCGGCAGTTTAATAGCTCGACACCAAAGTCTAATTAGGGTACCATAACTGGGAACGAATCTTTGTTATAACTTAAGCATGTTACCGTTTAAAGTACCAAAGCTGGTGAACGTGGTATAGAAAAGATTTTGGTGGAGAACGATCGTTATTGTAATTGGGGTTAAAGGAGTTTTCATTGGCACAGGAAAAAAAATCAGGGGACAAGGATTTAAAAGCTACGAGTAAGTCGACCAAAAAGGACGAACCTAAAGCATTACCGCCAGTTAATAAAGCTAAGTCCGAAGTTAAACCTGCCAAGCCAAAAGAACCCGCTACATCAACTAAGGCCGATTTAGAGCCCGAGACATTTGGTAGTGTTGCCCCAATCGTGGAGTCCTCGTCGAAAACAGAGTCTAAGCCCAAAAGCCGAATTAATCGGAAAATTGTAGCCTTTGTGGGAGCAGGCGTATTAGCCGTAGCGGTTGTATTGATGGTTGTTTTTGGTGTGATGATTTATAAGTACAAGTCTGACAGTTCATTGGTGTATGCTGTAGCCAAAGTTGTTCCTTATCCAGTTGAAAAAGTGAATGGCAGTTATATTAGTTACGGCGAGTACTTGTTTGAGTTGAAATCAGTCAAACAGTACTACCAGAGCCAGACGACTCAAAGCGGCCAACAGGGGATTAACTTTAATTCGACAGAAGGCAAAGCAAAACTTGCTACTTTGCGAACTCAGGTGCTGACTCAACTTACCAACGATGCTATAACGAAGCAGCTGATAAATAAAAACAATATTAAGGTCAGCACCAAAGAAGTTAATAATCAGGTTGATCAAATTGTTAAGGCTTCCGGAGGACTTGATAAGGTTAAAAACGTCTTGACTAAATTTTACGGATGGACTCTAGATGATTTAAAGGTCAAGGTCAAATACCAGCTGGCGCGACAGAAACTACAAGACAAACTGTCTGCCGATAATAGCTTAAAAGCTCAAGCTAAGGCTAAGGCTGAAGATGTTGAAGGCCAGATTAAAGCTGGTGGTGATTTTGCAACGTTGGCAAAAAAGTACTCCCAAGATAGTTCGGCCGCTAACGGCGGAGATTTGGGTTTCTTAGCAAAAGGTCAGACGGTAAAGCAGTTTGAAGATGCCGCTTTTGCACTTGAGGTGGGTCAAGTGTCGCCGGTAGTTAAGACTCAATATGGATACCACATTATCAAAGCATTGGAGTACAATGCTGATAAAACCCAAATACACGCTTCACAAATTTTGATCGAGCCGATTAATTTTGATAACTATCTAAAAGAGCAAATTAAGAAGGCTAAGGTTAGTAAATATCTCAAAGTTTAACTCTGGTTGGTCTTTCGTAGTCCTCTTACTGCAGGCTACTCGAACAATAAGATGGACTTAATGGTTCGATGATAGAAGAGATTACCTGGTTATTCTAGGTCACTCAGGCTTGTCTATGCTGTGACCACCAAATAATTGGCGCATAGCGGCAAGGAAACGGGTGGTGTCGCTGATTTGGCCTGCGCGGGAATCTGCACGAACTTTTAGGGAAAGTTCGATGGAAGGGAGAGGAATATTAGCGGCTTTCCCCGCCTCAACTGTCCAGCGACCTTCACCGTTTTCGGCAACATAACCCTCGATACCATTAAGGGTGGGGTTTTTAGCAAAAATTTCTTCAGTTAACCCTACTAAGTATGACTGGATGATGCTGCCGTGTTGCCAGACGTTTACTAGCTTGGCTAAATCAACGCCTTTGTATTGGCCGTTCTTTAGAAGGTCGAGCCCTTCGGCAATTGACTGCATCATGCCATATTCAATCCCATTGTGAACCATTTTAACGTAATGTCCGGCTCCTCCTGGTCCGAAATGACCTATGCCCCCTGGTTGGGCAATTACAGCCAAAATCGGCTCAACGTGGATGTATGAAGCAGCATCACCACCAACCATGATGCAGTAACCGTTATTGCGCCCGCTCAAGCCTCCGGATGTGCCGCAATCGAGCAAATGGATGTTGTGATTCGAGATGAGCCTCTGTCCGCGTTCGATAGTATCGGTGTAATGTGAATTACCACCGTCAATAATGATGTCGCCGGCTTCTAAAACGCTAGCCACTCCTTCTGGGCCAAAAATTACTTCCTCAGTTGCCTGACCAGCTGGTACCATAATCCAAACAACCCTTGGGGACGGAAGTTTAGCGAAGTCGGCGTACTTTTTAGCATGTTCTCCGCCAAGGGCAACTATGGGTGCAACCTTGTCGGGATGGCGGTTAAAAGCCATAACTTCATGGCCGTTTTTTAATAGGCGTTCTGCAATACCGGCTCCCATTCTTCCAAGGCCAACAATACCAATTTTCATATTTTTTTCTCCTCACTAGGGGTAGCGATTATTACCTGTTTTAGTTCTCTTATAATATTTGCTGGTATGTCGTGAGTTGATAATTGCAATTGATTGTCAGTCAACCGACGCAATAGTGGTAGTTTAGAAATATCTTTGATCAGGACGATTGTCTCGTCTGAAAGGCGAAGCACTGGCAATGTGAGGGTAATGCGTTGCGGATATTGACTGTCGTTGCGGTAGCCTACTACTAAGTTTTGGCTATCAAATCTTGTACTAAAGCGGCCACTATCAGCATCCGGTAAAATGCCAGCAATGTGAGAGTCAGGGCCTATCCCCAAAACAGTTATAAGCTGACGTTGCTCATGTATAAGGTATTGGGTCAATTGATACTCATACTGAGCAGCTTCTTCTTCAAGAGATTTTCCATGTAGGATTGGACTATAAATTGCCCCAAGTTGCTCAAGACGCGTAATGATACCGCTATTTCGAATGGCGGTATCATTGGTGTCGATGTGGTTTGGGTTGGGATCGTAACGCTCGTCTACTAGCCCTACCACAAGTTGACCAGGTTCTATATTCAACTTGAGCCTGCGGGCTAGTTCTTCATAAATCCCTACAGCTGAGCCGCCCGACAGCAGCAGCAAAACCGGACCTCGTGCAAGGAGGTTGTTCAAACTGGTGGTGATGATATTAGCTGCTTCACTATAAGGCTGGTAAGCGATATTCATGTATACTAGCTTAGCAGGAAGTTGGTAATCAAGGCCAGCTTAGAATTTAATTCTTATTACTTGGAGAGTAAGCCATTGTCTCTGTTTAGCAGCGATTTAAGACATAGCATGCCATTTGTACTTGTTATCTTTGGCGTTACTGGTGATTTAGCCAGGCGTAAGCTTATTCCGGCATTGTTTGAATTATATTCGGAAGGGTATTTGCCAGAACGTTTTATCATTTTGGGTTTTGCTCGTCGCGACTGGACAGTGAGTGATATGGTGGTGGAGGCTGGTAGTATTTTAGCGGTAAAGCCAAATGTTGATCAAACAAAATTGAAACAATTTTTTACTCATTTTGATTATTTACAGGGTAATTTTGATGCCCCTACAGATTATCAGCGATTGGCAGCTAAGATGGAAAAGCTAGATGAATTAATAGGACAGTGTGGTAGAAGGCTGTTCTATCTAGCCACCCCTGCAGAAACATATTTAAATATTTTAGCCGGTATAAAGTATGCCAAGCTTGAAAAGCCGTGCGGTGATAAGACAGGTTGGACGCGAATAGTGATCGAAAAGCCCTTTGGTCATGATCTTGTTAGCTCGCAATCACTTGACCTTGAACTAACTACCATATTTGAAGAAGCACAGATTTATCGGATTGACCATTACTTGGCTAAAGAGACGGTTCAAAATATTATGACTTTTCGTTTTGCTAACACTATTTTTGAGCCTATTTGGAACGCTGATTACATTGAGCGTATTGAGATAGTGATGCACGAAGATTTTGGCATTGGCACTCGAGGTAACTTTTACGACAACACAGGCGCATTGCGTGATATAGTTCAAAACCATCTACTCCAGTTGCTGGCTCTTATAACCATGGAAAAGCCAAAAGTAGCAAATGAAAAAGCTTTTAGAGATGAAAGATCAAGGCTATTGTCGGCTATTCAGGTGTTTGACCTTGAACACTTAGAGCGGAATATCTTGTTGGGTCAATACGCTAGCTATATTGAAGAGCCTGACGTGAAGCCGAACTCAAATGTGGAAACATTTGCCGCAATTCACGCTGAGATAGATTTGCCACGCTGGAATGGCGTTCAAGTATTTTTGGTCACAGGTAAGCGTATGAAGTCTACTATGACAAAAATTCGCGTGGCATTTAAAAACACTCCTAATAACTTGTTCGAAGTGCCTTTGGCAAAAACAAACCATAATGTATTAACTTTTGATATTCAGCCGACCGAAGGCATTGGAATGCAGTTGTTAGCCAAACAACCTGGTTATGGGCGAGAGGTGCAACCTGTGACAATGCATTTTAATTATAGTGAAAACTTTAAAACTCCTGGAGTGGATGCTTACTCCAGGTTATTACTCGATGCTATTGATGGTGATCAGACCTTGTTTACTCGTAGCGACGAGGTAGCTGCGGAATGGCATTTTATTGACTCGATACGTGAAAAAGTTCAACAGCATAATTTAAGGCCGCAAATTTATGAGGACGGCAGTGATGGTCCAATAGGGCTTAAGATGTTGATGGGATATCGTTGAAATATTCTATTTTATTAAGTTTGCAAACTTTTCGCGTAATTTTTTGTAACTTGGGATTTATTATGATCTGGCAATAGTCAGGGCGATTAATTTCGTAATCGTTTTGAAAACTTTCGGCAGGGTAAAAATGGTCGAGCTGCTTGATCTCAGTAACAATTGGGTTGTCCCAAAGCTTGGCAGTGTCTTGCTTTGAAGACTCGGCCGTGACTTTTTGTTCATTGCTTGCGTATAAAATTATAGAACGATATTGCGTTCCCACATCGTAGGACTGTCGGTTAAGGGTGGTTGGATCGTGAAGTATCCAAAATACGTCCAGAATATCTTCAAAACTTATTACAAGTGGGTCATAGGTAAGTTGGACAACTTCGGCATGCCCTGTGGTGCCAGTGCAAACTCGCTGGAATGTTGGGTTGGCCAGGGTTCCGCCTGCATATCCTTGAGTTACTTTAGTAATGCCGTTTACGAGCTTGTAGGCGGCATCAAAACACCAAAAGCAACCGCCGCCTAAGGTTGCGGTCTGTAAGTTTATTGGTTTTTCCATGTAACTATTATAGCCTAGTCAGCTGGCTCTACACTGGTCTGAAAATAATTGAGGGAGTCTGCTACAATTAAATCATGAACACCCCCCAACGCGTCCATATCCTGGGAATTACTGGCCACGCTATGCGTGGCGTAGCCTTGGCTCTAAAAAAGCGTGGACATATTGTAACTGGTACAGATCCAGATGCCTACCCGCCCGGATCTGACTGGCTGGATGGGCATAGTATTACTTGGTGGCGAGAACCTGACATAAAGCATCTTGAAGGTGTTGACATGGTTATTTTGGGAGGAGGCGTGTCGCCAGAGCAACCCGAGTTAGTTGAAGCTGTGGCAAATGGGATAGAAATTAAATCATATCCGCAAGCGGTGTGGGAGTTGATTAAGAGTTCACATAGAGTTGTCGTGACTGGCTCTCATGGTAAAACAACGACGACATCAATGATTGCTTGGATTTTGGAATATTCTGGCAAACATCCAGATTTTTTAGTCGGCATACAGCCACATAATTTTAATACAAGCGTACGTTTGGAAGGGAGCGAGGTCGCGGTAATCGAAGGGGATGAGTATCGTAGCTCTCAGTTAGATAATAAATCTAAGTTCGACTACTATCACCCAAATGTTGTTATTATTACATCAATTGAGTATGACCACCCTGATTTATTTCCTGATTTTCAATCCGTTGAGCAGCGTTTTATTAATCTTGTAGGGGCTATGTCTCATGATGGGCGTGTGTACGTTTGCGGAACCAGCACAGAGGCTATGGGAGTAGCGGCTAAATCGGCGGCACCCATAACTACATACGGGCCGGGAAGCTTTTGGCAAGCACGGGACATTGAGTATGGATCAAACGGCTTGGTGTATAAATTATTTCGTCACGATGAAGAGCTTGGGATTGTTCACTTGCCGCTATACGGCGAACATAATGTTACAAATAGTTTGGCGGCATCGGCGGTGGCCATAGACTATGGAGTCGAGTTTGGGCAGCTTCAAAAAGCCTTTAGCTCATTTAAGGGAGCGTCGCGCCGTTTTGAGCGTGTGTCAACTAGTGATTCTTCCGTAATAGTGATAGATGATTATGCTCATCACCCTACTGAAGTAGCGGCGACTATTAAGGCTGCCAAGCAGCATTTTAAAGGCAAGGTTATTGTAGTATTTAGGCCCCATACTTATTCCCGTATACTGGCGTTAAAGAATGATTTTCGTGAGGCGCTTGAGCTTGCAGATAGGGCATTTGTGGCACCAATAGAAGGAGCGCGTGAAGGACTAGTCAGTAGCGTTAGTGGTGCTGACATTGTCCAGGGAGCGCGTGCAGAGGTTGTGTATGAAGCAGATAGGAACCGTTTGATTGAGCAAGTTTCGTCCGTTGCTGGACCAGGCGATGTGGTGCTTTGTATGTCGGTTAACGGATATGATCAAGTCGCCCAAGAGTTGGCAGCTAAAATAACGCTTAAACAAAGTTAAAAATAGCTTTTCCTTTAGGTATTACTGATGATACGATACGCTTGTAAGTTAAGGCTTAAAGAATGGTAAACGAAGAGCTTTTGCACCAATTATTTGAACTTTCGATTGATGTTATGTATAGCGTGTCGATACCTGACGGTTTAATTTTGGCGTTATCACCAGCTTTTACCGGACTTACTGGTTGGCCAGCTGAGGATTGGATTGGCCGGGCTTTCATGGATTTAATTCACCCCGATGATCGTAAATTGGCTATGGAGGCTTTCAAGATGAGGGCCAATGGTAAAGAGCCGGGACCGACTAGTCTGAAAATACTGACAAGGAATAAGGGAGATCTTATAGCTGAGTTTACTAGCGCTTTAGTCAAGATTGAAGGACGGCCAACATCGATAATTGGGATTGCTCGAAACGTTACAGAACGAAAAATGATTGAGGATGAGTTGGGGCGACGTAGTCGTCAAGTCCTACATATTCTTGAAAGTATTACCGATGGCGTTTATTTGCTGGATAATGAATGGCGGTATGTTATGCTCAACGATACGGCTGAGGAGTTAACCGGAAAGTCGAGCTCCGAGTTGATAGGCAAAGTGTTTTGGGAAGTACGGTCTCCCGAGACAGTTAAGGCGTTATCGCAAAAGTTCCGAGAGGCTAAGGAAACTAGTAAGGTAGTGGTTTTTGAAGAAGCTGATTTAAGTGCGCGCAAATGGTATGAAATTCGCGCCTATCCTCACGTTGATGGGTTGGCAGTTTATTTTACTGACATTTCATTACGCAAGCGCACTGAGGAGCAGTTAAAAAAGCACAGCGAAGGCGTGGAAAAGATTTTAGGAGACATTTTGGGGATACAGGAGAAGTGGAGCTAGGTCGGGTCGCGCGTGGCAATTTGCTTATTGAGCTTGGTAGTGCATAATTAACAAAATGAAACCCAAAATCGTTATCCTGAGTTGTGGTGGAACTATGGCCATGAAGTCCAATGGACATGGAGCTCTAGTCCCGGCTAAGACAGTTGATGAGTTAGTGGCGTTTTTGCCTCAAATTAGAGATAGGGCTAATATCCACAGGGAAGATGGTATTGAGCTGGAAAATAGATGATTTAAAAACACTGACTAAATTAGCTTGGGAACGCGACCTTAGATAAGATATTATAAGGTTTGATAAAATGGTCGCTTATGGTTATGATTGTATCTGATGAATAACCAAGAGAACTCAGTCAAAAAAATTGTGATTGTTGGCGGTGGATTTGGTGGAGTCAGGCTGGCAAAGCTACTCTACAAACGGCCTGAACTGCAAATAACTCTTATAAGTGACCAAGATTATTTTGCTTATTATCCGCAGTTGTATCATGCGGCTACAGGTGGATCGCGGTCAGAGGCCGCGATTCCTTTATCAGAACTATTTTCTGATACGTCAGTAAGGGTAGTTATCGACAAACTAGAAAAGGTTAACCCAACACGACATGATATCAGTACGGTTTCTGGCCAGACTTTTGCCTATGACTATCTTGTTCTGGCGCTAGGTAACGTTACCAATTACTTCGGTATAAGTGGCATGGAGGAGTATTCATACAACATTAAGACTATTGCCGGAGCGGATAAGTTTAAACGGCATTTACATCAAGAACTTATGGATGAGCATCGACTTGATGCGAACTATGTAATTGTAGGGGCGGGCCCCACCGGGGTTGAGCTGTCGTCGGTTTTGGGTGAATATTTACGTAAGATTAGCGTGTACCACAAAGTTTCTACGCTTAATCTTAAGGTGGACTTAGTGGAGGCTGCGCCTCGAGTATTGCCAAGATCGCCTGAAGAGGTCAGTACTAAAATTTCAGACCGATTGGGGAGGTTGGGAGTAACAGTTATGACAGGTGTCACTGTAGAAGGTGAAACAGCTACAAAACTAAAATTAAAAGGGAAGGATTTAGTTACTGAAACAGTAGTCTGGACAGCGGGAGTCGCAAATAATCCCTTCTATAAATTGCATCCGGAAATATTCAGCTTATCCAAGAATGGTCGCGTTGCCGTAGATGAACATCTTATGGCTGTTGATGACGTTTATGTTATAGGTGACAATGCCGACACACAATATAGCGGGATGGCTCAAACTGCCATTGCCGATGCTAATTACCTGGCAAGAGACATTGTGAGCCAGATTAAGCAGGGTCAGCGCAAACCGTATAAGCCAGCCAAGCCGATTAGCGTTATCCCTGTGGGCAAGGGATGGGCGGTAGTTGAGTGGGGCAATTTAAAAATCTATGGCAGGTTGGGGTGGTGGCTAAGACGACTGGCGGATTTAATAGCCTATCACGATATTGAAAGTTGGCCAAAAGCTGTTCGGGTGTGGCTTAAAGAACCGCTTGTTTATCATGACTGCCCGGTCTGTAAAGACTAAGAAGTAGCCGTTCGTTTAACTTGATCTACAACTTTCGCCACTTCGGCGGGTGTAACATCTTCAAAGTGTTTGTTCCCGAGGTCAAGTAGGGGTACCCAAATCCGCTTAGCTTGTTTGTGGGTAAGGGTCGCATATTTGACCAGGATAACCATGAGCAAAGTAAAGCCAGTGCATAATATTGCTAGGAGCAGGCGAAAGAACAGTACATTGCCGTAGTCAGTTTGGAGCACAAAGAACAAGGTAACGCTAAATAATACCAACAACACCAGCCACTCATGGCTATAGAGCTTGCTTTGGTAAAGGTTATTGAGTTCATCGCGATTTTCTTGGGTTTTACTAACTTGGTTGTAGATATTATTCATAACCGGGTCGTCTTTGTAGTCTGCTTGCTTGGTAAAACGCAATAACTCATCATAATAGGGGTTATCAGCCTGGATGCTAGAATCGCCTGCGATACTTTCTATATAGGCTTTGAGCTTAACTTTTAATTCGTGCCGGACGTTGGCAGGCAGTAAATGAGATTGGGCTAAAACATCGAGAATCATCATGGTTTCTTTACGGACTGTCTTAGCTAGTGAATCAACTCTGGCTTTTTGGCCATTCAAAATCGGGCTAAAATAAAAACCAAACAAAAATGTATTAACCGAAAATAAAGCGAGCTGCCCGGGAGTTAGCTGGATATGGTTAATGTACGTAAGTACTACTACGAACAAAACAAACAGGCTTGGGTACAAATAGGATAGGCGAATATTAAGTATGTTTTGAAGCATGCAATGATTATATCATCTCGGCATAAGCACTTTAAATAATAATCTTTACTCGAAAATCAAAATTGTAAAAGCCATCTTAAGCGTTCTCTCAGATGGGGGGGTTAATGTAGTGCTCATTAAGGGGTAATTTTGCAAATGAAAAAAATATCTGTAGCCACAATTGTTCCAATTATAGCCATGGCGGTGGCTGGAGCTGGCGTATATGGTGTTAGTCGGGCGGTCGCCGACTCCAATGCTAATAAATCGACTATTGTGCAAGAAATTGCTGATACTTTTAAGCTTGATAAGGCAAAAGTACAGGCAGTGTTTGATAAGCACAAAAACGAAGTCAGGGTGGATCACCAGGCTCGATATGAGGAGCGTTTGAATCAGGCTGTGAGTGACAAGAAGTTGACCAGTGCTCAAAAAAAGGCAATTTTGGCTGAGCATAAAAAATTGCAGAGCCAAATGGAAGCAGCCCGTACAAGCGGTACTAATAAACGAGAAAATATGGAGAAAATTCGCTCAGAAGCCACTGATTGGGCCAAACAGAACGATATTGATGTTAAATGGCTGATGTTTGGTGGGGAGCGAATTCATGGTAAAGGGGTAAATACTGAAAATTTTTCTAAATAGTCGGCAATGTATCTAGTGATATATACAAGTCGCCCCCGCAAGGACGGCTTGTCCCTGGCGGGGGTTAATTTTGGAGACGGAGTAGTGGAACTTGCGGAGTCTGGCAGTACTACCCAGAAGTTGCTGACTGGTCTTGGTCCGGACGACGGAATGTTGCGCAGCTCTCCGTCTACGACCATTTGAGTGGATCCGCCTCCATCTAGGTTGGCGGCGTCAGTGGCACCCAGTCTTAACATCAGGCTTGCTGCTTCATTGAGGCTCATACCGCTGCTCGCGCGTCCTTTGTCGACTGTGACGAAGATGATTTCTCCGGTTTGGGCGTTCCATCCCATCAAAGTTCGGGCTTGTCTGGATTCAGTGAAGATGGTGTGCTCTGAAATGGAGGTTTGTATGCCGTCTCGGAGTAGGCGGTAACTGGCCCCTAGGCTTTGAAAAGTCCCAGGTGGGATTTCTCCGTTTTCGCCGTAACTAGGGCGGTTTGCTTTGTCGAGTGACACTTGGCTGTGATTGGTGACGGTGGGTCGGATGGGTTGGCCATCTGTAACAATTCCGCCAATCGGTATGCCGTTGTATAGGTGGATGTCCCCGTTGACCACTAGGAGCGCGTTTAGAGATTTGGCGATGTCGCTCGGCAGGGCCATGAAATGACCCTTGGAATCACGAGGAGCCAATATGGCCTTGATCTCTACTGCGGCATCTATAGGGATACGGGCGACGTTTATGACGTTCGCGGGATTCGTTTCGGTGATGGTTTGGTATGTCATGCTTGCTGGTAGCAAGGGAGCGACAGCGCGAGTAGTTGAGGTAGTTGGACTGATTGCGGAAGCCTCTGGCTCACCTATTCTGGATGAAGAGCCGAGAATTATTATCAGGCATGCGACAAATGCCAGTCTGCGCATGACCCTCCTCTCTAGATTGTGATGTGCGCCGGTTTGGCTAATATTAGCATAAAGCCACGTAAGCATAAGGGCAACAATAAAAACACCCATAGAATGGGTGTTTTTATTGTATGGGGTGGGGCGTTTTAAAACTTTTCTGGGTATTGTTTGACTATGGCGCTTGCCAGCGTACTCATGAGGCTTTGAATATGCTTGGCTGCGGCTGCCTGGTCGGTGACTTCAAGGGTATAGTTTCCGGCTACGTGGTCGTCAATGACTTTGGCAGTCATGGCTACGTGGTCGCCAAAAGCTGACTCTAGAGTGGCTAGGGGCAGGTTGGGGTTAGCACCAGCAAGTAAAGCCGAGATGGGCTTGGTGTAGTTGGTAGCAATATCGTTTAACGCAGCGGTTTTGTCGGCTTCTTTTTTGGCTTTGGCTGCCGTGGCGTAGTTTCCCAAAGCGTTTAAGTGGACATTCCAGATTTTTTGAAACTCATCTTGAGTGGCTTGGCCGTAAACACTACCTATAGCAGCAGAAATCTCTGTTCCGTTAGCGGTAAGGGCTGCTTTTAGAACTGCAGCATCAGCTTTGCCGTCAAGGGCGGAATTGATTGCTTGGTTGGTTAAGTTCATATGGGTTGTTCCTAGAGCTACAAGAGTGGCACGGAGATCGGCAGATTTGGTAGTAGTGTCGGGGGTAGGTGCTGAGGGTGCCGGGGTGGAGGTGACGGTAGGCTCGGTTTGAGCTATGAGTTTGGCGGCGCCAAATCCTAGGGCTACTCCGATTACTCCTACAACTATTACAACGACAGTTCGTCCTCCTTTGGACGTATTTTGATCTACGTTATTGTCCATTTTATAACCACCTTTCAATTATGCATCATTTTAGCATAAGAGCTTTATTTAAAACGATGCTTTCATTAGTTCACCTCAATTCATTACAGTCTATATCGCTGGGGACGTCAATATGCATGTCCATGTCTAGAGTCTACTCGGCTTAAATAAGGGGTTTTAAAATAAAAAAACTTCGCTAAAAATTAGCGAAGCGAGAGTTAATAAGTTGAGGGCCGGGACGGCGACAGCAGATGCTGTCGCCGTCCCGGAAGGGGGCGATGAAGGGACGTTGGGTGGAAGTCCGCTAGACGGACAGGAGGTTGCGGAGGGTGGCCCGGCTCATGTCTCCGATGGGGATGCCGCCGAAAACCTGAGAGATCTCCCGGATGGTGATCAAGTAGACCTTCTCGTCGGTGCGGACCGAGAGCCCGATCCAGCTGGGCGTGCCGCGGCTGACGCAGCCGTCCATCACCTTGCTGTTGCGGATTGATGTGATCATGAGGTTCGTGATGACCTCCCGGGTGTCCGGGTCGTTGCTGTAGGCTCTCAACGTGTCGTCGTCCATGCTGACGACGAAGACCATGGGAGGGTTGGATTTGTCGGATATTGCCATGACTGACTCCTTCTCTATGGGTCTAGGCGAGACTTCATCGCTGTGAATGATCAGCTTCTCGGATGAGTTATAGCCCACCCAAGAAAATCATTTTTTCATACTAACATATTAATTACTCTAAGTCAACTCTTTTTATCTGAACCGCTCTCATTCCCTCGCTCAAGCCTGTCATCCTGAAGAGAAAGGCCCCGCCTTGGCGGGGACATTTCTACCGTTCAGGATCTCTCATCTAGATTAAGAGGCCCTGAAACAAGTTCAGGGTGACAATTTTGGAGGTCTTGGAGGCAAAGTGAGGGTGGCTCAGTCTTTTTATCACAAATTCAGGTTTAGTGACAAAGTCGTACTTCTCGTGGGGAAAGAAGTCTGACTTGTCTTGTGTTCGGTAATTGTTCGGTATATAATGAATACTCAAATCAAGAGGAGCGTGATGCACGAAGCAGTTAATGAACCGGTTGATGTTGTGGCTTCGTTTGTGCGCGGTCCCAAAAAAACCGTTAAGGTGCGCCCTCACATGCTGAAGTGGCAGGGCAAGCGGTACAAAGTTGATACGTTTGGGTTGTACCATCCGGAGCGACGAGGGGCACAGTTATTCCATATATTTAGTTTTTCTTGTGGCTCGACGGCTTTTCGGGTGGAGCTAGATCCAGATACGTTGGGCTGGACTTTAACTCAAGTTTTTTACGGAGGTTAAGGCATATGGAGCTAGATCATAACTCGGCACCGCCGGAAGTGATGCACATTGACCTAAACGGGGCTTTTGCAATGACCGAACAGCAGGCCAACCCCTTGATTCGCCATCGCCCGGTGGGCGTGACCAATAGGCTCAATGATTGGGCTATTTGCATTACCACCTCTTATGAAGCTAAGCGCTTAGGTATTGTACTCGGGACGCGGATGCGAGAGGCCCGGCAAGTAGCGCCTAATTTTGTCATGGTTGAAAGCGACGCAGCTAAATATTCGTACATCCATCAGCAACTGAAGAGTATTTTTGAAAGTTACTCCCCAGTGGTGTTCATGAAGTCGGTAGATGAAGGCATAATTGATTTTCGGGGAATGCAACCGATTCTCAAAGGGCGTACGCTGGCTGATATTGGGCTGGAAATCAAGCAACGGGTGCGGGATGAGGTGGGAGATTATATGACGGTCAATGTGGGTATTGCTCAAAACCGCTGGCTGGCCAAGCTAGCGGCTGGGTTTATGAAGCCGGATGGGTTATATCAAATTGATGCCAGTAATGCCGATGCAGTATACGGTATGTTGGATTTGTGTGAACTGCCTTATATTAAGCGTCGGAATGCATTACGTTTGGCTGGGGCCGGGATTTATAGCACACTGGATTTTTATCATGCTCCTGAAGTTGTCCTAACCAAGCAGGTTTTTAAGAGCATTAATGGGCATCATTGGTACCTCAAGCTGCGCGGATATGAAACCGAGGTAGAGTTTGGTATTAAAACGGTGGGGCGTAATTATGTCTTGGAGCACCGCACGGCGGATCCAGTTGAGCTAGCCCAATTGTTTTATAAAGCGGCGGTTAAAATTAGTCGGCGACTACGTAAAAACCGACTGGCGGCTCGAGGATTGATGCTTTATTTGGGTTATGCGCAGGATCAAGGTAGTCATCGGGCGTGGGGAAATAGTACCGGCGCTGGTGGGTGGAGTATGCGCAAAATGTACAAAGTGGCGGCGACCAGGGCCGATCAAATTTACGCTAGAGCTTTGGAGCTGTATCAGATGAGCGGTGGGGGTGAGGTAGTGACAAGCTTGGTGATGACAACTTATGCTTTAGAGCTAGCTCAAACCAACCAAATGGGGTTGTTTTATGGTGAGGCGGAGAGGCGGGACCGTTTGGAAGTAGCAATTAATGCTGTTAACGACCGCTATGGGGAGCTAACGGTGGCTGCGGCGGCTGTAGCGGCTTCTAAAAACCCGATGAAGGATAAGATTCCCTTTGGCACCATCCGATATTTCGATTAGCCGCTCTTTGTCATCCTGAAGAGAAAGCGAGGTACGAGCGCTTCTACTATTCAGGATCTCTTAACTGCTATCAACCGAACCAAGCGAATACATTTATTATTCAACTTATGCTTAGAATGATGAAAAACAACCATTCCATTGGTAACTTACTAGGTTTCTATTGGTCGATCTTTTTGAGCTACTCTGTCATAATACCGGCATGTTTATAAATCAATTTGATAGCATTGCAGGTAGTTACGTAACCCGCTGGCCAGTTTGGTTACATCCAATAATGATGGCGGCAACGATTGTAGGTTTGCCTGTGGTGGTGGTGGGTGTGGCACTAGCAGGAACAATAGTAGCCTGGAAACATGCTCAGTCCAAAATAGCCCTGGCTTTACTGGTTGGCGTGGCGGGATTAGGCGTTAATACGATTTTGAAGTATGGCATACATCGGATAAGGCCAGATACGCCATTCGCGTTGGCAATGAAGATTAAAAGTTATAGCTTTCCTAGTGGCCACGCTTTTGGTTCGGTGGCTGTATATGGACTATTGGCGTATTTGGCCTTAAGGTATTTGCCTAGTCCTTGGAACGGGCTCATCATGATGGCTTTGGTAGGCTTAATAACGATAATTGGCCTGTCCCGAGTTTATTTGGGGGCGCATTATCCTACGGACGTGTTGGGTGGATGGATGCTGGGTCTAATAACATTGGCGCTAATCATTAACTTCATTAAGCCATAATGGCCAAGATATACGTCGTTTATAACCGTAATTCGGGTTCGAGCGATCAGTTAGATGAACTTAAGCGAGCTTGCGACAAAAACAAATTGGAAGCGGAATTTATTTCGATCAAAGGCTTAGATGGCAGACTATCTGAAGCTAAGTCAAAGGGGCTAAAAACGATTGTGGCTGCCGGAGGGGATGGGACGGTGAGTGCGGTTGCCGCTCAAGTGGTGGGCACCATGTTCAATATGGGCGTGGTGCCGGTCGGTACGCTCAATCATTTTGCCAAAGATCTGAAAATACCGCTCGATATAAACCAGGCATTTAAGGTGATTGTTGCAGGAAAAACGACAAAAGTTGATACAGCTAGGGTTAATGGGCAACTTTTTATTAATAATTCTAGTATTGGAGTTTATCCTTTGGCTGTGCGATCGCGCGACAAGCTAGAATCAAAGATTGGAAAATGGCCGGCGGCCTTGGTGGGGAGTGTTAAAGCTTTTTCAAAACTGAATTTATACCAAATCAGCCTCAACGTTGACGGAACGGTTAGCCAGCGTACTATCCCTTTTGCTTTTGTGGGGAATAACTCTTATAACGCTAACGAATTTGGTTTTACTAATCGCAAAACTTTAAACAAAGGTCAGTTGTGTTTGTACTTAGTTAGGGCAACGTCGAAGCGCAAAGTTGTACCGCTGGCGTTTAAAGCTTTTGGGGGCAAGGTTGATGACGAAGCCGCCTTTGAGCAGCATTTATGCAAAACAGTTGTTTTGGACAGCGACATGAAACAGATTGATATCGCTCTGGACGGAGAAGTAAAGCGCTTGTTATTTCCGCTAAAATACGAAATTGTACCTCAAAGTTTGAACGTATTGGTTGCTTGATACGACATGAGCCAGCCCATTATTCTTAATTCATGATTTGCGAGGAGTGTTAGCATGACCATGAACAGCACTTATAAATGTGTGCGGATAGCAAGCAGGCAAAATCGGTTGATTGTCTAATGCATCCTTTTTGCTAGCCGCGGCATGATCGGGGTACTAAAGGGAGATTGAATATGGCAAAAATGATGTTGGGTGCATTTGAACATGTAGGTGACGCGGACTTGGCTTTGACGGAGCTTGAGGCTTTGGGTTATAAACCCTCTCAGTTGTCGGTTATTAGTAGCAAGAAAGAGTTTAGTAGTGCGCACGGAGAAGAGACACACAGTGCGGCGAGCGGAGCTAAAGAGGGAGCAGCTACGGGGGGTGTAATTGGGGGCATAGCGGGCCTTTTGGCTGGAGTTGGGGTAATACCTGCGCTGGCCGGGCTGTTCTTTGCAGGTCCAATTGTCGCTGCGCTGGGCATAGCTGGCGTGGTTGGCAGTACAGTAGCAGGTGCAGCTACAGGAGCCGTAGCAGGGGGTTTAATTGGAGCGCTTGTAAAAGCTGGTGTTCCTAAAGAAACGGCCGAATATTACGATCGAGTCGTGACTGAGGGGGGTGTGTTATTGGGGGTATCTGCAGACACGATGGATACAGACGTGCAGTCGGTGTTTGAAAAACATAACGCGCGCAGTATCCAGGCTATGGACATAGCCGAATCGGATAGGTCGGAGATTGAGAGTCAACCTGTTCGCCGAGCGGAACCTGCCTTTGGGGAGCGGCTAGACGACGACGTTTAACAAAGTTTAGTGCATTAAAAAAACGAGGCTTTACGGCCTCGTTTTTTTAATTGAATCAAATTGACAGTTGTAATGTACTGCTGTATATCTAAACCACGAGTACCTACAAGTCAAAGGAGAGCCTAACCGATAACAACCTGATATTGGGTTATGAGATGTGCAGTGCTTGTGGATGGAAAAACATCTTCCAAGCTGACAATAGGGAGCTGCGTCCACTGCTCATTTCTAGCTTGAAGTGGGGTAGTTACATTTGCCCCGCTTGTCACACTGATCAAGCAACCTCACGCATGGTTCTGTCTAGTCCAGTGCCTTACAGTGCGTTGTTCGATGACGAACAGGAGGGAGTGATGACTGTCTTAGAAACATCGGGTGATAAGATGACCCGAATGACCGTTTGCCAGCATCTACGGGCCTTGGCCCACTGGTTGGCTCCTTGGGATGAGGAAACGGGGGGACTTATCGCCGTCATTAACGTATTTTACCTCGGCATTCTCTTGATAGCTCTAGCGTTCAGAAATTGGGGGCTGGTAGAGGCTATGGGGGGTCTCTTCTGGTTATGTGCCCAGTTCTACCTGATACTTTTCTGCCTGCCATTCGCGGGTTTGATCGCCATTGGGCGGATCTTGAACGGCAAGGCAGTCTGGGGGAATTTGAGGCTGGCCTGGCGCGAAGCTGGGGAAGAGGCCCTGTTCTCCAACCTCAGGCGAGAACTTGCTCGCAGGCGCTATGAACGGCGCAGTGAGGCATGCATGAGGAGGCACATTGACCAATGAACGGAGATGAAGGTGCCTATTAAACCCCGATGAACGCGACGACAGCAGTCCCGTTTATCGGGGTCGTCGTTTGTTATTGGAACTTTATGATGGGTTTGCCAACGTAGAGCAGAGCATGAATTAGGATGAATGATTGTCAAACGGGCACTGTTCCAAATATGGTGGGGATTTAGCTTGGGTTTTTGACCAGGTGTACATGATTTGGTTGTTCTAGATCTGTAAAATTCTAATCTGGTGCGGTAAGGCAATACGGTAAGTTAGCTTGTAAGTTCCCATATGAGACCAATTAAGGAGTTGCCCATGTTCAGTACGAGCAGAAGTACCCCGTGGAAGGCCTTCACGGCTTTCCTGATCAAGGCCAAGCTGTTCTTCTACGGAGCGGCTTGCGCCATCACTATCACCGGGTCGATCCAGAAGATGCGTACCCGTACGAGCCCCGCGAGCTCGATGCAGGTGCATGCTGAGATGCTGCGGAAGTCGTGGCTGACCCTCGTCCAGACCGAGAAGATCCCGCCGAGCAGTTTGATCTATCGCACGGCGATTTCAGCCCTGAACGCCATCGACGGGCTCGTAGCGGCGATCCCGCAACGGACGTACGACGAGGCACCATTCGCCTCGATCTCGACCCTCGATGCCAGTCGATCCGGGCATGGCGACATCATGGTGATCGACACGACTGATCAGGCGCTGAACCTCCTCTACGAGGTGGCCGATCGACTGCCGGAGGATCAGCGCCAGACCTTCCGAGGGAGCCTGAACGCACTCGCCGAGAGCCTGCACGCAGTCAATGCGGCGTCTTCAGCCGGTGTCCACGACAGCGACCGGGTACCTGCAGCCGTCACGTAGATCCACCCTCTGCACCAAACCTCTGCCCCGCGCTTCGATTCAAGGAGTGCGGGGCAGTTCCCTTTTGTTACCCAATTATTATTGTGCTTATGCTTAAGTGGGTGTATGTTGAAACTAGCCAACAGGAGTTCCTACAAGTTCCGAAAGGGGGTGCCATGAGCACCACAAGCATAGCAGACGTGATTTGCTCTGGATGTGGTTTCCCGAACGGTGTTTTCGATAACAACACCGTGATTGATCGCACCGTTGACCGGCCGGAGCTTGAGCACCTTCATGTGACATGCGATTGGTGTTGCAGGTGCATACCGGTTTGGACCAACAAGCGACTGCTGTCATTAGCCGAAGAGCTCCATTTTCGTGCGGTGACGTGGTTCTTTCTTCGCCGCTGGGTACAGGAGGGCTACGAATCATTGCAGTGGGTGCATAGGCTAGGTCCAGACCAGGAAGAGGCTATTGCGGCTTCTCGGGAGGAATTGAGCCTATGCGAATCGACCCAATGGGCTTTGGACAGAATGAGAGGTGGAGAGGATTACAAGGGTTGTGATCTCCCTCCAGTTTGGGCTTGTGACTGTGGCAGTTCAGCCGGCTGTCAACCCCAACTGATCGCTGTTGGCCGCGCGCCCCTCGAGGTTTGAGGGGCGCAAGCCTTTTAGAGGCAATTTTTTATGCAACTAACCAGCAACCAACTGTATAATCAAAAGCGATTTATAATGATCCAAGTGACCTCTTGGCATATATGGATGACTGGCTAGAGTGATTTGACGGTCAGTTTTGATAGGATCCGGCGGCCTAGCAATAAGTAGAGTAGGGCTACAATTGTTATGATAATTCCGAACGTTCTAAATGCCACGATATTACCAGCGCGCTGGGCGATTAGGCCATATAGGAAGTAGGTCGCAACGGCTGTAATTTCTAACGCAAATCCGCTGACGGAGCTAATGGTAGCTCTTAAGCCGCCAGTAATTGTATGCTGGAGCCTTGCTTCGAAAACTACGCCCAACAACGTTATCAAAAATGTATAGGTTACCACCAAAGCAATAGTCCCCATATTTCCTATAAGCCCAACGCCGGTGAGGGCAAGCCCAGATAGCGCTAACAGCTTCATAATGGCCATGGTAGAAAGTTTTGCAAAACGATGAGCGATTAAGCTTGCAAGGGCGGCGATCGCAACCGTGGCGGCAACCGCTAAAGATATAACGGGAAGATTAAAGCCGGTGTTCTCCATGAGCAACGGGACGTATTCCTCAAGCGAGCCGTAAACTCCCCCTATAAATCCACCCAGCAAAATAATAGCTAACAGGGCCTTATTGCGGATAGATTGACTAATGCCGCTTTTGAGCATAGAAAAATAACGTTTATCGGCAACTTGCTCGAAGCGAGCAGTTTCTGGAAGACTATAAATAAGTAGGGCGGATGCCAATGCGACTCCAACGCTTGCACCAAAAACAAAGCCATAACTTAGCATTATGGCAACGCTTGCCAGGACGGTGGCTGCAAGATCACCAATTAATGACCAACTGCGGGCTTGGCCAATGACTTTTGTGTATTGATTTTGTTGGTCGGCCGTTCGAAGTTCGTCATAAACCAGCGCCTCAAAAGTGCCATCTTCAAGCGTTCCTCCAATGCCCCACAGTATAAAGCCTAGCGCAAATCCGCCATATGTGGGTAGTATAGCCCAGGATACGAAACCAGCGCCTTTTAACAACTGGCCTATACTCAAAAGTGTTTTTCTAGAATACCTATCGGCTAATACGCCCGTAGGAATATTAATGACAAGGTCAGTGACGGACCAAAGTATTAATAATGATGAAATTTGTAAGGCGTCTAGGCCGTTACCTGCCATAAAAATGCTGTAAAAAGGGTATATCAGGATAAAGTCGTCCAAAAAACGATAGGCGTAGATTTTGCGTAAAGTGTTTTTAAGGCTTACTGGCATGGGATAACTATAACAAACTATGAGTTAGACGGGCACTAGGTGTGTTAATGTAGCAGTAATGGCAAGCAAACTTGATTACACCAGCATAAATCTGCTTTTCAACCCGGTAAGTACCGGTGATGCGGTAGGGCGTGCTGAAAAATTGTACAAGCAGCTAAAGGGGGTTATTAACAATATTCCGATCCGGCGCGTGGAGACAAAATATGCAGGACATGATGAAAAGTTAGCCTATAAGCTAGCGTGTGAAACCCGCAGGCCTTTAATTGTTTCGGTGAGTGGTGATGGTGGTTTTAATAATGTTATTAATGGTGCGGTTCGATCTGCAGATGTTAATAACACCATGCCAATTTGTGCTGTTCACGGGGCTGGGAATGCTAACGACAATCGGCGGACGCTGAAAGAGCTGCCGATGTTTGAAGCCATCATGTCTCAAAACAGTCGGGATGTTGATTTGTTGCGCATAGAATTCACCTTAAAATCGGGTAAAACAGTGGCGCGGTATGCCCATTCTTATGCTGGACTGGGATTAACTCCGGAAGTTGCTGTGGAGTTGAACAAACAGGCGTTGACGCCATGGCGAGAACTTTTGCTGACAATTCAAACTTTTGCGGCATTTGAGCCATTTGTTATTGAGTTGCCGGATGGGAGTAAGCCAGAGTATGATAGCTTGCTGTTTGGCAATATTGATCAAATGGCCAAAGTTGTGACCTTGAGTAAGAATAGTACTCCCGATGATGGGAAGTTTGAGCTGATTGCAACGCCTCATGTCAGCAAGGTGCGCTTATTGGGCGTAGCGGCAAAAGCCGCCGTTGTAGGGTTTGATAAACAAACGAGCATTAATGAATTCGAATTTAAGGTGGTTAAAGCATTGCCGATGCAGCTGGACGGTGAGGTGGTGCGGCTTAAGGCCGGTAATAATGTTCGTGTTGCGATATCTCCTCGTAAATTAAGGATGCTTGTATAGGTCTTTGCTGGGGTTGGTTATGGTAAATGTCACGACTATTATCCAGACATGGAAGCCAATTGCAGGTAAGGCTTCGCCAATAGGAGCTATGCCTTTGGTAAATGAAAATACGGCTATCCCAAGTACAAATGCGCAAACTTCTAGCCTTAACAAATTTCCATAAACTTTTGCTCGTGGGGCACGTCGTTGGGAAGCATAAAACTGCTGTATTACGAATGGGAGCGAAAATGCTAGTGCGTAAGCAGCTAGGGTGTGGGTGAATTTATAGTTTCCGCCATAAGGAATAATGGCGGCGATGGCTTGGCCGATTTGACCAAAAACAAGAAAATAAATGAACAGATTACTGATTCTGAGGGTATTTCTCAAATAAAAACCGAAACAGGTAAAGAGTATGGCGCTTGTTAATAAACTGGTCGTAAAGAGTAGTGAGGTTCTGGGGTTGATACCCAGATAACTTATGGGGCGGGGGTCGATAAGCCGGAGGCCAGCTTGGTTCATGCCGAAGGCGATGCCCAACCAGATTACTGCTACACCCGCAAGGCCGGTATATTTTTGAAGTTTTCGCAAATTTTTGTTGATTGAGTTCATACTTATCTCAAGCATAGCATCTGCTATAGTAAATTCATGCCAGAACGTTTTGAGCTGAATCCTGAGCCAGCCTTGAGAGGCGTTGAAACTAGCCCCGACCAAGAGTTTTGGCAAGGGACTGCAATTAGTGAAAAAATTGCTCGACAGAGAGAGCGTGGATACGCACAAATTCGAGCGTTAATTACCGACCGTGATGGCACACATTCGATGTGGGGTTATGGTTTTCGAGGAAGACCAGAGGAATTGGCGGAATATGATGAGGCTACTGCAAAGTTAAACGCTTACATTAAAGAAAGAGACATACTGCTCATTATGAATACAGGTGGCAGCATTGAAATGATGGAATCGGCGTTAGCTGATGGTAGCGTTCCGGCAGATGCCGCCATTTCAGCCAGTGGGAGTGAATTTCACATAGTAAAAGATGGCCACTATGTGCTGTGGCCAGAGTATCAAACATATATTGAAAACGTAGTAGGGTTTAAGCGAGAAAATGTTTACCCTGTATGTGCCGATTTTCTTGCACGAGTCGAGTCAGATGTATCTGATCCTGCAGCTCCGGTTGCGGATGTGGGTTTAGTATTTCAACCTCGAGACAGTCAAGAAAATGTTTTAAACTGGAGCTTGTATAATAACTCTCCATCGGAAAGTAGCGAGCCGCCAGAGTTTGAGGCTCCACAAAAAAATAAAATTTCATTTTATTGCACTGGGGGCCCAGATGCTGCAGCCTGGGCTACTCGTGAGCTACAGAGAGCATTAACCGATCGCGGCATGGGTCATTTTAAGGTGGTGTTAACGGCTGACTCATACGAAGAAGGCCGTTTTTTAATTGACGTTATACCGCTTGGTAAACAAGAAGCAGCTGACATTGTTATAAACCTTTTGTCGAAGCAGTTTGGACCTGTATTAGCGGCAGTGGCTGGTGATGCCCAGAATGATGCCGAAGTTATATTGAATAGTGGTACGGCGGCAATTGCCGTAGGCAACAGGGTGCCTGATTTAGAGCAAATTATTCAAGACCAGCCAACTACTCGTGAAACCAGGAATTTTAAAATTGTAGAGAATGAGCAAGGCGTGAAACGCTTAATTTATAAAGGGGATAGCTCACAAACGGTAGGGGCGTCCTTGCTAAGAGGTATCCGTGCTCTGGAACGGGCGGATAGATTAATCAAAAACCGATGAGCGGTGTTTTAGCACATACGCCCCAAAAGCAATCATCCAAATAGTTTGTGGATAGGCTGTTAGTCGTTCCATGCCGCCAACACCGAGCCCTAGATAGTTCTCGGTAATAAGTAGCATTAGTGCAGCTAATCCAATGACGCCGGAAAGCAGTGTATATAAGCGCCAGTTTTTGGGTAGCGACGTGAATGTATGCCCAAGCACTATCATGCCAAGGTTACCAAAAACAAATGGTAGCGCGGCTCCAATAATGTGAAGTGTGGAAATGGTGTTTTCAGGGTATAGACCCACTAGTAAGGTACCTAACCCGGCTAGTAATAGACACGTAAAGCCAATAATTTTACCTGTACCAGGTTTAGATTGCCAATTCATTAGTAGGGTACCCAAAATCATGGTAATGCCAAGTGTAGCGAAGGATAAATTCATGAGGTTGTGCCCGGGTGAGCAAATAATGTTTTTCAAACAAGTGCCCGAGCTTGTGTTGCCCAATGCGCTAATGGTGTTTTGACTTAGACTATACGTGGTGGTCCACATAGAGGCGACAATAACTTGGATAATAAAATACTGGATGCTGGAAATCCACAATAAAGCGCCAATTTGACTAGAGTGGTAGCGAGCTAATGCCATGAGCTTACGTTAGCACAAAAACGTAAGCAATAGCTGCGGTAATTACGCATGATAAAACTCATGGTTACTTTAGCGGGCTTAGTTGTGCTATAAATAACACATGAACCAACTAGCTGAACGGCACAAAGAAAAGCTAAGGCATAAGAAGCGCGTAATTCAAAGTTATCGGGCAAAAGCTGATGCTAGGCGGACGCCGGCTGATAAGGTAGCAGACTTTTTAACAGTTCGATTGGGTTCCGTAGTATTTTTATTTTTGAACGTCGTTTGGTTTTTGGTTTGGATAACCATTAACACAGGCCTCGTAAGCGGAATTAAGCCGTTTGACCCTTTTCCGTTTGGGCTACTTACCATGACGGTTTCGCTGGAGGCGATTTTTTTAGCTATTATTGTTTTGATTTCACAAAATCGGGCTGCCAAGGTGGCTGAAATTCGTGAAGAGATTGATTTGCAGATAACCACCATTAGTGAAAGCGAAGTAACCCAAGCCATTTATATGCTGACTATACTGCTCAACAAAAATGGTATAGACATTGAAAACGATCCAAAACTCGCGGATATGTTGAAGCCTTTAAAAAGTGAAGAGCTAGAAAAGACCATTGAAGAACAAATAAGTTAAAGGGTGTGCTCTTTTAGACCACTGTTGATCGATTGAGTATCATTGGTAGGTATGACTCGAACATTTTGAAAAGCTAGAGCTGTAAGGCTATTTTTGCTGTCCTCGAGACTGGCTTTTAAGGTGACCATAAGGTAAATAGTTTGACTTTTGGCCGTCTGCTCAGCCGACGTTGCGACCTGTTAAAAAATAGGGTTCTAGCGCATTTGAAGGTGGTTTCAAAGCCTTATAAAAAGTGAAGTCTCGTTGGGCTGTGAGATCAACCACTACCTCGTCCAGGTGTCTAAGTGATCTTGTTAAGGCGAAGTAAGCGTACCACTTCTGAAACTAAAGGTTCTCTGGCGCTTTTTGAAAAGTCGTGATCGGCATTCTTGATAGAGCTGTATGGGATGCTTTTTATAGGAGCTTGCTTTCCTAGCACGTTGTCTGCGTCTGCTAAAACCACATTAACTTGGTTACTTTTAGATAATTCAAGGTACAGTTCCTCGGGCTTTGTGGCTTTAAAATCACACCAGTAGTCGGGTCCGACTGTGGTGATAGAACCATCAGAGCGCTGCAAGATAGATTCACCGTCTATTTTCAAAACTGATCCAGGTCGTGACCATCCCGGAGTGGATGCAAATTTGACAGCGGCTGGAGAGGTGATTGGAGGAGCAAGTAGAATAACTTGACTGCTGGTTGGACTAGTTTTAGCCACGACGATACAGCCTTGAGAGTGACCTATATATACGAGCTTGGTGATGCCGAAATTTTGCCGGACGTAGTCAACAACCTTGTTTAACCGGTTCGCTTGAGCTGAAAACGGGAGGGCTGCCGTCACATCGTCTGTAATTACTGAAAAATCTCCTCTTACCGATAATGTTGAACTACAAATTTGGTTCTCAATGGCGGTAAACAACCCGCGCGAGTCTCGTTTTACGCCAAATCCATGTACGAATATAATGCCCGTGGTTGCATTGTTACTACCAGTTATCTCGACGTCAAAAGGCTGATTATCTCCTAGTGTTACAATTTTCGTTGTCATACAAACATGATGAGTTAATTTATAGGGTTCTGCAAACTACTCAAGGATTTATGAACGAAAAAGGCCCACGGGGTTGGACCGAAATGGTCTTTTCCGTGGGCTGTTAGCCCATCTGATCGATGGGCTAGATGGGCTCCTGGTGGCGCTGAAGGGCGCCGGCCCACTCCTGCGGTTGGGGTTGGGTGTTGTCGTGGGACCAACTGTCCTGGGCGTGGATGGCCATGATGGCGAGGATGCTGATCACGAGGCCGGTGTTGAAGGCCACGAAGTTGGGGAGGACGAAGCGGGAGCCGAAGATAGACGAGATGAGCGGAACGAAGGTGAATCCGATCCCGATACCGATGCCCCCGTACTCGGCGAGCTCACCGGTGAAGTCCTTGATGCCCTGCGAGACGAAGACGGCCGCTACGCCGAAGGCGATGCCGATGGTGGCAAGCAGCCAGGTGGAGGCCACCAATGAGAAGTACTGCCACGGTTTGCCGGTGTGGCCGACGTTGGAGCTAAGCACCACCACGAGGGCGAGTATGACGAGCGACAGGCCGGTCATGCAGACGGCGCGGATTTGCCTGATGGTCAAGGAGACCTCCTGAAGAACATTCTCTGGTTTGGGTTAGGGCCAGAGAGATACCCTATACTTCTTATAGTATCATAGAAATGCGTTTAAGTCAAGCGTAGTTGCCGTAATTGGTTTTCTTTTGCGGCAGGTTTTTTTGGTTGCTGTTATAATTTTGGGCATGAGTGAAATTCCGGAAGACCCAGAGCGGAGACTTAGAATTGAAAGGAAATTAGCAGAGATAAGCTCTACGCCTGTAAGTGCAAAGTGGTCACAAGACTACGGAGATAAAGTTGATTTAACGCTGCCGTATCGGTGTAGCTTTTCAGGTGTTATTTCTGAAGCAAGCCAATCTAAAATGACAGGCGTATATTTAACTGTTCCTGAGGAACTCCGGGGTAACCAGATAGGAGAAAGGCTGACGCGGGCGCTCGCGGTGGTGGCTATTCAGTGCGGTTTGCCAATATTGAGGGCAGATTTGGAGTCACATTATGCATTGAATAGTTGGCGGAGGGCTTTTGGAGACGAGCGTCTAAGTTTTTATCATGATAACTCCAGCGAGCATACGGGACTTCTCCCTATGTCGGCGGATGAAGCTGTGCAGTCGTTGGAGCGAGCTTATTTGCTGGAGTCAGGGAATGAGGAGGGGGATATTAGCATAGATGTAGAGGTTGATTTAACCGGTTTGGATGTGTCTGAGTGGGAAATACCCCTAACGGTTAGTTAAGTGATGCTGGTTGCTTATATAAGTAGCATAATCAAGGCCATTACGCCCATTCCAACATTTTCAACTAGGCTGACTGTACTGAGTGGTAGCTTGATTACATTGCCAAGGCAGGCGCAGTGGATGCCTGTCCGCTTGATAATTTCTTGAGCTACGCCTATTGAGCTGACGGACATTATTATTAGCGTAACAATATCTCTAAGTGCCGGAGCGAGGTCAAAAAGGTACAGTATCGCTAAGCAGAGCTCAATAAAGGGGTAGGCTTGGCCATAAGCCTTGATTCGCTTGGCGACTATGTCATATCCGGCAAACATTTGGGTAAACATGTTGTAGCCAATGAGTTTAAAGATGGCAAAAACTAAAAAGAAGACGCCCATAAACCAGCGCAACCAACCGCTTAGTGTGTTTGGGCCATAAATACTAACGAGTAACCAGGTGGCTAGGGTGATTCCAGCTAGGATTAAGAGAAATTTGATGATTTCCCTTGGCGAGTGCTCGCTTTCAGCCATGTTTTGGTGGGTGTGATCCATATTTATATGTTATCAGAATCGTCAACATGGCTTGATAGCACTAGGTCGCCACAAGGGCAGCTGTTGTGCTGTCGCCGTGGCGGCTCATTGAAGGTTTGGTATTCGCGGCGGACCGCACAGTTGGTTGATCAGCGACCGGTAGTGAGGAGCATGGAGCTGCGGTCTGCTGTGGCATCCAAAACAGCTTCTGTAATTTGCTCGAGTGTGGCAGGAAAAGGCGGAGGAGGGCCGTGGCCGTCGATTGCTTCCTGTGGCTCGAGTGGGGCGTAGTTGAATCATCGGTATTTGACTGTTGCCAAACCTGACGGCTCTAGCTACCCACCAGATGTCCGGCTGCTCAAAGAGCTGAACCCGTACATTGGCTCCGGTTGGTATTTGGTGTGTGTCGCGATGGGGCGCTTGCGTTCTGACTTGAATGCCGAGACTGCCATCAGCCAGATGCAGGCAGACATCGAACCAGCACACAGTTTCAGCTGGCTCTTCAAGCAGACGGCCAGCCATGGTTGAGCTACTGAAGAACTTTTGGTAATCCGGCATACGAATACGCTCCTTTGGGACAGACCAAAACACTTACGAGGTCTAGTATATTTTGCTACAAACTTGAGCTCAATTCAAGCATGAGCAATTTAGTTGTTCATTTTCCGACAAAACTTTTGAAGCTTAAAAAATATAAGATTAATGCTTGAAGCGAAAATCATAGTCGCAAGTATTCTCTTAACCCATACCATTCCGTTTTTTGGAGCAAGGCTAGCGCTGATATAGCCGCCAATTATTGAACCTAACGATAGGTTGAAGGCTGATAGGTGGGTTAACTAACAATTTTCAAATGATTATTTATAACTAAATCAGCTAAAGCCTTGATAAATAAGAGGTCAACATTGGGGAGCTCTATTCGATGGTAGCCGATGTTTGCGTTGCTGGCTTGTTCCGCCGCTGCGATGTCGAGGTCATACAGCACCTCGAGATGATCGGACAAAAATTGGATTGGTACAACTAATACAGCTGGAACCTCTTGCGCGCTAAGTGTGTTTAAAACATCTTGTAGATCTGGCTTTAGCCATTCTTCCGGTGTGTGACCAGCACTTTGATATGCCGCCACCCAGTCGTCGTCATCAAGGCCAGCCTTCCTAACAATAGCCGCAATGGTTTGCCGTAACTGTTGCAAATACCCCGGATCACGTTTTACTACACTCTTGGGTAAACTGTGGGTGCTAAAGATTATGGGAACTGGCCCCGCGTAACGAGCTGCCAGTTCTGCTCGAGATGAGACTAATCGCTCAGATAGCAGTTGGATAAATTTTGGCTGATTTGGCCAAGGTCCAATTACCTGGTAATCCTTGATTCCGGCCTCGGCCGCCGCATGGGCTAAAGCTTGTTCGTAGCCGCTCATTATGATGCTCGAATACTGCGGAGACAGTAATAAGCCAATAACTTTTGTACAGCCGGCTTGGGCTAAGTTGATTACGGCATTATCGATATAAGGGGCAGAGTGCAGCATGCCGGCTTTAACAATGTAGGCATTTTGCCCGCATCGCTTTTTTAGCTCAAGTTCAAGGGCGTGGGCCTGTGCTGTAGTTATCTCAACGAGAGGTGATGATCTGATAAGGTCAAACCGCCGCTTGAATTCGTTGATTACACTTGCAGGAGGCGTAATGCGATAAACGTGGGTCAAAAAATCAGGCACATCACGGGCGGTGGTGGCCGAGCCGTAGGTCATCATTACCACCCCAATCGGGCTAGACTCAGTGGGTGTGGACATAGTCGACGAGTCGTTTTAGCATCTCAGGTTCAGCCTGCTTGTAAACGCCATGGCCCAGATTAAAAATGTAGCCGTTGCGGGAGCTGAGCGAGGCGAGTATTTGATCAGTCTTAGCCGTGATTGTGGCGAAACTGCTTGTAAGTACGGCTGGATCCAGATTGCCTTGGATAGCTTTAGTACCTGCAAATAATTTTTGGGCCGCATCAATATCTACGCGCCAATCAAGGCCTACTACTTCACAGTCAACAGATGCAAAGTCGTTCAGAATTGACCCGGTGTCGGTACCAAAAATAATCCGCGGCACCTTACATCTGGCCAGCGCGTCCATGATCCGGCGGTTATATGGTAAGACATTTTCCCGAAAATCGGCTCCCGATAAGCAGCCCACCCAACTGTCGAATAATTGGAGAGCTTGTGCTCCGGCTTTGACTTGTTCCTCGAGGTAAAAAATTATACTGGAAGTGAGCTTTTCCATAAGTTGGCTCCATAGTTTTGGCTGGTTGTACATAAATTGCTTGGTCGCAAACCAGTCTCTGGTAGGTTTACCTTCAATCAGATAGCTAGCTAGGGTAAACGGCGCCCCTGAAAAGCCAATCAATGGGACGGTTAGCTCGCGCCTCACTAGCTTGATAGTCTGCGTTAGGTAATCAATTTCGCTGGAGCCAAAATTTTGCATAGCCTCAATATCTCTTTTATTCCGTATCGGATGGTTAATTATCGGGCCGACCAAATCCACAATCTTCACATCAACGCCCATGGCAATCGGCACCAGCATTATATCGGCAAACAAAATGGCAGCATCTACCCCTAAATAATCGACCGGCTGCATAGTGATCTGGGCAGCTAGCTCCGGAGTTTGGGTTAGGGTTAGCATCTCGTATTTCTCGCGCAACTTGCGATATTCGGGCATGTAACGTCCCGCCTGGCGCATAAACCAAACTGGCGTATAATCGGTCGATTCCCGGCGGCACGCCCGCAAAAAAGTATCGTTAAATGTGGCTACAGGCATTCGAGCAACTCGACGATTGGCTTATAGATGCAGGTAAATGTGGGCTGGTCATTCTCGGTATAGCGTCGCACCTCAGTTGAGCGTAGAGCTATCACCAAATCCTGGAACTCTTCTAAGCTTGGCGCCTCATATGAAACGATAAATTCTTGGTCATCCACTCCATAGCTATAAAGTAAACACTGTCGAACGGTAGGATGCTTTATGCCAACCATAATGTGGGCTTTCATCAGGGCGGCCCGGGTCTCGAAACTAAGAAAGTACCAATCAATAGTTTTGGTAAATGGGTAAATTATAAGATACGACAGCGGTTGGCCAGGCTTAATAACTTGTTCGGGTGCCTGGGGGGTGCGGCTGTATTGCGACTGACGGATCATGCCAAACATAGTTCGGTTGAGTTTAAGCCACTGACCCAGTTTAGTTTTCCATAAACTCTTGAGCAGCGCTTGAACAGCTTCGGGTTGGTCGCTACGGCACCAAAACACCAGATCACTATCCGGTTTAAAGCCGCGCGAGAGATAGGCGGTTACGCTAATGCTTTTTTGACCCTGGAACCATTTAACAAAGTCGGCTTTTATCACGATTTGTTCTTTATCTGGCAAACCATAAAATTTCGGCTTAAGTTTAAAGAACAGATAGTGGTGGTAAGGTTGCTTTTCCATACTTATTTATACTAGCAGAATTAATTCAGATTAGACCTCTTTCCAAACCCCCTCAAAAAATCCGAAAACCCGTTTTAGTTGCAATATAGTGGCTTTCTTACGACAAGAGATAGCCATAGTGCTACCTTGAGAAGTAAAAAGCCGATAGATTGCCCTATAAACGAGTTTGCAAAGACGGGAGGGTTTGGAAAGAGGTCTAATAGTTCAGCTGGTCTATCAGCCCTATTATGTCAGGTTTGGCTGCAGTGCGGATATGGTTAAATCCAGCGGTTGAAAGTTGACTAGCTATGTGCGGTCCAATCGCTATTACGGGTAGGCTTTGAGCATGTCCGATGCTTTTATCTTGTTGCAAGCGAAGCTTAAATCCGGCCAAGGCGGAAGGACTGGCAAAGACGATGGCGCCGATTCCGCCGGTATTTAGTAGCTGGTTAAAACCTAGGTCGGGCGCGGTTATGAGCTTAGTTTTATACACTGCCACGCCGGTTAATTTAGCTGAGCGGGCTAACAGGTTCTGGATTGGTTCTTTTGGAGCAATATCGGCATGCAGCCAGAGTACTTTTTGGTTTGCGACATCAGGAAGTTCACGGGCTAGCGTCATACTATCGGCCTGGGAGGGGACAAATGAGACTGCTAGACCAAGCGCCCTAACATGGGTAGCGGTTTGGTTGCCAACAACGGCAATTTTTATTTCATTCATAATACTAATATCAATTTTGAGCTCATCTAGAAGATTTTTGAGCTGTTTAACCCCGGTCGAACTGGTAAGAATTAACCAGTCGTACGCGCTGATTCGTTCTATTAATGTACGGAGATGGGGGGTAGTCTCCATTGGGATCATCTGGATACAGGGTAATTCGTAGGGAATGTACCCTTGATCTGCTAATGTAGACGCCCACAATTTATTACCTTCTTGGTCGCGGGTGAGAACAATGAATTGACCAGTTTTCATCCTGTCTCAGTCATGATATCGAGCTGCAAGCTAAAATCGCATTTTTTAAGTATTTTGCGCGCCAAATTTTTGGCCAGATCTAGAGATTGGCTTGTTGAGCCCGCTATTGAGTCTTTAAGTATGATCTTGCCGTCGCCAGAGGCGATCATGCCATACAGTTGTATACTTGTTCCCGTAATTTTGCCGTAACAGCCAATGGGTAATTTGCAGCCGCCGCCAATGGTTAATGAAAACTGGCGCTCGGCCATGACGGCTTGGTTGGTTTGTTGGTCCTGAATGTCATTAAGATATTTGGCCAGCTGCGAGTCATCACGGCGGATTTCGACCGCCAGTGCACCTTGCCCAACGGCGGGAACATATTTGAGAGGGTCAAAAAATTCAGTGACCTCACTTATTCTACCCAGCCGGGCAATTCCGGCCGCGGCAATAACGATAGCGTCGTAATTTTCCTCGCGGAGTTTGCGAAGTCGGGTGTCAACGTTACCGCGAATGCTTTTAACAACCAAATCAGGTCTACTTGCCAACACCTGGACCTGTCGCCGTCGGCTGTCGGTGCCTATAACTGAGCCTGGTGACAGTTGTGCCAGCGTTTTGCCATCGGCTGATATCAGGACATCGCGTGGATCATCGCGCTTCAAAGCTGAGGTTAGCAGCAGGCGCTCATTAATTTCTATCGGCATATCTTTTAGGCTGTGTACGGCCAAATCGATTTGTTTTTCCAGCAAGGCATTTTCAATCTCGGCCGTAAACCAGGCCTTACCTACAACTCGCTCGGGAATAGGGCCAGGAAAGGTGTCACCGGCAGTTTTTATAATTACAATTTCAATGTTGAGCTCAGGATGGAGCTTGGTAAGTGATTGGGCAATGAGGTTTGTTTGTATCTGAGCAAGGTTGCTGCCACGGGTCCCAATTCTAATAGTTTGCGCAGTCATGTTGCTATCGTAGCATTTAGCCCCATAAATGCACTAGGCCGCCACAAGGGCAGCTGTTGTGCTGTCGCCGTGGCGGCTCATTGGGAGGTTGGGATTCGGTTTGGCCCGCAGAGTTGGTTGATTCGAGCTTGAGCTTGAGGATCTGGGAGTCTTGCTTCGGCTTCAACCACTTCTTGCTGATTGTGGTGGGATAGCCAGCCCTGCTGAACTCGTGCTAGCTGCGCTAGCTTCGCGTCCCTGAACGGTGGGTTCATCATTGCTACTCCTCTCGTGTGCTTAGCGCCCGGTGGCTTCGTGGGTGATGTCGTCCTCGCCCTTGATGACATTGATCACGATGGCCAGGAGAAATAGCCCCACAAACCTTGGAACCAGAATGCTTCTGATGACGCTCGCTCCGTCTTCACGGTTAAAGATGTATCCATGTATAGGAAGCCGAGTACGACTACCGACGCGAGCCCGACAGAAGCAATTACAAAGATGTTCTCTAGCATTGAAACTCCTGGGATCGAAGGGATGCCTAAATGGTAATCCAAGTCGAGGTTAATCGCTAGTATTAATTAGCTTTTTATAAAGTGAAAACCCCGCTGGATGCGAGGCTCACCATTACAGTGATGCTCGCCCCCAGCGGGGCAGTTGGTAGGACGCCTATGAGGTAGCGGAGATGTAGTTGAGGATGACCAGGATGGTGACTTCAAAAGCTTCGAAGTACTTCTCCAGGGCTACCTGCATTTCAAGTCGCAGCTTCTCTAGCAGTCCCGGCGTCAACTCGAAGCCCCAGGTCGTGACGGTGGTGACGATGTCGATGGGTATCGAGCCGCTGACCGCGATGGAGTCTGTCTTGACGTTCTTGCCGACGACGAGGGGCTTGTCGAGAATGGGGCTGTAGAGGTTTGCCAGCACCCCTTCAAACCATCTTGTGTAGGCTTGCAGCTGGCGATCAGCTACCCAGCTCGCGTTGTGGTTGATCGTAACTATGGCATCTCTGCCACTGTCACTAATGATGTGGCTTATACGAGGCATGCCGCCTACTTTCGGGTGGAGGACGGAAACAAGATCCGGTATATTTTGCTACAAAAGTAAGCTCAATGCAAGCATGAGCAATTTAGTTGTTCAGTAACATAACCGAGATATGTTTGACAAAATGTGTGTATTGTGATAAAATGAAGCCATTCTGACGAAAGTCAGCGCTCCTTATGTGCAGTTGGATCTTTCGTGTTTGTTGGTGCCTAATTGGTTTCACTAGGTGAAGCTGGCTATGCATCAGCAATCGACAACGAAAGGAAAGCTCATGTCCGTAGCAACTGACCGCAAGAGTGCCCGCCAGATGGAGTTCAAGTCGCATGGCGTGGACCAGCTTCTGGCTGCTCTGAACCTGTTCTTCGGTGAGGGAGCCAGGGAGGTCTACTGGTGCGTCGACGACAAGGGCTACCACCTAGCTCACAGGTACGAAGGCAGATCGTTCATCCCTCGGGGGGCATGGGTATCTAACACGCCCATATCCGCTCATCTTCCTGCCATTGCCTTCGACATCATCAGGTGGCTCGACAGCCTTGGCTTCGACAAGAAGCGTGAGATCTGTGGTTCTTGGCCGACAGAAGCCGCCTACACCCGTGATCCGGGTCTGGACTTGGTCGGCTTCCGCATCACCAGCGACCGTTCGCTGGATGGAGAGAACTACATGCTCACCATCGTGCCTGCGTGGGTGTAGGGCGATCGCAATCCTCAAAGCCCTGTAACTAAGCCTCGCCGTTCACCTTAGGGTGGGCGGCGAGGCCGATTCCCAAGTTAATTTATATAAGTTGGTTTAGGAATCGATAATGACTTTAGAACGAGCTCCTGAAATGACATCCTTGATCGAAACTCAACCACAGAATGACCCTTTGTAGGGAAAGCCGCCAATCTTTTCCTTCATACGAATACTTGCGGCTAAAGAAAAGTTAAGTTCATTGGTATAAGTAGTAATCTGTATATCCCAATCATTCTTTTTAATGGTGTAGCTGGCTGGATTAGGCCCAGGTGTAGATTTAATAACTCTTAAATTAGCTTTGGTGGCAGCGGACTTAAGTTCCTTAGCTTGCTTAGGTGAAATTTCTTTCGTATCGTGCCTTAAAGAATATCCTTCGAACGCATCCGTGGGACCACAATCCGCACTTAAGTACCAATTATCTAGCTTTCCTATGCCGACAGTTATTAAAAGGCTATCAATTTCAATTATCTGTTTATTCGGGTCAGTGGTAGTGACTTTATCCTTATGTGGAGGCCCTGATATGTACCAAAGAGTAATACAAATAGCTATGATGCCAGTTAATACTAAAAGTATCTCGATAAGGCTAAAGCCCTTGTTGAATGTTGGCGCGAGCCTAACTTTCATATGTGTTGGATCATAACATAAATAAGCAGAGGTCTATTGAGCAGGCTAGAGTTCGCTTTTAGAGTGCACATTACCAAATATAAACAAACAAGAATTATCTGATTTTGTTAGTTATAATACTTTATTATGTATTTTTGCAGGTATAAGCTTAAGCAATGCTTGAGATACTGAATGACATTCCTAGGCCTAATAAGCAGTTGCTCGACACAATTCGTGATATCAACATCCATGAGCATGTCTGTTTGCTTTATCGCGATAATGACGAAGGCTTGATAACTGCCGGCGCGTTTATTCAGGCTGGATTCGGACAAAATGACCAGTGTGTGTATATAGCCGACGATAACTCTTTAACAGTAGTAATGGAGGCGCTTTCTAAGCGGGGTATCCATACTGAAACTACCCTGAAAACCCAACAACTCATATTTAGCTCCAAACAGGAAACATATCTTAAAGATGGATACTTTGATCCCGACCGAGCCATAGCCTTCTTTGCTCAAGCGGCTCGTGACGCACAATCAAATAGCTTCCGGGCTATTCGTGGATGCGCCGAAATGACCTGGCAGCTCGGCGGAGAGCCAGGTACAGAACGACTTTTAGAATACGAGTCAAAGATGAATAAAGATTTATTTCCTAAAAATAGTGCGCTTGGGGTTTGCCAATATAATCTTAGTCGCTTTTCTCCGTCGATTATTCGCGAAGTTATCTATACCCATCCTGTGGTTATAATTGGGGGTTTAGTTTGTGTGAATCTTTATTACAAACCCCCTGAGATTTATCGTCCAAACTTGTTCAACGGCAACGCTGAATTAGATGTAAGGCGCATGATCAAAGAAATTTTTGCATTTGCAAAAATTAGGTATGACTTGGTCTAGTAGTCAGTGATATATTGGCGTGGTTACCTGCTTCGCCTAGTCGGACCTTCCTCAAGAATGCCCTGCAGGATGTTGGTTATTCGCTGGTTAGCATCGCGCAGTTCGGCCGTTCTGGCCTGAACCTTCTTCTCCAAGCTACTGCGGGCATCCTCTAGCTGCTGGATTGATCTGCGGTTGTGATTGGCTAGAATGGTGGTAAATATGACCGCTATCAGCACTGGCCAGGTGTGCGCAAAGAGCGACAGGTCATTACGGCCATACTGGTAGACCCAGAACGGCGCAACGTAGTTTAGGATGCCGTGGTGGAGACCCACCAGCACCAGCATCAACCAGCCTAGTCGCCAGTCGGAGTAGATTAGCACCAGGGTGATCATGGCAAAGAAAAGAAAGTGCATTTCTATGGCCCCACCGGCAATGAAGACCATTAGGTATGCGTAGATAGTAAGCGTTGAGGTAACCAGTAAGCGCCAGTAGTAATGGTTCTTGATCTTCCCGCGCGCCAGTGTGACCAGACAGGTGCTGAATAGCCCAAGTGCCAATGCGCCTAAGGCCTCGGCCGGGCTCATTATTCGCCAAGACAGAGGCGATGGATATTGGTTGGCAATCTTGGCTACCGCGGTCAGGAAAGCAAATAAGGCCAGGCTGCCAAAGCTCCACCAGTGAATCGTAACTATAAACTTATCCGCCCAAGGATAGTTCATCTCCGTGGCATAATCTAGGTTGATATCTGATTTTATTTCTATCCACTTCATTGGATGATGATGGTTCCATGCGCTGACGGGTTGATATGATCGTGAAAGCCAAAACTGCCCTTCGTTTTAATCATAATCCTTGCGCTCCGGCCGGGCAATATGCTGAGAACAAACTTGCCGGAGGACACCTCACGATTGCCGGTATGCACGGGGTGAGGATCGGCCCCAATCTCCACTTCTTTGTTTGTTTGATTGACCCAAGTAACGCTTTCTCCTGCCGTAAGACGTGTGCAGAGTGGCGTAACCTTGCCGGATTGGAATATTATTCTGGGCTCCTCATTGTGAGCGCTGGCGATACCGGGGGCACAACCGGATTTGGGCACGCGGTTGATCAGCCAAAAGGCTCCCAGCCAAAGGGCAACCACTGCAGGTAGAAAGAGCCAACTTCTTTGTTTTTGCGGTTTCTTGTTCACTCCATAAACATAACATATTGCCCTGGGTGGCCAAAACAAGACCAATAAGGTATAAGAAAATCAGCATAAAAAACCCGACTACGGTAGGACTGAAAGCACTGTTCAGAAAGCTCCTGCTCGCTTCTTAGACGGGCAAGTTCTCCTGGGAGATTACAAAAAGAGATTTTTACGTGTTTGATAAGGTGGTTCGGACGAACGGTTTATACCTTAAAATCTTCATTTCTAAGTTGTGATTGACGAAGAATGGATCGAAAAGTTCCCAGCGGAATTTCTTTCTTGCCGGCTGGAATGATAACAGTAAGATTGGCTTTGCGATATTTGGCATGACTACCTTTGGAAAACAAAAATAAAGCCCTTGGCTTCTAAGACTTTGATCATGTGTCGAGACGAATAAAGTTTAGGCACTCTGGAGGGTGAGAGTTTTAAAATGAGGAGCATCTATTACCGAAATATCTGGAGAAAAAGTATTTTCAAAATATAGCTCAAGGGCCTCTTTAAAGCTGTCTAAAGCTTGTTGCTCAGTATCGCCAAAGCTTGATACGTCAACATTAAGACACTGGGCAACGTAATATTTGCCATCTTTATAAACAACATTTTGTAATTCTAGTTGAGCCATGTTGAACCCATTATACATGATAATAATCATTGATATAGGTGGGCTGATTAACGATTTTCGAACGGTTTTAGCCTCGTAAAGCAAAGCGCCCTCCATACTGGCAGGGCGCCGAGCGTGGAGGGCGATGGTGGCTGGGGCTACCGATGTAACTCAAAGTCCGTGCCTTTCAGAAGGCTTTCCGCCGCCGAGAAGCAATGGGGAGCATTCCTCACAGGTTGACCCGCGAGAACACTCGCCAACGCCTGAGCCGTCATCTGCAGGGCTCCTTGCAAGCTGTGAAGAGGCTGTACCGGCATCACTTCGAACTTCTCGCTGAGGGGATTGTGGCATTGCCCTTGCTCTGACGCGTTGGGAGCGGGGCAGGTGAGCAGGTCTTCCTCGTCGACCGAGATGAGACCGTGGGTGGTGCACTCCCTGACCGGCCAACACCTATCAGCGTCCATTATCAGCAGCCCAGATTTGCACGGTTGATGCGTCTGAGGCTGCTACGAAGCGCTTCCTCAGTATAGACCTCGGGTCCGACGAGACGATCGTCATGGCGGAACTCGATGACGTAGTCTTCGTCACCCTCGTCGCGGTTGATGGCTCCGATCTCCTTTGCAAAGGCGATCACGGCATCTGGCTCTTCTGGGCCCTCAATGACTACGCAGGGGCAGTCGTATTGGGCTGCGTAACCTTCGTGCATGATTCTCCCTTTTGAGGTTGAGGAGTACGGCTGAAGCAGTTTGGGATAATGAATATTAGCATAAATTTGATCCGAAGTCAATTAAAATTGAACGTAGCAAACAAAAAGAGACCCTACAAGGTCTCTTTAAGCATAAGCATATTGGCGGGAGCTGATTAATGATTTTCGAACTCGCTAGAGCCGATCAGAATCAGAGCTTCTAGGGGTTGTGTCGGCCTTATCATTGAGGATACCAGATAGGATGTTTGTCATTCGGCTATTGGCTTCTTTTAATTGGACCTCTAGGCCTTTTCTTTGTTCTACTTCTTCGAGCACGATGGCTTGGCTTTGTTCTAATTCGATAGTCCTTGCCTTTAAGGTTTGTTCAGCGCTCCTGCGCTCTGACTCGGTAGCCGCTAAAATGAGAGATGTTGTATAAACCGTAAAAATAAAGAGATGCAAGAAAATTAAGTTTTGATCAGTCGATTGCCCTATCGAAAAAGGCCCCAATTTATTAACGGTTCCCCAAACCGCCGACATGGATATAAGCAATGTGGCCGTGACCACCCCGATTTGCTCAAACTTTAGGGCTACCCAGATGAGTAACGGAAAGATGATATAAGGAGCTTCAGTTAAACCGCTGCGTTGCGACTGAGAAAAAACTAATACGCTTGTGGCCAGAATTAGGGTCAGTAGCAAGCCAAATTGTCTTAATTGCTTGAATGAAAAATGGATTTGGTGGATGCCGCTGTAGACCAGTATGAGTGGAGCAAAAATTAGAGCTCCCATGGCATCACCAACCCACCAAACAGCCCAATTTGCCGTAAAAGTCGACCAGGTTACAAGTTTGCCCAAGGCTAAACTTAGGGTGCCAATGGTGGCACCTACGAGGGGACTAATGAGGGCTGCAACTACAATAAAGACCAATACGTTTTGCAAACCGGATAGTTTTTGGCTTATCTTGGTCCGGCGTAATAGGTAGGCGCCGGTTAGCGCTTCGAGCGTGTTACCGATGCCAATACCTAATGCCACTGCCACTGGTTCGTGAGTCAAGATATTAGCAACAAAGGCTCCCGCTAGGATACTAGGCCAATATTTAAAACCAAGCAAAAATAAGGCGGCAATGGCGATACCGGTGGGAGGCCAGACTGCCGTTATTTGTTTGGTAGTAAAGGCTAGTGATAAGCCCAATTTGGCTGAGATTACATAGATAAGCACCAACAAAACGGCTTTCATCAAATAGCGGGAATTTAAGTTGGGAATATGGCTTCTCAAATTACTTAACCGACTAGCCATTTTATACCTGTTAATTAAATAGTTTGCTAATATCATACTATGCGGCTGTGTTCGACACCAAAAGAGGCTTCGTAAAGCCTCAGTAGTAGATAACCAGAGCATAAGTATATTTATAAAAAAACAATCTTCAATGTGGCTGCTCGTTTCATTTAACGCGATCTTATTAACGATTTTCGAACGGTTTTAGCTTCATAAAAAGCACTCGGCCACCCAGAGAGCAGCTTTGTGCAGATACTGAGTGGCCATTTTTATTGCAGCCTTGTAACTAGGATGTCTGATCGAGGAACCTTATTATTGCCCGACGGTAAAACAACATCACAGTGACGATGCTTTGCGAGTGGTTGATTCCGGCCACACGATGCACCTTTGCGCCTGCAAGCCGCATGGTGGAAAGCGGCACAAAGTCACGCCAAGGCTCCATGATAAGGGTTCGATTGAGCTGATGATCTGTTAGGAGCCGTTGGGATTGCTCACAGGCTACGGCTGACTCCTGGAATGCCTCGCTTGATCCTACAGACTTAGCAAATTTTGGTGGTGGGTCACTCATTAGTCGGAGGGCCCCACAGACGCTTACAACACCTACGAGCTGTGGGCGAGCAGCATAGGCATTAATGATGAGACTTGCACCAGCGCTGATGCCAATAAGGGCTACTGGATCGCCAGTTGCAAGTAATTCATCGATCACGGCCAGGAGCTTGGCTAATTTAGGCGAATACTTATTACCGTCGCGCCAGCCAACAGCCAAAGGGTAAAGCTGAACATCCTTTGTGTTCCATACCTTTGTGAGCAAGGCAGGAAAGTTGAATTTGCCGTCATCGAGTCCAAATACAAGGACAATCCGAAGCTTTCGATTAGACATGAATGGATTATAACAAAAAAGCTTCAGAAGGGTTCGGCCTCATAAAGCACAAGAGCCGCCCAGCAGGCGGTCTTGCGCTGCTGAACGGCTGTAAAACTGAGGAACGATCGCTGGTGACTTGCGTGGATCTCCAACTCGGAGCTGGAGCCGTCTCAGCTGCCTCGACGGCCAGTCTCGATGTCCAAGCCAGCCTGCTCTCGGGCTCTTCTGACGTGACCCGAGTACGGCGGCACTTCCTCGACACTCGAGATAACCCCGGCTTCCAGCAGAACACTGGTTACCCAGCAGCCGTGGCAAACCTCCTTGCAGGCAAGATTATCGTTGTGGAGGCCGTGTTTCAGCCCACTGTGGGCCGTAGCCATGAGAACTCTCATGGCATGCTTGACAGAGGTGGGACTTGCGGTTTGCAGCATCTGCTCGAGTTCTTGTTGCCTGGTGACAGCGGTAATCATGCTCGTACTCCTTTGCTAGGCGAACGGAACGAGTGGCAATATTTACGACGGTGATGCAAAGAGCGCTTAGAGAAAGCTTGTCATTTCCGCGTACTCGAGAGCATGAACTTGGTGGGGGCAGGTTTCGCAGAGGGGCAACCCACAGGTTGTGGGTGAAGTGCCTTCGAACCGGCACTTCTTAACTGCAGGCTTCCCGCAGGTACAGCGTTTGTTTGTTTCCATAAGTCTCCTCGTGTGCTCGACGTGGTGAGTGAAGCTTGGTTTATTTATACTCCAGATAAGTCATTATTCAAGCACGAGCGTATTGGTAAAATCTGCTTGCCGATTAGCTAATTAACGATTTTCGAACTTTGATTCTATGGCGGGCCGTTCCGTCAACTGACGGAGGAGCAGGTTAGAACTCATTTTCTGTTAAGCGCTCTGGGCAAGTAGAACAACAAAGAATATGCCCAGTACATTTAAAAGATACGATACAGCCAAAAAATGGGTGTTATTCATTTTAGAAGCACCTATTAGGCTTACGCCTAGCTCGTCTGGTAGTGGAGAGGCGATGATTAAGGCTCCTGACAACGGAAGTAGCCAGGCAAAGTAGGGTGTTTTAAAAAGTCGCTTCAGTTTTGGAGTGCCAACTTTTGCCAGGTAGGGCTTAAGCTCTTTTGTTACCTTGTCTCGGATGAATCTAAAAATAATGTAATCGCCCAGCATTGATCCTATACCAGCTACAATAGCGATTTCGAGTGGGTTGAGATGTTTGGCAAGTTCAAACAGGACGTATCCAGCTGGGAGCACGGTATAGGTGGAAACAAAGAGAAAGCCTGCAACAAGTGCTCCGATGTATCCAAGAGAACCAAGTCCTTGGATGAGTCCGGCTACTTCAGATGTTTTTGCTAGGAAATAAAAAACAATCATGCCTAGTAGAAGTAGGAATGTGTTTTTAAAACCCCATCCTCTCCATTTACCTAAAAGCATATCCATAATTAAAGTTTACCATGATACAAAAAAGCATAGTAAAGGCTTAATAATTGCTGATGGGTTGTAACTGCCTAAAAATTGTTAAGCCAGGAAGTCTTTGAACGCTACAGTCGCATAAGCGTCTTTTGTGCTACCTTATTAGCATGAGTGTATTAGGTGATTAATGTAAGCAGCATAGAAAAAGCTTTTTGGGAGCTGAACGCAGATGATGGTACGGGTTTGCGTACAAGTACAGGCTTGTTTTATAACCATACTGTTTTTGCTCGTGATGTGGCTATGATTGCACGATGGATTTTACCCTTGGGTAAAAATTATCAGCAAGTGAGCAGGGAAGTAATTCTGACTTTGTGTTGGCACCAAGGAGTGGAAACCAATCCTCGGGCTGAAGAGCAGCCAGGACGAATCCATAATGAGTACCGAAAGTTTTCTGCTTGGCAGGCTCCTATGGGAGTAAAAACAATTGGTCGGTTGGTGTCATTGCTGTGGGGCGGGAATTTGCATGAGTATACCAGCTATATTGCTGTGGATACGACGCCGTTGTTTGTTCAATTGGTTTGCGCCTATGCGACGCAAGTTGATCGAGGCATTTTGGACGAAGTGGCGGTACGACACGACGGTCGCGAGGTGAGGGTAGGGCAGTGCTTGAAAGAAGCAATAGACTGGATAGTACATCATCGCCAGGGTTATGGCCTAATCGCAAACGCCCGCAGTAACCCATTGAGCTTGTATTATGAGGTTTGGAAGGATTCTCATACAGCTCTAATTCACAATAATGGCCGCTTAGCCTCATTGTCTCGTCCGGTGGCATACTTAGATACACAATTATTGGCAGTTGATGCGCTGCGTGCAGCTGCCGGTTTGCTAGCAGCTGAAAATTTAGAATCTAGTCAGTCTTGGCTCAAAATTGCCGATGAGCTGGTGGAGGTAACATTGGAGCGTTTTTGGGAACCAGGGGAGCAGCGGTTTTACGCGGCCTTGGACCATGATCGGCAGGGTAAATGGAGGCCAGTTATGGCTGAGGGCTCTAACTCAGGATGGTTGCTCGACAGTACTTTTTTTGACAATCTAGAGGGTAAACCGTATATGGAAGCGATTGTCAGGCAATTGTTGGGACCGGACTTTTTGACTCCAGCAGGAATCAGGGCGAGGGCAGTTGGTTCAGATAAATGGATTAAGGCAGCTGATTATCACGGTTCGCACACGGTATGGCCGGTGGATAATTATGTCTTTGCAAGGGGTTTGCGCCGTCAGGGACTACCGCAACTAGCTGAAGTCGTGGAGCAACGTTTATTACGAGCTGTAGAGAAAGCGGGGGCTTTCTATGAGTACTTTTTGGTTGCTTCAGATGGTCGGGTTGTGTACGAGCCTCATCGTGTGGTTAAGGAGCGCTATCAGTCACGTTATCGTCGTTTGCCCCGGATGCCTGTGCAGATACTCCCGGAGCGTCAGCTAGCTTGGACAATTTCGGCTTGTTTGCTCATACAAAAAGGGAGTACGCAAGCTGCTCCCTCTAATACATGGGCGCAGGCGTTGCAGGAGAAGCTGGTGCCACATTTGCTTGAAGTGGAGACAGAAAATGATGAAGTTCCGTTTGTTCCAGCCCTCTACCGAGGTGCCGGACGCATAACTCAGATAGCGATCGAGCAATGGGTGCGCGAATATATTTTTCGACGCTAATATTTTGCAACCACGGGCAGTTGGTAGGACGCCTATGAGGTAGCGGAGATGTATTTGAGGATGACCAGGATGGTGACTTCGAAAGCTTCGAAGTACTTCTCCAGGGCTAACTGCATTTCAAGCCGCAGCTTCTCCAGCAGTCCCGGCGTCAACTCGAAGCCCCACCTCATAAAAGCACAAGAGCCGCCCAGCAGGCGGTCTTGCGCTGCTGAACGGCTTATAGATCAGATGGGCAGCCGTGGACGGCCAAGCTCTTGTTCTTGTAGCGGGGGTCGTCGGTGACTTCGATCGCTTCTCCGAAGAGCTCCACCGGGAACACATATGCCTCCGCTTCGGCCCTAAGGGCTACTTCATCTTCGGGAGGCCCAACCCATTCGGCTTCGACCATCTGCAGGCCCCAGAGAGGACCATAAAAAATATCCCATTCTAGGGTGGGTGGCCCTGGGATGGAGACTCTCAAGCGATTCTTTTGGATCATGTTCGAGGTCGAGAGGACAAGTTGGTTGAAGACCCACTCGGGAATTTCCACTTCCCATTCGGAGCGGCTGATGGTCCCGTCACCTTTGACAGTCAGGAAGAACTTTCCGCCCTTGGTTCGAATGCGAAGCTCTCCCGGCTCCATGATGATGTAGCCCTGAACAATCTCCTCGCTTCGTAGGCCCGATAGTGTTGCCGGCTTACGGAGAACCCACTTGCGTTCAATTTCGATCTGGTCAGACACGACTTCTCCTTGATAGGGGGAGTTCTTATATTGTGCTATTAGGGAGCGGAAAAGCAAGCATGAGCAATTTATTTGCTCAATAAGCCTACTCGACCTAAATCGCTTTCGGGTAAGCCAAGTACCACAAAGACTTCGTGGATAGTTGGGATCACACTACACTGATCGTCGCGTACGGGTGGGTAGAGCCAGCCTGAATTCCAGCAGCTTGGTTTCTGATCGCCTGTGGGGGTACAGACGGCTACCAGGTATTCAGCGGTGCTCTCAGTTTTTCTACATATTCCTGATCGGTTAAGATAGGGGGCCCTGTGTATGGATAGAGACGGTAACCCGTACGACCTGTTCCTGCTACGGCTGGTCTGTGGATGAGGCGGTAAATACCACGTAAAAATCCAAATATCATGTCGGCCTCTCTGTAGGGGTGACATAGGCGGTGTTTTAATAAGATATATCTAAACTGCTATGAGCACAAGAATTCTGCATTATAAAGTGAAAACCCCGCTGGTTGCGAGGCTCACTTTGCGGGTGATTCTTGCTTTTGCGGGGTGTTTGTGACGGTCTGACCGTCGTGTTGCGAACTACGTCGGGTCGATTCTGGCCTTTGCGTATCTACGGCCGTACTCCTCGGCGCCACTCAGGACTTCGGCGATGTGGGGGTCTTTATCCGACAGCCTTTCCAGATGGAGCTTCACGGTGTCTCGTGCGTTGGTCTGATTGACGAACCATTCCACGCACCTCACCCGCGCCTTGTCGCTGTCGGCGGTGATGATATCGCCCTCACGAGGTGGGATGGGGAAGCCGTTGACTGGGTAGGGGTCATCCGTCAGACGAGGATCCTGCCCGATAAGCGGCAACAACCACAAGCATGGGTACCTGCTGCCGCCCTCCACGATCCATTCCACCTGCGCCACGATGTAGGTGAACTCGGCGATGTGGAAGATGTCACCCCTAGAGGGAACTGCATCCATCTCACGGGTACCGGCACTATATCCGGTTGTGGTATCAACTCTCATCGGAGGCTCCTGTCTCGGCTTTCTTCTGCCATGCAGAGAGGGCGCAAGCGAGAAGGTAGTCTGCAAGGACGGCAGCCATTGGGGTGCTCGTTTGAGGAATTTCCACGGGTACTCCGGCTTTGTTGTCTGCTTCGACTAACTCACGGATGAGATCCCACCGCTCGTCGTCGGTCAAAAAACGAAGAGCCAGAATTGCAGGTCCGTTGTCGGGATCGGGGTGACTGTGGCCACGGGCTTTGATCTCTTGGGCTTTGGCCATCAAGGCTTCGAGGTGTTGTCCCATTATATTCAAACCTCTGTCTCCACCGGATGAGAGCGCACCGGTCAACGCATTCAGAACGAATTGACAACTATACTATTTAATCCTGCTTAATGCAAGCACGAGCAATTTAGTTGTTCAATAATATAACCGAGAAAGTATTTACAAAGCAAGAAAATGCAAGCAGGGAAGTTTACGTGTCCTAATTCAATGGCAGCTTCAGCGAGCTCAATGCTGCGGTGGAAGCTGTATGGGTGATAGCACTTTTTGTATTGTTTGATTATTGGTACACTGTGCGTGAGATCAAGGTGTTTCCAATTTTGCTCATGCTTATGTAATATAGAAATATCCTTTGTACGCTTCAAATAAGTACCAACTTCGCCTTGGCAGATTGGGCATTAATTGTTAACGCTCAGCCTGCCGAGAGTCCGGACCGTCCGGACACGCGGAGGAGGATTGATATGACTGGACTTCGCGTAGTAAAGGATGACGCGCAGGTCAAGCCTGGTACTGAGTTCTTTGAGCTGCCACTGGACCTATTGGTCATTGGCGATGACTTCAGGCTAGACGAGGATCTTGAGAGTCTGCAAGCGTTGGCTGAATCAATTGCGGAACTGGGAGTGTTACAACCGTTACTGGTGCGGGCGAAGGGGGAGGTTTGGGAAGTGGTGGCTGGTCGTCGTCGTCTGGCGGCATCCCGCATGGCCAACCTGGAAACCGTGCCGTGTATTGTGGTCAATTCCACTGCAGATCGACCGCTTGATGCTACTTTGGCGGAGAACTTGCATCGCCGCAACTTGTCTCCGATTGAAGAAGCTCTGGCGTATGCTCGCTTAAGAGATGGAGACGGATTGAACCAGAGACAGATTGCGGATCGCGTGCGCCGCTCCCAGTCACATGTGTCAATGCACCTGCGTCTTTTGGATCTATCCGCTGAGGTACAAACCGCGGTCCATCAAGGCAAGCTTTCTTACGTTACGGCCCTTAGGGGACGTAATCGGCCCGGTGGGCGGGAAGGGGGAGCGGACATCAAGCCGCTTTACGGTGATGAAGGAGCCCTGGCTTCTCATTGGCGTCGCCGTCACGATAGACTGATGACGGCTCTCACGGTTCTGCTCAGGGCACATCCCGCGAACGTTGCGGAATATCGCCAAATGATTGAGCGGGTAAGAAAGCTGGACGCAAAGCCGCTAGCCTAGGCGGTATCTATGGGTTACGGGGCGGGAAGACCATCTGGTTTTCCCGCTACCGGGCCCTTTTTTAGTTTGCCATGAAGTTATTAATCTATTTCAAAAAGCCCTCACATAAGGGTGAGGCATTTGCATTGGCGGGAGCTGATTAACGATTTTCGAACGGTTTTAAACTCATAAACGCGTTGCGCCCCCAAGCTGAGCAGGGACGCGCGGCGTGAGGGCGGCGATACTAGAAGCGACTAGGTTTCTTTCGCTTGGCGAAGCGAGGGAAGAACCGGGGGGTTGTAGCTTTATATTTCCTGTACGCATTTCCGAAGCGCTTTTCCAAGATCTTTTCCTCTTGAGGGACGCGCAAGAAGAATAGGAGAAAAGGGATTGAGTTTCCAAGGGTAGCAACCCAATTGGCGGATACGATGCCGAACCCGAGGGCAATTATGCCGTACCCGACGTATATCGGATTACGCACGAAATGATACGGCCCATGTGTAACTAGTTGGTGCTTTTTGTTCAGCCCTACGCCGCCAACAAAGTTTTTGCCTATGGCTCTCCTACTGTAAATAACAAGCTGGAGCCCGCCGCAAAAGAACAATGCTGCTACAAATCGCCAGGCTGTTCCATGCACGGGGAGGTTGGCAAACTCTAACCAGGTTGGATAGAGGTAAAAGATGGTTGTAGTGACGCAGGCGATGCAGATGGAGCATCCGATAATCAGTTCGCGGAATGGTACTCCTTGCGGCCTTCTGTGTAGTCTATGCGCTATAACAAGGAAGATTGCAAGCTCAAAAGCAGGCAAAGCATAGTGTGCGAACACAGCGACTCCAGTATGGTCGAGGGATAACTTATTATATCATAAATGTGATTTTAGAACGAAAGTAGCGATGATTACTCGGTTTAATAACGAAAAAGGCCCACGGGGTTGGACCGAAATGGTCTCTTCCGTGGGCTGTTGCCCATTATGAGGAGGGCGGGATCTCTTTGTATAGCTCCCAACGCTGGTGCCGCTTGCCAGACAACGTGAGTCCGGATCGGCCGAGAGCTTCACGAATTGCTTCGAAGCGGTCGAGAGCTTTCTGAACAACTCGCTCAGTTCGACCGTACCCAGCAAGCATCAGCCTGCAAACGGTGAACTCATCAAGTTCCGTCAGTGCTTCGACCGTGGTGATCCCAGCGTCGAGGATCAGTTGGAGCGCGACCTGTGCGTCATGCGATCCGGCCAGACTAAGACCCTGCAGTGCGTGAGCGCGGGGATGAGGGGAAATCAGCAGCGGTGCTTCCATGCGATTGAGGTTTTCGAAGTAACTGTTGGCCCATGTTATCGCTCGACGTCCAATCTCCTCCAGGAAGTCGTCAATAAGGTGGGTCATTGCTCCGCATGAATTGCAGTATCCGGTCCTTCTCTGGCTCCGCGGGTTAACGGCGATGTCGGACTGCTCGACTGGCGAGCCGGGGCTGGCGGGCTCGAAGTAGGTGCCTTTGAGTTGTCCCACGATGTATGCACCGAGGGTGACACGACTTCCTCTAGATCCGCTGGGGCATCCAGCATGGCAGGTGACCTGCGGGGATGCGTAGACAAGTCCTTCGCCGTCGGGCTGGTCGCTTTGACGGGAGAAGTGAACGTGAAGGAGTCTCTGTCGACGACTCATGATGTTACCACCTTTCCAAGTGGTTGGGGGAACGCTTCAAGTATCCAAGAAGCTTTATTAACTATAACATACTTCAGCAATAAAAACAAGTTATCACAAAAAGAAACAAAAAGAGACTCCGAAAAGTCTCATTTAAGCATAAGTACTATGGCGGGAGCTTATTAACGATTTTCGAACGGTTACGGCTCAAGCTTAACCGAGATAAGTTTGACATAACGTAAGAATTATGATAAGATGAAGCGATTCTGACGAAAGTCAGCGCTCCTCTCCTGCGAGTTGGAATTGGCATTTAGGTAAGTAGGCAAAAAGTAGTTGCTTGAATGCCAAGTCCAAATACAGGAGGTATCCGAAATGACAAAGACAATGACCGGCCCCCAGACCCTCGACGCATTGATTCAGAACTGGTTCATGCTGAGCGATGCCCATTTCATCTCCGTCCTTGGTGACGGCGAGCAGGCACATGAGCTTCTTGAAGCACTCGACTGCATCGATGAGTCCATCCGCGCCTGCATTGCTCGCGATATCAGACTTGTGCTTGACAACGAGCTGCTCCTCACCAATGAGCGTGTTTGGCGGTTGCTCTACCACGGAGAAAAGTTAGTAGACGCCATGCTCATGCAGGACTCAGTCCCACGCTTGGCATGGAGTTATGCGCTCAAGTATGTACCTCGACGACGCATCCAGGTAGCCGACAGATTGATCGCTGACGGTCAATCCCGGATGCTTCACATAATCGCCCGGATGGTTCCGGAGCGGGCGCGGCTAGCGTGGGAGATGCTCTGGGGAGGGCCGAGCAATCCTTCCCTGAACACGATCTTGTCGATCGCTAAGGCAAACCCCATGTTCCGTGCCGAAGTCGCCCAGATGCTGCTCGAGGGTTACCCAAGGGACCGAATTAGTGCCAAATCCATGGCGTGGGTCAGGCGCTACGGCGAGCCTGCTCAACGTTTGGAGGCAGAAGCTCAGCTCGAGCGTCTGAAGGCTGACCCTCGCTAACCGTTCCTCTGAACCGCGCCGCTGGTCGTTCCCAACCTGCACAGCCTCGCCGTTCACCTCCATGGTGGGCGGCGGGGCCGATTCCCAAGTCAATTTATGTAAGTTGGTTTAGGAATCGAAAAAAGCTGGGCTCGACCCTTCGATAAACTCAGGGTAAACCGGATACGGGCTTGACTACGTCAACCCTGGCTGCCCGATCGGTCACAGTGCTCCCTCGGGCTAGTCGAACCGGCAGAAGATCGCCGATTCGAATATTCGCTAGCGCTCATCAAGAAAAGCCGACAACCACAAGGGTCATCGGCTTTTCTTGGCGGGAGCTTATTAACGATTTTCGAACGGTTTTAGCCTCATAAATGACGAAAGCTCCCAAACAGGCGAACTTTCGTTGGCTGCTTGAGAGCTGATCAAACCCTTGAATGGGCGTTCCAGACGGGAGTGCGTACTTCAGAACTCTCTACCTGGAATGCTTCCATCAAGGCCAGGATATTGCGTCCCCATTGAGTAGTGCGGTCCAGCTCCTCCAAGTACTGCGAAGCTTTGCGGGTGCCAGCATTGACCTCGGCGGTGAGTTTTGCATGAGTCGCGAGAATGTCCTGGATGATCAGCTGGATGGCTTCCTTCTGCGACATGTCGCAGGCTTCAGCGAGACGTTGGCACATGTCGAGAAAATCCTCGAAGGGCGCATCCATGCTTCTCACGACCGTCCCATCGTCTGGTATGTAGGACTCATTGCTGTCACGCGTGGCGCCAGCAGCCAGGTTCCAGGTAATGGCAGCGAGGTTCTTTGGATTTACGCCATCGCTGCGGATCCCTAGCGGATGCCAAAAACCCCGCAAGTCAAACTGTGTCATGACGATGGCACGGTCGATATTGGGCCTGAAAAAGGGCATAGTATTGCCTCCAAGGTAGGTACGAGTAGGGCTTGGATCTATGCGGCACATAATATCATAAAATAAACAAAATGGCAATAATTTTAACCTGAGCCACCAGCACAGAGGATGGCTTTCTATATCTCGTTCACTTTGAGATAAGCAAACAAATAGCTTAAGTAAGCAATAATAAAAGTTAACTTTTTATAGGGTTGTTGCTACTGGAAATTCACAAGTCACCTCTTTAACGCTATGATTCAATTACGTCTTGCGATCTAGGAGGTCGTCATGAAGTCCCTACTGTTTAATCAATGTCCAAAGCCGGATGTAAACGGCCGGGTTCCGCTAGGTGGCGAGAGACTTGCCCAAATCGATAGCTACACAGTCAAGATCGATACGGCTTCTGGCTGGTGGGTGTTGGGTTGCATCGCCTTCACTCTGGTGTGCGCTGCTCTTGCCGCCCTTTTATCTCCAATTAGCGGAGACCTTCGCTGGATGTTCTTAATCGGTGGGGTCATCTTGGGGATGGGCGCATGTTGCGGTCTCTTCGCTGCTGTAGTGGCAGCAGACTATCGTGAGCATGTCAGAAAAGGCGGCCGGGTAGAATATATGTCTCATCCATACCCCCATTTGCTCACCTGCGTGGGGCTAGGACGAGATACCAAAGACCCTTACGGCAGGAGGTGGCCAGGGCCGAAATCGGCCTGAGATGATGTTAAAAAGCCTGGACGGGGTGGAGGGCTAAGTGCCTCCTGTCCAGGTTAGCGGCCGGGAGAAATTCCGGCCTTTTGTATTGCTGGCGCGTTACGTCAACATGGAGGACCAGGTTAGAACTTATTTTATGGTTATTTGAGCATATAAAAGGTGAAACCCCGCCAGAATCAGCGAGGCCACCTTGGAAGATGGTACTGATCTTGACGGGGCTGTGGCTTGTAAGTGCTCCCGGTCTGGCTGCTCTAGTTCGGATTAAAGATGCGCTTGATGAGCCCGACTGCCCAGAAGGGTGGGCTTAGCAGAAGACTCAGCCAGATCAATCCCTCCCACCAGACCATCTTTACATCTTCTTCGTAATCGTAAACCAGCTCGGTGAGTACGCCCATGCCGACGAGCCAGCCGCAGATGAAGAGCAGAAAGGCGAAGATGGCGATTCCATCTCCGGTGCTCAGGTTCTGCTTTCCCGATGGGGAAAAGACTTCGAACCTCTTGCTCAGTTTCATTCCGCACATGCCGCTGCCTGAGCTGGATGGGGCAGGACATGTGGTTTGGTCTTGTTCGTCGACGGATATGAGTCCGTGGGTGTTGCACTCGCGAACCGGCCAGCTACGTACTTGCATTTGGATTCTCCCGTAGTAGGGCAGAGCGCTTAGATGCGCTTCGCTTGATGACTTGCAGAGATTACGTATGATAATAGCATTTTTTTATAAAAAGTCAATCGAAATTAAATAAACAAACAAAAAAGAGGCTTCGTAAAGCCTCAATAATTGCATGGCGGGAGCTTATTGATGATTTTCGAACTACAGCTGCATTATAAAATGACGATGCCCCCAAAGATGCCTTGCGGCGTCCGAGGGGGCAGTTCGTCAGTCGAGCGAAGGAGCGGCCTTATCAAGAGGCAATGACGGTGTAGTGGATGCGATGCCAGAGGCCTGTTTTGTAGGGCAGGATGCCCGCATCGTTCAGGTAGAGGCGCTCGGGGGAGCCGGGGTGACCAACTTCTCTGACCATGACGAACGGCGCTTCTTCGGTTTCTACGCCGCTGACGATTTCGAACTTCATGCCGCCGTGGAATCGCGTGTCATGTCGTCGGATGATGGTTCCTGGTGTGAGGAGGTAGAGATCGTCGGGCCCGAGAGCACCGGGGTGTTGCGGTCGGACGTCGGTAAGATCGGGGTCGGCTCTCATCGTTGACTTTTATTCGGCTGACGGATGTACTGATGCATTTTCGCACCATTAATGTTGATTATAGCATAAGCATGATAATAAGTCAATAATCTTGATTACATAACAAAAATAGGCAAGACCTTAATAAGTATTATTGCGGGAGCCTGTTTGCCGACAGGCAGGCTAATTAACGATTTTCGAACCGTTTACTCGGTTTAATAACGGAAAGAGCCCCCAGGCAGAGGGATTTCCGTATTGCTTGAGGGCTTCAATTGGAAGGTCGCTTGATGCGCCGTACGAATTCATCGACATCGTCTTGATGTATACGTGTCGCATGGTGGTTGCCGTCATCGATCTTGAATCGCAAGCCCCTCCCTAGGGCTGGCCTACCCGCTATGCCTTCGATGAAATAGCTGACATACTGCGTCTGCCGACCAACTAGATCTGATACCACCATCAGTGGCACATAGCCATCGGCGTCCGGTGAGTTATCGAAGATGGGCATCTTTGGCCAGATTCAATTAGTTTTCTCGGCTGCAGTCTCGATGTTGACTTTGGCTTCCATGACAGCGACTTGCCCCATGTACTTGGGGATCATTGCGATGGCAGCCTTTCCGGCACGTGCTTTGGCAGCCTCTTCCGTCTCAGCCGAGAGACTGAAGTCAAACCTGACCTCACAGAAGACGTTTGGGTCTGGTTCGATGAAGATTTCCAAACCCCAGAAGTCGTAATCATGGAGCAGGGTTTGACGGATTTCGGCCTCGTGTTGAGGAAGCAGGGTTGTAGCCGGACCTACCAAGGACAGGGTGACGTGGGCTTTCCAGTCTTGCATTGCGACTCCTTTTGTCGGGGGTTCCACCGGATGAAAGCGCACCGGTCCACGCATTCAGAACGAATTGATAACTATGCTACTAAAATACGCTTATTGCAACCATAAGCGGCAAAGCTTATCGAGAAAGTATTGACAAAGCATAAGTATTGTGCTAGTATTGTTGGATTCAATCGTTAAGGTTGAAATGTTCCTTACAACTTCCTTTCTTGGTGTTTGTCGACTTGGTCACTAACAGCTTTAGCTGCTAGATCGACAGACATCTCAACGAAAGGAAAACTGTCATGACACTGGCCGTCCAGATCTTCATCCACTCCAACCCCTTTGTCGGGATCATTTCCGACGTGGCATTCAACCGCATCGTTTCACGAGCGGTTTACGCAAGGGCCGAGGACATCCAGAAGCGCTACATGGCGGGCGAATACCCCCGCGATTCCTTCAGCTTCACCATACTCGACCCCACAGCTCCGGCCTCAACACCGAGCGAGGACGCCATCATGGTGCTTGCCCTCATCGGGCCAGAGGGAGCAGACTTCGCTCCCAACGGCCTTGCCAAGGCAATCGAACACCGGGACTCGGGTACGGAGTGTGGTGTGCTGGTGTACACCCAGAAGCACCGGCTGCCCAGTGGAAGCTTCCGCTACGGGTTCTCCGTCTGCCTCGACGGCACCTACGTCGGCGGCAGTGGCGAAACCGAACTTCAGGACCGCTACCAGTGCACCCTTCTCGCCGCGGATTTCAACCTCCGCATCGACACGACCATCAAGGAGTGGGAAGAGGTTCACGGCCCCGGTCGCTGGTTCAGCGAAGACAACAAGCCGGGCAGACGCATCACAGACGCGCTTGTATCGGTCATGTCAAGCCACCCCATGAGCCGTCCTGGCACGTCATGACGTAAGCAGCACAGCCTCGCCGTTCACCCTAGGGTGGGCGGCGGGGCCGATTCCCAAGCCCGTTAACGCAAGTTAATTGGCTTAGTAGTCGAAAGACTGATTTACATTCCCACAACCGCTCTGAAAGGAGCAACCATGCTGAATTCTGTCGCCCGAGCCTCCCAGGCACTGGCAATCTGGCGCATCGCCGAAACCGGAGTCACCAATGAGACGGACAACCGGGCCGATCTGAAAGGAGCGGTAGTACAAGCCCATCAGCAGTTCTTGCAGGCGGCCTACGACGTCGCCTTTGAACTGGTCCCCTTGCTTCTGAAGCACGGGGAAGTAGTCGCCAAGACTACAGTTCGCTACTCGGCTACTCCGGCCAACGGCGGCTTCGTACTGCAGGCGATGTCCGAAGACGATCCCGGCATGCCGCTGAATCCCAACTCGCACGTCGAGCGGATACTCCAGCTCATGGTCGACCTGACGGAGCTGCTCGAGATCCTAGGGGTAGAGTAATGGAGTGCCCCAATTGTGGAGAGTCTGGACAGCCCGGTCATCACTGGTTGGCTGGGCAAGGATACGTCTGCTTCAACAAAGATGGGGGAGACGACGTTCCTCCTCCTGATATCCAGCTCTCGAAAGGAGCGGTAATGCCAGACACCGATGAGGTCCGTGTTTCGGATCTCCACCAGAGCTGTACTTTCAACGTCATCTACCATCCCACGAGCAACAGTCCGCTCTGTAACAAGCCCGCTACGTCGTTGGTGATGGTGACCGACGCTCCGCGCGTAAGCCAGCCGCCCAAGTGGCGGTGCGACGAGCACGAGGGCATGGTCAGCAGAGACGAGCGAGGAGAAGTTGTCACAGCCATGCCGCGTGAGCTGGCGGATTCGTTGACAGATCGCAGGCTTGGCAAGCCTGGCAACCCCATCCGGGCTTGGCTCGACATGCCGCCCCACGATGAGCCGTACTGATCGCTTGTAGCAAGCCTCGCCGTTCACCTTCTGGGTGGGCGGCGGGGCCGATTCCCAAGTCTGTTAACGCAAGTTAATTGGCTTAGTAGTCGAAAGACTGATTTACATTCCCACAACCGCTCTCGAAAGGAGCATCATGCGAACTCTGTCAAGTTTGGAGTACAGCGAAGCCAGGCTGCTTCTCGAGTACATCGTCGATCAAGCTGGAGATGCCAAGGTTGCAATCTGCGTAGTGGACGCAACCGGCAAGCTTTTGGCTGCGGCTTCAATCAACGGCGCCGCCTCTCACTACATGACCTTCGCCCTGGCCAAAGCCATCACCGGTCTTCACGAAGAGGATGACACGGCTGGTTTCCGCCACGATCAGCCTGACCACAGCAGTTGGGTCCCGAAGGAAGAAGGCCAAGGCTGGTCCGAGGGGGAACTAATTCTTGCCGCGCAGCTCAGCCCAGGCTTCTGCGGCTGGGCAGGGGGCTCAGTCGTAATAGATCCTTCCGAAGAGCTTCACATCTGTGGCTCCATCGGTGTCAGCGGTTTGATGGAGTTGGAGGATCAAGAGTTGGCGGACAAGCTGCCTGCCCGATTGGTAGCTTTGATACTTACATCGCTATCGCAGCATAGCCTCGCCGTTCACCTCCGGGTGGGCGGCGGGGCCGATTCCCAAGTTAGTTATAAAGTTAACTGGTTTAGGAATCGAAAAAAGCTGGGCTCGACTGGATACGGGCTTGACTACGTCAACCCTGGCTGCCCGATCGGTCGCAGTGTTCCCTCGGGCTAGTCGAACCGGCAGAAGATCGCCGGTTCGAACATTCGCTAGCGCTCATTAAGAAAAGCCGACAACCACAAGGGTCATCGGCTTTTCTTGGCGGGCTCGACCGGATTCGAACCGGCGATCTTCTCCGTGACAGGGAGACATGTTGGGCCTCTACACCACGAGCCCTTGTCGCTTGTAATCTCGAGCGCGCTTCGGCGGCGACCTTTCCGCCTCGCCTCGCCGTACGTTTCGAGTACGGCTTGTTACGATGCTCAAGGTCTTCTTGAATCGCATCTCTATATTCTAAGCTTCCGTTGTACAAAATGCCGCGGACGTGCCAGCAAATTAACTGCTCAATCTTAGCAGAGTCGGCAGGGTAGTTCAACTTAGCCTAGAGTGGTAATGTTTGTTAGTGGTATAATAAAACACAATAATTGTAGAAAGAGCGTAATACACAATGGCAAATCAGGGTTCAAAGCAGAGTTTAGATGGTATTGTCCGGACTAAGCCAGCAAATCAAGGGGTCGTAAGGGCTAAGCCAGTGGAGCCTATCGCGCCGCCACCGCCTAAACCTCCCAGATTACAGCCAAGGCCGGTAGTGGCCGAACCACCTCAGCCCGTTCTAGCGGAGTCGTCTCGGCCAGCAGAGGAGGAAGTGGTTAAAAAAAGCCGATTTCGTAAAATCATTAAAACTGTAGTGGTTTTGTTGGTGCTAGCGACTTTTGGATTTGGAATTTGGTGGGTGTATTTGTCATATTTTGCATAACCAAAACTGACATAATTAACATGAGCATTGTTTGTAGGAAGATCTAATGTTTTGAGGTTTAACCTGAGTGATACTAAACATGTATTAACGAGGGGTAAAATGGTGAGCAATTCACGAGGGAGCAAAGTAAAATCAAGAAATCAAAAGCTTGAAGGCGATGTGTTTTGGATGAACCTAGAGGAGGCCAAGCAGGCTATTGCCGACAAGTACGAATACTTGGGTGACAGATATGAAGTTAAAACGCCCAAAAAGCCTATTTAAGACTATCAAAATAACAAAAAAGACCGGGCTTAGCTCCTGGTCTTTTTTTGTTGAATAAATCCTGGAGCCACCTATCGGATTTGAACCGATGACCTTTGCTTTACGAAAGCACTGCTCTACCAACTGAGCTAAGGTGGCTCGTCGAAAACGCATTTCAGACTACATAATGTGCCCAAAGCATATTATTCCGCCTTGCACGCGTTTCCTCCTCTAAACAAGTCAAACGGCCGGGCGGCCTGATTTGACTTGTTTTTGGACGCATTACTAGAATTTACGAAGAGAAGGCTATATTAGCATATCAAGCTCATGTAAGTAACGCCACAAAGAGAAGCGCCCCTCGAAAGTCCCGGCAAGAGGATTTTCGAGGGGCGAGGGGACGGGTTGGGCGGTGCTTGTCAGCCGCGGGGGCAGTTGGGTGTGTTGGCGGGGCTATTGCTCCAATTCCGGTAGTCGGGACTGGCCGGTTGGCCGGCAGCGGCCAGGGCGCGGTTGATGGCGGCCTGGACCAGAGCGTAGAAGCGGAGGCTGGCTTCGAACGCAGGCTGGTTGGTGCCCTCGAGGTTGCAGGTGCTTGCCACGATGGTTTGCTCGAGAGAGTAGGCCCCGGCAAACCCGGACGGGGCCACGATGGGGGCGGGAGGACCGCCATTGGGATCGCCACCAGCCCAGGCGGGCGTGCCCAGCGAGAGGACGGCAGTGACAGTGATGGCTGTGGCGGCGATGAAACCGCGGATCAGAGAACGCCTCATGGAAGGTACCTTTCGGTCGGCGTCACATTGTTGTGACGTTTGTTATACCCAGCAGGTTACCAAAAGTTTCAATAATTATCTAAGTTGAGCGTAAAACCTATCAGGTTGTGGTGCGGAAGTAAGTAAAAAACTTAGAGACTCGTCTCCTGGAGGCAGGCTTGTTCGACGGAAATATTTAACCACAACTGGTATTATTAAGTTTGAAACTTTTTGGCTGGACATGGATATAAAGGGTGTATGGACGAACTAGAGACTATAAAACGCGTTAAGGGTGGGGACGATGCAAGCTACGCTGAGCTTATTGAAGCCTACCAGCGCGGGCTGATTCGTTACTGCTATACCATAACTAAGGATATTGATGTGGCCGAAGACATAGCTCAGGAGGCATTCATAAAAGCCTACGAACAGATAGAAAAGTATGATCCTAAGTACAAGTTTTCAACTTGGTTATACAAAATTGCTCATAATGGGGCTCTCAAAAGCTTGCGCAAGGCTCCAGTCCTGCCATTCGATGAAGAGGTAGAGATCCCGTTTGAAGACCAAACGCAGGATAAAATTGATATTGAGGTCAGAGAGTCAACGGTTCGGGAAGCTGTCTCCTCTTTGCCCCAGCATTATCAGATGGCCGTTAATTTGCACTACTGGGAGGACAAAGATTATACGGAAATAGCTGAAATTATGAGTGTGCCCGCTACAACCATTAAGACCTGGCTGTATCGGGCAAGGTTGGCTGTAAAGGAGAAGTGCTATGAGCTCGCTCGATAAGATGTTAAGTAAATCTGCTCCAGATAGCTTGCGCCAAACGTCGCTGGTAAACCCGGTTATGGCAAAAATCAAACAGCGCAAAGCTCGGGCCAAATTAGTAAATCGTGCTTTAGTGGGTTGTCTGGTAATCGGACTACTGGCATTGCTGGCTGCGCTCATAAAAGGCAACACTTTTGACGTAGTCAATTTAGCTGTACACAAAGTTAGTTCATTACAAGCTCATCCTGGCCTTTATGCTCGGGCTTTACTCGAGACTTTGCCGTGGCCATTGATAGGTACGGTTGCCGGAATTGCATTGTTGGCACGCATTATGCAGCGGAACAAAGTTGCCATTACTCGTCATGCAACGGCTGCCATGAGCGTCGCTGCCGGAGCCATGCTAGTAACCGCCAGCGCCTCGGCAGCCACCATTGTGACGACCGACAGTCAACCTGGTCCGGTACAACAGCAGTTGGAGCGCACGGTCAACGGAATTGGTAAGCAACAGGTTACCATTAACGGCCACACTTACGATTTTAGTCCTGGTTTGACCGATGAGCAGATTCTCGGTCAGGTAGAAATGGCCGAGTTTGCTCGGCTTAATAAAGAGCTCAATGTGGCTACAGGTGGATCAGATGGCGGAACTTTAGGGTGTATGTGCAAAGTAACGGCTATATCACCGACATCAATCAGTTTTGGCCCATACATTGATACTCCTGGAACGCTGCCGTTTAATCCCGATACCTATACTCTTACGGGCCAAACTATCTATCTGGTCGGCGCAACCAAGGTACCTAAATATGAGCTTTTGGTAGGGGATTTGGTGGTGGTTGCTCCAAATGTGGACCTGAAGACAGCAGCTTATGTGGCAAAGCTCGACCTGTCCTACGATGCATATTTCTATGCCGGTGGTTTTTCCACGGTGGCGGCGGCACATCGCAGCGATGGTAAGTGTTACAACAATGAGGCGGATAAATGCCCCAATATTCCGGCTGTTCAAGAGTTATTTAACACGGCTCAGTATGACATTCTGCCTGATGACGCAGTTGTAAGAGAGGTGTTTGGGCAGATGATTAGCTTTGATGCTGATAATGTAAAGGTTAAAACTAGCTCGGGAGCAGTGTGGACGTTTAGCGCCGGCGATTCCATCACTGCTCATAATCAGGCTGGTTACACTTCCATCTACTCGAACAAACCAAACCGTGATTTTCAGATTAAACCAGGAGATTATTTGAGAATTGAGTTTTGGCAGCATAAAAAAGATTTGGCCAAACGGGAGGTTATTAGCCAGGCTTTTAAAGGTACGAATGGTGAGGCGCGCGAGTTAGCTTTGCAGGGTAAGCTAGATCTGCATCCAGAGACATACATACGCGCGGTGCAAGTAGCTCTACAGAAGCCCTGGAACTATGAAGGTATCCCGCTTAAATTTAAGCCCTAATATAAGGAGAATATGATGAAAAAAAGATTCAAATCTCAACATGGAAGTTTGTTAATCGAGGTCGCATTAGCGCTGATAGTTTTAGGAGCAATTGGAGGAGCCATTTACACTTCCCAGCAAGCTAAAAGGAGCCAAGTAGCGGTAAAATCGTCCACAACTGAGTCTGAATCCTCGGCTGCAACTGAATATAAGGGGTGGAAAAGCTATACGTCACGCGATGAAGGCCTAACGTTTAAATATCCGTCTGATTGGCGGATAGAAGTAACTAGCGATGGGCTCTACGATAAGGCAATCTTAACTAGCCCCAATGGTATGGCTCTGCGCTACATGGCGGATGTTTCCGGGCTTGGCGGTGGGTGCATGTCGCCCGAATGTCCAGATGTAGCAACTTATAAGCTGGAAAAGATAGCCGATACAAATTCTCCTACAGACTTATATTATGTTGAAGGCAGCATTAAGAGTAATGCTAACGGAGATAAACTTAAAAACTTGTATGTACCTCGTATGGGTATCATAAGCAAAACCGAGGGGACTGAATTGCCAAAAATCGGAGAAGAGCTTGATAGATACCCTTACTATATTTTTGCGCAGAAAAGGAAAAAGCCCACAGGCGAGTTTAAAAGTAACCTGTTTGGATTGTTTTTCGAAATATATCCTACTCAAGAATCAGATGCGTTGAAGTGGGGATTTGATTCCAAGGCCAAAGTTCAACAGTTCCTCAACTCCAAAGACGCACAGACAGCCAAATTAATTTTTAAATCGACCAAGTACTAAGTGACTGATTCGCAACCGGCGTTACTTCAATAGCATCACTATGACAAGAGAACAGTCCCAGGTAATTTGAGGCTGTTTTCTTGGAGCGAGTGACGGGAATGTGTCTGGCGCCACCTCCCTGTGGTGCTCGGTATGATCTCAAGCAAGCTTGGCTCAACCTGCGCTCCTCGTCCATCGGACCTAAAGGTCCGCTTCCCGCACCCAGCTTAGCAAGAAAATACCCCGAGACTAGCTCAGGGTATTTTCTTGGAGCGAGTGACGGGAATCGAACCCGTGACTCGACCTTGGGAAGGTCGCATTTTACCCCTAAACTACACTCGCGCGCGCGATTGCTATCATACTGCACCATACTGGTTCGCAGCAATGGTTAAGGCCAGCTTTTACTGGTATAATCGTGCTTATGAATCGGCTTAGTCCCGGATCGATAAAAACTCAGTTGAGCGCTACCATGAACGAAATTCGCGGGTTGCGCTTTTTTCAAGATCATCTATCTTTGGCGTTGTTGTTACCTGCAATTGGGTTTAATATAACGGCTTTTATTGTGATGTTGGTACGAGTACACCCCACAAACTTTTTGGTACCCATACATTACTCTAATCTGGGTGGTTTTGATCAGCTGGGGCCATGGTATGCACCTTACCGCATAGCAGTATTTGGCCTAGTGGTTACTGTTTCAAATTCGGTATTAGCAGCGTACAGTTTTAGCCGTAGTCGGATTGTCAGCTTTTATTTATTAATCGGAGCATTTGTAGTGTCTTTGTTTTGTTTAATTATCGGCACTGCATTTGCGGTAGTAGTTTAGGCGCTACCATGGAAACATCTATTAAGCTGCATTTTGTAGATAGGCCATCAGTGGTGAGATTTTTAGAAATTTTCCCGGGTTTGGTGTCGTGGCTTTTTTTATTGACACCGATTCTTTTGAGTTTGACACACCCGGTAATAGTAGCCTATTTCATCATTGCCTTTGACCTGTTTTGGCTTACTAAGTCATTGCGTTTAAGTTTTTACCTGGTGAGGGGTTACCGCAGATTGCATAAAAACCAAAAGGTAGACTGGGAATCTAAGCTTCAAATATTGGAACATCTAGATCAAGCTTTGCTTGATACGGAAGCTAAGATTGATAAATTAGTACAAAAGTATCCCTCTATTATTAAAAGATGGTTTCGATCACCAAAAGCGGCTTTAAAGCGACCTCACTATCAGGCTTTGGTGCTTGAACTAAAAGATTTACAAGACTTATTAGATAGGCGAACAACGATTATTAATCCCAAGGATTTGATAAACGTTGTAATAATTGCAACATATAATGAGAGTTTAAAAATTCTTCAACCTACAATTGAAGCAGTATTAAACACAAACTACAGTAGCAAGCAGATCTGGCTGGTAATTGCATATGAGCAAAGGGGTGGTGATGAGATTGCCAAGAATGCTCATAAGTTAGTTGGGCAGTATAGTCAGCAGTTTGGTAAAGCTATGGCTATCGAACATCCTGATAATGTAGCAGGAGAATTTAAGGGAAAAGGGGCCAATATAACTTATGCTGGTAGGGAAGTGGCTAAAATTGTTTTTGAACAAAAAATTGATCCGGAAAACGTTATTGTAACCACGCTCGATTCCGATAACCGTCCAGGTAGGGATTACTTTGCTAGTTTAAGTTATATTTACGCTACCAATGTTAATCGAATCCGCAAATCATACCAACCGATTGCCATGTTTCTTAACAATATTTGGGATGCTCCGGCTCCTATGAGGGTTATTGCTACCGGAAATTCTTTTTGGAACATTGTGGAGTCGGTGCGGCCTCATCGCTTGCGTAATTTTGCGGCTCAGTCGCAAGGTCTGCAAACTTTACTTGATACAGATTTTTGGAGTGTTACGAGCATAGTTGAAGATGGCCACCAGTATTGGAGGACCTATTTTACCTATGATGGCGATCACCAAGTGGTGCCTTTGCCGACTCCGGTATATCAAGATGCAGTGCTGGCTGACGGTTATTTAAGAACCTTCAAGGTCCAGTATTTGCAGTTGCGCAGATGGGCTTCGGGTGTAACCGACTTTCCTTATGTGGTTCGGAATTCGATTAAAAATAACCGGATTCCGTGGTCTGACAAGCTGCTGCAAATTGGCCGCTTATTTGAAGGTCATTTTAGCTGGGCTACAGCGCCGCTTATTATTACATTCGTGGCCTGGTTGCCATTGTTTTTAAACCGGGGCTTTTCGGAATCGGTCTTGGCTCATGAACTGCCTATTATTGCTGGGTGGATTATGACGATTGCCTTGATTGGATTGTTTGTAACTATTTGGATAAGTATTATCTCGCTACCCCCCAAACCGGTTCGTTATCGCAGGACGAGGGCATTGGGGATGCTGGCTCAGTGGTTGTTGATGCCAGTAACAACCATTATTTTTAGTGCCACGGCAGCTTTAGACGCTCAGACTAGGATGATGATAGGGAAGTCGCTAGCGTTTGAGGTAACGGAAAAGGCTACTAAGGAATGATTGGTGTTGGGCTAATATCGTGACGTATCTAGTTGCTTTTCTATTAGCAGCGGCATTGAGCGGGCTTATAACACCATTTGTCAGGCGTTACGCTATACGCAAAAACATTATGGCTCGTCCAAGTGCGCGTAAAATTCATACTAGCCCGGTGCCTTACTTGGGGGGAGCAGCAATTTTTGTAGGCTTTGTGATCCCTGCTCTTATAATGTTACCTTTGCACCGGCGCTTCGTGGCTTTGATTTTGGGCATTGCCATACTGGTAGTTTTAGGTATAGCCGATGACATTCGGCCGATAAGGCCTTTGTATAAGCTAGTATGGCAAGTAGTGGCAGCCTTGGTCGTGCTGGCGGGGGGGATTGGGATTGTTCAAATCAACAACCCGTTTGGCGGTGTTATAAACTTGTCGGAATGGCGATACGCTGTTGATTGGAACGGATTTCATTTTCATATTGCGCCGCTGGCTAATTTTTTAAGCATTTTGTGGATGGTGGGCTTAGTAAATGCTATGAATTTTTTAGACGGTCTCGATGGATTAGCGTGTGGCGTTTCGGCCATTGCGGGGCTGACGATGTTTTTACTTTCAATTGGTCCCAAGGTTAATCAACCCCAGGTAGCTTTACTAGCTATAATCATGACTGGTGCAGCTATTGGTTTTTTGCCGTTTAATTTTTACCCTGCAAAAATTTTTATGGGTGACGGAGGCGCGTATTTCTTGGGGTTAACATTGGCGCTGCTTTCCATCTATTCTGGCGGTAAGCTAGCTACGGCGGCCTTGGTATTGGGTTTTACAATTTATGATGCAGTTTGGGCCGTAGTGAGAAGGCTATACCACAAAACCTCGCCTTTTAAGCCCGACAAGGGACACTTGCATCATCTTTTGCTTGAGGCTGGGTTTTCTCAACGTCGAGCGGTGATGACGCTTTATGCCCTGGCTTTGCTGTTTGGTATGGTGGCGGTATACTCTGGCAGTTTTGTAAAGTTAGTTAGTTTGGTAGTGCTGTTCATAATTTTGACAACAGCAACGGCCTTTTTGACAACGCTGTCGTGGCGTAAGAGTAAAAAACTGTCTAGCTGAATCGATGTTATTCAAAAGTTGAATTTGAATTGTTGCTGCAGCCTTGCTATAATGCAACAACAAGTAAGAGGGCACTATGAGTAGGAAACAGTTACAAGAACTCATCAAAAACTTACAAGAGTTTTATAAGTGCCCATCTTGTGAGACCCATTATCATTTTGACGACATAAAAGTGTTGGGTCAGATAGATCAGTATTGTTTTGTTCAGCTAGGGTGTCACGAATGCTCAATGCCGGTGCTTGCTACAGTTTCACTGGGCGCAAAACCGGGTCGTAGGCGTGGATCTGATCTCAAGGCTAATGAGGGTGCAAAATTCGCGAGCAAAGGCTCGATTACAGCTGATGAAATTGCCGGATTCCATCGTTTCCTTTCGGAAATGCGTGGAAGCTTTGGGAAAATCAGCCGTAGCAAATAAACTAAACACTCTTACTAAACTTATAAAAAGGGCTTATAGCTAAAAAATGGATAAAATTATGTTAGCTGCGACCACACGCAGCGAATTGGGCAAACAAGTTAAAAAACTCCGAGTAACCGGTAAGGTTCCAGCTATTGTCTATGGTCATGGATCTACGCCAGAACCAATTACGCTCGATAGTCAGGTAGTGGAAAAAGTTTATTCCCATGCTGGCAGTAATAAGATTGTAGAGCTTAAAGTTAGCGATGCAAAGGCCCAAAATGTATTGTTTTATGATGTGCAACACGACAGTCGAACTGGTGCCATAACCCATGCCGACCTATATCGAGTAAGAATGGATGAGAAAATTCGAACCGAGGTGCCTTTGCACTACGTGGGTGAATCAACAGCGGTCTATCAGCTAGAAGGTACCTTATTGAAAAATCTAGAAACCATTGAGATTGAGGCCTTGCCGGCTGATTTGCCTGAGTCTATTGAAGTTGATATCTCGATTTTGGACGATTTTGAGAAAACTATTCACGTTCGAGATCTTATAATCCCATCTGGAGTTACACTTTTAACTGAAGAAGAAGAGCTTGTTGCCAAGGTTGAGGAGCCTCGCAGCGAAGAAGAATTGGCCGAGCTTGATGCTGAAGTTGTGGAAGAGCTACCTGAAGGCGCCGTTGAAGATACTGAGGTGATTGTTGAGGAAAATGAGGGTGGTAAGGACAAGCAAGACAAAGGCGAGTAAGCACGTATCTCGTACTTTACGCATTACGTTGTCGAAGTCTCCAGTCCTTACTCGCCGTAGTATTGTCTACGCCTCATTCCGGGCTTCATCTTCTTCTAGTACTGCATTAAGGTACGAGATACTCTAGCCTTTAGCGCATCACTGATTTGATCCAGTAAAAAAGCAGCCAAGTTGGCTGCTTTTTTGATCTTCGGAATACCAAAACTTGTCATCCTGAATGTATTTCAGGATCCACTACATAGGTTTGGAGTTATGGCCTCAGCCTGTCCGATCTGAGTGTAATCTAAAGGCAGAAGGTCTCTCGTAGCTTCAAAGTTGGCCTTCGACTACGCTCAGGCAATAAGATTTTGACGCACAGCCGCTAACTGTACTTTTTAAGCTCCCGCTTTATCTCGGCGTTTGAGCTTAGTGAGGCGTGGGAGCTAAGGAAGCGCAAGAAAGCCGGCATGTGGTAGTGCTTAAGAGTGTAGAGAATAATACTTGTGACCTCAGCTTTGGATACTACTGTTTTTTGTAGATCTAGAATTTTAGCCTCAATAGTGTCTGTAACGGCCTCGACAGTGTCGGGGTCTGCTTGGTTGTGCTCAAAGCTAGCATAAATATCACTAAACAAGCGAGAACGGTTGTAGGGTCGTATGAGCCCGCTGGAGCCGCTTATGCTTAAAAACCCTAAATCTACCTGTTCGTAAGTAGTAAAGCTCTTAGAACAGCTCTGACAGCGTCTACGACGCCATATTTGGCTACCAAAGCGCGTGGCGCGGGAGTTAAAGACCTGGCTATTGCTTTCACGGCAAAAAGGACATTTCATGACAACATGTTGTCATATGACTATTAAAAAGTCGAGTGGAAAACTTTAGTGAAAATGGGGATAAAGGGGATGACATCGAGTAATTATTGATTTTAAGGTCGTTCGATACTATAATAAGCCGACGCCTTGGCTGCAAGTCGAGGGGAACCAAATCGTCACAGATCAGCCCAGCCCTGTACCGATGTATTGGTACAGGACCGATTCCTAAAGTTGGCTTAGTAACCGAAATGTCCGATTTACAACTCAACTCTCTCGAAAGGAGAGCAGCAATGGATCTAGCTGTGAGATTGGGACTCGGAGTGGCCGTAACGCTTTGTGTTCTGACTTTCATCGTGAGCGTTGCAAAAATTTTCCTGGCGGACGACCCGGTGGGCGCAGACGCTGCTTTGTCAAAGGCATGCGGAAGCCTGGGGTTGAGTTTGATCTTTACCTCGGGGATCATGCTTAAGATTCATCAGTATTACTGGATGCTGATTCTGCTTGCCCTAGCCGGACTTGCTCATGGTGCATGGTGGTGTATTCGTAGGCAGCGCATCAGGATGGGCGAAGCAACCCCGCTGCGAGAATGGTTTCGTCGCCCGACACTTTGATACTGGCTTGATTGAAAACCTACGATCTCTTTCGAAAGGAGAGTATCTTGATTCCGAGCAGAGATGCTGTTGATGGCTTCATGATAGCCACGTCGTTGTTAGTGCCGTTTGTTACCTGCTTGGGGCTGGGCCTGTCCCGTCGCTTCCGGTTCGGGTTTCGGGTGGCGAGCGTAGCTGTGTTTCAGCTTGGTTGCGTTGGTGTCATTCTGTGGCTACTGACCCGGTTTGGTTGGAGTCAGACTTGGGAGGCCGCAAGACATGTCCGCCAGGTAAACGTGGTTGGGGGGTGGGTCTTGAACATATTGTTCTATATATGCCTGGCCTCACCCTTACTCTCGCTGGGTTTCTTGTGGGACTGTTTCCGGTACTCTCGAGGTCTCGCCGTTGCTCCTTTTGGCTTGAGGATTTACGTTGTCAAGCCAATCTATCGTAAAGGAGTGGTCTAGCGTGGCAGAATGATCGAGAGTGCGCTTAGAATCGGCCTATGTCGGCTAACTAGTCCCCGTAAAATACCTTGCATTAGTGCGGGGTCCCTACGGGGACTTCGTACTTTAGGACCGCGCTGCCACTAATTCATCGCTGGCCTTTGCTTGATCTTTGGACTTGGTAAGCTCCTGCTTGGCCTTGAGGTACTTTATCAATCCCCAGCTTTGCTTAATGAGTAGGGTGTAGTCATTAATGATTTCTGTTATTTGCTCGCGACTAGCAGTCTGGTGGTTTTCGAGCAGGCGAATGGTTTCTTCGGCAGCGATCCTAGCGGCGTGAAGGCATTCTAGCTTAATTACATAGCTATATCGACGATGTGTTTCGGCAATATAGTGGGCTACGGCAGCACTGGATCGGCGTAAATCATTGCCTAGGGGATAAAACTGTTCGGCCGGAATACTTTTAGCCAAATCATAAACTTGGTCTTCAAGTGACCTTGCCAACTGGTAGATCCTTAGGTGCTCTATTGAAGTATTTGTTTTGTTTGGGTTTGTTGTAGTATCTGATTGACTCATAGTCCAATCTCCTCATTAGTTAACCCCTCCCTAAATCAGGATAACCGAACAAATACCGAACTGTCAAGACATGAAAATGCCCGCTTTTTTCTTTCTGGATTCCCTACCCGGAGTGCCAAGCTAGGCAATGGTTGGACTTGGCTTCCGATAGGGAATGACGGATGGGGGGTTAGTGAATAAGGTGCGCGGGTGAATTAAATTGTCTAGCTAGCTAGGAGTCTCGTTTGGAGGTAATGGGTTTTGCAAGTCTTCTGTAAGTTTATGAACATTTTCTTGGCTTAAGCCAACACCCACATCTGTTTCTAAAGAGTCGAAATCAAGCGTTTCATGTTTGTTGTGGGTTAGTTCAATATCTTCATAAAAACTGTCGTGGTCAAAATTGTACTTGTATTGTTTTTCCACCATACGCTCAAAGCTTCCCTATCGTAAAAAACCTTGTTACAAAGTCACAAATAATTTAGTCAGGGGGTATTGTATCTGGATGCTATAGATACAACAACCGCTCATGCTCACAAAAAAAAGCACTTAAAACGTACAACTATTTGGAACATTGAGGAATACGTTCATGATTAGGCTCAATATTGAGTGGCAAAAGAATAATTGACTATTAAGCCAAAATAAGCTACTCTGATATGTAATTGCGAGGGTGAGAAGGAATTTTAACCTCATTCTTAGGCGTTTCAAAACATTCAAAATATTGAGTTTACTCGTTGTTGCGAGTGTTTTTTTATTTAACAACGAAACGCGAGCTGCTGATAGGGGTTGGATAAAAACTGCCTTTTCCGGATCTTCCGTTAGTTTTGTTGGGGTTAACCCCTATCAGCAGGCAGAAGTGCTTGTGGTTGTAGATGGTAGCGCCCAATTAACCCTGGATGGAGGTATATTGTGGCGCCCAACACCAATTCCTTCCATGATTACGTCACTAGCGTTCGACCCAGTACACCCAGATGTTATGTATGCAGGTACTCAAAGAGGAGTTTATAGAAGTACTGATCTGGGTATTAGCTGGCAGCTATTCGGGAGTTTGCAGTCTCAGGTGCTACTTGTATCGAGTATTGCTATCAATAACGATGCTATTTTTACAACGGAATATGCTGGAACAGGTAGTGGATATCAAGAGATGTTTAAATTTGATCGTAATGGACATACGACACAATTGACATTCCCTGGTGTATTACCGCAGACGCTAACATCTGATTCAAGTACAGGAAATGTATATGTTGGAACAGTAGGTTCGCTGTATCGTACGAAAGACAGCGGTGTTAGCTGGCAAAATGTCGCTAACGTGGGGTCGATAGGGGCTTTTACAAATAAAATTGTGGCTCAAAACGGGCAAATATGGCAAACCTCGCCAAGTGGAGTATATAAATCGGATAATTCTGGCATCTCGTGGATTAGATTGGGAGGATATCCTGAGATCGAAGAATTTTATCCAGGGCTGAACAGTCATACTCGCGGCTTGGCTAATAATGGGGTAAATGCTTTCTTTGGTTTAAAGGAAACTTTTTCTAAAATTCATGAGGTTTACCAGCTTGGTGGAGGAGCACCTAATAGTTTAAGTTTCCCTGACTTTCCAAATGATATCGCTGCGGGCAATGAGCAGCTTTGGGTAGCAGGAGATACTGGACTTTGGCGTATCGGGGGAATAGTAAAGAATCAAGCTCAAATCAAGCGTCCGTTGGTTGTTGTACCAGGGACTTTGGGAAGCTGGAGTGTGTTAGGGAAATGGAAGCTAGATCCAATTACTGGGACCTACAATAACCTAATGAAGGCATTAGAAGAGAAAGGTTATATAAAAGGCGTAACGCTGTTTGATTTTCCCTACAATTGGCGTGCGGATAATAATGACTCGGCGCATTTGTTGGCCGAAAAAATAGCCGGTATTAAGTTGTCATGTCAATGTGAGGGCGTAGATGTAATAGGCCACTCTCAAGGTGGTCTGGTTGCTAGGGCTTACATTCAAAGCAATTATTATCTTAATGACGTTGCAAACTTGATTCAGCTTGGAACGCCCAATGCTGGCTCAGTTGAGGATTATTCGATATGGGAAGCGGGGGTGAGTAGCGATCGGGACAAGTACATACGTTTAATGATGAAGCTTTTTAACATCGAATCAGTAGAGAACGGGTTCCTAAATTTAACTACTTATATAAGAGCTAGAGTACCATCTGTAAATCAGCTCTTGCCTACGTTCAGTTATATAAAAGGTAGAGAGTACCCTGATGGTTATCCTCTCAATTCCTTTCTCGATACACTGAATGCTCCTGCTAATGTAGCTTTATTAAGAACTCGAACGAACTTATACATAGTTGGCTCTAAAAGTAAGATAACTCTTGAAGAAATCGAAGTTGGTAGTAAGGGGGAAGGTGGTAATTGGCCTCACGGAAAAATAGTAAAAAAGATATATGGCGAAGGAGATGATACTGTTCCTTTCAAAAGCCTTGCTGCATTGTCCTCGCCAAGCTTACTAGACGACGAGGATCATGGTGGGCTAGCAAAACATCCCAATCAGATATGGATCCAGCATCTACTCGGGGATGAAGTGAAAAAATCATCTTATACTAATGATCCTAACAGGCTCATGCTCGTTTATGTGCAATCACCAGTACGAATTTCAATAACTGATCCAAATGGCCAACAATTAAATGATGATGTTAGCCAAATAGAAGGGGCGTTCTACACTGGCTCAAATGAAATTGTGCAGTTTGCAACAATACCTCAACCGACAACTGGTCGTTACCAAATCAAGCTCACTGGTAAGTCTAGTGGTAAATACACAATTGGTGTGGCTATTTTTGACGATGAGAAAGGAGATATAGATGTACAGCAGGGTGGAGAAACGACTTCAAGTCAAACTAACGAATATGATTTTATACTAGAAAAAAATACTTTAGAAGAACGTTCATCGCTGCCCAAGACTAATACTAGATTAGTGATGGAAACTGTCTTAAGTAAACAAACGGGTGGATTTTCAAAACAAGATATGTCTATTCCTCAAGAGAAGCAAGAGTTAGATATAGCAAATGCTAAAAGCAAACAAGTAACGGTACAATATAGTAAACGAAAAGAATGGTTCTATTTAATGCTTATGCTTTCTGCTATTATCACATTATTATGGCTAATTTGGCTACGAAAAATTTGGCTACGAAAAACAGTGAAAAAAGAGTTGTAATACTTCATCTTGCAACAGTGTTTGCTGCCTTAGTATTTTCATATGTTTTTGGATGGATCGCGAACTTTATCGGTAATAATGATTTGATGTGTGCTGGTATAGGGAGTATAGGCGGCTGCGATCGGAACAACATATTTATATATTTGTTTGGTTTCTATTTTTCGCTCATATTCTGCTTAACATTTTTGCATTTTTTTTACCTTACAAATAAATTTCGCTTATATTTGTTTCTCGTAATGCCCTTATTGGCATTTGGGTCGTTAGAGTTGGAGGTTCTTAAGATAGCCATCTTTTTTCTGGTGACTGCTATTTTATTAGGGGTTGCTTTTTCAAGGCTGCTTTTCTTATTGAAAAGCAATAGTAGGGCTTAGGCAGGTTGGTAAAACATAAGACCTAGCTTAATCTGGAGTGCGTCGTCAAAGTGACGAGGGTCGAGAGAGATGAGCTTTTTGGTTTTATCTAGGCGATAAATCAGGGTGTTGCGGTGGATATGGAGGTTTTTGGAGGCGTCTGTCAGGTTAAGGCCGCTGTCTAAAAAAACCTTAACTGTCTTATATAGTTGTTGATCTCGCAACAGTGGGTGAAGTATTTGATGGGCAAGCTCGGCTTTACGATCTTGCCCAATGTTAGCCAGCGTCACAAACATTCCCACCTGCTTTACGTGATAAACGCGGTTGGTCCCCCAAACTTTTTTACCAACCGTGACAGCCAATTTGGCGTCTTGATAGCTCTTACGCAGACCGCCTAGGTTGGGATAATATTGCCCAACTCCCACCGTAAGATGGAATTTATGTTGTAAATAATTCAACATCTCATATACTTGCTGACCTTTTTCGGTCATAAAACGAATGGTGTTTAAGGTGTTGGCGCTGCTTCCAGCAATGCCTTTTAGGATTACAAAAGTATCTTCTCCCAGGTATGACACTATGTTTTCTTGGTTTTTATTGAACCCTTCTCTCAGTTTTAAAATTATATTATCGATAGCAGTACGTAATGTAACGCGCTGCTCCTCAGATGACAGATGATCGTTTTCGGCCGAAACAATAGCCTCAAAGTCGGTTAATTTTGCCAATATTACGGCTTGAGTTGCCCGCAAATTGAGCTGTAAAATGTCGGCTTGGTGATAGGCCTCGTCGTAGTCTACGTGTGAGGCAGAAAGGAGATCCTTTATAAAGTCGGCCCGCACAATTTCGGGCGACTGCATTTTATCGAGCAACAAGTATTGGTGGATAATAACTTCGGCAAGGCCTTGAAGTAGGCTAACAGTTTCTGTAGCTATGGTTTCGTCATTACCGGTAACTCCAAATACGCCAATTACTTGTTGCTCGTAAACAAAGGGAATCCATTCTACTTTGTCGCTACCCAAAGTTCCTGCTATTCGCTTGTCTTCTTGGCAGGCTTGCAGGGCCTCGGCCACAAACTTACCGTTACTGCGAGCGCTTCCTACCAGCAAGGTGCCGGTGGCGTTGGCAATTACTATTTCGCGGTCCAAAATGCTTTTGGCCTTGTCGCGGATTTGTTTAGCGAGTTCTTTTGTGAGTTCCATAATTTTATTGTTCAACAAACCGGGTGAATAATATAGCTAGCCGTATCTGTACAGCATCATCAAATCGTCGGGGATCCAGGCCAAGAGTTTCGGAGATACGATCAAGGCGATATACCAATGTATTGCGGTGAATACTAAGCTCTTCGGCAGTGCGGGTAAGGCTCATATCGTAATTAAAGAAGGCTTCGAGGGTTTGAATGATTTCACTATTTTCCCCTAGGCGGTCAAGCAGTTCGCGGCTGAAATAAATGTTGGTTTCATCGATACCAGAGAGCAGTGGGGCCACAACGCCAAAGTCGTCAATGCGGTAAATGCGATCGGTGCCCCACATTTGACCACCTAGTTCGATGGCCGAGATGGCTTCGGTATAGCTTGTACGCAAGCCTCCGAGTCCAGGATGATAGTTGCCGACGCCGACACTAGTTGGGAGTTTAAGCTCGGATTTAATGATGTCGTAGATGGTGTTGATGGACTTTTTGAAAGAATCGAGGCTTTCTTCTAGTGCGCCGTTACTGGCGAGGGATTTGAGGATGCAAAACTTGTTTTGGCCAATGTAGGCTACGATGTTGTCGTAACTTGATGTGTAGAATGATCTTAAGCCGCGATCAATACCAGCTTTGTAGCGAGCGATGCGAATTTCGCGGTCACTGGAAGGGTCGGAAAATGAAGAGGTAAGGGCGGGATCCTCAACATAAATAACAATGGCGATGCGGGGAGCCGTTAGGTCGATATCAAAAAGACGAGCCTCGGCAATCAGGAGAGGCTCATCACTTAAAGATCGGTGAAGGATGTCATAAATAAACTTATCTAGGCGCTCTTCTTGGCGCGGAATTTGGTCGATCAAAATTGATTGGTGCATAACTAGCTCGGCAATGGAACGCACCAACGGAGTTATCTCCTCGTGGTTGGGCATGGCTTGAGCTAAGACAATGTAGCCCACTACTTGGCCGCCATAATTGAAAGGGATAGCCGTGCTTGTAAGCTCAAGATCAATCATTTCATCGGCCTGGGGATCGTTACTGGCCATAACCATGCCTCGGGGCTCGACGACGGAAAGCTCACGGTTAACTAAGCCTCCCACTTTTGCTCTAATCTTCTCAGCTATGTGTTGACTCAGCACCCCGTCACCTTCCGTTAGAATATGAATTAGCAAACTTCGCTATCGATGTCGTCAGCTTATATTTAGTGTATTTTACAAGCCTGCGGCCTAAAACGTGGATGAATTAGAACATTTAACATAATAAGCGTACTGGTATAAAAGTAACGCTGCAAGCACAAGCGCTATTTGAGAATAATGAATAATGAATTAAGAATAACGGTTGAAGCTGTTTCCGGCGAATCCTTCCCAAATTCATAGTACTTTATTCATAATTCGTACGATTTTAAAGTGAGGCTTTGAGTTTTTCCAATGCCTGCCTGCGCGCGCTGATGCGGTTTTTATCGGCAAAAGACATTTGGGCTTGAGTTTGATCAAAGCCATCGGGCATAAAAATAGGATCAAAACCAAAGCCGTTTTGGCCATTGGGAGGAACAATGGTACCTCCGGTGGAAGCAGAAAAATAGGTAATCTCGGTGCGGTTTTTGGCATAGCCATAGGTTACGCTTGATGTGGCGTCATAGAGCTCCATTTTGTGGGCTAGCTCGTAAATACCGTGCGGCTCAAGTACGTGGATAAACCACTTTATAAGCGGCCCAGGGAGGCCGCCAAGGCAGGCTAGCTCCAAAGAGACGTCTTCGACTATGAACGGCCCTTCATGGTGGTCAAAAGCGGCTTGAAGCTTAGCTTCAATGACCTTGCGAGGATCAAGGGACTGGATTTCGCGTAAGTTAACGTCTAATTGCTTCAAACGGGGCAATATAGCAGAAGCTTCAGCAAATTTTCCAGCGTTGCCTGTAATGAAGTAGATTGTCATAAAGATATTATAGCTTGATTTGAAATTCCTTACCCAAGGCTTTATAGTGAGTAGCACGCGTTTTACTTAGGAGTTGTTAGGTATAGCAGTATCTCTCACCCGAAGGTCTTGCGGGAAACAGTGAAGCTTTGATCAAGGCCACTCTATCAAAGGAGCAGAATCGTGGGTCGGGTACTGATGGTGATTGGTGGTTCCGGTACTATTGGTGAGGCGGTCATCGCACAGGCTTTGGCGGACGGCTTTCGGGTCGCTGCCACTTGGAACAGCACGGTTCCTGCAGATAGCGATGACGTGCTATGGGTCCGCTGCGATGTAGCTGATCCCGCGTCGGTTGACTCTGCGTTTACCCGGGTCGAAGCCGACCTGGGAGATGTAGAGATCCTGGTGTTCAATGCCGGCGTCAACGCGGACGGCATGGCTCTTCGGATGACGGATGAGCAGTGGAGGAATGTGCTCAGTACAAACCTGGATGGTGCATTCTACGCCTGCCGCCGGGCTATGGCCAAGATGGTGCGTGCTCGCTGGGGTCGAATGATCGTGGTTGGCTCTGTGGTTGCTTTAACCGGAAGCGCGGGTCAGGCAAACTACGCCGCCGCCAAAGCGGGGCTGATCGGGCTCGTTAGGGCGTTGGCGCGCGAGCTTGCCGGCCGAAACATCACCGTCAATGTGGTGGCGCCAGGTCCGATTACATCGCGAATGACCTATGCGCTGACGTCCGAAAGGCGTGCTGAAATCGTGGCGAAAGTGCCGTTGCGGCGCCTCGGCGAGGGCCAAGATGTGGCTGAGGCGGTGGCGTTCCTGTGGTGGGCTGGGTACGTGACCGGGGCGGTCATTCCCGTTGACGGCGGTCTGGGCATGGGCCACTAGGCGGGTGAGGCTGACTGTGTTGCGGGGCGATGGGATAGTCCCGCTGCCTCGCAACACCTTTTATTTTAAGTCGGATTTGTTGAATAACCGGCGTCATTCGGCTATACTTTCAGCTTGTACCGAGTACAATTTTCAATTTTCATTCAAAGTGCGCTTAATGAAACTTGAAACTTTAAGTAAATGAAACTTAGATATGGGCCCTTAGCTCAGTTGGCTAGAGCGCTTCCTTGACGTGGAAGAGGTCAGAGGTTCGAGTCCTCTAGGGCCCACCATTCGACTCACTTCGTTCGCTCATGGTAAACCATTAGCATGAATATGGGTCGAATGATCCTGAGCGTAGTCGAAGGACCAAAGCAATTTTCATTTTTAACAATTATCCAATTTTCAATTAATGAACGTGATTTCCTTGGCTAGGGGCAATTAGCTCTCCGTCGGCTGACGGATGGTTAGAGCGGTCGCCGCGGCGACAGGTCACAGTAGTGACGTTTGGATCCGTAGCTCAGCGGTTAGAGTACTCGGTTCACATCCGAGGGGTCGGTGGTTCGAACCCACCCGGGTCCACCAAAAGCAATTTTCATAATTTTTACTTTTAATTGTTTAAGGCAGGAGCAGTGATGATAACCCAAAAACTTATAAATCGAGCTCGAGAATTAGCGGGGGTTGGCCCTTCGCAATACCAAACCCCACCCCAAGAATTGGTGTATTTGGCGTCCAGAAAAGCGCTGGAGCTGGCCGAGAAGCTGCAGGCTGATCGCAATGTAGTTGAAGTGGGTAGTTTGCTGATGGACTGTGAGCTGGGTCTGGCCACGAAGGAAGGTAAGGGTTCTCAGCATATCGAGATGTCAGTTGTGACTACAAAGAATTTGCTTGATGAATTTCCTGAAGTGTCGGTAGAGGATCGAGACAGTATTCTGGCTTGTGTGACTGAGCATCATGGAGCCAAGCAGTTCACTAGCTTAGAGTCTGAGATCTGCTGCAACGCCGATTGTTATAAATTTGCCTCGGTTGAAGGTTTTGTTTTAACGCTGCGGTTTATGAGACCAATGGCGATTGATGATCAGATTAAAATTTTGCGAGATAAGCTTGAAGAAAAATGGAGCGCTTTGACACTGGAAGACTGCAAAACGGAGCTAAAGCCTCAGTATGAAACGATCAAAAGATTGTTGGAACAGCTAAAAATTTAGAGCGCTGATTGCAAGACTCGTGGATCCCCGATCCGGAGCGTCCAATTTTACATTTATGGTTATTGCCTTATGTGCTCCGATCGAGGATGACGTGAGGAGGGAAGTCGCTCATGCTTGCTTGATCTGTTGACTAGGCTTAAAATGGTCGATTGTTAGATTAGGGACTGTTTTGGACGGAGTAGCAACATCGTTTCGGCCATACTTCAGTATGACCGGTTTATATTTGGCCAGAGGATGGGTGCTGTGGTTTTTGCGTTATCGCCGGCAAAAGGCGGCGATTTGTGCTACTTGGGGTGTGCTTTTTATAATTTTGCTTCAAATGAGTTATCAGATGGGGATGGGTCCAGCTGAATCAAAAGCTTCTAGACTGGCGTCAAATAAAGGTATCGTTACAACGATATTGGAGGAAGTCTCAACCCCAGCCGAAGCATCGGCTGCGCCCATACCTGCCCCTGCGCCAGTGGCGCCGCCTGCACCTGTTGTACAAAACTTTATATATGCCCGAAAAGGTGGGAATAGTTACGCCTATGGCAATTGCACTTTTTATGTAGCCAATAGGCGGACTATACCCGGAAATTGGGGTAATGCCCGTACTTGGTTGCGAAACGCTCAGCGCGCAGGTTATGCGACCGGAAACATCCCTCAAGTGGGGGCAATTGCTTGGACAGGGGCTGGGTATCTAGGGCATGTGGCCATGGTAGAGGAAGTTTCGGGTAGCCAGGTTAAGATAGCCGAAATGAACGGAATTGCGGGTTTCAACCGAGTGGGCTATCGCTGGGTGCCTACAAGTGCCTTTTTGTACATTTACTAAATTTTAGAAGTCTGACTTCAATCTTGAGTATAAAAAAACTGGACTTGAAGTCGGACTTTAATCTGGAGATAGAAGTCAGACTTCCATTTTCGGGTGTTTAAATTTTTAGTTTTGAATTGTGACTTGATCGAGTAGATGATAATTATCAATAAAAAGTCTTGATAATTATCAAAGTCTACATTATGCTTATGTTTGTGGTAAGGAACAGCGCTGATGGCAGTCCGTACAACTGGTAAAGCGCTCATCGATTTTTGGCAAAGCCCGTTCGTGGAGAGCAGGGTTTCAGTCAGAATGGCCGCCGATATGGCGACCGCCTGCCGGGAAGTACTTAGTGCCAGGTCAGATGGAAATACAGTTGACCTGCGTACATGTCCAGTAAGTGAGCTCACCGGCAGTTTTATACAAGCGCATCCTGATCGCCCAAAGGCGACTCTGGCTGCATACAAGAGCCGCTTTAAAAAAGCGGTTCGTTTGTATTTGAGCTATCTGGAAAATCCTAGTGACTGGCCGGTGGACCAGCTTGAGTCAAAGGTCAAAAGTCAAAAGTCGAAGGTTGCCATGCAGGATTATCAGTTCCCGCTGAGGAGGGATTTTTTGCTTGCAGTAGGCTTGCCGTTGGACATTACTAAGGAAGAGGCGAGGCGGTTGGCGGCTTTTATAGAAAGTCTGGCATTTACGGACAATGAGCCCTTCGACAGGCTCAGGGAGTAACGGCTCATTTGTTAAGAGACCCCCGGCACAAGGCCGGGGCAGGCCTGAAACGAGTTCAGGTTGACAAAAAATTTGTGTTATAATGAGTTCAAGTTAATAGAGCTCAGGCAAGCCTAACCATCTTGCTAGCTCCGGTCCGGGTGACGTACATCTGGGAGAAAGTGATCCGCCTGTTGGTGCGATAATCCGAGTGGAACCATCCCGCCAGAGGCGGGGTCTCGGAGCCGGCCTTTGGCGGTTTTTCGTTTTAAGGAGAGAGTTGGTGAAACCAAAGAAAGGCCAGGCTTTAAACCCAAGTGAGCCTAACAAAATATCAAGACCTGGTCTTGGGACGTTCTGGATAGTTCTTGGTATAGGGCTTTTAATTGCTTGGTTGATGATTCCCGTGGGTGGACTTGTCGTTCAGGCTTGGACTTGTCGTAATGCACCTGGGGTTTTAGTAGAAGGCGTCGCTTACCCCGACGTTTATAATAACTGTGGCTCGTATAGTGGTGATGTATATAGAGGGTTGTTTTTCTTAAGTTTTATTGCAACTCCGATCATACCTGTGGGTTCATTTTTGGTATGGCGTGGGTTGAAGCGACGACAAAAAAATAGTCATGGTGTATCGTTACCAATTAAAGGTTTGTCGATAGTCCCGATGGTTTACGCAGTTGGATTGATCTTTTTGGCATTAATGTCGGCATTGGCTACCTTGATATATAGTGGTGAGAGGGTTAATGGCGGGCTAAATAGTAGCTTTTGGTTTTTCTTAATCGTAACGCTCTTTTGGTCTGGAATGGCTTGGATTACCTATAAAAGCGCAAGGAAATCACAGCAACTTGTTAAGGTCAGTAAGGGGTAAGGAGGAATGTCATGAGCACACAAAACAATCAAGATAAAGACCAGGTTTTAAATCCGGGCGAGCCTAACAAAAGATCAAGACCTGGTCTTGGCGTTGAGGCAGATGAACTATACGCTATGCGGCACTCGCTAGCGCATATTATGGCTACAGCCGTAGAGGAGCTGTGGGCTGAGGCTAAGTTGGGCGTGGGACCGGTTATAGAAAACGGATTTTATTACGATGTGGATTTAGGCGAGACTAAGATATCGGAAGAAGACTTTACCAAAATTGAATCTAAAATGCAGGAAATTATTAAGGCTGACCAGCCTTTTGAGTGTTTCGAAATGCCGATTGATGAGGCTGTAGAGTGGGCCAAGGAAGCCAAGCAGCCGTATAAGCAAGAGTTGTTGAATGACCTTAAGGAGCATGGCACTACGGTGATGAAGGATATTGATGCAAGTTCGCTAGGAGTAGAGTCTAGTTCTCGTCGTACCTCCTCAAACAATGAAGGTGAGAATCAAAATTCTGAGTCAGGTGAGGATGCTGGATCTGAGGCGTCGAAGGTTAGTGGTCAAATGTCAAATGTTACTCAGGTGTCGTTTTACCGTAACGGGCCATTTACTGACCTGTGTCGTGGTCCGCACGTGGAGTCGACCGGTAAAGTTGGGGCTTTTAAGCTGATGAAGGTGGCTGGTGCTTACTGGAGGGGGAAAGAGACCAATCCTCAAATGCAGCGGCTGTATGGGGTGGCATTTGCCACTAAAGAAGAGCTGAAGAGTTATCTTGAGACCATGGAAGAGGCCAAGAAACGGGATCACCGTAAGCTTGGGCAGGAGTTGGATCTCTTTACGTTTTCGGACTTAGTCGGTCCAGGATTACCTCTTTATACTCCTAGGGGTACTGTGCTTATAGAAGAACTAAAAAAAGTATTGCGCGAAATTAGTAATCGTTATGATATGTTGCTTGTTTCGATTCCTCATATTGCAAAAATTGAGCTCTACCAGACATCTGGCCATGCCGATAAGTTTTCTGATGAGCTATTTCATGTTAAGAGTCATTATGATCAACCTTTCGTGATGAAGCCAGTAAACTGCCCACACCATACTCAAATTTATGCTGCGCGGCCGCGTAGTTACCGTGAGCTACCATTGCGCTATATCGAGCAAACAATGCAATATCGCGACGAGAAACCTGGTCAAATAGGCGGTTTGCAACGAACAAGGGGCTTTACTGTAGATGATGGTCATACGTTCTGTCGTGTTGATCAGATTGAACAGGAAGCCTCTATGTCGGTGGAGGTGATCAAGGATTTCTATACTAACTTAGGCCTCTGGGGTGAGCATTGGGTGTCGTTATCCGTTCGAGAGCCTGGTGCCCAAGACAAGTATATTGGCCTTTCTGAAGACTGGGATAAGGCTGAATCCATGCTTGACGAAGTCTCTACCAAATATGGGTTGAACGCAAAACGGATGGAAGGTGAAGCTGCCATTTATGGTCCAAAGCTCGACTTTATGTTCAAGGATGCGCTGGGACGAGAGACTCAACTGGCTACGGTACAGCTGGATTTTGCCATGCCCAAACGTTTTGGACTAACTTATACTGACGAAAATAGCGAGTTAATACCACCCGTAATGATTCACAGAGCCATTCTAGGCTCGTTTGAACGCTTCATAATGCTTTTAATTGAACATTTTGCGGGCAAGTTCCCGGTTTGGCTGGCGCCAGAGCAAATAAGAGTAGCGACGGTAAACGACTCCAAAAAATTGGAAGATTATGCCAGAGTGCTTGTGAAGGACATGAAGGAAGCTGGGTTGCGTGCGGAGCTTGATCTGTCGAATGAGAGTGTGGGTAAGAAGATCAGAGCGGCAGAACTTTACAAGGTTCCTTACACGCTTGTGGTGGGAGAAAAAGAGCTGGAAAGTGGCAAAGTTACGCCTAGAGTGCGCAAGGATTTGGCCACAAGTGAGCCTTCTGAGTTGGAAGTAGATAAGTTTATTCAGGTCGTGGCGGGTGAAGCAAAGTCACGGGCGAGTAAAGCGAGCTTATAAACTGTCATCCCGACCGTAGTGGAGGGATCTAACGAAAGGGATTGATAGATGTCTCGACTCATTCGACAGGCTCAGAGTTTACAACAAGCTCGACATGACAATATAAAGCCGGTCATTGCGGTTGATATTGATGAAGTGTTGGTTCCTTTTGCTGAAGGGTTCATAGGGTTTTACAACCAGGTTAATGGTACAGCTTATGAGCTGGCTACTACACAAGTGTATCGGCTTGAAGAAATCACCGGAGATACGAAAGAATATATGTTAGAGATGGTGCATCAGTATCATGCGCTGGTAGAGCGTCGAGCTGACCTGCCTATCGAAGGTGCCGTAGATGCCATTAATCGGTTACTTATGTACTACGAGGTTGATATTGTAACTTCAAGGCGTTATGTAGAGCTTGAATTTACACACAAGTGGCTTAGACAGAATTTTCCGAAAGTATTTCGAAAGGTGCATTTTATTCGCGGACCTGATGATGGAAATGTAATGACAAAATCAGAGATATGCCAGCAAATAGGGGCAAAAGTACTGATTGAGGATCAGTTAACGTATGCGCTCGATGCTGCTAAATCCGGCATTAGGGTGTTGCTCTTTGGAAGCTACCCTTGGAACCAGATTGATGTTTTGCCCCACAACGTGAAGCGAGTTTATAATTGGGATGAAGTACTGCAAGATTTAATTGGTTTAAAAAATTCTGAAACGACCGTCGGCTGACGGTTCAGGATGACAGCTAGGAGTATGTAATGCCGTCAAGTACGGATAATGAGTTGATTTTGATTGGGGGTGGGGCTACAGGCCAAGTGGCTGAGTATTTGGCGTCTAAAGCTGGCGGTGAGGTTGGTATAGTGACGTTTGCTCTGGATGATCCAAAAACCTATATTGCTCAAAAGACTGAAGTTTTTTCTGAGTACAACTGTAAGGTTAGACATGTAAACGAGATAGATGACCTAGAAGGGCTTTCATTGGTGTTTTACGCAGGAGGGGACCAGATTCGGTTAGCATTTCAACTGAAACAAACTGGCATTCACTCTGAGTTAGTAAAATGGTGGCGCAAAGGCGAGGTTATTTTAGCGGGCTCTAGCGCCGGAGCGATGGTGATGTGCGGCGTGATGTTGGAAGAAGACAGCGATGAAAATTATGGCAGAGTGGGGATTGATTTGACTCATGGTTTGGGGCCGATTGGGAGTAGTATTATAGCGCCGCATTGGTCGGAACGGTCTAGTTCTGAGTGGCGCGGCAAGCTGATCAGTGAGTATGGCGAGGCTTATTATATTTTTGGGATCGATGAAAATACGCTTTTAAGTTGGCGGGCAGGGAAGTGTAGGGTTGTTGGGGAGGGGAAGGTTCATGCTTTTGGGCGGATGATGGGTACTTGGGGTGATGGTGATGAGTTCACAGTGGCTCGGGGTTTTTAGCTAGCTCGCATACCATGATCCCGAACTTACTCCCTGATCCCGAACTTACTCCCTGAGCATTGTCGAAGGGTCTTATAACCACCCAGACTCTTTTAATAGGGTAGTTTCGCGCTGTTTTTGGCGTATCAACCTATCAACCTAACTGTCTAACTATTTTATGAAATTAATGCTCAAACTACTCGAGGAAGTACTGATATACCAACGAGGAGGAGTAAGTCGATTTTGGTTTTTATACTACGAAAAGCAAATTTATTATACTTTTTCGTAGTATAATATTGAAAATGAACATCTCCTCGCGCGAAGAATATATACCTTTGACTCCTCAAGCTGGAGCCGTCCTGTTAGCACTAGCGGATGGTCCAAAACACGGCTACTGGATTGTACAGTTATGCCGAAGTGACTCAGATGACATGCTTGTTATGAGTACCGGCTCGATATACCCCATACTAGAGCGATTAAAAGCTCAAAAGTTAATTGAGGAATTTAGAAGTGAAATTGGCACATCATCACCTTTTAAAAGAAAAATGTATATGCTAACAGGTACGGGTAAGATGGTTTTGGAGCGAGAGATGGATCGCCAAGCTAATTTTGTGGCTTTGGTTAGATTTCGATTAAAAAAGCACAATGTCTGAGCTCGATAGCAGTTTTAAGCAAGATGTTTACGCCATCGTTGCACTAATTCCTTCCGGTAGAGCCATGACTTACGGTCAAATTGCTGCATTATGTGGTCACCCTCGAGCAGCCCGTCAAGTCGGCCAAATAGCCCATTGGGGCCCACAAGAATTGCCATGGCACAGAGTTGTTAATAAAAGTGGTGGCCTCGCAGGTGCGTTTACAAGTGGCGGAAGGCAGGCTCAGGCTCAAATGCTGCGTAATGAAGGAGTTCAGGTGTCGTCAAATCACATTATTGATATAAAAAACTTGATCTGGTGGCCTGAAGATAGTATCTTGTCTCAATCTGTCATCCGAGCAGAGATCGAGGGATCTCCCAGTGAATAAGTTGCTGGTAATTGTCGGCCCCACCGCCAGCGGAAAGAGCGCGCTAGGGTTAAAAATTGCCCAAAAGTTTAATGCCGAGATTATTAATGCGGATTCAAGGTCCATCTACAGATATATGGACATTGGCACAGCCAAACCGACCAGTCAGGAAATGTTGTTAATTCCACATCATTTAGTAAACATTAAAAACCCCAATCAGGTATATTCGGCCTCGAAATTTAAGCGTGACGCGCTTAAAGCCATAGATGACATTGTGAGTAGAGGAAGACTGCCTATAATAGTTGGTGGGACAGGACTTTACGTTGATAGTTTGTTATTTGATTACCAATTTCCAGGTCTAAACACAGATACCAATCGTAAAACGTTACGTGAGTTACCTCACGAAGAGTTGTTACAAAAACTACTTGATTCCGATTTTGAAGCATTTGATTCGATCGACTTGAAAAACCCACATAGAGTTTTAAGGGCAGTTGAAACGGCTGGTTTTCCCCGCAGTAAGAGCACAGACATGCGCCCAGACACATTAGTAATTGGGCTTAGCTTGAATAAAGAAGTTATTCAAAAGCGAATTTATTCTAGAATAAAAAAAATGCTTAGGGAAGGCTTAATTAACGAGGTTGAGCAAGTGGGAGAGACATTTGGGTGGGATAATGAAAGCATGACTGGGCCAGCATACAGGTCTTTTAAGGGGGTTATTCTGAGCGATAAAACTATTGCTGATGCCTCACAGGAGTTTGCCAAAAGAGACATTGCTTTGGCCAAGCGCCAGATGACATGGTTTAAGCGTAATAAAAACATTCATTGGCTGGATGCGGCTGACTCTGAACAGCTTGAGTTTGAGGCTACAGTGTTAATCAAGCAATTTATGGCCTAAACTAAAAACACTTTTATGTCATTCCATATCGGAAGCGAGGTACGAGCGTTCCGGGTAGGGAATCCAGCAAACGTTGTTTTTCGAGGCGAGTTCAAGATGATACTAAAAGAGCGTATAATAAGCTCATGTTTCTGATGATCATTTGGTTAGCAAAGCTGGCTGGAACGTTGAGTCGGCTTTTTGGTAAAGGCGGCGGATCGGCCTTGCCGGGTTTGTTGGCTGAACAAAGCGACGATAATATTTTGACTCAACTCGGTTCGCGATTAAAATATGGCTCAATCGTTATTACCGGTACAAATGGTAAAACAACAACCACCAAAATGGTTTGTGAAATTCTCGAATCTGTAGGCTACAAAGTTATAACTAACCAATCGGGCTCAAATTTGAGTCGCGGAATTGTTTCGACTTTAGTTGAAAAAATCAGCTTGACCGGTAATTTTAGTGCTGAACTTGGTGTTTTTGAAGTGGACGAAGCTAGTATGCCGGCAGTGTGTGCTGCCCTCAAGCCTAAAAGCGTGATGGTTTTAAACTTGTTTCGGGATCAGCTTGATCGCTATGGCGAGTTAGATCAGACGGCCGCCATGATAGGTAAAGCGATTTCGCCACTTGAGACCGAGCTGTTTTTGAATGCCGACGATCCGTTGGTGGCTAGTCTGGCCAGATACTGCAAACCTCAAGACCAGGTCTTAAGTCCAGATGTTTCAAGTTCTCGTGTCAAGGCCTGGTCTTTGAACCCTCGTATCCATTATTTTGGGGTTGAAGCCGCAAAAACCCTAAAACTCGATCACGATCTAGCGGCAGATTCCGATCATTGTCCGTTTGATGGAGCGGCTTTGCACTACAAGAATAATTTTTTTGGACATATTGGGCACTATGTCTGCCCGAACGGTGATTTTGAGCGGCCGAAAACCGAAACAAGCTTAGTGGAATATAAAAACGGCCAGCCTTTTAAGCTTAAAAGTGAAAATGGCGGTGAAGCTAAGCTTTATTTACCGCTGCCAGGCCTCTATAACGCCTATAACGCTCTGGCGGCGGTAAGCCTCTGTGAAACGCTGGGTATTACAGTTGAAAGGGCTGCAAAGGCTTTAGAACGCGTTACAGCGGCCTTTGGCAGGGTAGAGAGACTGGAAATTGAAGGCAGGACTGTTTACTTGCTTTTAATTAAAAATCCGACTGGCTTTAACCAAGTGATTCAGACCTTTTTGACCAGTAATAAAGCTCATAGCATTATGGTAGCCATAAACGACAATTTTGCGGATGGACGAGACGTGAGTTGGTTGTGGGATGTGGCAATTGAAGAGTTGCGAGTTCAACACCCGTCGTCAAACGTTAAAGGCCCTAAACCGGCAGTTGGCAGTGTTGGACACAATATTGTAGTGAGTGGCGATCGAGCGCTTGATATGGGTTTACGCTTTAAGTATGCGGGGCAGGCAGTGGCGATCGAGACTAATTTAGAAGCGGCTTTTAATCAAGCTGTTAGATCTGCCTCTCCTGGTGAAACGGTGTATGTACTCCCGACTTATACGGCCATGTTGGAATTACGCGAACGTGTTAGAACACTAGGCCTTGTTAAAGGCTACTGGTCATGACAATGTATTCCACGCTTTGCATATTACTTCGTCAAGCTCTCCAGTCCGCGTTCGACGTAGGCTTGCTACGCCTCTCCGTCAGCCGACGGATGCGGACTTCGGTTTTTTCTTGTACTGCATCGAGCTATGAAATGCTTTTACGGGGGTTAGTTAAATGTTAAATGTCAAAGGTCAATCGTTAACAATCGTACACTTGTACGCAAATGAGATGAACATTTATGGCGACAGAGGGAATGTACTGACTTTGTGTCAGCGGTTGGCTTGGCGGGGGATTGAGGCGAATGTTGTAGAGGTAGGAGTGGGGCAAAAATATGATTTTACTGAGGCCGATATTGTGTTTGCTGGTGGAGGTCAAGATAGGGGTCAGTTGGCTGTGGGAGCTGATTTACTGAAGCGCTCTACTAATCTGCATTTGGCTGCCCAAGCCGGAGTAGTTATGTTAACTGTTTGCGGTACTTATCAGTTGTTTGGGCGCTTTTTTGATACGCACGAAGGTCATAAAATTCCTGGTATAGGTTTGTTTGGTGCTCAAACGGTGGCTAGCAAAACTAGGATGATTGGAAATGTGGTGCTCGAAAGCGCCTGGGGCAGGTTGGTGGGTTTTGAAAACCATAGCGGCCAAACTATACTAGATGCTGCTCAGCCGGCACTAGGGAAGGTGCTAAAAGGTTTCGGCAACAACGAAACTAGTGGCGCTGAAGGTGCTGTTGTTCACAATGTTTATGGCACTTACTTACATGGGCCGTTGCTGCCTAAAAACCCGGCTTTTGCCGATCATTTGCTACTGACTGCTTTGCGGCGCAAGCATAACATTAGCGAGTTGCAGCCACTTGATGATCAGCTTGAATTATCAGCTGCGGCTATTGCGGCAAAACGCCCGCAATAACATCAAGAGTCGTGAGTCGTGAGTCGTGCTCAGGGATAGACTAAGTCAGACTTCAAATCGGATTGCTTTGGCTATCCAAGATTAAAGTCTGACTTATATTTACGCATTAGACACCAGCATTGCTACTTATTGCCTGAGCTTGTCGAAGGCCAGAAAAATGAGCCTGCTTTGACCCTTCGACTACGCTCAGGGAATAAAAAGATGCGTTGCAGTGAAGCTTGGCAAGCCGGATCAAAGTCAGGCTTCAAATCCAATTGCTTGATCATCCAAGATTAAAGTCTGACTTACATTAACGCTATTGAATCCGATAGGCAGACGTATTAAGAACTAAAACAAAAAACCGCCCGATGTTATCAAGCGGCTCTTTGCTTATTTTGTTTTAACCAAAAATGCGGAACAAAAAGAATGAATTTATTTGTCGAAGCCTTTGCGAACCCGGGCTAAAATATCTGCCGCTAGGTCTCGGCCGCCGAGTCCAAATGCCAAACCACCGGCTAGGGCTAACATTACTACCACGGCCGTAAATAAGCGGTCGAGGAAGATGGTGTTGACGCCTAGCTGAGCTAAGGCAGTAAAGGTTACAACCGCCCAAATTGCGTACTTAGCAATGTTTCCGAGCAGTCCTGCTACACTTGCGCCCATAGCGCGGGCAGCGTTAACAACTACTCGACTGGTTAGATCTGCAACTACACCACCAGCAAACAGCACAAAGGCGGCTGCAATGACGCTAGGGATGTAGTGGAGCAATCCTTGAACGAGGTTGTTGACCTCAAGGACATGAGCAATCGTAAACGCCTGGAGTAAGAAGACAATGATGAAAAACCATTTAACGAGATCGCCCAATAGTTCTACAATGTCGTATTTACCCGGGAAAACCGACTCCAAACGTACTTGTTTAGCTAGAGATCCTAGCTTGATTGCTCGAAGCAAGCGGACGATTAGGCCTTTTAGGACCACCCCAACTACCACACCGATAAGGAACACGACTACGGCAGCTAGGACGTCTGGTACGCCTACTACAACTTTACGTAGGGCGTCACTTACGCCTGATTGAACAACTTCTGCCCAACTTGAAATGTTTCCAGAATCCATTCTTATATCACCTCCTTTCTTGATAGGATATCTTGGTAATACTCTATAAAGGTTATGCTTGTCAAATCCGAGCACAACTTTTACGAATAAAGAATATTGAATAAAGAATTATGGGTCACGCATTTGAAGGCTGAAACCATAATCTAAATTTATAATCTAGATCCCGGTGTTGTAATGTGCAGGGGTTTGCTATAATCAGCGCATAGGTTAATAAGTGTTCATGAGTGGGAGAGGGCGATGTTCGAACAATTATTTGGCTCAAAAACTCGCGTAAAGTTACTCAGTTTGTTTTTAAATAACCCGGGTAGATCGTATTTTGTACGCGAAATAACTCGCAAAATTGATGAACAAATTAATTCGGTTAGACGTGAGCTATCAAACTTACTTAGCATTGGAATAATAAAATCGGAAGGCTCTAATAACCGTTTGTATTATGAAGTAAACCCTAAATATGAACATTACAAAGAACTACGTAGCATATTTGCATCCATACCAATTAAAAATAAAGTCATCCGTGAAACCAAAGAAGAAGACCAGATTACCAAAAAACTTTTAGCTACTGGTCAAGTGGAGCTAGCGTTTTTGACCGGATCGTTTGTGCACGATAACAATGTAGGGGTGGATGTGTGCATTATTGGCGATGTAAACCGGGCGAGTGTTTCAAAAGTAGTCGCAGAGCTAGAAAAAGAGCAGGGTCGGGAGCTTAATTATACGATCATGACCCCCGAGGACTACGCTTATCGCACCAACCTCAATGACCGCTTCTTGTCTAGCATTATGGAGGCAAAACGGATAGTGTTGGTTGATGGAGCAGAAAAGCCGCTCAAACACACCACTGTATCAATACCAGAAGATGCCGAAGAAGTGCCGATTAAAGTTGCGGAATAACGAAAAAGTTCAAAACTAAAGGAGTTAATTGTTGGATATATCATATCTTGGCGGCGGAAGTATAAAGCTTAGCGGGCGTTTACTCAATGTAGTGAGCGATCCTGGCAAAAGTAAAAAAGTAACGGCTGATGTAGTACTTTTAACGGCCGGAAATGTCGGGAATGTGACGGACGGGGCAGGCATGGTCATAGATGGCCCGGGTGAATATGAGGTAAAAGAAGCTCTAATTACTGGTATACCAACTCGTTTACATGTAGATGCCGAGGGTCAAAATGGCACGGCTTACTTGGTTGATATTGATGATGTAAAAGTAGTTGTACTTGGCAATGTGGCCCCTGAGCTTACCAATGACGAGCTAGAGCTGTTAGGCGGGGCTGATGTGCTGGTTGTACCAGTTGGTGGAAATGGGCTGACACTTGATGCTACTGCGGCTGCGCAGGTGGTAAGTCAAATTGAACCCAAATACGTCATACCGGTCCATTATGATGACGGTGTCAGTAGCTATGCTATGCCGCAAGATAATGTTGATAAGTTTTTGAGTGAAGTGGGAGCCCAACCAGAGCCAGTGGCTAAGCTGAAAGTTAATAACAAAGAAATGCCGCTAGAAACTACGATTGTAGTGCTGACTCCGCAAACTTAAGCAATCTCTAACAACTAAGTACCAAATCCGAAAGAATCATCCAAGTCCTAACGTTTGAAACCTGAATCAAGAAACTCCCAACCAGTCATTCCCTATCGGAAGCCAAACTCTACCAATGTCTAGTTTGGTGCTCCGGATAGGGAATCCAGTTCCCCGTTTAGCTATTGGTGTTTAATTACTGTTATTTAGCGGTTTTGGCGGGAGTTTTGGGGGCTTTGGTGGTGCGACTAGACTTGGGGTCGACCTTGGGCTTTTCGGCTGATTCAGTAGATGTTGCAGCATTTGATGGCTCGGTAGGATTGAGGTTGGCCTCTTTTTCGGCAGCTTTTAGGCGATATTTATCAAGTGTGCGTAAGCATTGGGTGCAAATTTTGACCTGGACACGGCTGGTGCCAAGGCTAATATAATGGCGCTGGAGGTTAGGTTTCCAGACCTTTTGGGTTTTGCGTTGAGAAAAGCTGACGTTGTGGCCAAATTGTTTTCCTTTGCCACAGATGTCGCAAGCGTAAGACATAACTACTACCTTTAAATCTTAGTTAGTTTAGCTGATCTGTAGCTTAAAGTCAACGAGGCTAGATTGAAAAGTCGGACTTCAAATCTGGTTTCTAGGACGATGAAGATTAAAGTCCGACTTTAATACGGTTTGTAAATGAAAACGGGGGAGGCGCCGGGCGGATGCCCGGGCGTCTCCCCCGTGGGGGACTTGTTGTTCGACTGTCAGCGTCGGCTGGGGGTGCCGCCCCTGACCACCCGTTGGGTGGGGGTGGGGTTAGCTGCCGTAGGGCGGCGGTCTGTCTTGGCCCTGCGGATTCGGGCCGCACGCTGCCTGGCGCTTCTGTCCAGGACAATGCGCTCGTCGATCGAGTGATAGAGACGGTCGATCAGGCCAGTGATCACTTCGGCGATGAGGATGCCGATGAAGCCGATGACGGAGGCGCCGAAGAAGACGATTGGCAGGTGGAGGTACGGGTGGAACTGGTCGAGTTCGGAGGCGACGGTGTTGGTGATGCCCGTCCCGATGAACAAGAAGAAGACACTCGCCAACAATCCACCGATCTCGGAGTCGAAGATCATGGTCATCAGGTAGCGGCACATGGCGCCGACGGTGAGAGCCACGACGGCAACGATCATGCCGATCTCGAGCATCATGACGAACTCGACGAACCCGTTGTGGCTCGCGTAGAGGTGCCACAACGGAGCGATCATGCCGAGGAGCATGACGAGGGTAGCGTTGGCCGCCCTCTGGAAGGAAGATTTCAAAGTTCTACCTGCTTTCGGAAAGGGTGGTTTCTCCACCGGTAAACTTACGAGCCCATTATTACGCTTTTTGACGTAAATGTCAAGGATTTTCTTTCTTCGCCCCACTCTAGACCGAACTCAGCGTAATGTAGAACGAAAGATCGGAGGCTAGTGTGCTTAATGCTACAATGACATTATGGAAATCATTAATCTTTTAATAGCGCTTGTTTTGAGCTTAACTCTGCACGAATTTATGCATGGTTATGTAGGCTACCTACTGGGTGATGATACAGCCAAAGACCAGGGTCGACTCACTCTTAACCCAATAGCCCATATAGATCCGTTTACTACCTTGGCGCTGCCCTTACTATTAATATTAGTGGGTTCGCCGATAGTGTTTGGAGCGGCTAAGCCAGTGCCATTTAAGCCTTGGGCGCTGCGTTATGGCAAGTGGGGAGCAGCATTAGTGGCGGTAGCGGGTCCTCTAACCAACTTGTTTATAGCCGTATTTATTGGATTGTGGCTAAGGTTTATAGATGTCCCCTCAGGTATTGCGTCATTGTTGGTGTCGATTATCACTGTAAATTTAGCCTTCTTTGTGTTTAACATGATTCCTTTCCCGCCACTTGATGGCTCCAGGGTGCTTTACGCCCTGGCACCTCACGGATTGCGTGAGGTGATGGACAAAATTGAAGCAGCCGGTTTTATGGCAATCGCGCTATTTATCTTGGTGTTTTACAGCGTAATCGGCCGTTATATGGGTATGATTATAGAGTTTTTAATGCAGTTATTGGTGCCAGGTTTGCGTTTATAAGTTTAGTTTTTTCGTTGGTGCGATTGATTAGGGTTTAGATCTTAGAATTTAGTGCTTATAATATAGGTAGCTCTGCGACATTGGTGAATCTTGACCAAATTTTCCTGTTAACATTCTATCGGGTGTCTCGCTTTAGCGAGACGAGCCTAAGATTGTTCCAGCCCGTGGGCTGCGGACTGAAGGTACCCACCTGTCTTAAGGCAGGGAAGAATGGGTTAAGTTACCGTGGAGCGGAGTTATGTGATTATCGCTTTGAGGGACCTTAACGGTCTCTTTTAAGTTATAATCACAAGGACCCAGGGTGCAAGAGAGAAGGATGCAAATAAATCTCTAATCTCAAATCTACACCCTAAGTATTGTAATTTGTTTCTTGGGGCTTGTTTCTTCCTGGTAAAAAAGAAAATTGGAAATTGCTCCGTTAGCTGACGGAATTGAAAATTGATGCCGGGGTGTGGCGCAGTTGGTAGCGCGTACGGCTGGGGGCCGTGAGGCCGCAGGTTCGAGTCCTGTCACCCCGACCAGCTTTTAAGGCCTATTTCTTTATTTTTATAGGACAACACGAATCCAGAGGTTTAACCTCTAGCTCTGATAATACTTTCAAAATGCCGTCCTGAAACTTCAATTTATTGATTGAAAACTCGGGATGGTACCGGAGACCCTGCGCGTGCACGGTCTCCGGTGGTTGTTGCTACCTCTCGTGAGGTGGGCGGAAGAGGATCCGGAGGTCCTCCTTGTAGCCCAGTCGCTCGAGGATGAGCGAGAGGACTCCGTTGAAGCTGTTCTTGGAGTCGGGACAAGCTTCCTCTAGTGAGTAGCTCAGGACTTCCACCCCCGGACGAACCGGAAGGTAGCCGTGGCGGTCCTTGCTGTGCGGGTCGCGCACGTGGACTGTGAGGCTCTCTAGCGTCAGCTCGATGTGCTCGAGCGTTCCGCTGAGGTGGTACTGCCCGTTGATGCGGTAGATGACGATCTCGCCTCCGATGTAGCCGGAGAGTTGATCATTGGCGATGAGGTCGGCGATCCAGTTGCGCTTGGGGATGATGCCCCACGCGATGGCTCGTGGGCCCTTCTCACCCGGTACTACCTTCATGATGATGCGACTGGGGTTGCGCCCGCGCGAGCGGACGTAGCTCTCAGTTGAGGGCTTGTCGGTCAGGACGGGTTCGTCGGCGGTGCCGGTGACCTCACGGCATCCCTCCTTGCGGAAGAACACCGAGATGGGTCGACGCTGCTGATCGCGAACGCCGCTCTGTTCGGCGAAGCCGAACCCCTTGGCATCATCGTAGTGCGTGACGTATCCCGTCGCGATGACGGGGGTGTTGCTGGACTGGTTGCTCACGGTACACTCCTTCGAAGATCGTTCGGATGAACTGGTACAGGCTTGTGAGCCCGCACCTCTCGAAGAAGGTATCGCGTCTTGCACAAGATGCGGGAGTAGGAGGGGTTACCTACATAAGTTGGGCTTTCTCGGTTTGTTGCCGGTGCACCACGCCACAGCCGATCCTCCTTTCAAAAGTAGTCGGATGGACGAAGATAACTAGTATTATATCATACTCTTATAACAATTGCAAAATCTAGAGGTTAAACCTCTGGCTATACCGACGTAGCTAGCAGTTGGGTTTTAGTGCGGCCGCTCCCTCGTTGCCAATCTTTTGCATCGGCGTAGCTCGGTTCCAGACGTAGTTAAATAGCTGTTTTTGCATATGGGCCAAAGCTTTGCTGTGGACCTCGATGCAAAAGATTTCGCCATTCAAGTAGGTGTACATGGCAAAAGTGTTGTTATAAATCAGTAGCTCAAATTTAACCTCGAGCTCCTTGGGGTCGATGTAGCGTGGCTCCCAAAATTTTACAACTTGCTCGGTAACTTTTGTCCAGGGAGGCATTTCAGTTAAGCTAGTGAGTTCGCGGGTGTGGATTTTGCGCTTCACTAAGTCTTGACGGACTTCTTCGGCAAAGCCAAAATCCAGGAAAGCTGACATGTCTTTGAGCTCATAGATGAGTAATTCGTCTTTGGCTTCGAGTGAGTTCAATGTGATCTGCTTAAGACCCTCAATGCCTGAGTAATAGCGCAGACGTGATCCCATACCGTCGTCGCTTAACAGATTGGCAATATCGCCGAACACGCTGGGGAGTGAATGTTTAAGCTCGGCTGTCTTAGCTTCTTGGGTTTTAATTAGACCTTCAAGGTTTTGATAGGGTTGAGCCTGGAACCGTAAACCGCTTTCATTAACAAAACTTTTGGTGAGGTTTTTGTCACGTAAACGCTCGAGCAAGCGATAAACCTTGCTGCGGCCAATTTTGGTTAAACGGCTAAGCTCAAGAACCGAAATGGCGTCGTGTTGCAATAAGGTTAGATACACCGTTGATTCGTCGGCATCGAGGCCCAACGTTATCAAGTGAGCAGTTATATTGTCTATTTCTGTGGACATGCTTGTTTTATTCATACTGTACAATCCAGGTTATGTGTGCTATGTTAAGGTATAAATACACATTTAGCAAGGATATAATCAATGTCTATTTCTGTAGACAGCACGATTAAAACTAAAACGGCTTTGGTTACGGGTGTATCCCGAGGAATAGGGAAAGCTATTTGCGAACAGTTGAGCGTTGAGGGGTATCGAGTTATTGGTACGTACAACCAGGGGCTGGAAGAGTCGCAAACGCTGCAGCGAGAGTTGGGTGAGGTGGAGTTTTTTCAGGTCGATTTTGGCAATCGAGCTGAAACCACCACCTTTTTAGAGGTTTTGAAGGGGCGAAAGTTTGAGGCCATTGTTAATAACGCCGGGACTATCGACTTTCAGCAGTTTAGTAAGTATGAAATGAAGGGTTGGGATAATACACTTGAGGTCAATTTGGGTGTGCCTATGTTGCTGGTGGCGGGCTTGCAGCATAATATTTGTGATGGTGGTTCGGTAGTTAATATTGCCAGCACAGATGGATCGATAGGCTCGTTTGCAAGCATTGCTTATTCAGCCAGCAAGTCGGCCTTAATGAATGTCACCAAGAGTCTGGCTAATAATCTGGGCTCTCGGGGTATACGAGTAAATGCTGTGGCACCTGGGTGGATTAATACCGATATGGATACAGAAGTAGTGGGGGAGTCAGAAAAGCTGACACCGCTCGGAAGAAATGGTACACCGGGGGAAGTTGCGGATTTGGTGAGTTTTTTATTGTCGGATAAGGCTGCTTTCATTACTGGAGCTACAGTTGTCATCGATGGCGGATACACCTGCGTCGATTACGTTATGAAGCTGGAAAACGAGTTGGAACAGGGCTAGAGGTTAAACCTCTAGCTGATTTTAAGACGAACCCGCCCCGTCAAGCCCATCGTTGTATATTCACATTAAACGGTTTTTTTAAATAAGACTACACTCGGCTATAATTGACTTATGAAAGGTGATATACCGTTGCGGTTTACTAAAGGAGTGGAAGCGATTAAATCGCTACAATACTACCCACGTTATCAGGCGGCCTTTATATTTGGTTCGGTAGCCGAAGGCACAAGTACGGCCAAAAGTGATCTTGATGTAAGAGTGCTAGTCGACCAGGATAACGACTGTCAAAACGTAAATCATCCAATGTTTGATGAATATAAAATGGATCTATCATTTCGATCATTTGCTCAGATCAAGCTTGATGCCGAAAAAGATTTTGAGAAGCGTGAAAGACGACCCATCTTAGCTACCTCTAAGATTATTTTTGACAAGACGGGCGAAATAACAAACTTACAAAGTAAAGCCCGCCAGGTAGAACCAGAGAGGCTTAAGGGTAAAGACTACTTATTTATCCAGTTTATGCTTTATCATGCCAACGACAAGGTAGAGCGTTATATTGAGGAGGATCCGCCGTCGGCGCTTTATTCTATGCATGCCAACATTGGTGATATATTGAAGTACCATTACCGTTTGAATGGTCGATGGTGGGTGAGTAGTAAGAGGATATTGGATGATTTAGAGACATGGGATGCCGAACTGGCGGGTTTGTTAAAGAAGTTTGTTGCCACTCCTGACGTAAGAACAAAATATAGTTATTGGTCAGCTATTATTGATCACGTGACTGCTCAAATGGGAGGACGGCAGCCAATTGCGGAAAATAACTGCGATTGTAATGTTTGTAAGGTGGATATGGCCACTTTAATGGGCGAATCTGGCTAAAGCGCGGCGATTCGCCGCTAAGGATAGAAAAACCTTCACCTAGCAGATCCAGAGGTTTAACCTCTGGAAAACAATTGTTATGATAAGATCATGTCTATGACATATGATGAAATAAAGATTTTTACTGATGGCGGGTCGCGCGGGAACCCTGGTCCTGCGGCGTCGGGTGTTGTAATATTGACAACGCAAAATGACGTGATTGAAGCGTTTGGGCGTTTTCTGGGCTCAACCACAAATAACATAGCAGAGTGGAGTGCTGTTGAGTTTGCCCTTGAAGAAGCCAAAAAATATAGCCCAAAACGAATACATTTTTTTATGGACAGCGAATTGGTTTGCAAGCAACTTAATGGTCAATATCGCGTGAAGCATCCCGGACTCATTCCAATACATGAAAGGGTGGTAAGGCTAGCCAAGCAGTTTGACGTTAATTTTCAGCACGTTTACAGAGAACATAATAAGTTGGCAGATGCGCAGGTAAACATTGCGATTGATGCGGCGCTGGGTATAAAGCCGAAATAGTTTCAATGACATCAGTAACATGATGTTTGGAGGTGAGAGCTGGGTCAACTAAAAAACTGCTCAGGTTCGAGCAGTTTTTTAGTTGCCAGACTATCTGTAAGCCGGATTTTGTATCTCGCCAGAAGGCGGGACGATGACCATCTATCTAGTCCCATAATTGCTTATAGGATCAAGCGGGTTCAAACATTGGGGAGACGAGCAGCCTCTTATCCCAACTCCTTGCAGCAGACGGGGTTTACCTCCCTTTAATGTCACCATTATTGGCTGAGCGCTTTTACCGCTCTCGTTTCACCCTTACCTCCACTTACGGAGGCGGTCTCGTTTCTGTGGCACTTTCCCTAGGCTTTAGTGTAAATGGATTCTCGAGAGCTCCCATTTACACTTACTCCCGGTTGCCGTTAGCAACCGTCATTGCTCTATGCTGTCCGGACTTTCCTCTCCACGTTAATGGAGCGGCCATCCAATAGTCTAGCGAGGTCAATTATAACAAAAAACAGGCTTTTTGACCAGTATTCGGGTATAATACAGCCTAAGCCGATTGGATAGTTTTATAGTCTCTCCTTGGTTTACAGATGATCGTTCGACGGGACTATGTTTCGAGCGGAAACAACGAGAACCTGTTTAAGCCTTATATCGAACGAATATTACTCTAAAAAAATATGCAAAAACGAAGCGAACTTATTTTTAATTTAGCGCTGCTACCAATTGATTTTTTGGCAGTGTTAGCAGCTTTTGTGGCTGCCTACGCATACCGAGTAAAAATATTAACTACTCCAATTGTTAATCCATCGGGGATTGAGTTGTTTTTAAAGGTCTTTCTGGTGATAGTCCCGGTGTGGATCCTGATATTTGCGCTTTCTGGCCTCTATAGCCAATCGGTAATGCGAAGTCGTTTGAGCGAACTGGGCAAGATATTTGTGGCGGTGTCAGGGGGAACGATGTTTTTTATTTTGGTAGATTTTGCCTCTAGGAAACCAATATTTCCGGCTAAGTCCATTCCGATTTATGGATATATCCTAAGTTTTATATTGGTAGCGCTGGGGCGCGAGGTAGTGAGGGCAATCCAGCGGTCGTTATTTGGATTGGGTATAGGGGTGCAGCGGACGCTCTTAGTTGGCAGCGGCAAGTTAGCTCAGCGACTATTGGGTGACCTAAAGAATACTAAGCGGTCTGGTTATGACATTTTGGCCTCGGTTGATACGGCTAAGAACGCCGAAAAACGTCTTAAGGGTCTAACGGTGTATGCGACATTTGATGAGGCGCTCGCAAAATGTGGTGAGCTAGACGAAATAATTCAGGCTGATTCTGGGCTGGAGCAAGACGAAATATTGGAAATGATTAATTACGCTAGTAACCATCATGTGCGATATCGGTTTGTGCCTAACCAGTTTGGTTTGTATGCCACTGGATCCACCATGGCTGCGATGGCTGGCATTCCAATGATCGAAATCCGGCCTACGCCGCTTGATGGGTGGGGGAGGATTATAAAACGCAGCTTCGATATTGTTGGCGCTGGCGTGGGGCTAGTGGTGCTATCACCCGTGTTTTTAATAATCGGAATTGTTATCAAGCTGACTGATCCGGGTCCAATTTTTTATAAACATAAACGATTGAGTCGCATTGGCAAGGAAATATATGTGTATAAGTTTCGGTCGATGAAGGCTAAGTATTCGACGGGTGCTGGTTATAGCGGCAAGACGGATGAGGAGATTTTTGCCCAGGAGCTGGGCAAGCCAGAGCTGTTTGATGAGTTTAAAAAAGAACAAAAATTAATTAAAGACCCGCGAGTGAGTAAGGTGGGCGGTTATTTACGTAAAACAAGCTTGGATGAGCTCCCACAGCTCTACAATGTGCTAATGGGCAACATTAGCTTGGTGGGGCCGAGGCCGATTGTTGAGGCAGAGCTGGCACATTATGGAAGTGAAATTTCGACGTTCTTTGCCCTCAAGCCAGGGGTAACGGGCTTGTGGCAGATATCTGGACGCAGCGATATTGGTTATGATGAACGAGTTAAATTAGATATTTACTATGTTGAAAACTGGAGCTTACTTCTGGATATGAAGATTTTGCTTAAAACAGTGGCGTCGTTAGTGCGCGGCAAAGGGGCTTACTAGTCATGAGTTTTGACTCGAGAGTGGTGAGGGGGGTGCTTTTAGAGCGGAATTTTGAATCTGGATTTTCTAATTGTCATCCTGAACTCCGTTTTTGTCATCCCGGACCGGAAGGCTTTAGCCGCTCCGGATCCGGGAACCACCAACTGACGTGGATCCTGAAACTAGTTCAGGATGACAATTCAAAAAAAATAGTTAAATGGAGTAGGTTTTCCTCGCTCTTCATTCATAATTCATCAGTCGCAGCACTTGAGGCTTGTAGGTGAGCACTCAAGACTCAAAACTCACAACTCACGACTCGCAAAGTCCGCGAATCGCTTTGGTTCACGATTGGATTACACGTCGGGGTGGGGCAGAGCGGGTGCTTGATGTGCTGCACCAAGTGTGGCCGGAAGCGCCTATCTATACCTCGCTATACAATCCGGCGATGTTTCCAGAGTTTGCCGAGGCTGAGGTTAAGAGTACGTGGCTAAATTACATCAAGCTAGCTCAAAAAAAACATCAGCTGTTCGCGGTGCCGCGGGGGTGGGTTTACCGCACAATTGACCTAAGTGATTATGACATTGTGGTAAGTTCTTGCAGTGCTGAGAGTAAATATGTAAAAACTGGTCCAAATACACTACATATTTGCTACTGTTACACGCCCATACGCTACTACTGGAGTGATTATAAATGGTATCTTAAGCATCCACCATTTGGAGTGCTAAATCCGCTAGTTAAGTTTGTTTTACCTGCCTTAATTGGCTACTTGCGTAAACAAGATTACAAAATGGCTCAAAAAGTAGATGTGTTCGTAACGCAGTCAAAGTATATTCAAGCTCGGATTAAGAAGTATTATGATCGCGATTCAGTAGTGATACATCCGCCTACGCCCACAAAACTGTTTTTGGACTTAAAAAAGAAGCCCGGTGAGTATTACTTGATTGTGGGCAGACAAGTGGCCTACAAACGCTTGGATTTGGCTGTAGAAGCTTTTAATAAGTTGGGATTGCCGCTGGTAATTGCCGGAGCAGGCGAGGAGATTGCTGTCCAAAAGAAACTAGCCAAGAGTAACATTACGTTTTTGGGGTTTGTGCCGGATGGCGATTTGCCTCAACTTTATGCTGGAGCCAAGGCGGTTTTGTATCCGCAAGAAGAGGATTATGGACTAGTACCGATTGAAGCGCAGGCTGCGGGGACGCCGGTGATTGCATTTTCAAAAGGCGGTGCGTCCGAAACCGTTGTAGATGGAACAACAGGTGTGTTGTTTGATGAGCAAACCACAACGGGACTGATAGAGGCAATTAATCGCTTCGTAAAGTTAAAATTTGACCCTAAGGTATTGCGCGAACATGCTAAAAAATTTGATGAAGAAGTTTTTAAGCGTAAGATTAAGGAATTTGTGAAAGCAGAATACACGAAGTTTAAAGAAACCAAAAAAGTGATATGATTCAGTGTGGTCGTTTATTTAAGCAGGGGCTTTAATTATTATGTCAGTCGGAGAAGGATTATCAAATCATGAGGTTTTTGAGACAAACGTTGATCCGGAGTTTTCGCGAGTATTGGACGAAGCAGCGCAATATGTGACTAATAATATAGACCTGGTGATTAATGGTCAGCTAATTGAGCACCCATTCAAAGGTACATATACTATGGCGGCTGTAGTGGTTGGCGCTGAAGCGGCCGAGAAAAGTGGAGAAGAGTTGCTTGCCGCGGGTTCTGCGAAGAGTAAAAGTGAACACCTAGAAGAAACCATGGGATATGGTGACTTGAGCCCAATTGCCTTTAGGAAGGCAAAACAACTGGTTGAAATTGCCGAAAGCTTACCAGCAGATAAATTACGAACAAGTAATCCTGAAACAGTAGGAGCGTTAGTTGAGTCTGGGGATGACCATTTATTTATGGGTGGAAGCAGGATTGACAGCAATGAGCCAGGAAGCCAAAAGTTTATTATTGGGACAAGCGGCGGGGAGGGAACAGCTGAGCTTATTAGGGCATTATTCCCAGATGAAACATTTGATTTTGAGAACAATCCTACTGAGCTTGAGCGGGGAGCAGGTTTGTTAGATGAGCTTGTATCTCGACTTGCGGGTGGATTAATGATATTTAAAGCCATGGGCAGACCAATACCTGAAAGGATGACGCTTGAGCTCTCTCAGCTTCAGCAGGGTAACATTGCTGCTATTGAAGAGGCTGTGGCGGAAGTTCCTGGTAACAAAAAGCCCGATGGTTCTCAGTCAGTTAGCATAGATTAGAACAATACAATGCCATTAATAAGATGTGATTACTCTAAAGAACAAATTTCTGAGCAGCAAATTAGCGAGATAGTAAAATTATTACTCAAAGTGTCTGAAGACGCGTTTAATTATTCTCCTGAGCAAGCACTTGAGTTGGTGTCGATTTTTTCTGCTCCTTATGGTAAGTCGGATCATTCGGCCGCTGCAGCAGAAATTGAATTAAGAGCTAAAATTGGTGAATTTGATCATCCTGCTATGTCTAGGGATGAGGTGCGTGTGCTGAAAATGCAACCTTATGAGGTGGCGTTAAAAGATTATATTCAAAGAGAAAATCTTGTAAACGGTATTGTATTTACGATTACTTTTGAAGATTGGAAAGTTTCGTTTTTGCCTGGATCCTAATTGACTAGTTTAAAAAGCATTCGAGCCCGCGTTAGCGGGCAAGAATGCCTACTAATCACGGGCTCGGCGGAGTGACCTAGTATTTAATGGACTAGGTACGGCTCCTTGCACTGCACGGTTACTTCGTTTCGGTCCAGACGTAGGGACCGAGCTTGGTCCAGCTTGCCACCTTGCGGTCGGTGGCCAGGAGTTCCTTGACCCGCCTGTCGATTTCGAGGCCGCGCTCTGGCAGATTGGCAGCGCGGTCTGGGTAGTCCATGGCCTCGATGTCGAGCACGACGCCAGCGTTGCTGTGGTTGCCGGGACCGGAGACGTCGAACGGATAGAACTCCGTGTCCTCGTCGGGGTCGAGCTGGATGAACGTGCCGGCATCGCCGATGGGGTTGGGAACGAAACAGGAATGCACGGCGGCGACGATCGCGCGGATGCCAGCCTCGTTGTCCCTCACTGTCTGAACAAGGTCAGGATCGCTTATGTAAGCCTTGATGAGGGGCATGTGAGCCCTCCTCTGTGTTTGGGGGTGTGCAAGGGGCGTCTCGGAACTGCCGAGTCAGTCGCTTCTGTCTCCAGATTTGATCACTACATGATATCACAAGTGTCATAAAAAGTCAAACTATATTTTTTGAGTTTCACCTCAATCTGTCATCCCGGACCAGGAGGCTTTTAGCTGCTCCAGATCCGGGATCCAGATTTTTTTTATTTTTTTTAGATTCCCTACCCGAAGCGCCAAACTAGGCAATGGCAGAGTTTGGCTTCCGATAGGGAATGACGGATAGGGAGGTTGGTTCACGGTGGATTGACTGGGACATACAAGTATCATATGATTCTTGTATGAATGGAGAATGGTATGGCTACTAAGATTATCAATATTTCTTTGCCGGAGGAGTTGGTGGAGGTTATAGACCTAGAAGCTAAGGATCAATACGCTAGTAGGAGCGATTTTATTCGACAGACTTTGGTAGAGCGCTTGGCTTTGCGAAAGGAGTTGCAAAGCATACATAAGGAGGTGGCTGCATCTGCCAAAAAAGCTGGTATTAATACCGATGTAGATGTTGTTAGGGCAATTCGAGAATTACGCGAAGGCCGTTAGTGGTAGTTAGGATAGTAATTGATACTAATGTTTTGGTTTCAGCCTTCAGGTTTAATAAAGATCTTTTAAGTTTGATCGAAACTTGCTTGGCTGATAGTAGTATTAGGGTGTTTAGTTCTCTTGCTTGTTACAATGAGCTGATCAGGGTGTTGGTAGAAAAGTTTGATATCCCAGAAGAGGTAATTGCATCAGTTGAAAATACTTTTAAGCGCGTTAAGATTGTTAATCCAAGGATTAAATTGCAAGTAGTGCGAGATGCATCGGATGATAAGTTTGTTGAGGCTGCTGTTGAGGCAAAAGCCGAATACATTATTTCTGGCGATAAGGACTTGTTGGCTTTGGGGAGTTATGAGGGGATTAAGATAGTTTCGCCAGCGGAATTTTTGACGGTGCTTGCGGCGAGGTAGGTATTTGGATAATCTCTTGCAAGGAGTGGATCACCGGATTGTGGTCCGGGGCAGGTTCTGAAACTAGTTCAGGATGACAATCTAGGTAGTTCTCCTGTCGTCGAACAATAGCACTGCGTTATTTTTGTTTCTGGGTCCCCGATCCGGAGCGATTGAGTACAATCTTCCGGTCGAGGATGACAGTATGGCTTACTTAGCCGTTTTGGCCTGGGCGACTATGGCTTTGAAGGCGGTGGGTTGATTAACGGCTGAGCTCAGCCAAGATTTTGCGGTCTACTTCAATGTTAGCTTTTTTGGCAGCACCCATAAATACGCTGTAGCTCATACCTTCTTCGCGCAAGGCGGCGTTGATACGAGTAATCCAAAGGGCGCGGAAGTCACGTTTTTTATTACGGCGGTCTCGGTAGCCGTAAGTAAGCGCCTTAAGGATGGCCTGTTTGGCCATGCGGATGCTAGAGCGACGGGCTAGGCCCATGCCTTTGGTTTGCTGGCGAATTTTTTTATGTTTGGAGTGGGTGCTTACGCCGCGTTTAACGCGCATGGTGGGCTCCTTTAAAGGTAAGTTTTGACGATAAGGAATAAGGAATGAGGAATAATGGGTAGAAGCGAGGAAAGCTCCGTTCACTCCGATGATTCTTAATTCATAATTCGCAACAATTGATAATTTCATATTACTTAAAATACGTTCCTAACATTTTTTTGATGTTACCAGCATCTCCGCTTGAAACCTCGAACTCTTTAACGTATGTGCGCTTTAGTGAAGCGCCTTTGTGGGCAAGGAGGTGATTGCGATAGGCTTTACGACGGAGTAGCTTGCCGGTAGCAGAGAGCTTAATTCGTTTGGTCATTCCTTTGTGGCTTTTGAGCTTCGGCATCTTTTTTCTTTCCTATAATCATGTTTAAATCGCGGCCGGTCATTTGAGGTGGTTGTTCGACTTCGCCAATGTCTGCGAGTTGTTCTTGAACACGAGCCATGATGGCGCGGCCAAGGTCGGGGTGAGTAATTTCACGACCTCTAAAAATGAGGCTAATCTTGACTTTGTTGCCCTCATCCAAAAACTTGCGGGCATTGCGCAGTTTGACCTGCAAATCATGTTCGCCAATTTTAAGCCCCAAGCGAACCTGCTTTACTTCAACAATCTTTTGATTGCGACGACTACGGTTTTCTTGCTTGGTCTGCTCGTAGCGGAACTTACCCCAATTGAGTACTTTTGCTACGGGAGGATTGGCGTTTGGAGCGATTTCGGCTAAATCGAGACCGGCGTTGACCGCTTCTGCAAGCGCTTCACTGAGACTAACAATACCCAGTTGGGTACCATCTTCACCGATCAGGCGAACCTGAGGGGCGCGAATCTCATGATTTAGGCGGATCTTGCTGATCTATGTCTCCTTAAGTGCTTAAACCCATTGTGGGCTAGCTCTCGGGTGATTATAGCAGCAAAGTCAGTACCAATCAATAGTTTGGATGGACTGCGAGTTGTGCAAGATCAAAGTTTGCAGACTTAAAATCAAATTTCTTGGGTGTCCGAGATCAAAGTTTGACTTACATAACCCGAAATCTGAAGTAGTGATTAGAGTGTCTATAGGCCGGATTTGATATCTCCAAGCTGCTTTTCGGTAATAATGCGGATTCGGCGGTCGGTAAGCCGGATGGCAATGGGGGTGCGTCCGGCGACTTTGCCATCAATCATAATGCCTGTGGCGGGTTCGGTGGATATAACCACGCGTTGCCCGTGCAGGCGGGTAGAGGGAATGTCTTGTGTTGACTTTGCCCCTTTAAGATGTCGCCATAGGTAAGTGGCCATACTGGTGGTGCTGGGTTTCTCGATGGCACTAATTTCTAACTCGTTGCTGGCCAGGGGGTTGCTAAATTTTTGGTTTGTTAGGGATAAGCTAAATATGTTGGCGTCAATTTCAAGCTTGTCGTCTATAGTGAGGTGGCATTGCAAGGTTTGGTAATGTCGAGCGTGCCCAAAGGCCGCTTTAAATTGTCCTAAGCGTTGTTTTATTTTTTGTTCGGGAGCTATGTCAACGTTTTTGTCCAAATCGGTCTCAAAGCCAAGGGTAAGCGTGGATAAGAAAAATTTTTGTCCGGCGGCAATCAATCCGTAGCTAGTAATCCGTCTGGCTGCTAACACGCCGACTGCTTGTTGCCAGCTACTAATACCAAACTGGTTGGCCAGGGCATTGGTGCTACCTATAGGGATAATACCAAGTGCAGCATTACTTCCGGCCAATCCATTTACAACTTCGTTAACGGTGTTATCGCCACCAATAACAACCACCGTGGTAAAGCCTTTTTCAACGGCCACTTTGGCCATTTTGGTAGCTTCGCCGGGGCCGGTGGTTTTGGCAAACTCACCGCCAATGCCGACACTGTTTAATTCGGCCCGCAGCTTGTCTTGGATGCCATTGATTGCGCCCCGGTTTGATGATGGGTTAATGATGTAGTAATACATATTTCCTTTTGAATCGTTTAAGAGTCCAGGTTCGAGTCGGTATCTGATGGGTGAGGGAGCGGGCTGCGAGCCTCAGTCATTTTGCTTTCTCCTATAAATACTGCTCCGCTAGAGATTGAGAGGAGACCGGTTGTGATCGTGCCGTGTACTCGTCCGCTCTCGGCTATATTGGTTTCGCCTTCTGCGGTGACATTGCCAGTGAGCTGGCCGCCAATCCATACGTTAGTGGCCGAGATGTTGGCTTTTACTACGGCGTTAATGCCTAGCGAGACGTTTCCGCCCGCCTTAATGTCGCCGCTAAAAACCCCGTCAATGATGATGTCGGTTTCACTTACCAAATTGCCCTTGGCCGAAACGCCCGTTCCGATAATAGTTTCAGAGCTGCCGGTTACACTTAAAGCATCAGATTTTTTGGCCATCAGTTGTCTCCTTAAAATTAGGTACTCGTTTCGCTGCTTGGCTAAGGGCTTGTTTTTCTTCGTTGGAAAGCTGGTATTTACTAGATCCGTAATCTATTGGCTTAACATAGACACGAGTGCCTTCGCGACCGTGGATGCTAGTAAGGACGTATCCTGAGTCGTGGGCATCCAAGACCGCCAAGGTAAAGCTTTGATCCCCGCCGGTGTCTCCAAAAGGGTTAAACCTCACGACCGAAATTTTTTGCGATGCCAGGGCGCTTGTAACTGTGAGCTTTTGGTAAGATTGATTTAGTTGATCAAGTTTTTTATCAACTGAGCTTACTTGTTCAGTATAACCAACCAATTGTTGTTCTAAGTCCCCAGATGCAGTATTGCCAAGTGCGGCAGTCATGCGTCGATTGATGCGAGCAAGCTTCCATAGGCACCAAGAAAGACCCAGTGTTAGAAAAGCTGTTGTAGCTAAAAAAAACGTTTGCAGTGTTCCTCCAAAAAAATCTTATAAATGTAAGTATACAGGACTATTTTTTTAAGTTTTAATCATTACATTCTAAAAATCGGCAGTTTGGCGGTATGGATTGGTTATTATATTCAACGAGTGCTACTATGGATGTGTTATGGCAAAGAAGAAAAAATCACACAAGAAACACTATAAGCAAAACTATTCTAAACCTGCTGTGTCAAAAGTTCTTTCTGAAAATGCTACAGCACGCACGGGTTCTGTTAGTGCTCCCAGTGTGCCCGTAGTTTCGTCTAAACCCATAGCTAGTTACCAAGTGGCTAATCTAAACCTTATAAAACAAGATGTGATTAAAGTGGCAATTTTGGCCTCGACATTTGTTGTTCTGCAGCTGCTTTTGTGGGGATTATTCGAAAATACTTCGATTGGGCCTACTATCTACAATTTTGTAAAAGTTTAAGCTCTATCTGGAACGGTACTGAATAGCTTCGGTTATATGTCTTGTCTCAATATTAGGACTGACGTCAAGGTCGGCAATGGTCCGAGCCACTTTTAGTGTGCGCATAAAAGCTCGGGCGGATAAGTTTAGGCTGTTCATTGCTTGCTGCAATAGGCTAGAGCTGGCCAAGTCTAGCTTACAAAACTGTTCTATTTGTACGTTTGTCATGGCGGAATTGGTAATCAAGGTGCTATTAAACCGCTGGTTTTGTGTTTTACGTGCTCTAGCAACTCTAACAGCGGCTTCCTCACTAGTACCGCTGTGTGATCGTTGCAATAACTTGCTTTGGTCCACCCGTGCAACTTGCACCGACAGGTCGATCCTATCGAGTAAGGGGCCAGAGATTTTGCGATGATAGTTGGCTACTTGGGCGGGGCTGCAATCGCAGTTTTGGATGGCGTCGCCAGCATAGCCGCATGGACAAGGGTTTTGGGTGGCGATGAGCAGAAACTTTGATGGAAATGTTACAACACTATTAGCTCTAGCTACGGTTACATACCCGTCTTCTAGAGGTTGACGTAATACTTCGAGTACACTTCTGGGAAATTCAGGAAGTTCGTCTAAAAATAAGACTCCATAGTGGCTGAGGCTGATTTCGCCTGGCTTAGGAAACCGTCCTCCGCCTATCAGTGCAACTGAGCTTGCGGTATGGTGAGGATGACGGAATGGCCGTTGCTGGATAATGCCGCTAAGGGCATTACCGGCGAGGCTGTGAAGCTGGGTAATTTCTATGGTTTCGGCCAAAGATGGTGGAGGCATCAAGCCAATTAGAGCCTTAGCAAGCATGGTTTTGCCGGCGCCCGGTGGACCTGACAGGAGTATATTGTGGCTACCTGCAGCAGCAATTTCCAACGCCCTTTTAGCTTGTTCTTGGCCATATATAGTATTTAAATTTGTTGTAATATTTACTTTATTGAACTCAAGTCTACTTGATTTGTATGTTGTAATTAACTCTTCACCAATAAGATGACGATAGAGCTCAAATAAGTTTTTAACCGGGTAGACGTTAATGTTCTGCATAATAGCTGCTTCAGGAGCGTTTTGGGCAGGTATAAATAAATTTTTTATCCCGTGCCTGCTGGCCAGTAGAGCATATGACAGAACTCCGGGTATTGGCCTTAAATTTCCGTCTAAGCCGAGTTCTCCGGCAAATATTGCTTGGTCAGGGTTAATTTTAATTTGGCCGCTGGCCTGTAATAATGCAACCGCGATCCCAAGATCAAAGGCGCTGCCATCTTTGGGAAGGTCGGCCGGAGCTAGACTTAAAGTGATGCGTCTCGGGGGTAGCTGGAGATTACTGTGCTTTATAGCACTGCGTACGCGTTCTTTTGATTCCTCGATGGCTTTGTCGGCTAATCCAACCACAATAAAGGCTGGTAAACCGTTTGATAAGTCGCACTCTACGCTTACTATCTGTCCGTCCATTCCAAAATGGGTAGGGGCGAGAACTTTGGCTAGCATTTTATATTCCTTTTCTACACCCTCTAAAGGTATAATACCGAACATAAACCGAACTGTCAATACGAAAACTTTTAACCTATAACATTTAATTTTTAACTTTTTCGCCCAAAATTAGCAGGTCAAAGGTCAAAGGTCAAAGGTCAGTTAAGTGTTGTTGATGGTTGACATTATTAAACCCAATAGGTATGCTCGAGCAGGTATGAACGAAGATTTACTACGATCAATTGAAGATTTGGGTTTGAGCCAGAAAGAGGCCAGAGTTTACGTAGCTAATTTAATGCTTGGTCCTGCCACTGTTCAAAAAATTGCCGATCAAGCAGAGATTAAACGTGTAACAACCTATGTAATTTTGGAATCCTTGGCTGCGCTCGGCTTAGTGAGCCAAAGCAATCAGGGTAAAAAAACCTATTTTACAGCCGAGGATCCTATAAGTCTGAGGCGCTTGTTAGATAAAAAAGAGCAGCAAGTTAAAGAACAGAAGCTTGGATTTGAAAATGTTTTACCAGATTTGCGAGATCTTCGTGGTATGCCTGCTGATAGCCCCAATGTAAAGTTTTATAATAGTACGGAAGGTATTAATAGCCTGATGAAAGTTTTTTTTGCCTTGCAGGCTGAGGCCGGCAAGAAAATACTATATGGCATTAGTAATTTAGACCAAGTAGATGAGTTTTTTCCCGAAATTGAGCGCAATTTATTTAATCCTGAGAGACTAAAAGCGGGGATTAAAAGTCGATTCCTTTATACTTCGTCTAAAGGACCTGTCTTGCATACCACAGACGCGAAAAGTTTTCGTGAGTCTAGATATATACCCATTGATAAGTATCCTTTGAACGGGGATTTTACTATTCTTGGAGATACGATTGTCATGTTATCATTGGTTGGAAAACCCTTGGGCATATCTATCAAAAGCGTAGAAATAGCAATTGGATTGACAGCGATATTCAATTTGGCCTGGGATGCTGCTGAAAAATACAATTAGATTTTAAATTCAGAGACCTACCTACTAAATATTGTACGATTGAGCTTGTGTTTTTTAGTAGTAATTATTATTGACTCAGTGTTGCTTAAAGTGTAGAATTGACTCTGCTTCGAAGCGCACCGTTACTTGGTCGCAGAGATGCACTCCGGCATGACAAGTCGTCTTCCGGGGTTACCATAGGCCACTCGTACCTGATAGAAGGAGGGGATGATGGGACGTTGAGCCCAAAGTTCTCATATTCTACTCGCGTACCGGGTTGCCGCCAGGCAGATCCGAAGGCTATCTCGGCCTGAAGTAAATCCTGAGGGCAACCCTGGGAACTAGATCTGCGATCCTCCTTCCCAGGGGAGGTAGCAGAATGGTCATAGGCGCCTGCAGCGCCAACGGCCCCAAAGCGAGGAGATGAACTCCGGCCCACGGTCAACTATCGACCTCGCTGCGGTTTGGAAAGACTGCAAGGCCGCGCCGCAATGGCAGCCGCTTGCAGCAAAAACGCGGAAAAGACTTTCGCGTTTTTGTCCAGGTGAGAACGTGTTCTCACCAATATTTGCTCGTGACGACCTCATCGACAACCCCCCCACGTTACCGATGAACGTCACGAGCAAAATTTCCCCGGTAACGGCAACTTCCTCTCCGCTCACTCTCTTTGTAGTGTCGGAGCGGAGTCGTTACCGGGGTAGTGTCCCCAATGATCCTGGATTTTTTCAGGGTCTACCATAAGGCCCTTAGTTTTCAAAAGGAACTCGGGGTCTTTTTCTTAACTTAATTATTTAAAACTTTGACGATACCAGTCAGCTGCTGATTCTGGGAATATTGGGTTTATGATAATGCCAGTACTTAACTCAAATCCGCCGCCAATTGTTTGGCGTGGTTCAACTTTTAACACAAAATGATGATCGTAACCAACCAGCGAATCTTGCAGTAAAAAGTTAAAACTAATTTTTGACTCATCTAGAAATTGAGTAATTTTTTGCAAAATTACCGCAAATTGATAACGCTCATCTTGTGTAAGTTCTGCAAAAGTTCCGCTGTGTCGTTTTGGGCTAATCCAGGCTTCAAAAGGGTTTTCGCTGCAGTAGGGTGCATATGCTACAACGTCAGGTTGGTCATATATAATGCGCTCTTTTTGGCCTTGTTCCCAAGCTATAAGATCACAATAGGCGCAGGTGCCATATTCTTGGGTGTAGCTATTGAGGGCAGTAGCTTCGTGAGCTAAATGCGGAGGAACGATGGGTAGGGCAAATATTTGCGAGTGGGCGTGGGCAATAGAGGCGCCAGATTTGGGCCCGTCGTTTTTAAAGACTGTGACATGTCGGATGTCTTTAATTTTTCGTAGGTGGGCTAGACGGTGGGCATAGGCAGTAAATACTCGTTCAATTTGGGTCAGTGAAAGTTCCGAGAACTCTATATTATGTTCCGGTGTCTCAATCACAACCTCTTGCTTGCCGTAGGCCTTTTTATTATCAAGGGTAAAAGCTGGATATTTATTGTCGATTACTTTAACAAGCCATTGGCCGCGGGAATTCTTGATTTCATAAATCGATGGGTCATTTTCAATTGCTGGGCTGGTAGCCGTTTCGCCAGTATGGGATATATTGCGGCTGATTAACTCATTTGGGCGCATGTTACGTTTTGGAGCTATGACAACGTAGCGATCAAGAAAATAATGTTTACGCAGCTCAGATTTTGATGATTGATGCTCCATATTTTAAGCGTAACAATTTTTAGAGGTATCGGCTAGCTTTTAGTCTGGACAGGTTTGTTTAAAAGGTCTTTATATAGGGCTTCAAGTCGCTTAGCCTGGCTGTTTACGGATAATTTGGATGCCCGAGTGCGTGCATCATCGCCCAATCTGTCATGTAGGGCTTGATCCTTGAGGATACTTATAAGCTTGTCGGCAAAATCAGCGGCATTATTTTTGGCGTAAAGACCGCTTTTATTGTCAATTACGACTTCTGTTATGCCATGATCAATCATTACAGTAGGGACTCCGGCAGCCGCAGCCTCATTAACTACCAGCCCTTGGGTGTCGGTTCGCGATGGGAAAGCAAAAACATAGCTACTTTCGAAAACTGCTCCCAAAACAGTTCTGTCGGTGATAAAACCAGTAAAAATAACTTTATCGGTCAAGCCAAGCGACTTTGCCATAGCTTGTAACACTTTCCTATGAACGTTATCGCCAACAATCACTACGCGACTGTCTGGAACGTGTTTATGTACAATGGCAAAGGCTCGAATTAGTAGCTCCAAGTTTTTTTCGGCGGCAGGACGGCCAACATTTAAAATAACTTTTTTACCACGCAATGAACTGTATTTGTTGTAAAAAGACTTAATCTCGTCTGAATTCGTTGTGATTTTATCAACACCTGTTGGCAAAATAGCTACTGGCTTAATTGTTTTCCAAGATTTTAATTGCTCGGCAACTTTAAAAGATGGGGCTATGACTAGATCACATAGATTGTTCATTAGCGGAATCATTTTGGTAACAAGTTTTTGGCTCCAGCGGTCTATACTGATCTCGGGACGCATTAAAGTAATAGAGGTTTTATAAAGGTTTGGCTTATTTACTAGAAGCGGCAGCATTTGGCTCAGTATTATCGCTCCAGGTAGCGCTTGCGGGTAATGTTTTACATATTCAAATAAATCGGTGTGGTAAGTAGTCACAAGAGGGATATTGTCTTTAAGCGCAACGGCAATGCCAAAAATTCCCATTTCGCTAGGAGTATGTATATGAACAATATCTAGGCCTAGCCGATGGGCGCGGCGGTATGCTTGTGGTGTCCAGGGAAACTTGGTCAGATAATCATCAAAGCCAAGTCCCTTGATGGCAGGGAAGCGGATAATATGCGGGTCGGTTTCTTTGTAGCGAAAGCTTGGTGCGGGAGCAAAAATAAATACCTCGTGTCCAAGGGCCTCGAGTTCTTTACGAAAGTTAACAATTGAATACACTACACCATCTATTTGGGGGAGGTAGCGTTCACTGAAAAAACCTATTTTCATTTTGTTGTCCCCTGGACTAACCGCTTATATTGCAGTTCATATTCGTGGAAAGTTACATCGGTAGAGTGGTGGTCGCCGATAATTTTTAGGCTGGCTTTGCCAAAATCCTGCTGGCGCTGAGGGTTTTCGAGTATTGCCAAGGTTTTTACGGCTAGTTCTTGGTAGTCGTCGCGCTTGAACAAATATCCATTAACGCCGTCTTGGCACAGCTCTTTTAGAGCTGCAACGTCAACCGACACAATTGGTAGTCCTGTGGCCATTGCTTCAAGTATAACAATGCTTTGGAGCTCGGCCGGAGATGCCATTAAAAACATGCTTGATGCAGTATAAAGTAGGGGCTTATCATCTTCATCTAAAAATCCCGTAAAGCTAATATGGCTTTCGACGCCCAAATCACGGGCCTGTTTTTTGCAAGCGTTTAAAGCTACGCCGGCGCCGGCAATTACAAGATGTGTTTTTTTGTGCTTAAGAATGAGAGGTAAGGCGGAAATTATGAGGTCAATACGCTTTTCGCCGTCTACTCGGCCAAGATAGAGCAATATTGGTCTATCAGTGGGCAAATTGTATTTCTTGATGAGCGAAGATGCATCAAGGCCTGGGTGAAAAACTGCGGTATCGATACCATTGGTAATGGCTTTGTGGGGTGATTTGAGGCCACGGTCAACCAAGAGTTGGACGGCGGTGGGGGTGGGGGAAGTAACAAAATTGCACTTATTATGGAACCACACCAAATAGCGCCAGATTAGAGCATGAAAAAATGGCCGGTTTATGAAGTGCATATTTAAAAGAGCGTTTTCTGGCATAAAATGGTTGGTGCCGAGAACCGGAATATGATAGCGTTTAGCCCACATAAGGGCGGACAATCCCATGAGACCGGCGTTGTGGATGTGGATGACGTTTGGTTTAACTTGCTTTATAACACGGCGGGCTGACCAGAAGGGCCAGTAGCTGACTCGGTATTTGGGGTTGTATAGTAGGACCCAAGACTTTTCGCGGTAGATGGTAGTGGGGCCGTCGGGCTGAATATAGGAACTAAAGCCAACTGCGGGAGCCCAGATACTTAAGCTGTGGCCAAGCGCTGAGATGCCATAGGCTAGTCGGCGTTCAAATAACGCTCCACCGTCGAGGCTTGGCCAGTAGCTTTCGGTTGCCAAAAGAATCTTCATCTTCATTAGTATAGCAAACTGATTATCCTTAGGGTGTTTTTGAAGTTTGGGTAAAAAAACGGCCCAGCAATGCAAGACCGTTTTTTTTTGTGCGAACTAGGTTCTAGAATGCGCCTGAATCTGATGCAGGGGTAACATTGTCATCGTCATCGTCCCCTTCGCTGTCATCGTCATCGTCATCAGAATCGTTGTCATCTGCTGCATCAATGTCTTCGAGTTCATCGTCTTCTGGCTCTGCCGTAACGTCATCATCGTTAGCAGGAGGAGTTCCGCCCCCTAATTCCTCACCAAAGACGTTTTCTGGCCAATCCAAAGGGGTGTTATATGTTTCGTGGTCTTTCATTTGCCAATCTGTTCGGTCACCGTATATATCCATCTCGTACCTCCACGTTTTAGTTATCGTAACGAACTGCACACCCCAATACATTACGTTGTCGATCCTCCAGCCCGCGCTCGTCGTAGGCAATTACTACGACTTTTCCGTCAGCTGACGGATACGGGCTTCGGCTCTCCTGTACTGCATTAAAGTGTGCAGTTCGTTGTAGTTACTATCTTATGTGTGTGTGCGTAGCTTTACTATTGAAAGATTATCCAAAAATGTGTTCGGTTTTGAGGCGAACAAAGTGCTGTATATGCTGATTACTTTTCTAATCGTTATCTGTATCTGCTATTGATAAAAACATTGTTGATGCCCCGACCAAGCGCAACAAAATGCGCAAGGTCGGGGCATCTGGGTGCGGATGCCGTGCTACTGAGTGGCTGTAGTCGCGGTGGTGGGTGGGGTGTTGGAGCTGGTGTCTTCGCCCATGGTGGTCAGGGCCACGATGCAGACCACGGCGATGAGGGCCATGAGTAGGGCGTACTCGATGAGAGCCGAACCCGCCTCGGTTGTGCTCCTGCGAATTGCTTTCATGTGCTGCATGAAACCTCCCTGTAGTTGGAACATATATGGTAATGGAAACTGATGCTCCTGCTGTCAAACGGGGCAAGGCCTCTAGTGTATGTGTCTTTCGGCCGCCCGTCCGAGCTCGTCACCAACGCGGCCGTCTCGTTCGCCCACAGACTGCGCGAAAGCTTGGCCTCTAACCTTGTCGAGCTCCCAACCGGCTACAAATACTGCCACCAGAAGTGGCAAAGTCAGAGTCTTGCACACAAGGGTGACCCATCCTGGGAGTTGTTGCTCAAAGCCGTACCAGGTCATGGCCACAACAAAAGCCACGGCTGCTAGAGTCAGAAAGCGTGTCCATGCCGCGCCGTTCTTGGCGGGCCGAAGACGACTCAGCTCTGTGAGATCTGCAAAATCATCCATTTCCCGCTCCTAGCGTCGACGTTTCTGCCTGCGGATGCAGGTTTAAAATATAATAATATAATTGCTAGCACTTGTAAAATATTCTTGATTAACTACCCTCAAAAATGCTATAATTTTGAACACATGGGGCTGATATTAGCTTCGACGTGAGGACATTTACAAACTACTCGGCAGGTCGCAGGCAGGCGTTACTATCCAAACAATAAACAAATCACAACTTTGTTTCACGGGTGAAGTCGCTCTTTGCAGTTCCTTCATTCGCACCTGCTTTCGCCTAAACACGAAAGCCATCGTCTCCCTGATGCCCGGTAGGGGACAGACGGTGCCAATTATCGGGACGCTTCCCGCCATTTGCCTCATTGGTGGGACTAAGACTTGAGGTTGCTGCGTTTGATTATCTTGTCTGTTCTAAGATCAGCGCTTAAGACAATTGAATAGGATAAGCCTGTAGAAGAGTAGTGCGTAACTTCGCGGACCGGGGTGCAATTCCCCGCAGCTCCACCATTCGACTCACTTTAACTATCGTTAAAGCTCGCTCATGGTAAACCATTCTCCTGTAAAAAGTGAGGAGAATGACCCTGAGCTTGTCGAAGGGCCATTAAAAGCACCTTCGGAGTCGGTTGCAATTATTTAAACAAAAAAACCTGAGGGAACTCAGGTTTTTGTATTTAAGGAATTTATGAAGCCTTGGTTTGTTTATATCGCAAAAGCGCGAACTGGCAGGTATTACACAGGAATCACGACTGATTCCGACGAAAGAATCAAAAAACACAATGAGGGCAAAGGGGCTATGTTTGCAATTGAGCAAGGACCCTTCGAGCTAATATTGTTCTGAGCCTTTTGAAGAAAAATCTGAGGCTAGAATCCGCGAAATCCAAATCAAGGGCTGGAGTAAGATTAAAAAAGAAAAACTGATTAACGGTGAGTGGGAATAAAGCTTCCTTGTTTTTGATACAATGGCACAATGAAACCAACTCTCCGAACAGCAGGATGCTTTATTCAATATGAGGGCAAATTTCTTATACTACTACGCGGTGTTACGTCAAGACAGCCCAATACATGGGGTTTGCCAGCAGGCAAAGTTGAAGAAGGTGAGTCCGATTCGACAACGGTTTTGAGAGAAGTCAGGGAGGAGACCGGCTACCAAGCATCAGCAGATGAGCTGGAGCTAATCAGAGTTCATGAATACGATTTTCCAGATTTCCATCTATCCTTTCCGACATATAGGATAAAACTCAAGAAGCCGATTGCAGTTGTTATTAATACGAACGAGCATACGGAGTATCGTTGGGTATCTGCGGGTGAATGCTTAGAGCTACCTAATCTTATTGAAGGGTTCGCTGAATTAATAGAAAAAGTAGCGGTATGAAAACGAAATTTATCCTTCATGGTGGGCGGTTGAAACTGAAAGATGAGCGGAATAACACTTACTTTCAGGAGTTGGCTCGTGATTTGGTGGATGGGGATGAAGTATTATTTATTGGGTTTGCTACGATGGATGACTTCGATCGTAGCGACAATGGCCCTTTGATTACTGTTGTATTTTTTACTACGTTTTTAAGTACAAAGCCATTGACAATAGGGTATAAGTTTGCTATAGTGTGAGCAAGTAAAAAATAACAAAAACAAAAGGAAATAAAAGTGGCTACCAAGCGCAAAAGATCGGTCAAAAGACAGAACAATTTTTATGAAGTAATCGGTGCCTCAGCGAATCGCTCATTAGCCATTCCAGCTGTTGCTGATCACGCAAAAAATGTTTCAAAATTAGTAACAGTTGCATTAGCAGCTGCTATTCTTGTCATTGCTATTACAGCACGTTCTACAGTATTAGTAAGCACTCCTGAAGTAACTCCAGCTGGCTCAATTGGTATAACTGGTGCTAATCTGGCTGATGTTAAATTGCAAAATGCCCAGACCGTTGAGTCGTACCAATCTACCCGCAGTGACCTACAGGTTCAGGATGGTTCTAAGCTCCAGGCTTACTCCGACTCGGCTAACCTTCAAGGTGGCATTCCTACTCAGCAATAAGCTTTCTTATAAAAAGCGGTTCAAGATTATTCTGAGCCGTTTTTTTATTTTGAAGTATTTATCAATGGTAGATATTACAAAAATAAAGCCTTAAAAATTCTTTTATAACATTGCTTAAAGACCCCTAAGTTCGCTAGTGGTAAGTTTAGACTTGTATTTTTAAGGGGGTTTTATGACCAAACAAAAATTGCCACTCGAACCTGTTAAGCGGGTGAAAAATGAATATTTAAGCGGATCGACAGGGGTAGTTGTGCTCGAGCGGAGTGATGATCAGGAGATAACTTTGCGATTTTTGAACGCTAACCCAGAGTGGGGTTCTAGGGTAAAGGAAGTTAAGCTGGATTTTGATCTGGCAGAGCAGCTCCAGCGGCTGCTAGCAGCGGAGCTAGAAGACTATTAACGGGTAGGTTCTATAAAGGGTCCGTGATTATATTTGCAGTCCTGTTACAATTGTAGTTAATGACTAAAAAAACGATGTTGATTGTAGGTGTAGGAGCATTGGCCTTAGCGTTGGCAGCCATTGGTATTTGGGTATGGTATTGGAAATCTATTTACCCGCAGGTTGCTTCAAACGCCACAATTGGTGCAGCCGTGCCTTTAAGTAATAACAATAGTAGCAAAACTATACCCCTAAGCTCAGACGACACGCCAGACCCCAATGCGCTTAAGGTGGTGAGCGAAGGAAATGGTCAAACTGGCTCGGCCTCACTTTCGTCATCTTCACCAGGTGCAAGCAACTCTAGCTCATCAAGCAGCACTGATACGCCGGATAAGTTTAAAGAATACGATAAGTACAAAGATGCATCCGATGCTTTGTTTGGCGAAATAGTTGTGGGTGCTGGTCCAGTCGCAGAAGCCGGCAAGCAAATAATTGTAAATTATCGCGGCTGGTTGACCGATGGTCGGTTGTTTGATGATTCGTATCAAAAAGGCAAGCCATTCGTGTTTATACCTGGTGAACATAAAGTTATTCTAGGGTGGGAACAGGGGGTACTGGGAATGAAGGTGGGTGGTAAGAGACGTCTAATAGTGCCGCCAGTGGTTGGCTATGGGGCAGAAGGTAAGGATCCGATTCCGGGTAATGCGGTTTTAGTATTTGATATCGAGCTGGTCGGCGTTCAGTGAAAAACTACATACATAGCGTATTACTGCGCCAAGCCTGCGTTCCGCACTCAACGTAGCTTTAACTACGTATTGCTTACGGTACTGGGCTTTCCTCGTACTCCATAGATGTATGTGACTTTTAAGTAGGGTAGGTGTCGATTCTTTCAGTCCGCATTCGCCTTAGGCATAACTACGGCTCTCCGTTAGCTGACGGATACGGGCTTCATTTCTCCTTCTGCTGCACCACAGTAGGTAGCTTCGGGGTCAGGTTGGGGTATCCGCCCCATCTCTTAAGCTCTTATAGACGATGATTACACTTGCGATGTAGATATTACAACTTTATTATTTACATCCAGCCGTGTTTTTGCATGGTTTGAAGTAGTTTTTGCCGGTAAGGCTCCTCGCGCCAATAGCCTGGATAATCGATCAATGCATCGTTTATAACATTTAGGCCAGCCTCCTTTAAGGGTCCAGAAGCAATGTTGTAGGGGTTGGATTTGATCAAAATAATTTTAGTGTTCGGTCCTGATAAAGCTTCAATTTTTGTTATAAGTTGAGGTAGAATGTCCTTAATTTTTTGTTTGCGCACTGCTGGAGTCGTGCCGTGAGGAAGTGATTCTTCTAAGGATTCTATCATGTAACATCCGTCACTCTGAAAGCGCTTGAGCCAATCATGTTTTTGCCGTGCTAAGTCGGTTTCGCCTATGTTCAATACTTCGGGGTACAGGGCTTTTACGGTATTAGTAAAGAGTCGGTCGCCCTCACCAACATCATTAAGGTAAAAATGACGTGTACTGATTGTACCCGCTGGCGGGGGAGCTGACTCAGCTACAAACAACCACTTAATATCGGCTGGTTTGTAGGTTTGACGTATTAATTCGTATTGTTGATCGGCCACGTGGTTATTTTACCATTATAGGAACAGCTCTAGTCTTGAGGTTTATTATTGCCTTAGTCGAGATACTGGAGCCAGTTTCTGATAAAATATGATGGTGTCTAACTTTTGATGGCTGAAATCAACGAGAGGAAGTACATGTATACGGTGAGATTAGGCAACAAGGTCCGCCGAGGTTTAGTCGCGAGTGCTGTACTGGCTTTCATGCTGATCGCTAGGGCTGCCGAGATGCCCGCCACGGCCTATAACCAGCATCCCACTGTGTGGGGTCAAACCCGGCTCAGTGAGCCAGATAACGGAAATGTGCTTTTCCGTTATGGCCCGGATGGCACACTGGTGGACGCATACGCAACTAACTCAGTGCCTGGGCGGGACTACAATCTTGTAATCGGTAAGGTGTTGGGGATGAATCCTTGCGGAGCAGACACCCATATTGTTAACCCTCGTCCGAACACTTCCGACAGTACGGGCAAGTTGGGCACGATTACAGGAAATATCCCTTCTACAACTCCTCAAGGCTGGTGGTCTCTATGCTTTGAAGAGGTAGATGGTTCGACGACTACGTCCGGGGTGCCCTTTACGGTCATCTAGAGATGTCTGAACACTATTCGCGCGACCGACGACTTCGGCAAACAGCCTTGACCGGCTGCTGCTTGGTTTCATCTTGAGGGATGGAACCTTTACCCAAGTTTATAAAAGACTTATAGCCTTAGGTAAAGGAGAAGTAATGATATATAGGTTACCCCTTGTGCTTGCAAAGGTTATTTTGGCGGTAGAAAATTGATTAATGGGAATCATAAATCAATCCGAAGAGCGGCGCAAAAAGAACGAAATCGAGTTTCGTGATTTTAATGTGGCTAATAGAGAAGCTTTAGAAAATGTTATGGATGAAGAGTCGAAAGTTAGTTTTCCGCTAGGCATGGTGTGTGAATGCTCAAACCCAAATTGTTTTGAAAGGATCGAATTAACTGTGGCGCAAAGGAAGGAAATTCGAAAAGATCCGTTGGTTTTTGTCATTGCACCCGGACACCAAGACAATCAGATTGAAAAAGTTATAGATCAGCACAAATATTACGCTTTGGTAAAAAAATACTCTAATTAACGTTCGCTTTTGTTTGGTTTGGTGACATAGGCCTTAGAAATATAAAATGCTTGCCTGAGACTCTGTTCAATATTGCGGATATCTTAGGTTTGCTTTACATTTTATTTATGAATAATGCACGGCTTCTTGCAAGCAAGGAACAACTTGAGAAAATTTTGCAACATGTGGCAGATGGTATTACAGTCCAGTCCAAGGCGGGAGGGCTGGTGTATGTAAATCAATCTGCTGCCAAGATTATGGGTTTTAGTGAGCCGTCAGAGGTGTATAGCGTCTCCGTGACAGATCTTTTGTCGCGGTTTGAGATTATGGATGAAAATCTTCAACCGTTAGATATTGCTGAGCTACCTGGAAGGTTGGCTTTGAAAGGTGAAGAAGAGCCGGCGAAGATTATAGGTTTTCGAGTTCGCCCACATAATAAAGTATCGTGGTCCTCTGTAAAGGCCTCGCCGATTTATGACAAGCCTGGAGAGGTCGGATTTGTGGTAAACGTTTTTCAGGACATCACAGATCTTAAGCAAACCGAAATTGAACTTCGTGAAGCTAATAACCGCATCACAAAATTGTTGGAAACAGTTTTAGATAAAGACATTTTGCCTGTTACCAACGTAAAATAGTTGTAAATAAAACAACATTAATTATAATTTTTGGGTTTTGTGTATCTAGAGTTGAAAAAATTATCAATGTGGTATATTTGCATTATGAACCGCAGTTCTAATAAAAAAACTTTATATGTGATTCTATGCTGCGTAATCGTTTTACTTGTCGCTGGGTGTGTGTATACCTTGAATAAGGTAAGTAACGTTAAGGATTTGGCAGAAGCAGTTCCACTAAAAACGACTAGTTTTAAATATGCATGTAAAGGTGATCCCCAGAGCCTACCTTGCTTACAAAAGCAGTATCAAAAGCTAACAAGCGAGCAAGGTGTTGCAAGGGCTTTTGAGCAGCTTAAGAAGGCGTACGATAAAGACAGTAGTGTAAAAGCTGGGTGTCATCAGCTAGTTCATGTCATAGGGCGAGTGCAGGCGGAAAAATCGGCTTCGATTTCAGAGGTGTTTAGTCAGGGCGACCAATTTTGTTGGGCGGGTTACTTTCATGGGGCGATGGAAACGTTTATAGCTAAAATTGGCGCAGAAAATGTTGTAGGTAAACTTCCAACTGTTTGTGCCCAAATAAAAGCTGAAAAACCGTATTCGTTTTATCATTACAACTGCGTTCATGGTATGGGGCATGGGGTTTTTTCGATTGAAGATAATGATTTAATGAAAACTCTATCTTTGTGCGACCGGGCGGGCGACAGTTGGGAGCAAAAATCTTGCCAGGGTGGTGCTTTTATGCAAAACGTCATGGCCGCGGAAGATCCCAATGATCACACTGATTTTTTGAAGGGTGATCAGCCGATGTATCCCTGTACGGCAGTATTAGAGCAGTATAAAGATCAATGTTATTTGATGCAAACGTCATATGCTTTACGTCTGGCTCGCCAAAACTTTGCCACTGTTTTTGCACAGTGCGCTGGTATAGAAGAAAAATACCGCGATACTTGCTATCAGAGCTTGGGAAGGGATGCTTCTGGTAACAGCGTTAGTAATGTAGATCAGACCAAAGCTACTTGTATGCTAGGAAGCACTCAAAATGCCCGTGCTAACTGCATCATTGGAGCGGTCAAAGATTTTGTATCGTATTTTCATAGCGATAAGCAAGCAACCCAGTTGTGCCAAGTGCTTGATGCCAGCCTTTCAACCGTCTGTGAAGCAACCAAAAAGTCATACTACGAGACATTCTAGCCTTTTAGTGATGTAAAGCGTAACCGTAATTGACATCCTCTGGCAACCCGGAGTACGCTTTTAGTTATAAGCCGATGGAAAATATAACTACTCGATATTTTGATCCCGAAGAACTGGAGCCGGTTCTTGAATATATCGATAGGATGTGGGCGGTTTTGACCGTATATAATCCCAAGGATCGAGGGACTCTAATAGGTCTACCTAAACCTTATATTGTACCTAGTAGTCGTAGCAATGCAGGGTTTAGTTTTAAAGAATCGTATTATTGGGATAGTTTTTTCATAGCCCAAGGACTTTTTGGTACCAGGCATAAAAAACTAGCTGGCGATATGCTGGAAAATTTAATTTACCTGCAACGCCGTTTTGGTATTATTCCTAACGGTAACCGATTTTATTTTTTGAGCCGATCTCAACCACCTTTCTTGACTACTTACATTTTGCAGGTGTACCACCATTTACGCAAAAGCAAAAAATGGTTAAGTAGGGCAATGGCGGCTGCGGAGTCGGAGTATTTACAAGTTTGGACAAATAGCGAACATCCCAACAATCGTGTTGTGTTTCAAGGCCTTAGCCGTAACTATGATATTAATTTAGAATCATCTTTAGCTGAAGCCGAAAGCGGCTGGGATATGACGCCCCGATTTGGTAACCAATGCCTAGATTATTTACCGGTTGATCTTAATGCGCTGTTATATAAATACGAAAAAGATTTTGAAAATGCAAACCGTATCTTGGAGAGGCAGCAGGACGCTTTAATGTGGGCAAAGCGGGCCTATCGTCGAAAAGTAACCATGAACAAGTTGATGTGGGATGATAAATCTGGCATGTACTTTGATTACAATTACAAACAAGGCGATAAAAGTTTGGTTTGGTCGCTTGCAGCTTATTTTCCATTGTGGGCAGGAATGGTTAATGAGGCTCAGGCAAAGATGCTGGTAAAAAACTTAAGTAAGTTTCAGTTTCAAGGAGGTTTGGCTACTACAACAGCAGATGCAGTGGCAAGTACAAATGAGCGTTCGTTACAGTGGGAATACCCTAATGGATGGGCTCCATTGCAATGGATAGCGGTTGAGGGGTTGGTAAGGTATGGGTTTAGAGAAGAGGCTGATCTGGTTGTAAGAACTTGGATAAGCGCAAACTTAGCGATGTTTAAAAAACACCAAAGTTTGTTTGAAAAGTACAATGTGGTGAAGGTAGGGTCGTCGCCTAAGGCAGGTTTGTATCCTGCACAAGAGGGTTTTGGTTGGACAAATTCGTTGTTCTATCGTTTGAGTAATGATTACTTATTGCCTCAAGAGCTACAGCCAAGCGTTAAGCGTGCCCGTTCTCAGCTGAAATCATATTTAGAACCAGAATGGTCAATTAAAACTTCTAGCTGACCTCAACCACACGATATACTTCTTCTACTGTGGTTAACCCTGCTATGGCTTTGAGCAATCCATCTTGAAGTAGGGTAATCATACCGTCTTTGGCGGCTTGTTCGGCAATAGCCCGGGTAGTTGAAGCTCCTGTTCCGCTACTAACAATAGCTTCCATAGCGGGTGTCATTTCTAGCATTTCTAGTAGTGATATGCGCCCAAAATATCCATAGTTGTTGCAAGATTCACAACCTTTGCCTCGTGAAAGAGTTATCTTTTCGGTGGGTTGGTAGATAGCGCTTGATACATTTCGTAGTGCAGCCTTAATTTGATTACTTTGGTTTTGGTCTGGTTCATAGGTTTGGGCGCAGTGTTCACAAACTTTGCGGATTAGCCTTTTGGCTACTATAAGTCGTAGTGATGATGGTAATAGTGGGTTTTGGCCAATCATATCCATTAAGCGACTGATGGCGGCGGAGGCACTATTGGCATGGAAGGTAGAAAGTACTAAATGCCCGGTCAGGGCTGCTTGTAAGGCAGTCTTGGCAGTATCGATGTCGCGAATTTCACCAAGCATGATGACGTTGGGATCCTGTCTTAGAACAGCCCGGAGCTTTTCGGCAAACAGTTCGTTATCGTCAGCGTTTACGGGTATTTGGCTTGTTCCAGGAAGCTCGTATTCTACTGGGTCTTCTAGAGTAACAGCTTTTATTTCGGGAGTGTTTACTTTGTTAATAATTGCGTAAAGCAATGAAGTCTTGCCGGAGTTAGTTGGGCCTACCGTTAAAATCATGCCATGCATATGGGTAATAACTTCTTCAAGTTTTTGTTTTTGCGACTCTAACATAGACATACTCGCTAGGCTTAGATATTGGGCGTCGAGGATCAAAAGTCGGGCAATAATTTCTTCACCGCGTAGAGTCGGAATACTTTCAAGGCGAACATTAAGAGTAAATTCTTTCCCGGATGAATCAGTCAGGATCTCATCAACACGTCCACCTTGAGGCCGGTCGCTTCCCCATGTCATATGGCCTTTGGTTTGCAGGCTACTTAATAAAATTTTGTAACTTTCAGGTGGCAACGTCATAACTTGATGCAGCGCACCGTCAATGCGGAATCGCACTAAGACTTGATCGAGCTTGGGTTCTATGTGGATGTCGGAAGCACGCATGTTATAGCCTTGTTGTGCTAAGAGCCTAAAAATATCGTCGCCTTTGGCGGTTTTGATTCTAGTAGCAATGTCCTCAAGCGATCCGCTGGAAACTTGACTCATAACGGCAGCATCCAGAACCTTGGCAATTTCATCGAAACTAGACTGGGTAATAACGTAAAAACGACATTGGTAGTCGGGGAAGCGTTGCTTGATAAATTGTAACCTGCCTAAATCTGTTTTAGATGTGACGCCAAAGTTGACTTGGCCGCCAACTTTTCCGAGCGGGACTATTTGATATGTGGCAATGTCGTTTCCGCTCATAAGATTGGAGGCCTGATCGAACCCACTGGCATTGCGCAGATCAAGATAAACCGACTTATGTTCGGCCGCCCATTGCTTGGCTTTTAGTTCTTCTTGCTCGCGCTCACCATCTTGCATCTTATGCTTAACTATATCATGAGCACTTTGGCTTGCGTAGAGCTACGGTGTAATATCAAGGCTCAAGGGCGGCTTGGTGGTTGTTTGGCCAAGGTAAGAAATGATTGACTCGACTTTCCATTGGCCAACCGATAGTCCGACTGAGGCAGCATTCCATATAAAGTTAGCCCCGCCCCATTCATCCAAGGTTTGGCTACCAAGGTATTTAACAGTATTCCCATCGCTACTAGTAATGCGTATATTACAGCTTGCGCCTGGTTCACCCTGACAGGTAGAGTTGAGCAGAGGACCATTTACGATGTCAGCAGCCGATAAACTAGCCTTGTTCTTGTTCAGTAGTTGGCCTTTTGGAGATGCCAAAGAAGCAGCTAGAATAGATTTGTAGATGCTTATCCTGCCGTAGCCGTATTGTAGCGTGCGCCCTTGGCCGCCCATACCCGCAGGTTTATCGGTATTTTGAGTGATTAAGCGGATGATGTCACCAGGGGAGGCTACGGGGCTTTGCATTTGTAGCAGTGAAGCCAGGCTTGCTACGATTGGGGCGGCAAAAGAAGTCCCGGAGTAGTTGCAGCTATAAGACGAAGTTTGGTTGGCGGGCGTCCATAATGCTCCACAAACGTCATTAGCTGTTCCAGGAGCTACTACGGCTAAGCTGGCTCCGTAGCTAGAGAATGAGGCTACTTGGTCGGAACTGGTAGTAGCACCGACGGAAAGGACTTCTGGGTAAGCTGCGGGGTAAGATAGGCAGTTACAGCCGCTGTTTCCGGCTGCCGCGACAACAACAATACCCTTACTGATGGCATAGTTGATTTCTGCTCGTAGATAACTGTCATCGTAGGGTGATCCTAGACTGAGACTTATAACGGTAGCTCCATGGTCTGCTGCATAACGCACCGCTGCAGCGACAGTGTCGGTATATCCTACACCGGCGTCGTCTAGTGCTTGCAGCGGCATTATCTTGACGTTGGGGTTTAGGACCGCTGCTAAGCTGGCTGTAAGTGTGCCGTGGGCTACTGATGAGCCGTAAGGATTAGATGAACCGGTGGAGGGGTCATTATCGTTACCGACAAAATCCCATCCACGCCAGTTGCTGGGGTAGCCATCATTATTATTGTCGTAATTATTACAACGTTTATCTTGGACCAAGCCTTGATTTGTGCAGTTTTGTGCTGATCCAAGTAGGCTCGGACCCATTTCAGATGAGTCGGTGGCCCAGAGTGATTGGAGGTTATTGTGGGCCATGCCAAAGCCAGTATCTATGACGGCTATTATTGGGGCTATAGAACTGCTTGAAACGGCCGCATTAAGACCGGCGGGCGCTCCCAGGCGGTTTACAAAAGGCTCCATTGCATAGAGGGGATTGCTGGTCGATACAAGAGCAGTGTATTGATAGTTGGGGTGAGATTTGGGTGCGCTTAAAGCAGAATTAACACTCGTTGTTTCATTATTTGTAATCTTATTTGAGTTTGGTTTGTTGTTTTGTTGGGGTGTTGGCGCAGGAGTTGGGGGGGGAGTAAGTGTTTGTGGTGGTTGGGGCTTATAAGCAATGTTGGGTGGTGTAAAAGATACTTGGGGACTAATGTTTTTTCTAAAATTAAGATTGGCTAGGCTAATAAATGAGCTTAGCTCGAGGGTGATAATTAGTGCAAACCGAACTTTTTGTAACATTTTTTATTTGTTTTGAATACCTGACTGTATTATGTCACTTAAAGCATAAGTTTTTCAAGAGTTATCCTTGCACTTATGTTATATTTCGGCGACAATTAACCATAAGAGTTACAAACCAAGTGGCGGTTGATGATTAAAAAAATTCTAAATAAGCGAGTTTTGATAGTAGTCATAGGGCTGACTGGGTTTTTATTCGTGTCTACAAACGTGGTTTTAGCTAGTCTGCTGCAAGACCGTATATATCCAGGAGTAAAAGTGGGATCACTGGACTTAGGTGGTTTAACGCGATCAGAGGCACTGAAGCTGCTACGTGCTCAAGTGCGGGCTTATCATCTGTCGTTGGTGGTTGATAATGTCAAATATAGGGTTAAGTTAGGAGATTTGGGCGCAAGCTATGATCCTGCCCTAACTGCTAGCCAGGCTTTTGCAGTGGGCCGTAACGAAGTTTTGCCAGTTATTGGGTTAATTGACTCATCAAGACGCAAGCCACTGGTGCTGGCATATAGCATTGATAGGGTAGTGCTAGCTAAATTTACCTCGACCTTTGTTAGCCAACAATCAGCTGCGCCGGTAGATGCCGCAATCGTAATCAAAAATGGTATTGCGACTGTTGAACCAGATAAACCTGGTTTGGGGGTAAACATCGAGGCATTAGTGGCGGCTTTAGAAGAAAGTGTGGGTTCGAATGTGGAACAGCTTACTATCCAGCGCGGCCCAGTACCGGCTGATGTTCAAGCGGCAGAGGCTCAGACAGTAGCAGAAGCGACCAAAAGCCTAATTGGAACGTCCGTGAAGCTGGTGTATGGTGAAAAGACGTTTATTCCGTCGCTTGCTCAAGTAGGTAGTTGGATCACTTTTTCAAAACAACTTAATGGCGGTTTAATCCCGGCTGTTGATTCTGGGAGGGTAAATGATTATTTAAAGACTATTGCGCCTCAAGTAGAAGTGGCGGCAATTTCCAAAAAGATTAGCGTGGTGAATGGTGAAGTTAAGGCTGAGGAGGGTGGGGTTGATGGTACGGCCATAGACAAGGCATCGCTATCTGCCCAAATTATTGCGGCTGTTACAGCGGCAAAGGGCTCTACCATAACTATTCCAATGGTGGTGGTGGCATTTAAAACCCAATATAACCGAACGGTGTCGCTCGATGCGCCTAAATATATCGAGATAAATTTAAGCAGCCAGCGCTTATGGGCCTATCAGGATCATAAAGTGGCTTATGAGTCACAAGTGACTTCTGGGGCTACTGGCTATGGGTTCCCTACAGTCACAGGTCTGTTTAGTATTTATGCCAAGCAAACTAACCGCTATTTAGATGGACGTCCATTAGGATATAACTACAACGTCTTTGTACAGTTTTGGATGCCTTTTCATACCGATTATGGGCTACACGATGCCAGTTGGCGCAATGGCGTTTTTGGTGGGCAAGACTATTATTATAACGGCTCACATGGTTGCGTAAACCTGCCAATTGCAACAGCCAGCTGGCTTTATAACTGGGCGCCCATTGGCACGCCTGTTTGGGTGCATCTATGATGATGTATAGGACTGGCTAAGGATTCTTTTGCTATAGGAGGCCATGCCGGTCTTATAGTCGTCAATTCGCTTCAAATGATAAGGTATGACATTTTCTGGAAGTTTGCTTAAAGGGAACCAGCTGGCTTTGTTGGCATCGTCTCCTACTCTAAGCCGCCCGTCTATGAGCGTAGCCACAAAAGCTACAATTTGTCGTAATGAGGCGTCTGGCATGGTCTCTACATAAATACCTAGAATTTGGGTTATTTCTATGTTTAATCCTGTCTCCTCCACAACTTCACGTATTGCGGTGCTTGTGGGGTGTTCACCATATTCTTGAAATCCCCCTGGCATTGCCCAGTAGCCTTTGAATGGTGGTTGCTTTCTTTGGATGAGCAAGAGCATACCATCTTGAATTACGAGTGCATCGGCGCATAAGCCAGGTTGTTTTAGCTTCCATAAAATTCCGTGTTGAGCGCACTTAGGATATTTGTCAGGATCAAGTGTGGTTTGTGCGCCACAGTGATAGCAAAAAGTGTTGGGCATAGCTCCATGATAACAAGAAAATTGGTCGATGGATAATTCCATAGTTGAACACCCGATTGAGTGTACGTAACAAATTGCGGTAACGAAAAAGGCTCCGGAGAGCCTTGTTTCGGTGGAGTTTTGATTGTTTTTGTATCTGAGTACTTTTTTTGTCCAGTACCTATTTGAATCTTATATCAGGCTTGAACGGGCTGTCAATGGGTTTACATAAGAATTATCAGTTTTTTTCAAGGGGGTGTGAAAAAACGGACCAACTGGTGCTTAAATTGATATAATTGGTGAAAGGGAGGAAATATTATTGAAGGTAACAAAATATCCTCAGTCGTGTTTATTGTTAGAAAAAGACGGGCATAGGCTGTTGATTGATCCGGGGTCTCATTTTACCGCCCGATATAGTAGTCGTGATATAGGAACGGTTGAGACGGTGTTGATAACTCATCATCATGGCGATCATTTTGATCCTAAATTCATTTCTGGGCTAGTATCTGAAGGTGTTTCGATATACGGAAACACTGATACTTGTGCTCAGCTTGAAGGGATTAAGCAAATTAAATCAGGAGAAGGGTTTAGCGTGCCTGGGTTTACGGTTATGCCTCATGATTTACCGCACTGTCGAGTACCCAAAGTCTATGGTGACGTTCAGAATACGGGCTACGTTATAGATGGAACTTTTTTCCATCCTGGAGACGGGGTGGAAACGAGCGGGGTAACGGTTCATGATGCGGCGGTACCTGTAGCAGGCCCTGACATTAGCTTTTATGATGCCATGGAGTTGATTAAGTCGATCGGAGCTAAGAGAGTGATACCGATACACTATAACGACCATCATAACTTGGCCAACCTAGACCACTTTAAGCTTTACGCTGATGAAGCTGAGGCAGAGGTTATAGCTTTGGGTGACGGTCAGTCCGTGGAGTTGTAGAGGGTGGGAGTCTGTCTACCCACAGACAGGTTTATTAACGATTTTCGGACGGCTACCGCTTAATCGGAATGGCTTTTTCCCAGCGCATGTAAAAAAAGTCGCGCAGCGCCTTTGTGAGCTCAGGGCTAGTAATAACCATGCCGGTTCTCTCGGTTGTTTCCTTGGGGTTGCTGGCAACCAAAACGGCTTTTTGACTATCAAATATTAGTAGATGAAAGCCGCTGTCGGGGTAATGTGAGACCTCAACTCCCATGGCAACCCAGCTACTGAGGAGTGATTGGTTATTTTTATCATATTTATGGAACATAAACTTACATTCGACGTTGCGAGCTAAAGCATCTCGAGTAGAAAGCTTGATTTCATCTGGAACGGGTTCGCCAATTGATATGACAAGTATTTCTTGCTTGGCAAAGTGCGAAAGCTCAACAAACTTATCAAAAAATTGGTTTTGGCCTGAAATGAAATTTATGAGGGTTTCGTCCTGGGGGATATGCTTATTAAGGCTTGCAAGAGCTTGTAGTTTAGATGAGCTCAGCGCTTCAGATTGATATCGAGAATACGCCTCAATTGCTGCCTTCGGAGGTAGAGCTTGATATTTAAGAGGGCTGGTAGCTAGCTCGACTACCATTCCGTAGACCTGTAGTTTATCAAGTAAACGATAAACCGAATTTACAAGAACGCTAATTTGCTCTGCCGCTTCCGACACTGTCATTGAGCCCTTCTTAACCAGAGCCAGATAACAAAGTGCTTCGTTGTGGGTTAAGCCTAGTTTTATAAGAGAGTTGGATTGTTTTATCATATTTACTATATTTTAACATTAAATAAATAAAAGCGTATAAGCACTGATACACTATGTTCTCGTCCCTACCAAGGAGGGGTGCTATGTTCTTCTTTTCAGCCATATTAGCTTTAATTGCTTTGGTGTTGATGGGCGTAATGGTCATATCGACGATTGTTCAGGAAAGAAAGTGTCGCGAGGGAAGTTCCTTCCGCAAAGGAGCGTCATGACAGACAATTGGAGACGCTCGGCTGATCCAGCTGAGCTTAGGCTGTTAGGTCAACAGATTCGTAAATGCCGCAAAGACAGCAAAATGTCGATGCGACAGGTAGCGAGTGCAGCTGGCTTCACAGCGTCTTATCTTAGCATTCTTGAGTTAGGCAAAAATCCTAGGACTGGACATCCCAGTCGACCCAGTCCAAATCACATTCTTGCACTAGCAACCATCTTGGCAGTTGAACCGGAAGAGTGGCTTAGTTTGGCAGCATATGATCGTGACGAGTGGGTGGGGGCGACCGATCAGGTTGAGTTCTTACCAACCAGTAAGGCAGCAGCAGGCCGTAAGTTTTGGCAGAGCCAGCGCTACCTGGTGGCGCAGATTGAAGCAGGTATCCGGGAACAGTACGCTCCTGGTGGTACTGTTGTCGTAAATTTTGGTTCAGACGTTAACGAAGAACTAGCTAACGGACTGGCTCAAATGTTTGGCCATCCTGAGCTCGGCTGGACAACAACCGTAGAACAGCTTAATGGCTGTTGGATTCTCAAGATGAGTTAGCGGTGCCCGAAGGAGAGGATTTGATCCTTAGCCTTCGGGCCTTCTTCGTTCTACTCTAAGAAGTGCATACGGATTCTTTTAACGAGGTAATCCGAATTATTTTTTAGATCCGGGGCAAGATAAGAGTTCTTTTAATAAGAGTATGGAGGCCTTTATATAACCTGGTACTTTAGTCTTGATTAACCCTAAAAATAAGACCACGACAGGAGTGGGGTAGTACTTCTGCAGTATTATATCACCAAAAGTACTAATATATTATTACTTTTGGTGATATAATACTGAGTATGAACATCGCGGACGGAGACAGTTTAATTCCGCTCACTCCCCAAATGGGCTCAATCTTGTTAGCTTTAGCTGAAAAACCCCAGTATGGCTATGCAATATCGCAGCAGGCAGAAGTTGATAGCAAGGGGGTTATTTTGATGAGTGCTGGTTCCTTATACCCTGGCCTCAATCGATTAGAGGCTATGGGTTACATTGAACCTGCGGGTATAGTTAAAGCCACATCATCGCCTTATAAGAGAAGGCTGTATCGTTTGACCTTGCGTGGGAGAGAGATACTGGAAATGGAGACCAACAGACAGGCAGAATTTGTGGGATTAGCAAGGTATAGATTAATAAAAAACAAGCCTATTTAACTGCTCGGCGGGCTTCGCGCTCAGTATCACGTTTTTTAATGGCTTCTCGCTTGTCGTATTTGTGTTTGCCCCGTCCAATCCCAACTTCGAGTTTTATGAGTCGCTTGTGCTCAAGTAAGGCCATAGGAATGGCTGACAGGCCGGCAGTTTTGTTGCCAATGAGTTCTTGTAGCTGTTTTTGGTGCAACAGTAATTTGCGCGTGCGGGTAGGGTCGGGCTGATTGCTGTTACCGGCCATGTTGTAAGGCGTAACATGAGCGTTGGTAAGGTAGGCTTCACCGTCTCGAATAGCGATAAAGCTGCCTTTAAGGCTAGCATGGCCATTTTTGATGCTTTTAACTTCGGGTCCAACCAGTATTAAACCGGCTATGATTTTGTCGGTAATCTCATAGTCAAAGGTCGCTCGTTTGTTTTTGGCCAGTAGTTTCATAATTAGCATTATACAGCCTCACTTCAACTAAGGTATAATCGATACCATTATGGTTGAGAAGTTGCAGAATATTATTGCTCAGGCGGTTGAGTCTAGCTATGGCGTGAAGATTACTCCAAATGTTAGCTTGCCTGAGTCCGAGTTTGGGGATTTTAGCACCAATGTGGCGTTCCAAGTGGCTGGTCAACTAAAAAAGGCGCCCAAAGCGATTGCAGATGAGCTAGTCCAAGCTATTAAAGCCCCTCAAATAGCGGAAGTTATGGTGGCTGGGAGCGGTTTTATCAATTTCCGTCTGACCGACAACGCTTTGTGGCAACGGCTAGACGAGCCCATTCACCAGAGCTTAGTGGGTCAGACGGTGGTGGCTGAGTATTCTGATCCCAACCCTTTTAAAGTTCTACATGCAGGACACTTGTATACCAGTGTGGTAGGGGATGCTATTGCAAACCTAATGGAGGTGGCTGGGGCCAAAGTGTCGCGCGTTAACTTTGGTGGGGATGTTGGTCGTCATGCAGCGAGAGCGATGTGGGGGATTATACAAAAGCTAGGTGGAGAGTTCCCGGATAAGTTGGGTAGCGTTTTAGAGGATAAGCGAGCAGATTGGATGGCTGAGGCTTATGTTGTGGGATCTACAGCGGATGAAGAAGATTTAGAAGCTAAAACAATGATTGATCAGCTGAATCAACAAATTTACAAAATCGCATCTTCAAATGATCGTGAATCAGATTTAGCTAGAATATACTGGGTCTGTCGGCAATGGAGTTACGATTACTTTGAGGAGTTTTATGCGCGTATTGGGAGTAAATTTGATAAGTACTATCCCGAAAGTATAACAACGCCGTTTGGATTGGAATTGGTTGAAAAAGGCCTGGACAAGGGCGTACTAGAACGTTCGGAGGGTGCGGTGGTGTTTCGGGGCGAGCAATATGGTCTCCATACCCGGGTATTCTTAACTTCAAAAGGCGTGCCGACCTACGAGGCTAAAGACGCCGGGTTAAATATTTGTAAGTGGAATGATTATCATTTTGATAAGAGCGTCGTAATAACAGGTAATGACATTCTAGAATACATGAAGGTAGTATTAAAGGTTGTAGAGCAGCTATGTCCAGACATACCTCTTAGTACGAAACATATTACTCACGGCCAAGTAAAGTTGCAGGGTGGAGTAAAAATGAGTAGCCGAAAAGGTAATATTTTGCGGGCTACGGATGTCATGGATGCGGCTAGTGAGGCAGCCAAGACAGTGACAGTCCAAGCTAGCGATCAAATGGTTCTAGCAGCCGTAAAATACGCCTTTTTAAAGTCACGCATAGGCGGAGATGTTGTGTACGACCCGGCAGAATCAGTAAATATATTGGGAAATTCAGGTCCGTATCTGCAATACGCTCATGCGCGGGCTAGGAGTATATTGACCAAGGGTGGACCATTAACAGGGCAGTCGGCAGAGTCATTAGAGCCTGGTGAACGTGTTTTACTTGCAAAATTAGGGGAATATCAAATGGTGGTTGAGGGTGCTGTTGAGGAATTGATGCCACATGGCGTTTGCGGATATCTGTATGAGCTAGCGCAAGTTTTTAATGCCTTTTATGAAAAAAATCGAGTGATGGGTGATCCTAGGGAGAAGGTACGATTAAATTTGGTTCAAGCCTATGCAGGTATTCTTAAAAACGGTCTTGAGCTGTTAGGTATTACCGCCCCAGACCGTGTTTAGGGTAGTGGCGCACTGATTAACTTGCCCCTAGTGAGAGCATAGAGAGTGGTTGAGCTGGAATCAACCGTAACTGAATAAACGGGTGTAGAGTCTAGGGTAACTTGATCACCCATTATGAGTGCATCGGGAGTGGATTCAAACAGGACAAGTTGGAGTGATTTTGAATCAATGGCAATTAGTCTGTCCCCGTTGCCGATTGAGCGCAAATGAGTGGGGTTTATGAAGTTTTGAGGTAGGGGCGCTAAAGATTCATCAAGTACACCGGCTACAAATCTGCGTATACCGCTTTTGCCTCCCATAAGATAAATCGAGCCGTCTATGGCTATAGTGGTTGTGTCCTTGATCGTACTAGCGTCAGTGAAATAGTCGACTGGCGCGGTAAAGCCAGCTGAGGTCGGTGAAAATTTATACAATTGGCTTGAGTCGTGGGCCAGGACATAAAGATTGCCGTTATAACTAGCTAAGGCTTTCCCGCGGGGCCAATCGCCAAAGCTTAGGCTTTGTTCAGATATTGTGCCATCTATGGCTTTATAGAACCATACAGAAGGTTTGTCGGTAAGGACATATATTCCGCTATTATCGCTGCTGGGAGTTGTGGCTACTACACGGCCAAAACCAGTGGGGGTTTTAGGGCTGGTAGATACCGTCTTAGCCGTTAGGTCGTAGACATAAAACGATGAGTTGCCTTGTCCGTCAGCCATGATTAGCTTGGTTCCTACTAGTTCAAGGAAAGTTGGCTTAGTGTTTTTGAGCTTAGTCAAGTCGGCTAAGACGGTGGATTTAAGTTTTGCAACATTATTCAATTTATCTAAGAGTGTGGTTATTTGACTCTCTAAAGCTGAGATAGAAGTTGGCTCAGCTTCGAGGTGAGAGCGAGATGATAGGGTCGAGGAAAAGGCGGCTTCGTTAACAGTGCCCTTGAGTGAGGATAGCTGAGAATTTGCCCTAGACAAGACCTTACTAGCGCCGTCTTTATCTCCGCTAGCGGCCATAGTTTGCGCTTTGGCATAGTCTTGATAAATGCTATGGAAGATGGCGATTTTTTGCGATTGAGTTTGGTTTAGGCTGCGTCTAGCTCCTAGGGATATTATTATAATAATAATTGTGAGGACTACTCCAATAAGCTGAAGTTGGCCACCTTTGGTGTGGAGACGGCTGCGAATGGCGCCTGCTGCTTGGTGTCCGAGGTTGTTCATTTTTGGAACAACGTGGTTTTTGGCTTGCTCTGCAGCCTTGGTGCTAAGGCTCTTTGAAGAATTAAGGATGCTACGAGCAGCTGGAGAGGCGATAGCTTTGGCAATTTCAAGCGGTTTGTCAGGTTGACCAACTGCAATGGATTCGGGTTGGTCGCTCTGGACTTGTTGTGCCAGAAGTTCTGCTGTAGTGAGCTCCACTATAATGAGTGCGACTCGGCTAGCTTCGTCGCTATCATTTATAAGCTCAGATAGCTTTTGGATCCCGCTGCTAGCGGTGTTGTCTTTTAAAATGGACTTTAATTGGGTTCGTAACACTTGGTGAAAGAACGCTGGGGTGGCTATTACAAGTCGGTCGTGTAGCTGTAACTGACCGGTGGCGATATTTGCAAATGTGTTGATGGGTCGTTGTTGCGATTTGTTGTGCAGATCGGCAGTGACGTGACTAGTGATGTTGCCACGATATAGATAAGCTTCAGCAGAACCGGTTTGGCTGATGTGTATCTCGTCACTTACGATAACTGCAATTACTGCACTCATCCTGCCAACCCAACTAGCGTTTCCTTTGTTGGTGTACTCAGCTAGGGCTTGGTTTGTGGCTTTAACAGCTTGCTCAAAGCGTTCAAGCGGCGTATTTTGATCATCTGATAAGTTATAAAAATGGTTTCCGAGCGTTTCTATTACTAAGTCGGCTACTGTCTCGGCTTGCTTGGGATTGGTTAAAACTTCGATTGCAACATAAAGACTGCCGAGTTCAGATACCTGATCCTCAGCCTCATAATAGTAGGCTGTAGCAAATCCCGGAAATGGTTTTAGACGCTTGCTTCTGGGTAACAGTTTAGCTGTTGTAGTGATTAGTTCGCTCATAATCGATATAATTCCTAGCATAAGCATAACATTTTCGAGTGATAGTCGATAGTTGAAATGAGTCAAAGGGGTACTGTTAGCCGAGTGTCGACAGGATGATGCAGTGCGCTTATGATTGAACCTATGGATGATCTATTGGAGGGGTTAAATAGTGAGCAGCGCAGGGCAGTCGAGCACGACCAGGGGCCTTTGCTGGTAGTGGCGGGGGCTGGTACTGGCAAAACCCAGGTGATTACGCGTCGGATAGCTTGGTTGATAAAATCTGGAAAAGCCCAGCCAGGGCAGATTCTAGCCCTGACATTTACCGAAAAAGCAGCAGCTGAGATGGAGCAGAGGATGGTGGAGTTACTTGGGTATCTCCACAATGTAGATTTACTGACTTTTAACGGCTTTGGCGATAACTTGATTAAGCGCTTCGGTAGAGAAATAGGCTTGTCGTCTGACGCAATGTTGTTGTCAGAAATACAACGAAATATCCTGATTAGCGACAATATTGATAGTTTTAATATGGATTATTTTGCCCCGGTGAGCCGGCCAGACAAATACATAACCGAACTGTTGGCTTATTTTTCTAAACTTAAAAATGAGCTAGTGACATCGGATGAATATCTAAAGCTGGCGCAGTCAATGCGAGACTTAATTAAAGATAAAGCCGATGAAATGGAAGCTAAAAAACAACTGGAATTAGCGGTGGCATTCAAGCGTTATACCGACATCTGCCGGGAGCAAAGTTTCCTCGACTATGATGACCAAATAAGTTTGGCCATTGAAATCTTAGAACGACGACCAAATGTGTTGCGACAGCTCCAATGGGAGATTAAATATGTTTTAGTTGACGAATTTCAGGATACCAATCGCGCTCAAAACCGGTTGTTGGAGTTGCTGGCACAGGGTCATCATAACTTAATGGTGGTGGGGGATGATGACCAGAGTATTTATAGGTTTAGAGGAGCGGCAATTTCTAATATTCTGGCTTTCAAAGAAAATTATCCTGAAGCTGGGCAAGTAGTGTTGACGCAAAATTACCGTTCTAGCCAGGCGATTTTGGACTGGTCTTATCGGTTGATCCAGCATAATAATCCGGAACGGTTGGAGTTAAAAAACAAAATTGATAAACAATTACACGCACAGTTTGAGGGGTTAGAGCCGGAAATTATTGCAAAAAGCGATTATGAATCTGAAATGGAGTGGATTACAAGTCACATAAAGACCCAACTTCGTTCGGGGACAGAGGCGTCAAATATGGCAGTTTTGGTGCGCAAAAATAGCCAAGGGCTGATTCTTAAAAGGGCCTTTGAGCGGGCTGGGTTGCCTTGCCGGCTAATTGGCCAGAGTCAAGATTTGTACGAGCAGGCCGAAATAAAATACTTGTTGTATTTTTTTCGGGTTTTGGCTAATCCAAATGATTCTGCCAGCCTTTATCATTTATTGGCTGGCGAGGTGTTTAATTTTGATATTCGTTTGCTAAGGTTGGCCGCGGATGTGGCAATGATGCGACATAAAAGTCTGGAACAGGTCTTACGGGATGGTATGTATGAGGGTGAACCAGAGATTATGGCGGAGCTGGTTAAAAAGATTGATCATTGGAGGGACTTATTGCCGAACCGCAGCGTAGGTGAGGTGGGCTTTGATTTTTTGGAAACAACTGGTTATGTAAAGATGTTGGTGCGCGGAAGTGATGACGGCCGGCCGGAGTACATTTTAAAATTAAACCACCTGAACCAATATTTTAAGACTTTGTTCGACTACGAAAAGATTGCGGTTGATAAGAGCGTGGTTGGATATGTAGATCATTTGGGTGGGTTGATGCGGGCAGGTGAAACTACCGATGCCAATGACGTGGACGTGTTGGCTGCAGAAGTGCAGATTATGACCGTCCATCGTTCGAAAGGCTTGGAGTTTGAGATAGTTTATTTATTCGATTTAACGCGAGGAAACTTCCCGGCTCGCGATAGAGGAGGCGGTTTAGAACTACCACCGGGGTTGATTAAGTCTGTTGAAGGCGATGAAGATTGGAATAAGCGCGAGGAGCGCCGCTTGATGTATGTGGCTATGACCAGGGCGAAGCGGTATTTAGCTATGACGTATTCGACTGACCACGGCGGGAAGTTGCCCCACAAACCGTCGGAGTTTTTGAGCGAGGCGGCGGGGGTTGAAATTGTGGCGCCAGATCGGATGGCGGCAACCGGACAAATTCAGCAAATCGAGATGTTTAAACCATCTGCTCATGGGATGGATTTGACTCCAAACTTTTGGCAAGATGGTTGGCTGGTTTTGGGAGTCCGGCAAATTGACGATTATTTAAAATGCCCGGCGGAGTTTAGATGGAAGCATATTTTGAAAGTGCCGGAGCGCCAAAGCGCAAATTTAGCTTATGGTAATTTGTTGCACTCACTGGTGGAGCACTTCCATAGGGTGCAAATGGGGGGAGGCAGCTTGGATTTGACGGAGTTATTGGATACGTTGGCGGCACAATGGCCAGTGGAAGGGTTTTTTTCGGTCGGAATTGAGGCACGTAGCTTAGCGCAGGCAAAAAATGTTATAACGGCCTTCTATAATCGCGAAAGGCAACCCCCCAGACCGCCTCGGTCAGTGGAAGAGAGTTTTGCGGTTAAAGTGCCAGCAGCCAAGGTGATTATGAAGGGGCGCTACGATGCCGTTTTTGAAACAATCGATGGGGCTATTGAAATTTGCGATTATAAAACTGGCGGGTCGGGCCTAAGCGACGAGGAGTCGGTGGTGCGGCGGGCTAAAACTAGCGACCAGCTAACGATGTATGCGTTGGCGTGGCAATTGATGCATCAGGAGATACCCCAAAAACTGACTTTGGATTTTTTAGATCAAGGGTTGGTCGGGTCGGTAGGCAAAACCGCCAAGCAGCTTGAGGCGATGGAACAAAAAATTATCAAAGCGTCGGAAGGCATTCGTTCTGGAGACTTTGAACCCGGAAGCAGTTGTTTTAACTGTAGCCATACAAATTTGTATCAACAGCACTAAAGCGGCTGGTAATAGACGTTTTTATGCACCTATTATTGTTATAATAGTTATATGGTACGAGATGACACGTGGTTATACGAGCTGTTGGACAGTACATGGGACCAACATTTTGCCGATGTACAACAAGATAATGATGTGCGAATTGTTTTTGGCCGGAAAACGAAGAATCGGTTGGGTTCAATCAGAGTTGATTCTAAAGACCCTCGCATAAGCATCATTACTCTCAACGGCTTATTTAGAGATGAGCGGGTTCCAGAGTTTATTATAAAAGCTACCTTAGTGCATGAACTCTGCCATTATGCTCATGGGTTTAATTCCCCAATTGAGCAAAAATATCGTCACCCACATGCTGGTGGGGTGATGCGACGGGAGTTCGCTGAACGCGGTCTTGAGCAATTATGGCGGGATCAACGTAAATGGCTTAAAGATAACTGGAGAAATGTTGTTGAATCTACTTTGCCAAAAAGAATGTATCAAAGCAGGATCGTAGCCAAAAGAACAACACGTGTACCAAAACCCTTTTGGTTTATCGGATGATAAAGACACCAGAATCTCCTAAGCTGTTGGTTGAGTTACAGGTTTGGGATAATGGTTCAGTTATAGAAGAAAGATTAGCGCAAGTAAGTATCGGTGAGCTTGAAATGGACAAGCGAGATCTTAAAAGTCTAGTAATAGATCAGTGCGCCATCAATCAAAGTACGTTTTCGTATGTTGCTATGCGCAAGCTTGAACTGACCGATAGCGAGGTAAATGCTTGCGCATTTCTAGCTTGTGATCTAGCCGACTCAACTTGGATAAGAGTTAGTGTCCAAACTAGTCGACTAACTGGTTTGGATGTGTCGAACGGCGTGTTTAGAGATGTTTTGTTTAAGGAGTGTAAACTAAATGAAATAAACTTTCGAATGAGCAAGCTGACGCGCTGTAAATTTATTGACTGCGACCTGACTGACAGTGATTTTTATGGCTCTACTCTGAGTAATGTAGTTTTTCAAAATAGTAATTTAACTCGGGCACAGTTTTCGGCCTGTAAGTCATCGATACTCGACTTACGAGGGTGCGAAATTACGGGACTCAACGGGCTACTCTCACTAAAAGGCGCATTGATTGATCAAAACCAAGCAATCACGTTGGGCGCAAGCTTGTTGCGAGAGGTTGGGATTAAAATAGAGGATAGTTAAATCCCGATCATGTTAGTTATTAAGCTTGTATGATACCTTTGAAATATGGAAAGAGTTGCAGATATTCATAAAGCTGGCGGCATCATTATACGTGATCGAAAGTTGTTAGTGGAGCGATCCATTGGAAAGCATTTTTTTATTGCTCCTGGTGGGGCTATTGAGGCAGGCGAAACTTCCAAGCAAGCTTTGGTTCGTGAGCTTAAAGAAGAATTTTGTATAGATGTGAACGAAACAGATCTTGAAATTTTTGGCACATTTTATGCTCAAGCTGCTGGAGCAGAGGATAAAATCGTCAAGATGGATGTTTATATAGTAAGAAAGTGGCAAGGAGAACCTAGGGCTGATAGTGAGGTGGAAGAGATTCGATGGGTCGGTTCGCGTCCAGTTGAGGGGGTAAAAATAGGATCGATATTTGAGCACGATGTTTTGCCAAAACTAAAAGAGCTTGATCTAATAGATTAGTACTAGTGTATTTTAAAACCACTCGTAGCAGTATAATCGCTAAGATCCGTGGGCAGCTAAATGAAAACTGAAAATTGCCGAATTGAAAATTGTATTACGGGGTGTGGCGCAGTTGGTAGCGCGCAGCGTTCGGGACGCTGAGGTCGTGAGTTCGAGTCTCGCCACCCCGACCATATTGGACATTTTGAGCCTTTTCTAACTTGGAGAAGGCTGACGTGCTAGGAACTCTTTTCTTGCTTGTTCAGCAACCTTGAACATATCGGTCGGGTCGTTTAAGTAAGTTGGGTAATCCTTGCCATTTATCACTCGGTCAATAGAAGCTCCATCACTCAAGCCCTCTGTATTTACTGTAATCTCTGAGCCATCTTCTAAGATGGCAGTTATATCCATTGATTTATACCAACCAAATTCAATCATTTCCCACTCTGCAATTAAGGCTCGCTCTTGTAATGATAGTTGGTAGACACAACATGATACCTCGCCACCTTTTGCAGGTCGTATAACATACGTTTCAAAATCACTTTCCTCTCCCCAGGCGTCTGCCATAATGGCTTTTGGTGACAATAGTACAGGTGCTGTAGGCGTAACTATGTCAGGTATTTGGTCAAAGCGTTGAACGCACAATTCCACATCTTTGAGAGTCGCTTGTTTGCCAACCAATCTGACATTGCCTGTTATTGCTTTTAACATTTCAGGGTCACGATTAGCCCCGTAAGCTCCGTATAAGATTGTTCCGCTTTGATTCATATTATTTATCTTATTTGGTTAGGGCAACGCAAGTAAAGCGTCAATGAGTTATCAAGGCGAACTTTTCTTAGCCAAGTCGGATCAGATAGCTCGGTACGAAGTTAAGTAACGGTTATGCTATGATAGTCACATGGTGAGGGGAGTTAATTAGGACCTTGGAATGCTTGTAGTAGAGCTAATTTACTGGTGGTATAGTAGCGGGTGGGTAAGCTTAGCTAAGCGCTTATTAGCTTTTATCACGATCATCTACCGCTATTTTTCAGTTTCACTGTTATCAAAAACTTTGTTTGTTCCTTGGAAACGGATCACCACATATGGTAGTCGCTCGCTAAATGAACGAATGAGGGCTTTGTTGGATAACTTGATATCGCGGTTGGTAGGTTTTAGCGTGCGAATTATGGTGTTGCTTGTGGCTATGCTTTTGATCCTGACAAGTTCCATCATGTCGCTAGCTGCTTTGGTCTTGTGGCCTTTGTTGCCAGTAGCGGTGCCACTTTTGGTAGTAAGGACATTTATGCCATGAACGCTATCACTTTTAGCGAAAGTACAAGAGTAAAAAAAGCGCGCTTAGCGCAAAAGCTTAGATTATTCATGAATTTTGTGCCGGGGGCTGCAGGCTTGTTGATAGCTGGTGCGATATTTTTATACCTTAGTAGCAGTCGTTGGGCTAATGGGATACTAGCATTGGCATTAGGTCAATTAATTCTTTACTGGTGGTACTCATGGGACCTGTCGGTACTGGAGGTTAAGGCAGGTGCTGGAGATAATAGTGGCTTGGTTTTAGATGATGTCGTGTCGGCAGACCTAGCGGCAGGGATGGTGTGGCCTATAACGACAAGTCAAATGTGGGCCTTAGCTATTCATCAAGCGTCGGGTAAATTTATGGTTGAGCGTTTGGAGCTCGATTTGGCTGCAGCTGAGAATATTATTTCAAGCTTAGAAACGCAGTCAGACCTCGTATGGCAAGAAGCCAGAAGTTTGCAGCTACAAGCAATGTTGTCAGCTTTGGACGCAGCCTGTTTGTTAACTGCTTTTCTAATAACAAATCCTGGTCTATTGGCTGCAGCAAGCCGTTCTTCTATACAAGCACAAGATGTTTTGGAGGCATTCCTATGGTACAGCAGAACTGTGCACGCAGTTGATGCCAAAAAACATCAAGTGAAGCTTGGTGGGGTGGGTAAAGATTGGGCTTCTGGCTACACACCGCTACTTAATCGCTATGCATACAATATTAGTGCAGACATAGCACAGTCCAAATCCAGCTATTTCAATCTAGCTAGAAGCAAAACCTTGGATCAACTGATCACAGACCTGGGTAGAGCAGATAGACACAATGTTATTATTGTTGGCGCTCAAGGAAGCGGAAAAACATCTTTGGTCTATGCCTTGGCGGAAAGAATGTTGTATATTAGTCAACAAAAATCAACTATTGCGTTTCAAGTTATGGGTTTAAATCCGGCTTTGATAACTTCGTCTAGTCAGGTTCCGGGTGAGATTGAGCAGCTGTTATTAAATCTGCTCGGAGATGCTGTTCACGCCGGTAATGTACTGTTGTTTCTTGATGAGGCGCAGTTGTTTTTACAACGAGGGGTGGGAGCGCTCGATATTTCCCAACTGCTTTTGTCGGTGGTACAACAAACTTCCCTACGTATAGTGTTGGCATTAACACCTAGTGATTATCAAAACTTAGTCACAGTTAACTCGGCTTTGGCAGGACTATTTAATGTGGTTAATATGCCCGAGTTATCTCAACCCGAGGTAGTAGCGTTGTTGCAGGATCGCGCTATAAGCTTAGAAAGGGGTGGTAAAAAAGTGACATATCAAGCGCTATCCACTGTATATAGACTGGCGGGACGTCATATTAATACTGAAGCGTTTCCAGGAAAAGCGATTAAATTGCTTGAAGACAGCTTTAACTATCCAGTCGGCACGTTAATAACAGCGGCTTCTGTAGAAACCTGTATTGAACAAACTATGGGGATAAAGTCAGGTCCGGCGGGCGAGGAAGAAAAGCAGCAATTGTTAAATTTAGAAGATTTGCTGCATCAACGCATGATTAACCAGGCTCGGGCAGTCAGTGCTGTTTCAACGGCTTTACGACGCAATCGTGCAGGCGTTGGAAGCACTAAGCGGCCAGCTGGTAGCTTTTTATTCCTTGGTCCAACTGGAGTAGGTAAAACGGAACTTACTAAAGCTTTGGCAGAAGTCTATTTTGGTGGAGTTGACCATGTTATTCGCCTGGATATGAGCGAATATCAACAAGCGGCTGATGTAACACGAATTTTATCGCCTAATACCCAGGGCCAGTCCGGCACAAATTTGTTGACAGGAGTTCGACGGGCACCTTTTAGTGTGGTGTTGCTTGATGAGCTAGAAAAGGCTCATCCCGATATCCTAAACTTACTACTTCAAATGCTTGATGAGGGGCAGCTAACGGACACAAGTGGGCAAGTGACTGATTTTAGAAATTGCATAATCATTGCTACCTCAAACGCAGGAGCAGATGCTATTAGACAGCACGTAGCTGCTGGCGAGGAGCTTGAAAAGTTTGAAAAGCAAATTATAGATGAGCTGATTGCTAGCCACCAATTTCGCCCCGAGCTGATTAACCGCTTTGATGAAGTAGTACTTTTTAGGCCTTTGAACAAACCGGAATTAAAACAAGTGGCGGCTTTGCTTTTGAACGAAGTTAATTCTACACTGGCTACCCAAAATATTAGTGTGGAGCTTACAGACGTTGCAGTTGATTTTTTAATTGAAAAAGGCTACGATCCCCAGTTTGGTGCAAGGCCTTTACGTCGACTTATTCAACAAACTGTTCAAAATCGGGTGGCTGATGGGATTTTGAGGGGAGAATATGCTCCTGGAGCCAAGATCAATCTGGATAAATCGGATTTAGAGGCCGTTTCAACTTCAAGAAACGGCTAGATGGGCGCGTCACTTGCGTTTTTCAGATAACCTATGTCAGACTTATCTTATAAGTTAAGGGGTTAGGGTTGAAACAGCGGGCATATTTGGCGAGTCCATTCGGGTTTAGCGAAGGTGCCAAGTTATTTATGGAGCGAGTATATGTTCCGCGGTTGGCCGAGGTCGTTGATATTATTAATCCATGGCTTTTGACGAGTGATGCTGAGATTCATCAGTCTTTTCGTGATGGTAAGGTTGCAGAGTTTAGACATGAGATCGGCAAGCGAAACGCGGATGGAATACAGCGGGCTGATATTGTGATTGCTGCTCTTGATGGGCAAGAGCTAGATAGCGGAACGGTGGCTGAGGTTGGGTATGCAGCTGGACTTGGTAAGCCGGTTTATGGTTATCGTAACGACATACGTCAAGCAGGCGAGTTACAAGCGACGTTTAACCTGCAGGTGGAATATTTTATTCATTCATCTGGAGGTGTTATTGTTCAAAGTCTAGATGAGTTAGTGGCAGTAATGGCTAATTTAGATTCGTCTTTGCAAAATTCAGTTGCGCGGGGGCTGAGATCAGATCATGAAATAGAATCGACTGACTCAGACTTGAACGTTTCAGATAGTTTGCCAGGTTTAGCTGATTTTTTGTTTGAGGTTGGTATTTTAGCAAAGACACCCAGAAGTTTTACCTTTTTGCTAGGTAGCGGTCAGCAATCCGTGGCCGAACACATAAACAGAATGTCCTACGTGGGCTTAGTATTAGCAACTATGAATGGTGAGGCCGATGTGGGTAAGGTGATTGAAATGTGTTTGCTGCATGATTTAGCAGAGGCGCGTACAAGTGACTTAAATTATGTCTACCAAAAGTACGTGGAATCAAATGAGGAGAAAGTTATAAGTGAGATTGCTGATTCTGTTAGCTTCGGTAAACGCATGCTGGCCGTTCTAAGGGAGTACAAGCAACGCGAAACCATTGAAGCAAAGCTTGCTAAAGACGCGGACAACATTGAGTTTATTCTCTCGCTCAAAGAACAGATCGACACCGGCAACACACGCGCCGAAACTTGGATGCCGCCGGCTTTGAAGCGTTTAAAAACGTCGGAAGGGCAAAGACTCGCTGAGGTTATTGTTAAGACAAGTTCGGATGACTGGTGGTTTGGGAATAAGGATGATGATTGGTGGATCAACCGGAAAGGGATGGATCATACAAAAAGATTCTAGATGCAATAAAAATGCTAATTCACCGCATATTTTAATCTGTTAGCTTGATTTTATACATAAGTTTTACCGTAAAAATATATTTGCTTATGCTAGGTAGATAGCTAAGTAATTACTAATAACATTTGCTAAATTTGGGCCATCAACCAAAGGATTTGAACTGATAGTTCGGTAGTATCAAGACAAGTTGATTAATAAATAGGAGGTAGGAGTGGCTGACTTTAACGACACACAAGAGTTACATAGTTTTGCTCGAGACTATGATAACTATCCTGATCTTGCAAGTAATATTGCCTTGGACGCTCAAGATGCTGGGGAGCCGACGGAGGTGATAGGGTTTTTTGAATCTCTGGGCGACACTTACATTGAAGATCGTGATCAAGCAGAAAACATGATAGAGCAGCTTGAGGAGAAGCCTACAGACACGATGTCTATGTAGTTTGTATATGCAAAAAAAACAGCTTTGTAAAAAACGAGGCTGTTTTTTTGTCTAAAAATTTAAGTTTGCATCCCGGTCGATCTTATAAGCCATTTTATTTGCGAATAATCATATTTAATTGCGATAAAATTACTATTTAGATGATGTGTAAGGAGAAAGTAATTATCATGATGTCTTTTTAAGATAAAAATTAATTGAATCATCAATAATTTTTAAAGTTTTGACTTTGGAGTTCTTGATATAAAGCATCGTCTTTAGTGCTTTGGCGGCTTCGGGTAGGTCCTCCACGACTACATCGCAAGTACTTGCCACAAATGGGTCAACATAGTTGTGATAAGTTTTTCCGAATAACTCTTTGGTGCTAGGTCTGAATTTTCCTCCTGTTGGTGCAATCCCAATCAAAAATTTATTGAAGTATTTGGCTATCAGCATCTCTTGAGAACCACCTACGCTTATATCGTTCGTAAGGTTTACGATGACTACATCGGCCTGGCTTATCAAATAGCAATCTCTGCCGAAAACTAGTTTTGATTCCGATTGATCAAGGTCAACACCAAGATTGCTATTAGTAGGGTCAAGATTTATAACTGTTTCTCCTATGAGTTTTTGGAGATCTGTGCAAAATGCATCGCGCCAGTAGTGGGTGCCAAAAACTGACTCCTTAGAAATCTTTCCAGCCACATATACTTTTAATTCCATAGCTTGATTGTACATCAAGGAGATGTCTATTTTAGACTTGAAATAAGTCTGGTGAACTCGTGAGGATATTTAACTTCCAGTAATTTTGCAGCTTCGTTAGGCTCAAACCAGCCGTATTCGATATTTTCTTGGTTAAGCTGAACCTGACTGGTTTTGGGTATTTGGCAGGAATAAATGCGTACTATAAGGCCATATGCTGTCTTGTTTGTCTTGATGCGAAGATTAGAAATGACCGTAACAAGTTGTGTAGTGGTATTAAGCTCTGTGATGCCTAGCTCTTCTTTAACTTCGCGATCCAGGGTCTGTTTTATGGAATCTCCAGGGTGAACGCGGCCACCTGGGATGTCCCATAACTCTTTTGCTTCTAACCCAAGTATCTGTTTTAACAGATGAGGGCTCACTTTTAAGAGCAATATCTTTCCGCCTTCATCGCGAATCAAGGCTTTTACTCCGAAGTAGTACAAATCATTCATAAACTAAGTATATATCATGTTCGCCTGTTGTTCGGTTTTAGTAACGGTGATATACTTTGGATATGCTTATAGGAATACTTGTTGCCATAGTTTTGATCGTAATCGCTGGTTTTGCATTTGTGGTTTATAGCATGAACCAGCGTATGTCTGAGCTCAAAAGCGATTCAGGTTTATCGATGCTGAAGCAGGATCTTCAGGGGATGAGCCAACTGCTAGCCCAAACTCAGGCTACTATGGGCGAGAGGTTAGATAAGTCGCATGGACAGATGCAAGACTCGCTGCTAAGGCAGTTTAGCGAGTCGGCGAAGTTGATAACTGATGTCACTCAACGTTTGACCAAACTAGATGAGACCAATAGAAGAGTAGTTGATGTAGCTGATGAACTTAAGACGTTGCAAAATGTGCTGCAGAACCCTAAGCAGCGGGGGGTTTTGGGGGAATATTACTTGCAAAGTGTGCTTGAAAACGTCATGCCGCCCGACCGTTTTGCGCTGCAATATCGTTTTAACGATGGAGAAATAGTTGACGCTGTTATCTTTTTGGAAAAAGACAAAATGTTACCTGTGGACTCTAAGTTCTCGCTTGAAAACTACAATCGCTTGGTAGAGGAGGGAAATAAGGCTCAAAAAGAAAACTTGATTAAACTATTCAAGCAAGACTTGAAAAACCGCATTGATGAAACAGCTAAGTATATTCGGCCAGATGAGGGAACGATGGACTTTGCATTTATGTTTATCCCCAGCGAAGCGATTTATTATGATTTATTGATTAATAAAGTTGGAACAGTCCAAACGAGCTCTAGAGATCTGATTGAATATGCATTTCGAGATAAGCGGGTCATAATAGTATCGCCAACATCTTTTATGGCATACCTACAGACGGTCATGCAAGGTCTACGTGGGCTGCAGATAGAAGAACAGGCTAAGGAGATCCGCACAAGGGTGGGTCAGCTAGGTGTCCATTTAATAGCCTACGAACAGTATTTAAAAAAATTGGGTAATGCTTTGGGCGTAACCGTAAATCACTACAATAGCGCCCATAAAGAGTTGGGTAAAATTGATAAGGATGTTGTTAAAATTGCCGGCTCGACCCCGGCTATAGAGCCCTTGTTAGTGGACAGGCCTCAAGCTGATGAGTAGCTTTTGATTATTGGCTAATAGAAACAATTCGGCTACCTGGGATTCTTGTTAGATCCTTGCTTTTATAGCGGAGACTACAGGTAAAGCTGCCAGAACCGCCGGTTAGAGTATCAATTTCGAGTACCTTGTCGTCGATATATGTTTTAAGACCGGGGTTATAAACTCTGGCGGCGCCAAGCGGCAAACCAGTAAGGGCTATGAATTCATCTGGTGTGGCCATCCGAACATCTTTGCCCACAAGTTGTTTAATTTTTTTAAAGTCAAGTCTGCAGTCGTCGCGGCGAGAATAGCAACATATGCATCATCTGACTTCATTATCATAGTGGAAACACCTTCGGCAAGAGTAAAACCGAGGTATTTTAAAGTTTCAGGTGGCGTTTTGAGCTCGGGATGTTCAACAATAGTAGTTTCAATCCCCATTTGAGATAGAGTTTTCTGATAGTCAAGGATTTCCTTACTAACCATGGCTATTTGGTTTTCGTCGATGTATCTTGGCGAAGAACCTTAAAGCCTCCTCGAGCCAGCTCTTTTGAGCCGCGAGTAACTGTACCGACGCCTACCCCGAGTTCACTGGCTATATTGAACTGCGGGATACCTTGAATGAGTCGTTTTACGATCTCTATGCGTTGTGATAATTCCTGTCTTTCCTTGTCAGTAGTAATAGCGACCAGAAAGTCCTCCAGCAATACTTTGTTGCCATTGATGGAATGAACAATATCAATAAAATCAGAGAAATCAGCCATAAAGCAATATTAGCATACTAGTATAATGCTTTGCAAGTAATTATAATATATTGTAAAGCTTGACAATAATATCTTGGCGTGCTAACTTACTTTTACAACTAAATATTGATCTAAATGCGTTTGAGTTGGGAAAATGGTCCCAACGAGCAGACTTGTGAACCATCCACTAGTGGAAAGTAGCAAGCTCCGGAAGAAGTCCGTTATTATACTTCAACCGATGTCACCTTAATAGGCAGAGTCGGGTAGAGGCAGTCTGAGTAATCGAGCTGCAAAGCAAGGTGGCACCACCTATAGAAGGTCCTTGCAAGTGTTTCAAAGTAATTTTTTACTTTGGGATGTTTGCAAGGATTTTTTGTTTGAATCCGGTGTACGAGCGCAAGCTTGTACTCCGGCACAGCCAAAACCTATGAGGAGGTGAAGCTCATGAACATCGATTTCGGTTGGTAGCCCCATGCCCTTAGGGGGCTTAGTGGTGGGGCGGGTCTTCGGATCCGCCCCACCTTCCCACAGAAGGAGAGTGAGTATAAATGGTGGTTGTTGTGACTATTAGCGATGGCACTCAAGTGAGAGTTGAGGACGAAAACGTCTGTGGTTTTGTTCGGCCACGGCTTTCAAGGCCTAGCGATACATTGCCTCCAAAGGTCGATCTAGCATCAGTCGAGGACCCCTGTCATTTTTCGTACTGGTGTTGTAGTTAGGCTGTGCGGGAAGACGGGCGTAAAAGCTCGTCTTCCCAAGTTCAATAAAGTTAATAGGGAGTAACCATGAAAGTAACTAGAGGGAAAGGCAAAATAACGGTTAGCGTGGTTTGTTGCGTACATGGTGACGAGCCGTTCGGCCAGAAGGTGTTTGACTATTTCTCGACTCGAGTAAGCGAAGTGAAGGGTCTGCAGCTGATTTTGGCTAACGAAGAAGCGCTTGAGAAGGGGGAGCGATTTGTCGATACCGATCTCAACCGTTGCTTTCCCGGTAAGGCGAATGGCAATGGTGAAGAATGCCTAGCGTACCAAATTCTCGACCTTATTAAGGGATCGGAATACGTGATTGATGTGCATACGACTACGTCTGATATTAAGATGACACCAATCGTGGCAAATCTCCGTGATGGCGTCAAAAGCCTACTTAATATGTGCGATAGCATTGAGGTAGCTAAAATGGATAAGAGTATTACAGAAAACTCACTCATTGGTAGTGTTTTGTCAGGAGTTTCGCTGGAGTTTAACGAGGAGTATGCCAAAACAGAGCAGGCTTTAGCGGAGGCCTGTTCAATAATTGACCGGTTGCTCAGCCGTTCAGCTCGAGAAAGAATCGTTCGGCAGGTCTACCTAATTGATCGTAAAATCCCTCTCGATATAGAGCTGCCAGATGACGCGACTAACTTTTCCTATATAAAACCACTTGGAATCTATCCGTTTTTACTTGGCGAGAGAGCATATACAGATTTTCAGGGGTTTGCAGCCAGTACCGTAAAGAAAGTATCTATTTAACCGAAAATATGGAGTATGAACGATGAAACCAAATTCTTGCTATACTAACAACATGAAACGTGTATTTTCTGGAATCAAGCCTACTGGAGAAGTCCAACTCGGCAACTACTTAGGAGCAATGAAAAGATGGTCTAGCGAACAGGAGGGGAGAGAGAACCTTTATTTCGTACCAAATTCACATGCCCTGACTATCCGTCCTGACCCTGAAACACTTCTAAATCAGACAAAATCAGCCGTGGCATGGCTTTTGGCAATGGGAGTAGACACCCAAAAATACGAGTCGACTATATTTGTCCAATCAAGCGTACCTGCCCACGCGGAGCTTGCTTGGATTTTGAACAACTTTGTTACTATGGGCGAACTCAACCGTATGACTCAGTTCAAAGATAAAAGCAAAAAGCTGGGAGCCGAAGGGCAACTAGTGGGGATGTATGACTACCCCGTGCTGATGGCTGCCGATATCCTGCTTTATGATGCTGACGAGGTGCCTGTAGGGGAAGACCAAAAGCAGCATATAGAATTAGCTCGCGATATTGCTACTCGGTTTAATAATCTGCATGGTCCAACCTTTAAAATTCCTGAAGCAACTGTGCCCAAAGTGGGGGCACGGGTTATGGATTTGCAATATCCCGAGCGTAAAATGAGTAAGAGCGATGAGGATTCTAGTGGCTGCGTTTTCTTAACAGACTCTACTGAAGTAATAAGGACCAAAATAATGAAGGCGGTGACTGATTCTGGCAGCCAGATTGAAGTCAGTGATGATAAACCCGCCATATCTAATCTATTACAGATATATGCGTTGTTGGCTGATCAACAGATTGAGGAGGTTGTATCAGCTTTTTCTGGTAAGGGGTATGGGGAGTTTAAGCGAGAGCTGGCAGATTTAGCTGTTGGCGTGATCGAACCTTTGCAGCAGAAGTTCAATCAACTTATTCGTAATGGGGACGATATAGCTCGGGTTATAAAAGAGGGGAGTATTACAGCTAATAAACTGGCCAATACTAAACTTTCTGAAGTTAAAAATAAAGTTGGATTAATCTAGTTTAAAAAATCACTGTCAGTAACTCAACGGATATAAAACCGCCTATAAAAGGTGGTTTTATAAGTTTAAAGGTGTAGGGGATAGACTAACTGTAGACTAATTTACAACATATTTTTGCTATAAAGCATTGACTTTGCTTAGTGCTTATGCTAGTATTCTTCTTGTAGTCGCAAGTTGAAAACTAGAAGTTCCTCCTCAACAAAGACTCAAATGTCTTTACCCCCTTAAACCGTTACGTGAGCATAACGGTCTGATACAACTCCTGATAAACCAGAAGTATCAAGGATGGTAGGGTAGGTCCGAGATTAGAAGTATCCCCCTTATTTCTAATCCGGGCTCACCCTACTATCATAAGCATCACCAGATGCTTAAGTGGGGTAGTACCTGTTCGTTCCTTCGGCCTAAGCACCAAAGCTAAGGTTGAGGGATTTCAACCAAAGCGGGGCGGCAAGCGCCTAAATTTTAACAACGGTGGATTCCTGTCCGCCCCGCTATCTCTTTTATGAATTGAATATGCACCCTCTTGCCGGGTGCATATTTTTTTGTTGGTCAGAGTCTATGACGGGTTATTTGGTTTTGCTATAAAGTTGGGGCAAAATGTGCCATAATTAATCCACTAGAGAAGTGAAAGTGTGAGCGTAAGATCCTACCTTAGTCTTATAAGTCTGATAACGGTAGTTTCAGGTATAGCCGTAGCTTTTGCTGTACTAATCACCAATCCAGCAAAAATTGGTCCTCTGGGTGTGACTATTTGGTTTGTGGCTTTGCTAGGTTTTCTTCAGGGATTAATAACTTTGGTAGTAATTGCCTTCAAGAAGCGTCTATTCCCAGCACTGGGTGAGCATAAACTAATTACGAGTTCATGGCGTCAAGGGTTGCTAATGGGCGGTGCCATAACTATGTTTGGCGGGTTGTCGAGCCTGCGTCAGCTTAGTTGGCGTGACATCATATTACTTATCGGGCTACTTGTGTTGGTGGAATTATATTCTCGAGCTCATACATGAATGGAGATTTTTGATTGACGGCTAAAAATGAGAGTGAAAATTAAATGAACGAAGCATTTATAGCAGCTGCCAAAGAACGCATTGGACAGATCATTGATTTAAATGAACTTGCGCGTGTACGAATAGAGTACTTGGGGCGCAAGGGTATTATAACTTCGGCTTTAAAGGCTGTAGGGGAGCTTCCTAGTGTTGAGCGCGCGGCGGCGGGGGAGAAGGCTAACCGGGCTCGGGATGAGGTTGGCGAAGTCTTGGCAGAAGCTCAAGCTAGGCTATCCCAGTCCTCGGGGGATAAATATAATCCGATTGATCTAACTGCTCCAACCGAAGTGACTTATGGGCATGCTCATCCTGTAACTGCCTTAATTGATGAATTGGTGCAGGTGTTTTGGCAAATGGGTTACACGGTGGCAGATGGTCCAGAAATAGAGACGGAATGGTACAATTTTGAAGCCCTTAATATGCCAGAAAGCCATCCGGCTCGTGACATGCAGGACACTTTTTATTTGTCGGCAGGGAATTTGCCTCGAACGCATACGTCTGGAGTGCAGGTACGTTACATGGAGGAGAATCAACCGCCAATTCGGATTATCTCGCCAGGTAAGGTCTACCGTAATGAGGACGAGGACGCTCGACATGTCTGGATGTTTTATCAAATTGAAGGGTTGGTGGTAGATAAGGGGATCAGTATGGCAGATTTAAAAGGAACGCTTCTTGCCATGATGCAAGGGGTCTTGGGTAAGGACGCCAAAGTTAGATTGAGGCCAAGTTATTTTCCTTATACCGAGCCGTCAGTAGAGGTTGATGCGACTTGTGTTATTTGTCGGGGTCAAAGCATAGATTGTGCGACATGTAGTGGTACGGGGTGGTTGGAGTTGGGTGGAGCGGGCATGGTTCATCCTGAGGTGTTAAGACGCGTAAATATTGATTCTAATATCTATAGTGGCTTTGCATTCGGCTTTGGGCCAGAGCGGTTAGCTGCTATAAAGTACCAGGTATCAGATGTGCGTGAGTTTTGGCGCCCTAATCTTAAGTTCCTGAGGCAATTCTAGCTGTGAATCACGAATTACGAATAATGAATAAAGTACAACTATGAAAGTATTAGCGAGTTGGTTAAATGAATATTTGTCAACAAAAGTTGACGCAAAAACGGCTGCCGAACGCTTGACAGCGGCTGGCATAGAGATTGAACAAATAATTGGTTCAATAAAGCTGGATAGAAAAATTGTTGTGGCGCAAGTTAATAAAGTTATTCAGCATCCAAACGCAGACCGTCTTAAAGTGGTTGAAGTTGATATGGGTACTGGAGTTGTTCAGGTTGTATGTGGTGGGCCAAATGTTGCTAGCCGCCAAAATGTAGCTTTGGCGTTGCCTGGGGCAAAACTTCCGGATGGCAAAATTATTGAAAAAGCGCTTATACGAGGCGAAAACTCAGAAGGAATGATATGCAGTGCTTTTGAACTCGGCTTAGGAGATGATCATGAAGGCATTATGGTGCTTGATTCTGGATTGACACTTGGCGCAACATTGTGCGACATAGTGGATTTTGGCGATATCTTAGACTTGACTACGGCTGCTAATAGATCAGACCTACTTTGTACAGTAGGGTTGGCTCGAGAAGTGGCTGCTCAAGGCGGGGAAGTTGCATTAGAGCCAATAATTGAGGCCAAGGAATTTAAGGTTAATGAGGGAATGATCGGTGAGCTAGACGGAGGTCAGGTTAAAAAATATGTACTTACTCATGTCAAATTAAACAAAAACGGGGATAGTCCGCAATGGATGCAGCAGCGGTTGCGGGCTGCGGGACTGCGTCCTATAAATACTGTTGTAGATATTACCAACTACGTTATGTTGGAGCTGGGTCAACCGTTGCATGCGTTTGATAGTAGGAAAGTAACATTGCCAATAAGTGCTCACTCCCCTGGCGAAAACACCAACCTGACTATTTTAGACGGCTCTATACGCGGACTCTCCCCTAACGATCTTGTAATTTTTGACAAAAATGGTCCTATAGCTTTGGCCGGTCTTATGGGGGGCAAACTTAGTGAAATAACTTCAACAACTAAGGAAATTTATCTTGAATCGGCTTGTTTTGACGGGACTAAGGTGCGAAAAATGGCGGTTCGTCAAGGGTTACGGACTGATGCCAGTTCCCGCTTTGAACGTAATCTGCCTCTCCCCCTTGTAGCTCTTGGTATGAGGCGTGCAATTGAATTGTTAGAAGAATTATGTGATGCCCAGATTACGGCAATTTCCAGTGTTGAGCCCCCCCTATCCCCGGCTGGGACACTGGAGGTTTCTTTGGATCGAATTAACGCCCGACTGGGCATTAATGTGACCCAACAACAAGCTGTTTTGGCATTATCAAACTTAGGGTTTGAAATAAATGGTAGCGACCAAAGGTTTAACCTCTCTATCCCCTGGTGGCGAACCGATGTTTTGGATGAGGCAGATATTGTGGAAGAGCTAGGTAGAAGCATTGGCTATGATGCCCTACCCCCCACACTTCCTACCTGGACACCTACAAAGGTAGACTTTGATGAGTATTGGCCAAAACTTTGGCGGCTTAAGGCGCTTTTGCGTGGTTTGGGCTTGGACGAAGTAGTTACCTACTCTTTTGTAAGCGAGAAACAGTTGGATGACTTTAATCATGATAAGCAAAGCCATTTAAAGCTTAAGAACCCCCTTTCGGTAGAGCAAGCTTACTTACGTAGCAGTTTGGCGCCCAGTTTGGTGGCAACAGTAGCGCGTAATGCTCGGAACTTCCCTAGCTTTGGTATATATGAGATTTCTAAAGTATATTTAGCGACAGATGATCATACGCAACAGCCGGCTGAGCCAATGCGTTTGGGTGTAGCGTGGCGAATTGATAACCCGTATGCAAAGGTAAAGAGCGTAGTAGATACTTTATCTCGTGATTTTGCACAGTTTAAGGTTAAGCCGAATGAAAACTCTATTTTCACGCATGGTAAAAGTGCACAAATCTTGTTGGATAATCAGCCAATTGGCTGGATTGGTGAAATTAACAAGGCCATTTTGAAAAGCAATAAAATTACTAGTGATGTAGGCTATCTGGAAATTGACTTGATGCCGTGGCTGACACAGCCAAATAGTAAAAAAGCTACCCCAATAAGTCGCTTCCCTGCTATTACCCGAGACTTATCGATTATTGTGAGTTCTGACAAGCTATGGAGTGACATTAATGAAATTGTGCAAAATGCCAACGTAGGAAAAGTTGAATACTTAAATGAGTATTATGGTTTGGATTTGGAGAAAGGTACAAAAAGTGTGTCTATGCGGTTAACCTTTAGTTCTCTAGAGCGGACCTTGGCAGATGGGGAGGCCGATGCGGCGACTGTGAAGGCGATGGACGCATTATCGCAAGAACTTGGGGCAATTCAGAGGGGTTAAAGTAGGAATCAGGGATTAGTAGATAGGTTTACCTTTCTCCATTGCCCCCATCTATTGGTCCTTGATCTTTTCATCTGATGTATAATGATACTACCCTGTAGCTAATCTGCTACACAAGATCTGCTGCGTTTTTTCGTCGGCTGACGGATGACGGGCGGGAGGGAGTACCCAAATGACCACTACGCTTGTTGGCACCCCGGATCCTGAAGACCGAGGTGATGGCGACTCAGAGGAGAACGCAGTAAATCCCGTACCTCAACACGAGCGGATGCCTCGTAGACGGGATTCCAAGACATTCAGTTTTCGCGTGGCCGACTGTCATGGCTATGTAACTGTTGGGTTGTACGACGACGGTAGGCCCGGAGAGATTTTTCTTCGGCTCACTAAGCAAGGCACTACTTTGGCGGGAGTATTGGATGCCTTTGCGTCAGCCGTGAGTATTGGCTTGCAGTGCGGCATTTCACTGCGTGCATATGTACAAATGTACATAAACATGCGATTCGAGCCAGCGGGGATAACTGCTGATCCCGAGATTCGTTTCGCCAGCTCCGTAATTGATTATGTGTTTCGTCGGCTGGCACTGGAATATATGCCGTTCGATGAACGGGCACAGCTGGGTATTTTGACTACCACAGAAAGGTTGCATCCAGTATCAGATCAAGGTCCTTTGCCAGGGGAAGAGCCAGACGTGGACCAAGGCACTTCGCCACAATCGAAGGACGCCCCGTACTGCTACGTCTGTGGTGTAGTGATGCAGCGGGCGGGAGCCTGTTTCGTCTGCAGCAGCTGCGGTACCACTAGCGGCTGTTCGTAGTCGTACAAAACGTTCGATGGGTTGGCCCGGCTTCCTCTGGGGGATGCTCGGGTCGACCTAGATTTTTGTTGAAGCAACGGGTTGTCTACCCGTAACCATAAGTGGTATAATTTATTCATGAATCCAACTCAACCAACACCGGCTCCATCACCAGAGCTGCCAAAAGTACCTCAAGTAGAAAACATACCTAATAACCAACCTTCAGCTCCGGAACAACCTGCTGCGACAGAGGCAGCTCCGCAACCGGGACAGGCAGTGGTTATGCCTACATCTGTGGCGGCCGTACCTACTCCGCCTTCAGTCACGCCTGTTGTTCCACCTCTGGTGGCTACATCCCCGGCTGTTCCAGTTGTGCCGGGGCCTGCTATTGCCGATGACGTTGATGTGATTGAAAAAGAATGGGTCGACCAAGCCAATGCAATTATTGCGGCTACCAAGGAAGATCCTTACAAAGAAGAAGAAGCCATTGAGGACTTGCAGGTTGATTACATGAACAAGCGCTACGGTAAAGTGATTAAGAAAGACGAGCCAAAAGACAATGGACCACAAACGTAAACACTATAGTGGTAAAAGCTAAAGACGGAGCTATATGGTTGCAGTAGTCCTAGTTATTTTAATATTGGCTATAGGTTTTGCGTGCGTTGCCTATGTGCTTTATCGGCGAACTTTACGCAGGGCAAAAAACATTGAGCGTGGCCTCAAAATGGTGCCTTTATTGATCCATTTGCCGCCTAGAAGTGCTGACACTGAGGCTGGTTCGCGGGACGTGCGTGAAGTGATGCGGGAAAAGGTGGCGCAAGCCGAGGTTTTGTATAATCTTATATCTGGTACAGCCACAACTGGATTTAAAAGCCGATTTTATGGTCAACGCCACGTTGCATTGGAAATTATAGCGACTGACGGAATGGTACATTTTTACGCGGCTGTACCGATAGCGTTGGTGCCGGTCATCACTAACGCTATTCAAACTGCCTATGCAGGGGCAAAAATTGAAGAGGCCGAAGACCATAACATCTTTAACCCACACGGAAAGTTATCAAGTACTGCTGGCGGTGAACTGGTACTTAAGGCTAAGGCTGCCTACCCAATTGCAACAATTGAAAAACTGGAGCGGGATCCCATAGAAGCTCTTATAAATGCCTTGAGTAACTTAAAGCCTGGTGAAGGTGTCGGTATTCAGATTATGCTTCGCCCAGCCGCTAAGGGGTGGGAGAAAAAAAGCCTAGAGCTGGTTAAAAAAATGCGACATCATGCTGGGGCGAAAGCTTCTTCTACCTATAGTACCCGTGATGTTTTAATGGCGGCGGTTAAAGCTCCTGAAGAGCGCCGCCAAGAAGTTGCAGCTAATTCTCCGCAAGCTCTATATATGAGCGACTTAGAACAGTCGGTCGTAAAAGCTATCGAAGAAAAAACTACTTTGGCTGCTTATGAAAGTTTGGTAAGAGTGTTGGTTTCGGCTAATAGCGCCCAAGAAGCGCAAAATTTACTACGTGAGGTAAGCTCTAGCTTCTCATTGCTGGATGCCCCTGGGCTTAACGGCTTTAAGTTTTTGCCTGCGAATGACATTGCCGGCTTGGTAACGGCTTTTATATTGCGTTTTTTCCCTCCAGAACTAAATCACACCATACTTAATAGTAAGGAACTGGCAACTTTGTTCCATTTGCCCGACGCCCAGTTTACGGCAAATTCGGAAGTTGAGCGACTGGCGAGCAAAGAGGTGGACGGACCGCCAGCTATTCCCTCCACTGGCCTATTGATGGGATATAACATTTTTCGAGGGACTAAAAAAGAAATTCATCTTTCGCCTGAGGACCGTCGCAGGCATACCTACATTGTAGGACAAACCGGTACAGGTAAAAGTACTATCTTACAGAATTTGGCGGTTCAAGACATGCTGGCAGGCAATGGCTTTGCTTTTATTGACCCTCATGGTGATGAGGCAGAAAAAATGCTTTCAATGGTGCCCAAAAACCGCTCTGAAGATGTAATTTATTTTAATCCAGGGGATACCGATCATCCGTTAGGACTGAATTTATTTGAGTTTAGTGACCCGGCGCAGAAAGATTTTTTGATTCAAGAAACTATTAATATGCTTTATAAGCTGTACGATCCGAATGGAACGGGTGTTATTGGTCCTCGGTTTGAACAATGGTTTCGTAATGCCGCCCTTACACTGATGAGTGATCCAAATGGGGCTACTTTTATTGAAATTCCAAAAGTCTTTACTGATAACGATTATCTCAAGCAAAAGTTCAAATACATTCAAGACCCAACAGTTATGGAGTTTTGGACTAAAGAAATGGGCCAAACCAGCGACTACCATAAAAGTGAAATGTTGGGTTATTTTGTAAGTAAGTTTGGTGCGTTTCAGCAAAATGAAATTATGCGTAATATTATTGGCCAAACCAAAAGCGCATTTAACCTGCGTGACATTATGGATAACAAAAAAATCCTAATTGTAAACTTGAGTAAGGGTAAATTGGGCGAGCTTAACTCGAGGTTGTTAGGTATGATGTTTGTAATTAAATTCCAGGCGGCGGCTATGAGTCGTGCAAATGTCCCTGAGGCTGACAGACCGGATTTTTGCTTATATGTAGACGAGTTCCAAAATTTTTCAACCGATTCATTTGCTTCAATTTTGAGTGAAGCTCGTAAATATCATTTGAACTTGATTGTGGCGAACCAGTTTATAGGGCAGCTCAGTGATGAAATTCGGGACGCAGTGTTTGGCAACGTTGGGACTATTATGAGCTACCGAACTGGCCCGGAAGATGCGGAGTTTTTAGTTAAGCAGTTTGCTCCTATTTTTGATGCTCACGATATGGTCAATATACCCAACCACAATGCCGTTATCCGACTGATGATTAGCGGGTTACCTTCACAGCCCTTTAGCATAACAGCTTTACCGCCGCTGGGAGTCGAAAATCCAGAGCTGGGCGAAGCCATGAAACAGTTGTCGAGGGCTAAGTTTGGTTCAAGTCGAGCGCAGGTGGAACAGGAGATATTTGCGCGATTGAGTAGTAAGCCAGTGCAATCTCCAATTGCGAGCCAAACACCTGTAGCTGGGTTAAATTCAGGCGTACCACAGCCAACTTCTATGCCTAATCCACAATCGCCAATGTCGGCACTGCCTGGTCCCAATAGAGCTTTGCCTGGGGCTGCAGTTGGTGGTATTAATCCTACGGTAGCACCGGTTTTGTCTGGCAGCTCTTCGTCTCCAGTACCTTCTACGTCTACAGCGATGCCTGCACAACCAAGAGTAGCTTCCGCTTCGGTCTTAAAACCGCTGGATAGCCAGCCTATAGTAGACACCCAGGCTCCTGGAGCAAATCCCAATAATGTTGCCACAACTAACCCTACAGCTATAAGTCTGTTAACTCCAGCTTCGGTAGTAGGCGCGCCGCCTGCATCTTTGGTTTCTGTGGCGCCACCTAACGATAAAATAGATAAAAGCCAAGCTCAGGGGCAACCTCCTTCAAGTCAGGTAGCTCCGGTAGTTTCGCTGCACCATGATGCCGTTCCGCCAGCGCCGGCATCTATTCCGGCAAGTCCCAGCACCTTAAACACAGGTTACAGTTTTCAAAAGTCTGCTAGCCCGGTCGCTCAGCCAAACCAGCCCTTACCTTCTCCAGATGTTTCTACATCTGCACCTAATCAATTTGAAAAACCACAGTTGGTTCCTATCCCAATAGCTCGCGCTCAGTCCGAAAAAACAATCGCGCCTAGATTAGACCCTGTACAGGATATTCCTGGCGAAGGTAGTTTAAATGAGTCAGTCATTAAGCCGCCAACTCCAGTATTGAATTCGGCTCTTACGCCCGCCCGAGAAGTTCAATCACTGCCTTTTAATGCCACTACTGCTGATGCGGCAATCCCAGTTCGTCCAGCTGTTGTAGCTGCTCCTGCGACACATTCGAGTATGGCTAACCAACCAATTTCGCATTTGGCTACCACACCCACACCCACACCCACACCCACACCCACACCCACACCCACACCCACACCCACACCCACACCCACACCCACACCCACACCCACACCCACACCCACACCCACACCCACACCCACACCCACACCCACACCCACACCCACACCCACACCCACACCCACACCCACACCCACACCCACACCCACTATTGATAAACCGAAAAATGAGCCAGCTTTAGATTTAGAAAAATATCAAATTACAATTGCACCTGCTTTTCAGCAGTTGAGAGATAAACCTTTTGAGGCGCAAAATTCGGGGGCAATGATTGCTTCTGAGTTATCATCAAATCCGATGTCGATGCCTTTGCCAGTAGCCGATAAACCTCAGTTTCATGGGGAGCAAGTTGTGGCGGAAAAGCCGCAAGATAAGATTATAGATTCTGTAGCGTCTCAAAGCAGCCATGACGATGTAAATAATGTTTTTGCTGCTCAAACTTCTTTAGAAAAGTCAGATCAGATGGGCTCAGCGATAGCCGAACCTGGTCCAGGCCAGGAAGCTCTTATTCCGCCGCCGCAATCCAGTGAAAAAAAATCAACTTTGTCCGAGTCTGATACTGTTGATCACCACGAATCTGTGATCAAACACGATCCCAAAGGACGGTTGATTGTTACGCCTAGGCCCGCAGTAGAATGGTTGCCTGAGGAGAAAACCGATAGCCTTCCGCCGCCCGCTAAGGAGCCATACAAACCGGCATTGGAGGCTTTGGCAGCTTTGGACAAACAAAAGGCTTTAGAGGCAGCGGCAGCCAAGGCTAGAGCCGATGCGGAAGTTAAATTAGAAGCCGAGGTCAAGCGACCCACGACTATTAAAGCAAATCTTAAAAAAGTTAAAGCTGAAGCTAAGCCTATGGGTAAGGCTATTGACTCAGCTAAGGCAGAAAAAATTATTAAGCCTATCCGTTCAGGTGCTACGCGTCACAATCCACCAACTCCCACAATTATTCTACCCAGTAAAAATCCAGATACAGTAACGCCCCAGGTTGGGTTGTCAACTGTAAATCAGCCACCTACTCCAGTAATAGAAAAACCATCGGTATTGGCTCCAGGAGAAATATATGTGGACGAAAAGGGCAACGTAGTTACGGGCTAAGCAAATAATGCTTATATATGTGCTAATATTTGAGCTTTTTGGGGGTATTGCTAGGTACGTGTTTTTTAGCGTTTAGGCTTAATAATTTTAGCTAATCCTTCGATAATAAGACCAAGGACTCCTCCGACTACTAGTGACAGAATAAATTCTGAGCCAGACAAGCTAAATCCGCCGACTCTAGCTGTTACGTATAAAAATCCACCTAGTAGTGCGGCGGTGGTGGTGGCTCCGAGCAAAACCGAGGGTCTTGCAACCGTAGCACCGGCTATCTCGCTAGTTTTTTCGACGGTCGGACTATGAATTACTTTACTAAACTGGCGACTGGCTGGCGATAGGTGTCGCTGAAGGCTTCGAAGCGTATCAACGTATGCTACTTCTTTGTCTAGACGCGTAGGTTTGTTGGTGACTATAGTGTCTTTTTCAGCCGCTGATGCCTGTGGTTCCGGTTGTTGTTCTAGTTTTAAACGGGCTGCTTCCAGTTGCTCGAACCGTTCATTTCGGCCTTCTTCTAGTTGTTCTGGGCTAAGCTCGCGACGTTCAGGCCCCTGAAGCTGTTCGTTGCCTTCAGGAGTTTTAGCTAATTCTGGGTTTTTAGATTCGTATTCTGGCATTGGTACCTTTATATCCCTGGGTTATGTTCAACTCGAAGAATCTTAACCTCTTTGCTTAATTGACGGTTTCGTAAGTAAAAGTAAACGATGAGGCTAAATGAGGCTAACATTATTGTAGCACTGGTAGTGGCTCCGGTCTCAGGTAAAGTTTGGGCGGCTGCCTCAAGTTGTTTTATAGGCGGTGCGGCCACTGGGATAATAACTGTATTTCCGTAAACATTATTCATTTGTAAATCAAACGAAAAAATATCGGATGTTGATCGAGCTGTGGTTGGAACTGGATTTTTAATTTTAATTTGAAATACATTCGTAGTGCCGCTGCCGGGTGAGATGTTAACGGCAGGCCAGACTAGGGTTCGATTAACCATGGTTGCACCACCTAGGTTAACGACTTCGGCGTATTCTAATATATCGGTGATGTTCTCACTAAGTTGGTAGGCATTTTGAATCCCTGCGCCGCTATTGGTGGTTCTAAGGGTGTATTCGATAATGTCTCCAGCGCCGGCTTTAATATTGGGGTTGTTGGCATCAAGCATGTTTCCGTCTTTCCCGTCGCGTTGGATGTAGGCAGCGGATTTAAATTGGTTAATATGAGGAAGTTGAGGGGTTGTAGCGGGAGTCGGAGTAGGAACGGGGACTGGAGTTGGTACCGGCACAGGAGTAGGTACGGGCGTAGGGACTGGTACGGGGGTAGGTACAGGAACTGGTGTAGGTACAGGAGTAGGCACTGGTGTTGGTGCAGTTGGGGTGACTGGTGAAGGATTAGGCAGTATGGCCACACCGCATTTGAATTGTCCTGAGGTCGAGCCGTTTGAATAGGCAGTAATCTCAGGGTTGTTGGCGTCACCGTCTATTCCGCCACCGTTGCCTGCAGTGTCAACGCCTCTGGCATAGATGTAGAACCGATGGGTTTTGCCGTCACGGTATTTTGCCGGAATCTGCCAACTAAAGCCGTGATTGCCGGATATACCAAAGGTTTTATTAACATCTGGTCTTGATATGTTGGTAGCTCCATAGTCGTATGCATCGGTTGTTGGTATTTGACGCGAAGCTGAAGCTGGGGAGTCTACATATATATGAATACCAATGGCAGTAGTAGGGCTGTCGGAGTCGTAGGCCCATCCGGGGACGTTAAAACAATCCCAGGGATCAATGGTTCCTAATGGTATTTTTTGAGATGGTGGAGGGGGTGGTGGAGGAGGGGAGGTTTGTGTGGGCAGGTTTTCAACAGCAATATTGCCACATGACATTAGTATGGCAAAATAAGTTCCTTGGCTATTACGTCCTTCAATAACTCGAGCGTTGGTAGTTACTGCTACCGATCCGAGAGTACGGGCGTAGTAGGTATAGCTACCGACGTTAATTACTTGGTCGGTTGAATCATACCGTTCGCGACCGATGGAAATTAGGCTGCTACCTTGGGCGGGAATATATTTTGGCTCGCTAGCATTACGAATGTCGTCATCAGAGATGTGGTAATAATCGCGGTAAAGCGCTCGAAGCTCGGCACTGCCGTTGATGCTTTGGATGAGGTCGTCTTTGTCGCTAATGCCTCCTTGAATAATGTCATTTGGTGATGAGTTATTAGCGCCTACTGGAGGCACAGAAATGGCGAAAAATTGCATTAGGATGGCAAAAATACCAGTAATTAATGACAATCGCCTTGTAAGGTTCTCGCGACGCAAGCGCTTTGCGTAAAACGCCAGTTGACTAGTAATCTGAGGGCTGAAATTTAAATTTGAAACTAACTTTTTGAACATTTGTCTTTCAATCTTCTTATGTTTAATTAAAGCACAGGTGTACCCAATGTGCAAACGGGGGCGTAGTTTTAAAGGGCTAATGAACTATTAAGTCGTTGGTCAGAGATCTTTTAGGAGCTTTTGGACGGCTCGCGTAATTTCAGGGATTGATAAATCGGGGTCGATTTTGGCAGCGGGACCGATTTTAATCGTGACTTTTCCAAAGTGAGGAAGCTGGTGTTTGTCTCCTGCCATGATTTTTTCTAGCCCCATATGTTTAATTGGCACTACGGGTACTTGTAGTTCTTTAACCATCCAGCCAATTCCGTTTTTGAAAGACTGCAATTGGCCGCTAGGTGAATGTTCGCCTTCGGGGAAAAACAAGACGTTCCAACCGGAATCTAGTAATTCGCCGGTGTATTCCAAGCTGCGCTTAAAGCCTGTTTGCTTGGGGAGTGGGTAAGAATTAACCATTAATGCAGTGTAGTAGTCGTAAAGGCGCCATAATAAATGGTTTAGGGATTGGCTTTTAAATAATGGGTCTCCGGCATTTAAGAAATATTCTTTCCAGGTTGCCACAGCTATATTTTGCCTGACATTCCAAGGTAAAGACATAAGAACGTTGGGAGCGTCAAAGTAGCCGATGTGATTGGATATAAAAATGACTGGTTGGTCGAGATTATTTAGATTGTGACGCCCGATAACCTGGCGGCGGCAAAATAATCGGATGACGTTATCGGCTATTATCAAATTAAAGCTGGCTCTGATAATTTTAGGCACAGGACTAAGTAGCCAGCGTCGAAATGTAGTGGAGTCTTTCCCGGTTTGACGGTTTTTGATAAGTGCTTCCAGTTCCGAAACAGTAGTATTGGCCTTTATATCTTCTTCGACTAAGTCGATATTGAACTCTTGCTCCAAGGCGGTTATAAGCTCAACTCGACCGACGGACGTCAGATTAAGATCCAAAGCTAATCTTGCTTGTGGTCGGATCAAGTGGGGTTGAGTTTGGCAGACCTGAGATATTAGGTGGTAAAGTTTTGTTTGTGGGTTGAGTGGGGGTGTGGCAGAAGCGTTAGGACTATCGGTGAGTTTTTCAATTACCAGGGGCTTTTTGATCTTCATTGTGGTAGTGCGCGGAAAGTCGTCTTGGTGCCAGATTCCGGAAGAGGTAATGCGCTGATTTTCGTTCAACTGCAAATTGGTGGAATCGATGATTTGTTTTAGGTTGGCCTGGTTATTGCTGAGTATTACTTCTGCGTGAATTTGCTCGCCTTGCTTGCTAGGAAGGGCAACGACGCATATGGCTTTCACCCCCGGCTGCTTGCTTAAGATAGCTTCGATGTCTTCAGGGTAAATATTTAAGCCCGCACTGGTGACGATAACGTCTTTTTTACGTCCTTTGAGATAAACATAGCCATTACTATCAACCCCGCCAATGTCACCAGTTTTCATCCAGCCGTCTTCAAACAGGGTCGTGGTTTTGTCGGAGTCTAGGTAGTAACCCGAAGTAATGTTGCCCCCACGAGCGTAGATTTCTCCATCTGGCCCAAACTTTAGCTCTACTCCAGGTAGAGCTTTGCCGACTGATCCAGTTACGACTGTGTCTAGCGGGTTGGCGGTAAGGACAGGAGCAGATTCGGTAAGGCCATAGCCCTGGATTACGCGAAAGCCTAGGTTATGCCAAAATGACTCCAGATCGTCACCTAGTGGTGCCCCGCCGCAGATAAAATATTCAAAATGAGTGCCGAAACGTTGCCAGACTTTTCGAAATAAGATTTTTTTGCCCCATGCGGGTGCTTTGATTTGAGCTAAACGATTAAAGATTTTGGTTTTGCCGTGTTTTTCGACTTCACGGGTGATGCCATCTGCAAGTAGTTGAAGCAAGCGAGGCACTATTACAATATTGGTGACATGCTCTTCTGCTAGGGTTTTAAAAATTAGCTTAGGGCGTAGGCCTTTCATATATATAATGGTGCAGCCTGCGCTTAGGGGTGTCAGGAAGCCGGGGTTTTGTTCGAATAAATGACTAAGAGGAAGCAGGGATAGAAAGGTTTGGTCGGGGCGTACCTGAATGGTTTGTTTGATGGCTTGGATGTTGGCGATAAGGTTGCCGTGGGTTAGTAGGACTCCTTTGGGGTCGCCAGTTGTACCCGAAGTGTAGACGATTTCGAGCAAGTCGGAGCTGGCGATGGTTGGGTTGTTGGCTAGAGCGGGATCCAGGTCTTGAATTTGACTTAACAGTCTATCTAAAACCAGGGTTTTGACATCTATTTTGGAGGGAAGTTTATATTCGGAGTGGATTAACAACTTAGAATTAACTAGTTTTTGAATTTTGGCGACGTATTCGGCCGTAGCCAGGTAATCGATCGGGACTATAACAATTCCAGAACGGGCAGCAGCTAAAAAAATTATTCCCCAGTTCGGGCTATTAAAGCCCCATAAGATAAGTTGGTCTCCTTGCTTAAGTCCCAGTTGGTCGAGAAGGACGCAGGCTTGCAGGATCTGGTGGTGTAGTTCTAGGTAGGTGGTGCTGAAAGTACGAAACCCAGTTTTATATCTCAGGGCAGGCTTGTCTCCCTGGCTAGGGAAGGAACTGATAATGTCGCCAATTGTTTTCACTTTTCTAGCACCACCGTTGCAATAGCGTAGTCACCATCATGGCTAATTGAAACGTTGTGTGAGAGGTAGTGGTCGAAAGTGGGGGAGAGTGCAATCTGGGGTTTGCCGTTTTGGTCGTAGGTTATGGCGATGTCGCGAAACTTTGGGATTATACCAACAGCTTTGAAGAAAGCTTCTTTGGCGGCAATGATCCCCGCAATGTGTTCAGGTTTGTGTCCTGGTAGTTCGCTTTCTTGAAAGAACTTTGCCAAGGTTTCAGGTTGATCAATCAACTTGGTGATGTTGGGAATATATACGATGTCTGTTCCGCAATGTATACTCAAAAACCCACACTCCTTTGATACTTTGACTATAACATGAGTTTAAGGAATTGGGTGAAAGCTCTGCCTGGGGATTCAAGAGAACCTCCAGGCAGAGCGAGACTATTCGCCCGACTCTGGGTCGGGGAAGTAGAAGGTGCCGTCGTCGTTCATGGCGGGCATGCCAGAGTAGAGAAGCATGTGTCCAGCGCGCATGGATCGATGAGCCATGCGCACGCGTGAAAAAGATCGAACCTTCAGATAAGATCTTTTTAGACCAGTCGACTATACCTGGTGCCGGGAGAGGGGTTTTTGCAAAACGAGCTCTTACTAAAGGGGAAGTCATCGAAGTATGTCCGGTTATCGAGATTCCGCTGACCGACTCATCGAACGACGATCAAAATGGATCGTTAACTAACTACTTCTTTTACTTTGGGAATGGGCTTGCAGTGGTTCTTGGTTTCGGATCAATCTATAACAATTCTTACACTCCTAACGCAACCTATATCAAAAAGCCATCTGATGGCGTGGTAGAATTCCAGGCTACAGAAGATATTGAGGCCGGTATAAATATAATTGTAAATTACAACAACGGGGATCCTGATGATAAATCGACATCTATGAATAAAGGTGTTCTCCTCGTAAGCTGATATGGGTCTCGCCGTATGCGTATTTGCGTTAAGACCAGGTTAAGCGTTATAATGGAGTGAGTAATTTTCAGTTCACAATTTACAATTTTCCATTTTCAGCGGGCAAATCTATGACGGAAAATTGATAAATGAAAATTGAAAATTATATTTTGTTGTTGAATAAGGTGGACTTAGAAAAGAATTTATGGCAGATAAACAAAACTATGGTGCGGCACAGATCCAGGTACTTGAGGGGCTAGATCCAGTTCGCAAGCGGCCGGGAATGTATATTGGTGGAACCGGTCCGGAAGGGCTCCAACATCTGATAACGGAGGTTGTCGATAACTCGATTGATGAGGCCATGGCCGGGCACGCCACATTTGTAGAGGTGGTACTGATGGCCGATGGTGGTGTGCGCGTAACCGATGACGGCCGGGGAATCCCAGTCGATAAAGTTGCTTCCACCGGCAAAAGCGCTCTCGAGACCGTTTTAACTGTATTGCATGCCGGTGGTAAGTTTGGTGGCGATAGTGGATATAAAGTATCCGGGGGACTGCATGGCGTCGGTATTAGCATTGTTAATGCGCTTTCAACCAAAGTTGTAGCTGAGGTTAAGCGTGATGGCAAACTATATCGCCAAGAGTTCCAAATGGGTAAACCGATGGCTGACGTAAAGGTTGTGGGTACAGCCGAAGGTACAGGGACAACCATTACATTTTGGCCAGATGCCAGCATATTTGAAACTGTGGAATTTAATTACGACACTGTTTTGGAGCGCTTAAGGCATGAGGCATATTTAACAAAAGGTATCTTAACTAAGGTCATTGACGAGCGGACGAGCAAGCGTTTTAGCTTTTATTTTGAAGGTGGGATAAGATCATACGTTGACCATCTGAATAGGAACAAAGAGGTCTTAAACGTGCCGCCTTTTTACGTCGAAAAGACCGTTAAAGATGCTGTAGTAGAACTGGCTATCCAATATAATGACGGTTACATCGAAAACGTAAAAGCATTTGCAAATCATATTTATAATCCCGATGGTGGAACGCATCAGGAAGGCTTCCGACGTGCTCTTACACGAGTTATTAATGAGTATGCTCGCAAGAATGGCTTATTGAAAGATAGCGAAGAAAATCTTACCGGTGAGGATGTTCGTGAAGGTATTACTGCGGTTATATCCGTTAAATTACCTGATCCGCAGTTTGAAGGCCAGACAAAATCAAAATTAGGCAATCCTGAAATCCGTGCTTATGTGGAGCAAGTGTTGACCGAGTGGCTCAACTATTACATGGAAGAAAACCCCAATGAAGGGCGTAAGATTGTTGGTAAAGCGGCTCTTTCTGCCCGGGCTCGGATTGCGGCCAGGGCGGCTCGAGATACGGTTATACGCAAAGGGGCACTTGATGGTATGACGCTGGCCTCAAAGCTGAGCGATTGTCGCACCAAAGACGTGCATAGGAGCGAATTATTCATTGTAGAGGGTGATTCTGCTGGTGGTTCTGCCAAAATGGGGCGTGATAGTGAATTTCAGGCCATTCTTCCGTTACGTGGGAAAATATTGAATGTTGAGAGAGCTAGACTTGATCGCATGTTGGGCAATAACGAAATCAAGAATTTAATTATTGCAATGGGTACTGGTATTGCTGACCAGTTTGAAGTTATCAAATTGCGTTATGGCCGCATTATTATTATGACTGATGCAGATGTTGATGGCGCCCATATTAGAACTTTGTTACTGACTTTTTTCTTTCGACATATGCCCGAGATTATAAATGAAGGTCATCTATATATTGCCCAACCTCCGTTGTATTTGCTGCAAGCGGGTAAACGTAAAAAATATTACGCTTATACAGATGAGCAGCGTGACCAACAGTTAGAAGAATTGATTGCTGCCCGAGCTAGCGGTAAGGCAGATCCTGAGGTGGAGGCGGAAATTATTGCTAGTAACGAAGAGGTTGCTGCGTCAGAAGGGATAGATACTGAAGTGGTTGAAATAGACGAGCTTGAAACAGTAGTAATTGATGATGAAACTTCTGGTCGTCTGAAACGAGCCGGCATTACAAATATTCAGCGTTATAAAGGCCTGGGTGAGATGAATGCAGAGCAACTTTGGGAAACAACTATGGATCCAGCAAATCGTATTTTATTAAAGGTGTCGGTAGAGGATGCCGAAAAAGCCGATGCCATTTTTAATAAGCTTATGGGTGAAGAGGTGCTTTTACGAAAAAACTTTATCCAAGCTAATGCTACCAGTGTAGAAAATTTGGATATCTAATCATGCAAGAAACAAGAAACAAGAAACAAATAACAAACAAGTTCCAAGCTACAAGACTTCAAATTCCAAATTGGTCGAATCTTTTGAATATTGGTGCTTGTGATTTGTCTGTATCTTGTCCCTTGTATATTGTCCCTTGGAGTGAGATCTAATGGACGAAGAAATCAAAACACCAGTTGAAGATGTGATTGATCGCGAGCCAAATCGCAGCATAGAAACTGAAATGGAGTCAAGCTACCTCGAGTACGCAATGAGCGTAATTGTAGCCAGGGCCTTACCGGACGTGCGTGATGGTTTAAAGCCAGTTCATCGACGCATCTTGTATGCCATGAATAATATGGGATTACGCTATACAGCCAAGTTTCGTAAAAGTGCCTTGGTAGTAGGAGATGTTTTAGGTAAGTATCACCCTCATGGTGACTCGGCGGTCTACGAATCAATGGTGCGCATGGCCCAAGATTTTTCGTTGCGGTACCCTTTGATTGATGGTCAAGGAAACTTTGGCTCGCTGGATGGTGATTCTGCCGCCGCCATGCGATATACCGAAGCGCGCATGACTAAGCTAGCAGGCGAATTGCTTCATGATATCGATAAGGATACGGTTGATTTTAGGCCTAATTTCGATGGTTTTGATAAAGAGCCCGTGGTGCTTCCTGCCAAAGTACCAAACTTACTTTTAAACGGCGTTATGGGTATTGCAGTTGGAATGGCCACCAATATCCCGCCGCACAACTTGAGGGAACTTATTGAGGCTTGTATATATTTGATCGAAAATCCCAACGCTACCACTGGCGAGTTAATGCAATTTGTTAAAGGGCCTGATTTTCCAACTGGTGGGATCATTTATGGGACGGAGGCAATTCGAGCGGCCTATGGTACAGGTAAAGGTTCGATTGTAGTGAGAGCGGTGGCAGAGATTGTAGAGGATAAAAAGGGCAATCAAAGCATTGTCGTGACTGAGATTCCCTATGCACTCAATCGAAGCGTTTTAGTAGATAAGATTGCTGAGCTTCATCGCGATAAAAAAATTGTAGGTATTTCCGATTTGCGCGATGAAAGCAGTATGCGTGGAAGTACTAAAAGCTTAACGGGCGGCACAAAGATCGTTATTGAATTGAAAAAAGATGCTTATCCCAAAAAGATCTTAAACCAGCTTTATAAGCTTACGCCTATGCAAACGGCTTTTCATGTAAACATGCTTGCTTTAGTCGATGGTATTCAGCCTCGTGTTATGACTCTAGAAATGATGTTAGCAGAGTTTCTTAAGCACCGCCGTAGCGTAGTAAGAAGGCGCAGTGAGTTTGAGTTGCGCAAGGCAAAGGATCGAGCCCATATCCTTGAAGGCTTAAAGATTGCACTTGATCACATTGATGAGGTAATCAAAACCATTCGTGCGTCAAAGAATGCTGAAGAAGCAAAAGTTAGCTTAATGTCCAAATTTAAACTGAGTGAGCTTCAGGCTAAAGCTATATTAGCAATGCAACTTAGGACCCTAACAGGCTTGGAGCGTGGGCGAATAGAAGCAGAACTGGCCGATTTAATGAAGCTAATAGCAGAGCTGGAAAAAATTCTAGGCGAAGAAAGTGAATTGTTAAGAGTAGTTCGGGAAGAGCTTGAAGAAATGAAAGAAATGTATGGAGACGAGCGGCGTACGCTGATTGTCCCAACTGAGCTTGGTAAATTTAGCGAAGAAGAGCTGGTTCCAAATGAGCAAGTGATAGTAACGCTGACAAACAGCAACTATATTAAGCGCATTCCATCTAATACTTACAAATCCCAGGGTCGGGGAGGAAAGGGTATTATTGGGATGGGGACAAAAGAAGAAGATGTGGTTGACCACTTAGTACTAACACAGAACCATGATTATATTATGTTCTTTACAAATAAGGGTCGTGTATTCCGCTTGAAGGTGCACGAAATTCCGACTGCATCAAGGACAGCTAAGGGTCAGGCAATTGTGAATTTGTTGCAGCTACAGCCAGAAGAACGAGTGACTTCACTAATTACAATGGAGTCTGACGCAAAGGCCGGATATTTGTTCATGGCAACCAAAATGGGTACGGTTAAAAAAACCTCGCTGTCTGATTACGCTAATGTGCGGGGGAGTGGGTTGATTGCAATTAAGCTTGATCCTGGTGATGAGCTACGTTGGGTTAAGGTTACGAGCGGGAAAGATGAAATTGTTATTTCGACAGCCTTGGCTCAAGCACTGCGTTTTAAAGAAATTGATGTTCGGCCGATGGGTCGAGCTACCCGAGGTGTAAGAGGAATTAGGCTACGGCCTGGAGACATGGTGGTGGGGGTAGACATTGCAATGCCCAACTCAGAGATATTAGTTATTATGGAAAACGGTTATGGGAAACGGACCAAGATTGACCAGTTTACAACTCATGCTCGAGGGGGCGTGGGTATAAAAGCTGGGGTGGTTACGGCTAAAACGGGTAAGACTGTTGAGGTGCGGGCTATAACTGATTTAACGGAGGACCTGGTTGTAGTTTCGACTCAAGGACAAGTTATTCGCCTTGCTCTTAAAGGTATCTCGTCGATTGGAAGGGCGACTCAAGGAGTCCGCATTATGCGCATGAAAGAAGGCGACAAGGTAGCTTCGGTGGCGTTGATCGGTGAGACTAAGCTGGAAGCAGAGTTAGAAACGCACACAAGTTCTGAAACTGAACCTGATGTCAAGGAAGAAAAATAACGTTTTTCCTCATTGTTAATTTTTACAAAACCTAAAGGTTCTTTCCGACATTCTTTAGTAATATTTCACAGTGCTGTCATGGCGAACTGGTTGTATTCTGTATAACAGATCGTAAATAGGTGGGTGCATATCGGGTCCACTATTTATTTTTCTCTAATGGGGGCTTTTGGTGGCTAAAAGAGCAGCTAAATTTGTAACAACTTCTATAGTAACGGGTGTACTTTCGCTCGGTTTTGCTGTTGCCACTCATGCTGCAGATACCTCTGCAGCCGAAGTCGATAATTATTCAACAACTGTAGTAACGACCCACAAAACTCAAACCATTTCTGTTGCAGAAAGTAATAGTAATATTAATAATGATTCGGACGGGAATGACTCAACTGAGCAATCTTTGTCGCAATATTCCAATGATGTTAATGTAACCCTACAAAGTTCTGTTAGTTCTAATGATTTAGAACTTAGCAATACAACTACTAGTACGAAAGTTGATACTACGGCAACTGATGTTGACGGTAAGAGGTTGGGTTCTTCGGATTCTCATCTAAGTATGAGTCTGGTTGGTGCTGTGAACCCTGAGCTTAATAGTGGTTCTTTCGGACCCTCCTCTTCTAGTAGTTCTGCCCAAAAAACTTTAGCTGCGCCGACACCTGTAACTCCAGAGTTTCAAGCTCGTTTGCAGGCTAAAATGTCGCAATTAAGCGGAGGACATTCTGCAATTAGACACGCAGAGCCTTCGTACGGATTGGCGGCCTTAGATACGTCTGCCAACTTGCCTGATACGCCTGTAGCACCGGCTCCAGCCAAAGATTTGCCTATCCAAGGTGCTCTGGCAGGCATTTCTAATACTTTGTCGAATATTACTTTGCCTACAGTCCGTGAGTTTATGGTGGCCATGGTAGCTTCTCTTCGCACGACTATAACAGTAGGCTTAATTCTGGCCATTACCCTGATATCGCTTGTTTCTTTATCGGTAAAACGTCGCTTTGTTGATGAGTTAAAATCATCGGGATACAGTCATGCTGCGCGGGCCGACGTCTCAGATTCTATTCTTTTTGCTACTCCTACAAAAGTGAGTTTTGCTTGGGCCGTACAGCCCAGCCAGAAGCTCACTTTTTTTGGTGTCAGAAACAAAGTATTAACGTTCCAAATCCAATAAGAAAGGAGGTGAAGATATAATGACAGTCAAACGTGCAATTGCAGTAACAAGTGTAGCCAGCATGCTTAGTTTTGGATTAACTGGATTAGCTCACGCAGATGAAGTGTCGGTAAGCTTGACCGGTCCAGGTTCCACTACAAATACTAGTATTAACGAAACTACCAATGTCACGTCTAATACTAACAATAATGTAGCGGTTACAAACGTGAACACGCAGATTGCTACAAGCGGTAGCGCCAACGTAAGCGGTAATACAGTTGGAGGTTCAGCCACAACTGGCAACGCAAGCAATAATGCTACTACAACAACTGTAGTTGCGATTAATAATCCAGCTCCTGTATTCCCAGGAATGGGTAGTGCCGGTACACCAGGAGGTACTGGTGTTGGTGGTAGTAGTAATGTCGGTGGCGGAGGAGGTAGCGTTGGTGCAAGCGGAAGCGGTGGTTCGAGCCGCATTCTAGGTGCAGGTAGTGGTGGTAGCGGCGTTGGAGCAGCTATGACCTTGCCTCAAACTGGACCAAGCGACCAAATCGATGTTTCGGCTCTTCGCAGCCAAACCTTGAGCGCATCTGCCCCAGCACCAAGCATTGTTAAAAAGACCAATGGTTTTTCAACAATGTTGTTGGTAATCGCAGCCGCCCTAAGTTTGCTCGGGGCAGTTGGGAGCGCAGTGTTCTCTATTCGCCAAAAGCGAATGGTTTAAGGAGGGTGTTCCATGCAAGTTAGAAGTACCTTAACGAAAACATCGGCTATAGCACTCGCTATAACAGTAATATTACTAGGACTCTTGGCTTTCTTGAATCGGCAGCCCAAGTCCCTCAGCAAGGTAAAAGCTACCACCGAGTCTAGTAGCAATGTTGTTACTGCAGATCCAAAAGTGGATAGTGTAAAAAGTGCACCGGTTGATGTGACGGTTAACGGCCAGCATATAGATATGCCGGAAAATGGTTCGAAAACCATCCATTTAAATAGTGGCGAAAAGGTTGAGGTCAGTTCTACCCAAGAGGGTGGTTCTTCTACTGTAACTACGTCGCCCAATGGTTCGATCCAGGTTTCGACCCAAACGTCCAATAACAACTCTTCGGCTAGTTCGACAACCCAGGTTTTTAGCAGCAGCTTCAACCAGTCATCGAATTCGTCGCAAGATCATGTGTTCTCGACTAGCAACAACAGCGTGCAAGTCACTCATTAGAAAAGACTATGTCAAATAGCAGCCCATAGCGGGCCCTCGGGCCCGGTACTACAAAAAATAATTAACTAAAGAAGGAGTTTTCAAATATGAAAACAGCACACGTTTTACGATACGCCGCTATCGGTATGGCAACCCTAGGTCTAGGCCTTGGTACAGTCGCCGCTAGCACCGTAACCGTTGGCACAACTGGCCCAGGTTCAACGACCAACACCAGCGCCAACACAACCCACAACGCCACAGTCAACACCAACAACACAGTTGGTGCCCTGAACTTGAACGCACAGGGTGCTTCAAGTGGCAACACTAATGTTAGCGGAAACACCACCGGCGGTTCAGCCACCAGTGGAGCCGTTAACAACAACGCCGTATCCACCACAACTGTAGCAGTCAACAATGCTGCTTCAGCAGGTGCCGGTGCCGGTTTCTGGACCGGTGGTAATGACTCAGTATCAGTCAACTTGACTGGCCCTGGTTCAACCACAAACACTAGTGTAAACAACACCAACAACTGGACTCAGAACACTAACAACAATGTTAATGTTACCAACTTGAACTTCCAGTCTGCTGGAAGCGGTAGTGCAAACGTAAGCGGTAACACCGTTGGCGGAAGTGCTACGAGTGGTAGTGCTTCAAACACTAGCTCAACTTCAACTTCAGTTACTCTAAGTAACTAGTTCGAGGTCGCTCACGATGGGGAGCTTAGCTCTCCATCCGCAATTATCCAAATATCTCAATGTCTAAAACATTTAATGCGGGGGCTCACATGAAAAATCGAAAACTTATTTCAAGCATACTAGTAGGTCTATTGCTAGGCGCACAGGTTAGTTTTGTGGGCGCTGCTTATGCCGAAGAAACTGTTCCTCCGGCCGAGCCAACTTCAATTAGTCAGGAGGTGGTTAACGAGGAACCTGCTACCGAGTCAGACACTTCGACTGAGGAAAATGACGCTTCGAACCAAGCTGTCGACAATACCCCGCTCAGTACTACTGAGCCATCAACTCCAGAGACTGAGGGTACCACAGCTCTATCCAGCGAAACACCTGTGTCGCAGCCACTTGTAACGGGTCCTACTGCGCCGACCGGCCCATCAAGCCAAACTGGTGTTGATCTAGCCGAGACAGGCCCAGAAGAGCCTACAGGAACTGTTCCTGATTGGGTGTTTAACACTCAGACAGGACAGTGGCAAGAGTCTGATAAAAGCTCGTTTACTTGGGATAAAAAATCAGGTTACTGGTTGTCGCCCTTATATTGGTACGATACACGCATCGGTTGGTACAAAGTTTTAACTCCAGCGCAGATAAGCGACCCAAATCGACCCACGTATCTGATTACTGCTCCTAAGCCACCGCAAATGATTGTTACTCCTTTTGGGAACATGATCGTTGGATCTCCTGAATACAACATGGCGGTTGCTATGGGAGTAATTAATCCTGTTAGTAGTCCTAATGATCCTTCAATAAGCAATACTGGGCCAAACTCTACCAATAATGCATTAGTGAGCAATGCTAATAATGGTTGGTTAGACTTTACTAATTTGGTGAATGTGGTTAACACTTTGCAGTCAAGCGCAGCTTCAGGTGCAGCTAGCTCTAATGGCAATACTGTTGGAGGAGACGCCGTAACTGGTGCTGCAACAGTGCTTATGAATGTCTTTAATTTGTTGTCGGCGGCATGGTCTTGGAGCAATGGTAATCTTCATACGTTCTTTGCTAACTTCTTTAACCACAAAGGTGACATTACCTTGAACCCGATTGCAAGCCAAGGTGGGGGTGGAGGCTTTGGTACGGCTGGTGGAACAAGTGCTGTTTCAAATACGGGGGCAGGATCGACCAACAATGCCGGAATCTCCAATGACAATAACCTTAATGTGAACGCAAGTAATGGCGCTACCATTAACAATAATATTGACGCATCGGCTCGTTCTGGTAGTGCTGATGTAAATGGCAACAGCATTGGCGGAAGCGCTACCTCGGGGGATGCGCTGGTGGAGCTCAATATCATTAATATGATCAACTCGTTTATAAACTCCGGAGAATCATTCTTTGCAGTTTTGAACTTGTTTGGTGATTTTCATGGCAACATATTGTTCCCCGACGGCTTCTTCAATGGAGTTATCTCAGGGCAGGACGGAGGGAGTCAGGTCGCTTCAGCTACTAACACCGGACCGAACTCAACCAATAATCTTTCGACAGGTACAACCAATAACACGATTTTAAACAACACTAACAATGCTGCCTTTAACAATGACATCAGTGCCAATGCTGTATCTGGAAGCGCTGACGTGGTAGGTAATGGTGAGGCGGGGGCTGCTGCTACTGGTAAGGCTAAAACTTCACAAAGCTTGTTTAATTTTTTTAACACCAGCTTATTTGCAGATAATGCAGTACTTGTAATGGTAAATGTAGCTGGACGTTGGTTAGGTAAAATCGTAGGAGCATCAACCTTGGGGGGCAACCAATCAGCCTTACTAACCAGTAACGGTCAAGTAAGCGCTACCAATACCGGACCGAACTCAACCAACTCAGCGTCAAGTGCAACGACAAACAATACTACCGCGAACAACAGTGTGAATGGAGTCATCAATAATAATGTTGACTTGGAAGCTAGGAGTGGTAACGCGACTGTAGCATCAAACACTAAGGGTGGGGATGCAAAAAGTGGGGATGCAACCATAGTTTCAAACGTCGCTAACTTTTACAACAGTGCCATAAATGTGAAGCGATGGTTTGGGGTACTAATTATCAATGTGTTTGGGAATTGGTTCGGGTGTGCTGCCGAAAAATGTGATACCACCGGTCAGCCCGTATCTGCCCAAGCTGCCGTAGCGCTAGCGCAGATTGTGCCTCCTCCGGCTTTGCTCGGCAATGCCGTGAGTAATACTGGAACAAATAATGTGGCCTCATCTATAACTGCAAATCCAGTTCAACCAGAATCGTCTACTGAGATTGCTCCCAACCGTATTCAAGTAGCATCTGCTCAATTGACTCCTCAGCAGACAGGTGCAGCTCAGACGACAAAAATGATGAGCTGGCTGATGGGACTAGCCGCATTGGTATTGCTGGCAGCGGGTGGCTTGGCTGGCCTAGAGCGCAAGCTCAAAGTGCGCGGATAAGTATAGTCTTAGCTTTGGCTGGTATGATGTCTGTATGGAGTTAAAGATAATTTGCGATGCCTAATATCATAGTGTCAATGAAGACAATGCTTTTAAAAAATGGTAAGTTTCTAGTATTAAAACAAACTCGACCAACACTTTTCTATTGGGATCTTCCTGGAGGAAAGTTGGAGTATGGTGAAACCCCTGAGACAGCGCTAAAACGTGAAGTAAAAGAAGAGACCGGTATAGATATTGAACCTGGTAAATATATTGGATTATGGTGGTTTTTTAGCCCAACTAATAAACATCAGCTAATTTGTCCGACGTTTTTAAGCACGATCTCAGAAGACTCAGTTGACACTGTGAATATTGAGAATAACCCAGCAGAGGAGCACATTAAAGACTACGCTTGGGTGGAGAAAGATAAATTTCTTAAAGGGGATTACCCTGTTTTGAATGAGAGCTTGAAAGACCTTATTAATGATCTTAATATTAAAGTCCTCAAAGATTTAAATAACGTCTAATTTGATGGCGGCAATATGCTCGCCTCGGTTGTGCTACAATATACCAGATAAGAGAATTCAAAAAGCGTGTATTACAATCCTTACATATTAATACCTTTTGCAACTTGGGCGATTGCTCAGGCAATCAAGTTTGCGCTAGCCGCATGGCGAGGCAATTTGGACTTTAAATACTTATACGCTTCGGGTGGTATGCCCAGTGTCCATTCGGCTGTGGTTTGCTCACTGGCGACCACCTCTTTATTGATAGACGGGCCAGAAAGCCATTTATTCGGCTTCATCTTGCTGTTTGCTGCAATCGTTATGTACGACTCTTTTGGTGTCCGCCGAAGTACTGGTGAACAAGCGGTTGCTATAAATGTAATCTTATCAAGTCTTGAGCACGACCGGATTAAAATGGATATGCCTCAGCATAAGTTGAGGGAAGTTTTGGGTCACAAGCCAGCCGAAGTAGCGATAGGGGCGTTATTGGGTATTGCACTAGGAGGACTCTTTAACTTTTCTCGTCTTGGCACTCAGTACAACTATATTAGTAGTACACCGGGCAAAATTGAAATGCTGGCTTATGCGGTGTTGTTTGCAACGATGTTGGTGGTAGGTGTAGTCATAAGATTGGTTTTTAGCAGACGTTATCGTAAATCCACGGTTATGAAGCGTTTGGGTAGACAGATAGTGTTGCTGTCACAGACGGTTGGATGGCTGGGTTTAGTCGCGGCATTTGGGCAGTACCAACGCTTACCTTATTTAGCTGGGCGCGGATGGTCCTGGGTAATGGCGGCTGTTTTAGTTATTTGGGCTGTTTACCTAGTGGCTAAGTTCAGCTCGATTGTACCAGCAGAGCTTGCATTAGAATTAGAGCAGCAGCGCAAAAAAAAATGGCTGACTAAAAAGCCGAAGAAAAGACGAAAATAAGCTCGATTTAGTTAGTCGTTTTAGCATAAGCGTTTTTTGCGTTATAATTGTTCTAAATGGCACAGAAATATCATTTTGAACACCATCGTCGAGAAGCGTTGCTAAACAAAAAGCGTTTTACTGTTGTAAATGCAATTATGGTGGCTGCACTAGTTATAGCAGGGGGTTGGGTGTATTTTAGCGCTAGCAAAGCAGCTTTCAATGGCTTAGACGCAGCTATGCTTAATGTAACAGGTAATAATGTAGTTGTTCGTCCAGGAGATAGAATTCAGTATCGGGTGGGTTATGTTAATAACGGCCCAGCATCGTATAATAGCCTCTTTGTCCTAGATGGTAGGATACCTGCTTATACTCATATAGTTAGCCAAAGCGATGGGAGCGTGAACGGGCAGCAAAACCCTTACGTTAAGAGCTACTCAGTAACGAGCTTCTCGGCTAGATGGGAGCTAAGTGGGATTCCTGCAAGTGGGGCTCCGTATAATGCTTGGGAAGGGTTTTATTACACGGTTGAAGTAGATGCAAATGCCCCTTCAAATTACAGCATTAGTGCGCGGGCTGAGTTAGTTAAAGGTGATGGTACTATCCAGCTCTTTTCTGCCTCTACCTCCAATCCAACGCCCGCACCTCCACCCCCACCCCCACCCGCTACCGTTAGTATTTCGGCTAGCAGCACGCAAATAACTCAAAATTCCCCCTTGACCATAACGTGGTCCTCGCAAAATGCCACAGCATGTAATGCCTCTGGTACGACTTGGTCAGGAGCCCGTGCAGGCTCGGGTTCGGAAAATCGAAATTCCGATACTGGGGCCATACGTACTATTACCTATACTATGACATGCAACAACTCTACTTATGGGGGTAATAGTGCTTCCGTGAATGTTAATGTTGTGAGCGCTCCACCTCAGCCTCCGCCGCCGACGCCTCCACCAAGCGTCAGCGTTACAGCTAGCCCAACTACGGTGTATCAATATACGGGCTTGAATGTTTCTTGGGCGACTCAGAATGCTTCTTCATGCAATGCCTCGGGAACAACATGGAGCGGAGCCAAAATCCCTGGCAATAATACCGAGAACCGAAACGCTGACACCAATATTATTCGCACGCTTAATTATATTTTGACCTGTGTGAATTCTGGCGGGAGTGCTAGCGGTTCGGCTAATGCTAGTGTTATAAAATCGGCTTCTCCAAGTGTTCCTGCAGGATTAAGAATTGATTCGCAGACTGCATCTAGTTTGCGTGTAACATGGCAAGCGTCTTCGGCGGCTCAAGGTAGTAGTATTAACTATTATCAAGTTCGAAATAGTGGAGGTACGCCTATTGGTACGACTGCATTGACCAATTTTGTGGTAAATTCGGGCTTACAGCCGTGTAGGTCATATTCTTTTACGGTTGTTGCTGTAAATAACCAAGATACTGTTTCGGCGCCCTCGAGTAGTATAACCGGATCGACAACTGGTTGTCCTCCAGCCACCAAGCCGACGACAGCGCCTCCAGCTCCGCCTCAATCGTCCGCTCCTAAGCCACAAGCTGGGCCGAAACCAAATGTAACAGGACAAACCAATGGCGCAACAGTGGTGATTCCGGACACAAATGCCCCGACAGCTCCTACTAATCTCAAGGCTAAGGTGGAAGATGATGGTTCAACAGTTCGGCTTAGTTGGGCTGCTGCTAAAGACGACAAGGAGGTTGCTAGCTATCAGGTAGAACGTTCGACAGACAAATCTACCTGGGACGTCCTTACTACAAAAGCCACCTCTACAAATTATGCGGATACAGCAACTACCTTTAGTATCCATTATTTTTATCGAGTCAAAGCTATTGATGCAGCAGGAAATGCTGGTCTTTTTGCAAATGTTGATGTAACAACTAAAGCATTTGTCGCAAATACCAATAACTCGCAGTCAACGGCTATAGTTTCCTCCGATGGCTTGGTGACGGTTAAGTTGCCAAGCGGTGCAGTAGACTCGCAAACTTCTTGCAGTGTTGTCAAGGATGCTTCAAATAATGATGGCATAAAATCTACTAAATTGATCTTGGCAGCTGGACCATATAGTTTTAGCTGTAAACAGGCTGACGGTACTATAGTTGATCATTTTAGTACTGTGGTGACGGTAGAGGTATCAAAAAAATCCAAAGTCTTTGGCAAGTACAGTAGCATCAAGATTTATACCCACGATAATGCTAATAACCGATGGATGAGCATGATCTCATCGTTGAACAAAAAAACTCAGGTCATTAGTGCAACAAGTTCAACGCCGTTGCAGTTTGCAGTTCTTGGTGTGGCGAAAAAAGGCATACCGTTTAGCCTAATCGTTATAGTGGTGTTCATCCTAATCTTAGTTGGATTGTTCTTTAGCTGGAGAGTCCGCCAACAGCAAAAAGTACAATACAACGAATATATACGACATAAGTACTACGACTTATAGGGTTTTTGCGTGGTCTAGATTCATTACACTAAAACGGAACAAGCTACAATCTAACCAAGACAAGCCAGTTTATAAAGAGGTATCCCAAACCCATGGTTGCTTAGCGACAGCTTTTAAGTTCCAATATTGTTCCACCATCTTACCTTGATTTAAGCTAGGTACCACCAAACTGTCAGTACTTTTTATTTTTAGCTCTAGAAACCCACCTAAGATTACTTGAAGTGATTTATGTTCTTTTCGAGATTATCTCAAGTTTCATCCCGTTAAAGCCTAAGCTTTATATCGACGGTAACTATAATTCCTTTGGTTACCCGCGGTAGCACTTTGACTACTGACAGTTTGGTGGTACCTAATTAAAACATCATCACCGGATGCGTATGGAAGCGTATGACTGGTACTTTTAGAAATGGCATTGGTGATGAATCCCGGTATTGTTAAGTGAGCTTAGGGTCGAAAAAAGCTACCGTGAGTTCTTTGAAGATCCAGTCACAGTACTTAAGAGTTTGGTTGTTGCTTTCTGCTGGAAGAACCCTGGCCACAAAGTCTTGACAGAGTAGAGGCTAATCTGTAACATTGCTAGTGAAGTCTTGAAATGTAATAAGCATAAAAAGACACCTTGGTAGAAGGGGTGTTTTTTATGCGCACACACATTCAGGTCTGTACATTGAAAGCTTAAGTTGTGCAGTGTAACTAGAAAAGTGTAAAAGTTAAGTAATTCTAACTTTTCACTTACTTTAAGAAAATTTCTTTTGGGACAAAACTTTCTCGTTCGTCAGTGGACGAGAATACCAAGTTTCAAACACTCTAAAGCGTTTAACGACTAACGTCCAACGTGTTAAGTTTACTTCTTGCGTTTTACGAGAAGCGTTTCACGTATTTTTTTTGGAGAGTTTGATCCTGGCTCAGGATTAACGCTGGCGGTGTGCCTAATACATGCAAGTCGAACGGACCAACTATGTTGGAAGAAACAAGTTACAAGATACAAGGATACAAACCAAGTTTGTTATTTGTTTCTTGCGTCCTTGGACCTTCCAACACAGTTGGTTAGTGGCGGACGGGTGAGTAACACGTTGGTACCTGCCCTCTAGTGGGGAATAACTGGCCGAAAGGTCGGCTAATACCGCATGTGATCGCAAGATCAAAGCAGCAATGCGCTAGAGGAGGGGCCTGCGTCTGATTAGCTAGTTGGTAAGGTAATGGCTTACCAAGGCGACGATCAGTAGCTGGTTCGAGAGGATGACCAGCCACACTGGGACTGAGATACGGCCCAGACTCCTACGGGAGGCAGCAGTAAGGAATCTTCCACAATGGACGAAAGTCTGATGGAGCAACACCGCGTGCAGGATGACGGCCTTCGGGTTGTAAACTGCTTTTATATGGGAAGATTATGACGGTACCATATGAATAAGGACCGGCTAACTACGTGCCAGCAGCCGCGGTAATACGTAGGGTCCAAGCGTTATCCGGAATTACTGGGCGTAAAGCGTGTGTAGGCGGGAGTTTAAGTGCAATGCGAAATCTTGTGGCTCAACCATATAGACTGTATTGCATACTGGACACCTTGAGGATGGCAGAGGCAAGTGGAATTTGTAGTGTAGCAGTGAAATGCGTAGATATTACAAGGAACACCAATGGCGAAGGCAGCTTGCTGGGCCATATCTGACGCTGAGACACGAAAGCGTGGGGAGCGAACAGGATTAGATACCCTGGTAGTCCACGCCGTAAACGATGCATGCTATTAGTTCGAGGTATCGACCCCTTGGGCCAAGAAGCTAACGCGATAAGCATGCCGCCTGGGGAGTACGAGCGCAAGCTTAAAACTCAAAGGAATTGACGGGGACCCGCACAAGCAGTGGATCATGTGGTTTAATTCGACGCTACGCGAAGAACCTTACCGAGGTTTGACATCCCAGGAATCCGCTAGAAATAGTGGAGTGCCTTCGGGAGCCTGGTGACAGGTGCTGCATGGCCGTCGTCAGCTCGTGTCGTGAGATGTTGGGTTAAGTCCCGCAACGAGCGCAACCCTTATCGTATGTTGAATTTTTCATGCGAGACTGCCCGGGCCAACCGGGAGGAAGGTGGGGATGACGTCAGGTCAGCATGGCCCTTACACCTCGGGCCACACACGTGATACAATGGCCGGAACAACGCGTTGCCAAGCCGCAAGGTGGAGCTAATCGCATCAAAACCGGTCTCAGTTCGGATTGCAGGCTGCAACTCGCCTGCATGAAGTTGGAATTGCTAGTAAACGTGGGTCAGCATACCACGTTGAATACGTTCCCGGGTCTTGTACACACCGCCCGTCACGTCATGAAAGTCGGGGGCACCCGAAGTGCTCGTTTTACGAGCCCTAAGGTGAACTCGGTAATTGGGACGAAGTCGTAACAAGGTATCCGTACCGGAAGGTGCGGATGGATCACCTCCTTTCTAGGGAGCATTGACGTCGCAAGACGTTCCCTGACCCCGAGTCAGGGCCAGAGTTAATGTAATTGAGCTGTTGCAAAACGTGCTCTTACAAAAATTTCTGCGATATCCTAGGTCGACCATTCCTAAGTTACGAGTTAAGAGTAGAGAGTTTTGAGTTTACTCATGACTCACCACTCAAGACTCATGACTATGTGAATGAAGAGTTTACACTGCACAACTTAGGTTTTTAACAATAAAAGCCGCCCAACGGGCGGCTTTTATTGTGCTCAGACAAATTATAAAGTCCTATTAATGAATGTGGGCGCCTACGGATGACTGAAGTCATCCGTAGGTTTGCGCGCCCGAGTAATTCAGTGCATGGCGCTGACGAGATCGTCGTGCCGCTTGAGCAAGGCGTCGAACCACTCCAGATCCTCACCTTCGAGGAAGAAGGCGACGAACTCGCGCCAGCCACACACCATGCTGTCGTCGGTGTCGATGGGAAGCTCATCCAGCGGGAGCAGATGACGGGTCCTTATTTCAGCAGTTCGCTCTCGGCTGATGGTGGTGGGCCCGAAGAAGCGGTCGGATTCCTCCGAAGCGAAGGCGAACTCGTGCACCATCTGGGTGAAGAGTGGGGTTTGCTGGCGGAACCAAATCTGCATGAGCATGCGTAGGACTGAGTATGCAGACTCGGCGGGAAACCTCTTCAGATACCTGGGAAGGTCTGCTCGCAGCTGAGCTCTGACTGCGGCCTGCAGGCAGTCTCGCTCGATCTGGGTCTTGTCGGAAAACTGCATTTTGGTGGGCTCGGGCATGACAACCTCTTTTGCTCGTAGGAACTACTCGGACTTGTCGGTAATAATGGCAGATTTGTGCTGAAAAGTCAAATTTTAGAAAGATTATTTATTCAATGTCGTGTATGATTGATGTGCAATAAGGAAATTATATGACACCTGATACTGCTGGCTTGCCGGAACAAGAGTTTGAAGTGACTGAGCCTAAAGCAAATGAGCTAGCTCCATCAGATGATGCTCAAGAGGTGGTGGCTTCGGTTGTTCCGATACGGCCAGGGATTGAAGTTCCGCAGGCAGTTCCAATTCCCGATCAAGCTAAAGGTAATGAGAATTATGCGCTTGAGTACTTGGCTGATCAGGTAGCGGCTGCTCAAACTCGCTACGATAATATGGAGAGAACTTTTCATGAGGCTCAGGCTAAAGATAAACCACCGGCAACTCAAGAGGCATTAGCAGACTTACGTGAGGCTGCAGATAACGCCTATACTAGCCTTAATACCTGGAAAGCACGGTTAGAAGCTGCCGAAAGCTTGCAACAACCAACTGTTTCCGAATCAAACGACGAGCCTGCGAGCTCAACGGCTTAATTATTGTGGGAACAGACCAATTATTGGTGCTAGTGCCCAATCTAGAACCGGGCGGTAGAGTCCGGTGAGGTATAAAATGCCACCTAAAACCAGTAAGACTGATAAGATTTTATAAACCAAATAAGTAGTTCCGTACCCAAGTTTGTCTTCAATGAATTCCAATCTAGAGGTGTTGTTGACGATTTGAAAATTGTATTTAAGGGTAATTACGCCCAAAACGATGGCAATAAGTCCGTAAACAATTTGTTGAATAACCATGAGCGTAGTATAGCAGATAGTTAATAAAGTTGATGGCTGATGAGGGCGCTGAATGCGCCCTCATCAGCGAACTAAGGGACCTGGTGAAACTGGGTTAGGTCGAAGCCGATACTTCGCTGGCTGACTCCTCTCCTGAGAGGCTTGGTTCCTTGACTCCCAGAAGCAGCAGCTGGTTGCCTGCCAGCCAGAGGAAGCTTGCCGTTGCACTGCCTTCGGGGACGCTCTTTCCGGTCGCCGACACGTAGTTGTCCGGAATAAGATAGACCGGAGACAGGTTGGTGACCTGGAGTACTCCATCGACAAAAACTCCAGTTGAGTCGGCGAAGTAGAAGCAGAGCGTCTGTCGAGGAAGTCGAAGCCCTGATGGATTGCGACTGTCGACCCTGATGCTCAGGAAGCGAGGATCTTGATCTTGAGGGGGAAGTTGGGTTTGGTAGCACAACATGGTTTGGGGAATGCTGGGCTCGTCGGACATGTGTCCTCCTCGGGTTGGAAACAGGTTGCTACTTTATAGCATTATTTAACAAAAAAGCAACCCTTATATAAAGAATTGCACCCCTCCCCGCAAGTGCGGAGAGGGGTGATGACGAGCTCAACCGGTTTGGAAGAGGCCTTCCGGGAGTCTGGCTCTGAACTGGGCTAGTACGGGGGCAGGCTTCTGGAAAAGCGAGTATGACTCACGGTATGCCTTCCAAAGGCCACAGAGCTCTATCAGCGCCGACGGGACGTGGGCTAGGTAGGCGCCAGGGAAAAGACTGCTAAGTATGGCATGGATTCCTACCGGGCCAACCATACCGATTGCAAGAATGACGACAGAAGTGCGAGCGTAGAATCTTATTTCCCTTTGCCTCATGGCGCTTTCGCCAAGCCTACGCATTTCGAGCTCTACCCCAGCTCCGGCAGCCAAAGTTTCCCAGCCGGCGTAGGCAAACGCGACTGCTAGGCCTGCTGCCAGCATGGAGAGGGGGACGGCAATGAGGAGTGCGATAATACGAAGGGTCACGGTGTCTCCTTGGTCGAAATCCGTTTTAATATTTTAACATATAATCAGTTTTTTATCAATCCTAAAAAATACGCTGAAGCTTCTTAATATGGTAGGGTTTTAGTGTAATAATAGTAGGAGTACGATGGCGGAGCCAAAACAATTGAGCTGGGATGACGTTAATAGTTTGGTTAGTCAGATTGTTCAACAAATACAAAAAGGGTCGTGGCGGCCAGATGTGATTATTGGTATGAGTCGAGGAGGGTTTATACCGGCTACGATGATTGCTCAAAAGCTAGGAGTTAAATCACTAGTTGGACTTGATGTGGCCAAAGATTCTAACGGTGTAAGGTCACTGGGAAAATTAGTCAGACTCAATGACTTGTCGCAACAAAACGTTTTGATAGTTGATGATTCAATAATTACGGGTAGGTTGCTAAGCTTGGCTGCAGGAGCTGTTCGAGCCAAAGGTGGCGATCCGCGTACCTGCGCTTTGATCTCAGAAGGGATTACTGCTGATCCGGATTACTTTGTAGAAACCCAGGCTCCGATACCAGTTTTCCCTTGGGAGTAAATAATTTAAGCGTGCCAACTAGACTTTTTTGACCACCATAAAGTAGTAGATAATAGTGCTGATCGGGTTGAAAAAAGGCACAAATGCCTGCTTGGCCCGGTTTTGTAACTGTCTCTTGAAGATTTGCTGGTGGAGATGACAGGAGTCGAACCTGCACCCTCCCGCCGCTGGAGGGATGCTCGAGAGCTTAGGCACGACCTGGTGGAGCATGTCGGGATCGAACCGACCACCTCCTGCTTGCAAAGCAGGCGCTCTACCGAATGAGCTAATGCCCCTCCAGCTCGTGCCTAATATATGAATGAGCTTAGTGTGCAAAGGGCTCCAAGCTTCAATACTATGTTGCTTGATGTTTGACTTGCTTGGTGGGCGCACAGGGACTCGAACCCCGGACCTCGTCATTATCAGTGACGCGCTCTAACCAGCTGAGCTATGCGCCCACAATTGTGGGAGTGTCAAATTTTACCTGTGGCAGGTAGGTCAGGTACTGCTGGTTTCTTGTCTGGAACCTTGTAATTTAAGCAGAAATACGCTGGTTTCGCAAGGGTGGTTAAAAGTTAAACTTTTTCGAGTACAGCAGCTTCGGGCTGGTGAGTAGGCTTTGTGCGACCAATTGGAGAGGATGTGGGTTTGATGGAAGTAGCAACCTTGGCCTCTTGAGGTCCAAAACCAAAGGCTTTACTCAAAACTGGCCAAAACCAAAACGTCATCATGGCAATGTAGCCAAAATTAACCATGCCAAATAGTGTCAAATGATGGTCAACCAATACTGTTCGCCATATTATTATTGCCAGGCTGCCCCCAACCAGTAGTAAATGAGGAGCTGCTAAGCGAATATTCACCCTGTTAATTGGCCCGGTCTTGCGAGTTACGATATATCGAGGTTTTTTCTTCCTTAAAGCTAAAACAAGAGCTTTAAAATAGACGGGAAAGAGTGATACATAGTATTGGGCAGAAGCAAAACTACGCTCGTTTACAACGTAAACAAAAACGAGTAGGCACACGAGAGAGGGAATCCGTAAAATGGCATAAACAGTATCTCCGGTAAAGGCGGTTTGTCCAGTAATAAGAGTTAGAGCCGGTAAGCAAAATATTAGTGGCACCGCGGTACCGGAAACTAGGTATGCCACCGATAATTCGCTGTAGTGAATGCGTTGGCGCCAAGTTAACTGGCGGTTTAAAAGCGGGTTTTTCCAGAAGAAAACGCGCAGAGTGTCTATACCCCAAGTGCCACGCTGTTTATAAATGGTGCCTAGGTCTAGAGGGGCGGTACCGGTAGTATAAGGCCGGTCGATGTAGAGGCTAGTAAAGCCATTTGAATGCATTAGGTATGATGTATATAAATCTTCAACTAAGTTCCAGGTGGGAAATTTGTCAATTTTCTCTAAAGCCGAGCGCCTGTAAAACACTCCAGAACCGGTTGAAATAGCGGCGTTGCAATTGTTTTTGCCCGGTTGAGCGTGATCGTAAAAAGCATGATCATGATTAAAGTCTTTAGGCGGTACTAGAAAGCGCTGTTTGGTTGTGACTATGGCTAATTTGGAGTCGGTGCCAAAGTAGCCGAGCAGATCTGTGGCAATTTGAGGCTCAACAACTTGGTCGGCATCAAGTACCAGTACGAATTTGCCGTCAGAGCGACCAAGCCCGTAGTTGAGGTTGCCAGATTTTGCGCCACCGTGCTCACTACGCGCCATATATGTGGCTTCATATTTATGTGCTAGTTTGGCTATTTGTGGGCGATTCCCGTCATCAAGTACGTAAACGTGCTTATTGTCATATTCAATCATGCTGGCGGCAGCAAGCGTGTCCTCAAACATTTCGAGTGGCTCATTGACGACGGTAATAAAAACATCAAGTGAGCCTGTTGGAGGTAAGGAGGTGGCTCCAACGTGTTTTTGTTGCCAATGGTTGATCATAAAAAATGCTAGTGCAGTGTAAAACAGTACTTCAGAGCCGAATAAAATGTGTCCTAGAACCCCTTGGGTATTAAGAGCTAGCCAAAATACATAGGCTCCGTTTGTGGCTAATGTCAGTACTCCAAGAATTTTAATTTTGAGTGGCATCTTAATAGGTTAACCTGAAATCCACTTCTTGCTCAAGCATAAGCGTAAGTTAATGGTTCCATTAGAGCGGTTTTGGTACAATAACTGTAATGTTTTTAACAAACCATACTCTGAGCGGTGCAGTACTAGCCCTGAATATTCATAATCCAATACTACTGGCGCCTGCGGCTTTTATGTCGCACTTGGCTCTGGATAGTTTGCCGCATTTTGGCCATCCAGGGCTTAGCTTTAAAAGATTGCCCGGTACGGCTATTGCCGCCGTTGATTGTGCCTTGGCTCTCACAAGCTACCTACTGATCATTAATCATTGGCCTAGTCACTGGTTTATAATTACTATTGGTATTTTTTTTGCTTGTTTACCAGACTTACTTTATATACCTGAAGTTTTTTTTAATATTCGCTTATGGAAAAGCTTATATACGTTGCATCATGCCGTGCAATGGGGGGAATTTCCAGGCGGAGTAGCTATCGAGGGTATCTGGGCAGCGGCAATGCTACATTTGTTGCGGGGATTACATTAGGGATTTTCGGGTTTTCCCCTGCCTTTTTCGAGCGATTCTCTAGCAGCCTTCATGGCACCCTTGCGGGTTTGGGTGGGCGGCTTGTTTGAAGATTTGGCGGGGATATCGGGTCTAGAGTCTGGGTTTAAGATGGCTCGGATACGAGCGGTTGTTTCAAGGCTATTTATGCGGCTTCCTGTCGCGTTAACCCAACGCCGCTGCGGATTCGTCTGGTTGTAATGATTCAGGATTGCTCATCTAGCTCATACTATAATAAACATCAGCCTTAAACCACAAAAATGTGTAAAAAAGTACTAGCAAAAAAATTACCACAAGCGCTATAATAAAAGTCCAGTTCGATAAAAGTAGATAAAAAACATTAGGAGGGGAACATGTTCGAGAACGATCAGAAGCAAGACCAGTCACAGGCGCCCGTAATCAGTTTACCAGATGATATTGATACCAAAGAAATTAAACTTTGTCGTATTGATGACCCAAATTGCGAGTCTTGCCAATAGCCTAAAAAGCAACAAAAAACAAAAACGTACCTACAGTCTAGTGGGGCGTTTTTTTTGTTGGATCAGTGTTATTGCTGGGCAAAATTTCTAAGTAAGAGCTTGCGCTTCGCAGAGATGTTTTATTGTAGTCGCTGTTAGTGAAAGCTATAATGCAAGCATAATGGCGGAGGCAGTATGGCGCATGAGGTACAAGAAGGCGAAGTAGTGGAGACAGAACAGCCAACGCGTGATCCCAAACGGACATGGCGCTATAACAGCTGGATTTCTGGGTTTGTGCTGGTTGTGATAGGCATAATGGTGTTATTGCAAAACTACGGTGTAGTGACTTTTGTGAGTATTCATAATTGGTGGGCATTATTTATTTTGATCCCTACTTTAGGTGCTTGGAGTACGGCGCTCGGCATGTACTTGGCCAATGGGCGCAAACTTAACCGCGCGGTGCTGGGGGTGGCTTACGGCGGAGTGTGGCCGTTGTTTATTTCAATTGTATTCTTATTTGATTTGGATTGGGGCAGAGTTTGGCCATTCTTTTTGATTTTGGCTGGGGTTAGTTCGCTGATCTGGGGCGGTAGGAACAAACACTCGCATCGGCACGAGTAGTAGTCTGATCGATTCTACCCCTTGACTGTCATCCCGGATCGGAAGCCGAGCCGAACCATTCTGTAGCTCGGTGCTCCGGATCCGGGATCTTTTAACTGTATTCACTACCTGGCCTTTCGACAAACTCAGGGAATAAGCGTTAAATTAAACCATAACAACTTTGTTGTCAGCTATTATTTACACATTTTACTTGCAGTGGTATAACAATGGGACAACCAGTCCGCCGATCAAGGTGAGGGATGATGAGTGAGTGGAGTTTGGTCGTGGAGACGCGATTTCAGGTGGAGGATCTACTTGGATCGACTCGGGCGTCGCAAGAGACACGAGAAGAAGTTCTGACCCTTCTAGACGGCAAAGTGGTAGAAATCCTCAAGCCATTTGTGCTGAGGGCCGTCATGAATGTCTGTGATTCAGAGCATCTAGATGTATCCTTGGGGGAAGTTCGTACACGGCTGGTGCAGCTGGGATTTTCTCAAGTGACATTGAGCGATGTGGACATTCTGGTTGCGTTCAAGCAGCTGGAAGTCGAGGGCGAGCTGCGGATCCGTAAGGAAAATGGCGATATTGTCATCCGGGTTGTTCCGATTGCATTTCCAATCAACCGGTAGTTTTGCGAAAGCTTGTATCGTTGAAATGGCCACTCCGGCCGTTGGGCTCATCGAGAGAAGAGGTTAGGCTATGAGTGCTGTAGAATCGGTTCTGGATCTGTTGCAGCGTCGGCAGCAAGGTCCGGTGGACGAGAAAGCATTGGTTCAGGTGCTGGTGGTGCTGATCGAGCAGTGGCTCTCCGCAGAACTTTCAGAGAAGTCGCCCAGAACATGGGTCGGTAGTGTCAGGGGGATTATCATAAATCTGGAACGGCGGCATCCCGAGTTGACAGACCTTCTGGACGAAGAGGATGTGCGCAGGGCATTGGTTCCGCTGCTTCGGGAAGGGATTCTCGAGGCCCCGGCAAGTGAGGACAGGGATCTTCACGGCAGCCCCACCCTTTATATAGCTCGCTCAGGAGTGAGGGCGTAACATGTTTGTTGCGTAGTTTATCCGGTCATTCCGGCTGCAAATGTAGCATACGACAAGGGAGATGAGAGATGGTAAGTGCATTGGACAGGTTTCCCTATATCTGGGGGGTCCGAAACAGGACTCTAGCTGCAGTACGAAGCGAACAAGATGCTTTGGCGGCCTTCCATCTGGCTGAGGTCGTCAGAGAGTTCCTTCGCGGTCTCGGGAAGGAAGTCGAGTTTCAGGGGCTTGAGCTCTACGCTAGGCTCTTTCATCACAACGAGACTCGGGCGGAAATGACCGCCAACGACGCCGACGCCGTCTTTGTCGGGGCGCTCGAAAAGATGGTTAAGGACGGAGAATTGTTCTGGGGGAGAGAAGGGGGATGGTATCACTGGCGCCCCTCGGTTCCCAGCGCATCGACTAGTTGATGATCGACATGAGAGGATGCTCTTTCGGCCTGCCACTGGGGTGGGCCGAAAGAGCAGTTTTTATTTTTGACGATAAACCGATGGATATGCATTGTTTTTGAATCGTGTTATAACTCTAAAGCAAGTGGGATACTATTCTGGGCCTAATGCAATATCGGACGAAAAGGGAGCAAGGATGGTTCAGCAGGTGGCAGTGTCAGGTGATGTGAGCGCTGAGCTGATGGTTCGGCTGAGGAGGCTCGTCAGCGATTACCAGGGGTACGGTGTGAGTACCGTGTTGGTCTGGTGGGCGCTCGGCCGCATTCGCAAGGCCATGGGTCCTGCAGGTAACTCCATCAGTGGGCGAGAGTTCGTACTGGCTTTGCGTCAGCTCGAAGCTGCTGGCAAGGTGACGGCGGTAAGGCTGGAGGGATCAAAACCAACCTTCGAGATTACGGATGTATGGCGGCCCCGGAGTGGCCCCTTCTGGGGGAGTCCGGTGTTGGCTAGTCCAGTGAAGCACAGTTCCTCAGGACCACAAAGCTCCTCAAGGGCATCAAGCGCGAGCGACCAGCGGTCGCGACTTTACCGCGAAGAGGATCTCTACTCGAGTACTTATGTGAATAGCTGGTAGAAGCAGGTTCCTGCGGTCCCTTTGTTTTTGGTACCGCAGGAACCATCGGTTTTGTTCAAAATGGGTCTTGACCCTAGAATCACTCCTGTGATAAACTTTTGAAAGGTCAAATTGGAGTTCACGTATGAGTAGACAACTAACCAGTCGTAACGGAGAGCACATTCTCTAGCGTAAGTAAGTTGCCTTTTTTAATGTGAGCTCCGCGCCAATACCGCGGAGTTTTTGAATCTTAACAAACAACGGCCCTTTCATTTGGTGCATTTCGTCGTCAGATCCTCCGTTCCGCATTCGACGTAGGTCAAACTACGCCTCATTTGCGGTACTCGGCTATTCCTAGAACTACACTCAACTGAAAGTCCCTACCGTTTATAAGTAAATTTTAAGATTAGCGCTTGATTAAACCAAAAGCGTTAATCTGGGTAAACTGTTGTACCGTACTGGTATAACAGTAAAATGACAATTTCAACCGATCCGCCGACAAAGCGGATCAACAAATGTGTATTAGCAATTTGTCTTTACAAATTGCTAGTCAAATTCTTGTAAGAAAGTTACTTAAGGGCGCATGAAGGATGCCTTGACGTAAAGTACCGATGAAGGGCGTAGAAGGCTGCGATAAGCCTCGGTGAGCTGCCAATCAAGCTTTGACCCGGGGATTTCCGAATGGGGCAACCCAGTATGGGTAATACCGTACTACCATTACCTGAATATATAGGGTAATCGGAGGGCACGCTGTGAACTGAAACATCTTAGTAGCAGCAGGAAGAGAGAGAAACCTCAATTCCCCAAGTAGCGGCGAGCGAAACGGGAAGAGCCAAAACTTTTTAATTTTTTGCATGTTAACTCATGCAAATAAGCTGACAGGCGAATAGTTAAAAAGGGTTGTGAGAAACAAACGACCATTAAAGAACGCTGTTCTGATAATCTGAAAAGCGGTCTTTAATGCGACAGCGCACTGTCATGGTGCTGGTAAGGTAAAAAAATTAGAGCTTAGTGGAAGGATCTGGAAAGGTTCGCCAAAGAGAGTGAAAGCCTCGTACATAAAAATCTCTAGTCCTTATGTTTGTTTTCTCGAGTAGGTCGGGACACGTGAAACCCTGACTGAATCTAGGAGGACCACCTCCTAAGGCTAAATATACTTTACGATCGATAGCGAACAAGTACCGTGAGGGAAAGGCGAAAAGAACCCCGGAAGGGGAGTGAAATAGAACCTGAAATCATGTGCCTACAATGAGTCAGAGCAGATTTATTCTGTGATGGCGTGCTTTTTGTAGAACGATCCAGCGAGTTAATTTACGCAGCGTTAGGTTAAGGCAGATGCCGGAGCCGTAGTGAAAGCGAGGGTTAATAACCCGAATTAGTTACGTGTATTAGACCCGAAACCGAGTGATCTAACCATGGGCAGGCTGAAGCGTAGGTAACACTACGTGGAGGGCCGAACCAGGGACAGTTACAAATGTCTTGGATGACCTGTGGTTAGCGGAGAAATTCCAATCGAACTCGGAGATAGCTGGTTCTCGTCGAAATAGCTTTAGGGCTAGCGTCATAAACTACCTCCTGGGGGTAGAGCTCTGTTTGGGTTAGGGTCCGCAAGGATACCACGCCCTGGCAAACTACGAATACCGGGAGAGACTATTATGGCAGTCAGAAAGTGGGGGCTAAGCTCCATTTTCAAAAGGAAAACAGTCCAGACCGCCGTCTAAGGCCCCTAAATCTCAGCTAAGTGGGAAACGATGTGGGGATGCATAAACAACCAGGATGTGGGCTTAGAAGCAGCCATGCATTTAAAGAGTGCGTAACAGCTCACTGGTCAATTGTGATCCTGCGCGGAAAATATAACGGGGCTCAAGCTGAGTGCCGAAGACGCGGACTTCTTCTGATTTATCAGAAGGATTGGTAGACGAGCGTTCCTCATGCAGTGAAGCCGAGCCGGAAGGCGAGGTGGAGCGTGGGGAAGTGAGAATGCTGGAATAAGTAACTATAAGACAGGTGAGAATCCTGTCCACCGAAAGAGCAAGGTTTCCTGGGCAACGGTTATCGTCCCAGGGTTAGTCGGGCCTAAGCCGAGGCGAGTAGCGTAGGCGATGGACAACGGGTTAATATTCCCGTACCGGCGACGATTTAGTATGCGGTTCGCGGAGCCGAACCCAAAGCGGATTTTTGGCTATATCCGTCTAACTGACTGTTAAGGTCAGGAATGCAATGCCCGTAAAAGGGTAGAGTTTGGGATACGCTCTGACCAGAAAAGCTAGCATACATGTGATCGTAGTCGCCCGTACCGCAAACCGACTCAGGTGCTCAGGTCGAGAAGACCAAGGTGTACGAGAGAACCCTCGTTAAGGAACTCGGCAATACAGCGACCGTAACTTCGGGATAAGGTCTGCCGGGGCGCTCTTCATTATGTGAAGAGCAATCCAAAACAATTTTCATTTTTTCTTAAGCTTGACAACACTCTTTACAAGAAGTGGACTAGAGCTTACTGCAAAAAATACAACCTCAAAGAGAAGTGTAAAATTGCTGCTCATTGCATAGCGATGAGCGTCTCGGCTGCAACAAAAGAGCCCATGCGACTGTTTAGCAAAAACACAGGTCTGTGCTAAAGCGAAAGCTGATGTATACGGACTGACGCCTGCCCGGTGCTGGAAGGTTAAGTGGTGGAGTGCAAGCTCTAAAATGAAGCCCCAGTAAACGGCGGCGATAACTATAATCGTCCTAAGGTAGCGAAATTCCTTGTCGGGTAAGTTCCGACCCGCACGAATGGCGTAACGATATGGGCACTGTCTCAACGAGGGACTCGGTGAAATTGCAATAGCGGTAAAGATGCCGTTTACCCGCACCAAGACGGAAAGACCCCGTGGAGCTTTACTACAACTTGGCATTGGGCCGAGCTATAGTATGTGTAGCATAGGTGGGAGGCTTTGAAGCGTCGGCGTTAGCTGACGTGGAGCCACCAGTGAAATACCACCCTTACTCTAGTTTGTGTCCTAACCAGTGCCGCAATTTGCGGACAATCGTAGAAATATGGTTAGTTGGACCAAAGTAGTAAATCCTAAAGTTATAACTAACTTTAGGCTCCAAATGGTCCGACTACAAATACTTTCAAAAACAACACAACTTAGCTGTCATGTTGAGCTTGTCGAAACATCTATGCTGGATTTTATAAATCGAGATAGATCCCTCGGCTACGCTCGGGATGACAGATAAAGTTCTTGTTAAGCGATTGCCCATAAATTCCGGCACTGGAACAGTGTCTGGCGGGTAGTTTAACTGGGGCGGTTGCCTCCTAAAGAGTAACGGAGGCGTTCAAAGGTTGGCTAGGTTCGGATGGAAATCGAACCGATAGTGCAAACGCATAAGCCAGCTTGACTGTGAGACTTACAAGTCGATCAGGTACGAAAGTAGGAGTTAGTGATCCGCTGCAACATTTCCCAAGTTTACTTGGGATCGAATGTGGAATCTGCAGCGCTCAACGGACAAAAGTTACCCCGGGGATAACAGGCTTATAGCGCCCAAGCGTCCACAGCGACGGCGCTGTTTGGCACCTCGATGTCGGCTCGTCCTATCCTGGGGGGGTAGCCCCTCCCAAGGGTTTGGCTGTTCGCCAATGAAAAGGGTACGCGAGCTGGGTTCAGAACGTCGTGAGACAGTTCGGTCCCTATCTGGTGTGGGCGTAAGGAAATTTGAGAGGAGTGACTCCTAGTACGAGAGGACCGGAGTGAACGAACCTCTGGTGTATCGGTTGTTCTGCCAAGGGCATTGCCGAGTAGCTACGTTCGGACGAGATAAGCGCTGAAAGCATATAAGCGCGAAACTTACCTCAAGATGAGATTTCCCAATCAGACTCCACGAAGACTACGTGGTTGATAGGCACTAGGTGTAAGCGCAGTAATGCGTTCAGCCGAGGTGTACTAATAAGTCGATCGATTTTTTTACAACACTTTCTATTGTCATATTGGATGAAAGTTCAAGATGATAGTGAAAGTGCCGATTTGACTAGCAATTTGTGACGACAACGTCATTTACAACCCAAATTAAAATTTACGATAAGTTTCATTTCACAAAGTTTTTCGAAGTATCATTTAGGACTACAGCAATAGTTGGCGTTCGAAAATGGAAAGTGAAAATTGTATAAATGAGATTGACTGGGCAAAAGCCCCAGTCTCTATGGGAGAAATTATTCGCCCAGTGAGGCCGGTGCTTTTGGCGAGGAGGATACACCGGTTCCCATCCCGAACACCGAAGTTAAGCTCCTCAGCGGCGATGATACTGCATATAGCGGGAAAGTAGCACGGTGCCGGATTAATCAAAAACCATCGCGAACGCGGTGGTTTTTGGCGTTTTAGCTTAAGATTGTTTTTTTTGTCACTTTTTGGACAGCAAAAGGTGACGCCAGTCCGTCAGCTGACGGTTGGCCGAGCGCGTCCAAACACGGTGCTCTCATTATCAACTTTGGCTTATTGCCCTGCGGGACTCGCCCTCCTAGTGTCGGGACTCAAATAGTCCTCGGGCGGATACAATAAAACAATCTAGACTAAGCCAAGTCGATCCTTCGCTACCGGTTTGTCCGAAGCTCGGGACTTTTTTGAAGTTGTTTTTTGCTTAGCTTTATGCGAAGTTGGGAGAGATAATTGGATGTATATGCCAGAAAAATCAGGTTCTAATTTTGAAGGGTCGGGGACTCAGAGAAAGAAGCAGCTATTCAGAGGGCCGAAGAGTACAGCGACGAGGTACGCGAGCTGAGCGCATTGCTAGAGACAACCAGGCGTTGGGCGCGATCAGCAGGTACTAACGATGCTCACGAGGCTGTATTTTTAGCAGCCTCTGCGCAGGGGAGTGCTCTGCTAGGAGCAACGTTAGAGATTGAGCGCGGACTAGCTGCTGACCTAAATGCGGGGTGGCGAGCGGCTGCTAAATCGGATATTGAAAATATACGACAATTACTGCCGGACTTTTTGCGTTAGCTGAATGTTTGAATAGTCTAGCTACTCGTATCGTGGCTTTCTATGTCGGCTCATAGTTCTTTCTCCATTCTTCGTATGCCTATGATTGTACTTTCGCCTTTTGTTCGGTATAATTACCGTGAGGGTTGTTTTACAATTAAGGCAACAGGGAGCAAAAAGTGAACGAGGCAAAGATAGATAAGTTAATTGATAGTGTGGGGACCCTTGGTGGGGAGATGACCCAGCTTGCATCTGATAATATGCGGACGCAAGTTTTAATGGAGGAATTGAGGTCTCAGAATGAGGCGGTCTTGGAATATGTTAAAGATATACCTGAGATCAAAGACCGTTTGACAAAAGTCGAAGAAAAGATTGATGGGCTAGCTGTAGAAATGCGGTTAGTGAAAGGTGTCGTTCGAGAGCATTCAGCTGATATGACCGAGCTAAAAAGTAAATCGCACAGTCATTAAGGATGAAAGTACTAATCATCGGCAGCGGCGGTAGAGAGCATGCACTGGCTTGGAAGATTGCACAATCGTCCAAGCTAACCAAATTATATATTGCACCAGGTAATCCCGGGACGGCGGAGGTGGGCGAGAATATCGATATCAAAGTTACCGATATTTCAGGCTTGGTAGAGTTTGCCAAAGCTAATCAGATTGGACTAACGGTGGTTGGGCCAGATGATGTTTTGGCGGCTGGTGCGGTAGACGCTTTTAGGGTTGAAGGTTTGCGCATTTTTGGGCCAACCAAAGAAGCAGCCAAAATTGAATGGAGTAAAGTTTTTGCTAAGCAATTTATGGCTGAGAATGATGTGCCGACGGCTGAATTTAGGACATTTGACGATTACAAAGTGGCAAGTGAGTATTTGAGTGCACATGCGCTACCAGTTGTTATAAAAGCTAGTGGCTTGGCCCTGGGCAAAGGCGTGACTATATGTCAGTCTCAGGATGAAGCTCAAAAGGTTTTGCGGAGCGTGATGGTAGAAAAGATTTTTGGTGATGCTGGTAATAGCGTGGTAATTGAGGAGTGTTTAACAGGAGAAGAAGTTTCTATCCATGCTCTGAGCGATGGGAGTAATAGTGTAGTTTTTCCGGTGTCTCAAGATCACAAGCCTATTTTTGAAGGCAATAAAGGTCCAAATACGGGTGGCATGGGGACATATGTACCAGTACCATGGGTAGATTCGGCTGAACTAGCCGATATTAAGCGTAAAGTGGTTGATCCAGTTGTCCCTGGGTATGTGGGGTGCATATATCCGGGATTGATGGGAAAGCCTCCAAAAGTTATTGAGTATAATGCTCGGTTTGGGGATCCTGAGACACAATCCTATGTACGCCTATTGAAAACTGATTTATTGGAGCTACTTGAAGCATGCGTAGATGGCCGTTTGGCTGAGGTTGGGGTTAAGTGGCGCGACGGTTCAGCCGTTTGTGTGGTTTTGGCTTCAGGGGGATATCCGGGGACATACGAGAGGGAAAAACTGATTAATGGTTTAGCAGAGGCTCAAATTGATCCTGACGTAATTGTTTTTCAGGCAGGGACTATTATGACGGCGAATGGGTTGCTTACAGCTGGCGGAAGGGTGCTGAACGTAACGGCTACCGGTCAAACACTGCAAGAGGCTCGAGATAAAGCCTATGCTGCGGCGGCTAAGATTCAATTCGAGGGGGTGTATTTCCGCAAGGATATTGGGCTAAAGGGTGTCGAGTGGAGCGCTAAACAAGCGTAAGCGGCTTGAAAAAATAGCTGCTTTGGTGCAAAATGTTACTAGTGAAAACTAATACTAGTTTGACTCCGATTCAGCGCTTTAGTCCTTTTATAATGGCGGCTTTGGTGGTGGCGCTAACCGCTGTCGGGTATTTTTTGGTTACTAAAAGCCGCGGCGCAAACACAACGTTTTATTTGAGCCCTTCAACAGCTAGCCTTAGTTTAAATAGCAACTTTAATGTTGCAATCCGTATCAATACTCCGGAGCAAATTAGTACAGTAAGGGCTAGTCTGACATACCCAGCAAACACACTCGATTATGTGAGCGTTAGTGGTTCTGGCAGTGCTTTTACAATTGATGCCGGTGCAAGCGGTGGATCTGGTAGTGTTGTTATTACTCGTACGGGTCCGGCAGGAACAACAATTACAGGCGATAAATTAATTGCGACCTTGACATTCAAATCAAAAGCTACAGGAACCGCAGCGGTTAATTTTTCAAATGGTTCGGTAGCCTTGCGACCATCCGATAATACTAATGCCTTATCAGGTACTTCGGGCGGTAATTATACAGTCTCAGGTGCTGTTAGCCCTAATCCAACCCCGGTAACCCCGGTAACCCCGGTAACCCCGGTTTCTCGGCCGACCCCAGCACCAGTTGCAGCTCCTATCCCTAAGCCAGCTCCCAAGCCGGTAAGTACGTCAACCCCGTCGCCGGTTTCTCCAGCTCCAACTTCTACTAACGTGGAGCCTGCATCGGGGACGGTCGATATACCGAACATTAATATTGCCGGTGGAATCACTAATGCTCCTGGCGCGGGCGGAATTAAAAAAAATGCTGCCCTTGCACTAGGGTCGCCTCTTATCTGGCTTCTGGCAGGTTTAGGTGGCGTCGTTGGGCTTACCGGAATCGTGGCGCTTATTAAGTTCGCACGTGATCGTAAGGGGAAGGTAATGGACTTAACGGCTCCAGATCGATCTAAGCAACCTACAACACCATTGTCTTTAACGCAACCTGTCTCTGTTCCAGCCCCAACTGCTGCCACGAGCGGAACAACCGTTTCAAGCCAAGACACTTCACCTAATTCGACTCTTACGCCCGCCCGAGAAGTTCAATCACTGCCTTTTAATGCCACTACTGCTGATGCGGCAATCCCAGTTCGTCCAGCTGTTGTAGCTGCTCCTGCGACACATTCGAGTATGGCTAACCAACCAATTTCGCATTTGGCTACCACACCCACACCCACACCCACACCCACACCCACACCCACACCCACACCCACACCCACACCCACACCCACACCCACACCCACACCCACACCCACACCCACACCCACACCCACACCCACACCCACACCCACACCCACACCCACACCCACACCCACACCCACACCCACACCCACACCCACACCCACACCCACACCCTTAGTAAGTTCGACTTTACCTGTAAAAAATACGGCTTCGCAACAAGCGACTACTCAGCAGTCACAAGACACCGAAGAACCAAAAGCTTGGGATATATAAAAAAGCATTGACTGCATAACCGTTTTATGCTAGTATAAGCACTATCTTAAAGCTTATGGTCGTTTTACCAACAAAAGGGGAGTACTTACTGCTCTTTTTGGTATAAAGGCCAAAGCGCTTAAGGGTGCCTAGATGGCACAATGAATATAACGTAAATGGAGTTTAAGATTATGGCAGGAACAAAAGAGGGGGGAACTAGAGCAGCTCAAACCAACAAGCAGCGCTATGGCATGAACTTTTATGAAGTTATTGGTGCCGTTGGCGGACGAGCCAGCAATACTGGTGGGTTCGCAAAAAACCGCGAACTTGCTAAGATTGCCGGTCGCATTGGTGGACAGCGTAGCCGCCGTCGACGCGATGCAGCCTCAGATCAAAAGGCTGCCTAAGCATAAAAAGACCCCTTATCGGGGTCTTTTTTTAAAGGTCCTTTTATGCGTTGCTTTTTAATTACAACTTCAAGATCTGTTCATACTTATGCTTGCGTCTGAGCCCGTACCTATTGCTAAGTATAAGTACAGACCATACAACATAGATAAAGATGATCAAGTGGATGGCTAGATATACTGGAAGTATCAAAAAACCTTTAGCCCACCCATACATAAGGAAGGTGCTGGCTGGATTTGACTTATCGTAGTAAAGCGTAAGCTTATCACCAGCGTTCACTTTTAATCCGTATATTAGGTTGAAGGGGCTTGGAAGGTTCGAGTAACCTTCGATGGCAGTTTCTGTATGTTCTTTTCCCGAGTCGTCTAAGTATACATAGATAGGCTTGTATGTTGTTCTGATTAGATCAGACCTTATAACCGTTGCCTGGGTTTTAACCATGTTTCTAGAAAAGTAGTCTTGCATGAAGATAAACCAGGGTAATGTTAATGCTGCTGATATGGCCAAGATGACGCCAATCATTTTCCTAGGGTCCTTAAGCCACTTTATTTTTTTAAACACGGGTGAATACTACCAGACTTTGGTAAAAACCGATACTTGATTGTAAGTTTTGCAGAACGGTGGCTAGCCTAAGTATTTAAAAGCTATGAATGTGCTCGAAGCGACTGGTAATTGTGCGTTTCACGCGCCGGTCTTTTCGGTCATTAACTTTCCATTTTGAGCCGCAGGCAAAGCAACCAAAAGTTGAGCGATCTTTTTGAAGACTAAAGTTGGCACAGTCGGGGCAAGTAGCGCGCTTGGAGAGCCAATGATCATAGCTGGAGATACACCTGGCAATGTGCTCTTCGTCGATATCCAGATTATATTTTGGAGCCAGCTTGCGTACAATATCCCAAGCCTCCATCTCCATTTTAAGGAGTTCCATATCGTACTTATAAACCCTGTGAGCAAGAATGCCGTGACCTATTTCATGAAGTAGACCAATTTTGCCTGTATTTGTACCCATTCGGCGAGAATTATAGTAAACGGTCTTTGTATAAGGAGACCACATGTTAAATCTGCCCGCTTGGAATCTAAACTGCGGAAAATCTTTGGTAAATTCCAGGATACCCTCCTTGGTCAATTTTTTTGAACCGTAATATGTTGGTAATTATAGGCTGCCATAAAAATGGTGTCTAGCATAAGCATTTTAAAAAAGCATTTGCTTTTTGACAATATAAACTTTTTGTGTTAGACTTTTATGATCATGTGTTGTTTGGAGGGTGCTGATCGTCAGTTGGGGCTTTAAATTTTAGCATACAAGTGCTCACCTCCTTTTATGCTACGTTCCTTTAAAAGCCCCATCTTATGCTCGGAGAACAACTTACTAGTATCTTAGTTTCGGTAAAAAAATCGATATAAACTGTCAATTGGTCATTATCACAATAAGATGACTTGCAAACTTCCAAACTACGGAGTATAACGGATATACAGCCTTAAGTGGAGATATAATTATGAGACGAGATACCCTAAAAACATTCGGCGCAATAGTACTGATATTAATTATTGTTGGTGTAACTTTTTGGTATGGGAACCGCCAACGCCAGGCGCAAGTAAAGAAAGATCAACTTGCTGCTGAAGTACAGACAAAAAAATCATCAACTTCGGCTACAGAAGGAACAAAGTCTCCGGCAAAGAGCGTCGCTCCAGCTCCAGCTAGTCCGAGCAAAACCACTCCAGCTCCTGTAAGTCCAACTGTGGTTACACCAGCTCCTACTGCCACACCTCAGACTGGTGGCGAGCTAGCTTTTGCAATACCGCTCGGTGCCATTGTTCTTGGATATCAGCTTAAAAAAGCTAGCGAACGAAGCCTAAAGCGGTCTTTATTATCAATTGCTTCATCACCAAGCGTTTAATTTAAGCCTAGAGGTCTAAGCCTAAGAAAAAAGTCTTGGGCTTTTCCTTTTGAGTTTACTTTTTGGCTATTTACAAGTAAAATAGACACTAATCACTCATAAGCATGCTTTTGTATGTGAGTGAAATTTTTTCGCGAAAAAGGAGAAACGCAAGTCGAGTATTGTTATTTGGGCTTGCGTAAAAAATTATATGGTCAGTAAGATTGCAGAAAAGTCCGAAAAGAACGCAACAATGGAAGAATTGCTTGCTACTAGTGAAGTCAGCGGTATGGCGGTTGGTGATGTTGTAGAGGGTACTGTAATTGCAGCTGAAAAGCACGAAATATGGCTTGACCTTGGTCCAAGGGGGACGGGATTAGTTATTGGGCGGGAAATAGAACAGTCTGATGATATTAGCGCGGGAGACAGCATAAGTGCCAGCGTATTAGAGCCCGAAACTGACGAAGGATATGCAATTTTAAGTCTTAAAAAAGTTGCTAAAGAAAAAGGCTGGGAGTCTTTAGATGAACGCTTGGCAAGTGGAGAGGTGTTTAGTGTTACTCCATTTGATGCTAATAAGGGTGGTTTACTTGTAGAAGTAGATGGTATCCGGGGCTTTTTGCCGGTATCACAATTGTCGGCCGAAAATTATCCAAGAGTTTCAGGAGCCGATAAGGACGAGATTTTAAATCGCTTGATGCGACTGGTAGGAAGGGCACTTGATGTTCGGATTCTTGATTTGGACCGACGCGATAATAAGCTAATTTTTAGCGAAAAGGCTGCCAGGAGAGAAGACACAGAGGGAAAAGTTGCCAAAATGAAGGTTGGAGATGTCGTTAAAGGTATTGCAACAGGTGTGGTAGACTTTGGAATTTTTGTGAACGTTGACGGAGTTGAGGGTTTGGTGCATATTTCAGAAATTGCCTGGGATCGAGTTGAAAGTCCCTCCAAGTATGTTAAAGTTGGTGAAACAATTGAGGCAAAAATTATCTCAATCGATCGAGATAAGCTTTCATTATCCATGAAGCAGCTTAAGTCTGATCCATGGATAGAAGAAATCTCAACCTACAAGGTTGATGATCAGGTAGATGGGAAGATTACTCGCATTACTCCATTTGGTGCTTTTGTTCAGGTTTCTCCTGTTATTGAAGCTTTAGTTCATATTTCTGAATTAAGCGATGAACATGTCGAGGATCCTTCCAAACTTGTAACTTTAGGTGAAACCCGAACCTTCAAGGTTATTGCTATAGATGCTGAGGCACATAAACTGTCGCTAAGCTTAAAAGGTGCCGGAGAGACAAAAAAGGCCAGTAAAAAAACTAAAAAAAGCGATTAGTTTCCGTGGCACACACGCCTTTAAGGCGTTGCGTTATTTGTCGCAAATCGCTTCCTAAGCAAACTCTGATGCGTTGGGTAATTCAAGAGAAACAACGTATAGGCGATGTTGATCAAAAAATTCAAGCTCGAGGCAGGTATTCTTGCCTGGGGGCTTGTTCGGAAAAATTACAAGCTAAACCGGATTGGATCTTACGATGAACGATCAAACTGAGACAACTAACATCAGCGTGCCGACTGTAGTGACTGTAAGTGATTTTGCGCAGCGGTTGGGCCTGCCGGTCACCAAGGTAATTGGTGACCTAATGCGCAATGGCGTTATGGCAACCATCAATGAGCAAATTGATTTTGATACTGCCGCAATCATTGGCTCCGACCTTGGTTTTGAAATTGTTCCTGAGGTTGTAGAGTCCCAGCCTCAGCGTCCTCAAAAAACCACAGAAGGTGTGAACCGACCCCCAGTGGTAGCGATAATGGGGCATGTTGATCATGGAAAAACCTCGCTACTTGATGCTATTCGCGAAACTAGTGTAGCCAAAGGAGAGGCTGGCGGTATAACGCAGCATATAGGAGCCTACCAAGTAAAACGCAAGGATCGGTGGATTACCTTTCTTGACACGCCAGGGCATGAGGCTTTTTCAGCAATCCGAGCTCATGGTGCCCGCATGACTGATGTAGCCGTTATAGTGGTGGCGGCAGATGATGGGGTAAAGCCTCAAACCATGGAGGCGATTAAGTATGCCCAAGAAGCTGGCAATCAAATTGTCGTTGCAATAAATAAGGTAGACAAAGAGGCGGCTGACACAGCTCGGGTTAAGCAGGAGCTGACTGAGATTGGATTACAGCCTGAAGATTGGGGCGGTAAAACTGTGATGGTTGAAATTTCCGCTCGAACAGGACAGAACATTGATGCTCTACTCGACTTGGTGTTGCTAGTGGCCGACCTTGAAGACTTGAGAGCGCTAGATGAGGGGCCTGCGCAAGGAGTAATTATCGAATCGCATCTAGACAGTGGGCGTGGGCCGGTTGCAACTGTGCTTGTTCAGCAAGGCGTGTTGATGGCAGGAGACTATTTGGTAGCAGGTGATACTTATGCGAAAGTTCGTAGTTTGGACGATTATCGAGGTAGGAGGATTAAAGAGGCTCATCCGGGCATGCCAGCTGTGGTGGCAGGCTTTAAAGCTGTGCCGGCTTTTGGTAATGGTTTTGAAGTTTTGGAAAGCGAAAAAGCTGCGCGTGACGCAGTAGTTGGCACCCGCCGTTCAGCTGAGGTTAAAAGCATGCTTAAGGTTAAGTCAATTGGTCTCGAAGAGCTCAAAAGCGCTATAACGGCCGGCCAAGTGAACGAGCTGAATGTGGTTGTTAAAGCCGATGTTCAGGGGTCGTTAGAGTCGTTGCTGGGCGGACTGGCAAACTTACGTAACGATGAAGTGGGTGTAAAAGTAGTGAGTTCTGGTGTAGGAGATATAAGTGAGTCTGACGTAGCTGCGGCTAAGGGTGCCGGGGCTCTAATGATTGGCTTTAATGTTGGTATTAGCTCGGTAGTTAAACAGCTGGCTAATCGTGAGCAAGTTAAGGTTCAAGTTTATAAGGTTATATATGAATTACTAGATGATTTGCGTGGAGTTTTGAGCCAAATGCTTAAGCCAGAAGTTATTGAGACGGTAGTAGCCACCCTGGAAGTCTTAGGTGTATTTAAAGTTACTAAGACTAGCGTTGTCTGTGGGGGAAAGGTTGCTAGTGGCAAGGTGGAACCTAAATTGCCTTTGCGGATATTAGATGGCAAAACGGTAGTTGGTACAGGTACTATAACGAGCTTACAAAAAGACAAGCAAGAGGCTAAAGATGTGGTTGAGGGGGAACAATGTGGCATGAGTATAGCAACCACAAGCTCTATCAATATTGGTAATAGCTTGGAATTCTTTACAACCACGACTAGGGCTCGAACGCTATAATGTTATGAGTCAGCGCACTGCCAAAGTAGAAAGCTTGGTTCAGCAGGTGGTAGCTAAGGGCATCTTGGAGCTGCTAGAGGCGGACTCTGCTCGTGTAACAGTTACAGGAGTGGACGTCGCGCCAGATTTGCGCTATGCAGTGGTTTGGATAGGTGTAATCGCGAGCGACGAAGTTGCGCAAACGGCTTTGTTTGAAAAGGTTACAAAGATAGCGGGGCAGCTGCAGCATCGTTTGGCTGTCGTTATTACAACTAAGTTTGTCCCTAGACTAGATTTCAAGTTGGACACGGGTGGTCAATACGCCGAACACATAAGCCGGCTACTTAACAACTTATAATTAAAGTTAGTTTTGGTCCAGGGAGTCTTTTGCTCTTATATTTAAGAGTATCTTGTCTCCTGGTCTCCTGAGGGTCTCTGCTGGACATTTGAATTTGTTTAGCCTAGCCGGAGGAGCTTATATCTTTTTAGCTTCTTGCAATTTGTAATGTATTGTAATGAATTGTATTACAAACACAGAGACTTAAAAAAGTGTTAAGCGCCTCCGCTTCGTAAGGATTTGCAAAACTTCTGCAGCCTGTGTAAACTTAGGCTTAGTTAAGCATAAGTACAATGCCAAAAGATTTAAATGAATACATTGCGTGGGTGCTGGGTCAGAAACCTGAGCTTGGGGGGTTAGATAGTGACGTCATTGATCAGTTAAAAAGTGATTTAGCCGATCGATTAGAAGATCAGATTAATGCCGCTATGTTGAACGCTTTGCCAAAAGAGCGTCTAGTAGACTTTGAGCGCTTGATAGAGAGCGGTACATCTGCGCAAATTCAAGACTATTGCAAGCAACACATTCCTGATTATGAAGAAGTTATAGCCGGCGTATTGGTGCGGTTTAAGGTTAGTTACTTGGGGTTTTAGATTATGTCGCCTGATAATCCTGGTGCTGGCCAGCCTACCTCGGAGCTTTCAGTTCATCTTGTAGGGACGGACGAAATTAAATTTCGCGCTGCTGAGGCTTCGGAACAAAAGCTGGAAGAAAAGTTAGAAGGTAAGCCTGAGGGTCGTGCCAAAAGGACCAGGGCGCTGGTGCGTCGGATTTGGTATGGCAACCTGGCTCGCGATCATTACTTGGCCAAGTATAGCCGAGAGGCTCGGGATGAAATTCAGGAAACCGGCAACCTCTACGTGCACGCAGATAAAAGCAAAGCTGATCACGATGCGGCTATGGACGCTACTGTGCAGCGGTTTGAACTTGAAAATGATCAGTTCTTGCACGAAGGCGAAAAAAGCGAGGCCTTGCCAGAGGATGAGTCTGGTCAAGCTGTTAAAGCGGCTCTTCAAGACGTAATCAAAGCTTACGCTAGGGGTGACTTGTCGGATGATGCGTTTGAGGAAGAAAAAAATCGGGTTATGGCTGAACTGGCCAAGCAATACCCTGACATTCTTGAGCAGAGTCGGATGTATGGCGAAAATTTAAAGAAGGTGGCGGATGCGGTAAAAAATCAGGTTGCAGCCGGTGAGGATTTGGACCGGGTTGTAGCTGATGTTAAGTTTTACATTGACCAAGCTCGTACAGGGGTAAGGACAGAAGCTCAGTTAAACGCCATCGACAAAGGTTTAGACTGGCTACACAAGCATCATGGCACCTTTACCAATGAGACTTTCATAGCTGGAGCGGTGTCAATAGCTTACACGGTGGGGCGTTACTCGGCTAGAACAACGCTGGGAGCGCTGCTAAAGTTTGTAGTACCTGGTGCGGGTGCAGGGGTGTTGGCAGGTTTGCGCGAAAATAAGCGCATGAAAGAAGAGCGAACCCATCATTTACGCGAACGAGCTCAGGGTGGTATGCACGCGCCAGACGCGGAGCGGCGGGAGGAAATGGAAACGACGCGTTACGAGACAGTGGGCGCAATGGATTTGGCTGATCAACTTCATCAAGAGTTTACCGAAGTTAATGCAGATGGCGTAACGGTTGAGCGCGACATGACGGACGAAGAGTTTAATTTGATGCTCGATACGCTCAGTGACGCTATTGCTCGACAGCGTTTGTCGGACCGGCAAAACATTGATTTAATTGACTACTCTAGCATTGAAAAGGTTGAGTTTGAGCGCTTGACGCTAGATGTACGAGTCGCCCAAGCCAAGTTGGCATTACAACGTCAGCTAGGAAGTCCTGATGGCCTGACGGACCTACTTGAAGAGCGGATAAATACTAAAATGGACGCTTTGGGCGGAGACGTTGCAGATAAGGATAGGGCTTTTCGTACCCTTAAGAGACGGGCTGTGGGTATAGCTGTGGCCAAGGGAGCTCTAACTGGTATGGCATTTGGAGCGATAAGCCAGGAATTGGTGTCGGTTATGAGGCCGGATCAGGATGGTTTGGTGGAGGGAGCGCTAGGTCATAATAATGATGGTGCCCACCAGACTTTGCTGCGAAGCCTGTTTGGTGGTGAACATGAGGAGATGATTGATAGTGGCGGTGCTCATGTGGTGCCTTTTGGTGACGGGGCAAATAGCCTAAAACTGCCGGATAACATTCATTTGATACCTGGTTCTGGTGGAGGGGGTGGATATGCGCTGGAGGGTCCAGGTGGACAGGTGATAGCTGATAACATTCATTTTAATCTCGATGGAACATTAGATGGCTCCTCGAGCGCTTTATTACATCAAATGGGGGTGAGTGAATCGGTTACCCGCTTGGCGCCGACTGGAACCGTCAGTGAGCATTCTGTGTCATCGGGTGATTATGTGGCGCGTCATGTAGAGAATATGACTCATGTAAAGCGCGATATGTGGTATGACAACGATACGTCTAACTTTGATAAAGATGAACTGGGATTATGGTGGGGCGGCCAAAGCGGTATGGACGAGCAGGGTAATATTGTGATGGATATAGGGCATATGACGCCAGATGGCTCATATCATGCTGGCTTAAGTGTAGATGCTGTTAGCGAGATGCAAGCTGGGCGCTTGTATGCCATGGTTAGCGTATCAAAGGGAACGCAAGAAATGGCGTTTAAGGTGCCAATTGACACTAATGGAAAAATGATAATTGATCCCCAGAGTGAAGTCGGACGGTTATTTGAGACCGCCGATGGCAAAGCGGTTTTTAACGGGGGTTATGTTGAGGTAGTGCAAATGAATGGGGTGGAAAATGGCATTGAGCACGTTAATATTTTGGCTACCCATGTCGGGGAAGACACTTCCCAAATAACTGATATTGTTGAAGGTGATATGACGCAGCACACAGTAACGTCTTTGAACGGCTTCATGAACCCCGGTTCAAAGCCGCTAATTGATGTTCCGCCGGTTGTTCCAGTTTATGGTCGTAAAGGGCTGGAACGGATGATGAAGCCGGTACCGCAACAGGAGAACCCCGACCAATCGGGTGGTGGTGATGTGCCAAATTCTCCCGAAGCGCCGACGCCGCAGCTCTTAACCCTGTTTGAAATTAAAGAACTGGCTCGCCATAACGTGGCCGAAATGAAGCGATTGGGGGACATTACGCCGGAAGACCGAGGCCTGATAGCGGCCAACTTAGGTAGAATTACTCAGCATATGAAAGACGCCTTAAGGGTAGCAGAAGCTCGGGATGCAGGCCAGGATATCACTAAGCTTGAGCCTAAGCCACGACTGGTAACGCAAACGGATATTGCTTCGATGTACGCTACATTTACTATGATCCACGACCGTCATCCAGAACTACTATCAGACGAGCTATTAAACCAAGTAAGGTTGTCGCTTTTGGATGCGGATAGTAAGCTTGATCGTCAAACAGACTTAGGTTGGGGTGAAATTGGCGTCTCGGCTCCAGTTGAAAACCCAGCAAGGTTACCATTTACTAGGGCGAGACGCGCAGCTTCTACGCCTTTAACGTCAACGCCTTCGTCGTCTGAGCCTGGTACTCCGGCAGCTGTTGAAGCCGGACGTGCAGCTGAAACTCGAGCTCGGATTGTCCGAGAGTTAGATAGTGCAAGTGCTCGACTAGAGAGGGCAAATCCTGCTATTGGGCTTGCGCTTGATTTAATAGAAACAGGACTTGAAGAAATTAAGCTCTCAACTAGTAGAATGGCTGAAGTTCGTAAAAGAGGGGACATTATTGAAGTGGGAGAGGAAAAAACCCTTAGAGCGCTTGAAGAACTTGTCCCAGAGATGAATAAATTACCAGATAATCTAGATGATACAACCAACGAGCAAATAATAAGTATAACCGAACTATTTAACCGTTATGCCGAAATATTTGAGGCTAGTGTGGCGCCGCCGCCTACTCCTATGCCTTCAGGTGGTGGTGGAGGAGAGCCAGGGCCTGCGGCTCCAGCAGCAGCTGAGGCTCCGGCAACAGAAGCTCCCGTTGTCCCGGTGGCATCAGGTAGACGCAGAACTGTCGCTCCAGATGTCGGTAGTAGCTCAACCTTAGCAGCAGCGGAGGGAGCAAGGCCACGACGTACGATTGCAGAACGTGATGGGTCTACAGCTGAAGCCGCTGCTCCAACCGCTGAGGGAGTTAGACAGGCTCTTGATGACCTGAGGCAAACCAACCCAGCTTTGGCTCGAGCATTTGACTTGGTAGATAGTGGAGAGGACACATTTACTTTAACTGAATCAACACGTGGCCCGGAAGTTTCTTTGCGCAAAGGGAAGTACCGAGTAAGAGGGCAGGATGTTTTGGGAGTCATCCAAGCCTACATGCTTATGCGGGGATCTTCACCTTCCCAGCGTAATATCGATGATGCAGCCAAGAGCGTAGATCGTCTTTTAAGTTCCTCGAAGTCAGCCGAAGCAACTAGCGCGGCAGCGACACCAGAAGTAGCTCCGTCTCCACCACCACTCACCAGAGCTCAGCCCGAGTCGGGTCCACCACCTCCACCACCTCCAAGAAGAACGGTTAGGTCAGAGGATTCAAGCCAGTCTGACGCAAGCGCAGCTGGTGTGGAGGTAGCTCCAGTGGGGACTCAATCAGACGTTGGACCTGAAATCATATTTACCAATACTTCCAATCCCGAGCCTTTAGAGCCAGGGCAAGCCGATGACATGATTGCAAGTATTGGCCGAGGAGAAGCTCGTGAGGTAGCCGCTGAGTTAGCCAGACGAGGCTTTTGGCGTGAGGAACGAGTAGAAGGTCAAGAACCTGTAAGGACGATTACCGGTAACGGCGACGTCCGTAGGGTTTGGGAAGCGCTTCAGGCGGCTCGAGCAGGAGCTTCTGATCAGGTGGGTGGAATAAGTGAAACAGTCGTAGAAGAATCTCAGACAGGCAGTGGTAGTGCAAGAGCTGAGTTGAGGGCAGTGCCAGATTTGTCGGCAGAGGAGCCAGAGCAATCTCGATATCCGGCACGAAGGAGAACGAGCGGAGCAGCTAGCAGAAGGGGTCGTACCGGAAGCTAGATTGAATTGCCAGCTAAAAACTCCTGTCCTGTCATTTCGCGTTTACCTGCTGGCTTGAGGCGATTGATTATGAGTGCGCCTTGGCTTGTAGATACGCCCAATTGCTTGTCCTGTTTGAAAAATGTTCCCGGAATTCCTTGGCTTTCAATAACGGAAGCATCAGTAATAATAACGTCTTTCCCTGCCAACTTGGTGTAACTACCGGGCCAACCCAAATATGCGCGAATCTCTCGCTCCAAGCGTTCGGCCGGCTTGCCCCAATCTATTAATCCATCAGCTTTTATTATCTGTGGAGTATAAGTGGCTAAATTATTTTCTTGAGTACTAAAGTTATTCAGACTGTTGTTAAAATCCTTTAACAAGGCCATTATCATATCGGCGCCAATGGTCAATAAGTGCTGCGCTAAATAACTTTTTTGTTCACTACCGTCTAAAATCACTTCGCTTTGCACATAAACAGGGCCGGCATCCATTGCTTTTGTAAGACCCATGATAGAAACGCCGGTTTTTTGGGGCTCGTCCAAGATCACCTGCTCAACTGGGGTTGAGCCACGATAAAGCGGCAGCAGTGAAGGATGGATGTTGATAATGCCATAAGGGAACAATTCAATTATAGATTGGGGGACGATTCGTCCGTAAGCAACGAGCACCCCTATATCTGGCTTTAAGCTAGTTAGGGTTGGTAGTATATCGAGGGGATTTTGGGGGCATAACACTTGTATGTTGTTTGCTTTTGCTAACACTTCAACTTCGGCAACCCTCTTGGTGGTGGATTGGTTGTTGGATACTACAGCTGTTACATTGAAACCGTTTGTTATTAGGGCTGGGAGTACTTGCGGAGTAATTGTGTTTAGGCCAGTGCTGAGCCTTTCATTGCCGAAAAAAACCACGGAAGGTAGGTTGGTAACTGTTGGTTTCATTGATCTAACTTTATGGGAGTAAACTTGCCGTCTGGCTCTAGGTGGAATAGCTTTGAAGGGTCTGATACTCGATCAACAAAAACAATACCGTTGGTATGGTCAATCTCGTGTTGAAGTACTCTGGCTAAAAAGCCGGTAGCTGTTAAGCGTATGGGTTTGCCCTCAAGATCAAAGGCTTTAACTTTTATCTTGGGATAGCGCAAGACTTTGCCATATATGTCCCCGACGCTTAAGCAGCCCTCTAGGTCCTCGGTTGGTACGCCCTCCGATTTTACAATCTCGGGGTTTACCAAGGTGTGAAATTGTTGATTTTGTTTGTCTTCAAAGTTTTCTCGAATCACTACTAGCCGCATTGGTTTGGCTATTTGAACGGCGGCCAGAGCGGCGCCCGTTTCGTGTTGGCGGTGGGCCTCCCAATCAAGTGTGACATTTATCATGTCACCTGCTAAGGACTTGAGCTCGTTATCAAAAAAACTAACGCGCTTAGACTTGGTGCGTAAAAGTGGGTTAGGAATGGTAATAATATCATTTCTTGTCATATTTGAACCATTATAAATGAATAACGCGTATTAGCGAACGAAACTAGCGGATATTAAAGCAAGTTTATGGGGTCAAGGTCGCTGGTCCAGTTGGCTGGGAGAGTTTGCACAATGTCTGTCAGCACGGTTCTTTGCTTGGACTTAACGATGACCTGCCATTGAAAAATGTTGTTTTGTTGCTCAATAAAGGCTGGGGCGGGGCCGAGTAGGGAAATTTTAGGAATTTTTTTTAAGCTGGTGACTAGTTTTGCGGCTTTGTCTTGGGTAACTTGATTTGATGTCCCTCGGCAGGTTAATTTGAGTAAAAAAACAAAAGGTGGGTATTGCAAAAGCTTGCGCTGCGACAGTTCGCTATCGGCAAAAGCTTCGTAATTGTGCGTAGCAGCTCCCATAATAGCAGGATGGTTAGGGCTATAAGTCTGAATAATCACCTGGCCGGGTCGATCTCCGCGCCCGGCTCGGCCGCTAACTTGAGTTATGAGTGAAAATGTTCTTTCGCTGGCGGTAAAATCTGGCAAATGTAGCATAGTATCGGCCGAAACTATGCCAACGGTGTCCAAATTAGGAATATTGAGACCTTTTGCAATCATTTGGGTGCCAATAAGGATGTCGATTGTGCGCTCGTGAAGTCCTTTATAAACAGCGTTTATGTGGTTGGGGTTAGCGCTGTCGCGGTCTAGGCGAGCGAGGCGGGCGGTGGGTAGGAGTTGGGCGATTTCACTTTCAATACGTTTTGTGCCGCCACCTAGGTAGCGCAGGTTCATGGATGAGCAGTCAGAACAGATAGGGTTGGGTTGGACACGATAATTACAGTAGTGGCAAATCATGCTCATTTGGTCGGCATGAAATGTTAGAGGTAAAAGGCAATTTGGGCAAAGGCTGACTGTTCCGCAGTCGCCGCATACTTGGCTCGAGGCGCTACCGCGACGGTTGATAAAAAGCAAACTTTGACGACCTTCCTGGAGAGTGGTCGTAAGGGCGCTCAGAAGGGGTTGAGTTATGAAACGGCTTTTCGAAGCTACCTTTTTGTCTCGCAAGTCAATAATAGTGGTATTGGGTAAGGGTTGAAGGTTGGGTCTGGCTGTGAGCTTAGCAAATCCCAGGCGGTTATGCTTGGCTAAGTAAAATTGGTTCAGGCTAGGTGTGGCGCTCCCCAAAATAAGCTGGGCGCCGCTTAGACTAGCTAATTTTCCGGCGACGATGTCGGCTTGATAGCGTGGAGATTGGTCCTGCTTGTAGCTAGTCTCGTGGCATTCATCGATAATGATTAATCCCAGGTTTGCGAGGGGCAAAAAAAGGCTCGATCGAGGGCCGATTATGATTCGTGGCTGTATGGACCTTAGAGCTTCTTGCCAAGCCTGGTGGCGACTGGACTCGGTCATGCCGGAATGGGTAGCAATAATTATTTCGCCAAAAGTGGCGCTAAAAACAGCCACCAGCTGGGGAGCTAGAGTTATCTCTGGTACCAAAAGGATCACAGATTTACCTTGGGCCAGTGCTTGTGTAGTAAGCCTTAGATACAGTTCGGTTTTTCCAGAACCGGTAATGCCGTGAATCAACATTGGTTTGGGGTGAAGACTTTTGATCGTTTCTAATGCGGCTATCTGTTCTGAGCTGAGTTCATGAGTTTGCTTTGGCAAGCTAAATTTGTTAATAAGCTTGTTGCTGGTTCGGCGTTTTTTAGTGAGGCCGCTAGGTAGGAATGTCTGCCAAATAGATTTTGCGTTGGCTTGGTAGTAAACGTGCATCCATTGGGCCAGCTCGACCAAATGGAGGGGCAGCTTGATGTCTAGAACATCAATAACTGACTTGGTTGAGAAGGTCGGTTTTTTTGACGCGCCAACGACTACACCGAGACTAGTACTATTGCGCAGCGGGATAGTGGCGATTGAGCCAATGGCTAACGGTTGGTTGCTTTGGTAGGTAAAGGAAAAGTTTTGCTGCCCACCGTGTGCTAGGGGAGATACTAGTGCAAAATACGGGTTAGGCTCCATAGCTATATATTATACTGCACTAATATATAGTGGAGACGACTAAGCCTAGATAGGGCACGTTTTTGAGGCGGGAGCACTGTTGGGCTCGACAGCAGCTTTGCCTGGATGCATGGTCCATATGCCAATACCAACAGCCAATACAATTACAACGGTCATGATGACGGGGTTAGTTGACGGGAGCGTTATGGAGCCGGGTTTATTGGTGTGGGTAACTGCTGTCTGAGTAGTTGCGGGGACTGGCTTAGGTCCTGGATAATCTTCCGGGTATACAACGGTTGATGGCGGTGGTCCTACAAAAGGAGTTAGGGGTTGTTTGGGGCGTCGTGAGGCCACAATGTCTCTTTCCATTTTCCACCGGATTATTCCCAATGAAACAAACGTAAGCAATATGATTATTAATCCACCAAAAGCGTAAGGTTTGAGTCTGGTTCTTAGGTCGTACATGCAGTCATTTGGAGTATTGCTGGTTGTTGGCTGCTGGGTAGGAAGGGTAGTGGGTGGACTTATAGAGTTTGCCGGAGGCGTTGGCGAAGAGGGCTTTGGAGAGGTAACAAGTCCGGAGCGAGAGATTGGAGTAGGGGCTGTGGCGGGCGGTGGAGAAGTGGGCGTTGGGGTGGGAGTAGGGTTGGGTGTGGGGGTAGGAGCAACTGGAGGTGGGGATGGGGGTTCACTCGGTGGAGGGGAAAAACTGTACGTCGAACCAGTGGTGCCAGATAGTATATTTACTCCGTCGCCATTGGATCTGGCTACTCCCGAGCTATTGTCAAATGTTATATCGGCGGTGCCTGAAGGTGAAATGGCCTTAAAAGTAATTGTGGAAACTAGTACATTTCCGGTAACCCCGGGCTCACCCGGATTGGTAGTTCGGGCTATTTGAATGCTGCCATTACCTCCCTGGCTGGGGGCGCTATATCCAAAGGCAGAGCCATTGTTATTGGTACTTAGAAACTCCAGTTTATCGACGGGGTAATTTATATTAGCCTGTACGGCATTAACGCTTTCTCCACCGGTATTTAAGCGTACTGACACAGCAAATATGGTGTTTTGCCGGGTTGTCCCGCTTGGAGGGTTGAGGTAAAGGGTGGTGTTTGACCCCCGACTTAAACTAACAAATAGATATCCGATTACAACCGATAATCCTACTATGATAACTAAGACGGTAGGATTTTGTATTTGTCGGCTGAGGAATGTGGGGCGAATATTCATAGCTAAGAGACCCAGTTGCTTAAAAGTATGGAAAGGTCAAAAATGTCAACCTTGCCATTACGATTCAGGTCGGCCGCAGCGTTACTGGTATTCCAGCGCGACAAAATGATCGATAAATCAAAGATGTCAATTCGGCCGTCGTTGTTTAGGTCGCCAGTGGAAGCGGGCGGCGGTGGAGTTGGAGGAGTTGGTGGCTGTACTGGAGGCGGCGTAACGGGTGGGGGTGTAGGGGGTTGAGTCGGGGGAGTTACCGGAGGTGGCGGGGAAATGGGCAGTACAGTCATGGTGCTGGTGAGCTCATTGTTGTTCTCATTGCTCTCATCGACATAATTAGCATCATCAGCAGCAACGCTTATGGTGTGTGAGCCGAGGGAGGGTATGTATGTTTGATCACATTCTGGTGAAATGCATCGTTTGCGCCCAGTAATTACTTTAGACTCTCCGGGTTGGAGAATCTCTCGGAACCCTTCAGATAGACGTACAGGGTTTGCGCTATCGCAATCGATACAGAAATTTAATGATGTTCCTGCTTCGCCCCCATCTGCTTCACCTTCACCTTGATTTTTTACTGTAGCTTGAAAAGTTACAGCTTGCCCATTAAACGGGTTTGTCGGTGTCCAACTTATATTAGAAATTATCAAATCGGGCTTCTTGGAAGGTGGGGGCTGGGTGGCATTGAATTCAATCTTAACTCGCGATTGGTTTGCATTTTTGCTCATTAAGGTGATAAGAGTATGACTTAATGGATCAAAAAAACTTTCGCCAACTTTTAGGCGGCTATCAAACTGGCTTTGGAAGGGATGCATATTGATTAAGCCGCTGCGCGTGTTATCTACGATGCCTGTGTTTATGGAAATTTCTGGAGCTCGCCGTATCAATATGCCCGTAAAGGCTGATTCCCCTAATTCACTCCAACCATAAAAACCATTTCTCTCACGTTGTTCTAAATAAAAATATTGCTGTCCATTGTGCGGAATTTTAATAGATTGAACTTGGTTTGACTGAGTATTTAAACTATTAAGGGTGTATTCTCCAGTGGTGTTTACAATTTGCGTGTTTGCAGGTGATAGCCAGCTTAAAAAATCTTTGCGAAAAGCTGAGAAATGACCCACGCTGCCAATACTTGCTCCACCCATGGCATCAAAGGGATCCCAATACTCGGCAGAGTAGCAATTGCTACTGAGGGGTACTTTTTGTTCATTGGAATCCTTACAAACCAAAACAGCAGCATGACCATTTAATCCAAGATTGTGTCCAAGTTCATGAGAAATGGTTCCTTTGTTCTCCAATATTTGATTGTGGTTGGCACTACTGTATTTATTATTAACTTCCCCATAACCCCTGCCCCTGCAGGTTGGAATATATGGAGATAAAAGAATAATGTGATCATAAAGGCTGGGATTGAGCCCGATTGCTTGCGCTTGTGTTAAAGCCGCTTGCTTAAAGGCATAGTAGTCGCAATCTTGAGTGCCGTCGGAGTATGTGACCTCAGCTGTGTCATCTATATCAACAGTGCTCCATCCAAAAATGTCACCATCTTGCTGGTTGGATCCGGTTAGACCTAACTGATTGTAGGATTGTTCTTTGTAAAATGCTGCGGTAGAATCGCTGGCGGTAAAAATGGACTGGCGCACCTGTTCCGTAGTGAATGGCTGAATTTTATTATTTTTGAAGTTAAACATGATAACTGCAACTTTATGTTGGCCAGTGGTTGAAACGCTTGATTTATCTATTGGACCTTCAGCGAATGCGGCTGGTATAAGTGATTTTGGCAATATTGCTGATACTGAGCCTGATCTTGGCACCGAAAGAGAGCGATTTTTCCGTAAACCCTTGGCTCTTACTTTGATGTGTCGTCCTTTAGCCTCGATAATATTTTTCGGAATCTGTCTATTTTCAAATACAAGCGATAAAAGATCGCCAGCACTGGTCTTAACAAAATAATCGTGCCTCTCTTGGTGCCCAGGCTTAGGATCAACATGGACGGTAATAAGTTCACCCTCCACCGTGTCGAGTGCATTGGCGCGAGCAAGTAAAACAATTGTCAGCCCCACGGCTGTTAATAAGCCAGTTATTATAACTAGTTGAAAGCGAGAAAATTGGGATTTTGAAAGCAGCTTGTTGGGCATGTCTTCTAAGGCTTAATGAAAGCCGAACTCCGGTGACTTAATCTAAGCATAAGGTTTATTCATTATATATGTCAAATAATAAGGAGTGTTAATATTTAGAGGCTCTGCTTGGTTGACTGAGCTAGCTGATTTCGGGTATAGTCGGGCAAGACAGGTTTTTGTTGCAAAAAATTTCCTTCAAGGAGTCGTATGAGTTTGCGTTTAAAATTTGGGCTGATATTGACTCTCGCCATAGTAGCGGGAGTATTGGCATATCCGGGTGAAAGCACCATATTTAAAACTTTGGGTTTGAAAAACTTTAAGTTACAGCTAAGGGAAGGGCTGGACCTTAGGGGCGGTGTGCAACTAGTTTTCCAGGCCGATTTATCTAAAACCGCCAATGCTCTAAAATCCAAAACCATGACAAGTCTGGCTAATGTGATGCAAAAACGTGCTAACCCAGGAGGGACCTCGGAAGCTTCGGTACAGCAGGCTAACGGTAACCGCTTAATAGTGCAGCTACCCGGCGAGAGCAGCGCTGAAGGTGCAATCGACCGGATTGGTAAGCCGGCCCAATTAAGCTTTTTGGAAATTAGCGGTACTTCGGCCAATAATGCAACGCAGATGGACACAGGTATTAATGGTAAGGACGTTGAAAGTGCCAATGTGGATTTTGACCCTCAAACTGGCAAGCCGATCGTGTCATTGCAATTAAAGGGCGGGGATTCGACTAAGCGTTTTGGGCAAGTAACCACCAAGATTAATCAGGCACAAACCCAGCTTGTGACAATGCTTGATCAAGAGATTATTTTTGGACCAGCTACTGTTTCGACACCCATAACTGATGGTAAAGCTCAGCTATCGGGTAATTTTACAGTGGCTCAAGCTCAAAAGATTGCTCGCGAAATTAATGATGGAGCCTTGCCAGTGCCAGTTTCGTTGGTGCAACAAAGTACCATTGGTCCTACTTTGGGACGAGACTCGCTAGCTCGTAGCATCGTGGCCGGGGTTATTGGTTTGGGGTTTGTAGCTATATTTATGATGGTTTACTATCGCTTCGCCGGATTTGTGGCAGTCTTGGCGTTGTTTATTTACACAATTCTTACAATAGCGCTTTACAAGTTGAGCGTTTTTACGCCTTTATCAATTACTCTAACGCTTGCTGGAATAGCTGGATTTATTTTAAGTATTGGCATGGCGGTTGATGCTAATATTTTGATTTTTGAGCGAACCAAAGAAGAGGTGAGGAATGGAAAAAGTTTATTAGCTGGTATAGAGGCGGGTTTTGACAGAGCCTGGAGTAGTATTCGCGATTCAAACCTATCTACTTTGATAACATGCTTTATTTTGTATCAATTTAGCAGCTCTACGCCCTTGATACGCGGTTTTGCGGTTACCTTGGGGCTAGGAGTGTTAATTAGTATGTTTACAGCAGTTATTGTCAGTCGTACCTTGCTACGAATGGTCGTTGCGTCGAGGTGGGGTCGTAATCCAAAATTGTTTGGATTTACTGCAGCGCCTGCAAAGGATGGTCAATCATGAACATTATAGGTCATCGAAAAATTTGGTATGCCATCTCACTTATTCTGGTAATTCCAGGGTTAGTTTCATTGGTGCTTTTTGGTCTTAAGCTTGGAGTTGACTTTGAAGGCGGTCGGTATTAACCGTACAGGGGTCGGCAAATAGCAATCAAGTATCTAAAGCTGCTAGTACTTTGGGTCTGAAAGATGTAACAGTCTCAAGCGTAGGTACTGATCAGACGGCTATTCGTTTTAGGGATGAATCTAGCGGGGTTAAGGCAGAGAGTAATCATCAGAGCTTTAAAGCCCAGCTCGCTAAACAAGGGTTAGAAGAGGTTAGCTTTGATACAGTAGGGGGCAGTGTGAGTCGGACGATTGCCACAAGTGCAATTTTAAGCATTATAGCGGCATCTGCTGCGATTGTGCTTTACATCGCTTATGCTTTTAGAAATATGCCTCCGCCTATGAGTCCGTGGGCATTTGGAATATCAGCCATCATGGCTTTGCTTCACGATGCATTGTTTGTGATTGGGCTATTTTCAATTTTAGGCGAAGTGGCTGGCGTTGAAATAGATTCATTGTTCGTAACAGCCGTATTAACGACTATCGGATTTTCAGTTCATGACACCATTGTGGTGTTTGACCGGATAAGAGAAAACTTACGCCGCCAAAAGGGTAGTTTCGAAGAAATTGTTAATACTAGCATTTTGGAGACATTCGCTCGATCGCTCAATACCTCAGTCACTGTGCTTTTAACGCTACTGGCGCTGTTCTTATTCGGAGGTCACTCAATTAGGCTGTTTGTGCTGGCTCTATTAGTAGGGGTGGCTTCCGGTACATACTCATCAATCTTTAATGCCTCCCCGCTACTTGTTACTTGGCATAATTATAAAATTAAGCGGACACAGAAAACAGCTAAACGTTAATCCCGCTTTAATTAAAGAATCATTAGGTTTTCAATTTCATCATCTTGGAGTGATGTCCATGACCTTGGCGACTTGAATAGTAGCTTTATGAAAAGTTATGGCGGAGTGGGCGGTAGTGGCGTCATTTAGGCTTGATGGTTTTTTCTTATGAACAAACCGTTTGTTCGTTGGACAAAAAGCCAGAAGACGACCACAATCCAAGCAAAATATTCCATGGGCAGTGATGGACTGATTCGTAGATTTGTGCGGACAAATATTAACTAAAATATTCATAAAAGTGTTGTAATTATTGTTATGCTTATTGTATAATTCTTAATGCAAAGTACAGATTGAATATAAAATAAAGTTGTACTAAAAACAATTGTTTTTTATACAACATAGAACTAAAATACAAGAATGCTCGATTTGTTTATAACATCAAAAACGCGTCGAAAAATAATTACGGTTTTTACAAAATACCCTGATTTTAAGATTCATGTTCGTGGACTTGCAACCAGGATTAAAGAAGACCCTGGTAACGTTCAAAGGGAGCTGCAAAAGCTTGAACAGGTTGGTTTTATTAAATCGACCCGCGAAAGTAATACAAAAGTGTATTTTGCTAATGAAAAATTTTTGTTGTATCGAGAACTTCAAGCTATGGTATTGAAATCCCAAGCAAGAAGATAAAAAAGTAAAAAAAGAAAGAGGGAAAAACAGTGATCAAAAAACTAAAACAAATTATAGGATTCGGGGCATTTGCTTCAACGTCAAATAGATATTCTTACGCGCGAGTTCATAAGCCAGAGCAGCCTTTGGGTTTTATAAGCCGGAGTGATCCGAATTTCTATTTTTTAAGTAAGCGCTAAACTACCCATCTTTTTCAAGCTATTTTTTAAAACCGATAGTTGTTTTGTGCTGATATACTGATGTAATTATGTCGGACCAACAAACTTCTAAAATTATTCGTCAAATCCTTTTAAAAAGGGGTTTAAGCGACGAGGCTGATGTTGAGGCTTATTTATACCCAAATTACGAAGATCACACACATGACCCTTTTTTACTTACCGACATGGAGCTGGCGGTTGAACGAATTCTAACGGCTATTGAAGCTGAATCAAAAATTGTGGTGTATGGAGATTACGATATTGATGGCATTACCGCGAGCGCAGTGATGCTTGAAACCATATCTGCTTTGGGTGGAAAAGCCACCAGCTACATACCTAACCGATTTGAGGAGGGTTATGGTATTAATTTGGCAGCACTAAAAGCTTTAAAAAAGGGCGGTACAGACTTGGTAATTAGTGTTGATTGTGGAATAACGTCAGTTGCTGAAGCCGAGTGGGCTAGTAGTCACCAACTAGAGCTCATTATTACCGACCACCATGCCGTACCAGAAATTATTCCTAAAGCTGCAGCCGTAATTAATCCCAAACGGCCAGGCGATAAGTATCCGTTTAAAGATTTGGCCGGAGTAGGGGTGGCGTTTAAGCTTGCCCAAGCATTGCAAAAAACCCATTTGACTCGGTGCATGCGCTTAGGTTTGTCCAATGGTTTTCCCGCTGGGCAAGAAAAGTGGCTGCTTGATCTTGTAGCGCTAGGCACTGTCTGTGACGTTGTGACGCTGGTAGGGGAGAATAGGGTGTTTGCAAGCTATGGGCTGGTAGTTATGCGTAAAACACGCCGTGTAGGTCTTAGAGCCTTAGCCAAGGTTAGTAATGTGGCAATAGAGGATATTAGCAGCTATCATCTTGGTTTTGTGCTGGGGCCGCGCATGAACGCCGCAGGTAGACTAGAGCATGCAGCCCGTAGTCTAGAGCTGATAACTACAGCTGACGAGGATAGGGCGGAAAATATTGCTCGTGAGCTAGATGAGCTTAATCGCCAGAGGCAGGCTGACCAGGCTCGAATATTTGAGAGCGCTTCTGAACAAGCCCAACTATATGAAAACGAACCTGTCCTGGTGCTGGCCGATTCGAGCTGGAGCCATGGGATTGTCGGGATAGTGGCGAGTAAGCTAGTGGAACGGTGGCGTAAGCCAGTACTGGTTATGCAAATATTGGGGGATTCTACCAAGGGATCGGCTCGAAGTCTAGGGACATTTAACCTGGTAGAAGCATTGAGGGGGGTAAAGCAAAATTTTACAAAGTTTGGCGGCCATCATTTTGCCGCTGGATATACTTTGCCTACAACAAATATTAATCAGCTGCGTCAAGATTTAAATTCTTATGCTAAGAAACTGGGCTTTACCGGACCATTGGAAAAATCTGTGGGGTACGATTTAGCTTTGCCTCATTTTGGCGATGTTACGTGGGAACTACTCGAAGGCCTAAAGCAACTTGAACCTTTTGGTACAGCTAATCCTAAGCCTCGTTTTGCCGCGAACGGCTTAATTGTGAAGGAGTTACATTGGGTTGGTCAGCACCAAAATCACCTTAAGTTAGTTTTAACGGATAACGAACAAAGACAGTTCCCTGCTATTGGGTTTGGTCAGCTAGAAGATCATTCTTTGCTAAAGATTGGTTCAATTGTTGATGCTGTTTTTCAGGTGGATCGGAATGATTTTAATGGTTCATCGAGTCTGCAGTTGGTCCTGCAAGAGCTAGTAGAACAAAAATAGTATTCAAGTTTTAATAGCAACTTACAAATAGAATGACGTGATTAATTAAGCATTCAAGTCGGCCTATAATTTTACTTGCTTGTGTTAATCGTGCTTGCTTGCAAGGTGAGGAGCTGATAATCTAAGGTATAGATTTCTAGGACGAGTAAAACCCATGGCTAAGCAACAATTTCAAAATGTACGCGGTATGCCTGATATCTTGCCCGATAATCAGCCAGTATTTCGTCATGTCGTAGATACGTTTATGCGGATAGCAGACAAAGCCGGTTTTAAACCAATCTCAACTCCTATGGTTGAAGATAAAGGGGTGTTTGTGCGTGGAGTAGGTGATGGTACAGATATTGTTGATAAAGAAATGTACGCTTTTGATGATCGCTCCGGTAACACACTTGCGCTGCGTCCTGAACCGACAGCTGGTATAGTGCGGGCCTATATTCAGCACGGTATGGGCAGCTACCCTCAGCCAGTGAAACTGAGTGTAGTAGGGCCCATGTTTCGTTATGATAGGCCGCAGGCAGGCAGGCAACGTCAGTTCCATCAGCTAGGGGTAGAACTGTTTGGCGAGGCCGCCGCTAGTGCTGATGCCCATGTCATTGTGCTGGCGGGGCGATTATATAAAGAATTAGGGCTTACTGGGTTATCGCTTCAGCTTAATAGTATTGGTGATGAAGCCTGTCGACCTCAGTATAAAAAAATCTTGGTGAGCTATTTGGAGGCGAGTAAGTCGAAATTATGCGAAGTAGATCAAGCCCGGCTAAGTAAAAATCCCTTACGCGTGCTTGATTGTAAAGAACCTGGGTGCCAAGAAATTATTGCTCAAGCCCCCCAAACGCTGAATCATCTATGCAAAGATTGCCAAGACCATTTTGCCAGCGTGCTGGAGTACCTTGATGCCCAAGAAGTTAGTTATGAGCTGAATCCCACTCTGGTAAGAGGTTTGGATTATTATACTCGAACGGTTTTCGAGTTTTTTGGTATGCGCGAAGGCGCGCAAAGCAGCGTTGGAGGTGGCGGCCGGTACGATGGGCTGGTTGAGTTGTTGGGAGGTCAGTCGACTCCGGCTGTTGGGTTTGGACTTGGAATTGAGCGGATTATGTTGGAGCTCAGCGCAGAGAATAGCTTGTTGCCCGCTATCAATCCCGTACAGGTTTTTGTGGCTAGTCTGGGTGAACCGGCTCGTTTGGTAGCTTTTAAATTGGTAGAATCGTTGCTTGACTCTGGGGTTGGAGCGGCGGGAGCGGTAGACAAAAATGGTATTGCTTCTCAGCTGGGCCGAGCGGATCGTTGGGGAGTGCCCTATGCTGTTATTATTGGACAAAAAGAGGTACAGGACCGGGCAGTTATTTTGCGAGACATGGCTTCGGGAGCTCAAGAGATAGTTTTCTTAAATAAAATTGTGGGTGAGCTACAAAAACGCTTTAAAACTTAAGGGAGATGATATGATTTGGTTTATTTTGACCATAGTATTTCTGGTAGTGGTTTTCGGTATTCGCATCGTTCAGCAGTACGAGCGGGGGGTGGTGTTTAGGTTGGGTCGTGTGCAATCTGGAGTTAAAGGGCCAGGGCTAACAGTAATTATTCCTTTGATTGATGTCATGCGTAAGGTTAGCCTGCGGATTGTAACCTTGCCTATTCAGTCCCAAAAAATTATTACCAGAGATAGCGTATCGATAGACGTGGCGGCTGTGGCATACTACCAGATTAACGATCCAACTAAGTCGATTGTAGAGATTGAAAACGTGGTATCGGCTATTTATCAGGTAGCGCAAACCACCGTTCGTAATATTGTAGGACAGTCGACGCTTGATCACGTGTTGTCCAATACGGAGGACATAAACGAATCGATTAAAAAGATTCTAGATATAACTACCGAGCGGTGGGGAGCGGTTATTAATACCGTTGAACTTAAAGACATCCAGCTGCCAGATAGCATGCAGAGAGCAATGGCCAAAGAAGCAGAGGCTGAAAGGGAGAAGCGGGCCAAAATTATTGCAGCAGATGGTGAAAAACTTAGTGCCAAGGCTTTGGGAGAAGCAGCCGATATTATCTCGGCCCATCCGGTGGCAATGCAACTAAGAAACTTACAGGTCTTAAGCGAGATTGCAGTTGAGAAGAATTCAACAATCATCTTTCCTGCCCAGCTTATGGACTCGATTAACGATGTGCGGAACTTTGTTGCTGGCGAAAAGCCTAAATAGGGAACAACAGATTTTGAAAGTTTTTTCGTGAATCCCTAAACCTCCAAGCATGTAAAACCTTCTTGTCATCTTCGATCGGAAGTTTTTGCCCTGGTGGGACGCTCCGGATCGGTCGATGTTTTGCTTTGACGCTAAGGTTCATTTAGCGTCAAATGATATGATTGTTTTGCTCATGCTTGCCTAGTTTTGGGGTGGTTGATACGATTGGTGCATGAGTTTTTATGACTTTTTTGTAAACTTATATAACCAGTTTTTGGCTTTGTTCCCGGAGCCATTGCAGTGGCTTATAACCTTGATTGTGGTGATAAGCCTGGTAATTGCATTCATTAGCCTGATTCGTTCCAACTGGCTGTTTTTAATTGTTTTGATTTTGTTGCTGCCAGTGGTCTTTCCAGTGTTGCAGCGTTTCTTTGCTGATGTTTATAACTTTTTTCTGTATTTGCTCAGTTTGCTGCATTTTACGGGCTAGCATGATTGGCGTATCTAACGAGTCTTACTCTAGGCTATCTTGATAATTACGATTGACATAATTATCAAAATGCTCTTATAATCAGCCTAACCAGGTGAGGTGATCTGGTAGTCCGCAACTCGGCGGATGATTTGACTGTGGGGGTAGCTACGTGCAGTGCAGATCCAGTAAGGCTGTGATTTTAAGGCGAGCGTCCGTCAGGATCATACGACTTAGAGAGGAGCTTGATGCTATCCGGCGTGCGATTCGGGATGTTCACCCTGGTCTCAAGATGGAAGATCTGGAGGGAATGAGTGGCAGTGAGCTACTTGAGCTTTGCGCTCTGGGCTTGATGGGTGAGCCCAGTTCACTCCGAACGGTTTATCCGGGTTGCGACCAGGAGGACTTTTCGATCACAGCTACTCGGCTCGCATGACCGCTCGCAGGGGTGGCCTTGTGCTGGTGCGAGTTGAAGGAGCGAAGGGCATTGGTTTCACGTTCCGAACCCTTGTTCCTGGCATCTGCCCGACCGACCGCATCAAGCCGGTGAGTGCACCGAGCGGGAAGCAGAAGTGGCGGCCGTGAAAGGTCAAGTCACGCTCCAGCAGGTGCGAGATCTCAGGGAAGGGCTGGTGGCGGCACTTGAGGCTGCCTTTCCAGGTTCGATGTTCTGCCACCTTTCCCTCAAAGAGCTCGCTCTTCTGGAATACGGGGACATTGACTGGCATCAGTACGTTTCCAGTCCATAAAGCATCAACGGATGCAGTCCCGCCACCCCTGGGCTACCAAGCTCGGGGGTGGCGGGTTTCGCTTTTAATGAGTTATTATTGGGTTATGAATGATTGTTTATTTTGTTCGATTGCCAATGGCGATGTTGAAAAGTTGGTGTGGAGTAATGATGTGGCAGCGGCTTTTAATGATATTAACCCCAAGGCACCTGTACACATCCTGGTGGTGCCCAAGCAACATATTGAAAATCTCGATGAACTAGACGATCCGGGGCTCGCCGGTAAGCTTTTGATGGCAGTAAGGGAAGTGGCCGTGCAGGCGGGGGTAAAAGGGGCGTATCGCGTGCATTTGAATAACGGAGAAGCGGCTGGACAGGTTATTCCGCATCTGCATTGGCATATATTGGCGAGAAGTTCTGTAAATGAGTTGGATAAATTACGGGATCAAGGGTTGTAAGCTCAAAACGATCGTTTTTATTGACCTTATGTGGATTCTAGCTTAGTATATTTCTTGCTTTACAACTCAACCGAACCAGGGGGTCTTCGCTGTGTCAGGCAGAATCGACCGGCCAAGAAGCGGCAAGCATGCGGCGCACGATTCTACGAGGCATTACCGCAACTGGAGAGCTCTTCCCGATCAGGGTTCGGAAGCATCGACAGCTTCTGAGCTACAGAGTGGAGGTTCTTCGTCAACACCGGCGGTCCGTATTGACCGGAGGCGGTCTCTGAGCGCACTTCTGTCACCGCAACAGCTTCGTCGGCTTTCGTCGTAACCAACAACAGCCTGGGTTCTCGAGCTTTTGCCACCTGGCCTGCACGAAGTTGTGTGGGTCAGGTGGCTGTTCTTTTTTAGGTTGATTGAACGCATGTTTTGTTGTAAAATGCTTTAGTCGTAAGAGCATTGTCTCTTGGAAGCCATATAATAACTAATATGGCTTTATATCACACTTTTGAAGGAGGTGATTGTATTGTTGCAAGTAGTCCGCAAGGATGAAAAAGAGTCTCTAGAAAATCTAATTCGCCGCTTTAATAAAAAAGTTCAGCAATCGGGAATTCTAGGTATAGCTCGTCGTAAAAAATATTTTGAGAAGCCTTTAAGTAAGCGTGAACAGCGCGAAATTGCCATTCGCAAATCTGCCCGTAAGGAGCTTAAAGCTAAACAATATTTGGGTGTAAAATAATGTCATTATTTTCGCAAATTGAATCCGATCTCGTAACGGCTATGAAGGAGCATAATGAAGCTCGCACGGCCGTTTTGCGCTTGCTAAAAAATGCGCTCAAGAACGAAGAAATTAAGTTGCGCCGTGAACTTACGCCCGAGGAGTCATTAAAAATACTCCAGCGCGAATCAAAGCAGCGCCGTGATTCAATTACGGCTTATGAACAAGGAGGTAGGGTGGATTTGGCTGATGAAGAAAAGGCCGAACTTGTAGTAATATCGTCGTATTTGCCCACCCTAATGAGTGAAGAAGAATTGAATACAATTATTGCTCAAGTAGTAAACGAAACCGGTGCACAGAGCATGAATCAAATGGGTGAGGTGATTGGTAAGGTTATGGCTATAACGGCCGGCAAAGCCGAGGGTGGAACTGTATCACGCCTGGTAAAGCAAAAACTTGGCTAGTTTAGAGCTTATTGTCGTGGGCGAAATTCCTGCTGCACTTGAATTAACGCCTACCTATGTAGTTATAAAACTGCTTAATGAAATAGCAGCCGAACGGCATCTAAGCGGGGTAATTAATCTCAAGCTAGTTGACGACAAGACTATACAAGCATTAAATGATACATATAGCGGTAATGATTACGCTACTGATGTATTAACTTTTAGCTATATTGAAAGTATGGAAAGTAAAAACCAAGTGCTAAATCATGAACCAGATGAACTGGGGGATATGCTAATAAGCATCGAGACGGCTCAGCGACAGGCGGATGTGGCCGGTACAACTTTAGCCGATGAGCTGGCTACCCTGGTTTTACATGGAGTGTTGCATATATTTGGGTATGACCATGCTGAACCTAGAGATAGAGAGGCTATGGATTTACTCCAATCAGAGTTGCTCCAGCAAGCTAACGTAACTTATAGGAATTTTAATTGGGCCTAAGTCGTTTAGTTAAAGGCTTTAAGTATGCTTTTATAGGCTTGGGGAATATTTTGCGCACCGAGCAGAATGCTCGGGTTCATTTGGCGATTGCCGTAATTGTGCTGGCGTTAGGTTTTGCGTTTGGAATAAGTCCGGCCGAGCTAGCAGCTATATTCTTTGCTATTATTATTGTTTTTGTAGCGGAAGTTCTTAATACGGCCATTGAAAAAACACTTGATTTAATTGAGCCTGAGCACAACGGTAAGGTGGCAATTATCAAGGACATGGCAGCTGGTGCTGTTCTTGTGGCAGCTGGTGGAGCGATTATTATTGGTGCAGTTATCTTTTGGCCATATATACTGCCATTTACGTTTGGAGCATCATGGCTGCCCCTGTAATTATTGTTTTAGGTCCTCCTGGAGCTGGCAAGGGTACGCAATGTATACTTCTGGCTGATAGACTCGGTGCTGTGCATTTATCTAGCGGCGAAATACTACGCAAAAGTAAGGATCCATTGGTGCTGGACCGCCTTGCGTCAGGCAAGTTGATGCTTGTAAACCTATTTCGCCGAGCAGTTGAAGAAGCCTTGAATCAAATCCCTGATTCACAGCCAATCATATTGGATGGAGTTGGGCGTATGAGAAGTGAGGTTAAGTGGCTGTTGCGGCAATTACAACAACGAAAGCGGTCAATTAAAGCTGTAATAAACTTAGTCGTTGGGCAGAATGAGGCTTTGAAGCGTAATGCGGTACGGGGGCGTTTAGATGACAATGCCGAGGTCCAAGGTGAGAGATGGAGAGAATATAATCGTCATATGCTGCAAACTATGGAGGTCTATCGACAACAAGGGTTATTGAGGGATGTGGACGGCATGGGTAGTGTCGAAGAGGTGGCCGAAAGAGTTCGGAGGGAGTTGGGTTGAAACCTAAAACGGCACAGGAAATCGTCAATATTCGTGAGAGCGGAAGCATATTAGCAACAATATTAAAGTTCCTAAAGAGTCAGGCTGTTGTGGGTATTACAACAGGTGAGCTGGCTGATATAGCATCAAGTGAACTTGAAAAGTACGGTGCGAGTTCGCCGTTTTTGCATTATGGCGCAGGTAGAGGTATACCACCATTTCCTAGTGTTATCTGCATATCTTTGAATGATGAAGTGGTTCATGGCATACCTGGGGAACGGGAAATAAACTCAGGCGACATTGTCAGTTTAGATTTTGGCGTCAATTACAGCGGTATGATTACCGATAGCGCGGTTAGTTTTGGCGTGGGGAAGGTTCCGGCTGATGTGAAGCGCTTGTTGAGGGCTACATCTGACTCTTTGATGGAAGGGATTATGCAGGTTCGGGCTGGTGCAAGAGTTGGAGATATTTCGGCTGCGGTGGAAACTAGATTGCGTCAGGACAAGCTGGGTGTGGTAGAAGATTTGGCTGGTCATGGTGTGGGCCATTCATTACACGAGGAGCCTTGGATCCCCAATTTTGGGAAGGCTGGTAAAGGGATGAAGCTTAAAGCTGGCATGACCATTGCCATAGAGCCAATGGCTACTTTGGGTCGAAAGGATGTTTTGTGGGGGATGGATGGATGGACCATTACTACCTTGGATGGTTCGTTGGCGGCGCATTTTGAGCATTCAATTTTAGTAACGGACGAGGGTTATGAGGTCCTAACCGAGTGGAAGTAAGTCAAAAGGTTTGATTAAAAGAAGTGCTATACTAGAAAAGCTTTAAAGGCTGTGCTTTTAGGGCATAAGCGTTATGATATAATAAACTTAAGAAAAAAATTATTATGGCAGCTAAACCGCAGGAACAAACCTACATAGGCCTTGATATAGGCAGCACAAAAGTGTGTTGTATTGTTGGTTTACACGAAGAAGGCTCACCAACGCCTAGTGTTATTGGTGTGGGTATTGCACCTACTAACGGTATGCGGCGTGGCGTGGTTGTAGATATTGAAGAAACGGTCAGCTCTATAACAGCGGCGGTTGATGAAGCCGAGCGTATTTCGGGTATTGCGATTGATCGGGCTACTATAAGTATTGATGGTGCAAATGTTACCAGTATGAACTCCAAAGGAGTAATAGCTGTAGGGAGGGCTGATCAAGAGATTACAGTAGAGGATTTACACCGGGCCGAAGAAGCGGCTACGGCGGTGCATTTGCCTCCTAATCGAGAAATTTTACAAGTATTTCCGCGGAGTTATACCGTAGACGGCCAAGTAAACATTAAGGACCCAGTTGGTATGAATGGGGTGCGACTTGAGGTTGAAACTCATATTATTACTGGAGCTACACCGGCGATAAAAAATCTTAACAGAAGTATTTACCAAGCGGGGATAGACATTGAAGGTCAGGTGTTAGTGCCACTCGCCGCTGCACGGGCCGTGTTATCGAAACGCCAAAAAGAGCTTGGCGTGGCTTTGGTTGACATTGGAGGCGGTACCACGGGAGTAGCGGTTTATGAAGAGGGCGACGTGCTGTACAGTAGTGTTTTGCCGGTTGGTTCGTCTCATATTACTAATGATTTGGCTATAGGGCTAAGGACAAACGTTGATATTGCGGAAAAAATTAAGCTTCGATATGCCAAGGCTGATCATCACAAATCAGGTGGTACTGAAAAAATTAGGATCGAAGAGCTTGAAGGGGATGAAGTGTTAGTTAGTCGGAGGGAGCTTAATAAAATTGTTGGTGCCCGGCTTGACGAGATATTTCAAATGGTGAGGGCGGAATTGCGCCAGGCTTCAAAGGATGTAATGTTACCGGCCGGAATCGTGCTCACGGGTGGAGGGGCCAAGCTAGAGGGGATAGAGGAATACGCACGAGAATCGCTTAAGCTGCCTGTGATTATAGGCAAGCCTGAAGGGCTGTCTGGAATGATTGATAAGATTAGTGATCCGGCTTTTGCTGCGCCTGTAGGTTTAATGCTCGAGAATATTGGCTATACTGGGTCTACCGACCGGACTAATGCCAAACTTGGCGCAACGGTCGATAAGATTAAACAGACTTTGCGCAATCTACTGCCATAATATTTTTACATCTGATAATAAAATTAGTTTCAAAAAACAAACATTGGCTTTTTTCTTTTCCCAATGCTAAAAAACATATTTTTTGAATAAAAAATATGTTCAGAAAATTTATAAAATAAAACTGAATAAACTATTTGCATTATTGTAACGCTAGTCATATACTGGTGATTGTACTTTTGACGCTTGTATTAAGCGATGTCCAGTCAAACTAAGTACTTGTGGTAAGGAGCCCTCACGTTTATGGCGGAAATACTTCCAGAAGTCGAGACTTTTGCTCGAATCAAGGTGATCGGTGTTGGTGGCGGTGGTGGAGCCGCTGTCGAACGAATGATAAAGAGCAAGGTACAAGGCATAGAGTTCGTGGCCGTGAATACAGACGCGCAAGCTTTGCATTATTCACACGCACAAAGAAAGCTTAATATTGGGAAGCAAACAACCCGCGGGTTGGGAGCCGGAGCAGATCCAGAAGTTGGTCGAAAAGCAGCCGAAGAGAGCGAGAATGAAATTGCCGAGCTGCTCAAAGGTGCCGATATGGTTTTTATTACAATTGGTGCTGGCGGTGGTACCGGTACCGGGGCGGCTCCTATAATTGCAGCAACAGCTCGTGAAACTGGGGCTTTAGTTGTTGGTATAGCTACTAAGCCATTTACCTTTGAAGGTGAGCGTCGTAGGCGTATTGCAGATGCTGGTATTATTGAGCTTAAAGACAATGTTGATACGCTAATAACAATTCCTAATGATCGATTGTTGCAGATGATTGACCGAAAAACGTCGCTTTTGGACGCATTTAGTGTGGTTGATGAAGTTTTGCAACAAGGTGTACAAGGTATATCAGATCTTATAACCATTAATGGGTTAATAAACTTAGACTTTGCTGATGTCAAAGCTATTATGCATAATGCGGGTTCGGCATTAATGGGAATCGGCCGTGCCTCTGGAGACAATCGAGCGATTGAGGCTGCTCGTCAAGCTATCGATTCTCCTTTACTAGAAGTATCTATTGATGGCGCCAAAGGTGTCTTACTTAATATTACGGGTGGTCGTAATATGACCATGCATGAGATTGATGAGGCAGCTAAAACAATTACTGGCGCCGTTGATCCTGATGCCAATATTATTTTTGGAGCTGTTCTTGACGAGTCGTTGGATGATGATATAAAAATTACGGTAGTGGCAACCGGTTTTGAAAATAAGCCCCGTGAAAGGCTTGATCACCATCGAGTTCCTGAGCAAGAACCCGAACCCGAGGTCTACACGAGTCCCGTGCTGGCGGAAAACCGTAAGCCCTTTATTGACGAACGCCCCCGCTTTAGTGAGCCGGATGAGGTTGTGGACGAGCCAGTCATTAGCCCAAGAACAGTTAGCCCACTTGGTAGCATTGAACCAGAGCCCGAAAATTACGATGAGCCGGATAGCTTTTTAAATGATACTCCTCGTCGAATGCTGGAAGGGCCTATGATTGAAAAGGCTGAAGAACCCGCTGCTACGGCTAACCGTGATATACCTAGTGATGATGATTTAGATATACCTGCCTTTATTCGCCGCAAGGTTGAGTGATAGACGCTTTCTAAGTGCGCTCTACAGGATCACTCCTGCGGCTATGCACTCCGCGTACCTAGTGTACGTCTCGCTTGCGTTGCTCGTCGTTCTTTGCAGTGCATCACTTAGAAATCCTCTATGAAGATTGCTTGCTCTTTTGTTCGCCAAGGGTGTTCATCTTTTTCCAATGTCGTCCCGACACCTTGCCTTGATTAAGATAGGTACCACCAAACTGTCAGTACTTTTTATTTTTAGCTCTTTAGTCCAGCCTAAGACCGTTTGAGATGATTTATGTCTTTTTTGGTGTTATCTCAAGTTTATGGCATTCAAAGTCTAAGTTCTGTAGCGAGGGTAACTTATAATCCTTTTGGCTGCCTAAGGTAGTACTTTGACTACTGACAGTTTGGTGGTGCCTAGTTAAAACACCACCAGTGGATGTGTCTGGTTGATACTTTTATAAATGGTATTCGTGATGAATCCCGGCGTTAATTTAAAGAGAGCTCAAGGCCATTAAAAAGCCACCGTGAGCTCTTTGAAGATCCATTTCGCTACTTAAAAGTATGGCCGTTTTTCGTTTAAGTGGACAGAACCGAAGCCTTTGTGCTTGACAGGCTTAATGGGTTTCGCTAATATAGCATTCATGAAGTCTCAAAAAATGTGTGTACAACTAACCACGACTCGCCGACAAGCTTTGGCTCTTGGCGTTTTAATTGTGGCCGCACGCAGTGAGAGGCTTTTGTAACTTTTCCTAAAGAGTAGAATTTTTGCAAGAGCCTCCAACCGGAGGCTCTTTTTAGTTTTACAACTTACGTACTTGGCACATTTCTGCGGCAGCACTTGTGTTTCTCGCTCAACGTACTTTCGTGTACGTCTCGTTGCGATACTCGGTGCTTTCTTGAACTGTACTCAAGTGCATAAGTTGTAAGAATAGCGTTATGGGGACTAGGTGTCTGGGCTATGACACGTCTTGCATTATCGGTGCAAGGAAGGAGGTTCAAATCCTCAAGTCTCCACTGCAGTACCTACCAAAACCAAAAAAGGGGAAAGTAGTGAGAAATTCTGTTCGAAGCCTCCCTGGATGGACCACCTGTTCTCTTCACTTTGGGGCGAGTTCTATCGCAGAAGCTCGGGTGAAAGCTCTAGGGTTGGTGGGCATGGCCGATGACGCCTCAGTTAAGGCGGCATTAAGGGGCTGGACCATCAGGCAGGTGATAGTTCGGGATGAGCGTTTCATCGCTTTGGTCGCAGAGCTAGAAGTTCTTGGAGTACATCTCAAAGAAAAGGGCGTTCCGCGCTCGTGGAGGGTCTCGAAAGAAGAAGCTTCAACTCTCGCTGCTCAGTAGTACAGGGAGTCGTCCATCTGATGGGAGGAAGCCCAAACAGGGTGGACAAGGGTGCTGCAAAAAGTTTTAAAGTTGGCGATCCTAACTTTGAGACTTGGCCTCCGAAAGACGTGATAACAGCGTGTCTTTTGGGGGCCTTACCCATGTTATAATTTACGTCATGATAGCCTACATTTTGTACAATAAAGATACCCCAATGGAGCGCGATGTACGGTATTTTGCCAAGCGTCTCGAATCGTTACAGGTGCAAAGCAAACTAGTTGAAGCCGATTCAGTTGAAGGAATTAGTTTTACGGAAAATTATGACTTACTTGCTCGACCGTCGCTTGTTTTAGCTACAGACAATGGCGTACTTATTGAGCGTTGGCAGGGTGAGCTACCTTTGGTGGAAAATGTAAGTTATTTGGCTCACCAATCGTGACGCAAAAATGCTCTTGTCGCTCAATGGGCTGTCCCGGCAAGTACTTTCAAGAAAGTTGGTCGTAGGTGAGCCAGTTTGTAAGCATTCTGTTAGTGTTTTTTAACTTATTTGTTATTGCCTTTAATGCTATTTTGATTATACGGATTGTTGTAAGCTGGATTATGCCCGACATGCAGGCAAATTGGTTTGGTCGCTTATTGATTGATACAACTGAACCAATATTGGCACCGGTGAGGAAAATTTTACCGGGGGGTGGAATGATTGATTTGGCGCCGATGGTGACAATAATTGGTCTTTACGCCTTGCGAACATTGATATTTAGTTTGCTATTTCGCTAGCAATGCGTCATTATGTGGGTACAAAGTAAAAGCGTGTCGACTAAATGACAAGTGGTTATCAGCCACTAGCTAGCGAGAAGAACAGCAAGCTAATTGCCTACTAGACCTTGCCGGTGTGCCCCGTAAGAGCACAAATGAAGTGTCCATCTGGATAAGCAGGGTGGTACCTCCCGTTAGAAGTAATGGGACCCTGCAAACGGATGGTTTTTTTATTGTAGGAGATGAAGAATGAAAAAAGTCGAACAAGCTAACTTTCCCGAATTTGAGCAAGAGATGCTTAAAATATGGGATAAGGAAAAGACTTTTGAACAAAGCCTAGAGCTACGAAAAGGATCCAAGCGGTTTAGTTTTTACGATGGGCCTCCTTTTGCTAATGGCCTGCCACATTATGGACACGTTGTAGCAATCACCGAAAAGGATTCGATGACACGTTACAAAACTATGCGTGGGTATTTTGTGCCTCGCCGGAATGGTTGGGACACTCATGGGCTACCGGTAGAGTATGAAGTCGAAAAACAGTTAGGTATTTCAGGGAAAAAACAGATACAGGAAATGGGAGTAGATAAGTTTAATGAAGCCGCCAGGGCCAGTGTCTTTAAATACAAAGAGCATTGGGAAGATTTTATGACTCGTATTGGCCGATGGGCCGATAAAAACTCGTATGCTACTTTGGACGATAGCTATATTGAAAGTGTTTGGTGGGTTTTAGGTCAGCTTCATGAAAAGGGTTTGATATATCGAGGATTCCGCTCTAACCCGTATTGCCCACGATGCGCCACTCCTCTTTCTAATTTTGAGGTGAACCAGAATTATAAGGACAATGTGTTGGACCCAAGCGTTTTTGTGAAGTTCGCTTTGGTTGAAGATCCGAACACAAGCCTGCTGGCTTGGACGACGACTCCATGGACGCTTCCGGCCAATGCGGCTTTGGCTGTTGATTCGGCGGCTGAATACGTGACGGTAGAATTGTTGGCGGATGGTGATGGTTGGGAAAAGGGGGAGAAGCTGATACTCGCGAAGAAGCGGATTGGTGAACTGGATCTGAGGAAGGCTGAGTATAAGGTAGTTAAAACACAGCAGGGCAAAGAGTTAGTCAATAAAATGTACTCTTCATTGTATGACTTGGCGATGAAAAGGCCTCCCGTTGAGTGGTCAGGTGCATCCGAAGGTCAACCTGGCCGCCCCAGAGCCAACCAAGTTTATGAGGATGACTCGGTTAGTCTTGAGGATGGGACCGGTATTTTACATATTGCTCCAAGATATGGAGAAGCCGATCTAGATTTGGGCATTAGGGAAGACTTGCCACTAATAGAAAGCGTTGATGGTAATGGACTTATGGCGGAGTCTTTTAAAGAAATTTCCGGGCTTGAAGACATTGTCGGGATGTTTTTTAAGAAGGCTGACCCGTTAATTATCGAGGATCTAGCTAAAAAAGGTCGCATCTTTGCCGCCGAATCTTTTGAGCATACTTACCCGTTTTGTTGGCGCTGCGAAACGCCGTTGATGTATTTTGCTATGCCGAGCTGGTTTGTAAAGGTAACAGAATTAAGAGACAAGCTGGTGGCTAACAACGAAAAAATCAATTGGGTGCCTAAGCATATTAAGACTGGTCGTTTTGGTAATTGGCTGGCCGAGGCGCGCGACTGGAATTTTAGCCGCAATCGGTTTTGGGGTGCGCCTATCCCAATTTGGGTTAATGTGGACGACGAAACTGACTTGATCATAATCAAGTCAGTCCAAGAGCTGGAAGAGCTTTCTGGAGTTAAAGGAATTGATTTGCATCGTCCGAGTATAGATGTGGTTATACTCGAGCGCGACGGCAAAACATATAAACGAGTGGAAGAGGTGTTTGACTGCTGGTTTGAAAGCGGGTCAATGCCTTATGCCCAAGATCATTATCCGTTTGATGATAAAGAGAATTTTGATGATAAATTTCCGGCGGAGTTTATAGCCGAAGGCTTGGATCAGACGCGGGGCTGGTTTTACACCCTCCATGTTCTTGGCACGGCTTTGTTTGACAAGCCGGCGTTTAAGAATGTTATTGTTCACGGAATGGTTCTGGCGGCAGACGGGAAAAAGCTTAGTAAAAGATTAAGAAATTACCCTGAACCATCAGAAATTTTTAATGGGACTGGAGCTGATAGTCTAAGGTTTTTCCTTATGAGTAGCCCAGTTGAAAATGGCGAAGATGTTCGTTTTAGCTACGATGCAGTCAATGAAGTTAAGCGCAACGTCTTTATGACGCTATGGAACGTCTTATCCTTCTTTACGACCTATGCCGAAATTGATAAATGGAAACCGAATACAAAAATTGTACAGCCTAAATCAAATAATGTCTTAGACGAATGGATGCTTGTAAGGCTAAACCAAACAACAGCCATCATGACGAAAGCGGCGGATAGCTACCAGATTTCAAAAGCCGTAGAACCTTTAAAGGACTTGATTGACGATTTATCCAATTGGTACGTAAGACGTAGTAGGCGAAGGTTTGCCAAGAACGAAAGTAAGGCTGATAAGCTTCAAGCATTTGAAACGTTGCACTACGTATTGTTGCGAACTTCACAACTACTTGCACCTTGGTCGCCGTTTGTAAGCGATAAGGTGTGGCGAATTATTACCGAGGGAATGGATATTCCCCGCTCTGTGCATTTGAGTGACTGGCCGGAAGTTGGAGAAATTAGTAATGGAATATTACTCAATGACATGAAAGAAATGCGTGATTTAGTTACCGAAGGTTTGGCTCAGAGGGCGGCAGCAGGAATTAAGGTGCGCCAGCCTTTAGCAGATGCACGATACGCAGGCAAAAAGCTGGATGATAGGTTAGTTGAAATTGCGGCCGAAGAGCTCAACGTCAAGCGACTTATAAATGACCCCACAGAAGAGGAAATTTCAAGTCGATTTGAAAAGATTGTTCCCGGTTCGACTGGTTTCAAACATGAGCCAGGGTTGCCGTCCAAACTGGTTTCCGTAAGTCGATTGGATAATCTTGTTGATCAAGATTCTGGTGTCGAACAACTTGAAGAAAGTTTGAGTATAAAAAAAATAATATTGAATACTGAAATGACTCAAGAGTTAAAGCTGGAAGGCTTGGCGCGGGATCTTATACGCCAAGTGCAAGTTGCGCGCAAAGAGGCCGATCTTCAAGCCAATGACGTCATAAATCTGCTACTTGGAGTTGAAGGCGAGGCTGCAGAGGCGGCAAAGGCTTATGCTGAGATGATAGGCCGCGAGACTCTTGCCCAAGACTTTAAGGTCAGTAACATTGATCCGAGTGTTGTTCCGATACGGTTGGCGGGACACGATATTACAATTGATTTAAGTAAGGCCTGATTCGGGTCGGCTTGATGCATAAAAAGCTGTACAATATACGGTAATGCTTCGTAAACGGTTTTGGAAAAACTTTGATTTTATTTTGCTAGTAGTAGCTTTGTTGCTGGCGCTTGTAGGCATATTGGTTTTGTACTCTATTGGTTTTAAGGTAGCGAACTTGGCTTCTCCTGTGGCTGTGCGTAACCAGATAGTTTTTGCCGTGATTGGTGTTGTGGGGCTGCTTGTTTTCGCGGTGGTTGATTATAGAAGTTGGACTAAGTTCACACCGTTCCTTTACGTTGCAATGGTAGTACTCCTAGGAGTTGTACTTATAGCAGGAAAGTCTGCACTGGGAGCAACCAGGTGGATCAACTTAGGGTTTTTCCAGTTTCAGCCTTCAGAATTAGCAAAATTGGTGTTGATTGTGATATTAGCGCGCTTTTTTGCAACACACTATGATCAAATGGACAAGCCTCGCTATATTATCCAATCGGCTATTTATATGCTTATTCCAGCAGTCCTAGTTCTTACGCAACCCGATCTTGGTACAGCCATGGTTTTGGGCGTTATTTGGCTGGTAATGATTCTAACCACAAAAGCGCCAAAAATGTTGTTTGTGGTGTTAGGAGTTGTGGGCTCAATGTTACTACCTACTGCATATCATTTTTTAGGCGACTATCAAAAAGCCCGCATCGCGGTGTTTCTAAATCCTTCGGTTGATCCTCAAGGGCGTGGGTTCAATGTTATCCAATCGACTATTGCAGTAGGGAGTGGGCAGCTTTTTGGCCGGGGTCTAGCTGCTGGTAGCCAGAGCCAACTCAACTTTTTGCCCAGCCAGCATACTGACTTTATATTTGCGGTCTTGACCGAGAAGATGGGGTTTATCGGTGGTTCCTTGTTGCTGTTAATGTTTGGCTTGTTACTCGCCAGAGGACTATTAATAGCTTATCGTGCCCAAGATCGTTTTGGGCTATTTCTAGCGGTTGGTATAGTAACGATGTTTGCGTTTCATGTTTTTATTAATGTAGGGATGAACATGGGGATTATGCCGGTTACAGGGATACCATTGCCGTTTGTCAGCTACGGTGGCACCAGCTTACTGATAGGAATGATTGGAGTGGGACTATTGGAGTCTGTTAATGTTCGGCGCAAAAAACTGGAGTTTGGAAACTAAAAATTTATAAAACACTGGCTTTGTTTTTTTTGATATAATCGAGGTGGCGAAGAGGAGGAAGGTGGATCTATGCAGACGAATGCTGTGCGTTTACGCCAGTTACGTCCGCGCAAGAAAGACTTGAATTTCTTCACGGTTGAGGACATGCAACGATGGGCTCGGAACCGCCGCAAACCTCCTTACATACCAGTGCAAACGGCAACAGCTGCTTTTGGCCTGATTTTGCAGCAGGCTAATATACTGGAAATTGAGGTGAGGTGTGCACTAGGCAGTAACTGTAGAATCAAGGTAGGGTGGACTCTAGGCAAGAAAAGATATTGCACGGCGGTCCACTGGGTGAATCGTCGTGATTTTGTCCGCTGTCGGTTCGAAACGTTCCGCTCAGTTAAACGAGGTGGGCCTGTACTCGCCGGAACGCTTTGCCGCTACCAGGAGTACCTGAGGCATGGAGGGGGGAGGAAGGTCGCTTAAGGGCTACCTTCCTCCCATGGTCTTTACATACGAGGCCAAACCTGGTATTATTCCAAGGTTATCAATTTAAGAAAAGTTATATGCAAGCAATTATCACCACTGGTGGCAAACAATACATCGTAGCCAAGGACCAAACTCTAGAGGTAGAGTTATTGGGCGAAGTCAAAAAACTTGAATTTGACGTACTTATGACTATGGATGGGGATAAATTTCAAGTTGGCGCACCTTTTGTGGCTGGTGTTAAAGTAAAGGCCGAAGTGTTAGAGGAAACAAAGGGTGAAAAAATTAAAGTTTTAAAGTTTAAGGCGAAAAAGCGCGTCAAAAAGCTTACTGGCCACCGTCAGCACTATTCCAAGATTAAAATCGTCTCCATCGGTTAAAAAGCCGCCCAACCGGGCGGTTTTTTAGTTAAGGCTCAAATATTGGATTGCTACTTGAAATATTTATAATCAACACATATAATGGTGGTACCGTCAATCAAGCCTTAGGAGGCCGACGAATGCTCAAGAGACCCCTTATCACGCGTCCGATTGAGGATGTTGTCGCGGACATCCTCGATCTCGATCTCGGACCGATCAGGTTCACGCTCGTTCGTCGAGGCTGGACCGGAGGTCTGGCTGACCGCTTCATCACGGAGTACCGCCGCCTTCTTGAGCTGATGGTGCGGTTTCCAGATGATGTCATCGTCCCTTCGGAGGACGTGGATACCGTCTGGCACACCCACATCCTCGACACGGCCAGGTACCGCGATGACTGCATGCGGATCTTCGGCTTCTTCCTCGACCATTTCCCGTATTTGGGCACGCGTGGATCTGACGACGAGGATGAACTTCGTCGGCTGTACACCCGATCGCGGGAGCTGTATGAGCAGACGTTCGGCCATCGGACGGTGTCTACGGCATCGGCCTGCTCCGCGTTCGGAGCTGGGAATGGAGATGTACCCGTTCCAGCTCTGGTTGGAGCAGCCACAGTGGCGTATTGTGGCGGGGGTGGCGGAAAGCCGTCGTCTGCTCCTAGCTACCACCAAGGTGGTAGCTGTGGCTGAGGGTCTTGAAGTAAGGTTGATGGTGGCGGTTACGGCCGCCACCATCAACTTGATACAAATGTTTATGAAGTTAGCTCGTTCGCACCATAACCGGTAATCTGGTACAATCTACTCTAGAAACGAGGGATTTTGAGTAAGATAATTGCCATCACAAATCAAAAAGGTGGAGTGGGTAAGACTACTACGACTATTAATTTGGGTACGTATTTGGCTAAGGCCAAAAAGAAGGTCTTGATTGTTGATCTAGACCCACAAGGCAATACCTCTAGTGGATTAGGAATTGATAAACAAAGCTTGAAGCAAGATTTGTACAGCGTGATGGTTGATGGCTTGGACCCAGGCAAAGTGATTATCCGTACGCCTTTTCACGGTCTTGAGGTTTTGCCATCAGCACCGGTTCTCGCGGCAGCTGAGCTAGAGCTGGTGTCGGCTCCGGCAAGGGAGTTTCGTCTGAGTAAGGCTATTCGAGAGCTTCCATACGATTACGTTTTGATTGACTGTCCTCCGTCACTAGGGCTATTAACTATAAATGGTTTGGTTGCGGCACATTCCGTGATGATACCCGTGCAAGCTGAATTTTATGCGCTAGAGGGTTTAGGGCAGCTTATTACAACAGTCCAAAGGGTTAAGAAAGCCTTAAATCCTAATTTGGACCTTTTGGGTGTGCTTGTAACCATGCATAATGGACGTACTACTTTAAGCACTCAGGTGCATGATGAGGTGAAACGGCATTTTCCCGATAAGATTTTTTCAACAGTCATTCCACGAAATGTTCGCTTGGCTGAAGCGCCTAGCTACGGCAAGCCGATTAGCCACTACGATAAATGGAGCAAGGGTGCTAAAGGGTATAAGCAGCTAGCGACAGAAGTGATTAAGCGTACGAAATGACGAGCTTGCAAGGTAAGAGCATTAAGTCTTTATGTCCGCGTTCGACCACAGGGAATTTTATTAGTCATTCTCTCTGTAACAAACAAAACTTGCATAGGCTTAATGTTTTTAACCGCATAGGTTATACTTGAAGCATGAGCAGTACAGAGGCACGATATGGGAGGTAATAAAGGTTTAGGACGAGGGTTTGATTCACTAATACCTACGCAGTTGGTGGAGGAAGAGTTTGACCCGACTGCTAGCACGAGTAATAGCGAAGGGTCTAGACCTTCGGCCGACTCTATTTATCAAATTGATTTAAAGTTGGTGGATCCAAACCCGCACCAGCCGCGGTTAGTGTTTGATGATGCGGCACTAGACGAACTTGCTGCATCGATAAGACAACACGGCATACTACAGCCAATTATTGTTACCGAACAAGGCGAGGGACGTTATCAGTTGATTGCGGGCGAGCGGCGTCTGCGAGCAGCGAAATTAGCGAGCCTTAAAACAATCCCTGGCATAGTGCGTAGTTTTACCGATCAACAGAAGCTTGAGCTGGCTTTGATTGAAAATCTCCAACGCCAAGATCTTAACCCTATCGAAACAGCCACAGCTTACCGTAAACTGGTTGATCAATTTAACCTTACGCTAGACACTATTGGAAAAAAAGTTGGGAAGGATACTTCAACTATCTCAAACAGTATGAGATTGCTTAATTTGCCGCTTGAAGCCAAGAGGGCGGTGGCTAGCGGCCAGATGACTGAGGGGCATGGGCGGACGATTCTAACAGTTCTTAATCCTGAAAAGCAGCTGGTGTTATGTAGGATGATTATTGCTAATGATTGGTCTGTGCGTCAAGCTGAGGAGTTTGCTCGCGGATTTAAAGAGCCGAGTGCAACAAAAGACACGGCTTTGAAAAGGATTGCCGAGACCAATGAAGTTACCCAGTCTCTGAGTAACTATTTGGGCGCAAAGGTAACCTTGCGTCATACTGCAAGAGGGGGGCGTTTAACAATTGAATACTACTCTGAAGAGGAATTAGATCGCATTTACCGGGCGATTAAATCGGATAGCTAAGATTTGCTACAGCAGGGATTGAACTAGCTTTGGTAGGTCTTGAGATACTAGAGAAAAGAGGCGGAACTTGTCGAGTGGCAGCAACCGAACAGCAGCAGTGCCAACAATTTGTTTTGAGGGTAAAAATCCCCATTCTCGAGAGTCAAAAGATCCATTTGGACTGCGGTTATCTCCGAGGACAAAAATACTTCCTTCGGGAACGATGTCGTCAAAAGTGCCTTGAGTGGTCTCGGTTGCGCGTTGGTAAGTTGTAAGGTCCGGGTCGATACCCTGTGGGTTGAGTTTATTAAAAACTCTGACACGGCCATCTTTTATAACTACATGCTCACCCGGCAGACCAATAACTCGTTTTACAAAAATTAGGTTAGGATCTCTAGGGTAGTGGAACACAACGACGTCATAGCGATTAGGTATATAGGCGGAGTTCTTAAATCCGCTAATAGATTTTCCAATTTTTGACACTATGAGGTAATCAGTGTCATGGAGCGTTGGGTCCATGCTTTGGCCTACAACGTGAAAGGCTTGAAAGACAAAATTGTGCAGAATAAATACTATGATAATCGGTATAATAACCCAGTTTAAGATACCAAAGAATATTGACGATATGGCCGAGAAGGCAGTTGATCCCATGTGATTTGACTTGGCCTCGGGTTCGCTCGAAACACTTTCTGCTGCACCTACTGGGTTTGCCGGGCTGTTACTTTGTTCGTTGTCTGGTGGACTGGGCGGATTGGTTATAGGCTGAGGTGTGGAGGGTAAAGGCTCCACTTGGCTCGCGAGAGAATTGGTATTCACCGGCTGAGTTGGCGGTACTTGGTTTGGGTTCGGGTTGGTGGGAGTATCGTCATTCATACTTAAACTACTATACGCGTTGCATAGATTTGCAGCAAGCTACGAGCTAAGGCTAGTTGTGCTTTTTGGTAAATTATAGCTGTTAATGGTTTACTCTTAACGGTTATGTCGTTTATACTTAAGCGTAATGGATGAACTCAGCCGACAAAAAATGCGTCGCGCCAACGGCTTCGCAAGGACTACTTTTGGTGGATTTGAACATACTAGAGCAGCAGAAAGGATTGCGCCTGCGGTAGTAGCCTCGCCAAAGGAAGTCTTTGATTATAAAAAAACCAAAATGCCTAAAGTGCATCGATATCGTTCGACAAAAACGATTGCAGTTATGTCCGCTGCCGTACTAGGCATAACAGTGGTATTTTTTGGGGTAAAAATTGTTTTAGCGACTAATAAGGTTATAACTCGGAATAATACTGGTGGAGCGCCGGCGCTTTCTAGTGGTACCGTGGTACCAAGTAAACTAAAAGGGGAAGGTGACGGTCGGGTAAACATTTTGCTTATGGGTATTGGTGGTGCTGGACATCCCGGAGGATTGCTTAGTGACACCATGATGGTTGTAAGTATTGACCCAAATACCAAAGACACAGCAATGTTAAGCATCCCGAGAGACTTATGGGTGCAAATTCCCGGTAAGGGAATGAGTAAAATTAATGCCGCGAACGCTTATGGAGGGCCTGAGGTGGCCAAGACGGTGGTCGCTAAAACACTAGATATACCAATACATTACTACGTTCAGCTTGATTTCCAGGGTTTCAAACTGGCAGTTGATCAAGTGGGGGGGATAAACGTTGTGAATGCGACGGCATTAAATGATTCTGGGTATCCATGTGATGATGGCGGCGCCTGTCCTTATTATTTGGCCGCTGGAGAGCATTTGCTCAATGGTGCGCAAGCACTTAAGTTTGCGCGTTGTCGCGAAGGTACATGTGGTAGTAACTATGGTCGGGAAGATCGGCAGCGTCAAAGTTTGCTGGCTTTACGCCAAAAAGCTATGGCTATTTCAACTCTCACAAATCCGGTAAAAATTGCCAGCTTAATTGACATTGTTGGCGGGCATCTAAAAACTGATTTACAAATAGCTGATATGGCTAAATTGGCAACTATTGCAAAATTAGTGGATCCGGATTCTGTTGTGATGAAGGGTCTTGATGATTATACCCTTAGTGGTATGGTGGCTGGTCAAAGTGTAGTGTTGCCAAAGACTGGAAACTTTGGCGAGATTCGTAATTTTGCTCATTCGATCTTTATCGACACTTATATAAAGCAAGAAAACGCTAGTATAGCGGTGCAAAACGGTACTTCAAGATCAGGGTTAGCGGCTACGGTAGGGGCGTTATTAGAAGATACGTACAAATATAACGTAGTTTCAACTACGACTGCTGACAACCAAAACTACCCCACGACTATAATTTTTGATTACAGTAATGGTAAAAAGCCCTACACGGTCAATTATTTGGCAACAAGGTTTGGTGTCAAGGTTCAGCGTGCTACGGCTCCGGCTGGAAATGTTGCTGACATAAAAATTATTCTTGGAGCCGATTATCATCCTACCGTCATTTCTCGTTAACGACTATAAAGCTACGGTAGGTAAATGTAGTATAATCGTAAAAACAGATGAAATCGTGGAAGTTAAATTTCTCTTCGGCAACTATTTATAACAGCCTACTTACTTTTATAATAGTGCTACTAGCTATCGCCCATCAACCGGCTTTAGCAGTCGGTGTGTTGCTTGCAGATGAGGCGTGGCGCTGGTGGCGACATGATGAGCGGAGCTTGGAATTTATACAAGCTGATAGCTGGTTATGGCTTAGCGGCATCGCTAGTATAATAATTATTAGCCTTAGCCCAAATTTTGCGATGCAGTTAATATTGTCTATTCTGTTTAGTACCTGGCGCTGGTGGCTCTTGGCTCGTTTTGAGGTTTCGGAAAATCCCCCTATGATCGTAGCCGCTATTACTCAATCACTAGTGTTGTGGGCGGTGTTTCTAGCTACCGCGGTTTGGCATTGGCCAACTATTTTAGTATTAGTCATCATATGGGGGTGCAGCTGGACTATAGCTTGGCAGGTGTTTGCATCCGTAAAGGACAGGGCGGCTGGAGCCTTAGCTTTGACTTGGGCTTTGATTGTGGCAGAGAGCTCTTGGGTGTTCTCGCTTTGGCTGGTTAATTACGTGGTCTTTAATGGACTACTTATAATTCCTCAGCCGGCGCTTGTAATAAGTGCCTTGGGTTATTGCTTGGCGGGTATTTATACCTCGCATCGCCGAAGCCAGTTGACTCGCAAACGTTTAGTTGAGTATCTGACCATCGGTTTGGTGATCTTGGTTATTGTCATAGCTGGGACTAAATGGAATGGGGTTATTTAGAATTTTTAACTTAAATAGTTTTTATTTGTGAAAGCTTAAGTTCAAAAACTGGAATGTAGGTGGGTTAAAGTAAGGTCTTTCTCAGCTCATTGTTGGTATAATAAGTTTGTAATCATTTTGTAAACGAAGGACTCTCATGGAAGTACATCAGGACGACGGATCCGAGCATAAATTAGATGAAAAACCAAGGTTATCTTCCAATGATAATGTTTTGCCTAGAAACGTTTCTAGCCCTGCCGGACAACTGGTCTTACTAAGCCTAATTTTTGGTCTTTTGGGTGGGCTTGGAGGAGGGTTTTTAATAGCAAAGTATGGCTCAAGCATCTCTAAGGCAGACCAAAAAAAGGTGGTCTTGCAAGATAGTTCCGCCATTATTGATGTAGTAAAATCGACTTCTCCAAGTGTCGTTAGTATAAGTTCGCAAACAACCGGGATAGGCTTATTTGGGCTGCAAACTAGTCAAACAGGGGCAGGAACGGGAATCATTGTCAGCTCGGATGGCTTAATATTAACCAACAATCATGTCGTGAGTGATCAGGGGGCTACTTTTAGTGTCTTTACGTCGAATGGCCAGGAATATAAGGATGCAACGGTTGTTGCGACTGACCCAACCAGAGATATAGCTTTCATCAGAATTAAAGCTAAAGGGCTAAAGGCTGCTACATTGGGAGACTCTAGTAATTTAGTAGTAGGGGCTAGGGTTATTGCTATTGGAAACGCCCTGGGCCAGTTTCAGAATAGTGCTACTGAAGGGATTATTTCTGGCTTAGGCAGACCGATTGAAGCAGCGAGTGGCAGTAGTGACGGGAGCGGTGTAGAGTCTCTGGATAACCTTATCCAAACAGATGCTGCCATTAACCCTGGTAACTCTGGTGGTCCACTTGTAAATATTAGTGGGCAGGTGATTGGCATGAATACAGCCATTGCCGGACAAGCTCAAAATATCGGTTTTGCTATACCAATTAATCTTGCTAAAACGGCCCTCGAAAGTGTCAAGAGTAAAGGCAGGATCACGCGACCTTACTTAGGGGTGCGATATCTCGATATTACACCAAGCTTTGCTGCCAGGAATAATATTAAGCAGACTGCTGGTGCTTATGTTTCAGGAGACCGAAACAACTTGGCGGTTTTGCCGGATAGTCCTGCTGCTAAAGCTGGCCTCAGAGAAGGAGATATTATTATCAAAATCAATAAGGATACTATTGATGCCAATCACCCCTTGTCTGGCCTGGTGTCGAAATATGGTATCGGCGACAAGCTAACTATTACCTATATCAGGGACGGTAAGACTCAAACTGTCACCGCCACTCTTGCTGAAGCACCAAGTAATGGCTAAACTTGTTTAAGTTGAGCAATTTCCGCTTGAAGTTTAGTGGCTTTTTCTAAGCTAACATCGTAAATGTTCTTGCCATAGGCCTCGACAATGACATGGTCATGTCTGAGTAAGTAGTGCTCCACCTTTGAACTTACCTTGATGGTTATTTCGGCTTTCCATTCAAATCTAGGATTTGCATAAGGGGTAGTCAGGGTTAATTCAATGGTGCCGTCAAGGTAGTCGAGCTTAGTCCCATATAAAATAAGCTTGTCATCTGGCAAGTCAATTAAGTCCCGTCCATAAACCTTGTTTGCTTTACCACTATTGGGACTTTTTAAAATCTCAACAATATCGGCATAAATAATGTTCCAAATCTGCTCCATTAGGTTATTTTAGTTGGAATCCCAAAATAAAGTAACCTTGTTCTGTTAAGGCTAGGCCTGCCTGTGCGGCTTCGTGTATAAGTTCTGGCTGTTGCCAAGGGTCGGATTCGATAAAAACGTATCCGTTGGGGGCTAAGTGGTTGCCAAGTTGATGAAAAAAACGGCGGTATAGTTCCAAGCCATCGTTTCCGCCAAATAAAGCTACGGCAGGCTCACGCCGTACTTCTGGCATAAGTTCGGCATCGTTTTTAAGGTAGGGGAGGTTGGTTACGATGGTGGAGAACTTCCCTGAAATATCATCAAATAAGTCTGATTGAATAAACTTAGTATTCAATTTAAGCTGAGCTGCATTTTTCTTTGCAAGTGTCATTGCTGTGGGTGAAATTTCGGTGGCTGTAATACTTAGATCAGGACGGTGGTGGGCTATGCTCAAAGCTATGGCGCCTGATCCGGTTCCAATATCAATAAGATCTGAATTTTTAAATGCATATTGAATGGCCCATTCAACCATTTGTTCAGTTTCAACCCTGGGGGTTAAAACATCGGGAGTAATCATAAACATTAAACCATAAAACTCTCGCTGATTTATAAGGTGGACGAGAGGGACGCGCTGCGCACGTTGGGCGATAAAAAAATTGAACTCTGTTACGATCTTTTTGTCTAAATCGCTATTTGGGTTGGCTAGCAGATGCTCTCTAGACCGGTTGGAAGCATATTCTAATAATACGAGCGTATCAAGGCGGTGACTAGATATCCCGGCTTTTTCAAGAGTCTGTGATGAATTTTTTAATACATGTCCAATTGTCATAGAGCGGCTGCGTTTAAAGCTGATTCAAGTTCGGTTTTTCGCAAAGCTTCAATCATTTCGCCAATGTTGCCATCCATATAGCCGGGTAAATTGTGTCGGCTTATACCAATGCGATGGTCCGTTACTCTATCCTGAGGAAAATTGTAAGTCCGAATTTTTTCGCTGCGATCGCCTGAGCCAATTTGGCTACGACGTGCTGAATCAGTTTCGCTACGTTCTTGTTCAAGTTTCATTGCTAGCAGACGCGAGCGTAGTACCCCCATGGCCTTGGTCTTGTTTTTTAGTTGGCTTTTTTCGTCTTGGCAGGTAACTACTAGTCCTGTGGGAAGATGGGTTATTCGAACTGCAGAATCGGTGGTATTTACAGATTGTCCTCCGTTGCCGCCTGATCGATATACATCAATTCGCAAGTCATTAGGATTTATTTCAAGCTCAGTTTCTTCGGCTTCGGGAAGAACTGCTACTGTAACGGTAGATGTGTGTATTCGGCCTCCAGATTCTGTGACGGGTATACGCTGAACCCTATGAACTCCTGATTCAAATTTAAGCTCTCCATAGGCGTTTGAGCCGTGGATACCAAAGATTATTTCTTTAAAACCACCGACATCACTAGGGCTTTCTGAGATAAGCTCTAAGCGCCAGCCTTTGCTTTCCGAATAGTGGCTATACATGCGAAAAAGTTCTCCAGAAAATAATGATGCCTCGTCTCCACCAGCGCCTGCGCGAATTTCGACAATGGCATTCTTGGCATCATGAGGGTCAGTCGGTACTAGAGCAAGCTTAAGCGCCTCTTGAGTTTGATTAAGCTGATGCTCAAGCTCGGGGATTTCTGCTTCGGCTAGATCGTGCAATTCTGGATCGGATAGTGCTTGCCGGTTTTCTTCTAGGTCTGAGCTTAACTTAGCCCTTCGGTCGTACAGCTCAATCGTAGAGGCTAGTTCAACCTGCCTCTTGCCGAGGTTGGCCGCTTCAGGTGTACCATAAACTGTGGGATCTTGCATCCGCTCGTTTAACTGGGTGTATTCGTCTCGTAGTTTACGTTCTGTTTCGTCCATGGTTTTTACTCTAATCAAAATGCGCTGCTTCTATTGTAGCAGCGCATTTTGATTAATTTCTGTTAATTACTTATTGTTTTCGAGCTGCTTTATATCCACAGTTTCTGTGGCCAGCTCCGCTTCTATTTTTTCAATTGAATCTTCGACTAAAGCCTCGGAATTGCCCTTTCTTGGAGCTTTTGGCTTTGACTTAGATTTTAACTTTTCAGCTTGACTGCGGCGGGCGTTAAATTTATCGACTCGGCCAGCAGTGTCGATTAGTTTTTGCTTACCGGTATAGAAAGGATGACAATTTGAGCAAATTTCAACAGTAATTTCTGGAACCGTTGAATGGGTTTGGAATGTCGTGTTACAGCCGTTGCAATGTACCTTGGTGTCGATGTAATTTGGATGGATTCCGGTTTTCATGGATAGGAGTATATCAGGAAATCGCTCGGCAGGCAACATTAGTGGGTCTGGGTGCTGTCCACTTAAATGGAACGACCAAGCTTTTAAGTGGCGTAAATGGATCTTCAAAGCGCTCTCGGCGGCTTCTTCTTGGCCCTAAGCTCTCTTATAATTCCGGGAATCATCACTAATGTCATCTCTAAAAGTATCAACCAGACACATCCACTGGTGGTGTTTTAACTAGGTACCACCAAACTGTCAGTAGTCAAAGTACTGCCTTAGGCAGCCAAAAGGATTATAAGTTACTCTCGCTTTAAAGCTTAGACTTTAAATGCCATAAACTTGAGATAACACCAAAAAAGACATAAATCATCTCAAGCGGTCTTAGGCTGGCCTAAAGAGCTAAAAATAAAAAGTACTGACAGTTTGGTGGTACCTGCCTTAATCAAGGTAAGATGGCAGGGCGACATAGGAACTTAAAAGGATGCCGCCAACCAACTGTTGGTATTGTTTGAGTAGTAAAAACCTGGTATAGTGGTTTGACATTACAAACTAACCATCAACTTTGGGTTATTAATTCCTCCGCGGCCTTAAACGAAAGGTGCGGCTGCCTGAAGTGAAGATAAGGAAAAAATTATGACAGAAGTAAGCCTTAAAGAGCTACTCGAGGCTGGTGCGCACTTTGGCCATCAGACAAGGCGTTGGAACCCCAAGATGAAACAATATATTTATGGGGAGCGTGGTGGGGTTCATATCATTGATTTAACTCAAACGGCAACCGGTTTAACTGAGGCTGCTAAATTTGCCCAAGATGTAACTGCTAGTGGGGGTTTAATTCTATTTGTTGGTACTAAGCAACAAGTTCGAACGATTGTTAGGCAAGCAGCAGTGGATGCTAATATGCCGTTTGTGACGGAGCGTTGGTTGGGTGGAATGTTAACCAATTACCGCACTATCAAAGCACGTATTAATCGTTTAGTTAAACTTGGAGCTCAGGCTGATTCGGGTGAGTTAGCGGCAAATTATAATAAAAAAGAACAAAGTGTATTAAACGAAGAAATGAGTAAGCTAGAAAATATTTTTGGTGGTATCAAGGCTATGGAAGGCTTACCCAAGGCATTATATGTGATTGATGCGCCGCGAGAGCACATTGCCATAGCTGAGGCAAAAAAATTGGGGATAAAAGTTATTGCAATTGCCGATTCGAATGCCAACCCTGACCTAATTGACTATTTAATACCTGCAAATGATGACGCGCTTCGTTCCGTAGCCGTTATAACAGGGGTTATTTCGGAAGCCGCAAAGTCGGGGCGGTCTAGCTATAAGGCCAAGTCGGCTGAGCCAGATCAAGAAAAACCTGATAAATTAATTGCGGCTAATTCGACCGCAAAAGCGACGGAGCCAAAAAAAGTTAGCGAGAAAGAATCAGTCGCATCTGGGGAAAAAAAATAGCTATGGTAGACATTCAAGATATAAAAAAATTACGTGACCAAACCGGAGCTGGCATGATGAGCGCAAAAAAGGCTTTGGAAGAAGCGGGTGGAGATTTTGAGCAAGCTGTAACGCTATTGCGAAAAGCTGGAGAGGCTAGTGCTGCCAAAAAAGCTGACCGCGAGGCTAGCCAAGGGGCTATTGAAGCTTACGTGCACTCCAGTCGTATTGGCGTGTTAGTCGAAATTAACTGTGAAACGGATTTTGTTGCTCGAACAGAAGATTTTAAGCAGTTTGTTCATGACATTGCTATGCATATAGCTGCAGCTGATCCTAAATACGTTTTACCATCGGAGGTGCCGGAGCCGGTGATTGAAAAAGAAAAAGAGATTTACTTATCAGAAGTGGCAGACAAGCCTGCCGAAGTCGTAGAAAAAATCGTAATGGGTAAACTGGATAAATTTTATTCAAGTATTTGTTTGGTGCGCCAACCGTTTGTAAAAGATCCAGAGAAGACTATTGAAGCCCTCACTACCGAACTAATTGCAAAATTGGGTGAAAATATTGTTATTCGTCGGTTCGAACGTCTTGAACTAGGGGTCTTGTAATAGTAAGTTTGGTTTTTTGAGCTTCCCGGGCTAGAATTAATATTATGGACGTAAGAACGCTTATAAATTCTGCTGATGCTAAAATGTTAAAAGCCATTGGTCACTTGCGTGAGGAGCTGAATGGTTTAAGGACTGGAAGAGCGAGTGTTGTAATGGTTGATGGAGTAATCGTGGACTATTATGGGCAGTCGATGCAACTCAAAACCCTAGCTACTATCGGAACGCCAGATGCAAAAACGATTTCGATTACCCCATGGGATAGGAATGCACTGGAGCCGATCGAAAAAGCTATTCGGGAAACGCAGTCCCTTGGTCTTGTACCAAACAGCGATGGACACACTATTAGGCTTAATATACCGCCTATGACAGAGGAAAGGCGACGTGATGTTGTAAAACAATTGGGTGAAAAGGTAGAGGCTTGTCACATTAGTTTACGAAATGTGCGCCATGAAATCCTTAATGACGTCAAAAAAATGGAGAAGAATAAGCAGGCTACGCAAGATGATGTAAAATTCGCGGAAGGTGAGCTAAATAAAAAAATTGACGGTCATAGGTTGGTTATCAATGAAATTGAAGCTATAAAAACTACTGAAATAATGCAGGTATAGCAAGCATGATAATTACTACTCTCTTGGTAGTTGCGATTTTTTCGCTGTTGGTCTTTGTACACGAGTTGGGGCATTTTTTGGTTGCTAGACGCAATGGCGTTGAAGTTGACGAATTTGGTTTTGGGTTTCCACCCCGTGTAGTGGGGAAAAAGGTAGGAAAGACCCTTTATAGCATTAACGCTATACCACTGGGTGGGTTTGTACGCTTAAGAGGCGAAGATATGCGTGATACTTCGCCCGGTAGTTTTGGAAGTGCGAGTATGTGGGTAAAAACCAAAATAATGTTGGCTGGGGTAGTTATGAATACCCTCCTTGCTTATTTATTATTGCTCGTGCTGTGCCTAACGGGGTTGCCGTCGGCTTTTACAGCTGGTTTTAAGTTACCTGCTCCGATAACTTCGACAGCTAAGCAGGTTATGGTTTTAAATGTTAGCGAGGACACACCGGCAGGGAAGGCAGGACTATCGAAGGGGGATATAATTGTGGCGGTTAATGGTAAGAGCTTAAGTAGTGAGTCGGATTTAACCAGTTTCACGAAAGCTCATGCCGGCGAAACGGTTAAGTTTAGTCTTGAACAAGACGGAAAGAGTCGAGTAATTGACATTAAGCTAAATGATAAGGAAGTGGGTAAAAAAGCCGGCTATTTAGGAGTGCTGCCACTTCAAGTACACAACCAGCGTTATGGACTCAACTCTATTTGGGTAGCAGCATCATTGACTGTTCAAATGTTGGGGTTGACAGCTTTAGGAGTATTACAAATGTTTGCCAATTTGCCAGGGCTCATGGCTGGGGTTTTTCAAGCTGGGGTGCCGCAAGCAGCAGAGACAGTTGCTGGTCCGATTGGTATTTTTACGGCTCTGCAAAATATCAAGCTTTTAGGCTTCAATTATTTAGTGTTCTTTATAACCACTATATCTATAGCCTTGGCCGTTTTTAATGTTTTACCAATTCCTGTTTTAGACGGGGGAAAACTGGCTTTGATTTGGTTACAGCGCTTGTTAAAGCGGACATTTTCGCCAGAAACGGAAGGAAAAATTTATGCTATTAGCTTTGCTTTGTTGGGTGTATTGGTCCTGGTTGTCAGCGTTTTTGACATTCGGAGATTGTAAAACCGATGAAAAAACTGGCTGCGCTTGAAGTTCCTTGGCGCCCAATCGACGCCATCGTGGCGTTTTTACTTGCTTGGATAGGCGCTCCTATTGCTATTGTGTATGGGTTAAAGCTAACCTCACCCTATGTTCCAGTTTTCAATGCTTTTTTGGTGGGTTTGCGCGGTGGGGGCATTGAGGTAAGCTTTATTTTTGCTGTCATTAACGGCCTAGTAACCTTATCTATATTGGCACTATATTTGAGGAAATATACTGCTCGGTGGCGGGATTTGGGCTGGAAAAAATTTAACGTTTTTAAAGCGGCACTATATATTGTTCTGGCGTTTGTATTGTTTATAGCATCAGTTGAAGCTGCATTTTGGCTTGTAACGTACGTTTTTCCCCAGTTCAACGCCAACCAGGCCCAGACCAATGAGTTTACCAGCCCTACTTCGTCCACCGCTCGTACGCTAAGCTTGATTGCCTTGGTGGCATTGCCACCGGTTATCGAAGAAACTTTGTTTAGAGGTTTTATTTTTCCGGCTCTTTCCAAATGGGGGGGTGTAGTGGTTGGGGCGGTACTTACTAGCTTAATGTTTGGTTTTGCGCATCTTCAGTACAACGTGGGGCTTTATACCATAATTTTGAGTTTAATTTTGTGTGCCATGTACTATCGTTTACGCAGTATATGGCCGGGTGTATTACTACATATGATAAACAACTACATTGCTTTCATGGCTAACATCAAGTAAGAGCGAGCTTGATATTTAGAGTCTAACTCGCTTACTGTAAGAGGGCGAGCTATTTCACTTGAAGGTACTTAGCTTTCTATAGGTCTAAAGCACACACGTTTAAAGTGCTTAAAAACCAGTCTACATTAGACTTATAGTTTAAATGATAACAACCACACTTCCTTGAATTTAGAGCCTAGCCTGTCAGTTGGCGGTTTAGGACGGCAGCGGCGGAGGGGTTTTGAGTTTAGGGATTATGATAAATATATTTAGATGTCCTTAATTAACCTCATCGTTTAGATCGATGTAGCTTAGATTTGACGGGGTGACGGGGGTTTGATAGGCTAGAGTCAAAGCTGTGAAGGGGTATCCCGCCCTGGAGCCGTCGCCGATGGCGAGGCGAGCTGCCGGTGATGAGCCGAGCCGGACCCCAACCGTTATAGTGGGGCTGAAAGTATGTTTCAGCATTAAGGCTGTATTAGTAATAATGCAGTGAAGGCAAGATGGTACCGCGACTCTTTAATCGCTCTTGCTAAACACTTTTTGTGTTTAGAGAAGAGTGGTTTTTTAATTGGGAGAGGTTTTATGACTATAAGTTACGCAGACTTTGAAAAGGTGGATATCAGGAGTGGAAAAATTATTGGAGTTGAGGACTTTCCGGAAGCCCGCAAGCCTGCCTTCAAATTAACGATTGATTTTGGCCCTGAGATTGGAGTAAAACGATCATCGGCGCAGATAACCGAGTACTATAGTAAAGCTGATCTTGAAGGAAAAATGGTTTTGGGCGTGGTTAATTTTGCTCCAAAACAAATAGGGCCATTTATTTCTGAGTGTTTAACTTTAGGACTACCTGATGATAATAATAATGTAATTTTGGTTACTCCTGAGAGGGATGTAGCCGTAGGAAGGAAACTGTTTTAATGAGATTATCGCAAACGTTTGGTTCGACAATCAAAAATGTATCTAAAGAAGGTGGAGATAGCTTAAATTACCAGTTTTTGACTCGAGGTGGCTTTGTAAATCAGCTAATGGCTGGGGTTTACTCATATCTACCTTTAGGGTTAATGGTTCTAAGAAACATTGAGCAGGTCGTGCGCGAAGAGATGGATGCTTTGGGCTCCAGCGAGATTCTCATGCCAACGCTTCATCCAAAAGTTAACTGGGCCACTACTGGTGGCTGGGACAATATCGATGTCTTATTTAAAATTAAAAGTCGCACTGGCCATGAATACGCATTAGGGCAAAGCGAAGAAGAAGTTGTGACGCCTCTCGTAATGAGCAGAGCTGTTTCTTATAAGGATTTTCCAATAAGTGTTTATCAAATTCATTGGAAATACCGCGACGAGTTGAGGGCGAAATCTGGCATCATGCGAGGTCGTGAATTCTTGATGAAGGATATGTATAGTTTTCATGCAACTCAAGAGGATTTTTTAGCATACTATGAGCGAGCAAAAAAGGCTTATTTACGTATTTACGATCGTTTGGGGTTGGTGGCGAAAGTAACAGAGGCTTCGGGGGGCAATTTTTCGGAAAAAATTTCCTATGAGTTCGAGGTTCTTACTGAGGCCGGGGAAGATGTTATCTACTATTGCGATGAGTGTGATTTTTGCGTGGAAGATGAGATTGCCAAGGTAAAGCCGGGTGATAAATGCCCATCGTGTGGCAAAAGTGAGCTTAAGGAGGCTAAAGCTAGTGAAGTAGGCAACGTTTTTGATCTCGGACAAAAATATGGTAAAGACTTTGATTTAGGGTTTGTTGACGAGCATGACCAAAAACAATATCCAGTCATGGGCTGCTACGGTATTGGCGTTTCGCGAATTATGGGGGTAATTGTTGAAAAATACAATGATGAACGCGGAATTATATGGCCAGAAAGCGTGGCCCCAGCGAAGGTACACCTCGTATCTCTGGGAGAAGATAAGACAATCAACGATGAGGCGGAAAGGTTGTACGAAAAATTAATAGCTTCCGGAGTAGCGGTAGTCTACGATGATCGCTCTGGCGTTGGAGCAGGAACTAAATTTGCAGACGCTGATCTGATTGGCTGCCCAATTCGTGTTGCAGTGAGCGCAAAAACTTTGAATCAAAATTCGGTTGAGCTCAAAAAGCGCAATAGCGTTGATAGTGAGCTAATAAAGATTTCTGACGCTGTAAAGTTTTTGTCATAGTGCTCATGCAACCATGATCTGGCAAGCAGCATGGATTTTTGAATAAAATAGTTGTGCTTATTTAGGTCAAAACAAAGCATAATCATATTGAACACTTTATTTAACCTTGTTATGCTCTAAGCCCCACGGTAAACTACAGATATGCTCTGGCAAGATACAAGATACAAGATACAAGATACAAAGTCATGATTAATCGTTTTCTAGGACTGTTTTCGCACGACATTGGTATTGACTTAGGTACAGCTAATACGCTGGTCTATGTCCGTGGTAAAGGCATAGTCATCAACGAGCCGAGCGTGGTGGCGATCAATTCCAAAACTAACCAAGTTTTGGCTATTGGTGACGAAGCAAAGAAAATGGTGGGACGCACACCGGCTAATATTGTAGCGACCCGACCGCTGGTAGATGGAGTTGTGAGCGATTTTGAAGTGACCGAACAAATGTTGAAATACTTCATTGATAAGGTACATAAAGAGACGTTTAGCATTTTGCCTCGTCCCAGAGTGGTAATTGGTATACCTAGCGGTGTTACTGAGGTAGAAAAACGGGCCGTGGAAGACGCTGCTACTAATGCTGGTGCGCGTCAAACTTTTTTAATTGAGGAACCAATGGCAGCAGCGATTGGCAGTCGGTTGCCAATTCAAGATGCCGCCGGGAGTTTGATTGTTGATATTGGAGGAGGCACCACTGAAGTAGCAGTAATATCATTGGGTGGCATTGTGTCGTCGCGCAGCTTGAGAATTGCTGGAGACGAGCTGTCTGAGGATATAATCCAATATGCTCGTGATGAGTTTAGCCTGCAGATAGGCGAGAGAACGGCTGAAAATATTAAGATTGCCATAGGGTCGGCTTATCCACTCCAAACAACGATGGAGGCTCCTATGCGGGGACGGGATCTAGTAACTGGTTTGCCAAAGGAAATTATCGTTAATTCGGATCAAATTCGGTCAGCCTTAGCTAAGAGCGTGCGGACAATTGTAGAAGCGATTAAAATTACGGTTGAAGAAACACCGCCAGAGCTAGTGGCCGACATTATGGATCGGGGGATTATTTTGGCTGGTGGAGGTGCGTTATTGAAAGGTCTAGACCTTTTGATTCATCGCGAGACTAAAATGCCAGTATACATAACTGACGATCCGTTGACGGCGGTGGCGCGCGGGACGGGGTTGGTTTTAGAGGACATTGATAGCTTGAAAGATGTGCTGGTATCAACGCAATTTGGAAAAGTTCCGCGATGAAATTGCTTGGGCTAGCGAGATTGGTCGGGTTTCGGAGGGTAGATGAAAAAACGTCCGGCTAATCGCATAATCATTATTGTAGCTATTGGAGTTGCCTTGGTTGGGCTAGGCAGATTGGGCGCATTACGGCCAATAACACAGACGTTGGGAGTCGTTACATCTCCGGTGATGAAGCTCATGGCTGGTAGTGGGAGTAGTGTAAGTAATTTTTTTGATTTTATGGGGAAAATAAAAGATCTAAACCGACGCAATATTGAGCTTACAAGTGAAGTGCGGGATTTAAAACAACAGCTGGCGGCTGATGTTGAAATGAGGGTTCAAAATACTGCCTTAAGAAAGCAGCTTGGGTTCTCAAATCCAAGTAATCAAGCCGTTGTGCCGGCTGAAATCGTGGCCTATCAGCCTGATAACTTTCGGGCATTTGTTACCATCAACCGTGGTAGGCGTGACGGTTTGCGCAATGGTATGGCTGTAACAAGCCAAGGATCGTTGTTGGGTAAACTTGTAAATACCCAAGAAAACACTTCCCAAGTTTTTTTACTTAATGATCCGGATTTTAAAGTAGCTGCTATTGACCAGAATACGCGCACTACAGGTATTGTACACGGACAGATAGGTAAAGGATTGGTCTTAACAAATGTGCCTCAAGATCAAATAGTTAAGACTGGTGACATGCTGGTCACAAGCGGATTGGGTGGGGACTTTCCTAAGGGACTTATTATTGGGAAAATCGAGACAATTAGCCGTCAAGACAACGCCATCTTTCAGAGTGCCGCGGTAGTACCAAGCGTTAAGATAAACCAGCTTGAGTTAGTGTTTATTATGATTTCGCCATGAGGTATTTAAGGCTACTAGGCTTAACTGTTTTAACGGTATGGTTGGGTGTAAGTTTTTTGGGAGCCTGGCGTCCATTAGGGGTTGTTCCGGACTTATTTTTAGTGGTTTTAGTAGTAGCAGCAAGCTCAAAGATTCATGCGAGTGAGCTTATGTCCATGGCAATAGGCGGCGGGTTTTTGCTCGATTATGTGAGCGGGATAGATTTTGGTTTAAGAATAGCTTTTTTTTGCTTCATTGCGCTTCTAATGGTAATTATAAGGCGTACGGGTGCCGATTTTGAACGGTTGAGCACGAAGCTTGTGGCTGTGTTGGGGTTTACCGTGCTTTATGACGCAGTTATTTTGGTGCCTTTGCTTTGGCTAAAAAATTCAATTAGTTTGAGCACTGTTTTAAATAGAGTCGGTATGCAGCTTGTCCTTAATGCAGTGCTGTTAGGTTTGCTTTATTGGCCGTTACGCCGACTATTTGACATTGGAGCCGGGACTGCGCCGGTTATTAATCAAAGACATCCATAATGGCAAAACAGCGCTTCAGTTATGGCAACGAAAGCCTCTCCCATAAGCGGTGGCGGATAAAACATAAGTTGGCTGGGACGGAACAGTGGGCAGATGCTATTATGCCGTCAGAGAGAGGGGTTGGATCGGTAGAAGAGGAGACCAATCGTCGGCCATTACTCATGATTGGGGTTGTGTCCGTGTTGGCTTTTTCCATTTTGGCCGCAAGGCTAGCCATGTTGCAGCTGCTAGACGGAGGTCGCAACCTTAGCTTGGCTGACTCGCAGCGAATCCGCCAAAAAGTCATCAGGGCTCCTCGCGGGGTGGTGTATGATCGCAACCGATCTATTTTGATCCAAAATGAGTCCAACTATGATATTACGGTAGTCCCTCAAGTGCTTCCAAAGTCTGAATCAAGCCGTCTGAATTTGTATCAGAAAGTCAGCGCTGCGGCTGGTGTGTCGGTAACAGATATAGCCAATGCTGCAGAAATTACTTGTATTGAAACTAGTAAAAAAAACGGCATAAAGCCCGATGAGGCCAAGCTGGATTGCCTTAGCCGTACTCAGCCTCAGTTAGTGGCGAGTAATATTAAACGAGATCAGGCGTTATTATTTGACCAAAGGTCCTTGGATTTTCCGGCTTTTGCACTTGACGTTAACCCGATTAGGCGCTATCTCGATAATGGAGCGCTTGCTCAGACATTGGGCTATGCTGGGCGTATTTCGCCGGACGAATTAAAACATAATCTGACCTATTTACCAACCGACTATATTGGCAAGCTTGGCATTGAAAAACAGTATGAATCGATATTACGAGGCCTTGATGGAAGCCAGCAAACTGAAGTTGACGTGACGGGGAGGCCGGTTAAGGTGCTGGCAAATCGACCGGCTGTGGCAGGAAAAAACTTAGTCCTATCAATTGATATGGGGTTAGAGCAGCATATGACCGAAGCCATAAACCAGCAGCTGGCTGCTGCCCAGGCAAAGGGCGTGGCCGCCAAACAAGCATCAGGTGTGGCTTTGGATCCTACAACTGGAGAAATATTGGCTTTGGTTAGTTTACCGACTTACGACAATAATTTATTTGCTCGGGGCATCTCCCAAACCGACTTTTCTAAACTTGTTGAAGATTCGGCGCAACCTTTGTTTAATAAGCCAGTAGATGGAGCTTATCCGACGGGATCAATCATTAAGCCCTTAATTGCTTCTGCTGCACTCCAAGAACGCGTTATTTCGACGTCGACTACCGTTAATGATACGGGGTCGTTACAATTGCCCAACCCGTATGATCCGGCCAATCCTTATATATTTCGAAGCTATGAACAGGGTGGTTTTGGGGCCATAAATATTACAAATGCGATTCGTCTCAGCTCTAATGTGTTTTTTTTCACCATGGGCGGTGGGTTTGGTAATTTGGCTGGACTGGGTGTGGATAGGCTGACAAAGTATTATCGCAGCTATGGGCTGGGGAGTAGGCCCGGAATTGATTTACCGAGCAAAACGTCCGGACTTGTGCCAACTCCTGACTGGAAGAAAAAGAGCCTGGATCAAGATTGGTATGTCGGTGACACTTACAATATTTCGGTTGGGCAGGGCGATCTCAAGGCCTCGCCATTGCAAATGGCTAATGCAATTGCGGCCGTAGCTAATGGCGGGTTGGTTTATAAACCGCATCTTGTAACCCAAGTTTTAGACGACCAAAACCGCGTAATAAAGACTATTAAGCCCGAAATAGAACATAAGGTTCCGGTTTCAAATGATGTTTATAAGGTTATTCAAAACGCAATGCGATTAGTTATATCTAGCCCTGATGGCACAGGGTGTTGTTTAATGGAAAAAACTTTACCAGGTCTCGTGGCTGGCAAGACCGGAACGGCGGAAACTGGTGGTTACACTGGTACGGCCTTGCCGCATTCCTGGTTTGAGGCGTATGCGCCGTATAGTAACCCCCGTATTGTGGTGGTTGTCTTGATTCAGAATGCCGGAGAGGGAGCTCAGTTTGCACTTCCGGCAGTACGTCAAACCTTACAGTATTATTTTACCCGAGGAGCGGGCAAGCAGTATCTGACGGAACCCTTGCCAGCATCCTAATTACACATTTTATTTCGAAGCATAGAAATTAAAAATATAACCTAATAATGAGACTAGAAAGCCACTTAAACATAAGTTAATTTATTTTGACAATAGTAACTATTGACACCTTTTTAAGACAGAGTGAAAATGGATGAGCGCTGGGAGATTATCCCAGGTATTTTTTTTCAATCCGCTCATTACCAGCACCGTCACGAGGGCATATTGCCGGGAGGGTGAAGCGCTTTGTCGTGGTTTTAAGGGTTGAGATAGTAAGTCTTAAACATTTCAGGAAGGATGGTAATAGCCATGCAAGCCATGAAAAAAGAATTTTATTTAACCGACGAAGGAGTTGTAAGACTCCGAGAAGAGTTGGCTGATTTAGTGCATAACAAGCGGGTAGAAATTGCAGCCCGTCTCAAAGAAGCAAAAGAATATGGGGATTTGAGTGAAAACATCCAGTGGGACGACGCCAAAGATCAACAGGCTTTTATAGAGGGTCGTATTGCTGAAATTGAAAATATTCTTAAGCACTCTAGTAGAATTGAACATCCCAAAGGTTCTAGTGTGGTGGCTCTAGGGTCAACAGTGCACCTTGAGCTAGAAGATGGTGTTCAACGTTACGTTATTGTAGGCTCGACTGAAGCCAATCCGGAACAGGGAAGAATTTCAAATGAGTCTCCTATAGGCCAAGCGCTATTGGGTAAGAAACCTGGTGAAGAAGTTGAAGTCGAAGTGCCTTCTGGAACTCTTAAATACAAAATCACCAAAATCGAATAAAACTTAATCTTTTGCGCACTTCGGCGTCGTAGCCTCTAGTTCGCATTCGGCGTATGTCTAATACGCCTCTTTCGTCAGCTGACGGATACGATCTTCGGTTCCTCCTTGAATTGCATCAAAACCTTAAGTTTCAATAACAATGAATAAATAAAGTATTCAAGCATAAGCGTAATGAAAGGACCCCTACGAGGGTCCTTTCTCGTTATAGGGAGAATGGTTTGCTACAATGGCTAGTATGAATTTAGAAAGTAATTATTGGCTCAATTTGGCAGTTCGCCAAATTGTACAAAAATACCCGGAAGGTGATTTGGTAGTTTCAAGTGGGATTTCCCCTTCGGCGTCCTATCATATAGGCCATTTCCGCGAAACACTAACTGCTGATGCTTTAGCTTGGGGTTTGAGGCAGGCTGGGCGCAAAGTTATCCATAAGCACGTGGTAGATAATTTTGATCCATTGCGTCGCCGCTATGACTTCCTGCCGGAAGAGTATGAGCAGTATGTGGGTTGGCCAATCTGTCTATTGCCCGACCCGTTCGAGAAATGTATTGATGAGCACAAAACCTACGCCGAGCATTTTTACCGCGAATTTGAGAAGTATGCAGTCGCTATGGGAGTTGGTGGGGAGAAAGAGGAAAAAGCCGGAAATTTTGTAGCCATCCGCAGTTATGAGCAACTTTACGCCAGTGGCAAGATGGCTCCTCAGATAGAAAAGGTTGTAGATAAAAGTGATCTTATTCGTCAAATTTTCAAAGAAGTCTCGAATCGCGATTTGCGTGAGGGGTGGTTGCCGTTACAGCTACTGGGACCAAATAAAAGCTTTAATGAGCTCAAGTTTAAATCTATCGATGTAGCTGCAAAGATAATAGTTGGAGTTGACGAAAGTGAACACGAGCATAGCCTAGATTACACACGAGGCGAAGTTAAGTTAAACTGGCGACTAGATTGGCCTGCTCGGTGGCAGATACTTGGTGTCCAAGTGGAGCCATTTGGGGTTCAGGAGCATGGTGCTGCCGGAAGCTCGTATGATACGGGAGTGGCTTTTAGCGAAAAAGTTTTTGGCTATCCTGCTCCAATGCCAGCCGCGCCTTACGGCAATATTCACCTGCTGGGTGATAATACTAAGATGAGCTCGTCTAAAGGTAATTTAATCACTCCAGAGCAGGCACTTCAAATAATGCCGGCCGAAATACTCCGATATTTCATTGTCCGAAGCAAGCCTGAGCGGACACTCTATTTTGATTCCGGGGTTGGACTATTCAACTTAATCGATGAGTTTTCGCAGATTCAAGAGGCCTTATCGAAAGACTTGACACATGAATTTGCTGATGCTTATTACTTTGCTACCGCCAATACTACAGCAGAAAAGGTGATCTCAAGTGTGCCGTTTAACCACTTGGTAACGGCATATCAGACCGCTAGAGGTGATTTGAGTCAGGTCGTGGATATCCTGGCTAGAACAGGCTGGAAGCCGGCTGATAAGGCCGAGGAAGAGGTCTTGGGACGAGAAATCGTCTTTGTCAGTTCCTGGCTGGAGCGATATGCTCCGGACAGTATAAAGTTTCAAATCCAGCCAAGTTTGCCCAAGGTGCAGTTATCTGATACTCAGAGAGCTTTTTTAGGCCTGTTAGCGGCAGCGCTAGATAAAGAGGTAATAGCGGATGGTCAAAAAATGCACAATGAAATTTATACGGCTTCTGAAGGGGCTAAAATCAAACCGGCAGAGGCTTTTGAGGCACTATATTTGGTGATTCTGAATAAAAAAGCCGGCCCTAAAGCGGGGTGGTTTTTAGCAAGTCTTGAGCACGAGTGGCTGGTGAAGCGATTACGGGAGGCTACAGAACAGACTTCGGTGCAATCCGAGGCGGAACCGGTGCAAGATTTGGTGGCTCAGCTTGATCAAGGTAGGCAATTTAAGGTTGAGAGTGATTTGTTGAAGGCTTTTCCAAATACAGCCATTGGTTATTGCGTGGCGGATATTGAGGTAGAGGGTCGCTCTGATTATGATTTCGAAGGATTAAAATTGGCGCTGGAAATGGCGGGAGTGACGCTGGATAATATAGCTAATCAACCAGAAATAAAAGCTTGGCGTGAGGCTTACAAGATTTTTGGCGTAAAACCAAGTGATTATCGCAGCTCGGTCGAGGCATTAGTGAGGCGGGTGTTGGCTGATAAACCTTGGCATGTAAACAGTATTGTAGATACGTATAACGCTGTCTCGGTTAAGTATGTGGTGGCTATGGGTGCTATGGATTTGGATGAGGCTCATGGGGATATTAATCTTAGATTTGGCAAAGATGGTGAACTGGCTAATTTGATGGGGGTGGAGGAGCCTGTTGTTGTGAGCTCAAGACAGCCGGTCTATGCTGATGATGAGCAGATTATTACATGGTTGTGGAATTACCGTGACGCGGCAGCTACAGCTGTTACAGCTAAGACTAAAAAGGCGGTTTTCTTTATCGATTCGGTGCGAGGGCGAGAGGCTGTTGAGACGGCTTTGAAAGAGCTAGTCAGAGAGCTGGAGCAGAAGCATAGAGCAAATGTGTTGACTCAAGGGATTCTATCGGCTAGTTAAACTTGTGAAGACACTTTTTTTGCGCTAAATTAAAGCCAGCGCCGGACCAGCCGTCGCCTGTTTCGTGGAGGATGAATCTTGAGCCCACTTGAGGTTGCCGCTCTGAAGAGCCTGAATAAGGCTCGCAGAGCATGGGGATTGCCTTCGTGGCCGGCGCTGGTTCCGGCTACACCGTCCGACCCCTGTGGATGCGAGTTCTGGAAGGGGCTGGTCGACGGAGACCCATTGGTCTCGGTCGGAGCAGATCACATCATTGCTGGCCGAGATGCTGCTCGAGTCATCTATGCCGCCTTTGGCAGACTTGATGACGAGGGGAGAAGATGGGAGGTTCTGAGGGGAGATCTGGTCAAGATCAGGATGAGAGATACTCTCGCGAGCTTCGTGGAGGCCTTCGACGAGCGCCGTTTTCCTCATCTCATCGACGACGAGGCGGACGAGGCGTACCGGGTTAAGAGGGCGGCCGAGCAGACATTGGTTTCTGCCTAATTGCTGCGCAACATGATCCACCGTCGGTGGGGGGTTATCCCTCCACCGACGGTGGATTTAAGGTCACGGATTTATTATTTAGCTACAAAGACGTATAATAGTAGTCAATGATTGACATTAAACATCTACGAGATCAGCCGAAACTTTATAAAGACTCCGCGCACAGTCGCGGAGTAGTTGTTGATATCGATAAACTGCTTGAGCTCGATAAGCGACGAACTGAGCTTATTGGCCAGATTGAGGCTTTGCGGGCTAAGCTGAACGTCAAAGGTAAGCCGAGCGAGGAAGAGCTCAAAGAGCTGCAAGAATTCAAAGCTGAGCTAGGCTCACTCGATAAAGAGTTCAGTAAAATTGACTCTCAGTTCCAGAAGTTGCTTTATTCAGTGCCAAACCTCCATTCGTCCGATACTCCGATAGGGAAAGATGAGTCAGAAAATGTCGTAGTAAGGCAAGTGGGAGAAATTCCTGTTTTTGATTTTAGCCCAAAAGAGCATTGGGAGCTTGGTGCTGATTTGGACGTTATAGATAACGAACGTGCTGCCGAAGTTGCAGGCGGCCGGTTTACCTACCTTAAAGGTGGGTTGGTTAAACTACAGTTTGCACTAATCAGCTTTATTACTCAAAATCTGACCGATCAGGCTACCATTGCGGAGATTATTTCGGATGCGGGTATACCAGTTGATCCAACGCCCTTTGTGCCGGTCGTACCACCTGTAATGATCCGCAGAAGTATACTGGAGCGTATGGCACGGCTTGACCCCATTGAGGATCGGTATAGGGTAATTCCTGGAGATGCCAAAACTTTGCCAGATGAATTCGACAACGACCTTTTTTTGGTTGGAAGTGCCGAACATACGTTAGGGCCACTTCATATGGATGAAGCCATCTCAGAGTCAAGGCTGCCGCTTCGATATTTAGGCTACTCAACGGCTTTTAGGGGTGAGGCTGGAAGCTATGGAAAAGATGTAAGAGGGATCTTGCGCGTCCATCAGTTTGATAAACTGGAGATGGAATCGTTTAGCACTCCTGATACATCAATTGCTGAGCAAGACTTTTTTGTAGCCGTCCAAGAGTTTATTCTTCAGTCTTTAGAGTTACCTTATCAGGTTGTGGCCATTTCTACTGGCGACATGGGTGATCCCGATTATCGCCAAGTCGATATCGAGACCTGGATGCCTGGTCAAAATAAGTATCGCGAAACGCATACGGCCGATTTAATGACGGATTATCAATCGAGACGATTGAGAATAAAACTTAAGCGAGAAGATGGTCAAACTGAATTTGTCCACATGAATGACGCTACAGCATGTGCTGTTGGGCGTCTACTCATAGCTATAATGGAAAACTATCAAACAGCTGAGGGGAAAATTAAGGTCCCCAAAGTTTTGCAACCATACTATGGAGGTGAGTTTTTATAATAAACCAGCACGTAGCTAATAGTAATTAAATCAGGAGGTATGCAATGATTGAGGTACAGGTTAGTGGTAATAATTACGAGTTGAACGATAAAATTACCGATTACGTGCAGGAAAAAATTGGCAACCTAGAAAAATACTTACCTAAACAAGTTCGAAATGGCATTAAAGGTAGTGTAACCTTAACCACTGACGTTTCAGGAAAAGAAGGTAATCAATGCGTTTGTGAAGCTATTATTCCGGTAAAAGGAGCGGTGATTGAGGCTAAGGAAGCCACAATGAATATGTTTGCGGCCGTTGATATTTGCGCTGCTAAGTTAAAAGCTCAAATGGTTAAGTACAAAGACAAAAACAGTCCGCGTCAAAACCGAGCTAAGGTTTTTGTGGCTAAATTGACCAGGCGTTATGTCGAGGAATAACGTGATCTTGAAGTAGAAGTCAGACTTCTAATCTAGAGGTCATCTAACTGGATTTATAAGTCTGACTTTCGAAGGATCGCCTGCGTGACCTTGCTTGCCAAAAGCTGTATAATTACTTGAACATGAGTATTTTTACTAAAATATTAGGTGATCCCAACGCGCGGGAAGTTAAAAAGGCCCAGCCCCTGGTAACCAAGACTAATGAGCTGGAAGACCAGATAAAAAAGCTATCCGATGCAAAACTACGTGATCAAACTAGTTCTTTGCGAGATAGGGTCAAAAAAGGCGAATCGCTTGATAAACTTCTGCCGGAGGCGTTTGCTACTGTACGTGAAGCAGCGCGAAGGGCTATTGGCCAGCGCCACTTTGATGTGCAGCTGATTGGTGGAATTGTGCTTCATGAAGGTAAAATAGCTGAGATGCGGACTGGTGAAGGTAAGACCTTGGTTGCAACAGGGCCGGTATATCTTAACGCCTTGGAGGAAAAGGGCGTACATGTTGTAACCGTCAACGATTACCTAGCGAGTTTGCATGGGGCCTGGATGGGTCAGGTCTATCATGCTTTAGGGCTAACTACCGGGGTAATTATCCACGACCAAGCTTTTTTGTATGATCCCGAATTTAGCAATGACGACCATTCAGATGAGCGCATGAAGCCCTTGCGTCCGGTAAGTCGCCAGGAAGCGTATAAGGCAGATATTACTTATGGTACCAATAATGAGTTTGGGTTTGATTATTTGCGCGACAACATGGTAGATGACGTCAGCCGGATGGTGCAACGTGACTTACATTACGCCATTGTTGATGAGGTGGACTCAATCTTGATTGATGAGGCGCGTACTCCTTTGATAATTTCGGCTCCAGCCGAGGAAAGTACCGATAAGTATTTGCGTTTTGCTCAGATTGCTCGACGCTTAATTCCAGACAAGCATTATAGCGTCGACGAGAAGCTCAAAGCTGTTAGCCTGACAGATGAAGGTATCATGGAGATCGAGAAAATACTGGGAGTAGAAAACATCTATGAAGCTGGTCGAATAGATGATGTCCACCACATAGAGCAGTCACTGAAGGCGGAGGCATTATTTAAAATTGATCGAGATTACGTTGCTCGTGAAGGTGAAATTATTATTGTGGATGAGTTTACGGGTAGGTTGATGCCTGGTAGACGGTACAGCGAGGGGCTACATCAGGCAATTGAAGCCAAGGAGAACGTCCAGATTCGTAATGAATCCTTGACGCTAGCGACAATTACATTTCAAAATTATTTTCGACTGTATAGCAAGCTAGCCGGTATGACAGGTACGGCGGCTACGGAAGCAGAAGAATTTGGAAAAATATACGAACTGGACGTAACCAATATTCCCACTCATCGACCAATGGTGCGTCAAGATCTGCCGGATCGAATTTACAAGTCTGAGCTGGGCAAGTTTAAGGCTGTGGCTAAAGAAGTCGCCGAGCGTCATACTAAGGGACAGCCGGTACTTCTAGGTACGGTCTCGATTGAAAAAAACGAGCTTTTGTCGGAAGTTTTGAGCCAGCTCAAAGTGCCACATCAGGTATTGAACGCCAAGAATAATGAGGCCGAAGCAGGTATTATTGCCTCGGCTGGGCAAAAAGGTCAAGTAACTCTTGCGACCAACATTGCCGGGCGAGGTACCGATATTATGCTGGGGGAGGGCGTGTCAGAGCTAGGGGGATTGCATGTCATAGGGACTGAGCGGCACGAATCGCGCCGGATTGACAATCAACTTCGAGGAAGAAGTGGCCGGCAAGGGGATCCAGGTTCCAGCCAATTCTATGTATCCCTAGAAGACGATCTGATGCGTATATTTGGTGGCGAGCGTATAGGTAGCCTTATGAACACTCTGGGCCTTGACGAAGAGACGCCAATCGAGAATGGCATAATCACACGCTCGATCGAAAGTGCCCAAAAGAAGGTGGAAGGGCATAATTTTGATATTCGTAAGTCCCTAGTGGAATATGATGACGTTATGAATAAGCACCGGACGGCGATATATGTGCGTCGCCGCAAAGCTTTGGAAAATGCTGATCTGAGGCCCGAGATTCAGGGGTTTGTGGAGCACGAAGTCGAATTAGCCGTAAATGCACATACCGATAGCCGTACAAGAGTTACTGATATTGCGGCTGTAGTGGAGGCAGTAGCTGGGATTATGCCTTTGGATCATGATTTGATCAAAAAACTTGAAGCGGCTCATCCCAACGAAGTTATCGATATATTAAAGAAAACTACTCATGATCTGTATCAGCAACGGATTGTCCAGTTTGGCGAAGAGCACATGCATATACTGGAGAAACTGATCTACCTGCGTATTCTTGATAACCTTTGGATAGAGCACTTGGAGGCTATGGATAGCCTGCGTAGCGGCATTGGCCTGAGGGCAATTGGGCAGCGGGATCCGTTGGTGGAGTATAAAAGTGAGGGATACAAGATGTATCGCAATTTAATTGCCATTATGGAGGCTGAAGTAGCTTCTTCAATCTTTAAAGCTTCAATTGGACCGGCAGAAGGGGCGGAGGTTCCCTTCGACTCCGCTCAGGGTTTGCAGCCTGTAGAAACGGCTTTAACTAAAGCAGCTCAGGCAGCTGCTACTAACGCTCCTGACGAGCAGGTTAAAAAACCTCAAAGGTCAAAAGTCAAAAGCGAAGGCAAAAAAGTGGGTAGAAACGATATGTGTCCTTGCGGATCCGGCCTTAAGTACAAGAAATGCGGCATGATAAACTCGCCGTCGCATAAGGGTTAAAAACAATTTAGCTTTCTTAATCTAGCCGCTGTCAAAAGTCAGTGGGTACATGTCAATTGTTACTTGAGTGCTATAATTAAAGCATAACTAGGATTTTTACAGATATGCGTCAGATTGACGCCAAAACTCAAACTACAGGAGAGTTGCAAAAGATTGACGGGACCCCAATCCCGGAAGATGAGCCGTTAATATTGTTTAGGGGTAAGGACAAGCTATTACCTGATATGTTGCGTAGCTATAATGAGCTCTGTCGAGCTGCTGGGGCTGATGAGGCTCAGCTATCGGTGGTCGAGGCTAAGATTAAGTCGATTGAGGCGTGGCAAAGGGCTAACCAAGATAAGGTTAAGGTTCCAGATTATGTCGCGAAGTGATTCTAGCTCTACGCTCGGATATCAGATTAGGCACTTTTTTATTTACTTTGCCATTATGGTGAGCGTGATAGTGCTTTTTAAACCTGGTGGCGACGGACCGCTTCCGTTCCCTCAGGCCGATAAGGTAATTCACGCTTTGACGTTTGCTTTGCTGGCGCTGGGGATGAGGTGGCGAATTCTAAGCTGGAAAGTAATCTTTGTGAGCCTAGCATCATATGCCGCATTAAGTGAACTTATTCAGCGTTACTTTGTTCCAGGAAGAGAGTTTGATTTGGTAGATATTACAGCTGATTTGTCGGGCGTGATTTTTATCCTGATTTGGGTGATGCTGTCTAAATTGTCATCCCGAGCCGTCGGTCGAAGGACGAGGGAACTATGAAGGAATATAGCGTCTATATCACAACTAATAACACAGGCACACTTTATGTGGGTATGACTGGTGACCTGCCACATCGCATGGACCAACATAAGGCGAAAACATTTCCGGGGTTTACCAACAAGTACTGGGTGGATAAATTGGTATACTTCGAGATGACTTCTGATCCGATCGCTGCAATCTCACGAGAGAAACAACTCAAAGGCTGGCGACGATCGAAAAAGATTAGCTTAATAGAATCGATGAATCCTGGCTGGCTAGATCTGTCCATAGATACTTCGGCAGGCTCAGCATGACAGGTAAAAAATCTGATATCAAAGAAGGCGTCGTTGGAGTAAGGGCCGGAGGTATCATGACAGGTCAAAAAGTGGCTATTTTGGGTTTTGGCGTTGAAGGAAAGGCGGCGTATGAATATTGGAATGGCCAAGGGGCTGAAATTACAATTTGTGATGCCAAAACCGATTTGAAGCTTCCTGGTGGTGTCAAAAGCAATCTTGGGCCAGATTATCTACAAGACCTTGGTTCGTATGACCTAGTGGTACGCTCCCCAGGAGTGCCATTTTACCAGGTAAAAACGAGTGTGCCTATTACCAGTGTTACCAGGGAGTTCATGGCCAAATGCCCGGCACAGATTATCGGGGTTACAGGAACTAAGGGAAAGGGCACAACCGCTACGCTGATTGCAAAGATATTGGAAGCTGATGGGCATAAAGTGTGGTTGGGGGGTAATATTGGTACGCCAGCTCTTGATTTCCTGGCTTCCGTACAGCCAACAGATTACGTGGTACTAGAGTTATCAAGCTTCCAGCTCGAAGATGTTACACAAAGCCCTCGGGTAGGAGTTTGCCTGATGATTGCTCCAGATCATCTGGACCACCATCGCCATATGGAGGAGTATATTCAGGCCAAGGGCAACATTTTTCGCTATCAAACCAAACAAGATGTGGCGGTCTATCATGGTGGCCAGCCTGAAACCGTCAGGTTGGGGCAGCTTTCTGTGGGGAATCACATTCCATACTGTACCCCCGGAGGGGCTTATATCCGGGACGAGCAGGTGTGGTTTCGCGACCAATCAATTTGCCCTGTGGCGTCGGTTGGATTGTTGGGGAGGCATAATCTGGAAAATGTCTGTGCGGCGGTGTCGGTTACTTATGGCCTTGTGCGCTCAAAAGAGAGCGTTGCTAGGATGGTCGCTGAGTTCAAAGGCCTGCCGCACCGGCTAGAGGAAGTCGGTGAGATAAATGGGGTGCGGTTTATCAACGACTCGTTTGCTGCCAATCCGGTTTCGGCAGTGGCGGCATTAAAGGCCTTGTCTGGGCCAAAGGTGGTGATATTAGGTGGGTTTGACCGCCATATAGATCAATCTGAGCTTATCCAAACGGTTAAGCATGAGAACGTTCGTCAGGTGGTTTTGGTGGGGCAAACTGCTAAGAACCTAGCGGCTTTACTTAAAAGCGAAAACTTTAGCAATTATGAGATGGGCGGGAAAACCATGGCCGAGATTGTTGAGGCTGCCAGTAACCAGGCTAAGCCCGGTGATACGGTGCTACTTTCTCCCGGAAGCCCAAGTTTTGATATGTTTCAAAATTTTAGTGATAGGGGGAACAAATTTCGGGACGCGGTTAAGCTCCTTGAGCGACAGCCTGGGGAGTACAATACGTTTATTTTTGAAGGTTACGGCTTTGACCCTGACATAAAGCAACTTGAGCTCAAGTACAGTTTTGATGGTTTGGTGCAATTTGTCGAGACTTTTAGCTTTGATTTTGAGTTTGCGCCAGACTATGACCAAGCTGCTTTAGAGCGAGCTTGTTTTGGCTTATTTATGATGGCGGGAGTGTCTTACTATAAGGCGGGTTTACCATCTGAAATTAAGATTCGTCAAGGCAGGCTGTCTCAATCTCAAGCTGATTTTTTTCAAAAGACCTACAGGTTGGGTTTAGGTGAGTTTTGTTATCGTAACAACTTACCCCTGGTAAAGCTCATGCTCCCAGTTAGCTTAGAAGTGGAGGAAGTAAGTGATATTAATGGTCTTTATGGCAGTTTGGTGCCGGTTGGTGGCGGTAAGGACTCGCTAGTAACGATTGAGCTGCTCAGGGAAGCGGGTGAGGATATGGTTACCTGGATGGTCAATCATAACGACCAGGTCGAGCCCCTAATAGCTAAAACCGCCCTGCCTCATATGTCGGTAACTAGACAGGTTGCCCCTGAACTGATTAGGCTGAATCAACAAGGGGCTTTAAACGGTCATGTGCCAATTTCGGCCATTCTTAACTTTGCGGGGGTAATTTCGGCCATCTTATCGGGTAGAGCAAGCCTGGTGTTGTCCAATGAGTGGTCGGCCGGAGAAGGTAATACCGAATACGAGGGAGTAATGGTCAATCATCAGTATTCAAAAAGCTTTGAGTTTGAGCAGGATTTTCAAGAATATGTAAAATCATCGATTTCACCTTCAATTGACGTGTTTTCACTGCTGCGACCGTTGAGTGAGCTCAAAATTGCTGAAACGTTTTGTACTAAACACTTTGATAAATACGCGGAGGTGTTTTCCTCGTGTAATCGAAATTTTCACCTGGAGGATCATGCTGCTCTGTATTGGTGTGGAGAGTGTCCAAAATGCGCCTTTGTTTTTTTAATATTTTCGCCGTTTTTATCAAAACAAGCCTTAGTCGGCTTGTTTGAGGGTAAAAACTTGTTTGCTTCTGAAGAGCTTGAGCCTACATTTGACGAACTGCTGGGGCTCTCAGGCCACAAACCCTTTGAGTGTGTAGGTGAAATAAAGGAATGCCGGCAGGCGTTATTAATGGCTAAGGCCAAGGGAGAATACCCTGAACTTGCTCGCTACAGCTTTCCCGACCCTGAATTTGATTATAAAGAGAAACACTCAAACAATATTCCAGATCAGTTTAAGTCCTTGATTGATAAATTATGACTTCGAAACGAGTTGTTATTATAACAGGTGTGTCCCGGGGGATAGGCTTGGCTACGGCTAGGTTGTTTAGCGAGCAGGGCTGGGTAGTGGTGGGAACAGTGCGTAGCCATCCGTCCAAAGGTGATAATAAAGGCAAAAAATATCCACCTGAGCTGGCGGCTACGGCCATTGATGTGCAGATAGCGGAAATGACTAGTTTGACAGATATAGAACGGGTGACAAAAAAAACCTTTACGACCTATGGTCGTATTGACGCTGTAGTGGCAAATGCTGGCTACGGTTTACTGGGGGCCTTGGATACCCTGGATCATGATCAGATTGTTGATCAAATTGCGGTTAATACTGTGGCTGTAGCTGATCTCGCTCGTGTCGTTTTACCAATTATGCGCAAACAAAAAAATGGTGTGGTTGTGGCCGTATCGAGCGTGGCGGGTCGTATAGGGTTCCCCGGATATAGCATATACAATGCCAGTAAATTTGCGATTGAGGGCATGTTTGAGGCGCTCAGCTACGAGGTGGAGGGCAGCGGTATTAGGGTCAAGTTGATAGAGCCGAGTACGGTTAAAACTGATTTTTGGGGTCCGAGCGCTCATTTTAGTAAAATTGTTAAAAATTACTGGACGCAGCGGACCATGAGACACGCACAGGGAGTTACCCGGGGGCTTTCGAGTGATGGGGTCGCTAAGGTGGTGTATAAAGCCGCAACGGATAAAAAAGCTAAATTACACTACCCAGTTGGCTTGACCCGGTGGGGAGTACTGGTAAAGCGTTTTTTACCCGACCGTTGGTTTAGAGGCATTGTTAAGCGCTTTTTATAAAGTTTAAATCTGTTGGCACATCCTCCTAAATTAGTTGGCATAGTGCTAGTAAAATTCGCTATAAAAGGTATAAAGTTTGTAATTGTAACCAATTATACTTACCGTGTCATTGAATTTTAAAGCTTATGTTTAGCACAAGTACTAAAAGTATTGACTTTAATTACTCAATGTGGTATATTGAATTATCTTCGTTTTTTGCGGGGATTTGTGAGAGTGGCCAATGCCATATGGCCTTGATGCGAGAGTATCAAATAACTATTTTTCCGAACCGCTAAGATCGTTCGGCTCACAAACCCCCGCATTAAAGACGGCGACCTTTGACAGTCGAATAATCTAAGATCATTAGAGAAACGGCTTGCAACTTTGGCTTATTTCGTCGTTGCAGCTTGCGCTCCGCACTCACCGTACCATTAAGTACGGTTCGCTTGCGGTGCTCGCTGCGCCTAGAACTAAGTCCAGATTTGCAAGCCTTGCAAGAAGTACAAATACAAATCTAATACAAAATACTTGCTTCGCATTAACCTGCAAGCAGTTATTGTTTCGTTAACTAGGGGAGACCTATGATGTTAGCGAAACGTTATCTGCTTGCATGAAACTGTGCAAGCGAGGATTCGACACTTAGTCGAATTCAGTTGCTCTACCGAACATACAGAAACCACAGACCAGGGTGAGAACTCTGGCAGAGCAAAGGAAAAGACCATGTCCGACCAGACCGGAGGACCCGGTACCACCGCCCCACCCCGCCGACCCACGCTCCAGGAGCTCGCCGACCAGGCGAGAGCCACGATCGAGGAGCAGGCTCGACAGGCGAATGACCTCCAGGGTCAGCGCTCCGCCATCAACGCGATCAGCGGTCGAGTGGCGCAGCACGACGACGCCATCGCTGACCTCCGGGACGCTTCGGCCCAGCAGGCCGACGCCGTGGACCGCCTCGGCCAGCGCACGCTGGTGGTCGAGGGACGCACGGACTCGTTGGAGGACTTGGCTCGCGCCAACGCCGCCGGCGTGGCCGGGCTGACCGCCAACATGGCTGACCTGACCACCAACGTCAACACGCTGGCCACCACGGTGGGCCAGCACGACACCCGTCTCGACGCCGTCGAGGACGCCGTGACGCCGGCCGCTATGCGGACGGTCGTCACCGAGGTGGTCGAGGAGCGCATGCGCGCTGTTCGGTTCAACTGGGTGGCCTTCGCCGTGGTGGCGATCGTGGGCTTCATCATCGACCTGTTGGTGTTCTCCGAGATGGGGAGCTTCAACAGCGCCGAGGCGCCGAAGCTCTCCAAGCACCTCACGGACGTCATGCACACGCAGAACTTCCTGGCCGTCATGCTCGTTGTCCTGGCCCTCGCCATACTCATCGCCCTCATCGTTCCGGTGGTCGGGCAGGACGAGCGTCCCAGGCAGGACCGCCAGCCCAGGCCGCCTCGGCAGCCCGGATCCGGCGGTGGTTTCATGGCCGGTCTTCGCAACGTTTGGAGGAGGGGTCGCGGTACGCCCGCTGCCACTGCGCCCATCCCGGCCAACTCCACGCCGGTGGCGACGACGAACCCGTCGGCCTCGTCCAACGCGCCCACTCAGGTGCTGCCGGCGGTGCCGACGTCCGGTCCGACGCCCTCATCGGGCAACCCGTAGTCCACGCGGTTCTTCAAGTGGATTGTCCCAATTCAAATACCTCCTAGCGTCAAGCAAAGAGGGAACAACCCTCTGTCCGCCCTTCGGGGCGGACAGAGGAGCAACTTTTACTTCCATGGATAGTAGTCCGCGTGAGAAGCAATTCTTACTCGGTTTCTGTTCATGGTGCAATCGGCACCCAAACGATAAGGAGGGTGCCATGAGCACCAGAAGAGGTCCTGTTCTGATCATCGTGTGTCTGCTGATGGCAGCGGGGGCTTTGCTGTTCAAGTACGGCAACGGCCCAACGCCGGCAGTGGCACAGACGCCGCCCACGGTGCCCGTTTCGGACGTCTGCAAGGACGTCCCGGGCAACGTGCCGAGGTGGTTTGCCAAGGAGACCGACGGCAACAAGTTCGGTCCGGCGGCTCCGTTTGACCTTGGTCCCGCCAGGAAGGCTCAGCACGAGGTCCTGTGCCTCGACCCGGCCAACCTGGTGATCACCCAGGAGACCATCGACGGGAAGTTCAGCAGTCCGGCAAACCGGGCTGCCCGGACTCGCGTTCTCGTTGCCAACCCCACTGCGCGGTTGGCAGCGGTGGCCTATGTGCAGGCAGAGTTGGCCAAGGCCAAGGAGGTTCGGCTGGAGGTCCACACGGGACCCTACCAGACCTTCTACATGACCACCGACGGCGACGTGCCGGAGGTGTTCCAGTCTGCAGGGAGCTTCACCGAGGCACGGCACGTTCTCGTGTACGACTTCGGTAACGGTCGCACGGTCAACTTCGTACTGGAGTGCAACTTCCAGGGGGAGTTCCCCGGGCCGGTCAAGAACGTGCCGGTGGCAACGCCGGGCACTGTGCCGGCGCTGGTTCAGCCGGGGCCCACCAGCCCGCCGCCGACGACGTGCCAGTCGACCAACACCTGTTCGACCGTGACCAGCCCACCGCCCGTGTGCTGCGGACCGCCCCCGACGACGTGTCAGGTCAACTGCGGTCCGCCCCCGACGACGTGTCAGGTCAACTGCGGTCCGCCGCCGACGACGTGTCAGGTCAACTGCGGTCCGCCGCCGACGACGTGTCAGGTCAACTGCGGTCCGCCGCCGACCGTTTGCACACACAAGTGCGCGGGAGAGGACGTTGCGGTCAGTCCGAGTCTGGATCCTGTCGTTTCGGGACTGGCTGCGGGCAATGCCGCACCCACTGCGGTGGCAACACCGGTCGTGACGGCGCCTCCGGCGCCGCCTCCGCCCGTGACCACAGCCACGCCACCCGTGACGGCTCTGCCGTCCTCCGATGGCGTGGCAGCTCCACCGCCTGTAGTGGCTCCACCGTACGTGGCGCCCGATGCGGGCACTCCGTCCAACCCGACGACGGGAACCATTCCGCCGCCGCCGTAGGACACCACTTCTGCCCATTCGGGCAGGGGTCTACCCCAGGGTCTGGGGTGGTGCGCAAGCGCCACCCCGCCCTGTGGGTATACATATTCTTAATGATTTTGGATTATTCGATTGCTCCAAGGGTTAGTGCCCTTTAACATTTAGCGTCCAACTTAACTTGTAGATCATATTAAATTCATTTTAACGTTCATTATTTAAAAGGAGAGCACATATGAAAGCTCAAATTCTCAAGCGAATTGCTGCTAGTGTTGCAGTGCTCGCTATCGGCCTGGTTCCTTTTGTTGCTGGCGCTGCTAGCAACTGGGGTCCTGCCCGTCCTGCTCTAACCTACAATGGCAACAACACTCCAGGTGCTGACCATGTAGTGTTTAACTCATTTACCAATAACCCTAACTATGGTGATGAGCGTGCGTTTTTTGATGGTAAGTCTGCCACTAACACCACAACTGGTGGTTACCAAGACACCATTAACGTAGATACTAATGGCGAATATCTGTTACGCATTTACGTTCACAACAATGCCGATCCTACGCTTAACGCTGGTGGTACCGGTATTGCTCGTAACACTAAAGTTCGGGTAGCTTTGCCGACCAATACAGATCGTAGCCTACGGGCCAACGCCTTTATTTCGGCTGACAATGCTAATCCAGGTACGGTGTTTGACTCAGTCGATTTCCAGACTACTGGAGCTTCAAACTTTGGTTTAAGCTATGTGCCTGGCTCGGCTAAAATCTACACTAATGTTACCCCCGCTGGCCGGGCTGTTAACGATAGTATCGTTGGCGCCGGTGCCCCTATTGGTTACGAAACCAACGATGGCAATATGCCTGGATGTTTCCAGTTTACTGCCTTCGTGACCTTGAAAGTTAGGGTTAACGCCCCTTTGTTAACGCTCAAAAAACAAGTTAAGTTAAACGACAGTGACGCTTGGACCTCAAGCGTTAACGCTAAACCCGGTGATTCAGTTTCATGGTTGATAACATTTAACAACACTGGAACTGCTCAAGTTGACAACATGATTGTCCGTGACCAATTACCTCCTCATGTAACGGTGGTCCCTGGATCAGTTATGTGGTTCGACACCCGCCGCCCTAATGGTCAACAGATGCCAGATGGTGCGCTGTTTACCACGGGAGGTATAAATGTCGGTAGCTACGCTGCTGGTGGTGGCGGTTACATCCGTTTCCGTACCACGTTGAACAATGACTTTACTGCTTGCAGTACAACCATTAACAACAACAGCTTTGTAAAAGCTACTAACATGCCTGAGATTTCAGCTTCAGCTGGAGTGGTAGTAACAAAGGTTTGTACAACTACAACTACTGTTACTCCTCCTCCTGTAGTGACCCCTCCTCCGGTAACCCCTCCCGCTCTTCCTGCTACTGGTGCCGAAGGTGCCTTAGCTGGAATATTCGGTACAGCCGGTATCGGTTACAGTCTGCGCTCATACTTGCGCAGCAAACGTGGCCTTATCGATTCTTTGAAACGATAAGCATCAAAGTCGAGAGTCGAAAGTTGTGAGCTGGGGTTTGTCCCTCACTCATGACTCAACACTCAAAACTCATGACGTTTAGGATCGGGGCTTGCCCCGTAACAGGCGCTTGCCGCAAAGCAAGTAATCAAAAAGACTCCCCATTGAACGGGAGTCTTTTTGTGTCTGAGGCAGAACTTACGCACGTGGCACATTTCGGCGCAAAGACTGCGCTCCGCACTCGTCCCCGGATCAAGTCCGGGGCAGGCTAGCGCTTGTTGCGGTGCTCGTCTTTGCATCCGAACTGCACTCACGTGCGTAAGTTCTGGGGCAGGATCTGGACGCTCATCCGGCTAAGAGTTACTGAAACGGAGCATCCTCACCAGGGCGGGGACTTCCTGTTTAGCATGACAATTGGAGGTTAGATGCTCTTAAAACGAAGGTGATTTAGTCGTTGCTAGGGTATAATTAGGCTTATGGCAGATTTAACCGAAATTAGTTCTCAGCTCAAAAGCTTACTCGCTCGCGTGCAGCAGGCTATTTTGCAACTCGATGTTACAAGCGACGAAGTTAAAATTGCGGAGCTGACAAAGATTACACTCGAACCCACATTTTGGAACGACCAAGCTAAAGCTACCGAAATTTCTCAGGAACTAGCCCAGCTTACAAAACATGTAGGCGGTTGGCGAGATTTGGAAAAGACGGTGGCTGAAGCGCTAGAACTAGTGACTTTAAGCCGAGAAGAAGAGAATCTGGACGAGTCTCTGGTGGCCGAAATAGCCTCGCAGCTTGAATGGGCGGAGGGCGAATTTCGTGAACGGGAATTTGAATTAAAACTATCGGGACCGTACGACAAAAACTCAAGTATCGTATCTATTTATGCAGGTACTGGCGGTACTGATGCTCAAGATTGGGCTGAGATGCTGTTGCGTATGTATTTGCGCTATGGCGAAAAAGCTGGTTTCAAAACTGCCATATTGGATCAATCGCCGGGCGAAGAAGCCGGCATAAAGAGCGTTACTTTTGAGGTAAATGGCTCCTTTGCTTACGGAAAACTCAAAAGCGAGAAGGGTGTACATAGGCTGGTACGATTAAGTCCTTATAATGCCGATAATTTACGTCAGACGTCATTTGCGCTAGTGGATGTTTTGCCGCAGCTAGACGCACAGCATGAATTTGAAATTGACCCCAAAGAGTTAAGGATAGATGTCTATCGTTCTGGAGGACATGGCGGACAGTCAGTTAATACCACCGATTCAGCTGTGCGAATTACTCATATTCCTACAGGAGTGGTGGTGGCAATTCAAAACGAACGCTCCCAGCTGCAAAATAAAGAAAAAGCCATGGCGATTCTGAAAGCTCGTTTGACCGTTTTGATGATAGAGCAGCAAAAGGCGGCCGTGTCGGAGATTCGCGGCGAAACGCAATCGGCGGCTTGGGGCAATCAAATCCGTTCTTATGTTTTGCATCCGTATACCAAGGTGAAGGATCACCGGACTGGGGCGGAGACGTCCCAAGCACACGAAGTGCTAGAAGGCGATATAGATATGTTTATAGAGGCTTATTTGCAGAGTCAAATTGGGCAAAGAGACATTTAACTTTTAACATCTGGCCCTTCGACTTCGCTCAGGGCAGGTATTTGACACTTCAGTTCCTAAAAAATCAAAAGGTCAAATATAACTGTTACGCTTCATATCTTAAATTTGTGGTAGAATAGCAGCGTGATTTTGTTTGATCGTGTGACAAAAATGTATGCCAATAAAAGTGTTGCCTTAAGTGGTGTGAATTTGCACATTCAGCCCAAGGAGTTTGTAACCATTGTGGGATCAAGTGGGGCGGGTAAATCCACGCTTATAAAGCTGTTGACGAGGGAAGAAACCCAGACTTCTGGAAAAATAATTGTTGGGGGGATTGATTACGACACTATTGATAAAGCTCATGTGCCGCAGCTAAGACGCAAAATCGGGGTAGTGTTTCAAGATTTTAAATTACTACCTAATCGCAGTGTATTTGAGAACGTTTCATTTGCATTGGAGGTCTCTGGAACGCGCAGTCGTGAAATTAAGCGGAGTGTGCCAAAAGTGCTCCAGCTGGTGGGCTTGCGCGGTAAGGATAAAAATTTCCCCGAAGAACTTTCAGGGGGGGAGCGACAAAGGGTAGCAATCGCCAGAGCGTTGATTCGCCAGCCCAAGATCTTGATCGCTGACGAGCCAACCGGGAACTTGGATCCTAAAAATGCTTGGGAAATTATCGAGTTATTGCTTAAAATTAATCGTTTTGGAACAACGGTATTGCTGACAACTCATAATAAAGAGATAGTTAATGCCTTGAAAAGGCGCGTCATAACGATTAATCGAGGTAGGATTGTGAAGGACGAAGAACAGGGTCGCTATGCTATTTAGGATTGTGAATCAAGATACAAGATACAAGATGCAAGATGCAAGCAAACCACAAGTAGCAAGTCTCAAACTGCAATTGTTTGGATCTTGGGGATTTGAAGCCAGGGCGTTGTTTGTGTCTTGTGTTTTGTTTCTTGTTTCTTGCAGGAGGGCTGCATGATTACTTTTTGGCGGATTTTGCAAGCGGGTGGACATAATTTCTTGCGTAATGCTTGGTTGTCAACCGCAGCTACAGCGGTAATGACCATTACGCTGATTTTGATGACGTTTTCTTTTATTTCTAGTTCAACATTAACGGCGACTATTAAAAACGAGACCGATAAGATAGATATATCGGTGTATTTAAAAGATGATGTAACGTCGGAACAAGTTAAGGCGTTACAGGCAAAGCTGCGCGCAAATGCCAATGTCGGAAGAGTTCAATATTTAACTAAGGCTGAAGTTAATGCAAATTTTAAGGCTACGGCCGACAAAGGTACTCAACAAGCCATAACAGTTACCGGTAACCCGCTTCCTGCCACTATGAAGATTAAAGTTAAGGATCCAAATAATTTAAATGCCGTAGCAGCAGTTATTAATGAACCAAGTATTAAAGAGATCCAAAGCGACGCCCCCAGCTATAGTGGCACGCAAAAAACGACGGTTGATCGAATAGTGCATGTCAGTAATTTCTTTAAGAGCACCAGCTTAATTGCCAGTATTATTTTTGTGGTAGTGTCGGTTTTGATAATTTTTAACACTATTCGGATGGCAATCTTTACTAGACGAAGCGAGATTGAAATTATGCAGTTGGTGGGTGCGACAAACTGGTTTATTCGCGGACCTTTTATTATCGAGGCGGCCTTATACGGGATTATAGCCGCCATATTGGCGTTGTTCTTTTGTTATAGCTTGCTTTTAGTTGGCGCTTCAAAATTGAGTAGCTTTATTGATATTCAGTCTACTGTGTCTTTATTTCAAACCCACTCCTTGTTAGTAATACTAGCGGAGGTTGGGGCGGGAGTTTTGATTGGAATTGGCGCTAGCTTATTCGCAATGAGTCGGCATTTGAAGCTGTAGGAGTTAGGGACTAGTAGATCGTAGAGTAGATAGGTAAATTTCTCAACACTAGCTACACAATCTCTGGATCAAATAAAGCAATAGCGGTTTGACAGCGTAACTGTTATGGATATAATGTAAAGCGTGTGATGAACCTGGGGGAGGAATAGTTGAACGCAATGTCGAAGAATATTAGATTAAAAAAATTATTTACAACACTGATGGCAGCATCGGTGTTATTGTCTTTGGGTTTCCCGGTACACGCCGATGATTTTGATACCCAAATTAATAATTTACAGGCTAAAATTAGTGAGCAAAAGGCTGCTTTGGGTGCGTTGCAAACCCAAGCTGATACACTGGAAAACAAGTTAGCTGGAATAAATGCCCAGGTAACAGCTATTACTAACCAACTGGAACTAACATCGGCTCAGCTACGGCAAGTCAATATTCGCATAGAACAGCTGAATCAACAGATGGCCAAACAAAAAGCTTTCTTAGCCAATAATATTAAAACTATGTATTTGCAAAGTTCAACTTCGCCACTAGAGGTTTTGCTATCCAGTGAGAGCCTGAGTGACTATTATAATAAGCAAGAATATCTAGAAAAGATCAAGGAAAAGATTCAGGAGACTTTAGAAAGTTTACTGGCTACCAAGAAAGACCTGGACGGGCAGCAGAAACAGCTGGCTGATTTAACTGATCAACAAAAAACCCAGCAACAAGCGTTAGTAGCCCAACAGCAAGAGGCTAGCAATCTCCTAGCCCAGACGCAAGGGCAAGAAGCGGCTTATCAATCGATGGTGGTGGAAACCAATAAACAGCTGCAAGGAATTGTGGCTGCTCGTGCCGAAGCTATCCGTAGGGCTGGTATTAAGTTTTCATCGTCGGGCTGTGGAGGGTACCCGGCCGTTTGGTGTAATGCCGTTCAAGATTCAATGGTAGACGACTGGGCTTTTTATAATCGAGAGTGCGTTAGTTATGTAGCCTGGAAGCGTTGGGCGTTAGGTATGAAGCCTCAGCCAAACTACTGGGGTAATGCGGCTGACTGGTATCGATATGTAAACTCCAGCACACCTCACAGCGGCGATATAATTGTTTGGCGGGCCTATGCCAACCCATACGTAGGGTGGGCTGGTCACGTAGCGTTTGTAGAATCGGTAAATGGGTCAACTGTCACAATGAGCCAATTCAATTTTGATGTCGGGACTGGCCCAGGTAGGTTCAGTATTCTAACATTGAATATTGGCGATCCAATCCTTCAGGGCGCTGGATACATCCGTTAAGAAAGAAGGAAACCCAAAAGAAATGCCCAAAACGATTCAGATAAAAGCTGAAACGCTGGTAATTATTGTCCTGGCAGGCTTAGCCCTCTTTACTGGTGGGTACTATACTAGGGGCTATTTGGCTACATATGGCGCCAAGGCCAATCTAACCGGTTTACAAGAGCTCGAGTCAGTTTTACGGAGCAAGTTTGATGGAAATATTGACACCAATAAATTAGTTGATGGCGCTAAAAGTGGATTAGTTGGAGCCGCCGGGGATCCTTACACGGCTTATTTGAATGCCAAAGCCGCTAAAACACTTAAAGATGACCTGGAGGGTACGTTGTCAGGCATAGGTGCTGAGGTGGGAATCCGAAAAAACCAGTTGACGGTGATTTCACCAGTACCTGGTGCTCCGGCTGCTAAAGCCGGTTTACGCAGCGGTGACGTGATATTAAAAATTAATGGGACGGATCCGTCGAACTTAAGTTTAGATGAGGCAGTTTCCAAGATTCGTGGTCCGCAAGGCTCCAAAGTAACTTTAAATATAAGTCGCGGCAAAGGTGCTCCTTACGATCTTGTTATAACCCGTGAAAACATTAATGTACCAAGCGTAAATTACAGTCTCAAAAATGATTCGGTTGGTTATATCCAGTTAGTGCGGTTTGGGCCTGACACTGGCACTAAAGTTGAACAGGCGGCGGTTGACTTGTTGGCTCAAGGAGCGAAAAAAATTATTTTGGATGTACGTGACAATCCGGGTGGATATTTAGACGAAGCCACTAAGGTAGCTAGTCAATTCATGGCCAGCGATAAAATGGTAGTAGAGGTGCGTCGTGGGGGTAAAACAACCGAACGTGAATACTCAACTGGTGGAGGTAAGCTTGTAGGTGTTACTACCGTGGTTTTAATAAATGGCGGAAGTGCCTCTGCCAGCGAAATATTAGCCGGGGCCTTGCATGATAACGTAGGGGCAAAACTGGTGGGGGTAAAAAGTTTTGGTAAAGGGAGTGTGCAGGAAATCGTTAATTTGGCCGGCGGCGCAGAACTAAAGGTTACAATAGCTCATTGGTATACGCCAAACGGCATAAACATAAACAAAGAAGGTATTAAGCCTAACATCTCGGTAGAGCTAACCGAGGATGATTTCAGCGCCGGGCGAGATCCGCAGCTCGACAAGGCCTTGGAGCTGCTTAAGTAAGGCGTTGTGCTAAAAAAGAAAAGGTGGTTGGTCTCTGCTTGCGCCTGGGTTAGCGACTGGGGTATAGTGTATACAATTGTTTTAAACGGTAATGTTTGGAGGAGGGCTATTGGCCAGTCGTAAGCAAACAAAATACGTGTTTGTTACAGGGGGTGTTATATCGGGCTTGGGCAAAGGGATTACAGCGGCTTCAATTGGCAACCTCTTAAAATCACGCGGTTTGTCCGTAAACATTCAAAAATGCGACCCTTATTTAAATGTTGATGCTGGGACATTAAATCCTAGAGAACATGGTGAGTGTTTTGTGACTAAGGACGGAGCTGAAACAGACCTGGACCTTGGTCATTATGAGCGTTTTTTGGATGTTGAGTTAAGCAACACTAGCTCACTTATGGCAGGGAGGGTGCTTCAGAAAGTTATTCAAGACGAGCGAGCAGGCAAGTATGAGGGCGAAGATGTGCAAATCATCCCTCATCTGACAGCGGCAATCCAAGATTATTTTTTGGCTGCTGGCAGTGGTTTCGATATTCATATCGTGGAGATTGGCGGTACAGTGGGTGATTATGAGTCGTTGAGCTTTTTGGAAGCAATTAGAGAATTTGGGCTCAAGGTGGGGCAAAAGAATTGTTTGTATGTACATCTTGTATATTTGCCGTTTTTGGGTGCCAGTCAAGAAATTAAAACTAAACCAGCTCAAAACTCGGTGCGAGATTTACGGGGCTTGGGTATTACCCCTGATATTCTGGTGGCCCGAAGCGAGCAGGCGGCCAATCCAAGCGTAAAGCGAAAGCTTAGTCAGTTTTGTGGGGTTGATGAAGCGGCCATTGCGTTATTGCCGAATGCACAAAGTATTTATCAGGTGCCACTAACTTTGGAAGATACCGAGATTGCGGATGTGATGTGTCGTAAGTTGGGTATAAAAGTTTTACGTCCAAATCACCGGGTGTGGCGAGAAATGGTTACCAGATCAATGCAGCCGTACGAACACAGAGTAAAAATTGGGGTTGTAGCTAAGTACATGGATAACCAAGACACCTATTTGTGTGTGTTTGAGGCTTTAAAAGCCGCTGGGTGGTGGAACGAGGTTATTGTTGACATTGAGTGGATTGATTCCGAAGTATTGGAACGCAAAGGCAATTTTAAGGAACTTGTCGGGTCAATGGATGGGATTGTGGTGCCTGGAGGGTTTGGAGTGAGAGGGCTTGAAGGAAAGATTCAAGCGGCTGGTTATGCATTAGAACATAAGATCCCGTATTTAGGGCTGTGCCTTGGGCTGCAAATGGCGGTAATTGCAGCAGCTCGTCGGGCTGGTTTTAAAAGTGCAACCACGTTTGAGCTTGATCGTAATAGCACCGATCAAGTTATTACTACTATGTCGGATCAATTAGGCAAAGAAAATACCGGTGGTACTATGAGACTTGGTGATTATCCTTGCGTCATTGCAAAAGGCAGCGTAGCGGCCAAAGCATACGGAAAAATGGACGCAGTTGAGCGTCATCGCCATCGAGGTGAGTGTAATAATGATTATCGGTCACTATATGAACAATGGGGGATAAGAGTCGTTGGCACTAGTCCTGATGGAAATTTGGTTGAAATAATTGAAGGTATCAACCATCCGTTTTTCTTAGCAAGCCAGTTTCACCCTGAATTTAAATCGCGTCCAAATCGTCCACACCCTATGTTTGACGGTTTTATAAAAGCCTCTGCAGCCGGTAACGGCAACAAAAAACCTAAGAAAGTTCCCTCTGTAGCAAAAATCGCCTAAGCCAAATAGGGATGTGTAATTTTAATAATTTTACAGTAGTGTTATTAGGTGCTGATAGGTTTAATTGTGACGATGGTGTGTCGGACTGGCTTGCCAGTAAAATTTTTGATTTTGGATGTTTTGAAATCGACTGTACCTGCATTTTGGGCGTAGATAGTATGATCTTTCCCTATACCGGTGCCGTTGCCGGCAATCATACGGGTGCCGCGCTGGCGGACAATTATATTTCCACTTTTAACTACCTGACCACCAAAAAGCTTAACCCCTAAACGTTGGGATTGGCTATCTCGGCCAAGTTTTGTTGATCCGCCGGCTTTTGTATGGGCCATGGCTCTATGCGCTCCTTAATGCAATTAACTCTCGGCCAACTAGTTGATCTTCTCTCGAGTAGAGAAGATCGGTTTGTTTGACCGGTAAAAACTGTTTTAAAGTATAACCTAAAGCCTCAATCCGGTCAATGATATTAAGTCGCTCAAAGCTTTTTCCGCTACGCCAAGCAGGCAAGGATAAGCAGACTGGAGTATTTATATCAATTTGCTTGCGTAAGTTACTTAAAAAATTTAGCGTGAGGCTCTTGGCTTCGTTTGAGAGGTTGGTTAGCTCAGAGGCAGAGGGCTGAGAGGAAAGGGCTGGCCCTAAATAACCCTCGGTTACGACTGCCTGAAAGGGCTGGCGCCAAGACATTGAGGTAGCGTCACCGGTATCAAGTTGATAGGTGTCAGTAAAGTTAAAGTTTGTAGCTAGCCATTCTAGATTACGTTTAGTCATATCCATGAGATCGCTACTTATATCACTACCTAGTACCGGATGACCAATCAAAAGCGCCTCTTGGAGTATGACACCAGTACCGCAAAAAGGGTCTAAGATAGTGCTCCCAGCATCAGGGTTGGCTAAGTTTATCATTATCTGAGCTAATTTGGGTGGTAACATGCCAACTTTGGAGCTTCTAGCGGGGCGGCCGTAGTCGCGTAGACCGTAGTTGGCAATGTCTTGGACGGCAATGGTTTGGCCGATATAAATATCAGAGCTAGAAGCTACTAAGACAATGTCGGCACCATGACTAATCATTTGATTGTGTTGGATCTGAGCTGCGGTCATTTGGACTCCTGGTACAATCCGGCTTGAAATACCTTCGAATCGCAGCTGCTTTTTAAATGAAAGGGCTTCATTGAAAACTACTTTGGGCGGTAGAGATATACCATATAGACTAAAACCAATTGCCAATTTTCCTGGTGGGGCTTGTGAATGCAGGGCTTTTGCTGCTTGCTTGAGTGAAGTTTGCAAATCCCCATTAGGTAAACGGTTGATGAGCCGAGCAATTTTTACTGTGCCACCAAGTCTGTCAAAATCCACTGTATTGGTATCAACTAAGGCTGCTCCAGAGGCAAGTGGCGTAACCGAGTTTGGATATAAACTAACGAGTTCAGACAACGAGATTGCAGGCTGGCGTCCAAGAATGGCAATATATGGCATATAAGTGATTGTACGCTAGAGAGAAGAAAAAAGAAGGCCTTTACGCCTAGCTAAAGTCGTGTAATAGTTGCAATAGAATGAAGCGTAAAAGCTGGCTTGCAAGTGCTGGGTTGGTCGCCTTTGTCATTATTTTGGCATTAGGGTTTGGCCATCTAAAGCAATTTATTAGTATTATTGGCAAAGCCCAGTGGTACGTGCTGCTGCTTGTGCTGGTGGCGCAAGCATTTAGTTATTATTGTCGGGCTAAGTATTACCAAGCGTTTTTTTTATTGTTTCAATATAGATTGCCTACGAGAGTACTGCTGGAGGCTTCGCTTGCTATAAATTTTGTAAACCAGGCCTTTCCTTCGGGAGGGGTGTCCGGAACGTCTTACCTTTCCCGTTTTTTGAGTAAAGAAGTGCCATCGGGTAAAACAACCTTGGCCCAGCTAGGTTATTATGTGTTTACTTTTATGTCGTTTTTGGGCGTGTTGACTGTGGGTTTTGTAATGTTGTTTTTAGGAAATAACCTATCAAAAGTAACTGTTCGGATAATGGTGTTCTTTATTTTACTCATTATTGTAGCTAGTTTATTGCTTGTAACAGTCGTAAAGGATCGGCCCCGAATAGAGCGTTTAGTAGGAGCTATCGTTGCAGTTATTAACCGCATTGGCGTAAGGGTTTTAAAGAGGAAGAAAGCAATTGTTTCTCACCCAGCTTTAAATCGCTTTTTAGACGAGTTTTATGAAGGGTATCATTTTTTGCTCAGAGAAAAAAGACAATGGCGGACACTATTGGGTTACTGTTTGGGAGGAAATATTGCCGAGGTTGCAACTGTATATGTAGTTTTTGCCGCTTTTGGGGCATGGGTTAATCCTGGAGTTGTGATTGTGGGTTATACCCTTGCCAATATGTTAAGTATTGTATCGGTTGTAAGTAGTGGAGCTGGTTTATATGAGGCAAGTATGGTGGGGGCATTTGTAGCGTTAGGAGTGCCGTTTGCGTTAGCCCTATCGGTGGTAATTGTGTATCGGGTATTAAATTTTGTACTTTTTTTGCCGCTTGGGTACTATATCTATCGAAGGAATGTTTAGTTAAACATCCGTACTATGTAGTTTGTTTGCTATAGTTAAAAGTACTTTGATTAACATACCAACTTACAAAAGAATAGGTATTTTGGGAGGCTTAAGCTATGAGTCGACTGCTGATTTGTATGAGCTTATTATGGAGAAACACACCCAAAAATTTAAGAACGCCTTCTACCCTGAGGTTGTGATCTTTAGCGTTAATTTTGAACAAATTATCAACTTGCAAGATGCAGAGGACTTAAATGTGAAGGCTTATGTTGGCGAGCTGTCAGTTGGCTTACAAGCTTTGGTGAGGGCTGACGCTGATTTAATTGTTATTGCTGCTAACACACCGCATATGTTTTTTGAGGAGTTAGAAAAAACGGTTAGTGTGCCAATGAGAAGCATTGTAAGGGCTACATTAGATGTCGCTTTGAGACAAAATTATTCAAAACTACTGCTTTTGGGGACTAAACGAACAATGAGCACTGGGTTTTTTCAACAGGAATTTTCCCCAAAAGGAATCCAGTTACTGGTTCCTTCGCCGAGTGAGCAGAACACGATTAATACAATAATATTTAAAGATTTGGTTCGCGGCGCAGTAAATCAAACTAGTAAACGGCAGATATTAGATATTGCTAAAAGATATGATGTTGAAGGGATAATATTGGGCTGTACCGAACTATCAATGATTATCAAGTCTGGGGATGTAAATCTTGAGTTACTTGATACGCTCGATATTCAAGCTGAAGACATTTTGAATCTAGCTCTTGTTCCATAATTGGCAATGACCTTGATGTCAAACAAAAGGTTTTGGTGCCCTGCTATAATCAATGCATGGAACTGCCTAAAACCACTCTTTTTATGCTGATGTCGCTTGACGGAAAAGTATCTACAGGCGTGGGTGATGAGAGAGATTTTGATAAAGATTTACCACAAGTCAGCGGTATAGCAGACGGTTTAAACCAGTATTATGAGCTCGAAAAGCAAACAGATTTATTTTCTTTTAACACTGGCAAGGTCATGGCAAAAGTTGGCTGGAATGAGCAAAAAAATAAGTCAATTCCTGTTTCTTTTGTTCTTGTCGACAATAAGCCCCATTTGACAAGTCGAGGCTTATCTAATCTGGTGGCGAGCTTAAAGAAAGTTTACGTCGTGACTACAAACGGGCAACATCCGGCAATCGGTTTGGCTAATGATAAGCTCGAAGTAATACAATATAAGGATCAGATAGATTTTTTTGATTTGTTCAAAAAATTAAGAAAAAAAGGAGTCAATGCTCTTACTGTGCAGTCTGGAGGAGAAATGAATGCAAGTTTACTGCGAGCGGGGCTTGTTAATTTCATATCGGTTGTGGTTGCCCCTGTGATAGTGGGGGGGAGAGAGGCGCCTACTTTGGTAGACGGGAGCTCGCTTGAGACAATTGCTGATTTGGCAAAACTAAAAACATTAAAACTTATTGCAGCTAAAACATTGTCGAATTCGTATCTACATTTAAAGTATGAGGTGTTGCGTGACAGGTGAGCAGACCCAGCAGATTATTGGTGTAAAGCAGTTTGTTGAAATTCTCAACGAAACACTAACTTTTGCTTTTCCGCTTGTGACAGTAGAAGGCGAGGTTCACAGTTTTAAGGTTAATCAAAACAAGTGGGTGTTTTTTGACATAAAAGATGACGACGCCACCCTAAGTTGTTTTATGCCGGTCTACGCTCTTAAGGTGCCGCTTGAAGATGGAATGAAGATAAGAGCGACTGGTTCCCCTAAGCTTACAAAATGGGGAAAATTTAGTTTTACTGCCAGGAGTGTGGAGCTTGCTGGAGAAGGTGAGCTGAGGAGGGCTTTTGAATTACTTAAGCAACGCTTGAGCAAAGAAGGCCTGTTTGAGGCTTCACGAAAACGTCCTTTGCCAACGTACCCAGAACGCATTGGTTTGGTGACGTCGGCAGGATCGGCAGCCTATAGCGATTTCATCAAAATACTATCGGCTCGCTGGGGAGGTTTAACAATTGAACTGGCAGACGTTCAGGTGCAAGGTGCTCCAGCTCTAGGACAGATTGTAGGGGCTCTGAACTATTTCAGCCAACTAGCAAACCCTGTGGACGTAGTGGTGTTGATCCGTGGAGGAGGGAGCTTGGAGGACCTTCAAGCCTTTAACTCCGAGGAGGTGGCCAGGGCTGTGGGTACCAGTAGAACCCCCGTTGTTGTGGGAGTGGGGCACGAAGTAGATGTTAGTTTGGCTGACTACGCTGCTGATGTTCGTGCTGCAACCCCAACAGATGCTGCTCGTTTAGTAGTACCGGCTAGAGAGCAAGTGATGGCTGATGTTGGATATCGCCAAAAAGGTCTAGAGCTGGGGTTAGAACGAATGATGGCAGGGGTTAAAGAACGGGCGACTCGTGCGACTGAGTCTATGAAACATTTTTTGACCATACCGCGTGAACAGCTTAGTTTTCAAATTAGCCAACTGACTCGCAACTTTGATCGGTTTTGTGTCCGTACTGATGGGTATGGACAAACAATCAAAAGTCTAATTAGTCTAATTGAGAGCCGGACTAGGGTTCATGTGCAAACATCGGGGGCTTATGTAGAGTCGCTATTGCGAGTTTTGAGCGGGTTTAGTCCAAGGGCAAACCTGGAGCGAGGCTATGCTATCGTGACCTATAATGACGAGGTAATAAAATCTACCCGCCAGGTAGTGGACGGAGAAGAGCTCATGATACAATTGTCTGATGGAGCAGTTCGTTCGAAAGCAAGACAATTTGAGGAGTAATGATGGTATCAAAACCCGAAGCACCAGATGAATTTGATTTTGCAGCTAAATTAAAAGAACTTGAAGACATAACTACTTGGTTTGAAACATCTGATATTAATTTAACCCAAGCCCTGCAGAAGTTTGAAAAAGGGATGGAACTAGCCGCAAGTTTAAAACAGCATTTGCAGAATGTCGAGAATAGGGTTGTAAAAATCAAGAAGCGTTTTGAATCAGAAGTTTCTCTTGACGAGAAAGTCTCTGATGATCTTGAGGTTGCTAGAGATGATGGCCTTGATCTAGGTTTATTTTAACGAGCTGATGTTACCGATTGACCCCTTATTGGTGGCCTTTAGTTTGGCTAGTTTGATAGTACTGGCTTTTGGCGTTGGTGCGCTGCTGGGTGCACCTTATTTACCGGTTTTAGGTCGAGATACCCGGAGTTTACTTGATTTAGCCGGTGTTAAAGAGGGTGAAATGTTGCTTGATCTAGGTTGTGGTGATGGTAAATTATTAAGGGCAGCAGCTAAACGCAAAGTCCGGGGGGTTGGTTATGAGATTAATCCAATAGTATGGCTGGTTGCAAAAATATTATGTTGGCCAGACCGCGAGCTGATTTCAGTTCACTTCGGAAATTATTGGAAAGCATCTTGGCCAGTCTGTGATGTGATATATGTATTTTTGATCGATCGGTATATGCCCAAACTGGATCTAGCGCTTTCGCGGCAGTTAAAACGCCCAACTCGGGTGGTTAGTTATGTTTTTGAAATACCGGGTAAAACAGCCGTTCGCTCTACAAGTAACGCCAAGCTCTATATATACCCAAATTAGTAATTGGGAGTCCTTAAATCATAGGGGATGTTTATATCGCTTACGCTTGTGACGCCAATGTTGAGCATGCTAACGTAGAACGTAGATGAATAATGTAAGGGGTTTTGTCGATGGTTTCAGATCATAAATCAGCCAAAAAGACCAAGCTCCCGACGCCAAAGCCACAAACGCCATTAGATACAGCTGCATTACTCATACTATTAGAGGAAATGGCTGCTGCGCCGGATCAAACTGAGCTATGGGAAGTGCTTAAAAGAGGGCTAGCCTATATAATTCCGGCCTTGCCTTCGGCGGCAGTATTAGAGTGGGGGCTTAACAGCGTAATAAATGTTACACATAATCCTATCCCAGAATTAAAGCAAATATTCGATAACCCCTTGGGTCTGTTTAATAAAGCGGCTGGAAAAGTAGCAGTAGTTGCGGATATTTTTGAGTTATCTGGTTCAAAAGAGCTAGCAATTAAATTGAGTGATTTTGGTATCAACAAAATAATGATTGAGCCGATTGAATATCATAGCGAATCATCGGGGTTTGTGGCGATTTTTCAAAAAGAAGAGTTGTTAATAGAACAAAAAATGTGGTTTAAGTCTTTGGTGAAGCAGTTAGCAATTGCGATAAAAAATTTGCAATTGAAAAACGATTTAACCAAGGTCACCAGTGAGATAGAACAGACGCGCGATTTTATGCAGGATGGTTTAATCGTGATTAGCTCTGAGGGTATACTCCGCTATCTTAACCCAGCAGTTTTTGCAATGCTGCATTTGAAAAGCCAAACTGTGAACCTCTCGCTAAAGGATTTTTTCCATTCGTTTACTAAATATAGTATCGATGGGTCGGCGCTTGATATTGCTAGCTTGTCGTTGGTTCCTTTTGAAGAAGCACTTACAGGTAAAACAATCCGCCAACTTTTAAATCTCAAGACTCCCAATGGCTATGCAACGCTAGAGGCTATCTTTGGCCCATACAAGAATAGTCAAGATGAAGTCGTGGGGGTGATTGTTAATTTACGAGATTTGACTGGAGTATATGCGGAAAAAGAAAAATTGATGGTTGTCCAAGAAAGTACGGCTCATGGTTTAATTGTGCTTGATACGAATAACGTAGTAACCAGTACCAACGAGTATTTTAGAGAAATAATGGATACCAATGATATAAGCGGAAGGAATTTTGCCGATTTTTTACGTGACCCTAAAGTTAAAGAGTACATTACGTTTGACATATCGACCCCAGAACGGGTTATAGACTGGATCAAAACTGGACGGAAGATGACGTTTTATGCTGAAGTTAGATCTAAAAATGAGTTGAGACATTTACAGTTGGTTACAAGTCCAATTATAGGTCGAACTGGGAACCAGGGTTCGGTAGTGAGCGTTCGAGATGTAACCCCATTGATTGAAAAAACCATGGAGGCTAACGATATGGCATGGAAAGCCCAAAGGCATTCTCGTGAGCTATCGGGGTTAGCCGAGTTGTCCGATATTAGTTCGATCTTGGGCTTTAGGGTCGATCAAATTTACGATAAGTATCTTCAAAAAACAAGTCAATTACTGTCATCCCAATATGCCAGTATTTATTTATATCGTCCGGGAATAAGTAAATTGGAAATAAAAGCCACAACGGCAATGTTTCATGAACACCCCAATACAGTTCTTATTGACAACAAATCACCAATTTCAAGGGCATTTATAAGCAAAAGGCCGCATAAGACTAGTGTGGCTGACGACGAATCCCAAGTGATGGGGCATGGTTTGGCTGTGCCAATTGCTCTCGGCACTAAAATATTAGGCGTTTTTGTAGTGAGTGGCCGTGAAGAGGAGTTTGCAGACCACGATGTAAATTTACTTAATTTGGTAGCCTCAAGGCTAGCAGTATTAATTGAGAATGCCAACCTTTATCATGACGTTAACGGTCGGCGTGAGCGTTGGGAGGCAGTTTTTAAGTTTACCGAAGAAGGTATTGTTATTTTTGATCAAAAGGCTAAGGTTGTAGGGTTTAATACGGCTGCCTCTAAGCTAACGGGTATTAGAGCCTCTGATGCAATAGGAAAGTCTTTTATAAAAGTTGTGAAGTCTGTGTCGCAAGAAGGAGTGAATTTGGCATCAGTTTCTCCCGTTCATCAGGTATTAACCGAGGGAAAAACGATTGCCAAGAGCCAGCAGCTGCTGGAAAATTTAGATGCTGAGCAGATATGGACAGAAATTAGTTATTCGCCAATCTTCGACAACTCAGGACATGTTACGAGCGGGCTCGCAATTATTCGAAATATCCAAAAAGACCGAGAGGTGGAGGAAATTAAGAGTGACTTTATTTCTATAGTGTCGCATGAATTACGAACTCCACTATCGGCTATCAAGGGCTTCTTAAGCATGATCTTGAATAAGGATTTCGGTGAGCTGAATGATAAACAATTCCATTTTTTAAACCGGGTTTATCAAAGTAATCAGCGAATGGTAGATTTGGTAGAAGACTTACTGGATGCAAGCCATATTGAAAGCGGTAAAATCAATCTTGTTCAAAACCCCACAGCTCCGGAGACGGTTATTAATGAGGTTGTTAGCGAGCTTGCGAGTAAAGGATTTGAGAGGCAGATTTTGCTAAAAGTTAGGCGTAAACAGCGATTGCCATTGGTACTGGCGGATGAAAATAGATTACGTCAGATTTTAACTAATTTAGTGGACAATGCAATTAAATACTCCTTTCCTAAAGGGGAGGTTGTGATAGATTTTAAAGTAGTTGGGGACGAGCTGATTACCAGTGTTAGTGATAGTGGCGTTGGCATTACTCCAAATCAGATTGAACGCATTTTTCAAAAGTTTGGGCGGGTTTATAATCCCATGAGTGTTGAGGCGGGGGGATCTGGGCTAGGGTTGTACATCGTTAAACGGTTAGTGGAGTCCCATGGAGGTAAAATTTGGGCGACTGGCCGAGAAGGAAAAGGTTCAAAATTTAGCTTTTCGCTACCGATAGCCCGACAGCTGCCTTTGCTACAGTAGGGCTGGTATATTGGTGTGACTCCTTGTTATGTCATGGCTAAAATGGGTGTATACTACAATTAACAGGAGAATTTAGTGGCCCATATTTTATTAGTCGAAGACGATGTTATTTTAGTAGAAATGTATCAAGCTAAGTTTGAGCTTGAAGGTCATCAAGTAAGGGTTGCTACGAACGGCGAAGAATGTTTAGAAATATTAGCTGAGTATCAGCCAGAATTAATTCTACTTGATATACTGATGCCTAAACTTAATGGGTTCCATGTTTTAAAAGAAATTAAAAAACAGCCGGAGTTGCGCCAAATTCCCATAATTTTACTGACAAACCTTGGAGAGGCTGAAGTGGACATGAACCGTGAGTTAGCAAGTGCCTTAGGAGTCAGCGACTATCTGATCAAATCGCGTCATACGCCAGACGAAGTCGTCGAGAAGGTTGTTAAGGTCTTAAGTAAATAAGAGGTTTATGAGGGATCAAAACTTGCATAAGGAGAGAATTATTGCCGAGCGAGAGCTTTATCGCGGCAAAGTTTTTTCCGTTTTAGCGCGTGATATCGAGATACGTCCGGGCAAGGAAGTGTCGTGGGAAATTATCAGAAAACATGGTGGTGATAGTGTAGCGGTAGTTCCGATAGATGATGACATGAATGTATGTCTGGTGGAGGAGTATTTTGGTGCAACTAATCAACGGGGGCTTAAGCTCCCAATGGGGATGATGGATACTGGTGAGGATCCTGAAAAGTCGGCACAACGGGAGATGCAGGAAGAGATTGGTTTATCTGGTACTTTGACGCAACTATCTCTGATGACTATTTCTCCTGGCTACTTAACTCAACGGACATATGTCTATTTAGCAACTAAGTTAATAGAAAAGAAACTTGTAGGTGATGAAGAACACTATTTCAAGGTCATTAAAATGCCTCTGTCGGAAGCTGTAGAGATGTGCCGGAATGGAAGTATAGCTGAGGCACGTACTATAGCTGGGATACTTCTAGCGAAAGACAGCCTAGCAACATAATAACTGTCTGTAGTAGCGTACAATTGCATCATGGGTTATTACAAAACCACTGGAATTGTGTTGCGGCGAATGAACTTAGGCGAGGCCGATCGAATTATTACGTTTTTAACACGCGACCATGGCAAGGTACGCGCGGTTGCAAAAGGTGTGCGTCGGATTAAGAGCCGAATGGCGGGGCATCTTGAGCCGTTTGGAACGGTCGAGCTGATGTTTGCCGAGGGACGCAATCTAGATATTATTACGTCGGCTCGGTTGCTAAGGAGCGCCGATAGCATTACGGAACATCCTAATTCCTTGGCTCAAAGTTTTTTATTAGCTGAGATGCTTGATCGTTTGACCTTGGAAGGAGCTGAACAAACTGTTTTGTTTGATGTGGTGGACAATTGCTACTTGGATTTGTCTCAGAGGGGAGGAGACGCAGTTGTGGAACTTTACTTCAAGTTACGCCTACTAGAGACTCTAGGATATCGACCAAGGTTGGATGGATGTAGTGTTTGTGGTAATCGTGACTTACGCGACGCTTACTATTTTGAGCCTGAAATTGGTGGTATAGTAGATGACACTTGTAGCATTAGTCGACAGTTTTTAATATCGCTAAACCAGATTAAGCTGTGGCGGTTGATGTTAAGCAATCTACTCCCGGATATTCGGCGTTTGCAGGACGTTACAGCGTTATCAAAAGATAGTTTGAATGCCTGTAACTATTTTTATGAGTATACTTTTGGGAAAAGATTTCTAACAAGTGCTGCACTATTTGAATAGACTTCTTTTAAAACCCTCTCGATATTCCGAAAGCCTGTTTTAGGAGCAATATAGCGGCTTTCTTGCGGTAAGAGATAGCCATAGTGCTACCTTGAGACGCAAAAAGTCGGTAGATTGCCCTATAAACAGGTTTGCAGGACGGGAGGGTTTTGAAAGAAGTCTAATAGGAGACATTATGGAGCAAAAGCGGGGAAGTGAGCTGGCTTGGGACTTGGAAGATTATAGGGCTCACGAAGTAGATCCGCCCGAAAGTATTTTGAGCAACCCACAGGCTTGCGAAGGCGATTTAATGACTGACGAGGAGGTGGCCCAGTTCGTAAAAGATGGTATTGCTACAATTATGCTTTTGCGCGACAAGGGCTCTGAGCGAACAAAGACTGTCCACGAAACATTCTTGCTCGATTGCGAGTTTCTGCTTTCGCTTGGAAGGCTTGAACAAGACGAGTATAATGAACTGATAGATTTGGAGAATTATAGTTTCTGATGGCAAAATCGGGTGTAACAATGGAAGAGATAGCTTCACTTGCCAAGCGGCGTGGTTTTGTGTTTCAAACAAGTGAGATTTATGGTGGGCTGGCTGGATTTTGGGACTATGGTCCTTATGGAATTGAGCTGGCAAAAAACATTAAGGATGCTTGGTGGAAAGCATTTGTTTATTCTAATTCTAACGTAGTTGGTCTTGACACAACCATCATTCAAAATCCTGCGCTTTGGAAGGCCAGTGGACACGTAGATACCTTTGTAGACCCATTGGTTGACTGTAAAAACTGCAAGCATCGTTTTCGCGCCGATCACTTGGTTGATTTTGAGACAAAAAATCTCAAAGAGTACGACATGGCACTCGCTGATAAAGTATGTCCAAACTGTGGTAAAAAAGCTTGGACCGGCACCAAGCAGTTTAATATGATGTTTAAAACTTATGTGGGTCCAGTGGATGACGATACTGGACTAGCTTATTTGCGCCCTGAAACTGCGGGTGGAATTTTTGCTCAGTTTTTAAATGTGTTGGACACGAGCCGCCAAAAGATTCCGTTTGGTATTGCCCAGATAGGCAAAGGTTTTCGAAATGAAATTACACCAGGAGATTTCATTTTTCGAGTTCGTGAATTTGACATGATGGAAATGGAATATTTTGTTGAGCCTGAAAATGGTAGTGCAGAACATTTGCGCTGGTTAGATTTTTGTCTAAGTTGGCTTAAATCGATTGGTTTGGCAGATGATAATCTTAAACTTTATAAACATTCAAAGGATGAACGTGCTCATTACGCAGCTGCTAGCACAGACATTCAGTTTAAGTTTCCGATGGGCTTTAAGGAGCTCTATGGAGTAGCCTACAGAACTGATTTTGATCTGACGGGGCAGAGCAAGGGGAGTGGTAAGGATTTATCTTACTTTGATGAGACAAGTAAAAAGCGCTACTACCCGCATGTAGTTGAGCCGGCAATTGGTGTAGGTCGGTTATTTTTAGCTCTGATGATATCGGCCTATCATGAAGAAGAGGTAAGTGGTGAGAAGCGAGTGGTACTTAAATTCCATCCCGATATTGCTCCGGTTAAAGTAGCAGTGCTGCCGTTATCCAAAAATGAAAAGTTGACACCTCTTGCCAAAGAGGTGTGGCAGCAGCTTTCTGGTAATTACAAAGTTGAATATGATGAGACTCAGTCGATCGGTCGGCGTTATCGCCGTCAAGACGAGATTGGTACGCCATTGTGCGTGACGGTGGACTTTGATTCGCTCGATGACAAGTCTGTGACAATTCGTCATCGCGATACAATGAAACAGGAGCGGGTAAAGATTGTTGGGCTTGATGAAGCGATCCGAGAACAACTAAAAACGTTTTAGGGTATATATTTTTATTCCCTGAGCGAAGATCGTTTAAGCGATCGTAGTCGAAGGGCACATTAAGTAAATAGTTTCATGACTTCAATAAAGCCGTCGTTTTTTATCCGGAAGCCGTCACATATTTGAATAGACATTCTCCGAATTCCAAGCCCCTGTCCACTAAAACGGTACAGCCAAACTTCTAAGTAATGTAAATTGATCTGCTGGATCTTTAAAGCGCTCGCGGTGGCTTTTTTTGGCCTGGAGCTCTCGAAGCATCCTTGGAACAGCGAGTAAGAAACGATCTTTTAGTCCGAATAATACACCTGCCCTTAGTGGAGGAGTTATTGTTTTCCTATAGGTCTAACATAGACTGCTTTTAAGCACTTTAAACACGTCTAACTTAGACCTATAATGGATCTATGGTTACTTCCCGCGACGATGGAGATTACATAATCTTAAGCAAGCTCGATACAAACATCCTTTTAGCTTTGGCAAGGGGACAGATGAATGGTTACGAACTCGGTCGTCAATGCGAAGCCGATTCAATGACTGATTCCACAGTAAGTAATGGAGCCTTATATCATTCGTTAAACAGCTTAAGGCAGTCTGGGCTGATAGATACACTTAATCCTTCTGGTGGCGCTAAGAGACCCGGTAGGGAGTCGTTTGTGTATCGAATCAATGATACAGGAAGGTTAATGTTGAGATGGGAAGTGGATAAGTTGCAACATATTGTTGGTTTGGCAAAAGAAAGATTGGTTATCGATTAATTTAAGGTTTAGTTAGGCCTAAAATAATCCCTTACCTAAGGGATTATTTTTATATCCGCTGTTGTGGGTACAACGTTGTAAAAAGTGCTTGACAGTGGGTAGCAGTGGGTAGTATCCTTATGACAGTGAGAGGGTAGAAACAAAAACATTAACGAGAAAAACGATGGATTACTTCGAACGAAGATTAGACGACAAAAACCGGCTGACTGTCCCAGCTGAACTGCGTCATGAATTCGAAGGCGGTACCATAGTAATAACTCGAGGTTTTCAAAACTACCTCCACTTGTACACGGCTCAAGTTTGGAACGAGAAAATGGAGCCAGCCCTCAAGGGCGACATTCTCGATGAGCGGATTGCAGATCTAAACGTCAAGTTCCGTAGCGGAAAAACAGCTGCTGGCATGGACGCAAAACAAGGTCGCATAACGCTAGAGCAGCACTTACTCGATTACGCTGGCATTACCAAAGACGTGGTGGCAGTACGTGCAGGGGATTACTGGAGAATCAGCCCCAAGCAATAAGAGTCGTTCGACAAGTACCTTAACAAAAATCCAAAACAAAAATAAAGGATCAGCTATGTGGCAGTCAGCAAAGCGGTTATAAGAACACGCGCTAAACAGTTCTCGCACCTGTAGAAGATAACTCCACCTCACAAAACTTTTCCTACCCTTTAAGCGGTAGGACCTAAGGAATTATGAATTTAATTCCTTACCACAAAAAACTCCATTTTCGTCTTTTCTATAAGGCGATTCAAAACAAAAACGTTTAAACAAACAGCTGGCTGCTAGATAGGTGACCCTTAAAATGAAACAAAAACACCAACCAGTATTACTGACAGAAACGCTTGAGCTACTTCAGCCCCAGCCCGGTCAAAGTTACCTTGATGGTACAGCCGGCTACGGTGGTCACGCAGCGCAAGTTATCGACCTGATAGGCCCTTCAGGACAAGTAGTACTGGTAGACCGAGATAGTGAAGCCATTACGGCTTTAAAACAAATTTTTGGCGACAAAAGCGAGATAATCAAAGCTAATTATTTCGATGCCGCTCAAGAATTAAAAGACCGGGGCCAGCAATTTGATATGATATTGCTTGATCTGGGCGTTTCTTCGCCGCAACTTGATACCCAGGAGAGGGGATTTAGCTTCAAAAGCTCGGAGCCACTTGATATGCGCATGGATCGTACGCAGGCTCTTTCGGCCGCCGAGGTAGTAAACAGCTACAGCCAGACCGATCTGGCGAACGTCATCTTCCGCTATGGAGAGGAGCCTCGTTCCCGACGGATTGCAGCAGCTATTGTTTCTGGTAGGCCAATTGCCACATCTGAGGAACTGGCAAATATCATACGAAAGGTAGTTCCCTCCACAGGTGGTATCGATCCGGCTACCCGTAGCTTCCAGGCAATTCGGATTGAAGTAAATGACGAGCTTGGTAGTTTGTCTAGAGCGCTCCCTTTGCTGGTTGAGTTACTGAATCCGGGTGGCCGAATAGCGGTAATCAGCTTTCACTCGCTAGAAGATCGGATCGTAAAGCAGTTCTTTGATACGGAGAGTCGTGATTGCATATGTCCCCCTAAACAGCCCATTTGTACCTGTGGGCACCTTGCTAGCATTGCAAAGCTCACGGCCAGGCCTATAAGTGGCCAAATTGATGCATTTAATCCGCGTGCACGCAGCGCAAAACTGCGGGCCGTTGTAAAACTAAAAACAAAAACCAAAGGAGGCTAGTACATGACGGTAACTGTAACCGGTACATCTCGCCGGATCAAGATCCCAGTGCGTGTCGTTAAGTCCAGAAGGTAGACTAAACGATTAGCAGGGGAGTGGCTCCCGCTTTTTTGCGGGAGCCGCCGACCTGCAACACTTAACCGCAAAAACAACAAAGGTTTTTCGCTCGAATAAATAAAAACAAAAAGGAGCATGAAATATGTCGACTGCTGTTGCGTCTGTTAGACGTAATCAAAATATTTACCGAAGCCAAGCAAAGATGCGACTTGGCCCAACTTCTGTTGGATTCGTAACAATTGCGATTATTACCATTTTGGCTTTGTTGTATCTTACTCAAATAACAAAGACAAGCGTGTATGGCTATAAGCTTAGCGACCTAAGCCAGAAAAAAGCTAAAATATCACTGGCTCAGCAAGAGCTGGCCGTGGAAGCGGCGCGACTTCAGGCTATCCAGACAATTCAAAACTCACCTACTGTGGCTAAAATGGTACCAGAGCAAAACTTAACCTATGCATCCAACTAACATTCAATCCGAGTTTTACGCTTTCAGTCAGGGGCTCGGTTGAGCTTTCGATACACAGTTCGGCCAGATCGGCGCATTAACTTGCTTAGCTGGTTGTTGGTGTTTTTTGGTTTGGCAATGATAGTCCGATTATTTAGTCTTCAGGTGCTTAGTCGAGATCGTTATTTGGTTGAAGCAGCACATCAACAATCTCGCAAATTCGTGGTCCCGGCTGCTCGAGGCCAAATATATATATTAGATGGTAAAAACAAAACACCACTTGCACTTGTTCAAACACTGTTCTCTTTATACGTTGATCCTTCAATTATGAAAAACAAAAATGAGGTTGCGGTGGCGCTATCAGGAGTAACGCGCGACGATCCTGATGCGTATCTCAAATCCATGATGGCTCCTGGTGATTATGTAGTCTTGAAACGTGGGCTTTCCGCTTCGACTGCCGAAAAAATTAGGAATCTTAATTTGCTGGGGGTTGGCTTAACAACGGTTCAGCAGCGCTCATATCCCGAAGGTCAGCTTGCTAGCCAGCTGTTGGGGTTTGTAAATAATGATGGACTTGGGCAATATGGAGTAGAAGGGTATTTAAACAAAGAGCTTACAGGCACTCCTGGATTGCTTAACTTCCGCACCGATACACAAGGCAACCCAATAGCAATAGCTGGTAGCTTTGAAAAATCTGCGGTTGATGGTCAAAGCTTTGTACTAAACATTGACCGTAATATCCAGGCGGAGGTGGAAAAAGTTATTAAATCTGCGGTTGAGGATTCTAAAGCAGTGTCTGGGAGTGTGATCGTGGTCGATCCCAATAACGGTGCGGTTAAAGCTATGGCTAACTATCCAACTTATGATCCAAATAACTATGGCTCTGTGACGGATTACAACGTATTTAGTAATGATGTAGTAGCTAGTCAATTTGAGCCAGGCTCGGGTTTTAAAGTTTTTACAATGGCAGCGGGACTAGATAGCAAAAAAGTGACGTCTCAAACAATGTTTACTGATCCAGGATCAATTAAGATTGACGGTCGGACCATTTATAACGCTGAAAAAAAGCAATATGCCGAGCCCCAGTCAATGCTAGATGTTATCCAAAAGTCACTGAATACTGGCGTTATTTATGTCCTCAAGGCAATGGGGGGGGATGTGGAAAACATAACTTTACCTGGCAAGCAGTTGTTTTCAAGCTATATTAAGCGCTTTGGCTTTGGTGTTGCTACTGGCATTCAACAGGCTGGTGAAGCGACAGGAACGGTAAATCCACCTTCAAATGCCAATGGTAATAATGTTAACTATGCTAATATGACATTTGGACAAGGCATCTCCGTAACCATGATGCAAATGGTAATGGCTGTTGCGGCGGTTGCGAATGGTGGCAAACTCTACCAGCCCCAGCTGGTTAACCAAGTAATTCTGCCTAATGGTGAAACAAAGGACATTGCTCCAAAAGTAGCCAACCCGCGTGTAATATCTAGTGCGACTGCTAGCGCGCTAGCTCAAATGATGATTGCGGTGGTCGAGAAAGGCTCGGGGTTTGCGGCGCGGGCTAAGGGTTATCAGATTGCAGGGAAGACTGGCACAGCTCAAATTCCTTTACCAGGTGGTGGGTATGATCCCAATAAAAATATTGGTTCATTTGTGGGATTTGCACCGGTCATAAATCCAAGATTTGTCTTAATGGTTCGAATCAACCAGCCTCAAACAAGTGCCTTTGCTGAAACTACTACTGTTCCTGCTTTTGGGGTGATTACGCGATGGCTGCTTAATTATTACCAAGTTCCACCGACTTCTTAGTATGAATAAGGTTATGCTTATACCTGTAAATATGATACGATACCTCTAGAAGCCATGCTAAAAACTCATATATTTTCAGCACCAATTATTCCCTTATCCCGGATATTTACTCAGTCAGTTTTAGCATTTGTGATTGCAATGGCGCTCACACCACTTTATACGAGTATCGCTTTTCGGTATAAGCTATGGAAACAAGTTCGTGATACGGCTGTGACTGGAGAAAAAGCTTTAGTTTTTCTGAAATTACATTCAGCTAAGCACAACCGTCACATCCCTACGATGGCAGGCGTAATTACGATCGCCACAATACTACTCGTTACAGTACCACTGAATTTGAGTCGATCACAGACCTATTTACCACTTTTTGCGCTCGTTGCGGCTGGGGCAGTAGGCGCGTTGGACGACTGGATCAACATTAAGGGTCCTGGGTTGGGGAAGGGTGGATTACGCACTTGGATAAAGTTTGGTTTAATCTCAGCTATCGCCCTGGCGGGTGGACTGTATTTTTACTACAAACTAGGATACAACCTTATCCATATACCTAGAGTGGGGGATTTTGATATTGGCTGGTATTATATACCCCTATTTTATGCTGTCGTAGTGTCAACAGCCAATGCGGTGAACATAACCGATGGACTGGACGGGCTGTCGGGGGGGTTACTAGCGACGGCATTTGGAGCCTATACCGTAATAGCTTACTTTCAAGGTAATTTTGGACTTGCGGGATTTTGTGCGGCCATCGTGGGCGCTGTTTTAGCATATACATGGTTTAATATTTTTCCGGCTCGCTTTTTTATGGGGGATACGGGTTCATTTGCGCTTGGAACGGTTTTAGGAGTGGTGGCTATGTTGACGAATTCTGTTTTTGTGTTGCCGATTATTGGAGCTGTTTTTGTGGTCGAGGCCGGGTCGAGCGTTTTACAGATTGCTTCAAAGAAAATATTAAAGCGAAAACTACTAAAGTCTGCGCCATTGCATCATCATTTAGAAGCTATTGGTTGGCCTGAAGTGAAGGTTACAATGCGGTTGTGGGTATTGGGACAGATAGCTGGTACCATTGGCTTGATATTGGGTTTGTTAGGGAACAGAGGCGGCCAATGAGCTTAACGACAGTCATACTTAGCGCACTTCAGTGTCAACGCCTGCGCACCGCACTCACCGTACCGCAAAGTACGTCTCTTTTACGGTGCTCGCGCCTCCTCGAATTGCATCTAAGTATGACTGTCGAATCTTTAGGAAGGACTAAAATTTTGTGAGACGAGCGGATGGGGCTGTTCGAGGACATAAGCCCGATTATGTTTTAGCGCTGGTGATTTTTGTTTTACTTAGTTTCGGGCTGGTGATTATGTATTCAATAAGCCCGGTTTTGAGTCAAAAATTATTAGGAAGCACAAGTAGGAATTACTACTTTTACGGCCAGCTTATTAATATTTTTGTTGGTTTGGTTGCATGGGTATTGGCTACTCGAATTGAATATCGTTATTGGAAGGCTTGGGCGCCATTTTTTATGATAATATCGTTTGTGGCGTTGCTCGGTTTGTTGGTACCAGGATTGAGCTATACTACCAATGGCGCTACAAGGTGGCTTAAGCTGGGGCCGGCATCTTTTCAGCCAGCTGAATTGCTTAAGCTGAGTACTGTATTGTATCTGGCGGCTTGGTTTGAAAAACGTCGTGAAGGAGTAAAGACGGTTTGGGATGGGTTGTTCCCGTTCACGATTATGATGGCTGTCATAGGGTTTATATTGGTTGTTTTGCAACGCGATATGGGCACAGCCATAGTGCTTGCAGCAGCCTCCGTTGGAATGTATTACGTGGCAGGTGCTAGGCATCAGCATATTCTTGGCTTGGCGGCGGTGGGTTTAGGTGCAAGTTGGTTGGCAATTGTAACTTTTCCGCATCGGTTGCAGCGACTGGCTGCGTTTCTTCATCCGTCAAGCGATCCAACTGGAGTGGGGTATCATATTAGCCAGTCCTTAATTGCTATAGGGTCAGGCGGAGTTGTAGGGCGTGGTCTGGGTAAAAGTCTGCAAATTTATGGCTATTTGCCTGAGGCAGCCAATGATTCTATCTTTGCCGTTATTGGAGAGCAAATTGGTTTTGCCGGATCGGTAGCGGTAATAATTTTGTTTGGAGTGCTGGTTTATAGGGGATTTAAAATAGCTCGTATGACAACAGATATTTTTGCCCAACTGACGGCTGTCGGCGTTATTCTGTGGTTGGGAGTTCAGGCAGCCATTAACATAGCGGCTATGATTTCGTTGGTTCCATTAACGGGGATCCCACTTCCATTTATCAGCTATGGAGGAACAAGTCTGGTTTTTGCGTTGTTCGGGATAGGCATAGTTTTTAATATTTCAAAGTTTAGCACTAAAGAGGTGACACATGCGCATTCTAGTCAGCGGAGGAGGGACGGCCGGACATATAACGCCCATTCTGGCAACGCTCGACGCCTTAAAAGCTCACGATAAGTCCTTAGAAGTTCTTTACGTGGGGCAAAAGGGTGGTCTAGAAGGGCGTATTGCGGTTGCAGCTGGGTATCAGTTTGCTGCAATAGCGGCTGGTAAGTTTCGTCGTTTTGCTAATAGTAGTTGGTTAAAAAAACTGCAAGATGTACCGGCTGCAGTCTTGAATGTCCGAGACTTGACTCGCGTTGTACGAGGTTTTGCGCAAAGTCGGCGAATTTTACGTCAATATGATCCAGACATCATTTTTATTAAAGGTGGTTACGTAGGGTTGCCAGTAGGGCTCGCTGCTAGAAGCCTCCGTCTTCCCTATATAATTCATGAATCAGATATGCGTCCCGGGCTAACAAACCGCATTTTGGCTAAGTATGCTGAGCAAATAGCCGTGGGGTTTCCGCTAGCGCTTTATAAAGGTTGGCAAATAGATAAGTTAGTTTATACTGGCAATCCGGTGCGGCGGGATCTACTTAACGCACATCGGTTAGAAGGGCTAGCAAAATTTAAACTTAGCTCTGACAAGCCGGTAATATTGGTATTTTGTGGAAGTCAGGGCGCCCAAGCTGTAAATGACGTAATACTAAGTAGTTTGACAGAGTTAACTAAGCGGTATCAAGTAATTCACGTAACTGGTGAGCGCAACATAGAAGAGGTACGGTTTAAAGTTAGCCGTTTAACTCTTGAACATCCCGAAAGGTATCAAGCGCACTCTTATTTGACTGACACGTTGGCGGCTGCTTTAGCAGCTGCTGACCTCGTAATCGGCAGAGGAGGAGCTAACACGTTCTCGGAGCTTGCTGTACTTGCTAAACCTGTCATTATTATTCCTCATCCCGGGTTAGACGACCAGGTGCTTAACGCTACTACGCTTGCACGAGCCGGTGCTGTCAAGGTTATCCCACAAGAGCGGCTGAACGCGTCTTCGCTTGCTAGGCAAATTAACCAGATAATGGATTCGGGGGAAGAGCAGGATAGTCTAAGCCGCGCTATCGCCGAGTTTGCCTTACCGGATGCGGACCACAAACTGGCAAATCTAATCAAGGAAAATGCAAGAGTGCAAACAAAAACCGAACAAAAGGAATTAGTAGATGGCGATTAAGCGAAACGTTAGAACTGGTAGGGCTTTTTATACACGCAAGCCTTCTCCGGTCCCGAAAAAACGGGGGATACGGCCGAGCCAGGGGAGTGCAAAGTTTGGAGCTAAACTTATACTTGCTGCGTTAGTGCTGTTTGGCTTGTGGCGTTTTTTCGCTGTACAGGAAGTGGTAGTGAGAGGGAATAAAGTTATCCCTAAAAGTGATATTGAGGCCGAAATTGATGATAGCTTTAGACGTCACCAATTTTCAAAAAATTTACTTACGCTTAGTCTGGCTCCGCTTGCAAGAGAATTACTGCATGATCAGCGCTTCAGTAATGTGGTGGTTGCGAGGCGTTGGCCAAACAAGGTCGAAGTTGTAGTAACGGAGCGTCATCTGAGTGTAGTGTGGCAGAGCGCAAATCAAACTTACTTACTTGATAGCAATGGGGTAGCCGTTGTGAAGCTTGATTCGGGACCTAAGGGATTGCCGGTTATTGTTGATAGCACTGGCTTGCTAGTAAAGGTGGGGAGTAGGGTTGCGCCTCAGCGGTTTGTACAGTTTGCCAGCGTAGTGGCGGGGGAGCTAACTCCTAGCACCGGGTTGGTTGCTACAACCTTGAGCGTACCAGATACGACAACAGAGCTTGATGTGAAGGTAAAAAATGGTTATACAATTAAGTTTGATACTCAAAGCAGGGTAGAGGATCAGTTAACAAGCTTGAAGACGGTTCTAAGCACCTTAGTAAAACTAAAAAAAACGCCTACCCAATATATTGACTTACGAATTCCCGGCAAGGCATATTACCTATAGCCCCCTCCCCTATGTTCGGTTTTTGTTTATGTAACGACAGTTATTAAAACTGTTCTTTTTTTAAGTTTGCTGAAATTTAATAAAAACTAAATAGTTAAGAAACAAAGCTAAAAATTCAATATGAACAGATTAAATGTATTTTGGTAAATGTGATGATAAGTTAGGCGCTAGTTATTATAGGGAAGATTTACGTTGTGGGATAATAGGGGTAGTAATTAAAATAAGTAAGTATAGGGTTTAAATAAGGATAACTGCTAGTTGATAAAGGTTTAATCAGGTACAAACTATCAGCAATTACTTAAATATAGGTATGTCGTAAAATATACATTGTGCGACATCATTGCTTGTAGGTTATTCTTTTGACCTAAGTCCTCCCTACTATCTTATTCACAAAAAGAATGTCTCTAGTGCCGGAGGTTGACTGTCTCGTCTGCAGCTAAGTTACTACCACTGCCAACCAGCTCCGAAGGATGTGTCTTAGAATCCACTTGACCTACCTGCGTAGCCGTTCGAGCCATGCTTGCTGTATTTCCGTGTTCTCGGTTCCCCTCTTGCCTACTCCCCCTTTGATGCGTTGAATCTTCGGGGTTTCTAAGACCTCCCAGGAAGGTGTTCGGTTTTTGTTCAGACGGTAATTGAATTACTCGACTATCTGGTGCGGCCGGTGCGCCTGAGCCCAGCGTAGGCGCAGACGAGGTGGTTTGTCCTGCTTCAAGTTCAGTTAAAGCGCTCAATGACCATTTAGTAATGGCCTGCTCTACGTCCTCGCGCTTGTTGGCATAACGTTGGCGGGATTGTTCAATAATTTTTTCGCTCTGATCGGCTTCAGGTGGGGGCATCATAAGCGTGGAGGCAGAAAAGGGACTAGATTTTTCACCTCCAATACTCATAGATATAAAGACATTTTGGTTGTGTAGCTTAATAAGGTCGCCGGGTTCAAAAGTGGGCTCAAAGTACTTACCAATGACAGTGGCGTCATTCGCGCCTACTCTAAAGGTAATCATTGAACCAACGTTACCAAAAACGGCATCCCGGACGGTTTCGGGCATTTGGGATACATATTGGTTAGCAACGGTTAAGTTTAAGCCATATTTGCGAGCTTCGCTGAGGATAACGGCAAAGGAGTCGGTGGCAAAGTTTTGAAACTCGTCAACGTAAAGGTAAAACGGTCGGCGATGCTCGAGGCCGACGTTGGCGCGGCTCATGGCTGATAATTGAATTTTAGTTACCATGAGGGCTCCTAATATAGCGGCATTATCCTCGCCTACTTGCCCTCGGGATAAGTTTACTAATAATATTTTGCCTTCGTCCATGACCTCGCGCAAATTAAAGGCGCTTTTTGGTTGCCCAATAATGTTACGCACCAAGGGGTTGGCGGTAAAAGCCCCAACTTTGTTTAGTACAGGGGCTACTGCCTCGTTGGCAAACTTATCATTCCAAGAGGCAAACTCATTAACCCAGAAGTTCTTCACGACCGGATCCTGGACCATCTTAATAACTTTTTTACGGAAGTCTTTCTCTGTCAGCATTCGGGTAATACCAAGCAATGTCGAGTCGGGATAATCCAACAAGGCTAAAATTGTATAACGCAAGATATATTCTAATCTTGGGCCCCAAGAAGTAGCTTCAAACAAACGCTTTAGAACTCCCACGAGCTCAGACGAAATGTGATTTTTAAGAGTTGGGTCGGTGACCTCCATTGGGTTGAATGCAACGGGGTAATCGCGGTCGGTAGGGTTAAAGTATATAACCTCATTTACGCGGTGCTCAGGGATGTACTTCATCATATCGGTGGCGTAATCTCCGTGGGGGTCGATGATGGCAAGCCCATGGTTGTAATAGATATCAGAAAGTGTCAAAAGCTGCAGTAGAAAGGACTTACCTGCGCCGGTTTGCCCGATTATATAAAGGTGACGCCCACGGTCGCTGCGCTTAATACCAAATTTGATGCGGCTGCCGCGGAAGTTGGTTTGACCAAATAAACTTACTTCTTCGGGTTCTACTATGCCCTGCGCAGGAAGGTTTGAGGGCGGCTCCCCTGTTTTGGTGGTAGTCCAAACCAAATTAGGGGTTTCTACGCTTTTATGGGGCAAGTGGTAAAGACTGGCAAGCTCTTCGATGTTTAAGATATAACCGCTTCCCAGAAAAAGCCTAGCCCGATATTCGTCCAAGAATTCTGGTCCGTCATAGTACTTCGAAGTGGTAAACCCATTCAAGTTAGTGGTGTTAAACTGTTTAAACCCTCCAACAATGGCTTGGAGCCGTTGTTTTGCAAGTATTTGTTCTGGTCCAAGATAAGCAATTCGGATTTTTACCTCATAGCCAAGTTTAGTAATTTTCTCTTCCACTGCTTTTACAAGTGTGCTTTGTCCGGTTGTAAGTTTCTCTTCTTTTTTCTCTTCTTTTTTCTCGCTTTTCTTTTCTCCAGGGCCGGACAGGCTTGTAATTGAATTTGTAAATATATAAAGAGGAAGTTCTAGTAATTCCTTGACAATATCTTTAAAAAAACTGGTTGATTTCCCCCCTTTTATGGCGGCAATAAACTTCTCTCCTTTATCCTGCCATTCATCGTCGATCGGTCGGGCTAGCACTTGAATCCACATCTCCCCTCCTATCTCCTCTAGCTTAGACAAAACAGCTGTAATTCCGGCTAGCGGATCAACCTCAAAACTTTGAAAAGTTTTTATAGGTAAAACCTCGGGTTTTGTCAAGATAAGCTCAGTACCGAACAAAACCCGATCCCCCATTTCCACTGCCGAATAATCCTCTACGCCCTCAGATATGTTTACGTTGGGGTATTGAGCGTAGATTTGTCCTTCAATAAAATCTTTTAAGTGTTTTGGGGTCCATACGTAAAATTGAATTTGGTTGCCAACTGAGGCAATCTCAAAACTGACATGTTCTTGCACTGAGCCTTCTTTGAGTAGTTCACTATCAGGACGCAAAATGCCATGGAGGCTTGCAAACATTTGCTCCGCCGATAGCTCCTTTTTTTCATTCTCTCTTGGTACCTCAATGCGTAGAAGCACATGCTCTGTTTGATCAATCCAAGTAGTTTTACGGCGGTTTTGCCACGCTAGATAAGCAAAAACGCCTACAATTACAACCCAGCCGTAAAACTTAAATATGGCTAGCCCGAGAATTTGAATAATGCTGATTATAGCTGTAAATAAAATGTCCATAGTACCCTCTTATTATAAGGCCGCGACAAGTACTAAATGCAAGCTATAAAGGCTAAGCTTGTTCTTTTAGTTTGTAAGTAGCCTTGGCAACGCGTACAAAATGATCTTTTTCTTGAAGGTTTAAAATGACAGTAGTCGTTTTAACCTGGCGCCGCTTTAGTACTCGTTTGACGATTTCATCTTTATGTAAAGGATATTCTTCGCGTAAGACTTCAATAATAATATCCGCTACGGTGCCAGCAGTATAGCCCCATTCGGCCAAAGCATAGATTCCGCGGCCGATAAGAATGAATCGACTGTCTTTAATGAGCTCATTGTGAACGGCCTGAACAGTGACATCGCGACGCGCAAAATTTGATGTTTTGATGTGCTCTGAAATTTCGCTAAAGTGCATTGGTTTGGCGTGCTTAGTAAGAACCAGGTACGTTTTGTCGCGAATACTTTTGGGGTTAACTTCTGGCCAGCTGATAAGACCCCATTGCGTTTCGTGGTGGGCTAATTGCTTTGCAATACTTGCAATGTTCGCTAGGGCGGCTTCAGGAACTCTGACGGAGATCTTTTCACCCAATTTCTTTAAAAGCAAAGGTTTGCCGTGGGTCTTGGCGGCTTCAACGAGTTGATTAATAATTTCGCGCACTTTGACCGTTGGGTACTCTGATGTTTGACTAAGGGCGCTGCGTAGTTGTTCGTCCTCGTCTATTACTGTAATGCCGTGAGCAAGAGTTGATAAAAACACAATATAGGCACGTTCAGCTGGGGTGGGGGCCCCCAATTTGGAGGCAATTTTTTCGGTAGAAGCCAAGCCGCCTTGTTGTTCTAACTCATTATGTATAAGGGCGGCGACTTGTTTGGTTTCGGCTAGATTTTGTTGAGAGAGTTTGATTAAAGTGGTCTTCTCAATCTGTCGTACGCGTTCGCGGGTTATACCAAAGCTCGCGCCAATTTGTTCAAGTGTTTGACGTGCAGGCATATCAAAGCCAAACCGTCTGGCAATGATCTGTCGATCACGGTCGCGTTTTAGGGTTTTTAATATAGCACTGCTAGCGGTGCGGTAATCAAAAGTTGTTATGGCGGTTGGGGTAGTTGCGTTTGTCATATTTTTTCTCTTGGTCTAAATTATAAAACAACTATACTTTAGTGTCAACAACTTTATGAAACTTTTTTTAAATGACTCAAGGTTTTGCGTATCTAAAGTGCGGTTTTAAGGTGCGCAGAAAAACTTTTTACAATCTGCAGGGTTTTGATTAGGGCTGTTTATTGATCCAGAATTTTCCGGCGGTATTGGTTTGTTATCCTCAATCTTTGGCTCTGGAGTAGGAGTAGTGGGTGGCGGTGGTGGAGGTGGCGGGCTTGAAGAACACTTTTTGGTTGGAATAAGTTCATTAGGGACAAGCTCAGTCACGGTATTTGCGTCCCAGGGGTTTGCTAGCCCGCCATCTCGCTTACAAAGCTTTACGCTAGTCATACCGCTCGGTTGCTCGAAGGGGCTTACCGGGGTTCCCGCTAGAACTGCTTCCATATAATCATGCCAGATGGGAGCAGCGCCGGTAATACCATCAACATTACTCATAGGCGAGTTATCAGCATTTCCTGCCCAGGTTACCGTTACGACGTCAGGTGTGTATCCAGCGGTCCAGTTATCACGAAAGTCTGTAGTGGTACCGGTTTTGGCAGCAGCTGGACGTGATAGGTGCAGCGGACTATTTAGACCAAACTCGAGTTTACGGGCGTTATCATCACTTAAAACACTGGTTAGCATAGCAACATGGCGAGGATCTATTAGTTGCCTGCTGGTTGCTGTGGGTTTTTTTGTCATATCTTTTCCGTTTCGATCCAAAACTTTTTGGACAGCAACAGGGGTGACGCTTTTGCCGCGGTTGGCAAATACCCCGTAAGCTGCGGCTAGGTCAAGCATTTTTACTTCTCCTGAGCCCAGGGCCATACTTAATCCATAAGATGCAGGATCTTTACGCATGGTAGTGATGCCTAGAGTATGCATAGTATTTAAAGTATCGGGTATACCGGCATGTTCCAGAACGTGGATGGCCGGAATATTTAGTGAATTTCCGAGTGCTTCACGGATAGTAATTTTTCCGCGCCACTTCATATCATAATTATTGGGTTGATAAACTTCAGTTGCGCTTCGGTAGGTTACGGGAAGGTCATCAACTATGGTGGCGGGAGTGTAGCCTTTATTGAAGGCTGTTATATAGACAAGAGGTTTTATTGAGGAGCCTGGTTGCCTTAACGCAGTAGTCATATTGATAGCTCCGAAGTTGGGATCGTTATAGTTGGCGCTGCCCACCATAGCTAAAACTTCACCGGTTTTAGGGTCGAGCGAGACAAGGGCTCCATTGGTGACATGACGGTTGGTTAGGCGGCTAATTTGGGATGAGACTGTTTTTTCGGCAAGTGTTTGTTTGGTTAAATCAAGGGTGGTGTAGACTGTTAGGCCGCCTGTCTTAATAACATCGTCTCCGTATTGATCCCTGAGTTGGTCTAGCACATAAAACACAAAGCTTGGTGCTTCGATATTGATTTGACGTGGGAAAGCTGTAAGCGGCTCGCTCTTAGCTGCTTCTTCCTCAGCTACTGAGATAAAGCCCAATGATTGCATTCGATCAAGCACAAAATTCCGTCGTGCTTTAGCTAAGTTCGGGTCTTGAGTTGGATCAAACCGGCTTGGACCGAGCGGTAGCCCTGCGAGCATAGCGCTTTGGCTTAAAGATAAGTGTTGAACGTCCGTGTTGAAATATATTTGAGCAGCTGCACCTACCCCGTAAGATCCTTGGCCGTAATAAATGCCGTTGAGATACATCCCCATGATTTCATCTTTAGTGTATTGGTTTTCAAGCTCATTTGCTAAAATTACTTCTTGAGCTTTACGCAATAAATTTCCTTCGGGTGCCACTAAGGTGTTTTTTATTAATTGTTGGGTTAGAGTTGAGCCTCCTTCAACTGCTCCCCGATGAAGAATGTTTTTGTAGATAGCTCGGGCTGTACCTCGTATAGAAATAGCTGTTTGTTCATAAAACTTCGGGTCTTCAGCAGCTAAGGTGGCATTAATAAGACTTTTTGGTACGTCGCTGGTCTCAACTTGAACTCGAGTACTTGCTCCATAAACTTGGAATAAAGTTTTTCCGTTACGGTCGAGAATTGTGGTGCCCGTGTTTTGGTTGTTTAGTAAGGCTTTTGGGTCACTTATAAACCCAGCGTATTTAGCATAAGTGTTGTCGATAAATGACAGGCCTAGCATGCAGGTTGCGGAGACACTAGCTACAAATAGCCAATAATATATTCTGCGCGCGGGTTTACCGACGGCTGCACGTGCAATCTTTTTGGTCATAAACCAAGCGTCACGACCTAAAGCTTTGGCGTCAGAAATGAGGTTATCGAGTGCTTCTTGGTTAATCCACTCTGGCGACTCTCCCTCAATTGTTGAAATCGGTTTTTCGGTTAATGTTTTAGGGTAAAGACCAGGTAAATTTGTTGTAAGTGTTTCAAAAAAAAGATTTTGCCCTTTACGGGTAGGTTTTGTTAGATGCGAGTTGTTGGTTTTTTTCTTGCCCATAATGAAAGTATAAGTATAAGAGTGCTTTAAGCTGTTGGCAATTATAACAAAAAAATCCAAAAATTTGTAACTCTTTTGGAGCTTCAGCCAAATCAGTTTTGTAATTTAATACAATTTAAGAGGGTTTATAAAGACGTTTTCGAATCCGTTTTTTAGCTGGAGCTTCCGCAAGCAGTTTTTGACAATTTTTGAGAGTTAATTTTTCCGGTTCGGTCCCTTTGGGAATTTTGACATTTTTCTTTCCATCGCTAACATAGGGTCCGTAACGGCCGTTTAAAACTGCTATTGGACTGTTTTCAAATGTTTTTATGCTTTTTTCAGCTTCGCTGCGTTGCTTTTCCGAGGCAAGCTCTTGGGCGCGTTCGACCGTAATACTGAAAGGGTCGTCTGGTTTTATTGATACATACAGTGAACCAAACTTGATGTAAGGTCCAAAGCGGCCGTTGTTGGTGAGTATATCCTGTCCGTCACTGGTTTTTCCAACAAAGCGAGGGAGTTTAAATAATGCTAGAGCCTCATTTAAAGTAACGGTTTCAAGTTTTTGTCCAGCCGGGATAGCAGCAAACTGGGGTTTCTCGTCGTCTTCGGCATGGCCAAGTTGGACCATGGGGCCATAACGCCCTAAACGAGCTATTACCGGCTTACCTGTTTTAGGGTCTTTGCCTAGTTCTCTAGCCTGAGAAGCTTCTTCTCTTGAAACTGATTCAGTTTCGGTTACGGTTTTATGAAATGGGCCATAAAACTCGGCAATCATCTTGTTCCAAGCTTTTTTACCGTCTGCAATATCGTCGAATTCCTCTTCGACTTTGGCCGTAAAATGGTAATCTACTATTTCAGGTACGTATTTAACCAGAAAATCACTTACGAGTGACCCCACCGTGGTCGGTACGAGCTTGTTTTTATCGGCACCGGTGGTTTCAATCTCTGTTCGCTGAGTTATTTTACTCTTTTCGAGACGCAAAATTATAAGTGCTCGTTCTACTCCTTCTAGGTCAACCTTTTCCACGTAGCCGCGGTCTTGAATGGTAGATATGGTGGGAGCATAAGTTGATGGTCTGCCAATCCCCTCCTCCTCCAATTTTTTTACTAGGCTAGCCTCGGTATAACGAGGCTTAGGACGGTCGTAAACCTGAGAGGCTTCAATTGCTTCCGCTATCATTTTTTGATCGATCTTTAGGGGGGGTAAAATTTTATTGTCTTGGTTTTCGTCATCATCTGTGTCTTCAAAGTAAACTTTTAAAAAACCATCGAAAACAATCATTTCCCCCTTGGCGATAAATATTTCAGGGTGGTCCGAAATTGAAATAACTGCTTGAGTTTTTTCGAGCAGTGCGTCTGCCATTTGAGAGGCCAACGTGCGTTTCCATATTAGCTCGTAAAGCCGTTGTTGGTTACGATCAGCTCCTGCTGCGGACTGATTTAGATTGGTGGGACGAATAGCTTCATGGGCTTCTTGGGCTCCAGCCGACTTGGTTTTGAAGGTGCGAGTTTGAGCGTAAGTAGGGCCGTAATTTTTGGTTATTGTAGAGGCAGCTTGTTGGACGGCTTGTGTGCTGAGGTTTAAAGAATCGGTACGCATATAAGTAATGTGCCCTTCTTCGTATAATCGTTGGGCCAAAACCATGGTTTGGCGAACGGAAAACCCGAGCTTGCGGCTGGCTTCTTGTTGTAGGGTTGAGGTAGTAAAGGGCGCGGAAGGTGAACGCTTGGAAGGTTTCGTGTCGAGACTGGTAACCTTAAAACTGGCATTTTTGATAGATTCAAGAAATTTTTGCGCTTGGTGCTCATCTGCAAAACGTTGTGGGAGCTCAGCCTTAAGGGTACCTTTATCAAGCGTGAAGATTGCAGTTACTTTAAAATTGCTCTTGGCTTTAAAATTTTCGATCTCCCGCTCGCGCTCAACTATTAAACGGACAGCTACTGACTGAACTCGCCCGGCCGATAACCCCGGCTGAACTTTTTTCCATAAAACCGGTGAAAGCTCATAGCCTACTAGCCGATCTAAGACTCGGCGTGCTTGTTGTGCGTCTACAAGATGTTGGTCGACTGTGCGCGGATTATCGATGGCGTGCTTGATGGCAGACTCAGTTATTTCGTGAAAAACGATACGCTTTGTGTTGGCACTGTTGAGACCAAGGGCCATACATAGGTGCCAAGCAATGGCCTCCCCTTCACGATCTTCATCACTAGCTAGCCAAACAGTGGTAGCGTCTTTGGCTAGCTTTTTTAGTTCGTTTACGACCTTCTTTTTTTCGGCCGAAACCTCATAAGTTGGATCAAAATTGTGTTCAATATCAATAGACATGCCTTTCTTGGGTAGGTCGCGAACATGTCCATAGCTGGCGGCAACATGATAGTCTTTGCCAAGGTATTTTTCAATGGTCTTAGCCTTAGCTGGCGACTCAACGATTACGAGATTCTTTGGTTTCTGTGACATACCGTTATCATGCTAAAGACTTTTAGGGATTATGCAAGGCAACTTTTTGCAATCAAGATTTTAGGCTTTGGGTAATCAGCTTTGTAAGTTCAACCTCGGATACTTCAGTCATTGAAAGGTTTACGCGTTGGTTCCATTCTGTCCAAAAGGCTTCGTTGGATTGCTCGAGGGGGCTTGGAAGATCTAGCTCTTTACGGATTACATTTAAGTTGACGCTAGGGGTTTTTGCTTCCAACTCATAGTGAAAAACAGTTTCTTTGCCAGTTTGTTTCCCCAGCTTAAGCTCAAAATCGTTGGTTTGAAATATATAGTTTTGATACTGGATAATGTTTGTTTGTCGATGCTCTGGTGGTAGTTGGTTGATAAGGCATTGATATAGACGGAGAAGTTCGCTTAAGGATAAAGACCTTAAAGGAACGCAAATTTCAGAACGACTAGCCGCTTCCCACCTCCCAACCTTTTGAACTAGTTCGGCTTGGCCATCTGTAATTCTGATCCGTGTGTCCATGTCGTGCCGCTTAAAATTATCGGCTTGGAGAGAAAGTCGTTTCTGGATAATTGGACGACCGTACCTTTGTTCAAAAACCTTTAGCTTAGTTTGAAAATTGAGCTGATCAAGCTCGCCCCAAATTTCGGTTTCTTCAGTCATAGCTTTTTTACGATTGCTTGGTTGGTTGTTGTGGTTTAGGTTGACGGCGTGGTCCGCGGGGTTTTCGGCTTACTGGGGTTTCTCTAGCTGCTGAGGCTGATGTAGCTTGGATAAGGGCATCTTCAATGCTTCGCGTAGAGGTAAGACGACCTCCAGATGACGCATGTGGGGCGGCCTGGGTAGGTACAGGTGGGCTAGCCGGAATGGCTGCGCTAGGCGTAAGTGCGGGCGCTGCGACGATGGGGGCTTCGGTAGTTGATTGAGGCTGAGGAGCTGGGGTGCTGGCAGGGGCTGATACGGGTGTTTTGTGGTTGTTGTAGCGTCGATATTCTAAGTCGCGGCGTAAATTATTAATGAAAAATACCTTGTCTTTGGCGGCTGATTTGAGCAATGGTGAAAATTGACGTTGGTTAGGAATGAGTACGCCGGTAAGTTTATTTTTATTACTCAGATGGCTGACTAGGCTAGCAAAGTCACCGTCACCGGTAACTATTAACGCGCCGTCATAGCGCTCGAAATCGATCATGGCCTGTAAAACTAGTTCAGCATCGATGTTGCCCTTGACTTCCCCTTCACGGTTGACGCTAACGGGTTTAAATACCACAATGTAGCCCGCTTTTTGCAATGAGTTATACATTTCCTGGTGTTCTGGCATGTACCCCATAAATAAATATGCTACTTCAACCGAAAAATCGGCTTTTAGATAGGCACGAAATTTAGCCCAGTCCATGTTCCAACCTAGTGTGTGCGTAGCCATATTTAAGTTTTGGCTATCAATGAAAGCGTAATTGTTACTCATTATTAATGTCTTTCTCGGGCATTCGCCCGGTGTTTATAAATGTTTTTGACGTCATCCTGAATAAAAAGGCTTTAGCCGCTTTTATTTTTCAGGACCTTTTAACTATAGGCTCTATTATTATAACGCATCGAAAATACTTCACGAGGAACGACCGCCAGTATGGTAGTCGTTCCTCGTCCTCTTCGCGACTTCTATCCATTGGGCGTGAAGATGTTGACTTCGCTCCCCTCGGTAATAGTGATGACGCCGTCGGCCGAGATCGTGACCTTGGGCTCTCGAAACAGGTATGTTCCGCCATCAGTTGCGAGTGACAGCGATCTTGGAAGAGTGTGAGGGACTGTTGCAGTCACCCACTGGTTGGTTGCCAGATCAGGATGGTCAGCCCAGAACCTGTTGGTGCCGGAGATTGTGAACTGCCTTGATCTGTTGAAGGCGGCACGAATGCTGCCAACATCTTCCATTGAGACAGGCTGTGTGAAGTCGATTTGAATGACGGTTTTTCCTGCCATTTCGGGGTCCTCCCGTTCGAGCGGCGTTCGCCGCGGATGGATGTCGGCTACCGGTTGCACTGGGTTCGAATGCGGCGACGGTGTTCGCGTCCGAGTCTTGTTACTTCCCGGTAGACCAGGATGGCTCCAGTCGCCTCAATGGCCCAGACAATCTGCTTGACTACTTTCAAAACCTTCTTCATGAAGTAACCTCTTTTGATTGGGCACTAGTGGTGCGGGCATTAGATCACTTGGAGTACGAGGATGTCGTTGAAGTATATCCAACGATCGTCGACCATGATGCGTCGATTGGTTGGTTCATGCTTTTGAATGTAGCCGAGTAGATAGCTGTCTAATCCACGTGCAAGAATCTGCACTTGTGAGCTGCAGCTGCTAAGGGAGGTGAATGCTTCTTCCCTGGTCAAAATGCTGCCATTACCGATTAAGGTTTGGATATCCACCTCCTATAGTTGCCGGATGCGAGGAGCGTCGTTAACCCAATAAGAAACTTGAGCTCACGGATTTCGATACCTTATCATAAAAAAGTGGATAGGTCAAAGTGTCGTAATGGTTCAATAGCTTTGCACCACTAAGCAAGGCAAACTGGAGCCATGGCATATACATCTAATCCCAAGCTTCCTCGCTTGCGCATGCAAGCAGTTCTGTTAGTCCGGTCTGGTTGGAGCATTCGCAAAGTTGCTCGTCATCTTGCCTACTCCCACTCAACAGTAGTGAGGTGGGTTCAGAAGGCTCCTCAAGATGGGCGGTTGCCCATACCGACTGAATCATCCCGACCCAAACATCATCCTCGAACCCTGACTCCTAACATCGTTCAAGCCATCATCGATGCCAGACTGGCCCACAATCGCTGCGCCGAAGTGGTCTACGATGACCTCGTAGACCAAGGGGTCGAAGTCAGCCTCAGTTCGGTCAAACGCACCCTAAAACGCCACGAACTGCTTAAATCCAAGAGCAAATGGAAACGTTACCGACCGCCGGTACCTCGACCGCTGGCGCTGTACCCAGGAGCCTTAGCCCAGATGGATACGATTCATTTTGTGGACTGGCGGACTGGCCAAAGGTTTTACATTTACACCATCATCGACATCTATTCCCGTTGGGCTTACGCTGAAGTGCATGACAAACTTTCTCAGGCCATGAGTCTCAAGGTGGCCTTAAGAGCTCAAGCCAAGGCTAGCTTCGCCTTCACGATGATGCAAACCGACAACGGCCCAGAATTCCAAAAATACTTTCATGACATGCTTAAGTCTAGGAATATTGCCTTACGCCACAGCCGGGTGCGCCAATCTAACGACAACGCCCATATTGAACGCTTTAACCGGACGCTTCAGGATGAATGCATAGGTAAATACCCAACCAGAGGCCACGTATCCCAAGCCCAATTAAATGCTTATTTGAAGTATTACAATACCGGCCGGAAACACATGGGCATACATCTCAAAATACCGGCAGAAATGGTGCAAAGGTCTTGAACTCTAAACGAACTACATTGGACATAAACATCTTCATGTGCTATGGTTTGTGCAATTGTTGTAATGGATCCGGATTTGTTTAGACATATCGCGCTGTTCCATTGGGCAGTTCGATAACTAAATTATAAGGATATCATGCACAAAAATTCATTTCGTACTCCCACGTCAACTCGTGGAAGCGTTTTTCGTAATTCTCGTTACACTGGCCAATCATCCCGCGGCGGCCATACTAAAACTATCAACCCCGAGCGATTTACTAATGTAGCTCAGGTTTTGGAAGAAGCTCCGCTATTTGTACCGGTCAACCAATTTAAGGACTTTGCTTTTGACGAGCGTTTAAAGCAAGCCGTTATCAATAAGGGATACATTACCCCTACGCCCATCCAAGATGCTTCGATCGAACATGTTTTGGCTGGCAAAGACCTGTTGGGGCTTGCCAACACCGGTACCGGTAAGACGGCCGTTTTTGTACTACCCATTATTAATCGGTTGCTCGAGCGAACGGCGCGTTTAGCACTCATAGTTGTGCCTACTCGTGAGCTGGCTGTGCAAATTGACGAAGAGTTTCGTGGTTTTGCAAGGGGGCTGCAGCTTTACTCCGCTCTGTGTGTTGGTGGAGCCAGTTTGAGTCGTCAAATTGAGCAGTTGTCACGTGGACCGCAGGTTGTTATTGGTACGCCAGGCCGCTTAAAAGACCTTATTAATCAAGGTAAGTTACGTTTAGGGCAAACCGATATTTTTGTGCTGGATGAAGCCGACCGCATGGTAGATATGGGCTTTATCCGTGATATCCGCTTCATTATTGGCGAGCTTCCAGCAAAACGCCAATCATTGTGCCTTTCGGCTACTATTACGCCAGAAGTTCAACAGCTAATTACAAATCTGCTGACCGACCCCGTTACAGTATCGGTACGGACGCGTGAAACGGCCAGCCAAATTCAGCAAGACGTTATTACGGCTAACAGTAAAGATCAAAAAGTGGCAATTCTGAAGGAGCTTTTGGCAAAGCCTGATTTTGATAAAGTGTTGGTATTTGGCGGCACCAAATGGGGGGTGCAACGCCTAGCGGATGACCTCGTAAAATCTGGGATTACCGCCGAAGCGATACATGGCAATAAAAGCCAGGCTCAACGCCAACGCGCTCTCGAAGCTTTTAAGGCTAACCGGGTTCAGGTGTTGGTAGCTACGGATGTAGCTGCTCGCGGACTCGATATTCCGGCAGTATCACATGTTATTAATTTTGATGTACCAAATACCTATGAAGATTACGTTCACCGTATCGGTCGTACCGGTCGAGCTGGCCTTACCGGCAAGGCGTTAACGTTTGTTCCTAGTAGGTAATAATCTCCTCAACTAGCTAGCCGTCCGCTATACTAGCTAGATGCAACCGATTCTTAAAATGTTTGGTCTTATACCAGAGCAAAAGCGGGCTTTGGTAGGTCTTTTTGTGCTGAATATCTTTCTGGGGTTGGGGGTTTTGGCTAACCCATACCTGTTCAAGGCCATTGTAGATTCGCTTAGCGAAGCTGCCAATCTACGCAGCGTGTCGGGGCAAATTATTAGGTTGATTGTCATTTTAGGAATACTACGGCTTTTGATGGCTGCTGGGAGTTATCTTCAGGAAGCCATTGGAGACATAATGCGGGTTAACGTTCACGTAAGTTTGCGTCGTCGCATTTTTAAGCACACGCTGAGCCTCTCGATAGAGTATTACGAAAATCATAGAGCTGGAGATATTGCTCAGCAACTAAGCAAAGGAGTGTATGATTTTGCCGCCTGGTTGTTTGAATTTACGGAGCACATTACTCTCCAGGTTGTAGCTGTAATCGTGGCGGCCATTGCTATTTTATTTATAAACCCCTTGGCCGGTGCAATTACTCTCATAGCCATACCTCTTCATATAGGGATATCATTACGAAAAATCCACCGGGCTAAGCCGATTCGTAGGCAAGGCGCCCAGCTGTTCGAGGCCTCAATTGGGCATATGACTGAAACAATCCAAAACATGACTACCGTCCGTACTCTTGGCAGCGAACAAGCCCAATATCAACGCTACTATGATGTTTCAAGTGAACTGCGTGATACACGCAGGCGACAGTTCCCCATAGAGTGGCGCCACAATGCCGCGAGAGAGCTAGTAGAGGCGCTAGCGACTGTGGCGGCGGTAGGCGTAGTGGCGATTGGGGCTGCACAAGGACGTTATACCACAGGAGATATTTTGCTGGTCGCTCTGCTAATACAACAGGCTATGAGTAATTTACGCCCAATCGCAAGGTTTATTGATACTACAGGTGAAGTCTCTACTACTTGCCAACGCATCTTGGATCTCTTAACTGTCAAACCGACAGTTATTGATAAGCCTGATGCTGTTGAGCTGGGTGAAATAAAGTCGATTGAGTTTGTAGATGTTGATTTTACGTATCCTGGAATAAATCAGCCGGTTTTGACAGGTGTAAGTTTTAAACTTGAACAAGGTCAAACCATGGCTTTGGTAGGGCCTTCCGGTACGGGCAAGACAACCCTGATTAAGCTCTTGCTGCGTCTTTATGAACCTACAGGCGGGCAGTTATTAATAAATGGCCATCCGGTCGAAAACTTCACCGGTGACTCAGTTCGGGCTCATATGGGAGTTGTGATGCAGGATGTGGCGCTGTTTAATGCGACGTTTAAAGAGAATTTGTTGCTGGCACGACCAGGTTCAACTCAGTCTGAACTTGAGAAAGCCGTTGGGCTGGCTCATGCTAAAGAATTTGTGGATCGCTTGCCAGAAGGTTACCAAACTCTGGTTGGTGAGCGTGGTATTCGATTGTCTGGCGGGCAAAAGCAGAGGTTGGCAATTGCCCGTGCCATACTGAAGCGGCCACAGTTGGTAATTTTAGACGAGGCAACTTCGGCACTTGATTCTGCTAGCGAGCGCGAGGTCCAGAAAGGCCTAAACGAGCTTTTGAAAGGGCGCATGTCGGTAGTGATAGCTCACAGGTTGAGCACGATTCGTCATGCCGATAATATCTTGGTGATCGAAAACGGCCGGGTTGAAGAATCGGGTAGTCATGATAAGCTGCTCAGGGCCAATGGGCTTTATGCTAACTTGTACAGTATGCAGTCGGATCGGTTGTTGAAGTAAAGTCAATTAACATTGATACTCATATTTCTTTTAATATAAGTATTTGGAATTTTTGTTTGAACCCAACCGCTCCTGCCACAACAAGATGCCCGACAAATGCCGGATTTTTATTTTGCTATACTTACGCTATGTTTAAGAAAGGTTTAGACGAAGATAAAGTTAGAAAAATATTCAAGAGGTTAGCGCCTTTAATAGTCGCCGATGTCGCTAAACAAAATTTTAAGCTCGACTATACGATCAGTTCACTCAAAAACGTCGATGCTATTCTCCAATCTCTTCATAAAGAGTACGTTGCATTAGGTAATAATGTCTCAGACCAACATCAAGAAAGTTACCAAGGTTATTCCGAAATGCTTGGCTGTTACATGCTAGCAGTAGTAGACAAAAATAAAGTCCCGGGAAGACTAGCCATTGTTAGTGACGAATACGGTACGGCCTACGGTTTTACTTTTTCGTCAGGGATGTTTTGCGATTTTATATCTTGGTGTCACAAGGCGATTGTCAATGGCAAAGACGATGCAATCGAACCTAAATTCACATTTTTTTCTCAGGCTCCAAAATAGTTCTAGTTTTTTCAAGAACGCCCTGCAAAACGAGATAAAGTACGTTCAGAAGTTCCATTTCGCTTAGTTATCACTGTAAATTCGGTTATAGGGCAGGCCGAGATAGCTCGATGATCGACAGACGTCCATGTAAGCACAGTTGCACTCTTTACTGATTCCTCCTAATTGATCAGTAAGGTCTTTGGTTTCGCTGGCGAATGCATCATGCTTCTCCTCGACTGGCTGATCTATAATTACGTCAGCAGGTGGCTCAAGACCGATCAATGTTCGATAATCGTCCCGAAGCTCCTAGCAACATTCGTTCATGATATTACATCACCAAAAGTAATAATATATTAGTACTTTTGGTGATGTAATCTTGAGAATGTAGGTTCTGTCCACTAAAACGGAACAGACATACTTTTAAGTAATATAAATGGGCTACTGAACAACTCTGGGTGGTTCTTTCTAGCCTGGAACTCTCTGAGTAATCCCGGTAAGAACTGATGCATGAAGCGGTCGCGGGTACGTCTGGTAAACCGATCCAGGCAGCTCCAGATCCCTTCAATGCGGTTGGTTGGTCCAAAGTGGCCAATGGAATGGTTGCAGATCTCCAGACCATAGCCAACTTCCATTAGGCCAAGGTGAGAGGCGTGAGCATCAGCAAAGATCAGGCTACCGAGAGTGGCATACTGATCGAGAAAACCTTCTATGCTATCCTGCTCACAATCTAGTATCTCAGCTAGTCTTACGAGGTTGGTTTCCCGGTCCACGATACCCATAACAATGTGTTGGTTACCATATTTCTGCCGACCTAGATAGCTCTGGTCTATCTCCAGTAGCCCGACTAACTGGCTCTTGTCGACTGGTAGTCTAGATCGCAAGCGTTCTAACCAGCGTTGGATCGTCCAGTAGGACAGCCCCGTTGAGGTGATAATGTCGCCAGGTGACTGCTTACCGCTCCAGCAAGTCACCAGTTCCAGAATCCTCCTCCAGCCGAGCTTAGACGACCCAAAGCCGACTTGTTTCTTTAAGCTCCATTTACGACGACAGGTGCCACACCAAAGATACTGAGTAGTTATGTGGATGTTTGAGTGGGACATCCAAGGGCAAATAGGGCCCTCGGGATAAAGATGTACTAGCACTTGGTTAAAACATTCTTGGTCTGTTACCGGTAGATCTGCTAATGTGGTCATTGGAACAAGTCTCCTTTTCTAACTGGTTAGTCCTAGTTAGATTGTAGCTTGTTCCGCTTTAGTGTAATGAACCAGAATGTATTGCCTTGCTTACTTTAGATAAATCATGTATAGCACAAAAGAGCCAGAATTAGGCCATCGAAGAGGGATTTGGGTTTATTATTTTATCTTTCTAGATTTACTACCCCCGGACTACGATCCGAGGATAGGAAATGACGGATAGGGAATCCAGATCCTCCGGTCAAGCCGGAGGATGACAAGATTTTTGTAAGACTTTAGCTTACCGGCTTACCCATCGTCCGGCGCCTAGATTGCGGACTTTTCCGCTTATTTCCATTAGGCTGATAATGTTAGCAAACTCGGCTGCCGTTAGACTGCTTTGTTCAATCAACTCTTGGGTATTGGTTGTTCCGCTCGTTAAAAGGTTGATAATTTGTTGTTCTTCAGGACCATTAGCCTTAATTGGCCGTTGAGCAATGTTTTTGAGATTAAGCGCTGCAATCACTTCGGCGCTGCCTGTAACCAAAGTTGCTCCGGCACGAATGTGTTTATGGGGACCTGCACTACTGGAACTAGTAATGTTTCCCGGCACGGCCATAACTTCGCGGTTTTGGGCCAAGGCAAATTTGACTGCATTGTCGGTACCGCTTTTTGCGGCGGATTCAATGACTATAACTCCAAGGCTAAGCCCGGTAATGATTCGGTTCCGAACAGCAAAGTTATATTTTTGGGTAATGGTTCCTACTGGATATTCGCTGACAAGTGCGCCACTCTTAGTTTTGATGATTTGGACGGCAATGTTTCTGTTAATATGTGGGTAAATTTTATTGAGGCCTCCGCCTAACACTGCAATGGTTTTTCCACCAGCGTCAAGTGCCGCCTGGTGGGCAATACCATCTATGCCAATAGCTAACCCGCTAACAATTGTAATTCCAGCACGGGCTAGCTCACTTGAAAATTGATAAGCCATTTGTTTGCCATAGTCGGTTGGTTTGCGGCTTCCTACTATTGCTACGCATGGTCCTTTTGGCAAATCTCCTAATACAAATAGCTCTTTGGGGGGTGCCCCAATATGACGAAGTAGATCTGGATAATTGTTGCTTTCGTAGAAAAGACTAGATATTTGCATAAAAACTGTTGACAAAGCTAATTTTGTGTGTTAACATACTGATCATGTCTTAATTAAGACAGGTTTGGAGATATTTTACAACTGTATTTTTTCACAGCACTAACCTGCCTGGCACAGTCTCTTGAAAGCACCCTCCTTCAGGTGTTCTGTTACAGGCGGATTAGTCCCTTTAATCCCCCGTCCATTCAATAAATGAGGGCGAGGTGAACCGCAATAATAGCGAGGATTAAAGGGCATAATAAAAACCCGAACAATTGGTAACCACCTACCAAAAGCTCGGGTTTTTATTTGTTCAAAATGTTCAAACTTTCAAAAGTCTTAGTTATCAGTAGATACTGTGTCATTCTGAACTTGTTTCAGGATCCACAACAGTTGTGCTTGCAGGGCCATTATATTTAGTTCATTATTCCTTCGATGAAATCGTATTATGTCTATATCCTAACTAATCGCAAAAGAGGAGCGCTTTATATAGGTTCGACTGATAATTTAGCAAATCGTTTTTATCAACACAAAAACGGTATAACGGATGGTTTTACCAAAAGATACTACATTGATCAATTGGTATATTTTGAGGAAACAACCGATCCAGTCTCTGCAGTTACTCGAGAGAGAAATTTAAAGAATTGGCACCGCGACTGGAAAATCAATTTGATTGAGTTGGACAACCCAGACTGGCGCGATTTATCACAAAATTGGTCAGAATAACGCGATGGTGGATCCTGAAACCAGTTCAGGATGACAAATAGGTGTCCGACTCGATCTAGACTTGCTTTAGATGCGACAGGACAGACTTAAAAAATGCTTTGTCCTTTAAATGAGTTAAAAGATCCGCCACTTTTTCGGGTGTGACCCATTGCGCTTCTGGGTTGCTAATATCTATCGGCTTTAGTTCAGTTTGGCTAGTGTTAAAGAGAAATATAATTATAGTTTTAAGCTGAGTTGGGTCATCGCCTCCTTCGGTGGCGATCATTGGTCGTTGGTAACTTCCAAGTTTCTTAATGAGAGTTAAGTCGCTAATTCCTGACTCTTCGTAAATCTCTCTTTTGGCAGTAGCTAGAGGGTCTTCTCCAAGATTCATATGCCCTTTGGGTAGAGACCAGTCCTTTCCGTCTTGATTGATAACGAGGATCTCCCCTTTTGGATTGACGACTACGCCGCCGGCCGATTTCGACTTGGTAACTTTTTGCTGTTGACCCAAGAGATTAAAAGAGGCGTCTTTTAGCTCCCCTTCCTTGACGTGGTCGAGCACGATGTGGGCGGTGTCATGAATGATACTAGGAAGCTGTTTTTGCTCTTCAGGTGAAAACTTTTGCAGAACAAAGTCAGTAGCGGGTACTGGATTGTTGAACTTGTTGTTGTGAATGCCGACACGGATGCGGCCAAAGTCTTCACCCAGAAACTCTATAATAGATTTTAGGCCATTGTGTCCCCCACTTGATCCATCCTGTCGCATTCGCAATTTCCCAAAGTCCAAGTCAAAATCATCATGAATTACCCAAATATCCTTAGAGCTTAACTTGTAATAATGCACAACGGCATGTACAGCTTGTCCGCTGAGGTTCATCATAGTATGCGGCTTAAGCAGCATTAATTGATTTCCGTGAGCAAGTTCCATGTCTTTAAATATGCTGGCTTGTTTAGAAAATGTCAGGTCTGTTTGCTCGGCTAAATAATCTGCGACCATGAACCCAATATTGTGGCGGGTAGCGATGTAATTTTTACCGATATTTCCGAGTCCGACTATGAGTTTCATTGTCATTAGCATAGCTTAGCTGGCCGCAAGCAGCAATAACTGCCATAATAAAAGCTAATGGCAGCGCAATTTACATTACTAGCAACGACATTTCCAGGATTAAAAGAAGTTGCCAAATCTGAGATTGAAACAACTTTTAGCAATAGCGTTCGTTTTTTAAGAGTTGAGAGAGCTCGCGCTTATGATTTGAGTCTGTTTGAGTTTGCCGGTGCGCCGGGAAAACTGCTGGGTTTAAGGACTGTTGAGGATTTGTTTTTCGTAGTGGCGGAAATATCCTTAAGCGGGGCTAAATCAGATCTATATCAACTTGCAAAGCTTAAACTAGCAAAAGTGCTTGAGGCGTCACAGATTATGAATGCTCTAAGTAACCGAAAGATGTCAAAAAAACCTAGTTTCCGTGTTGTTGTGCAGGCCGAAGATGAGCTGTGGCGTAAATATCGACGAGTAGATATGGCTAAGGAGTTAGCGCTAGCGGCCCTAAAGCAATTGTTAGGCTGGAAAATAGTGGATGATAATGCCGATGTTGAGATATGGGCTCAGCAAGCCGGACGCAGACTGATCGTAAGTGTGAGGTTGTCGGGCTCTGAGTTAAGGCATCGAGATTACATAGTGTCAAATCGTCCAGCTGCTTTGCGGCCGACGGTGGCGGCGGCCCTGTGTTGGTTGTCTGAGCCGCAAAACGACGATGTTTTCCTAGATCCGATGTGTGGTAGTGGAACAATTTTGATTGAACGGGCCATGCTGGGACGATATAAGCAGTTGATTGGTGGTGATATCGACCCAGATGCTGTTAAGGCTACTATTGAAAACTTTGGACCTAAACACAAGCCATGGGATGTTAAGAACTGGGATGCGCGCAAGTTGCCGCTAGAGGACGAGTCGGTCGATGTGGTGGCTACAAATCCTCCTTGGGGCAGGCAGATTGGTAGTGAGGCGGATAATGTTGCGCTTTATTCTGCGATGATGCAGGAAATTCAGCGGGTGTTAAAACCTGGCGGCCGAGCGGTAATTATTACGAGTCAGTGGGAATTGCTTCGAAATTGTATGGGTAGTGTAAGGCAGTTGAAAACGAATCAAATAATTAAAAATGTTTCTGTATTGGGGCGGCGTGCAGATATTTTTGTGTTTAGGAAAAACTGACTATTATTTATTGCCTGAGCTTGTCGAAGGCCGTGTCAGAGTACGACTGGATTCTAATACTCACAGAACTGTTTTAGCTTGCCTGGTCAATATCCACATATTCTTCAAGGTAAACCAAAGTTTTCACAGGATGCTCGGCTGTATAACGACCACCTAATCCAGACAATGCTGAGTCCATCGCTGATTAGTCTTTCAGGTCATCCCAATGTAATACGATCCGTCCAAGCATTCCAAAATATAAACGTACCACTTCCACTGCATTTGATGATTGTAGTAGCAGATTTGGCCTTCGACAAGCTCAGGCAATAAATCTGGCTGCTGATGCCTTGGTTTACTTAGGCTTTGGGCTTGCGTTTGTCGCGGTATTCTAGCCTGATTGGAGTACCAATGAAGTCAAATTTATCTCGCAGGCCGTTTTCAAGATAGCGACGGTAGCCAAAGTGCAAAAATTCCACGTGGCTACCAAACAATGTAAATACAGGTGGTTCGGTGCCGGTTTGGGTGGCGTAATTGAGTTTTGGTTGGCGATTTTTAAGCCCAGCCGGAGGATGTTTGAGTATAAGTCCTTCCATAACTTTGTTGAGTGGGCCAGTGGCTATTTTGGTACGGCGGCGGTCACGAATTTCTAAGGCCAGTTTGAAAACGTTAGTTACGTGTAAGCCGGTAGTAGCTGAGGTAAAGACCACCGGAGCCCATGGTACAAAAGCAAAGTCAGTTTGCAGTCGGCGTAATATTCTAGCTTGAGTACGCTCGTCTTTTTCTTCAACGGCGTCCCATTTATTGATGATTAAAATTAGCCCTTTGCCGCTTTCTTCAACAAGCCCGGCAATATGCTGGTCCTGGGCTACGGATGGCTCTGTGGCATCAATTAGCAGCAAACAAATGTCGCTAGCGGCAATGGCACTTAAAGTTCGTAAGCTGCTGAATTTTTCAACTCCCCGTTCCACTTTGCCGCGACGTCGCAGCCCAGCTGTGTCGGTGATTTGGAGCTTGGTGCCATGGTAAACGACGTCAATGGTGTTGACGTCGCGAGTGGTACCGGGAATATCAGAAACAATGGCCTGCTGCTTGCCGGCTAGACTGTTGAGTAGGCTTGATTTGCCCACATTTGGGCGTCCTAATAGTGCTAACTTGACTAGATTCGGGTCTGTGCCCTCTGATTGGGCTGGCTTCAAATTAGCGGTAACCGCATCCAGTAAGTCCCCTGTTCCGCGGCCATGGATGGCTGAAACCCCGATCATGGGTTTGATTCCCAAACGCTCAAAATTATCGGCTAGCCCGCTGGTGTTTGTTGTGTCAACCTTACTCATGGCTAGTATTACCGGTTTACCAGTTTTAAGAGCCAGCCGGGCGGCATCACGGTCTTCAGTGGTAATCATTACACCCGCATCGATAGTAACAATGATAACGTCTGCCGTGTGGGCAACTTGATCAATCTGTTCGCGAATGCTGGACTCCAGCTCATTGGCGGCCTTTTTAAATCCGGCCGTATCAACTACCCAAAAATTATGCTTTCCCCAAGTTGCCAAACTATAATTAGCATCTCGCGTGGTCCCCGGTGCATCGTCAATAATCGCTTGTCGATTACCGATAAGACGGTTAAATAAGCTGGACTTGCCGACATTAGCTCGCCCAATGATGGCGACAATTGGGATGGTCGTGCTCATTCGGTGACCTCGCGAATAAGGAATAATGAATAAGGAATAAAGGGGTGTCGAAGGGATGATCTTCGGCTGTCAATCGTAGTAAAGGCAACGGATAGCGAATACCGGGTAGCGAATGGCGACCCATAATGCTTGATTCTTAATTCATAATTCGTTTTTTTCATGTACTTTATATTCTCTCAATAATGATGGTAAAAAGCACGCGAGCCGCCTTGGCAGGCGACAGACGTGCTCGCCGAGGCGGCTGGTTGAGTTATTTGGTAGACAAGTCCACCACCACTCTTTTCCTGACGGGTGCGCGGATGCGGGACCATTCGAGGGTACAGTCTGGAGCAAGAGCGCCTGATCGCCGAAGCCCCTTGACAACAACCAACATGATATCGCTCCAGTAAAAGTGACCCCGTTCGATGAATGGGATAAGATTCCGCAAGGGAACCTGCCAACGGCCGTCGAGGTAGCCGTCGATGAAGCGATCAACTAGATGACTGGGCAGCCCGGCGTTGAGTGCGTCGTCTCTAGTAATGATGACATCGGCGTGTTCACGGCAGAGCCGGATGAAAGCGGCCAATGATCGCGGTTTGGGTTGGTGGGCAGTGTGGATGGGGGCGGTCAAGGTTGCCTCCTGGTTGTGGGACGGTACGATTGGGACGACGTTTCTGGGCATTTAAGACCAGGGTTTAATAACTTTAACCTACATCGAGAGATTTGTCAAAAAAAGACCGTGCTTGTCATCCCCGAGAAGTCAGGGATCCAGAAAAAATAAATTTTTTTGGCTCTAGATTCCCTATCAGGAGTGCCAAACTAGGCCATGGTGGAGTTTGGCTTCCTATAGGGAATGACAGATGAGGGGACGTTGAGGTTTGATGACGCGCCCATAATTCTTAATTCATGATTCGCAGATTCTTATTCCCAGCTCCAATTGCGCTCGATCCAGTCGAGCATTTGCTTGGTTTCACCAAAACGGTCGGGGCTGTTAAGTACCACGGTTATGACTTTGTGTCCCTTAATTGTAGCTAGTCCTACAAAGCATTGCCCGGCGGCGGCCGTAAAGCCAGTTTTTAAGCCACTAATGCGTGGGTCTGAGCCAAGCAGCTCATTGGTGCTTGATAGATTATAGGTCTTACCGGCTATATTCGCGATGGTAGTTTGTTTCGTAGAGGTTAATTGGTTAAACAGTGGGCTTGCTGTGGCTAGTTTAGCTATCTTTGCTAAAGACTGAGCAGTAGCGTAATTGTTATCGTCGCTCAAGCCCGATGGGTTGGTGTAATGGACGCTACCTATCCCCCATTCTTCCATTAGTCGGTTCATGGCTTGGCTAAAAGCCGTAGTTGTTCCAGTACTGGCTATGGCAAGACTATCAGAGGCGTCGTTGGCCGACGGAATTAAAGCGGCCGCTAGCAACTGATCAAACCTAAATTGTTCGCCCGGTGTTACTTTTAACAAACTATCGTTTGGCTGGTATAAAGGCAAAGTAGGTATGGTCACAATTTGATCAGGTAGATAGTGCTTAAGTACTACCAAGGCTGACGTTATTTTGGTGATAGAGGCAATTGGTAGCTGTTTGTCGCTGCCCGTGCTATGTAAGGGCATAAAGGTCTCGGCGTCTACAGCATAGCTACTGGCTGCCTGTAAGCTTAGCTTTTCAGAGGTGGAGTTTTTGATTGGCCGTTCAGAAGGCGTTACAGTTACAGCTAACTCAAGGGCTGGTTGTGAGTTGGTTCTGGTAAGAATTTTTTGCAAATGCTGCTGTCCTGGCCCCTGATCCAACCCCACAAATTGATAGGCGGCCAGAACAAGTCCTGCTACAAGACTGCTCATGCCATATCCCCTGGTTGGATGTCTTGAAACTGCCCGCTAGGCAGGTGGCTAAGTTCCAAATTGCCAAAGCTGGTGCGATGCAGACGAGTTACAGTGTAGCCAAGGCTTGAAAAGGTGCGGCGGATTTGGCGGTTGCGTCCTTCTATAAGTGTGGCTGTCCAGTTGTGACCTTGTCCGGTAAGCGTAAACTTGCTGATGCCATCCTCGAGCAGAATACCTGACTCAATCTTTTGTTTGTCAGATATAGTTAATGTGCGGCTTAAATTAATTTGATAATGCTTGGTTTTTTGGTTAGTTGGGTGGCTCAATTTCTGCGCCAGCGTTCCGTCATTGGTTAATACTAGGAGCCCCGATGAGTCTTTGTCGAGTCGACCGATTGACTTAAGCTGATGGAGCTCAGGTGGGAGTAAATCGTAAATGGTTTTACTATTGCCTTGTCTGGAACGCGTACAAATGTAGCCAACAGGCTTGTGAAAGGCGATGTAATGGAGCTGGCGCAATTCAAGCGGTTGGCCTAATAGCGCTACGCTATCCTCGTGAGACACCGGTGTACCTAGAGTCGCTGTTTGCGAATTAATTGTTACTTCGCCGCGCTTAATGCTTTCATCAGCTGCTCGGCGACTCATACCGGTAGCTCGAGCCAGCCATTGGTTAAGCCGCATCGGAACCAGCACTAAGGGTTTCTAGATCGGATAGCTCGTCAAAGCTGTTTAGTCCCAGGTGGTGTAGCAAGCGGTGGCTGGGGCGATAGAGCGTTGGTTTGCCCGGCTCGGAACTGTGGCCAGCTTCGGTTATAAGGTCCCGTTGAAGCAAAGTTTTAAGAGTTTGATCAGAAGCAATTCCACGAATCTCCTCAATTTGCATTTTGGTGACCGGTTGGCGATAAACGATGATTGCAAGTGTTTCCAGAGCGGGGCGAGATAGCTCGATGCGCACTTGTGAGCCTAAAAATCGTTCTACTACTGGCGTCAATGCGGGGGCGGTTACGAGTTCATAGGCTTTGTGGGCTTCAATAATCCGTAAAGCTCCCTTTGCTAACTCGCTTTTAAGATGCTCCAGGGCAGCTGCTACATCTTCCTCAGGGCTCTCAGTGGCGATCGCCAGCTGAGCCAATGATAGTGGTCCGGTGGCGACAAAAAGAACCGCACAAAGGTTAGTAGCTAGCTCAGATTTTTTCATACTTGACAATGCCTATGATACTTAAGTGGTTGTAATAATAATATCACCGAATAAGTTGTCTTGGGAGACGCTTATGGTTTTATTGCGGGCAAGCTCTAGTAATGCAATAAAAGCTACTACCAGCTCGGTACGACTGGTAAGCCGTGCTAAGAATTGTCCTAAAGGAGTTGTGCCGTTTGAGTCTCTGAGCCAGCTGCAAATACGCTCAGTCATCTCTATAAGAGTTATTCCTATGGTATGAACTGGGTGAACGCCAGTTTTGGGTAAATTAGCCAAGGCGTTGGCAAAGCTTTGCTCTAACAATGTGGTTGTTATATTAGGCATAGGTAACTTGTGTGCTGGAAGAACTTGCGTAATTTCTCTGGTTTTACTAAAACGGTTTTGACGTAACAATCCGTCGAGATGCCGCCCAGCGTTTTGATAGGTCCGGTATTGTTGTAATTGTTGAGTAAGATCAGCCACATCTTCGGTCATCTCATTTGACTGCTGAAGCGGCAGTAAAGCCAAGCTCTTCAGATATATTAAGCGAGCAGCTAATTCTAAAAATTGATTAAGTTCTGTCGGTTCAAGTGCGGGGAGCTGCTTGGTATAGGTTAAATATTGCCCAGTTACTTGGCTTAAGGAAATTTCGGTAATTTCTAGGTCGGAGCGCTCTATGAGCTGGAGCAGTAGGTCTAGTGGGCCTTCGAAATTAAGTAATGCAACTTGATAAGCCAATGTCATATGTCTCCAAACAATAGGTGCGTTATCCCCTATCGTATTTGTAGCTTTACGAAAATGAAGTTTGTTTTGGCTGGTTATCCCAAGATTTCTTTGACGGTTGCCACTACGTCTTCAAGAGTTACTTGTGATTTGATTAAGTATTTGTTAACCCCCAAGCTTTCTCCCCTGGCCTTGTCGCTGTCTTGAGAAAGTGCCGTCATCATAATAATTTTGGTGTCTTTGGTCTCAGGGGTAGATCGTAAAATATCAAGGACATCAAAGCCACTAATTTTAGGCATCATAACGTCCAAGATAATAAGGTCGGGTCGTTCGCGTACGGCCGTAGCCAGGGCTTCTTCGCCGTCTGAGGCGGTAATGATTTCATAATTTTCAGCACCAAAACGAGCTGAGTAAATATCCCGTAAATTAATGTCATCTTCGACTAAAAGAATTTTTGCCATGGCCCCATCTATTAATTAGTAACTTCATAGTACCATAACAATTATTACGAAGCTACTGGTATGACGGTTGGTTTGATTTGAATTGGTTGCGTGTTATTGGGTGCGGGAGTAATATCTGCCACTATTGGTCTTGGAGCCTGGGTTGGTGCGGGTTCTGTCGTTTGTGCTAGGGATGGTGAAGCGGTTGACGTAGTTACAACCTGTGGTTGGGGTGCGGAGATTGGAACGGGGGCTGGTGCGACTTCGGTTTGGGCAACGGAGGCGGGTATGATCGGGGCGGTCTCTAAGCTTTCCGTGGCAGGTGCACCGGCAGGGGTTTCGATTCGAGGTAATTTAAAGAAAAAGGTCGAGCCTTTGCCAAACTCGCTTTCGACCCAGATAAGGCCGTTAAATAATTCAATTAAAGTCCGGCACAAATATAAACCCAGGCCGGTGCCGCCGATGGTACGGGTGGCTGAGTTGTCAACTCGGTAAAATTTTTGGAACAAGTGGCCAATATCTTCTTTTGGTATGCCTATCCCGGTGTCGTGTAGTGAAACAGTTACGGCCTTGTCATCGCCAGTAACGTTTACAGTTATCCCTCCCTCACTGGTGAACTTCATGCCATTTTCGATTAAGTTCATAATAACTTCGCGCATGCGTTCGGCATCTACCATTACCCAGTAGCTTGGCACTAGAACCTTACGGCTGCCCATGTTGGTAGACATGAAGGTAATAGTAAGGTTTTTCTTGGCAGCGGCAAACTGCATGTCGGTGGTTATATCTTGGAGCATTTTGGTGATATCGACAGGCGTAAGATTACGGGCAATTAGACCCTCATCGAGTTTGGTAACGGATAAGAGGTCGCGGAATAATGCTCCAAGGTGTTGGGTGTTTTCATGAGCTTTGGAGAGGTAGCTCATGGCACGATCATCAACTGTGGCAACTTTGGCATTCATGGCGAGCGATATGTAGCCTTCAATGGCGGCTACGGGCGTGCGCATTTCGTGTGAGGCGGTTGAAACAAACTCATTGCGAGTGCGTTCTACCTCTTTTTCACGACTTATATCGCGCAAGACTGCAATCCCGCCGGTAATCTGCTTCTCGTTGTTGTAAATAGGTGCAATTGAGGCCGAGAGCTCAATGCGCTTACCGTCTTTTGAAGTACAAATCAAATCATTTTTGACAAGGCTCGACTGCTCAGCCCATGATTTAATGAAAGGATCGTTTTCATCGGTTATGTCCTTATTACCACTTTGAAGCTTTAATACTAGCCGGTAATCAATGTTTTTAGCCGAAATTTCCTCCCAACCTGTCAGTTTTTCAGCGGCTTTATTCATGAGGAGTATGTGGCGGGATTGGTCTACAACTACTACGCCGTCGGCCATGCTGGTCATGAGGGCATTGGCTTTGAGCTGTTCTTCGGTGAGACGTCCCGATAGTGAGTCTACGGCTTGGCGACGAGATACGGTTCCACGATAGTAAACCCATTCCGCGAGGGCTGCAGCGATAAAAGATATCAAAAGCTGAATAATGTGGCTTGAAAAGTAACTAGCGCTAAAGCCGTGTTGGGCAAGGGCAATAAAATGCGCCAGTAGCGTTAGGGCAAGGATGGCAATAGTATAGACTTGTCCAAACATTCCTGAGCCCACAATAGCTATGAGCCACAAAGCATACACTGGTGAATCAAGGCCACCGGTTTCATCGATGACCAATATGAGGTTTAGGGCAGTTATTATGGCTATGATGAGACTGGATAAGCCCTGATGAAATCGACGCAGGAAATGATGGATACTGGCATAATATAGGACACCAATAAGGGATAGGCCGGCGATGATTTCTACTTGGATAAGGCCTCGAAGGGAATCAGGCCGTACCATGTATGAAATAGCAATAGCAAATAGCACCAACCCGTTGAGGGCGGCTAGCGATGCAGCCAAAATGCTAAAACTCGATTTTTGTTCCAATGACTTGCTAAAGCTTTTAAACTATTCCTCTTATGCTTCTAGGTAATTATGGGCTATTTTTGAGGTTTTTTCAAGGTTAAGATGACGCGGATTGGTGTGAGATTAAAAAAAACAAGCCCGGGAAGTGTTTCTCCCGGGCTCCGGACGGGCAGGTCGTTTTTTCCTGCTCCCAGTGGCTACTTTGCGACAGCGGCCCTCGAGCTTTCGAAGCGCCTCTCTTCGGCTTCAGCTATGCCACGGAGTATGACTACTCGGGCGGCTTCTGATCCGTTAACCCAGGCCTCCTGCATGTTTCTCGGCGTTCTCGTTTCGGAGACCCCTGCCGGATTAGCAGGGCGGATCGGTCGAGGCTGGAGCGCCAATTCTTCCAGTTTTTTCCATGACGCCTTATCGAGGGGGTAGACATCGGCGTCCTCGAGGAGTCCGATTTGTCCGATACCGAGAAGGATCTCGATAAAGTGGGGTCGTGACGCTTCCAGCCGAGACAAAACTTGGCCGGCTTGAGATGAGTGTCCGCTTGATCTGGGGTTAAAAGTCCAGCCCAGTTTGCAGAGCTCCAATGCGAACCGATCAGCTTGCTCCACGTGGATGGAGCTCCGTGACCCGTTGTAGCGCAAGTTCTGAATCTGTCCGCGTTTATTCGAGCGGAAGAACCAGATGAGTTGGGGCAAGACTTCAGGATGGACGGCGTTCCAAAGCCATGAAGGCAATCTTCCCTCTTGGTTGGCGTTCTTGAACAGATGTTGCGAGACTACACCGAAGGCTTTGCGGGCCAATTGCTGTCTCAAGCGAGCTGTGTTTAGATGGACTTCGGATAGATCGCCGTCGCTGTACTCGTCGATTCGCATGAAGCTATCTTCGGCAGAGGCGTGACCGTCGGCAATCATCAGGTAGAAACGAATGCGTTGCGCTTGGACGTTCATCTCCTGCGTCTGGCTCAATCCCACTACATTGTTGCTAACAGCCGGGACGGCGAAGCCGCAATGCAGGAGCCCGAAAAGCTCCTCAAAGTGGCTGGCCGAGCCCCAGTGCTCGAGCCACTTTTCCCAGCTTGGGAAAGTCACGGTGTTGATAGTCAGAAGCGGATGGTCCGCGGGGACTAACCAGGACCAGGCTTTACTCAAGGTACTACCTCCATCACAATGCCACGTAATTTGTGGCCGGTTTGTTGGTGGAGTTATTTTGGCAGTAAGTAAAATATTTTGCAAGTTCGCGTCATGGTTCAATAGCTTGGAATCATTCTAAGTTCAGGAAGTCCGACTTCCTTGTACCGTGGGAAGTCAGACTTCCTGGTTGCTCGAAAAGAAGTCTAATGATTTTCGAACTGCTTCTGCTCACATAGTAAGGAGCTCGCTACAATGTTCTTGGTTGGGGAAAGTACTTTTTTACGATGCAATAATTTTTGAAACTGGTTATGATCTCTTCAATATCTAGACTGACATGTTGAGGGACCACCATAAAATGCATATTTTTGCGGTGAAGACTCTCGTATTCCTGAGTAGAGATTGAGATGGTTTCGAAGCAATTCTTTATATCACATTCGCAGCCAAATAGCATATCGTCATGATTCGGCACTTTTCTTGATTGCGTGACTATGTCTGAATTTTCTTCGTTGAGTATTTTAGCTTCAATCTCATTCAATATTCGTTTTTTTGGAGTAGCCGGTTGAGTAGCTTTGTTTGACTGTTGAGTCATAAGTATAAGTCCTTGTGCTTAAGTTTTTTTTGGGTGTGGAAAGAATTTACCCACTACCGTATATTCAGAGAAACTACTTATTATTTCTTCAATATCAAGCCTGACATGACCTGGCACAACCACAAAGTTCCTGTTTTTTTGGTGTACTTGTTTGTATTCCTCAGTTGGCATAGAAACAAACTCCGTACACTTCTCGTCATCACACTCACAATGAAACGGTACTTTGGAAAAATTGGACAACCGAGACCCTTTTAGCGATTGAATATGTGTCTCCATTTTTTCTTCATTGAGTATTTTGGAGGCAAACTCATTTAAAATGCGTTTTTCAAGCGCGATTTGGAGCCCTCTTGTTGGTAGGTTCTCTTGCATAAAAATCCCTTATGGCTAAGGGATTAACTTAACCAGAGCGTAAATGCTCTGGAACAAAGATCAGGTCGTACTAGTGGCTCAACACCCGTAGTCTCTGATCAACGCAACGTAAGGCCGTCAGGTTTCTAGATGTACTCATTGTTTCATCTATTTGCGCGTAGTGCCGAAAGAAAGGGCAGCTTACTCCATTAAAACAAAATAGAGGCTTGGTAAAGCTTCTATAATACTTAGGTGAGCATTAACGCCTCGTACACCGAACCTTTCGGGTTCTCATCCCCAGCGAAATAACCAAAATGCTCCTGAGCTTGCTCGGGGGCATTTTGGTAGCCCACCTAATGTCGAATTGGAACCATATCCTTAAAAGACATAGACCAATGGTACCTAACGCTAAAGGCAACAGATCTGTCGTCTACATTCCAGTAGGGAGCTGAACCACCTTTTATAGTGTAGAAAGAAGTCCCATTGATAAGCCAATGCGGTAATCTTAGTGGTAAAATTCGATACCTATTCAACCCCGTCTAGATCGGGTTAGGCTACCAAACGATAGTAACATAACCAGCCCAGCAGCGAGGAGTAATAGTGGAAATGCATAAGCAGCTAGCGTTCCTAGTACTGAGAAGGCATAAGCCGTTAATAGACTAGAGCGAAGCATGTCGCCCATAAACATTGTTTGCCTCAATCCAGCTAGCTTTTGATCTTGCGGGTTAGCCATAGCCTGTGTGCTAATCTCAGAGTAAGTTTTACCACCGGATGCTTTCATCATATGCTTCCATATAAACTCATCTGCATAAGCCTTGGCTTTGGCCCCATTATCAACTGGCTGCCCAGCATACTGCTGCAAACCGGGGTATTCCTTAGGATCGAGCCCGGGGGAGCCTTTTGGTGGAAATTTAATTTTTTCTTGAACTAACTGCCTACGAACCTGTTCTGTCGCAAAATCATTTCCAGCCCAAGCACCGATTGCGGCAATTACCAGTAGTACTGTCAACACCAACCCTAAACTACCCATAAGACGATTTAATTTTGATTGTGTAACATTTTTTGCCATTTTTCTTCCTTTATAGGACTCATTTATTTTGACTCCTGCAGAGACTATATCAATTTAAACATAAGTAGTATGTGACGCAGATCACACAATTTCATTCGCGCCAATCAGCAATCTTAAGTAGTTTACTTAAGTTATTCAGCGCTCTTGCCGACAAATCTCCCTGCCGGCTAGAGATAACTTCGGTCGTTGGTATTATCCGAGCTCTCTTTTTTGTGGCAGTAGGCAAACCAGTAGGTAGCAAGTAGCCCTGCCAAACATGGTTGCCAACGTTAAGTTCCAAATGAACCTGATCGCTCAGCTTCGGTTCATCCTCAACATTGTAGAGCCGGTATACACCTGTAGCCAAAATATGATCAGTTTTATGAAGCTTATGAGAAGCTACCAGAATCTCACCGATTCCTTTCGCCGCAATCCAGACGAAAGTATCCTGATCAAGCATTAATATCTGATTATGAGCCTTACTCTCAACCAGTTTATAAACACCTTTAGGCAATACTGTCGTCATAAATAACCCCACTGACTTAGCCAGCCCCTCATCTGCTGGATTTCACGACTTTGAACCGAAATTATGTCATTTGCCATTTGCTTAAGCTCTGGGTGTTTGGCTTTTTGCTTTACTAACTCAGCCATTTCTATGGCGGCTTCATGATGTGCGATCATGTCATTTAAAAAAACTTTGTCGAATGCATCGCCGTTTGTTGCTTCCAGGTTATGAACCATGTCGTGCATACTAATGTCTGTATGAGTCTCAGATTGTTCTTTGTGTATACCCATCATCCGCATCATGCCGGGCATATTATTGTTGAGCGCCGCTCTTACTGCTAACACCGTGAACAGACTGCCAACCAAAAACCCAATAACCGCATAGAAAAATGATTCTTTGTAAGCCATCGCTAGACCGATTGAAGTTGTTTAAAGTTGCTAACCAAAGAACTCTCTATCTCTTTCCTCTTGAAGGTGTGAAAGTAATAGTTTTCAAATTGTTCAATTATCTCTATTTGTTGTAAGACCTCAAAATCACAAAGCTCTAGGTTCTTGTCCTTGCTATAAGTTATTGCCTGCATAACCTACTCCTTTACCTCTATGTAATAAGTATAGGCAGGAGGTACGCTTTAAGCCGTGACATAAGTTGTAACTAATCTGTGATATAGATCACTATAGATCTTTGCCCAGGGATTCTTCCAGTTTTATTAAATCTGGTATAGATATCTGTCTTTGACTAATAGCAATTAATCCTTCTGCTTTCAGCTTCTGTATTTCCCGGCTAACAGTCTCTCTAGAGAGCCCTGCTCGGCTACCAATATCGCTTTCATTTAGACTGATATGAATGGCCGTATCTTGTTTTTTACCAAACCTACGACACTCAATTATGAGCTCATACATTACCCGGCTTTTAGCGGTGCTAGCCATTAAATGGGCCATGCGCCGTAATAACCCATCGGTTCCCCTGTACACCCTACTGAGAAGGTCGTAGAGAACGTCAGGGTTAGAGCGGACGAACTTTATGACATCTTTGATTGGCGTTATGTTCAAGCCTATATCTTCTTCGGCTTCATAGTAATAATCATTCGGAGTCTGATTGATAGCATAGGACATTGGGAAAAATGCCGGTGGCTTAAAGACATTCAATACCACTTCATCCCCCCGATATGACAAATCGTATTGTTTAACCTTGCCGGAGATTAAGTGATATACACTTGATGGGTCGTCGCCAGCGTGAATTAATATTTGACCATTTTTATAGTGCCTAACGGGGTAATTGGTAAAGAAAGCTTCGATTTTTTCTGCTGCATCAGGATTCATTACAATATTCCTTGAGTGATGAATAAAGTATATCAAGTGCGAGGCTAATCACAGCGATTTAAAATGAGCTCTCTCTACAGGTTTGCAACAAACAAAAAAGACGCTTCTGCGCCCTCTGAGTCAACTATGGTAGCCCCAGGGGATTGTGGCTACGCAACCTCCCTGTGGTGCTCGACAAAAGCTCGAGTAAACTCGGCGTTTGCTCTGTGCTCCTCGTACACCAAACCCTTCGGGTTCTCATCCCAGCGAAATAACCAAAATGCCCCCGAGCAAGCTCAGGAGCATTTTGGTAGTCCCAGGGGGATTCGAACCCCCGATCTCCTGGATGAGAACCAGGTGTCCTAGGCCACTAGACGATGGGACCTTATGTTCGGCTTGTTGATCTGGCGCAGCACTTTGTCAATGCCTCCAGTCCGCACTCTCCGTAGGGTACTACGGTTCGCTTACGGGCTTCAGCTTTTTCTCGTTCTGCATCCAGCTCAACAACCCTCAATGATTATGGGATACTTCATTGTTTTAAAGAAAATTAACTTGGCTATCTTATCACTTTTAGGCTCAACCGTCATGACTCTTTTCGATCGAGCATCACGTGTATAAAATTGACTAAACTTGAGAATTTTGATATTATATAATCTATGTCTGTATAAGCCAGGTTGTCCTAAAAAGCTAGCTGGATTAAAAAGATCGTACGAGCCATTGCTCTATAGAGCCTGTTCTTAGGAGTTTTGTGGCTGAGCTTATTTTGAAAGTGTACCTGTCTGGTTGTGTTGTCGTAGTTCTGGGCTTTGGTCTGTGTTTTATTAGGGTAAGGAATATGAAAAACCCTAATGATGCAGAAACAAAGCGTGTCCTGAAAGCTTTTCTACTCGACATCGGACCCCGCTACATCTTCATCTGGCCCTGGAGCTGTGTCATCTCCCCTCTCTACATGCTGTTTACTGGCAAACTGAAAAGGACGCGTGACTAAAATGCCCATTGCCCCGCTTCACGCGGCGAGATACTCTTCTCTCTCGTGAGACGGGGTTTTCTCGTTAATAGGCTTTAGTTTCAAAAAATTGAGTTGATTTTATAGCAGCTGTATTTGACATAATGCTTATGTTTAATTAGGCTTAATTTAGCTCTAAAAAGCTATTTTAAACTTTAAAAAACAGGATTTTAATGAAAAAAGCCGCGATCATTTTAGTTATCTTTCTAGGACTGAGTTGGCCTCACGCATCAAATGCTTACAAACCAACCGAAATAATTCCTGTCGTTAACGACGTGATATCTGAAACTGACAAAACGTTTGGCAGTATGGATGAAAATAGTACTGATTCGGAGATTACGGCGGCTCTTTCAAAAATTTCTGCTAGTTACAGAAATGCTGCTGTAAAAATAAAAGCATTATTTCCAGAGGGTGATAAGCAGAAAAGCTTGCAAACCAGGTTAGCTGCTACGTTCGAAAAGCTTCAAACCTCGGTTGAGGAAGCGTCTTCGGCATTCGCTCGTAATGACAACGACGGTGTCACAAAAGCATTAAATCAGCACGACGCTTATACCCCTGAGTTAAACCAGGAAATTGACGAAATGAATAAGCTCTTTGACCTTAGCGGATCTGATTACACGGTTTTGTATGCAGCACTAACTATTATTTTTGGTCTTATTTCCGTGGGCTTGTTCATTGCCTCTAGGGTTGGAGACAAAATATTAGAATCGGCTGTTTTACAAAATAAACTGCAGTTTCAACTGTTTAAATCAAGTTTGTGGCCTACTATCGGTAGCTTAATCAGCTTGGTTTGGTATGTTAATACTCCCCCAGGTGGTACTTATTATGTCTTGTGGGGGCCAATTGCAATTGGGGGCTTTATTTTTGCTAAGCAATATGTAGGCTATTTAGGTGAGAAGAAACAGTTGCATCAGCTAAGGGTTGATGAACAAGCAAAGCTGACCGCAATTCAAAACCCCACATCTACCCCTGCTTCGCCTTTTTTGAATCCAACCACACCTTTAGCTCCATCAGTCTCGCCTCCTGCGCTAGCTCCATTAGAATCTTCTCCTCAAAACACACCCGCTCCACTTCCTTCGTCCCCTTCAACTTCTTCTGATCCAATTTCTCCTACGGATCCGCCACCCTCAGCTCCTTCGTCTACACCGCCTCCACCCCCTACTGCGCTATAAAACTTGCTTTCACGTGCAAAGTGTGTTATGATTATACCCATGTGTCGGTAATCGCCGACGCTTTCGATGCAGTTACGGCAAGAGGAGTGTCCAATGGAACACAGGTTTGGTCGCGACATTGACGCGGAGTACCAGGCGTGGATCGCGGGTGAGTTGCAGGCAGAGTTCTTCGACAGGTACGGTGTCGAAGCCACCTTCGCCGGTGTCATCCTCGACAACAGGACTAGGTGGTCCTGGGATTGGACGAATCCTCTCGCCCACGTTCTGCACCAGGTCTCGATTGGATCCCCTGAGAGGGTTCGGGAACTTGTGAGGAACATCGGCGGCAAGCTGCACTTCGTCCTCCGCGAGAACGAGGACTCGGTGGTAGCTGAGAGCCGGCACGACCTGCTCGAGCCAGGTGACTTCCCCTTCCAGGGGGCCGGCACCTATCGAGGGTACACCGGTGGCGTCTCGGGGCTTCTGTCCGAGTCGGACTGGTGGCTGTTCTGTCGTCTCGTCGACAAGCTCATTGAGCTGCGGGCTGAGGCGGCCAAGCCGGCTGTAATGGCCTGCAAGAACCGTCCGAAGGGCAACGACACGAAGAAGTTCCTCCCCAACGACGACTACGTCAGCGCGGACTAGCTCACTCGCCCACCGCGGGCAAAGCGCGTGCGGCGCATCCGCACACTGCCCCCAGCTTTCGAGCTGGGGGCACTTCTATTTATAATCATAAAGACGGCTGTAGCCGTCTTTAATTTGGATAATTGCGGGCTGAACCGGAAAGCACTGGTTGGTGTCTTCTGGTTCGGGCCTGGCTAGGGCTTGAGCCGACAGGCTCAGTTATCGGGCGCTAGCCAGGGATCTTGCATCTGGTTGTTGGATTTGGCCGACACGCTGTCTACAGCAGGGCGACGATCATCTGGTACAGCTCTTCGGGGTCGTCATGCTTTGACTGAGTTCCGGTGGCGAGACGCTTGAGCGATACGGCTGCTTTGGCATACCTCGCGTACCACTCGGTGATCGTGCCTTGCTTCTTAGTCGCCCGGAGCCAGACTCGGCCGACTACCTCCCTGAGCGCCAGCTCGCCGTTGCCAGTAGCACAAGCCATGAGAGCGTCGGCGAATAATGACAGACGGTGTAGGTTGGCGGCGGAAAGAGGCTCTTCGTCTCTCAAAGTTTCGAGGGCGGTTTCCGCCCTGCGGATCATGCTGTGCAGGGGGGGTTCGTGGCGTGTTGCCGTAGCGGTCATGACGTTCCTCCTGAGAGGTTTAGACGGGTGGGACTTGAACTCTACTTCTCAAAGATGCAAGCATATATTAGACCTGTAAAGCAGGCGTTGCAAGGGTTTTGTTTGAACTTCTAAATAATGGCTCATGTAAGCCTGTTTTTGTTGGAGAAAATGGTAAGGAAACAGTCAACTTTTAACAATTGACAATTGACACATATTTTTTTGTTTGTAGGAATGAGAGCTGAGTCATATGTCATGTTGAGCTTAGTCGAAACGTCTAACCAGATAGATCTCTCCCGTCGACTGACGGATCGAGATGACAGATGATGGTCAGAGGCTTAGAAGGTTTGACAACCGAGGCTAGAAGTTATAATGTTGTGCTCAAGCCGTGAGGCCGAAGCTGTTCTTACAACCTGTGGCTACAAGGCCACCAACTTGCGAGGAGGCCCTTATGGGCGCAACTGCTGGTGTAGTCGTAGTCTCAAAAGGCAGCGTTTTCATGACGACGCCCAACGGCCAGATTTTCTTCGCCGGTAACCCCCTTGGCGAAATGGACGGCGATGTGTTGGTGCTGCTGCCAAGCTCTGATCGCGTCTTGAGTGTTGGCGGCAATCACGTGGTCTCCCTCGACGGTGTGCCAATCGGTCGGCTGCCAGCCAGCGCCATGGTTGCCCGTTCAGGTGACGTAACTGCTCGAGGGCGAGTCCAGTGGGCGGGTGGTGCTCTCGGAGACTCCTGGTTTGGTCCGGACAGTACGGTTGCTATCGACGGCGGCTTGGGTGAGTTGCCGCAGGAAATTCGTCGCGTCAGGCCTTTCGGCGATGATGATGACGATGATCCGGTGATGCTGTAGAAATGTCTGGCTACGAGGCTTTCGTGGCACTTCTTCGAGCCCCAAGGAGGGCTACAATGTATGGAGCTGATAACTCACCCGGACAAGGCGTTTTCATCATTGGTCCGCGCGATGAATTGCGAGTGGAAGGCTCGGCCGGAGTGTTTCTGAACGGCAAACGAGTAGGTCTTGTGCAGACGGGTGGAATCGTGCAGTTCTACTCTGCCTGCTTCAGTGCGAATGTGTCACTTAGCGCTGAATCAGCCGCCTCTAGTGGTGAAGTCTTTCCGGTGTAGTCCAAGCCCACCTGGTCCCGCTGCCTGCTCATCCACGAGCGAGCGGCGGGACCCTCGTCTTTTCATGAACAATGAATTATGATCGAGATAGTGTTTGACCCAGATCAGCCTGGACAACCTAAATCATAAGTGTTATAATCAAATCAAATAGTACAGCCCATTCGGGGCTATTTTAGTATTGATAAGGAACTAGTATGCGCGACGCTTCATTAATACGTAACATTGCCATTATTGCCCATGTTGACCATGGTAAAACTACCTTGGTTGATGGCTTGTTAAAGCAATCTCAAACATTCCGTGAGAATCAGGCCGAGATGAGCCAGTCGCTGATTATGGATAGTGGTGAACTAGAGCACGAGCGCGGTATTACGATTACGGCTAAAACTACGGCTGTTGAATACGGTGACTACAAGATCAATATTATTGATACTCCTGGTCATGCTGACTTTAGTGGCGAGGTTGAGCGTACGCTTAATATGGCTGATGGAGTGATATTAATCGTTGACGCCCAAGAAGGTCCTATGCCCCAAACCAAGTTTGTGCTAAGCAAAGCCTTAGCACTAGGTCTTAAACCAATTGTGATTATAAATAAAATTGATAAACGGGACAGTCGTGTTAACGAGGTTGAGATGGAGATCGGCAGTTTGTTCCTAGATTTAGCGGTTAGCGATGATCAGCTGGATTTTCCGGTGTATTACGCTATTGGGCGTGCTGGCAAGTCATTCGTGGATCTACCGACCGATATTGATACAGTTGAAGCTGATTTGATCCCAATATTTGAGGCTATTATTAAACACATTCCTGCTCCAGCTACGGCAGCTGATCAGCCTTTTCAAATGTTGGTAACGGCACTAGCCTGGGATTCGTACCAGGGTAAGTACGCTATTGGACGGATTCAACGCGGCAAGATTGATGCTGGTGACCAATTAGCCTTGATGGGTAAAGACGGCAGTATTTCAAAAATAAAAGTTGAGAAAATCTTTGTGTCGGCAGGGTTAGCAAGGTTAGAGGTAGAAGAAGCTTCGGCTGGGGAAATTGTGCAGTTGACTGGTATAAGTAACGCCCAAATTGGCGAAACCATAGCCTCTTGGGAAAGCCCTGAGGCTCTGCCGGTAATGGAAATTGAAGCCCCAACTTTACAAGTAATGATGGGGCCAAACACCTCGCCTTTTGCCGGCACCGAAGGCAAGTTTACGACCTCGCGCCAAATAAGTGCTCGGCTTAAAAAAGAGCTTGAAACCAATGTCAGCTTGAGAGTGGAAGAAAAAGATACGCAATTCTTGGTGGCAGGTCGGGGCGAGCTGCACCTGTCGGTTTTAATTGAAACTCTGCGTCGGGAGGGCTTTGAGCTAGAGGTCGGCCGCCCAACTGTGGTTACTAAAGAGGTTGATGGCAAGGTGATGGAGCCGGTTGAGGAGCTAATAGTTGAGGTTCCAGAAGAGTATACAGGAGCTGTTACTAGCGAGCTTGGCCGCCGTAAGGCCAATATGAAAGAGATGGAGCCAACTAATAAGGGAGTGACGCGGATTGTTTATCACTTGCCTACCCGAGCGCTCCTAGGTTTGCGTAATATCCTCTTGACCGCTACTAAGGGCACCATGACCATGAATAGTTTATTAATTGGCTATGAGCCGTTGGGACAACCCTTACAAAAATTGCGTAATGGTGTATTGCTGTCGGCTGAAACTGGCAACACAATTACTTATAGCCTTAAGGTGGTGGAAGAACGTGGCGTAGCGTTTGTGGGTCCTGGTACAAAAGTATATGAGGGTATGATTATTGGCCTCAATCGTCGTGGTGATGATATGGAGATAAACGCCTGTAAGGAAAAGAAGCTTACTAATGTGCGGGCATCCTCTACCGACGCGCCAACGTCTTTGGTCCCGTATACGCAACTGTCGCTGGAAGAGGCGCTTGATTTTATCGAGCCTGATGAACTGCTAGAGGTTACACCTCTAGCTTTGCGCATGCGCAAGCGGTTTTTGACTATGAACGATCGCAAACGGAATAAAGTTGCTTAGTCGCCACCCGCTTACCGTGAGCCGTTATCCGTTCTAAGGAGTTGATGTCAACCGACTCACGTTTTTGTTCGGCGAAAGTTAAGATTGATAATCAATCTGGCTATTTCTCCTTTGTCGAACAATAAGTTTTTTTGTTGTGCCGAAAAAAAGCTAGTATTAAATCGCCAGATACATCTTTGAGTATGGCTACTCCTTATAAACCCCTTAATCCATATGTTTTTATTGTCACCCTGAAACGAGTTTAGGGTGACAACTGGGAGGTTTTAGTGAGTTTGATGAGCGAAAATGGTACTTCTGGTCAAGAGGTGCTGAAAAGTAGGAGCGGTCGATAGTGAGAGGAATCAAATTTAGCTATTTCGATTTTCCTCTTTGAGACAACAAAAGTTTTTTTGAATTGCAAAACTTGATTGTTGCTCATTTTTATTGTATTATCAAGAGGAAAGTTCATAGGTTCTGTCCACTAAAACGGAACAGACATACTTTTAAGTAATATAAATGGGCTACTGAACAACTCTGGGTGGTTCTTTCTAGCCTGGAACTCTCTGAGTAATCCCGGTAAGAACTGATGCATGAAGCGGTCGCGGGTACGTCTGGTAAACCGATCCAGGCAGCTCCAGATCCCTTCAATGCGGTTGGTTGGTCCAAAGTGGCCAATGGAATGGTTGCAGATCTCCAGACCATAGCCAACTTCCATTAGGCCAAGGTGAGAGGCGTGAGCATCAGCAAAGATCAGGCTACCGAGAGTGGCATACTGATCGAGAAAACCTTCTATGCTATCCTGCTCACAATCTAGTATCTCAGCTAGTCTTACGAGGTTGGTTTCCCGGTCCACGATACCCATAACAATGTGTTGGTTACCATATTTCTGCCGACCTAGATAGCTCTGGTCTATCTCCAGTAGCCCGACTAACTGGCTCTTGTCGACTGGTAGTCTAGATCGCAAGCGTTCTAACCAGCGTTGGATCGTCCAGTAGGACAGCCCCGTTGAGGTGATAATGTCGCCAGGTGACTGCTTACCGCTCCAGCAAGTCACCAGTTCCAGAATCCTCCTCCAGCCGAGCTTAGACGACCCAAAGCCGACTTGTTTCTTTAAGCTCCATTTACGACGACAGGTGCCACACAAAGATACTGAGTAGTTATGTGGATGTTTGAGTGGGACATCCAAGGGCAAATAGGGCCCTCGGGATAAAGATGTACTAGCACTTGGTTAAAACATTCTTGGTCTGTTACCGGTAGATCTGCTAATGTGGTCATTGGAACAAGTCTCCTTTTCTAACTGGTTAGTCCTAGTTAGATTGTAGCTTGTTCCGCTTTAGTGTAATGAACCAAGTTCATATCCCCGGTGGTTCTTGGAGCAATTATGTGTGTCTGCTCATTCAGCCAATCTACGGAGAGGAGTGCGTAATGGCATGGCTTGGCAGAAAGGTACATTCTCGTACACCTGTGAACCAGGATCTTGCAGGGATGGTGCTGCATCCGCTGCAGCACAGGTTCTTGAGGAGTCCGGAAGGCGTTCGCGAAGAACTGCAGGCAATACCTACTCAACCTCTGGTTCTTCTGACCTGGAGGATTATCGAGCACGGTCCTCTCGCCGCACTCTTTGGCTTCAAGTATTACGAGTGGGTACCACATCGTGATGTTTGGACCAACGGGCCTGAGGTCTATGGGTTGTCAGATGATGAATGGCGAACCAGGGTCATCATCGTGGAGAAGCCCTGGTGTCCCCGTAGGAGCCAAAGACAGGCTCGGGATGCGTTTCTGGCATTGTTGGTGGCTATGACGGGACGGACACCCGAAACGGGGCCCCGTGGTCATCTCATCTTTCGGTAACCGTTCCAGCCGAGCCGCACGGTGGCAGCAATCGAGCTGCCCTTGGGTGGCTCTTTTGCTTTAAAAGTCACGAGATTTTGTCGTAAATGACATCAAGCTTGCGGGTTGCGCAAGCTGGTATTTTTCAGGTACAATGTCAGTTAACAAACGGAGTAAATAAGTGGCAGTTAAGCCAAACGACGACACAAAAGTGGTTGTGCCAGGGAGAGGTGTGGGCGTGGAGCTCAATCTTTTGGCGTTAGCCGGTGAAATCGGTTGGAAATTGGCTTTGCCACTGCTGTTTTTCTTAATCATAGGAATTAAGTTAGATCGCGCGTACCATACTACCCCACTATTTATTTTGCTAGGCATAGCTTTGTCGCTGACGGCTTCAATTATTTTGATAGCTCGCATGATCGCGCGGGTTAACCATACGAGCCGAGGTTCAAAATAATGCATATTTCTTTGCAGGCCGAAAAGCTATTTACTGTTTTTGGTTTTCCGATTAATAATTCATTATTAGCAGGAATTATTACAAGCATTCTATTGATATTAATTTTTGGTCTGGTAGCACGGCGAGTGACACTAAAGCCGGGTAAGCGTTTTAGCCAAGCTATCGAAGCTATGGTTGAGGCGCTGCTAGATTTTATCGAGAATGTCACCCATGACCGGGCTAAAGCGGTGCGTTTTTTTCCGCTAATCGCGACGCTGTTTTTCTTTATTTTGGTTAGCAATTGGATGGGATTATTGCCTGGCTTTGGCTCAATTACTTATAAAACCCACGAAGGTGTTGTGCCGCTGTTACGTGGTGCCAATGCGGATCTCAACACAACACTGGCATTGGCCTTAATCTCGGTTGTTATGACCCAAGTCTATGCAATGCGTGAACTAGGTGTTGTGAGCCATCTTAAAAAGTATTTTAGCCTCAATCCCATCATGTCATTTGTTGGCATATTAGAGATTATCGGTGAGTTTTCTAAAATGGTCTCGTTTTCTTTCCGGTTATTTGGTAATATCTTTGCGGGAGAAGTTCTCCTAATTGTTATATCTGGGTTGGTGCCCATAATCGGACCCCTGCCCTTTTTTGGTCTTGAACTGTTTGTGGGTCTTATACAAGCACTTGTGTTTGCCACACTCAGTCTGGTATTTCTCACGATAGCTACTTCGGCTCATGGCCATAACGAGGATGCGAGCTGAACATCAGCCGGACCGACCTCAAGGCCCTACTGAGGTACTTGCTAAGAATTAATTTAAGAAAGGATTATTATGGACAAAAATGTAATTGCCGGAGCCACTATCGCCATTGGAGGGATGTTGCCTGCTCTAGCTATCGGCTGGATGGGATCAAAAGCCATGGAGGCCATTGGTCGTAACCCGGAAGCGGCTGATAAATTGCAGACCGTGTTGATTTTGGTAGTAGCTTTTGCAGAAGCTATTGCTATCTATTCGCTGGTTGTCGCCCTCTCCATCAAATTCGTGTAGCGGATTAATCTCTCGGTGCATTTCTTTGTCAGAATCTCCGCTCCGCGCTCGTCGTACCGACTAGTACGCCTTGCGCATAATCCGAGAAAGACGTTTAATCTTTCTCGCCTCGAACTGCATCCGAGATATTAATCCTAAAAGTGTCCAAATGTCCAAATTCACAACCCTTCGCAAGGCTATTCTAAAGGTTAAAGGTTAAAGGTTAAAGGTTAAATGTTATTTGTCGGAACAATATTAGCAGTAGCGGCTGACCATGCAGCTGAAGAAGTTGCTCAGGGTGGGATTGCGGCTATAGGACTTGATCCTAAAGCGCTATTATTTCAGTTAGTTAACTTTGCGCTATTGTTTTGGGTTCTTAAGCGAGTTGCCTATAAGCCGATTTTAAAAGTTCTAGAGTCGCGTCGCCAGCGAATTGAAGAAAGCCTTAAAACTGCTCACGAAATAGAACTACGCGAAAAGCGCTTAGTCGAGAGCCAAGCGAAGCTGCTTCATGAGGCTCGAGAGGCGGCCGGTGATATTGTGGCCAAGGCGCGGATGCAAACGGCTGAATTGTTGGCAGAGTCGGAAGTTAAGGCTAAAGCTCAAGCCAGCAAAATCATCAGCGATGCACGCGGTCGCATAGAGCATGAGGTACAGTTAGCCAAAAAGGATTTGAAGCATGAAATGTCTGGGCTAGTGGCAGCTGCTACCGAAGCGGTATTGGACGAAAAAGTTGATGCTCGGCACGATAAAGCTTTGATCGAGCGAGCATTAGCAAAGGCAGTAAAGTGAAAAAAATATCTCGACTCAAGCTAGCTAAGGCGTTTGTGGCTCTAGCAAATTCCAAAAATCAAGGAGATTTATTGGTTGGTCTGGCGCAAGAGCTCATTAGCTCGCATCGGGTATCGGAATTGCCTTTAATGGTACAAGACATTAATCGTGAGCTGTTGGCTCAAAAAGGCCATTTAGAAGCGACAGTAATTTCAGCTCACACACTTGATCCAGATGTAATGCATGAAGTTGAGCAGGAGCTTAAAAATCGGACTGGTGCTAAGACGGTCCGCGTAAAGAGCGAGCAAGATGCGTCTTTGGTGGGTGGAATTGTAGCCGAAACTCCCGATGAGGTTATAGATTTGTCACTGAAATATAAGTTGCAACAGTTGGAAACTTAAAAAATGTTTAAGGAGCTCTAAATAATGGCAGAAAACATTACAGCACAAGATATTTCGGCCGAGCTACGGGCCGCAATCGATGGCATTAAACAGCAATCTGGCGCCCAAAAAGTTGGCGTTGTTACTCGTGTGGGTGATGGCATTGCCTGGGTTTATGGGCTAAGAGATTGTGGTTCCGGAGAAATGATCGAGATTGAAACCGGCCACTCCAACGAGTACGTTCCGGCGTTTGCACTTAACTTACTGGAAGATGAGATTGGGGCGGTGTTGTTAGGTGACGAGCAATTGGTAGCTGCTGGTGCAAAAGTTCGCCTTTCGGGACAGGTTTTAGATGTGCCTGTAGGGCCAGAGTTACTGGGTCGTGTTTTAAATCCACTAGGCGAGCCAATTGACGGAAAAGGCCCTATTAAGGCTAAAGCGCGTGGTGCGGTCGAAAAGGTTGCTCCGGGTGTGATTGACCGTAAATCGGTAGACACGCCACTCGCTACCGGAATTCTGGCCATTGATGCTATGATCCCAATTGGCCGTGGGCAGCGCGAGCTTATTATTGGTGATCGTCAAACAGGCAAAACTGCTATTGCTCTAGACGCTATTATTAACCAAACAAAAACTGCCAGTGGCGTCGTGTCGATTTATGTGGCAATTGGCCAAAAAATGAGTAAAGTGGCGCGTCTCGTGGATCGCTTAGATCAAGAGGGCGCGTTGGAAAATTCTATAATTGTGGCTACTTCGGCCGCCGATCCGGCATCTTTGCAATATCTAGCTCCTTATGCCGGCGCGGCTATGGGAGAGTATTTTCGGGATAACGGTAAAGACGCTTTAATCATATATGATGACCTGTCAAAACACGCCTGGGCTTATCGCCAAGTGTCACTTCTATTACGTCGGCCACCAGGGCGTGAGGCTTATCCAGGAGATGTGTTTTACCTTCATTCGCGTTTGCTCGAACGCTCTGCTAAGCTGAGCGACGATCTTGGCGGTGGGTCGCTGACAGCACTTCCAATTATTGAGACCCAGGGGAATGACGTATCGGCCTACATTCCAACTAATGTTATTTCGATCACCGATGGTCAGATTTACCTTGAGACGGATTTGTTTTACCAAGGTATTCGACCGGCCGTAAATGTGGGATTATCGGTTTCTCGTGTTGGTGGTGCAGCTCAAACTAAGGCAGTTAAAACTGTGGCGGGTCCATTGAGGATTGATTTGGCCCAATTTAGAGAGCTAGCAGCGTTTTCGCAGTTTTCAACCGATCTGGATACGGAAACCAAAGCTCGCATTGATCGTGGTCAACGCTTGACCGAGGTTTTAAAACAAGGCCAGTATGCACCTTATTCCGTGGCTGAGCAAGTGGTGCTGTTGCTTGCGGCAACCGAAGGTGTGTTTGATGCCGTGCCAGTTGAACAAATGGAAACAGTTAAATCTGACTTGGTTGATCAGGCGGGCTTGGAGCTAAAAGCGGAGTTGGTCGAGATTAATAAGAGCGGTAAGCTTGATGAAGATTCGAAGAAGGCTATTCTGGCTCTGGCTAATCGCGTGGCAAAAGAAGTTACTTCTAAAAAGGATGCACATGGCTCAGACCCAAGCAATTAAACATCGTATTCGTTCAATCGGTAATACGAGACAAATTACCAAAGCCATGGAGCTAGTGTCTGCCAGTAAACTGAGACGGGCGCAAGAAGCCAGTATACAATCACGGGCTTATACGTCGAGTACGAAGGATATTTTGCAGCGACTAAGCCAGTTAACTGATGCGGCGACAGATCCCTTATTTCAGGTTCGTTCTGGCGATCGCAAGTTAATTATTCTGTTCTCCAGCGACCAGACTTTGGCGGGTGCCTACAATAGTAATATCGCGCGCAAATTGATCGAGACGCTATCGAGTGCGGCTGATAAGACGCCAATAATTGCGGTTGGAAATCAAGGAGCTAAGTTTGCGGCTCGCTTGGATAACGTAGAATTGCTAGAAGCTTTTTCCGGTTGGCCAGTAAGGCCAACTTCAACTGAAGTTCGGCCGATAGCTACTGAGGCGATGACCATGTTTCGAGATAATTTAATAGATAGCGTAGAAATTATTTATACCCACTTTGTATCGAGCATTACTCAGCAAGTTGTAAGTGAAAGGTTGCTCCCGGCAACGTTGGAGTCAACTCAAACACAAGAAAAAAGTCTTGAGGCGGCCGATGCGATTTTTGAACCATCACCAAAGGCAGTACTTGAGGCAATGATGCCAAGGTTGATTGAAGCACAGCTTTTAGGCGCTGCATTGAGTGCGGCGGCTTCAGAGCATGCTATGAGGATGCTTGCCATGAAGAACGCTAGTGATAACGCAGCGGACATTATTGATGATTTGACGCTTGAATACAACAGTGCCCGTCAAGCTGGTATTACTCAAGAGCTAGCTGAGATTACTGGTGGAGCTGAGGCAATAGCATGATAGCAGGAAGCAAGATACAAGGAACAAATCACAGACAATTATCGAATACTCGGTATCAAATGCAAAACCAATTGGATCTTGACCACTTGAATGTCGGAAATTGTTTATTATATGTATCTTGGACCACTGGGAATTTATAAGGAGATTATGATGGCAGAAAAAACGATCGTACAGCAGATGGTAGGAAAAATACAGCAAGTTTTGGGCGTGGTGGTTGACGTTGAGTTTGAAGGCGAACATCCTCCTGCTCTACTTAACGCTCTTGAAATAAAACGTCATGATGGCGTGTTGACGCTGGAGGTTTCGCAACACCTTTCTTCTGGAGCCGTGCGGGCGATTGCACTTGGAAGTACTGATGGCCTAAGCCGAGGTCAAGAAGTTATTGATACTGGTGCTGCTATTAGCGTGCCGGTGGGCAAAGCTACCTTGGGGCGGATGTTTAACGTTACCGGGCAACCGATTGATGGTAAGGGTGGTACTTTTAAAGAGTTTGCGCCAATTCACAGATCTGCTCCAACTCTGACCGACCAAGCTATTAAGACGGAAATTTTTGAAACGGGTATTAAAGTCATTGATCTAGTGGCACCAATCTCCAAAGGTGGTAAAGTTGGGCTCTTTGGGGGTGCTGGGGTTGGTAAAACGGTGCTTATTACTGAGCTAATTCATAATATTGCTACGGAACATGGTGGTACCAGTGTGTTTGCTGGGGTCGGCGAGCGCACGAGAGAAGGCAATGACCTTTATCACGAAATGCGTGAGTCGGGAGTACTTGATAAAACAGCTCTAGTGTTTGGCCAGATGAATGAGCCGCCTGGATCGCGTTTAAGGGTGGGGTTGACCGGTTTGACGCTGGCCGAAGGATTTCGCGATCAGGGTCAGGACGTATTGTTGTTTATTGACAACATTTTTCGCTTTACTCAGGCTGGTTCAGAGGTATCGGCATTGTTGGGTCGATTGCCTTCGGCGGTGGGGTATCAGCCTAATCTGGCTCAAGAGATGGGAGCGCTACAGGAACGAATTACCTCTACTACCAAAGGCTCTATTACGTCGGTTCAGGCTGTGTATGTGCCTGCAGACGACCTGACCGACCCTGCCCCTGCTACCACTTTTGCTCACTTGGATTCCACCATTGTTTTAACTCGTCAATTGGTGCAACTTGGGCTTTACCCCGCAATTGATCCGTTGGATTCTACCTCGACCATGCTTGACCCGCTCATTGTAGGCCAAGAGCACTATGATGTGGCGAGGGAAGTACAGCAAATCTTGCAGCGTTATAAAGATCTCCAAGACATTATTGCTATCCTTGGCATGGAAGAACTTAGTGCGGCGGATAAACAAGTAGTGGGTCGAGCTCGGAGAATTCAGCGCTTCTTAACCCAGCCTTTTTTTGTAGGAGAGGTGTTTACCAGCATTCCGGGCGTGTATGTGCCGCTTGCCGATACAATTGCTTCATTTCGAGAAATCTTGGACGGCAAGCACGATGATAAGCCAGAACAAGCGTTTTATATGAAGGGCGATATTAAAACTATCGGGTAAATGGCATGGCAGAACTAACATTTGAGCTAGTTACTCCCGAGGGAATCAAATTTACTGAAGAGGCATATGAAATTTTACTGCCTACTCCCGATGGACAAATTGGTATACTTCCCCACCACCTAGCGTTGGTTTCATTGGCTACTGCGGGTGTAGTTAGCGTTCGTCGGCGCGCTACCGATACGGATAGCCAAATGGAGCACTTTTCGACCACAGGAGGTCTTATTGAAATTGACGGAAAGCGGGTGCGGTTGCTTGCCGATTCGGCTGAACATGCAGACGACATAGAACCTCTCAAGGTCCAGGAGGCGCTTAAGCATGCGCAAGACTTGGCAAAAACTGCTGGTAGCCATGTGGCGTTGGCGGATGCTACGGCTTTGATTGAGCGCTATAGTTCACAACTTAAAGTGGCGGATATAAAAGGACGTCATCATAAACGTACTGAGAACCAATCGCCTAAATAACGCTGAATCAAAAACCTCTAGATCTGTAAAGCCTCTTTTGCCACCCATCTCGGTGAGTGGATCCTCTTCCCTGAATTTATTTTCTTTCATTAACCGCGAGTTTTTTGTCAGGGAGGACTTATATCTTTTTGCTCTGTTTATAGAGTTATATAATTTTCAAATTTGCTTGTTTCATATTACATCTGGCCGAACCAAATATGTTGGTATTTTTGGCAAACAGCTGTATCCAGCCATTGCATTTTTTAATAAAGCCAATAGTTATATAACTAGTTATATAACTCCTAGTAATCTCACAAAAAAACAAGAGCGCGCTCGTAGTAGATACCAAGAACTGTGTTTTTAACTACTTAAATCTTCAACACCCCATATGTCATTTTGAACGGCTGATTCAGCCTTTGTAGCACTATGGTTGCTTTTCAGCGTTCAAAAGGTGTTAGTCTGCAACTTTCAATAATATTGGCGATTGGCGGTTGTTGTTGCAGAAACGGCTACTAAAGCGGCTTTTGCACAGGTCATAGCCACTGATACGTCCAAACCCAGTTGCGTTAACTATATTGAGCGCGGCTGGTGGTGGTGGAACGGAATGGATTTTAACGGGAATCGTGCCACGGCCTAGATTGTCGAGCTCACGAAAACTACCGCGTGATAAGTCGATAACTCGTCCGGTCCAGGCTTCTGGGCCATAGTCGTTAACCAAGCAAACCACGGTTCGGCCATTGTCAGTATTGGTGACATGAAGATATGTTCCGCGTGGGAATGTGCGCGAAGCGCAACTGAGGGCATCTGGGGCTGGTAGGCCTAGGGCGTACCAAGAGCCTCGACCTTCTTGCTCAGAGACTGGTTTATTAATAACGGGTTCAAATGTAATACTTTTAGTCTTTAAAGTGGTTAATATCTCGGTATTAACAGTTGGCTGAGTTACTGCAACAGCAAATACCAGCGAGCTGGTACATGCTGTCATGATAAGCACAAAAAAAGCTCGAAAAACTTGACGAGAAGTTTTTCGTTTTACCAACTTCTTTTTGGTTAGAACATGATGTATCTTGCGTTTGGTCTTGGCTTTCATCAATATGTAGCTGTTTTATCTGTGGGGACAACAGAGTACCAAGTATTTCCGGCATTGAGCGGGATTGGCTTTCCGCCAGCGTCTAAGAGCGCTGTACGTGACGTGTGTGAGGCCTTGGACCAAGTTCCCGTTATAGCAGTGCCGTCCCTTACAACAACCGCTTGGCCGCTTCCGGGCGTGCCCATGATTACAGTTTGCTCACCAATGCGAGTCGTACCAAAGCTAGTTGGCATGTATTGGATCACAATGTTTTTAACATGAATCTGGGTGCCGGTGTTGCGGTCGATATGTGGTGCTCCGGCCATAAAGCGAGCATAGTCGTTGGTGGCTGGGTCGTATTGGTATGTGACCTGGAACCCAGAGTAGGAGTAATTAATATTGATGGTGGGGTGTGGAACAGGAGCGCCGGCGGGAGGCGGTGAGTCGGCTTTACGCGGGGACGGGGTAAAGCTAGCGGGTTGGTTGTAGTTGTATCTTGCTTCTTGGGTATCGAGCAAATCACTATTGGTATAAAGGTTATGCGGCGCGTAGCGGTCATTAACGCGATAGAAAGTCGGGGCTCCAATAGTAAGTCCATCAATATCTTTTAGCTTAAGCGGCCTGATAAGGTCAAGTGCATCGGCGTTGCCGCCTGCGTGAGCAACAGGTGAATTAAACTCTAGTCCCCAGTCCACAAAATACGTTCGCAAGCTTCTGACTGGGCCTATTGTAGCGGGCCGGTTTTCAAGGAAAAAGGCTAAAAAGCGAGTAATTCCTCCTTCGGCCAGAGCCTCATAAACCACGCCTGCTTGACTTAGTCCAGATTGAGGTCGGGAATTTGGGTGATTTTCTATTACGACCCCTGTTATTGGTCGATCGGCCAGTTCTAGCGCCATTACTACGCCCGTTAAGGGCGATGGCTTGGTGGTTGGTTTGGCAGCAACATGGGTTTTAGCGGTTTTTTTGGTAATAGCAACAGGCTTAGTCGGTTTTGGTTTATTCAGCAGTTGATAGGCCGTAACACTAACACCGATTAGAAGAGTTGCAACTGCTAAACTTGCCAGTATGGCAAGTTTTTTGTTTTGCTTGAAATAGTCGACTATTCCGTTCATGAATTAAGTATAGCGCAAAAACGTTTAAGCTTAAAATTAACTTGAAATATTAAAAGCCCTCATAAGAGGGCTTTTAATATTGGGAATAGTTATTAAACTACTGGGGCGTCTAGGCTGTCCCAGTCTGCCTGACCAACGAATTTGGTAAGGTTGCGGCCTTCGTATGAACCACGAAGGGCGTAGCGAACTTGGACTGAGCCTGATTTGGTGGTGCGCTCATACTTAGTTTTTTTGACATCGCTCTCAGGAACTTCGACAGAACTGCGGGTCTTTACGTCGTAAAATTTGACGCTCATACTTGTACTCCTTTACGTACCTAGCACTATATATTTATGGCTTAGGCTTTGTCAACCTGTAACACGCTCAAAGTTTGTTGAATTCGGTTCAAAACTGTTTTTTGACCGAGAACAAGCATGGTTTCGAATAATCCAGGAGCAGCGGTTTTACCAGTAATTGCAATTCGTAAAACGCTAAACAAGTTACCGGGTTTAGCGCTAAGTCTATCGGCCAGTCCACGTAAAGCCGATTCTAGGCTGTCGTGATCAAAGTTAGTAGTGTTTAATAATTTTTGGCTTTCCTCTAAATACAGCTGGATGTCATTCGATTCAACCTTTTTATGCTCTTTGATAGCTAATGGATCCGGATCGGTAAAGAAAAAATCGGTTAGCTCGGGTATTTCTCCTAAAAATTTCAATCGTTCTTGGATTAATCCCAGTACTTGTCGGCGATACTGTGGGTCAAATTTCGCTGCCTCTGGATGCCAAAAACTTTTAGCTCTTTCCCCTAGTTCTTCTAGGCTGAGTGATCTAATATAGTGGCCGTTCATCCAGGTGAGGCGCTCTGGGTCGAACGTAGCCGGACTTTTTTGAATGCGTTCGGCTGTGAATGCTTTGACTAGCTCCTCGTGCGAATAAAGCTCCTTGGTGGTTCCAGAGCCTTCGTTCCATCCTAAGAGTGCCATGAAATTAACTATGGCGTCACGTAAATATCCTTCGCGTCCATAATCGAGAATATCTTTGGCCCCGTCGCGCTTACTTAACTTTCGTTTGCCATCTGCGCCAAGGATTTGGGGTAAGTGGATAAACTTGGGCGGATCCCAATTAAATGACCGATAAAGCAGCAAATGTTTGGGAGTGCTTGGGATCCATTCTGCGGCTCTCATGACATGGCTTATTTCCATAAGGTGGTCGTCGACAACATTGGCAAAATGATAGGTCGGAAAACCGTCCGACTTGATACAGACAAAGTCATCGAGATCGGCAACGTTAAACTGGACTTCTCCGAGTACTATATCATCCCATTTAATAGGCTCGCTCGTTTCGGGGAGTTTGTAGCGCAATACATGGGGCTTTGATGGGTCGCCTTGATGTTCAAGACAGAATCGGTCATATTTGAAGGCGCGTTTGTCTTTCTGGGCCTGCTCGCGCAAGCTGGTAAGTCGATCGGGCGTACACCAACAGCGGTAAAGAGCTCCTTTTTTAATTAATTCGTCAGAGTATTTGTTGTAAATAGTCAGTCGTTCGGATTGCACGTAAGGTCCATATTTTCCGCCTGTCTGGCTGCTTTCATCTGGAAGTATTCCAAGCCACTCTAAGCTATCAAAAAGGTGTTTCTCCGCCTCAGGTACAAAACGCTCTCTATCGGTATCTTCGAGACGGATAATAAAGACGCCCTTATGATGGCGAGCAAAAAGGTAGTTGAAAAGGGCTGAATGAAGATTGCCAATATGCTGGAATCCTGTCGGGCTGGGTGCAAAGCGAACACGGACGGGTTTAGAGGTGTTGGTTGTCATTGAACTATTATAGTCTAAAACCTAGTATATTGCCTGAGCTTGTCGAAGGCCCAGGTTTTCGCGTGACCCCTTCGACTCGGCTCAGGGAGTAAATGGGGTTACATTGACGAGAGTTAAAGGGCTAGTTCTGACGGGTCGATTGGCTCCCAAGAGTCGCCGTCTTTGCGGTACATTTTGGTTTGATGGGCTGTTTGAGCAGGGTCATAAACGTTTTGATAGCGTATTCCCCCACTAGCGGCCTTATGGTAGTGGCTTTTTTTATCAATAATGGCTGGTCGGCTGACGCGTTCAAGGCGGTAATCTTGGCCACTGCGCGTAAACTCGATAAATGAAATGTGCTGAGTCAGGTCTTCCCTATCTTCCAGCGGTTCTTGGGTTTTGCCGTGACGGTTTAAGCCAAACTTTTCATCAATGGCGTCAACTATTTTGTCCCACGATACGTCTTCCATGAATTTATCATAACAGGGTTATGATAAATTCTAAAATTCTAAGTGCCAAACCGATCCAAGTTCAAAATTTTAATTCTCCAACTAGAGTTGCTTGAGTTGGTGTACTAGTATTGTGCTAGTATAGCTAGATGAATTATTTAGTTGAAATATGTAGATCGTTTAAGGCTGTGCAGGGACTAGAATCCCCGGTTAGATCGAGTAAGGGCTTATCGCGGGTAGCTCATTTTGATGTGGCGTTAAGGGTTGGCATTGAGTTTAGCGAAAAGCAACTTGATGATAAAGGGAGATTTGTTGATACAGATGCAGTCGAAAGTTATGTTGAAAAAATATGTGTAAAGCTTGCCAACGACAGATGGACAAATTTGTTTTCATTTAGACCAACTTTTGAGCTGGTTGCTGAGTGGGCTTACGAAGAACTTAAAAATGATGTAGCCCAGATAAGCTATGTTGAGCTAGAAAATGAGACGCTGAAGGTCAAGACAAAGTATTTTTATAGCGATTAGACTCCCCTTGCGTATAAAATTATAAAATCTAGACTTAGGTTTATGCGTCAAAGCGTTACCCAAGAATTTGAATTTGGTTGTGGAATAGCCTGTTTTGCCTTTGCTGCCGGACTTACCTACAAAGAAGCAGCGTATTATTTAGGTCCAAAACAGGCAGCTAGTAATCGTTTTTGGTGTAAAGACTTAGCAGTGGCTCTTACTTTATTTGGCGTCACGTATCATCATAAGCATTTGAACTCGTTGTTGGTCTCAAAAATTAATACAGAAGGCACTATAGTACTCATAGCAAGATCGAAAAATTATCCTGCGGGTCACTATCTCATTAATCATGAAGGATTTTGGATGGATCCTTGGATAAATCTACCGTTTAATCGGAATATAAATGATGCCCAGTCGGGGTTTAGAAATGCTTTGCCTGGTAGGCCAATTTACGGACTGTTTTATGACAGTGCTGCCGGTTTTTGATTTTCTTCTTGTATATAAAATTATAAATTCTATAGTACTGATACGGCAAAATTTACCGCTCAAAACTCAAAAACTGAAGGAGTTATGGTGTTTGAAGCCTTTGTCTTTAAAGGACTTACAATGGAGCCCGGTGACTTACTTAAGCTTGAGCTTGTTTGGCCTGTTAGAATGGATATCTATGCTACGGTTATAGATCTCCAAGATGACGGCGCTCTGATAGTGATAAGTCCTCAGTTCATCCCCTATATGGACGAAAGGTGCATCACTGAGGACGAGGTTATAAGTCTAAGGCTTGAGGAAAAAGCAATTGATGCCGTTCCGCATTTGGCCCGCTGTGACATTCGTCGGGGGCAGATAGCCAGGGTGGAAACCAATGGACTAAAGATTTATCGAGGGCAGGAGCTTAGGGTAGAAGCCGATAAATCGAGTCCATTAGCGATAGTTCGAGCAGCCAGCAACGGCTTGGTGATAGGCGACGTGATAGAAAGTGTAGCTTCAGGTTTTCGGGTAATCGCTAGAGCTAGCTATTGGAGGGTATTAGGCGATTTGATGTAGGCTTCGTCGGGTCCCGTAATAGAGGCCTGGCGGAGCCTCTATTACATGCTAGTGGCGATTTTGAGGACTTGGTCGCGGCTGAGGCGGGTATCGCCGCTAATTACGTATTGAAGACCTTTGTTAACCCAGGTGGCTTGGTTGTTATTGTAGAGATATATGGTAAGCCCTTGGTTGGCTACGCTGACATATGATTTGGCTTTAGTATTGACAAACATTTGTAGTAAAGCTGCACTATCCCAAGTGGTTTTTTGTTGAGTAATAGTTAAGGGGGAGGCGGAGTTAGGTGACTTAAATCCAAGAGTCACAAATCCGGGGCCGTACGATACGGGGCCGTTAAGGCTAAAGCTGTTAGGAACGTACCCAGGAAAACTAGCTTCGATCCCGGCTTTCTTGGAAGCTGATTTTACGCTCAAGTTATTAAAGTTGTTGAGCCAAATATACCCTCCCATAAGTACTATTGCTACCGTGGCGGCCATGATGCTTTGGGCGCGTGGCGGTGAAGCTAGAGATTGTTTAAAGTCGGTTGGGACTGGAGTTTGAGTTGCTTGGCTTGGAATCAGTTTTTTAAGTGACTCTATTTGAGTTACCACATGATTCGGTAATTCGCCAGCAGGTTGACTGGCGTCAACGACTGACGTTACAACGACTGCGGGAGCTATAGTGTCGGGGCGGACAAATTTTTGGATATTTGAGGACGGAGTGCTGGGTGGGGTGGTTGGAACGTTTACTAAATCAACCATTTTGGGTGTTTGGTTTATAGCAGGAGCAGTAATAGTTGAAGCTTCTTTAGTTATCGATTGAGGTGAAGGTGGAGTAACTACTGAAGGTGTTTGAATTGATGAAGTAGTTGTAACGGGAGGCGTTGAAGGTGTCGGGAGGGGTTGAGTTGTTGGGGTAGAATTTGAAAGGCTTTCATCTGGTACAATTGGCAAAGCAGAGGTTGGTGAAGGTGTTGTTAGGGGTGCAGCGGTGGCTGGAGCAGGCTCCGGCGCTGTCGGTGGGGGCGTAATCTTAGCTTCGCGTAAATCCAGTACGCCTCCAGTGCTAGTGGGAGGTGCGTTATGAAAAGATACGGCTGGTTTAACATCGCGAGTTAATATAGGCACTGGGGTTGTTGTTGGGGCAGGTTTTACATCATTCATTGATGGCGTTGAGTCGCTGGTTTGGGCAGTGGTTGCAGGTGCGGAGATGGTTGATGGTGTTAGCGCAGGTAATGGATTAGAAACCTCTGTGACAACTGGTTTGGGTGTTACTACCGGTATAGGTGGAGTTGGTTGGATGGTGTTTGTTGATGGGCTGGCTTCGGGGGTTGAAGACTCGCCACAATTGGCACAGTACTTTTGATTCCCTATTGTAACCCAATCGCTTTTACCGCAATGCTGACACTGCACGCTATGTTTCTCCTTTACGCTTATGGTACTACATAAGCGTAAGCTTAATCAAGTGATTGTTAGGCTCAACTAATTCGAATTCTTTTAATACTTCCATAACTGAGCTTTAATTTTGGGCTTCTAGTAATGTGGTATTCTTAGCTACTAACCTTACTCAACCTGCTTGTTGTGGACCGATCCGGCAGCCCCTTTGGCCTTATGTCCTTTTTGTGTTTGTGAATTTGTACTACGGAGTAGTACGGTGTACTACAAACAGAGCTATGCAAAAAAAAATATAAGAACCCGTTGAGTCCAAAAGACTAGTTTATCTTAATCGGGCAAGATACAGATCTTTAAACAGAGGTGTTAATTCGAGTAAAGTGAGCTATCCATTAAGGTTTTTGTGGGTTGAGAAAGACAACTTTTACTATTAAGCCTGCTACGGATTTCCAAACGCGAGTAAAACGATTGGGCTGGGTGGCTAGGCGCCAAAAAGACTCAACCCCTAGTTTATGAACCCAACTAGGTGGTCTTATTTGTCGGAAAGCGGAGCCGATTGGCTTGGCTCCAACATAGGCATCAAACGTGCCACCAACGCCAATTGTAAGATTTGCTTGCAAGTGATCCTTGTGTGCGTGGATAAATAATTCTTGTTTTGGTGATCCATAGGCAACAAATAAAAAATTGGTAGCTACGACGTTTTTTAAAATGGTCTTGGGTTCCTCTGGATTGCCCTCAAATGTTCCGGCTACGCGTAGGCTTGGGTATTGTGCTTTGGCTTTTTGGGAAGCTTTTTGGGCTACGCCGGGCCCTCCACCAAGAAAGAATACTTTATAGCCATTGGATTGGGCATGTTTGAGTAGGTCTTCAAATAACAATCGGCCGGTCGTACGATGTTTAACGGCTTTTGCAGCTGACGACGGAACAAATAATAGTCCTAGTAAGCTGGGAAGAGCTCGAAAGATGTTTATTAACAATGGGTAGTGCTTGCGCCTAAACGCAGCCGCCCATTGCACACCAATACCGTCGCATAGGCGTAAAGACGCTTCGTCTAGGGCTTGCTTAAAAGATAATGATGAAACACTTAATTGTAACAATTCCGAGTTCACAGTGGCTAGGTATTCGTGTTGCCCAGCTTTTATGACTGCATCACAATAGTCCAAAATCTCATGTAATGAAGGGTCATCGATGGTTAAATCAAAAACTTTAGTTTTAGCCACTTTTTTTAACCTCATGAGATAGGTCTGTGATAGCCACCCCCGCTACCCCCCAAAATATTAATGCAGTCGAGCTGTCGCTCCAGGTGTGAAGGAACAGGTTACTGGCGCCCAAGCCGACAAGTGCAGCTAAGCACGGAATAGCTATGAGGCTTGTTTTGCGCAAAGAAAATAATTTTATGGCCAGAAGCCAGTTTATGACTACGAATAAGATTAACCCCGCAATGCCGACCTCAACAGCAACCTGTAGGTAGTAGTTCTCGGTTATTAAACTATCTTTTGTTTGATTAGATGCTGGACCAGCTGTCCCTAGCCCTCTCCCCCACGGTTGCTGCATGATGCTTGAAATACCGCGTTCGAGCCCGGTAATGTGCCCTTGGTTGGAGGTCTGGAATGGGCTACCGGTGCTTTGGCTGTGCAGTAAATAATATTCTAGTTTGGGAAATTTGGCCTGCAGCGAATTAAACTGGCTTAAAGCGACTAAAGCACAAGTGATTGCGACGGCTCCTATTATTGCCGTGATCTTAGCTTTTAGACTTAGAATTGCAGTAATTGCCATTGCTATGACTGCCCCTATCCATGCGCTGCGCGAGTAAGTATGGAAAAGCACAAATAAAACCGCTGCCATAGGGATGGTTAGGATGTACTGGCGTCGCTTTATGATTAAAAAAAGCAACAGACATAGGGGTAAAATTAAAAAACTACCAAGCTGGTTGGGCCCAGCTAAGGTTGAAAGAATGCGAACGCTACCTGGAACTGCAGGGTCCACTAGGTGGTATGGTAAAAGTGTTCCGGCTCCGTATCCAAAATTGGTCAAAAAAGCCTTATCCAAGACTACTACCTGTAGGACTCCAAAAGCCGCTACTACCGCAGTTGTAACAACAAGTAGTTTTATTAACCGGTCTTTAACGTTTTTGCGGCTAACTACTTGTGCAATCAATAAAAGAGCTAGAAACTCTAGATTGATTTTGGCTCCATACCAAAAATGGCGGCTACCGAAGCCATGGTTTACTAAACTAACTACCAGACTAAGGACTGCAAAGCCGATAATAACTAGGTTTATTGGCTGCCCTAAGATTTTACGATTGCTGGGATATGCTACGAATAGCCAGGCTGTAGCTAAGCCCAGGGTCACTATTAGTATATCTTTCCAGGCTTGGATCAAAGATTGGTGGCCAACTAAACTACCAAAACAAACACTTAAAAAGGCGTGAAATGGCATAAGAGCTATAAGTATCAATATGCCCCATTGAACAAAATTCTGAATTTTTGGGCTGAATGAGCTAGCCTTGTCGCGGCTCACGTTATTTTATCCCGGCCAAACTGCGTTTATACTCGTCAAGATTATCTAAAGCTATTCCTGTTCCGCGGGCTACGCAGAGCATTGCATCTTCAGCTACTACGCATGGTACGCCCGTAATGTTGGTGAGCATTTTGTCGATGTTCTTTAAAAGCGCTCCTCCTCCGCTTAAAATCATGCCTCTGTCGATAATATCGCTGGAAAGCTCGGGCGGAGTTTGTTCAAGGACGGCTCGAATAGCTAAAACAATTTTTTCTAGTTCATCGGCCATGGCTTCGGTTAGTTCGTTGGAGTGGATGGTAATGGTCTTGGGTAACCCTGCAATAACATCTCGTCCTCGAACTTCAAGCGAGCGGTCTTTGGTAAGAATAAGGGCACTACCAAGTTTGTGTTTGATCTCTTCAGATGTGCGGTCACCAATAGCTAAGCTATATTTCCGCCGGACATAATCAGCGATGGCGTTGTCGATTCTATTTCCTCCGACCCTAATACTATTTTGAGCAACAACCCCACCTAGGGATAATATGGCTATTTCGGTACTACCCCCACCAATATCAACCACCATATTGCCAGCAGCTGAGGCGATTGGGATTCCGGCGCCAATTGCAGCAGCAACCGGCTCTTTAATAATGTAAGCAGCGCGTGCGCCGGCTGCTAATGTAGCATCAACTACTGCCCGCCGTTCAGTAGAGGTGGCTCCGGCGGGAACACTCACCATCACGTCCGGTCGGCTTAAGCGAAACCCTCCTGAGACCTTGGTAATGTAGTGGTGAATCATGGCTTGAGTAGTGCGGTAGTCGGCTATTACTCCATCGCGCAAAGGCCTTGAGGCTACGATGGTGTCTGGCGTTCTACCGAGCATCTCGCGGGCTTCTTGCCCGATGGCAACAATACGGTTGTCTGCGACATTAATGGCCACTACGCTGGGTTCATTAAAAACAATCCCCCGCTTAGGAACGTATACGAGGACATTGGCTGTGCCCAAATCTATGGCTATGCGTTTACCGAACATATTCCCATAGTATAACGCAGAGCGTTAAAATGTGTAATTCGAATGAAGTGTGGTTCTATACATTTCTAGTCAAGCAGCTTCACGTTGGACGTTCGACGTTGTAAGCGGTATAGTGGGTCTGCAATGATAAGAAGAGCTTTTATACTCATATCTTATGCGGTTACGACCGTGGCCGTACTGACGGCTACTATAATATTGGTCGAATTGGGCCAAGGTTATAGCTATGACTTCAAGACCGGAAACTTTGGTATAAATGGTTTGCTGTCGATTAACTCTACTCCTCCTGCTGCCAACCTCATCATAAACGGTAAAGCAATTCATCGTGATACTCCATACCGGAGCACACTGAAAACCGGTAGTTATGCCCTTGAGCTACGCAAAAACGGTTTTCGTACTTGGCAAAAACAGGTTGATATCTTGCCATTTCAGGTCCTAAATCTTGAATCGATTTTTTTAATTCCCAATATCATTCCAGACAAGGAGTTAACGAGCAGCCACATTATTACTGATTTTGTTAGCAGCCGAGGGAAAAAGCACTTTGCCTTTGTTACTGGTGACCCGGCTCCGGCTGTTTGGGTGTTAGATGTTAATAACGGTCCTGGAACCAAGGTATACTCTGCAGCAATTGCTACGCCGGAGAGTCCAGCCGAAGTGATCTCTAGTGCAAGTTGGTCAAATGACGGTAGTCATCTTTTGGTGGTAAGTAAGATTGGTGAAACGCCGCTTTATAATATTGTAAATGCCAATGGGGGTGCGCCCATTAACTTGACAGATCTTTTTAGACTCGACTTAACAGGGTTAAGGTTTAGCTCTTATGATTGGCAAGAACTGTATTGGAATAGTCCCGAGGGGTTGCGCCGCTTAAATGTTGGCAACAAGACAACTTCGGCGGTGCTGGCTGATAAGGTTAGCAGCTTCACGTTTGCAGGCGAGAGAATTATATATGTTCAAACAACTGCACTTGGTCAGTCAGTATGGTCTATGGATCGCTCAGGTGGTAATCAAAAGCAGCTGATCGAGTCCTTAGCTAATAGCGGCTCGTATCAAATGGCCTATGCTAGTTATCGCGGACGGGATGCTTTAGCTACCTTGCCCCAAGGTTCTTCGACGGCTACGATCTATCTGGATATTTTTTCTTCCAATCCGGTATCTAAAGTAGTGTCAAAAAGCGCTGCGCATATTAGCTTTAGTGATAATGGCCGCCATTTAGCGTTTTATGGTGGCGGTAGCTATGGTGTGTACGACCTGGAAAAAAATTCTTTAATTCTGTCTAAGTCACTTTCAAGTGTAATAACCTGTCTTAATTGGTTTGATCTGGCGCATGTGGTTATTTGTAGGGCTGGTGAAGTTGCCGTGGCTGAGCTAGATGGGGCAAACTTGGTTAAGATAAGTGCGATCGCTGAAGGTATACCAGCTTTTGGCGGTTCCGATTTACGTCACATCTATGTTGTTGTGCCGACTGGTGCTGGCAAGATGTCGGTACATAGGTTTCGAGTTAAACAGTGAGATCAAATCCTCATAGTTTAATTGGGTTGTAGCGTTTCATTCGATAGGTGATGTTACTTGGATCGGTTTATTGGAAATTCCGTTCCCTACTCCTTGCCAGAACTGACCAATTTGCTGCCACAGCGTTGGAGAGCTCCCTGGTAGGATAGGCGCAGTTGAACTGGTTGAAGTGGTCGGTGCCGGTGCGCTGTTGCCTACAGACGGGCTAATTTGTTTGGCGGTAACAATAAGGCGTTTTAAGCTTGTACCGGTTGGCCAGCAGGTTATAAGCGTGACTATAGGCTCTGAGCTTGGCGTCAGCACACTTAGGTCGGTTGCCTCAACTACCTTGGAGTTCATTACTTGGTAGATGTAGCGCTTGGAGTTATAGTTCATACTAAAGGTATCTCCAGCCACAAGTTTATCTAATAATACAAACACAAACTTGTAGTTACCTGGTTGCCACCAATCGTTTGAGGAGTGTCCAAAAAGCACAATGTTCCCGATCTGACCTGGCACGGCGGTGTTTGGATAGTGCACTATCCCATTTTCTAGTTCGGGGTCGTAGTTAGGGCTGTTAGCGGTTGACGTTGGGTAGACTACCGGTGCGCTGACATTAATTTTAGGGATGGTCATAAGAGGTTCGGGAGAAACGGTTTCGGCAATGGCGTTGTTTGTAGGTGGAGTAATTTGAGTCTCGGCAGTGCGGTCTGACAGTAAGAAGTTGATTTGGTTGTACAAAACAGGAGCTTTAAAAAGCATTAAAATGAACAAGAATGTGGCTAGGGCACTAAGAATAGGCTTAAGCTTTCCGGTTCGAGCCTTGGAGACTTTTTTAACCTTTTGAGGAAGATGGCGCATGTTTTCTTCGGCAGGCGAAACGGGGTTGGGGTATGGCAAAGCAGTTGAGTTTTTAGAGTGGCTAAGAGTGGTTGGGGTGGAGCCTTGATAGGCGGGACGATTTAGTTGGCTAATTTTTTGGCGCGCTGCAGCTACCGCAGTTGCTTGGCTTACTGTAGGCGTAGTGGTGCCATTTGGAGCCGGCTCAGTGCCGGGAACGAAAGGGCGGATTGATAATGTGTTGTCGTTTGTTGCACTATCCATGCTTTGCTTTTTGCTTCTTTCTCGCCTATTATAGTACAGATCAGGTTAGATTTGTATGATTTACGTTTACGTGCCGCTGTGGTGGAATTGGTAGACACGCGGGACTCAAAATCCCGTGCTAGCAATAGCGTGTCGGTTCGAGCCCGACCAGCGGTACCAGGATGAGCGCCGGAGTCATCGGACGCTCATCCTGGTGCGTTTGGCGAGGGCGAGAAGTTTACCCCGGACTACGATCCGGGGAGCCCGACCAGCGGCATCAGTCTGAATTCTTGACGTCAGAACGCCGTCTTTTTTGTTATGATTGTAATATGTATAAGCCGAGCTCATTGTTTGAACGCACAGAGGATGAGCGTCAAGATCCTTTTTTATCTTGGCAACGTGATGACCAAGCATTTTTTGCTTCCGGGGCCTGTCATATTCTTGCGGAAGTGTTTCGTCAGCTGCACTATGGTGAAAACTACGAAATAGTCTTTATTAAACCTTTTGAGGGACTTCCAGGAACGCACATATATGCAAGTAATGGCAAGTGGGCTTTTGACCATAATGGCTGGACACTCGAAGCAGAGCTAGCGAAAACCACTAAAGACGTATACCGAAAAAGTTACGCTAAATGGAGTTTTGAAAGAATCATAGTAAAAGACGACCTAGAGACTTTTTGCCGAAAGAATAATCACCGTCAGCCATGGCAGTTTGCATATTTGCCGTGGGAGCGAGCATACAACTACATTAAGCTTTTCCCGGGTTCGCCTCCATCATAATTTGGTTCTAGTAAACTAAAGACTACTAGTTTTTCTGGATAGTTGCTTGAGCCCAACCTACGAGCGACACCAAAACTCGTTTTACGAGTGCATCTTTTCAGCTATTCGACTAGATGTAATGGAAATTTAGAATTTAGACGAGAAGCAGAAGTTTATACTAAATTGCGCTTATCGCTTGGCTTATAGCCTTAGACACGCTGGCGGTACTTGCTGATTTATCGCTTGATAGCCTTTTTGATATATCTTGAATTACGTAGGCGGCAGTTGTTAACTGTTCAAAAGTTTGTTTGTGAGTCCAAAAAACGCTCATCATAGCGTAGTTCGCTAGTATAAGCTTGGGGTTTATACTTGGAGTAACGGATGTTTTGCCTTGACTAACAACAATTATCTCCTGTTCGCAACAAACAAGGCTTGCTTGCAACTCTTGGGCAACAGTTTGAACAATCTCGACCCGGCCTAATAATCCTTGTTCTGGGCGCACGTTTAGAGCTATCGTAAGCTTACCAGCCAGCTTGAATAGTTCTGCCATCGACACGACCAAGCAGATATCGGATTTTTCGGTAATGATTTTAAGGTCTAAAGTTACAATATCAATAGCGTCTAGGTAAAGACAAGATGGGCGCTTAGATTCGTTTAAGCACCTTTCTACGACTACAGTGGTTTCGCTGTTATTACTTAGGTTGGCTCCAGTAGAAATAGCATCGTGCTCAAGCGCAATATTGGTTAGTTCGCCTAAAGCTCCTTTGCCAATTGAGCCTGACGGACTGGACGGAATAAAATATGTATCGTCAATATTTTGCAGAAATGGTCTCAAGCTATCAGGTAGGGCTATCGTGCAATGACCGATCCCGCTTGCTAAAGCGTATTGGTAAACTGCCTGAATGGTGGCAAACTCGTCGCGGTGGCCACCGATCAACAGCAAGCGACCTGAAGAGTTCTTAGTGAGGGGGCGGTTCCATAGCACTTTTGGATAGAGTGGGGCATTTGACTGGATAAGGTACGGCTGGTCCATTAGCCTATTGTACTGCTAGGGTAGCAATAAACAACACAGTCTGTTAAGTAGAGATAGAAACCCTAGATGTCTTTATATATTCTAATACAAGTGTTCGTCTAGCTGTTCGTAGTAAATTGGCATGGCGTGACCGCTTTGGTGATGCTCTACTAGTGATTCTGCTGTTTCTTCTTCGATTCCCAAGTGCATGATGCGTTGGACTTTGCCCATTGCCGTGTCTTCCGAAAACAGAATGTCTTCGATCGCAGGCGCGTAGTCGAACGGCTTAGGAAACTGGTTCATTCCGTCCATGATAATCCCTCCTCTAATTGGATTTAAGCATAGGCTTATCGCCGGCCAATTTGATACGGCGTAACGCCAATTTTTGGTCAATTTTAGATATTTATATTAAGCAGTTTGGCTGATATTTGGTATTAAAGCCTAGGATTCAAACTTGCGGTATCTTTGCTTAAAGTCATCACTTAACATATTCATTAGTTTGCGCATAGCCGGATCAAAGTCAAAGTACTCATCTCTATATTTGAGTGTAAAATCTAGATGTTTCGACATCATATTCCCTTCCGTATATTGAAGAACCTGCAACTTCGCTTCCCATTTGTCCAGTGCTCTTACAAGTTGGGCCTCAGTTGTTTTTCCTTCCTCGAATTCTACCCATAATGCAAGCAATTCTTGACCTAGGCCAGAGGGTAGTGTTGAAAACAATTTTTTTGCCGCGAGATATTCTTGATCGTATTTCTGTTTGATGCGAGTTGCGCTGTAGGCGTGAGAGTCTTTTCCTGTACCGTCTTCCCCCAGGGGGCTCGGGTCGCCTGATATTATCTCGGGTAAATCATGGATTAATGTCATTTTTAGAGCCCATTCTGTATCTACGGGTTTCTCTAGTTGGTCAACTAATAGAATTAGAACAATGGCCATGCGCCACGTGTGGTCGGCTGTTGATTCATACCTATCTTTTTGTGGGTAATCTTTCCAGAAAAATTGTCCGCGGAACCGTTCTATCATTTTAAATTTTTCTACCTGTTTAGCAAATTGATAGATTTGATTTAGCTCCATGGGGTTAGTATAACAGGTGGGAGAAGTGTCGCCTTTGTAAGGCAGACTAAGGTACACTGGTGTTTATGACTTACACCCTCTCGAGCGATCAAGCCGATGCGTTAAAAAGTATTGGTACCTGGTATAAATCAAAAAGTGACCCATTCTTGACCCTGGGAGGTTATGCGGGGACTGGAAAAACTACCTTGATAGCTTATTTGCGCCAAGCGTTACGCCAATTTGACGAGCATAGCAAAGTGGCGTTTTGCGCCTTTACCGGAAAAGCTACTCGAGTTTTGGATCAGCGATTACGCGATCAAAAAGTGCCACGTAAGGGTGATAGTGTGTCTACGATTCATTCATTGATTTATAATGCTGAGGTTGATAAAAGTGGTACTGTAACCGGTTGGCGAAAGCGTCATGAGTTGGAATTTGATCTTATTATCGTGGATGAAGCCAGTATGGTTGACGAAGGCATTTGGAACGATCTGCTTAGTTTTGAAATTCCAATTTTGGCGGTCGGTGATCACGGACAGTTGCCGCCGATTAACTCTAGCTTTAATTTGATGGCAAATCCTCAATTGAGGCTAGAGAGGATTTTCCGTCAAGCCGAAACTAGTCCGATTATTGAAGTAGCTACACTGGCTCGGACAGCCGGCATTATTCCGGTTAAGAACTATGGGAATGGCGTGGTTAAACTGGCCAAGTCAGATGCGGATAGCGGTCAGATGGTGCAGGAATTGCTGGAAAACTACTCATCGGATTTGCTGATTTTGTGCGGATATAATAAAACCAGAGTTAGGCTTAACCAGACGGTGCGAGAATATCGGGATAGCTATTCTTTGGAGCCGGTAAGTGGTGATTATGTGGTGTGTTTGCGAAACGATCGCAAAAATAAGTTATATAACGGTATGACGGGAACAATTTCTCATATTGGTTCGGCAGATAATGATCGAGAAAAACAGTGGTACGAGATGGCCATAGAATTTGAAAACGAGTTTGGTGGCTTTATGGGGAACGTTTGGCGGGCACAGTTTGGAGCAACTGAACCGGCTGGCCAGATTCCACTAGGGCCGGATCGAAAGCCAGGGAGTTTGTTTGATTTTGGTTATGCTCTAACAGTTCATAAGGCGCAAGGCTCGCAAGCTCAAAAAGTGCTTCTATTTGAAGAGCGCTTTGGCAAGATGAGCGAGGATGATTGGCGCAGGTGGCTTTATACGGCCGTGACGAGGGCGACGGATGAGCTAGTGATTGTCGGTAATTAAAAACCTTGAGACCAGGAGACTTGCGTCCCCTGGCCCCCCATTCTTTCACGAAGCTAGATCCAGTGTCCGGGTGGTGTTGTTTGAATTTCGTCTGGAAAGAAGACGAAACTTGTCCCGTGAGGAAGGACAACATGAGTTCTTCCACCTGGCTGAGTAACTACCAAGCCTGGGGTAACTGTGACCGCGTCTGGTACGGTGTGGCGTCCGCGGATAGCATAGACGACTTCCTGCTGGATAGTGGTGTCCGGAGCTGGCGGAGTTGTGGTTATCTGAAGGTCTAGTTGAGCGGCTCGATGAATGATACAGCCAGACCAGTGTCGTTGATCCCCGGGATGACTCTGGTTGCGGCCACAACGATCGCAGAATGGCTTGCGCTCGTCATCGGCGGTGATGATCTTGGCAGAGCTGACTACATCTTTCAACAATGACTGGACTTGCTCAAGCCAAGCCGTGTCAACAAGTTGGGTAGTTCTGGTTTGCGTGGACATAGCGACTTCCTCTCTAGGATCGTAGGAGTATCGAAGCTGGCCATATTTTACCCCAACTAAACTTTAGAATAAACCATTACCCTATTGGCTCATAGGCAGTTTACTTATATACTCGCATACAGATACAAGAAGGGAAAAACGTGGACGAAAAAACAATTGATGCAATATACCGGCTGATGGGTGAGGTTAGCGAAGCCAAGGAACAGGTAAAGACAACCAAGGACATGCTTAATGATGTGTTGGAGCAAAATGAAGAATACAAACAATTGCAGGAGGAGCTAAAAGAGCTAACTACCAAGCGGGGCGAGGCCAAAAAGCTGTTGCAAGCTGATAAAGATTATCAAAAAGTTAATAGCGAGCTTGATGAGCTTAAATTTAAGTTAAAAGATTTGTATGAGATTCTTAGCCATCACCTAGTTACTTATTACAACGAAACACAGGCAACCGAAATAACTGCTCCAAACGGCGAAGTCCATCAACTGGTTTTGAGCGCTAAAATAGGTCGGGCTGGCGACGCTTAAGGCTGAGGTTGAGTTTGCTTAATCTGGCTGGATTCATCGATGCTGCATCCACCCCAAAGCCCAAGATTTTTCTCGCGAGCTTGCCTCTCGTACTGGCGAAACTCGTCAAGTTTGGCGTAAGGAAATACTGTATAAGCAAATCCATAACCGTCCTGGATAAGCTTGGCATTGAGAAGCGTGCCATCTGGCAAATAAACATAACGTAATAAACGCCTATATTTGTCGCGGTTGGCGTCTTCGGGGTCTGCCAATAAGCGAACTTGTTTTGATTCGGCTAAACTTTTAGTGTATTGGGCGCGACTTTCCCAAAACATTGTACCTCTTTGCGCGGATCATGGGTCTCGGGCGTGTCCACGCCTATTAGACGAATGGTTTCGACTTTGCCGTCTATTCGAACGCTCAGCGTATCGCCATCTACTGCTCGGATGACTGTAGTAGTGCCAGGCATCGAAATGGTTTGTAGTTGGTCCAGAGCGTCCGGGTTTAAAACTAGGTATACCAGAGCTGCTAAAATGCTCAGGGCGGTGCTAATTAATGCTCGGCGCTTTCGAGGACGTAGGCGCAAAGGTTTGTTTACTTCATCCATTTAATATTTATTATAACGGTTTTTGTTCGGTTTTGATACATAAAGGCTAATTGGTCCAGTTTGCTACACACGTGAGCAGCCTAGCTAAGGCTTTTTACTAAGGCCAGTGCTCCCAATAAACCGCTTTTGTTGCCGAGCTCGGCTGACCGAAATTCAGGTGGTTCTGGGAAGGGTTTCAAGAGTTGGCCTACTCGATTACGAAGGTCACTGAGGGGTATGTCGCGCATCATACTTCCACCAAAAACAATCACCTCTGGGGACCAGAATAGGATGGCATTATGGACCCCGATTGCTACTGATTGGATAACTTGGGGCCACAGATCATCGTCCTTGGCGATCTCGACCGGCTGTTTACCGTAACGCTTTTGTAGTGAATTGCCGCCGGCTGCGTCTTCAAAACTGAGTGGGTTGCCTGTTGGATCGGTGCCGATTATGTGATAACCAATTTCAAACCCCAACGCATTTCGGTCGATAGCCTGATCTACGATTCGAATACCATTAACCCCTGTGCTTATGGTGATGTACCCAACGATGCTTTTTTGCCTTCCTCCGCCAAATAGAGCCTCCCCCATTCCTATTGCTTCCATATCATTAGCTAATATTAGAGGAACTCCAAAGTGGTCGGAAAGTAGTTGCTTGATGGGTTTGTTTGCCCAATCTGGATGGTTTAAGGATTGGGTGATACTGTCTCGTTCTCGACTAAGAACACCAAAAATGCTTCCTGAAAGTGCTGTTATAGACTGTCCATTTGCGAGATTCTCGACGGCTTTTATAAATTCGGCAATGCCTTTCTCAAAATCAGGGTCGGTATCGAATATAACAGGTTCGCTGATGGTTTTGCCGTCTGTAGAGGCGGCGACCCTTGTGTGAGTGGCGCCCATGTCGAAAACAATGATCATGGAGCTAGTATAACATTTGACGGAAAAATGTGGCTTTCGGTGCCAAACTCTCGGTTAGTTAAGCTCAATGAACCGAGAGTTAAGGTCAGCGCTTGGGGCCGGTTCCGTTGTTGCTACAAGTTGGGTTAGTTTTGCCGGTGAGTTGCTGATCAATGCTCTGATAATAGAGTGGTCTACCTCGTCCGTTAGGGTAGGCATAATAGCATTCGGTTAAGTAGGTCATGTTGGTTGAAAACAGGGTGTTTAGGACCAACCTAAAAGCGTTTACAGTGGTTCCGCCGGCTACCAGATTGGTCTGGGAGGCTCCCGGTACGTAGTAGGCGGCCAAGTTTCCATACTTAATGGCTAAATCAGTTTTAGACCACTTAAGCATGTTGCCGCTGGCAAGCTCCCCTTGAATAGCATCGTGGTTAAAATTTTCGTCATTTAGATCAAATGGATATGGTCCCTCGTCTGACTGCAGAACAATAACGGCTTTTCCTCCCGTCTTTGTCATTATGCTACTGATGATTTGCTGCATTTGGCCATTAATAAACTTTACTTGGTTCAGGTACTTTTGCTTTATTGGGGCACCGTAATTATCGCTGCTGTTATTGGTATTGAGAGAACCATCGGCATTAAAAAAGTAGGGGTCGTGAGGCACTAAAAAATGTGCAAAAACAAACTTCTCACCTGCAGGGCCGTTGGCGATAGCCTTTAAGGCCTTTAACTGGCCTAGTGTCATTTGGTCGTCGCCTGCGTTTTGATAATCAAGCGCCTTGTACTTTCCAAAGCTTAGTCCTGTTTGCAAGAAACGCCAAAAGGCACTTTCGCGTAATTGATTCTTAGCAAAATTGTCGATTATATAGGTTTGGTTCAGTACCGTTAACAGCCCTTCGACTTGATATGTTTCGTCCGCGAGCGGAGAAATATTTGATGTTTCGTACCAGTTTCCAATTAATGAGTATTTGTAGCCGATCGACTTTAAATACTGCGCTATGGGGGCATTACGGATGGTTTGGTTGTAAGGGATGGTGGTTTGGACGCTTGAGTTCCCGAATTTTTGAATCATATTGTGGTTGTAGTCTGCGTTCATGGTGGAGGCAACAGATTGGGCTGTGTAGGGATAGTTTTGATGTGAATCAGCATTAATGTAAAACTGTTTATCTGCTAAAAATTTCATAAAGTCGGCGTTGTCGTAATTGAATTGTTCTTTAAGAATATCTGGGGAAGCGTAGCGGTCCATAACAATGTAATAAATGTCCGGTTTGGCTGCGGTTTTAGCTGTAGAGCTAGCTGCTTTTAATTTTGGGGGTTGGTAAAAAAACTGTGGCCAAGCGATTGCTAGATTTTTTACAGTCGGAATCAATTGCAATACAAAAGTTACGCTGATGGCAATCGTAATAGCTTTAATAATTGTTTTTGTATCCCACTTACGTTTTAGTGTGATGTTATTCGTAAGTCGGCCCAGCCAGTAGGCGGCGTAGCAAATAATGGCTATTAGGATGAGGCTATAGATGGGGCTGGTGGATTTTGGCAAGGGTACAACCGCTTGTAGAATTGGTTCAATGGCTACGAGTCGGGCATCGTAGTTAATAGTTAGTAGTAAGGTTGCGAAGGTAGCTCCAATGTAAGCTCTCAAACGATTGTGGCGCCAGGTGTGGTAAAAAATAGTGCTAATTATGGCGGCTAGAACCACATTCAGTACCATTGGGAGCCAGATTTCTTGGATAGAAAGTTGGTATGAGTTCAAAAGATAGGCGGCTAAAATTGGGATGAGTGCGAGCATTGTCACGGGTCCAAATAGTTTGAGCCAGGTGAATAGGTGTGTAGTTAAGCGACGATTTAAGTTAGTTTTGGGCTCGCGTGCCTTCATGATTTAAAAGTATAACACGCCCAAACTAAGCGGCAGCTGAAAATCCATTATTGCGAGCATCAGGGTCCCTATAATGCTCATCAAGTGTTACGGGAGTTCTCCTCATTTTCTGCAAAACTTTGCTTTTCATAAAATTATTTATAACTCTAGTGTTTGGGAATGAAGCTAAGTAAGTATCGGCGTCAAATCCTTTAGGCGAAGTCCGATACGGTTTATATTGGCCATTGACGAGTGCGTGCTCTGAAGCTACATCATCGTGTTTGGCGCCATAAATCAATCCGGAAACCTCAGTATTTATTATGGCTCCGCTGCACATAATGCAAGGTTCTAGCGTAGTGAGTAAAAAATGATCTTTTAGATGTTTGGTACCGGATATTTTTTGGGCTTCCTTTAAGGCTTCGATTTCAGCATGTGCAATGGAATCACCCTTCTCGTTTACGCGGTTTGTACTTGTTGACACTAACTCTAGATTACCATTTGAGCCTATCCGAACAACTGCAGCCACAACTGGAAACTCGCCTGATGCAACGTAGATACTGTTGGGGTCTGGCAATAGACTAATAAGTCTTTCAAATGCTTGATGGAGACCAGGAAGTTCAGTTTCTAGCTCTGCACTTGCATGTCTCTCCGCTTCATAATCCATTCCCTCTAGATAGTCTCGTACCCATCCAGGAGCTTCGCTCCGATCAGGAACATCTGTGTTGCCATGTGTTTCAGCTGAATCCATAAGCCAATCTTACCATGTAGTTTATGCTTGTTCGTCGTAGACAAAATCAGCCACTAGCTCGGGATGGTACTTTTCTTGATAGGCTAAGTCGTTTTTTGCCCATAAATCCCAATGTTGTTCGTTTTCGTTCCCAGTATCTCTAAGTTTGCCACGCTGTTTAGCTACTTCTATCGGTGCATCAACCCATATTTTAAAGTCGTAGTAGTCCGCAATCCCAGGATGCGATGACGAGATGCCCTCAATAATTAGGTAGCCCACTGCTGGCACCTGAATTGGCTCAGTCAACTTGTTTTCTACCCATTCTAAGCGTCTATAAGCTACTGGCCGACCGCTCCGAGCGGGTATAAGCACTTCTTGTTCAAGCCTTACTCGATCAAAGCCTACTGCATCTGGTGATCGTTATAACAGACGTCCTTTAACAATAAAGTCGTCGATACTAATCATGTAGGCGTCTTGAAGAGCTTCTTTTAGTTTTGAAGCAAAAGTTGTCTTACCCGAGCCACCAAAGCCTTCAATAGCGATAAGTATAGGTTTATTTTCTTTGGGGCTTTGTTTTATTGCTTGTGCAATTTTTTGTATTGTCATAACATCAACTCAATAAAATCTGCATTGCTCAAAAATAAATTTAGTCATGGAATAATCATACCAGCACATCTCGCAGAGGTGCAGATTGAAATAGTAAGCATTTATGCGTAAAATGATCAGGTTACACACAAAAACCTTTAACCATTAACTCTTAACCTTTGACGATCAAGGTCTGAGGCTTTTCTTAGTAAGTGTTAAATGTTAATTGTAAAACGTAACTTGTTGCACAGTCCCGGGTCGTCTAAGGGTAGGACAACGGCTTTTGGCGCCGTCAATCTTGGTTCGAATCCAAGCCTGGGAGCCAGTTGAAATTTTTGGATTTTAAATTAACTTTTTTGACACTTTTTTCTGAATAGTTCGAAGTGTTCAGATACATCACATGGCAATATTTATAATGCGGCTATTTTATTTGTTGTAGATTTGAAAATAGATTCTGCACAAAGTCTTTATAGCTTTGCTTGTCGCTATATTCTGGATTATATGTAAATACTATCAAAGTCCCGTCTTTAACTGTAGAAGCACTAATATATCTTGAATTACTAAGATCATTAATTTCGCTATAATAAATATCTGGATTTGATGGACTGATGTTTTGGCATGGCACTATGAATTTAGGATTACTGAAATAACTAGTTAGTTTAGCGACGCTAATACCGCAATCTATTTGCTTGCCATTAATTGGAGCTTTAACTTCTGTTAGATTAATGGGACGTTTTTTTGTATCTGACTCTAGTGCTTTCATATATGTTAATTCAAGTGCCTGAGAGTTAAGTGAGCCTAAACTAATTGAATAATCATTGTAGCCCGTAGGGGTCATTTGCGGGGCATAGGCAGTGAAGTCAATTTTATTGATCAATTCAGTTTTGAGCTCAGCTTTCCTTTGGAGCTGACTTTTAATAATTTCTTTTTTTGCAGATTGGATATAAATAAAGCTTATGCCAATCAATAATGCGTAGATAATGGTCAGAACTAATAAAAGAAGCACTCTATTTAATGGTCTCCAGTTTACCCAAGTGTAAGTCATACCCATGACAACTAGTGGCATTAACAAACTTACCGGGTCTGGTATATTGGCTTGGCTAGATAAGCCAATAAGAGGAGCACCTATAAATAGAAGGACTACTACAAGCTTGAATGCATTTTTAACTTTGAGGAGTCGCATAAATAGAAAAAATGCAACAAGCGTTATGACCGTCACTACTGCTAGGCTAAGGTAGGTATACAGGATGAAACAATTAAGACTACCCCAAGCTTCAGACTTATTCCGACAACTACCTACTGAATTCCTCAGTGCATTAGTCGAAAGTAAGGACATTGAAAGAATTAGACTAACCGCTGAAGCCAAAAATGCTGCTCCAACAAAACGGATGAATCCCGATAGTTGTGATGGTGATTTTGGGGTTTGTACCGAACCTAAATTAGGTATAATCGATTGGTCTACTTGAGTAGGATTGTTGAGTACAGGCCTGGTAACTTGTGCCTGCTGTATTGTACTACTGTGGTCTTGTGGGTTTATTTCTTGAAAAGGGCGATTATCCTGTTTGTCATTTTCCATTAGTTTATTTTAGCCTAAAGAGTTATCATTGCATAATTTCCTTAGCTAGTCTTGGTAACCCCAAAATAAGCCAAAAGTCAAGATGAAATGTGCAGTTAGTACAGGCTTTAAAGATAAGATTTGGACACAGTCCTCTACCGTAGATAATTTAGCCGAAAAACAGGCGTTGAGAGTAAGTTGAAGGATGCTTATTTATAGCTTTGATAAGCTATTAGCTTGTTTGTGATACGATGTCTTTATGAAACCCCGAAGACGAACTTAAGTGATATTGTTGTTATTATTACTGATTTTTAGCGATGCTGGTAACAATCTATTTCATAAATAGAAGCACTTATAAGCCTGACTGCAAGCCAGAACCTAGCCTTAGGTGTATTCCGTTAAGCCATGCAAGTATAAGTAGCTAACCATTAATAAGATCCAGCGATGGGGAGTCAAAGGTTTTAAAAAAAACATTCGGACATGCTTTAATAATAATCTTTTCTGTTATGCTTCTGATATGGACTTAGAAAAAACTAGTCAAAGTTCCCAGCCGCCTCCTTTTCAAAGCACTGTTGTCTCCCAGGGCCCTAAGCATCGCAAGATACATATCGTGATTTTTTTGGCGGTTGTAGTCGTTGCGGCTGGCCTTATCTATCACTTTTTCATTGATGATGGTTTACCCTCAAGGGCTAATGCCGAGAAAGAAGTTAGAAAAACACTTGCGTTGCTAGAATCAGAAGATGAGGTAATTTTTGAAGAAATTAAAGTAGCTTGCGAAAAAGTTCCTGGTAAATCCTTTGATGGGCAGCCAGTTGCGTGTGGATATGAAGGTACAAAGTATTGGATAACAAAAGGCAGTGACAAGCAGTTCATTAACCATGTCGTAGATAAATTAGTTAATCAAGAAATGTTGCTTAGCGAGTGCTTGCGAGCAAATGACAAAAGCATCGAATGTACAAAGAATTGGGTGGATGAGCTTGCTAGAGATAACCGACATATATTGTTTTATAAGAAGGATCCGAGGAGCGACTTTTCCCTATCTTTTGACATTAGACCTCCGGGTAGGAAAAAAGAAGCCGATCCGTTTGCTAACAGCGGAAGTAAAGACTCTTTGGCTTTGAAAAATCTTTTAAGTGAAGTTTATGAAAAAAATAACTTGGCTGATAAAGATAGTGGTAGGTATATATATGGGGTCACGTACACTGCGGTCTACTCGGTTAGTAAGCAAAATAGTGTTTCTCCTGATAAGATCTATTATGAGCGGCCATAGTCGAATCTTTTCGCCGTTACTACTCAGCCTGAATACATAAAGACAAGAAGATTTCTCTCAAGGCAGTCTGTGAAGATGTATGGTGGCTAAAGAGAATTTAGGATTAACTCTTTACGTACAGCTTAATTATGGTATTATTATACAAATGAACGATATTAATCAAATTTCCAATCGCACAGTCTTTCGTATTTTAGCCTTAGCCACGGGGTTTGTGGCGCTTATATGGATTGTGTTTCATATGCAACACATACTGACGTGGCTTGCAATATCTTTCTTTTTGGCAGTTGCCATTAATCCGGCAGTTGAGTTTTTTGCAAAATATATGCCACGTAAAAGTCGCGCGTTAGCCGCTGGAGCTGTTTTTGCCCTAGTAACAAGCGTATTTGTGTTTTTAATGGTGGCACTTGTACCGCCGTTGATTAGCCAAACGCAAGAACTAATTAAAAAAATTCCTGAGTTTTCTACCACTCTAGAAAAGTCCGATTTGCCCATTGCTGAACTTGCCCGTAAGTACAACATAGTTAGCCAAATTAAGGCCAATGAGTCGCGCATTGCCTCAGAAATTACTAAGCTGAGCGGCTCCGCGCTTGATTTAGCTCGGGTGGCTCTTAGCAGCTTTATAGCCACTATAACGGTAATGGTGCTAACATTTTTTATGCTTATAGAGGGACCTAAATGGATTGCGACTTTGAGGAGACACCAAGGTCAAACTAATTTAGCTCGTAGCGATGACCTTATGGGTAAAATGTACAAAGCTGTAACTGGTTGGGTAACGGGAAACCTCTTAACTAGCTTAATAGCTGCCGTTACTACTACTTTAATGTTGTCTGTGCTACGAGTGCCATTCTCTATCCCTCTCGGGTTATTGATTGGTTTGTTTGACCTTATACCACTGGTGGGTGCAGCACTTGGGGCAGTTGTGGTTGTGGCAGTTTGCTTATTTAGCTCGGCTACAACCGCCCTAATAATGTTGGTATATTTTTTGATATACCAACAGGTTGAAAACCATCTATTACAGCCTCTAATATATAGCCGTACTATCCAATTATCGCCGCTATTAGTTATGGTATCGGCCTTGATGGGGGCTGAACTGAGTGGTTTTGTAGGAGCTTTGGTGGCAATCCCTGTAGCCGCAAGTCTACAAATACTTGCCAAGGATTTGTTAAGTCGAAGAAAACTACGTGCAGCTAAAGCTAGCTCAGAACCAGCTAGCTAAGTCGTTTTAGCCTCTCTTTCGTCTCTGACATTGAGAGAATTATTAGCTTCGTCCACAATTAGGATGGATGGGTGGTTTTTAAAAAAATTCACCTGCTGTTTTGCTAAATTTTTTTGCGTCTCCAGCGCGGGCCATGAGGGGTGTCGTTGACTTCTATGCCTAGTTTCATCAGCTCTTTACGAAAAACATCGGCTTGTTTAAAGTTCTCTTGTAACCGAACTTCTTCACGAGAGGCAATAATTTGCCTGGTTTCATCGTCTATATCATTGCGTTTGGTCAGATTTAACCCTAGCATTTGATCAATACTAACGAGGGCGTCTTTAAACTCTTCGAGGTCGCGTTCGGGCAGGGGGGCTTTTTGCATCCAATCAACCAATTGACTCAAAGCGGCTATAGCGGTAGGACTGCCTAGATCGTCGTCAAGGGCCTCAGTCATGCTTTTGAGCGTTCCTCTGAGTCGATTAGTGAAGTCGGGGTTAGAGGCGCCGGGAGAGGCCTGAAATTGCAGGTCAGACCAGCTATATAGACGTAAAAGAAAGTTTTGTGCTGCTCGGAGTGACGACCAGGTGAAGTTTAATTCTGAGCGATAATGCGCTTGAAGTACTAATAAGCGAAAAGCTAAAGGGCTGTAATCTTTTCTAGTAAGGTCGGCTAAGGTAAAGAAGTTTTCGAGCGATTTGGCCATTCTTTGGCCGTCAACTAAAATAAATTCTGCGTGAGCCCACACGTTAGACAGAGGTGCGCTATTAGCTGATTCACTTTGAGCGATTTCGTTAGTATGATGGGTGCCAATTAAATCCACACCTCCGGTATGTATGTCTATGGTACTCCCCAAGGCGGCTTTTATAATAGCAGAACATTCGATGTGCCAGCCAGGAAAGCCTTCTCCCCAAGGGCTAGCCCATCGCATGGAGTGGTCTTTAAAATGTTCCACTGTAAAAAACCACACTGCAAAATCATACGGATGGCGTTTGTCACTGTCAGTTTTTACTTCTGGCCTAGCTCCTACCTCTTTTTCAGATAGTTTTTGGCCAGTTAACTTACCATAATCCGGGGTTTTGGTGACGTCGAAATAAATGGCTTGCTTTGTTTGATAAACAAAATCTTTGTCCATAAGTTCTTTGACCATCTGTATCTGATTTTCAATATAATCAGTAGCTTTTTCTAACTTTGTAGCGGGAATTATATTAAGCTTAGAGAGATCATTTTTAAATGCCTCAGTATAGTACTCGGCTACCTCCCAAACTGTTTTACCTTCCCGCGCAGCGCCCTTTTCAAGTTTATCTTCGCCCTCATCCGAGTCGCTTACTAAATGACCTACATCTGTGACATTCATGACATGTTGAACCTGGTAATGCTGTTCTAGGGTGCGACGCAAGGTGTCGTTAAAGATATTTGTTCGTAAATTGCCTAAGTGAGCATAGTTGTAGACGGTTGGACCGCAGGTATAGAGTTTAATCTGTCCTGGCGTGATAGGTTCGAGATCGACTTTGTTTCGCGATAAAGTGTTAAAAAGTTTCATTACTGTAGGAGAGGGGTAATTATTTTTACTAGTTCAGCTTTGACGTCGTCGGGCTCGCGTCCTTCTACTGTGCACCCGGCTGCTTGATCGTGACCTCCTCCACCGAAGTGTTCGGCAGCTTTGGCGGCAATTGGGGTGTTGGCACGCATGGAAATCTTGATTTTGCGCCCATATGCTTCGGAATCATAGTTGCGCAAGATTGCAGCTATCTGGACCCCTTTAACAGTACGCATTTCTTGATTGATCAGGTCGGCTGGGTCATGTCGCTCAGCGTAGGATTTAAGCTCAGTGGGGTTGATAACGGCTATAGCAATTCGACCTTCGGCATAATATTCAACGCGTTGTAATAATTCACCCTTGTATTTAAGTAGGTCCGGTTCGAGAGCTCCGGCAATCTCTCGTCTGCGTCTCAGCTCACTTAAATCCACACCTGTGCGGACCATTTGAGCCACAGCATCGACCGTTTCGGCCGTAGTGGTGGGCGTGGACAAACCCAGGGTATCAGCCATAATGGCCGGAACAATGGCTTTGGCGGCTTGTTCATTTATGGTCCAGCCAAGTTGATTGCAGATTTTTACTAACAGTTCCCCCGTAGCTGCTGTGCCAGGATCAATAACATCGATACTGGGAAATGCCATTGGTTTTCTAGTTTTGTGGTGGTCTAGAATGACAAACGGCTTACTTTGTAGAGCTGTTCCGTGTTTGGCTAGAGTTCGCTCCATTTGCTGAGGGTCACCAAAGTCGACGGCTACGGTAATATCAAAATCTGCTGGGAACTCGTCGCTGACTCGGTCCCAGCCGTCAAATATGCGCAAATAGGTTGGTACAGGGTCTTTACAATACATAACGACCTCTTTACTGAGATCCCCCAATATCTCTTCAAGTGCTAAACTCGCACCAATGCTGTCGGTGTCAGGCTTTTCTGGTTGGAGAACCAAGATTTTTTGAGACCTGGCCACGAGCTTTTCGAACTGAGCGATGGCTGTTTCAATTTCGGTTATTGCTTGGGTAGGTGTAGGGTTATTCAAAGGATTGTCTTCCTTGTAAGGCGCGGCCTAATGTTATCTGATCAGCATACTCTAAATCGCCGCCTACGGGAAGTCCCCTAGCTAAGCGAGAAACCTTTATAGGCGAGTCTTCAAGTTGTTTGCGGATATATAGAGCAGTGGCCTCGCCTTCTGTAATGGGGTTGGTGGCTAAAATTAATTCTTCTATACTGCCATTTTCTAACCTTCTAAGCAGGGCTGAAATTGTTAGTTCATCTGGTCCTATACCATCAAGAGGCGAAATTACTCCACCCAGCACGTGGTACAAGCCGTTGTATTGGCCAGTTTTTTCAATAGCCACGACGTCTAAAGGTTCTTCTACAACAGCAATGATGGTTTGGTCTCGTTTGGTACTAGCGCAAATTTCACATTGGTGATTTTCTGACAGATTGTGGCAGGTGTGGCAAAATTTAATAGACCCGTGCAAATTTAGCAAAGCCTGGCCAAGCTGTTCGCTGGCTTGTGGTTGGCTTTTGAGTAGGTAAAACGTTAAACGCTCAGCACTCCGAGGGCCGATTCCAGGTAGCCGAGCAAACTCTTCAATTACCTGGCGGATTGATTTGGGGATCAGTTGCATTAGCAATCTCCAAGAGACAAGATGCAAGATACAAACAAGCCACAAGTTTCAAACCCTAAATTCCAGACATCATTTGGCATTTGGCTATTGGTGCTTGAGTATTGTTTGGTCATTGTTCTTGTAGCTTGTATTCTTTGCTAGAGTCCGGGCAGCCCTAAGCCACCAGCAACAGACTTCATTTTGTCCGCGGCAACTTGTTGGGATCGTGTGATGGCTTGTGACACGGCGGATTCAATGTTTTTTTCTAGGTGGTCGATGTCGTCCAGATCAATCTTGGAGCGATCAAGCTTTATTTCCTTAATCTTTTGCTCTCCATTAATCCTAACTGTAACCGCTCCCGCTTCAATTTCGATCATTTCCTTTGCCAAGGCGGACTGAATTTTTTTTAGTTCAAAAATGGCTTTGGCTTTATCAAACATCTGGATTCTCCCATTACATTAGACCTATTTTATACGAATTTTGCCTTGAGTGATAGACGTGAGGGGTTATGGCTTTGTTCACTAAAATGAAAACAGCCAGACTTTTAAGTAATGTGAATGGATCTCTAAACAGCTCACGGTGGCCCTTCCTTGATTTGTAACTCTCTAATAATGTCGGAATCATCACAAGTACCATCTCTATAAGTATCTAACATATGAGCTCTTAGCTGGACCTCTTGCACCTTCTAAGTATTTTATATCACCAAAAGTAATAATATATTAGTACTTTTGGTGATATAAAATGGCTAGAGGATTAAGCCTCCAGGAGGGGTAGGAATACAGTTTTTAAAAAGATGCCACACAGACACTAACTAAAAGAAGCATTTGCGAGTTAGCTACGAACTAAATCGTAGATTGTTTCGCTTTAATGTAATAAACCAAGCGTTATATTAAACGAGGCGAGTTGAGATAGAGCGATGAAAAATCGCTTATGCTATACTTTAAAAATCTAAATACCCTTTTTTTTATGCCAACTGTTTTTCAAATAATAAAACGCTATCACTATGCCATAGTTGGTGGTTTACTATGTCTAATGTTTGGTCTTGGCGTAACAAGTATGTCGCATGACTCGGCTATAATTGACGAAATTGCACACATACCCGCAGGGTATATAAACCTTCATTATGGTGATTATCGTCTTAACCCTGAACACCCTCCGTTAATTAAAGCTTTGTCGGCTGTACCACTGCAGTTTATGAAGCTAGTTTTTCCGCTTAATATTGCTGCCTGGACTACGGACGTAAACGGGCAATGGGAAAGTGGTTGGCATTTTTTGTATCACGAAGGCAATAATGCTGATAAGATCTTATTTTTTTCTCGGCTACCAATTTTACTTTTGTCGGTTGCGTTTGCGGCTTTGTTCTATGAAATAATTCGTCGTAATTTTGGCATGGCGGTTGGGCTTATAGCGGTGTTTTTGTATTCGCTTGAGCCTAATATCCTAGCTCATTCACGTCTAGTAACAACTGACATTGGGGTTACAGTGTTTACGTTTTTGGCTGTTTATAGTTTTGTAAAATTTCTACAAAAACCGACATTCAAAGCAGGAGTCGTAGCAGCAATGTTTCTAGCTGTTGCCCAATTATCAAAATTCTCAGCTGTTATTTTAGTGCCGCTATACATTGGGTTGGCCATAATTGCAGTTATTTGCTGGGACAAGCCCGATCAATGGCAGAAACGTTTTAAGGTTTTTGGATTGGGGTTTGTCGGTATCGGTCTTGCAGCTTTAGTAATGGTTTGGTTGGTTTACGTGCCACTAACTATAAATATGCCGGAAGCTGTTCAGCAAAAGCTGGTAGAAGGGTCGCTGACTAAAGGGTGGGCGCGTGATATTGGTCTGACTATCGTGGGATATAACCATATCCCAGGTGTAAAAGCTATTGTGCAGTATATTCTAGGGGTATTGATGGTGATAGGTCGTGTCGGGGGTGGGAACACGACCTATTTCTTAGGGACTGTAAGTAACCAGAGTTTTGTTTGGTTCTTTCCTCTAACATATCTTATAAAAACTCCTATCCCTCTTTTGATACTTATTATTACTGCACTTTACTTGGGGGCAATAAAGTATTTAAAAAATCGGCCGTTTAAGGTTTGGTCACATTTTAGGCAATTTGCACAAAAACATTTTTTGCGTTTAGCAGCTTTGTTATATGTGATAATTTATGCTTTTACCTCAATTTCGGGTAATCTTAATCTCGGTATACGTCATCTTTTGTCCATGTTTCCTTTTATTTTGATGCTGGTAGCTTATTCGAGCGTTACTCTGGTGCGCAAAACGAAGCTTAAACGTGTGTGGGTGGTGAGTATAACTGTGTTTTTGACGGGATATTATGCTTTAGCAAATCTTTTAACCCACCCTTCTTACATTGCCTACTTTAACGAGTTAATTGGTGGTCCGGGAAATGCTTACAAATACGTGACTGATTCTAGCATAGACTGGGGTCAAGATTTGTTAAGGTTGCGAGATTATGTAGATAAAAACAATATAGAGAAAATTGCGGTTGATTATTTTGGTGGGGGTGAACCCAAATATTACTTCTGTGAGCGGAAGTATAGTCCTGATCGGAGCTTAATTAAAAATGCTAGTGGTTATGACTGCAGCCACTCGCCGTATGTTGAATGGCATGCCCAAAACGGTCTGTATAGAGGCTATATGGCTATTTCGGAGACCTTCTTAATGAATGACTTGTATTATGCTCCATTTAGGGGTGATATTGGTTATAGTGCTCTACGCCAGATGCTCCCAATAGCAAAAATCGGCAACTCAATTTACGTTTATAAGATCCCATGATTTTTTCGTTTGCTACTTTTTGGCTTTGGAAGGTTGATAGATAAATGTTTTGTCGCGGTAACGCCCATTAGCTGCATTCCAGCGAATTGTAATCATATCCAGGAACATAGCGACTGAAGTCTTGAGAGCCGATTCCCCTACTAGTCCATCTTGCTTAAACTCCTGCCAGTCGTCGGCTGGGAAGGTCTCGATTGAATACCCTAGCCGTTTTGCAATAAGAAGAAGTTCCATGTCGAATGCCCAGCCGACTGTAATTTGGCGTCCAAAAATTTCGGCTGATGCCTGAGCTTCAAAAACCTTGAAGCCGCATTGGGTGTCCTTTATCCCCGGAACAATTAGTGTCTGCGTTAACAGGTTACCAAACTCAGATAAGTATTTACGCAAGCCTTTGTGGGTAGAGTTGATGTTCCTGACTGCGATTCCCACTTTGGCTCCTTGATCTATAAGCCTAGCAACGTCATCAAGGTGGTGTAAGGGAGTGGCTAAATCGGCATCCATAAATAGCTTATATCGTCCTTTGGCTTCAAACATGCCAGCACGTACTGCCCCACCTTTGCCGGCTCGTTTGCCTAGTTCTATCACACGGAAATTCTGAAAATATTGAGCGTCATGTTTGGCGACTGCAGCAGTGTCGTCGTCGCTTTGGCTTACAACCAGAACTTCCACAGTGCCATAATGGTGGGTTTTTAAATAAGTTGCCAGCTGTCGCAAACTGCTTTCGATTCGCTCAGCCTCATGGTAGACGGGTATAATGATACTTAGATCAATCATTTCAAGGGTTGACTTGGTAAACTGCAAATAGCTGGTTATTGTCGTTGAATTCCGAATAGTGTTGAGATAACTTTGCTTTGGGATAGCGCTTTTTAAGCTCTGCTATAACGTCGTTTTGCTGAGGGGTAATGAAAATAACTTCAATAGGGGTTGAAGCGTCTGGAAGTGATGCAATTTGAGTATCTTTAATTTCAGTATAGTTAGATTTTGACGTAGTAAGGTACTTAATAGTGTAGCTGCTGATATCTTCCGTGATTACGTAACGCGTTTTGTCTGGCTTAGCTCGGTTCAAATAGTTTGCTACGGCAGTGGAGTTTTCGTTATATGCCGTATAGACTTCTGGTGATTTTGCCCAGGCGACGAAGTATTGCTTGTGACTCTGGTAAACACTCATTAACAACAGCAGTACAATTGGAACGGTTCCGAGAGTTCTGGCAGCAGAGTTTATAGGAAACGTACTGTACCAAACATCGAGCATATATATTATCCCCAGTGCGGCGATAGCAAAGATTACCGGAGCTGCTATTAGTGCCAACAAACTATTCGGCGTTCCTGACGATGCCATCATAGCCGGTATCAGTAGCGAGCCAAATAAGATTAGTAAAACTCGGTAGCGGGCTTGGCTGATCCGCATAATGCACACTAGTAGCCCAACTAAAAACATTAATCCTACAAACAAGTTTAATTCTGGAGTACCACCGATGTTGTAATGGAAATCGTTGTCGCCGTGAATATTGAACATGCCCAAGGTTTGGGAAACGCGACTTGCCGCTGAGCTAAAATCCCCAACTGTAACTTGGGTTAGTTGTATGTTATTGCTTGATAATCTAAACCCAATCGTCGGTATTCCTAGTAATAGGGCAGCCCCCAGTACTAGCCCCAAGCGCCTTACGAGTTTTTTGTCGAATTTTCGACGCAACAAGAGCAGTGGAACGATTGCTAAAGCCAGTCCAATCAAAAACCATAAACCAGCTATACTGGCCGTAGAGATGCCAAGGGCTGCCCCTGCTGCAAGTTGCCATACAAGTCGCTTGCTACGCATTGCCAACGTCAGTAGCCATAGTACGGTTGGAACTATTACAATGGTTCCAGCCGTAGAGATGCCGGTACGCGATAACCCTACGCTCCATGGAGTGACTGCCAGCAATAATGCTGCAATCAGAGCTGTTTTGCGGCCAAACCAGGAGTTAATCCAGCCATAGGTTACTATAACTCCTACTATTCCGAGTAGAGCCATAGGCAGTCGTAACGCAAATGCAGTCGAGCCATTTAATTTAGCGCTAACTGCCATAGCTAGAGTTGTTACGGTTTGACCGAGCCCTTGCTGGAGCAAACCGTTAAAAGACTGGGTTTTATTAATAACATTCATCACTGAGTTTGCATTCATAGCCTCGGCATCGCTTAATCCTGGAGGTAGGGTGCCGAGCTGTGTAAAGCGAAAGTATATGGCTAGCCCTATAACAACAATCAAACCGGCTAAATACCGATGATCATAAAGTTTGGTGGTAAGAGATGGTTGTTTGTTCATGAGTGAAACACCAAATATTGAAAAAGTATGAAGTTCCAGCTAAGGCTAACAAATGTGGCTGCTAGTTTGACCGTGTTTTTATGCACAAACTCATCATGAAATAGCTTATTCAGATTCAGACCGTGTACAATCCGTATCGCAAGCTTTGGGATTGATTGCCATTTATAGGTAAGAAAGTGAATTATTATATTTTGCAAAACATAAAGTCCAAAAGCGGTTACCAAGTAGAAAGAGCCTATCTGAAGGAACAAGTTGCCGCCTTGAGCTTTAAAAACGAAACGTTGGTTGGCGAAAAAACTAAAAATCATAGCAATTGTAGTACTAATAATATTTGCGTGGATGCGAGATAGTTTAAAACGTTTGCTGGTAAGTATATTATAAATTCCAAAGTCAAGAGCAGTGTTAAATATACCGACTAAGCCAAATTTGGCAATTCTTGTTGCTAGCACCGCGCCTCCTAATCCTTATAAGCATAAGCAAGAAAGCTGTACTTGTAAAGCAACGCTGTGGTAGGTTCTGTCCGCTAATCCGGAACGGCTAAACTTTTAAGTAATCCCACTGGATCTTTAAGGACCTTGCGACGGCTTTTTTTGACACTAAGCTTTATTAACAATGCCGGGAATCATCATGAATATGATCTCTAAAAGTATCTTCCATACGCTGAATCCAAAAGCGCCTTTCTGTCATCAAGCCCGGACATTCGAGGGAGGGTTGGACTACAATTTTTAAAAAGATGCCACAACAATATTGTAGTTAAAAGAAGCATTTGCGAGTTAGCTCTAACTAGATCGTAGCAGTTCCGTTTTAGAGTAATAAGCCGCCGTGGTATTTAAGGTTTTAAACGTGGGTAGCGTCGAGGTTGCGAAAGCTAAGAAGCTCGGGGTGGAAGTAAAGCTCCGCACGGCCGGTAGGGCCATTACGATGCTTGCTAATGAGTATGTCGGCAATATGCTGTCGATCGGTATCAGGGTTATACATTTCTTCGCGGTAAATAAACATCACTACGTCGGCGTCTTGTTCGATTGAGCCGGATTCACGTAAATCTGATAGCATTGGGATTTGGGGGGTCCGACTTTCTACGCTGCGAGATAGTTGGCTCAATGCCAGAACTGGGACGTTTAGTTCGCGGGCTAAGCCTTTTAACCCTCGAGAGATTTCTGAGACTTCTTGGACCCGGTTGTCGCTTCGGCTATTTCGACCACTCATCAGCTGTAAATAGTCGATAACTATTAGACCTAAGTCGTGTTCGGCTTGCAGTCGGCGCGCTTTGGTGCGCATTTCCATAACGTTTGTTAAGGCTGAGTCGTCAATAAATATGGGAGCATCGCTTAAAACGGCCATGGCGTGATTTATTTTTGGAAAATCAGTGTCTTCCAAAGCTCCGTTACGCAATTTCCAGGCATCAACGCCAGATTCCCCTGCCAGCAAACGATCGATCAGTTGTTCTTTGCTCATCTCGAGTGAAAAGATCCCCACGGGAATGCCCTCTTTAACGGCAACGTGTTGGGCAATATTTAGAGCTAGTGTGGTTTTGCCAATACTTGGTCTAGCGGCCAAAATGATTAAGTCCGACTTTTGAAGGCCGGCCAAGGTTCTATCAAGCGATTTAAAGCCAGTTGGGACGCCTCGAAGTTTTTTATTGTCTTTATGTAAATCGTCTAAGCGGTCAAAGCTATCAACTAATATAGAGCTAATTGATATAAAGTTTTGCTTAAGATTTTTTTGGGATACTTCGAATAGAGTTTGTTCAGCCGTGTCTAAAAGCCCATCCAAAGGGCTATCCTCATCGTGCCCAAGGTTGGTAATTTTTCCGGCGGCACTAATGAGGCGCCTTAGGGTGGCTTTGTGCGACACAATTTCAGCATAATGGGCAACATGTGCGGCCGTAGGTACTGCGTCAACTAACTCCGTTAAATAGGCAGCGCCACCCATTTTGTCTAATTCCCCTACCCCATCTAGCTTGTTCGCTAGGGTTAAAAGGTCGATCGGCTGGCGCGCCTCGTACAGATCGATCATTGAGGTAAAAATGAACGCATTGCGACTAACATAGAAGTCCTCAGCCGTTACTTTGTCCGCCACTTTTGTAATAGCTTCATTATCAACTAAGATAGCGCCTAGAAGACTTGCCTCGGCCTCAAGATTTTGAGGAGGCATTTTTGAAGAAATCTCGCTCTTTAGAGTTTCCCCGGCTTTATCCACGTTTCAACCTCGATTTAGTCATTTACTACTTCACCTCCTAAAATTTCAAGAGCAGAGCTTACAAGTTCATTAGTAGGGTCGATTGCTTGTTCTGGCACTCCAAGAGCCTCTAGCTGACTGACAGCTCGTACTGGCTTGTTATAAACCTTGGCGAGAGCAACTTCTATTATGGCACGGTTCTTGGGTTCTTCAATACGGTCACGGTGAAAGCTAAAACGGCAGTTGATAATGATTTGATCTGTTTCTATTGCTATACGACAAGAGCACAACAGGGCATAAAGTGAGTTATTTTCTACTTTTATAAGGACGAGGACTTTAGGCCAAAGTGTTTGCATGGACGCATTATCTGAAGCTAAAGGCTCTTTTATGGTGGGCAAAGATACCTCTGTGGGGGTGGGTTCAGGGCTATTTTTAGGGGCTGAGGTAGTCTGGGGGACTTTGGCCGGCGTAGCCGAAGATAATTCTACCAAGGTAGTTTCAAGGGCTATCTCGGGCATCGGAGAGGTTAAAACGTTACTAAGCAGGTTAATAATGTTTGCAATTTGGCTCTCAGATAGCTCCGCAACGGAGCTCGCTAGGGTTATTTTAGTGGTCGTTAGTTTGGATAGCATAATTTCGCGCCACCGTTTCATTAACTGCATAACCAGTTCAGATATCTGAGCTCCGGAGTCTACAAGTTCATCAATGGTTCTAATAGCTTCGCCAGGTTGGCGTTGGGCTATAGATAGCACTAGTTTTTCGATGGCAGCAGAGTCGCTTAAGCCTAATAAAGAGTTAACATTTTGGGCCGTGACAAGATCTTGACCGCTGCCAGAAACCTGATCGAGCATACTTATGGCGTCGCGAAAACTTCCATGGCTGGCTTCGACAATAAGGTTAATTGCATCGGGCTCAATTGTTATTCCTTCCTTTTTAGCAATTTTCCCAAGGTGTTCGGATAAGTCTTTTGGAGTGATAGCTTTAAAATTGAAGCGTTGAGTGCGCGAGATGATGGTTTCGGGTAGTTTGTGAGCTTCTGTAGTGGCAAGAATGAAGATAGCGTGAGTAGGTGGCTCCTCCAAAGTCTTTAAAAGGGCATTAAAAGCCTCGTTAGTTAGCATGTGTACTTCGTCGATAATATAGACCTTGTAGCGGCTCAGGGCAGGGCTTAGATTGATTTTGTCTCGCAGGTCCCTAACCTCGTCTATGCGACGGTTACTGGCGGCGTCAATCTCAATAATGTCCATATTGCTTGCGAGAGGAACCAAGCAAATTTGACAGCTATTACAGGGCATATTGGTTTGAGACTCTAGACAGTTAACAGCCCTTGCTAACAACCTTGCTACGGAGGTTTTCCCAACTCCCCTGGGTCCAGTAAACAAATAGGCATGGCTGATACGCCCATTTGCGAGGGCATTGGTCAGAGTGGTAACGATGTGGGTTTGGCCAAGAATTTCGGCAAAGCTTTTGCCGCGGTATTTTCTATATAAAGCTAACTCGGCCATCTACCCTCACGTAATTACTGTCTTATTATATCTGGTGACGGAGGGTTTTAGTAGGTGGACTTTTTAAAATATACATGCTGTTGGGGGGAGGATCTTGGCTAAGTTAGCCAATGACGGCTTCGACGGCTGCCCACTCAGGCGTCCCTTCTTCGGGAACAACAATGGTTATTTGGTCGCCTGGCTGAGCTTTAAAATAAGTAACGCTAGCAAATAAAACCCGGTAATCGACGCCTCCGGCCTCGACGTAGTATTGCCCATCTTTGAGACTTAGAGTGCCGATCAACTTTCGTCTTTCGGCTGGTCCTATTTGTTTATAGATAAACGAACCGTCGTCGCCGATGGTTAGTTTCAAAATATCTCCTTCGACTAGCTTGGACTTTGAAGCGTAATTAGCTGGTACGGGGTACATTTTGCCATCTGGCCCAAGCATATTTTGACCATCAAATTCCCCTTCTATAATTTTGCCGGTCGCTATGTCGCTAGGAGCAATGCTATTAGGCTCGTCAGTATCGCCAATTAGGCTAGCTAGCAGCTCTTTTGCCCCTGCCAAATTTGTCTCAGCAGTCTCAATAAGCTTTTTTAGGGTCTTTAGTTGTTTGTCGGCTAGTTCTGCCACCGTAACTCCATTTGTTTTGGTCTTTAAAAACGTTATCTTATATTTACCACTATGAAACTAAAAAGTCAAAGCATTCGCTAAAAATGCTGCGTTCGAAATTTCCGATTAACAGCAAAAATCAAAAAGGAGCTTTAGCAAGCTCCTAAATTGACTTAACTATGCTACTGAAGTTCTACGGACGCGCCAGCTGCTTCTAAAGCCTTTTTGGCCTCTTCTGCCTCTGCCTTGGGAATATTTTCCTTAACTGGCTTAGGTGCGCTGTCTACAAGGCCCTTACTCTCGGCAAGGCCGAGTCCGGTAATTTCACGAACAGCCTTAATGACGTTAATTTTTTGATCACCAGCAGCGTTTAGGATGACGGTGTATGAGCTTTTCTCGGCTTCGGCTGGCTCATCTCCGCCAGCGGCTGGAGCGGCGGCCATAGCCATAGGGGCGGCAGCAGACACTCCAAAGTGGTTTTCGAGCACTTTGACAAGTTCGCTGAGTTCAAGTACGGATAGGGTTTCAATTGATTTTACTAAGTCTTTAAACTTAGCTGGGACTTCGGGCTTATCTTCGCTTTTAGCCTCATTTTTAACTTCGGCTTTAGCTTTGGGGGCTTCCTCTTTTACTTCTTCTGTTACGGTTTCTTCTTCGGCCATTTTTTTAGATCTCCTATTACTTAGTTAAACTTCGCGAATTATGAATAAAGTATGATGAATTATGGGTCGTGTTATCCACGCACCTTATATTCTTGATTCATTATTCCTCATTCGCAATTGCATTAAGAACGTTTACTATGCTACGGACATTTGCTCCCAATACGCCTACAAAACCTGTCAAAGGAGCTGCAATTGTACCAACAACCTGGCCAATCAATTGGTCGCGAGTTGGAAGGCTCGCCAACGCCTTTACCTGAGCTGGAGTTAGCAACTCGCCTTCGCTTGTTACTGCACCAACTATTTCAAGCGCTGCATGAGTTTTGGCGTATTGAAAAATTACCCGGGCAGGGGCTACTTCATCGTCAAATCCCATGGCTAGGGCCATTGGTCCAGTAAATTTGCTGGGGTCAAGTTCGCTAAAAGTAGGGTTGGATTTTGTGGCGATTCGAAGCAGGGTATTTTTGGTTACCCTATAGGTCATACCTTCTTCGCGTAGTAGTTGGCGCAACTCTTCAACCTCTGCCACGGTTAATCCGCGGTAATCGGTCATGATGGCAAGCTTAATTCGGCCTAACTCGTCGCCCAGTTTGGCAACTGCTTGTTCTTTGGCTTCGCGTGTAATTGCCATACGTGGCTCCTTTCTGTTGTCGTCCCGAGGTATTCGAGGGATCTATGGTTTGTGCTTATCATAGATGCTTCGGCAAGCTCAGCATGACATAAAAAATCTTCGATTGATTACCGAAGACATTCAAAGTTAACAATCAAAATGTTGATGGTTACCTCGGTAGCAGATTAAGTCCTTTGACTATCTTAGGACAGCTACTGTCTTGGGTGATCGCTAGTAATATTAGCCGACTGCAAGCCTAAAGTCAACCCTCGGATGTAGGCGGATGTTCCCTGTTTCGTTTTTCCGCTGCAGTTGCATCCATTAGTGCAGTTAAATCTTCTTCAACACCAAAGAATTGGTATGCATAAGCTAAATCCATTGCACTTTCAACAGATTCGAGGAAGCGTTGGTCGTCAACATCTCTCCATATCCTGGCCATTGAGAGTTCAAGGGCTAACCCAAGCATTTCGTAACGGTCTCGGTTGGCATCCACTATTTCCATTCCGGCTTCACGGTAACTTGCGCTTAATGATACAACGTCTTCTGTAAGTTCCCTTAACCCAGCTTCTATGATACGAGATCTAATATCTTGCATTCCAGGAGTTTCGACGAACCCTAGTTGCTCGACGATTTCCTCAAGCGTTCTTGGACGATCTATTTCTGGTTCAGACTCTTCGACGCCACTCATTTTTAGTCCTCTTTTAACTTAGTATAGCAATGAATTATGTTACGATATAATCAAGAGCATAACCAAGGTGGTGGAATGTACAAACCTTATGATGAGCGAGTACCAGATACTCAATATCGTGATTTATTAAAAAACATTTTGGATAATGGTGAATTTGGGGAGACGCGTCAAGGACCACGGGCCAAAACTGTCATAGGGGCCCAAATGCGTTTTAAATTGGCCAATGGATTTCCGGTAATTACCGATCGCAGCATCAAGTCTTTTTGGCAAAAACCGATTGGCGAGCTGTGCGCATTTATAAATGGCGCTCGTACGCGTGAGCAGTTAGCGGAGTTTGGCTGTACATGGTGGGATGCTTGGACAAGCGAGGAAAAGACAAAAAAACGTGGACTTGAGCCCGGTGATATTGGCCCTGGTTCGTATGGTGCGGCTTTTCATGATTTCCCGACGGCTGATGGTGGCAGTTTTGACCAGTTTAAGCATTTGGTAGAGCAAATCAGTGAGTTTCCGGAAATGCGCACACATTTTGTGACGCCCTGGATTCCTCAATACATTGTGCGAGGTAAAGGCAAACAACAAAAAGTCACCATTGCGCCCTGCCATGGCTGGATACATGTGCGGATATTTAATGAGAAGTTACATTTGCACATGTTCCAACGCTCGGGTGATGTTCCTATTGGCGTTCCGTCAAACATGATCCAATACGCTGCGCTGGCCTTGATGTTAGAGCATTTAACTGGCTTTGAGGCTGTGGAATATGTTCATACTATTTCGGATGCTCACATATACGAAGATCAGATTGAGTATTTAGGGGAAATGTTAGAACGAGAGCCTTTAAAATTACCCACTGTAAGCCTGACCGAAGAAGGCAAAAAAGTTACCGACATTCACAACTTTCGCATGGAGCATTTTGAATTGAGCGATTACGCGCCGCATCCTAGTATTCCTAAAATTCCTGTAGCGACGTGATTTCGATTTTGGTGGCTTATGCTCGCAGTGGTGTTATTGGCAAAAGCAATGACCTACCTTGGTACTTACCGGCCGATCTAAAGCGTTTTAAGCAACTAACGACTGCACATCCGGTTATAATGGGTCGGAAAACATTTAACTCAATTATAAAGCGACTTGGCCATCCTCTGCCCGACCGCACGAACGTGGTTTTGACTCGCGATACTAAGTTTCAATATGATGGGGCTATGGTGGTAAACGACCTGGATACGGCTATAGCGATGACACAACCAGAGGGCGAGGTTTTTATTATTGGAGGCGCTCAGGTTTTTAACCAATCAATGAATGTGGCTGATAAGATTTATGCTACCGAGATCGATGCCGATATTGAAGGCGATGTTTATTTTCCGATAGTCGATCGCAGTGAGTGGCAGGAAACCAGTCGTGAAGAACATGAGTCTGACGAAAAGAACCCGTATAACTATGCTTTTGTGATTTATGAGAGGTTAAGATGAGCGATATAAGCTATAACTTGCAAGCTGGGCGTACGCCAGAACAGCTTGAACAAATGAAGCGTCTTCAGGAAAGCGGAATTTGTGCATTTTGTCCTGAATATCTAGCTACTGAACACCGTGAACCAATTGAAATTCGCACCAACTACTGGGTTGTGACTAAAAACGACTATCCTTATAAACGCACAAAGCTTCACTTGTTGTTGATACCCTTAAAGCATGTTAAGACGTTGTCTGAATTAAACTCAGAAGCCTTACATGACCTAACTGACACTATTGTGATGATAGAAAAAAAGTGGGGACTTAAGTCTTATGCGGTAATATCGCGCTCTGGGGACATGCGTTATAACGGCGGCAGCGTAGAACATTTGCATACTCACATTGTTGTTGGTGATGTGGATGATCCTGACCCTGAGCCTGTGCGCTTTAAGGTGAGCTCGCGCCCCAAAACTTGATCTGACTGTCAGATGTCGGTACCATGGTTTCAGATCAGGCGCCCGCCTGGTCTAAAGTTCTCATGCGTCGGAAAGGACGTTGATATGGCTGACGAGCTCGTTGTACGAGAAGAAGCAGTACGGGGAGAGAAGCCTTTGGAGAGTGTGTATCGGCGGGCCAACCAGGAGGGTTTGTGTCCGTTCGATGATCTTGATCCAGCGGTGAATGTTCCGGTATATCCAGATGAGGTTTTCAATTTCTGGAATGTCTGGTATCGCCCGAAGCCGCGTCGGGGTCTGGCTGTGCATGTCATCCTGGCCACCAAATCCCATCTCCGTCATTTCGATGATCTCACAGGAGAGGGACAGCTGGAGTACTTCCGCATCCTGGCGATGTTGAGGAGGAACTTTGGAGAGTCCTACGCCTTGGTATCACGATTGGGTGGGGATGAGAACCGCAATCTCAACGCCGCCTCGGTTTACCACCTCAGCGCTCATTTCACGATCAGCGACGGCTTGCCCGTGTCTCTGGCTGACATTCCTCAACCCTTCCTCAGCCTCTACCTCGAGCTCAAAGGTCGAGCACCCACAGTTGACGACCAGATGCAACCGCTGGATCCTTTGGAGTTCATGGATGCTCTGAGGCTGTGGTTGGACGTGGCACGAGCTGCTGAGAAAGGGCTGGCTTGGCCGGTTCGCGAACTGGTTACCAAGCGAGTTGCTCCTTCCAGCTGAGTCTCTCGACTATGTTGCTTTCTCCGGGTAGGGTCGGTATACATCGGCCCTATCCGGGGGGAGCTCTACATTAACTTTTATTAATTCTACATCGTTGGCTTTTAAAACCCTTTCACCGTCAAGGACGGCGTATCCTTGAGCATAGAAGCAGCGTTTGATACCAGAATTTGCTATCAGCATGGCGCAAGGTGGGCAAGGGAAGTTTGTCATGTAAATGTCAGCTTCTTCGAGCGACTCCCCTTTTTTGGCCGCATCGGCAATCAAGATGGCTTCGGCGTGCATGTCGGTTGACATTTCGATTCCTACCCCACGAAAAAAGTTCATGCGTATGTCGCCATCAATCCAGGCTGTGTGGTCAGTGGGTTGATGTCGGTTTGAGGCCTGGTTCAATATCTTCCCGTCTTTAAGAATTAATGCTCCTACCTGTCGCCAGATATTTGAACTCTGTTTGCTCTCTTTGTGGGCTAATATCACCATTTGCTTGTCAAAATCGGACTCTGACATTGCGTGATCAGGGTTGGCCTCATCTTTGGCATTACTGCGGCGACGGTCCCAACGTAGAAAAATTGGGTCAAACACGACGTCTTGATCAGAAAAAAACTCATGGGCAAGATCATGCGAAATATCTTCATCTGGCATAATAATTTGATCGCTTTTTCCGACGTTCGAAAGCTGACCCAAGCTAATTAGACTGGTATCGGGAATTATTTTCCATGAACGTATGGCAGAGACTACCAGTTCTGGATCGAGAGCCCGTAACTCTTTGCGCAGCCAATCAAATTTTTTTATGAGAGATTTGTCAAAGACGTAGGCAGCTTTAGCATCTTTGTGCTTAGTAAAAAAACTGTAGTAGCCTTCATGAAGTACCGGCACATAGGCAATAACGATCTTGCCCATTTAGGCTTCCCGACTCAATTTTTCAAAAGCGTCCTCAATGGCCTCGCCAATAGCAAACTTCATTTTATTGGTTAGACCAATGTTGAGTCGGCGCATTTTAGCAGTGGTAGAGGTGGTGGCTTGAGGATCCAACACTATTACTTCACCACAGTATTGCTTTAGCTCGTTTACTTGGTCTAGCGTATAGGTTTCTTGAGTTGCAACTAGCACATCTGGGCGTACCAGTTTTATAAGATCCCATTTGGCGGCCCCAGCATCTTTGATTGTAACAATATCTACATGTCGTACGTGCGTTAGCATTTGGATGCGCTCGTCTTCACTGACAATTGGTCGGTCAGGCCCTTTGCGGGATCTAACTTTCTCGTCGCTGTCGACTCCAACCAGAAGGATATCGCCCAATGAATGAGCCTTTTCAAGGTAAAGGTAGTGGCCAATGTGGATGAAGTCAAATGTGCCTTGGGTCAAAACAATCTTTAGTCCAATAGTTTTTAAGGCTGTAACAATTTCGGACAAGCGATTATGGTCACGAACAAAACGTTCGCGAGAGTTTGCTCCAGGTCTAAATACGCCTCCGTTTGAGGTGTCTGACCTGGTGTCAAATATGTTGGGACTTGATAGGGGTGTTTCCAACTAATGTCTCTACCGCTTATGCTGACTAATCAAGAATAACAGATACGGGTGGTTTGTTGAAACTACTTTCTCGGGTTGGACTCGGCGATAGCTTTGGTGACGTTAATTTTAATGCCCGGACCCATAGATGTGGTCATAGATATGGCTTTGATGTATGTGCCTTTAACACTGCCAGTTTTGGCCTTAAGGATGGAATCGAGCAGGATTTTGACATTGGTTAATAGCTCGTCAGTGCTAAAACTAGTTTTACCAAAGACTTGGTGGACGATGCCCTGCTTGTCATTACGGTATTCTACCTTCCCGGCTTTGGATTGTGATACTGCCTTGGCTACATCAGCTGTAACGGTTCCACTTTTGGGATTTGGCATCAAGCCTTTGGGCCCTAGTGTTTTTGCAAGTTTCCCCAGCTTGGACATCATTTCTGGTGTGGCGATAAGTACGTCAAAGTTAATCTCGCCTTTTTCAATACGAGCGATCAGGTCGTCTTCTCCGACGATATCGGCACCAGCTTTCGTGGCTTCTGCGTGCTTGGTTGTTGGAGCAAGAACTGCGATACGGACAACCCTGCCTGTTCCGGCCGGTAAAGTTACGCTTGCTCGGACCATTTGATCAGCTTGCCTAGGATCGATTCCAAGGTTAACGTGGAGCTCTAAAGATGGAATAAACTTGACGGATACGGTTTGCTTAGCTAGCTCAATAGCTTCATGGAGCTCATATTCCTTGGTGCGGTCAACTAGCTCCGCTACTTTACGATAACCCTTGCCGTGTTTTTTGAGTGGGTTACGTTTTTGCTGGAGTCTTGGCTTCGGAGTCTCTAATTTTGCTTGCGCCGCTTTTTCCTTGCGGAGAACTTCAGCCTCGGCTTCTTCAAGAGCCTTGCGTGACTTAGGTCCTGCCTTAGTAACGTTGCCGCTTGGTTGTGGCTCTAGTTCGCCCTCTTCATCGGCTTCGGTATTGCTTGAATTGGTTTTTGACTCTGAAGTTTCATTCATTTCATCAGTTTTGGCTTCCGAGTGAATCAGTTCTTCATTATCGGCTTGAGTTAATTCTTCTAGACCTTGATTATTTTTGGCTTTAGCCATGATTTTCTCCTTGTGGTTCAAACCCCTATTGCTGATAGGGTCCCACTTATTAAGTTTCATTTAGTTAATTTTCAATTTTCATGCAGAGCGGATGAGCTTACTTTTCGACTTCTATCCCCATGCTTCGCGCAGTTCCTGCAATGACCTTAAACGCAGCCTCGGGGGTTGTGGCGTTAGTGTCGCCAAACTTTTGTGTAGCAATTTCCATTACTTGAGCTTTACTAAGCTTAGCTACCTTAGTTTTGTTTGGTGTTCCTGAACCTTTTTCAACGCCAGCTGCCTTACGAATCAAAGAAACGGTAGTTTCCCCCTTAAAGCTGAATTCAAAAGTACGGTCTTCAAAAATTTTGACTCGTACAGATAGCATAGCGTTGCCCAGGTCGCGTGTGGCATCGTTGAAGCCGTTTACAAACTCCATCATGTTAACCCCTTGGCTGCCTAGAATTGAGCCTACAGGAGGTGCAGGAGTAGCTTTGCCTGCTGCAAGTCGAAATTTTACATTTGCCTTTACTGGTTTGTTTGCTGCCATTTTTGCTCCTTATATTTTCTTCACCTGTAAGCTATCGAGCTCTACAGGAGTTTCGCGGCCAAACATATTGACTAGGACTTTAATTTTACCCTTGTTCTCATCAATTTCATTCACTAGTCCATCAAAGCCTTTGAATGGACCGTCCGTGATGTTAACGGATTCGCCTAAGCTGAAGTCAATTTTGTATTTAGGCTCCTCGACGCCCATGCGCTTTTGGATTTGCTTTACTTCTTCATCAGAAATAGGAATGGGTGTAGTTCCGCTTCCTACGAACCCTGTTACATTGGGGGTGTTACGTACTACATACCACGAATTTTCATCTACATCCATTTGTACCAGTACATAACCGGGGAAAATACGACGCTCAACAATGCGCCGTCGACCGTTTTTAATTTCGATTTGGTTTTCTTTGGGGACAATGACGTCAAAAATGCGGTCGGCCATATCCATTGTTTCAATCCGCTGACGTAAGTTTTCGGCTACTCGGTCCTCGTAACCAGAGTATGTATGAATGACGTACCATGCTTTCGGCTGTGTTTTAGTCACGCCCTATCCCTTCAAGATTAATTTCTGAATAATTTGCGAAAAAATGTAATCCAGGCCGCCGATTATAAGGGAGAGAACAATTGAAAAAACAATTACAATTAAGCTCAATCGGATAGCTTGGCGACGGGTTGGCCAGGTTACTCTTAACAGTTCAGCCCGTGAATCTGTAATGTAGGCGAATAAGCGCTTCATTGTACCTTCAATTATGCCAAATTTTAGCAATTTTAAAAAGCCCTGGGGCTTCTTTTCTAAGAATAGGTTAAATCGGGCGCAAAGTCAATGCAAATCCTTTTGGGTTTTAACGACGATCGCCCCCGACAGGAGTCGGGAACTCTCGTCGGGGGCATTACGGTTTCTCTTTGCTCAGGGTGGTGGTCCAGCCTACTTCGTTGATTTCTAGCGACCCATCAGGCAGGATTCGCCAGGAGACAACCTTGGATAGCCAGACAGTGGCGCTGGCCTGGGTAATTCGACCTTCGAATTCCTCTTCGACCTTCATCTCCAGCCGATTGCCCTTGAGTTTGTAGCTGCCACGGGCAATGTGGCCTTCGATCGGGTCGAAGCCTTCATCGGAGTCCAACAGAACTTTCCGGCAGAGTCGCCAGCGATAACGTCCAAATCGCAGTTGCCGACGAAGTTTCCTGGTTCGAATGCGCACTAGGAGTGGCTTGATGAAGCGGTTTCCTGTTATTCGTGTCAACAGTGGCAGCTGGAGCTCGAGTATTCCCTGGCGTTTGACAGGGTTGTATTGACCTGCCCAGGTTTCATCTTCGGGGAATGTTACCTTGATCATGAGCCACTCGCCAGATTGGTTGGGGATGAGGCGGATTACATGACAGGGGTAGAAAGCTTCAGTTACTTGTAGTCTGCCTCCAAGACGCATGGCGCCGGTTCTGAAAACAAACAGACTGTCATAAGCGCCTTCATCACCTTCTCCTTTGTTCAGGTTTTCTCGCAGACCTGCCTCGTCTAGCCCGGCAGTAATCCTGAGCCGCTCGGACTTGAATATCCGGTACATTTCTGACCTGTCCTTGATCAAACAACGAGTTTGGCTATTATATGACCTTGGTATCTTGGTGGCAACTCAAGACTGGACGCGCCATCTTGGATGTTAGCGTTTCAATACGCTGACTAGCCAGTGTGATAAATCGGTTTGGTAGAGCCATCCACTGAGCCCTAGCCCTGCCGTGGCTATAACGGCCGCAACTCCAATGGCTAGTTGGCCGTTTGACATTTTGGGTTGTTTGGGGCCGACAAAAAAGTTGCGCCGGCTGGGTGGGACAAGGCTACAGAGTTCATAGTATATGGCGGTCCAAAAACCAACATTGAAAACGAAACTCAGGTAGCTGCTAACGGTGGCAGAAACTATTAAAACACCCAACCATAATGCTGATACAGAAGCAAAGTTTGTGATAGAGAGCAGCAAGATCAGCGGTGACGTTATTACCAGGGTAATTAAAGCTGATTCTGTGCCCCAGATAACGATGTCACCGCTAAAGTGCCAATATAGCTTCCAGCACTCGCTAAAAGCCGTACTGGCTCGTCGGCTTGCAAGGGCGCCGGTGCGGCTAGCTAAAGCCCGGGCGGTAATGACGCCTATTGCGAGAAACACTAATCCAATGTTGGTGATAGTTAGGGCTAAGGGTTGAACTACGCCTGTGCCGTCTGGCAGTAAGCCAATGAAATGATATGCAATTATCTCAATTAGGAGCAATCCAGTAAACATACTGGCCGCAATAATGTCTAGGCTTATTAGCGACCAGAGTGAATTAACTCCCACCTGATTGGCAAAAGCGGTGGAGCTACTACGCTGGTCAATCTGCTTGACAATGGCGTAAATAAATTTCGCTTTTATAAAAGCCCTGGCTACAGCCAGTAGTATCATTGCGATCAACCCTATACTCAGGGCAACAACGAGCGGCTGGACTGCGGCATTAACTAATGTTTTTGCTGTAGGGGGGAATATCAGGTTTCGAAACAAAGTTTGTTGCAAGTAAAACCATAACAGACTGGTGCCCAGACTATAAGCTGCTATTTCTAGCCAAAAATGATGCATGGTTACGCGGAGAGCAGACTTAATCGGATGGTCAGCTTCTAAGCGCATTGATCTAATAGGTTGATTGTGGCTAGGGTGGTGGGATACTGGTTGGGGAGAAGGAGTGGATCTAGGCGGATATGCGAAGGTTTGAGGTGGTATTGGCTGCTGCTGCGGAAGTGGCGGCTGTGCGTGAGTTGACGGCTTCAGTACTTCGGTTTCACTAGGTTTTTTTACGGGTATGGCGTCGGTGTGTTTAGGTTTAGTAGATGGGTGTGGAGTTTTGAGATTTAGTGTGCGTGGTCCTGCGCTTTTGACTCGAGCAACTTCTTGCATTGCAGGCTGTTCAGGTTTTGAGGTACTGAATACGTTTACGGGCACGGGCAATTTTCTGAAATCCTCTTCACTTTTTTGGAGTACAGGAGTTGGTTGCGACGACAAACTTTTTGATTGTATTGTAATAGGCTCAACTTTGCGTTCGGAAACACGCTGACCGCAGTTTATACAATAATGCTGAGAATCAATTTCGATTATATCGTTGGAGCTACAGTTTGAGCACGTCATCTCATATTATTTAAGCACATTTTCGCTTTAAGCGTAAGCTTTTTATACCCACTATGTTTTTTTATTTTCTTTTACGCATGAGGTTTTTCCACGTAGCATCCACAGAAAATTAGTGCATTTTCACAACAATCAGTGTATTGATGTTGTAGTGTTGTAGCTTTCAAGCCTAAAAAATGTTTATCAATAAAGCTAGTTGTTATGTGTAGGCATGCTTTAAGGGGTCAACACATAGGGTCAACTCTTAACAATATCAATTTATTACTTTCAGTGTTTTTCACCTCTTGGTTTTTGTTGCGTTGATTTTTTAGTTTTTTTATTCTTTTTGGGAGATTTTGCAAGTGTTTGAGGTGGTGCAATTACATCAGTATCTGGTTGGACTTCGGGAGTCGTCGGAATAGCTTCTTTTTCAGGTAAAGTGTCTTCATCTCGTGGCTCTATATTAGGATTGGTGCTATCCGTAGCTGGCAAAATCTGCTCAGGCTCAGACTCAGGGTGAGGGTCATGCTCCAGGCCGCTGTCAGGAAAAGTAGATGGATTGTATGAAACGTTTTTGGCCTCTAATAGTTTCGAAATGCGAAATGTGAATACGGCGCAAAGAAACATCAAGACGCCAATAAGAGCTAATATTATTTGGTTCGTGTGGTTAGACGAGTTGTCGTCAAGTGTATGCTGAGAACCGTCGCCTGAAGTACTGATATCAAGGTTAGCCGGGAAGTCATCTCTTGATCCGGCTGGTTGTAGAGAATTCCCTGAAGATGGTTGATTAATGCCACCGCTGCGGGAGTCGGCTGACTGAAGGTTGCTTGGTGAGGCTGGTTGAAGTTCGTTTAGCGTGTTAGGATCGGAGCCGATAGTGCCGTTGCTGCTTGGCCCTAAAGAAGCTGATAAGACTGAAGCAGTAATTGTGCTCGTAGCTATGATAGATATAAATAGACGCTTAAGCATGACGGTATTATCCCATATGCAGGATGCTCATGGCAATCACGGCTTTTTATGTCGTCTTGTACAAAATGCCCTCTTGGTCGTACAATCGTACGTATGCGAATTATTTCTAATGAATTACAAGATAACGTTGGTGAATCAGTTACACTTAAGGGCTGGCTTCACAAAAAACGCTCTATGGGAGCGTTGATGTTTATTGTATTGCGTGACCGTGGAGGCCTGGTTCAGATCGTAGTGAACGGCGAAGAAGAACAAGAAAAGCTTCGTGGTGCCCAGGTAGGTAGTGTTTTATCAGTAGATGGAATGGTTGTAAAAGAAGACCGAGCGCAAGGTGGGGTTGAAATTCACGATCCAAAAATTACCGTAGAGGTGTTGGTTGAAGAACCACCATTAATTGAAATTGATAAGCCAATAGACCACACGCCCGAAAATTTGGATACTCTATTTGAGCACCGAGTTATAAATTTACGCAATGTTAACGAAACAGCAATTTTTAGGCTTCGCAGCGATGTAATTCGTCATATTCGTGAATTTCTTTATAAACAAGATTTTGTTGAAATTAATACCCCTAAAATTGTGGCGGGGGCGGCGGAAGGTGGTGCTGAGGTATTTAAACTGGATTATTTTGGGAAGAATGCAACATTGGCTCAAAGCCCTCAACTATACAAACAGATTATGGTAGGCGTGTTTGAGCGGGTTTTTGAAATTGCTCCGGCTTTTCGAGCGGAACTTAGCGCAACAACTCGCCATGTTTCCGAAGTAACTATGCTGGATATTGAAATGGGATTTATTGATGGTCACGATGATGTTTTGAGCTTGGTCCAGGACTTAACTTTTGCCGTTTTGACGCAGGTTTATGAGAAAAGTCAGAAAGTCTTAGATGATCTTTCTGCTCCCCCGCTAATTATAAAGTCCGTTTTTCCTCGTTATACAATGAGCCAAATACACGCAATGTATAGCGACGCTACAGGCAAAGATACCACCAAAGAGCTTGATTTGAATCCGGATGAAGAGAAATGGATTTGTCAGTATAGCAAAGAAAATGAAGGTTGCGAGTTGGTTTTTGCTACTAATTTGCCCAAGGCCAAGATGAAGTTTTACCATATGGCTAATGGTGACTCGACAGCTAGGTCGGCCGATCTGCTTTTTCGAGGGGTTGAAATCTCAACAGTTCCACAGCGCGAGCATCGTTATGATAAACTTCTCGAGCAGATGAAGACCAGTGGGATAGAGCCTACTGATCCTGGATTTAGTCACTACTTATTAGCATTTCAGTACGGCTTGCCAGCTCATGGTGGGTGTGGGTTTGGAATTGACCGGTTTGTAGAAAAAATTATTGGTTTAAACAATATTAAAGAAGCAATTTTATTTCCAAGAGACCTTAATCGTTTGACACCTTAAATTTGGATTCCAAAAATTGTTCGGGCGGCTATTCCTATGATCAGAGCTATACTAGCGGTGCCTATACTAAAAGCGGACATTTCCAAGAATGCTTTTTTGAATTGGCGGTTGAATACTACTGAGGTGTAGTAGGATGATCCGGCCACAATGAGTAATACTGTAATAAACATGGTTATAAGCCCACCATAAAGTGAAGGTATTAGTAAAAAAGGCGCAACTAGCAGTATTACGACAATAAGGTAGGCTATGCCGGTGTAAAATGCAGCTGCCTTAGGGTCTTTGCCGCGCTCGTGCCTGGCCTGTAAATAGGCTGATGAGGCCATAGAAAGACTTGCTGCGATGCCCAGGATAAAGCCAGCCAGGGTAACTGTGCTATTGCTCTGGAAGGCAAATGCAAAGCCTGTTAATGCCCCAGAGAGTTCAATTAAGCCGTCATTAAGACCCAGAACAATACTGCCGGTAAACTCTACCCTTTCCTCCTTGATCTGCTTAATCAGTTTTAGCTCTTGCTGCTCTTCTATTAGTAAAACTGTTTCAATGTCTTTTTTCTTGGGGTGGTCGGTTTCAAACAGCCATTCTCGAATGGACTCAGACATGGCATCTTCTTGCATCTCAAGTAGCCTCATAACGAACGTTAAGCCCAATATTCGACGCAAAACCACGTAAAATTTAATTAGCCATGGGCTTACAAGGTAGTTATTATGCCCGGACAGATCCGTCCAAAACCTAACATGCTCTTCTTCTAGCTTGGTTAGGTCAAACAATATTTGTCGAAATTGTTCGTTGGTTTCTCGTTCTGCTAAGGCTTGAAACACTAAAAAATTACGATACTCTTTGTAAGCGATTGCATCAAAATTCATTAATGTACTATTTCATATCTGGGTAATTTGGTCCACCTGTGATCAACCAAAATCCAGTCCCCATTAACTAAAGTTGCGTGATGGATTTGCCTGTATAAATTTTTGCATTATTGCTTACCTCAGACTAAAGCGCTTAGTGCGCTGCTCCCTAAATTGCTTCCGATAACCAATATCTGCTGCGTGATAGCCATTGCCATATATTACAGCCCAGACAGCGTGCTCTTCAAAATAAAACCAAATCTGTTTGTGCTTACTAACTTTTACGTTACCTCGCAGGGCGGCTATGGCCAGCCATTGTGACTTCTCCTCAAGTAGAAATAATCTAATTGGGTCTTTGCCAGCAATTGGTGAATTTATCTCGATAACGCAAGTGAAGTTATCGTCTTCTTCATCATCATCATAGACTTCAAAGCTTTCAGGTGTATCGAGCATGCCAGTTGAGTAGTCGAGCTCTAATTTAACCCCAAGTGCGTTCCTATGTTTGGCAGTTAGTACTGTTGTGTAATTGGTGTGGGTGGCGATTAGTCTTTTATCTCGTTTTTCATCAGCTGGAGTATGCACTGGCTGGCCTTTATCTTGTTGCTTTTTAGTTTCGATTTTTAGGTTCTTGACATGCTTACCGATAAAATCTTGAGCATTTTTAAATGCCGCTTGATAGCTAGATTCAACTTGTTTTTCGTTATCTGTTTTATCGCGTATATATGCCGCTTTTGCAAACTTGGGCTGTGGGTCACGACGAATCAACCTGAAGACTGCAACTGTAAGACTGTGTAGGATAACGATTGGTAAGACTATGATAACGCAGGCCAGCATGATTGGCACAAACAGAATTAGAAATATTCCAGTTCCGATGCCTTCGATAAGTTTCTTAAGTATATTCATGATGTTACATCATTTGCTTTTACAAAAATACTATTGTAATGCTACACTATTTTGTCGGTTATGTCACATTTTATGTGCACAGTATTTTTGAGGTTATGACTATGTATGCTTTGATTGGTGTCTGTTTATTCTAATTGGCAGGGGTACGAGGAGTCGAACCTCAATCTACGGTTTTGGAGACCGTCGTAATGGCCGTTATACCATACCCCTTCGCAAGTTTCATTTTGACAAGTTACAGTTTTTAAAATTGAAACCGTTCGATGTCATCCTGAACTTGTTTCAGGATCCACGTCGGTTAGTGGATCCCGGATCAAGCCCGGGATGACAGAGAGTATTTTGAATACCTCAATATAAGTTACAAGTATCAATTGTACTTATACGCAAGTAATTATCCAATAGCTTCATAGCCTTATTGAAAATTGAAACTTAACCCGTCAGCTGACGGAAATAAAATTTGTTACTTGCTTTCGCGATGGGCTAGGACTTTGCTCTCGTGTTTGCAAAATTTTTGTAACACTAATCGGTCTGTTGTGTTCTTGGGGTTTTTATTGGTTGTGTAGTTGCGTTGATGGCAACTTTCACACTCAAGGGCTATGAATGGACGGTTTCGTTTAGGCATGTGATGCTCCTTCGGTGGGAGTAATTAATGAAGTAATAAAATATAACGCAGTGCCAGGAAGTATACCAGATAAGATTATTATTCCAAGTACCAGAATGCGGACAATAGTGACATCGATATTAAAATACTCGGCGAGTCCTGCGCATAAGCCAGTTAGCTTACGGTCTTTCTCGCTTCGATATAATCTTTTTATAGTGTTTCCTTGTTTCACTTTTTCTAATTTCCTTTAATAGTTTGTGTTGATTATTGCTATGGAGCCCAAGGCGAGGATTGAACTCGCGACCCCTTCCTTACCATGGAAGTGCTCTGCCACTGAGCTACTTGGGCGCAAGAGATTTGTCCTTTACGCACCTTGCTGCGTCAGAGCTTGTGCGCCGCATTCGGCGTACGTTGTATAGTACGCCTTATTTACGGTGCTCGCTCTTCCTTGCAAATCATCGCAAAGGACAAATCTCTGTTTACAGTATGGTGCCGGGTGAGAGATTCGAACTCCCGAAGGCGTAAGCCAGCTGATTTACAGTCAGCCCCCGTTGGCCGCTTGGGTAACCCGGCATGGTGCAATTTTCATTTTTTAAAATTTACAATTTTCAGTCTGCAAAAGAAATGATTGAAACTTAAACAAAAATGAAACTTGCTTTGGAGCCGATGGAGGGGCTCGAACCCACGACCTGCTGTTTACAAAACAGCTGCTCTAGCCAACTGAGCTACATCGGCGTACACAACTTGCTTATCTTATAGTGCGACTGTTGTCCGATGCAGTGGAAATTGTAGCGCAACAAGTATTAAGCTTTTATTAATGAGTTTCTTAGGTGCGAGCTTAAAAGTGTCGCTTCAACTAAGAAATAATACCATTTATTACTTGTGATGACAACAATCTAAAGCGTTTTTTCCGTCGTTTTCGAAAGCTGAAGTTGCAACGAACGAGCTTTTTCAATATTTTTGGAGCCGTGGTATGCGACAAGAAGAGCTTGTTGATTATGTCGGTTAGGGTCGATTTCTACAGCTTTTTCGAAGGCATGGACGGCGTTAGGCCAGTCAATTTTACGTTGATATGCTTTAGCGAGGCCTATGTAGCGGTTAGCGGATGGCTCTATGGTTATTGACTCATTAAAGGCGTTAATGGCTTTGCTGTAATTTTTGTTCTCATAATAAGCCGATCCTAAATTGAAGTATGTTGATGCGTTTGGGTCTAACTGTACTGTAATTTGGCAGCATTCTATAGCATCTGGTAGGTTTCTAAGCCACAAATAAATCCTTCCTAGCCGGTTATAGGCAATGACATTCTTGTGATCAAGTTTAATTACTTCCAAATATGCTTTTTCGGCTGCTAGGTATTTGCGCTCAGCGTATAACCTGGCGGCATAGGAAATAGCTATTTCAAGCTTAGGATTGAGTTTTTTGGGCTGCTTGGGTGGCTTTGAAGCTGACCTGGCTAGTTTGCGAATACTCTGATAAGTCAATGCTACGCATATAATAAAAAAGGCTGGTATAAGTAAAATATTTGGCATTGTTAGTTTAACTCCAAAGCAAAAGCGCTCAAGGCGGTTTTGGGAGCTACGTTAGCTTCTAGGTGCTGGCTTAGGCGCATGCTGGCTCTCATGGCGCGGGTGGTTATTTCTATTTGGTTGGTGTCAGATGTTTTTATATGTACCCTTAGAGCTCGTCTAAGGTTCTGCTGCATCACTTCATTGAGAAAAACAATTGAGAGGGTTTTAGCCTCAGTAATTTGAGCGGCCAATTTTAGGCGTTCAAATAAAGGCTCGAATAAAAGTTGCTGTGCAAGCAATGAGGTTTCTTGGTAGTGTCGTATTGTTTCAGGCTCAGCTGTGAGTCGTATTGCCAAGCCGATTTTCCCGGATGCTATTTCTGCAGCTAACTGGACCTGGTCGTGAGAAATTTCATTCAGCGAGGACAGGTGGTCCAGTACGGCTTTATTAGCGACCTGGAAGAATCTAATTACTTGGCTACGTGAAAGTAGTGTTGTTAATAACGACTTGGGGGAAGTTACTAACAAAATAATTATAGTGTCAGGTGGCGGCTCCTCGGCGCACTTTAATAGTGCACTTTGAGCCTCATGAGTAAGAGAATCAGCCATATCTATGACGATTGTGCGTTTCCCTAGGTTATCGTGCCTACTACGATTGAGCCGTTTTTGGAGTGCCTGGATTTGAGCAATGCCAATGGTGTCTTTTTCTGGCGATATTACTATAAGGTCAGGATAGGTATTTGCGTCGATTTGTATACAACGTGAGCATACGCCAGTGGCATCATAGTGGCCATGCCAGGACTTAGAAAGCCACTTGGCAGCAGTCATTTTTCCAATACCAGTGGGTCCATCGAATACGTATGTTCCTTTGGGGTTTTTGCTGGCGGACGTTAAAACAACTTCGGTCTGAGGGTGCAATACTGGCTTCATAATAATATTATACGGCTATATAGAGAGTGTGAGGAGGAATTGTTTTAATTCTGGGGGTAATGGCGACCTCACTGTCACTTGCTTACCCTCAGTATCGGTAAATTCGATAGAGACTGCGTGTAGAAACAATCTCTCGGGCTTCGAATGTGATTTTCTTCCGTATAAACCGTCCCCTACGATGGGGTGCCCGAGATGCGAAAAATGTACTCTTAGCTGATGCGTTCGTCCCGTTTTGGGGTGTGCTTCCAAAAGGGTGTACTTGTCGTATTCCGACAGTATTGTGTAGCTAGTTTGACTTGGTTTGCCGCTTGGAGTTATGTTGCGCTTAGCTGTGTTGGGTTTTCGCCCTATTGGTAGGTCAATCAAGGCCTCCGGCCGCTTTAAGTGTCCCTCGATAAGGAGTTGATAGGTTTTTTTGACTAGACGATCTTTAAATTGTTTTTGCAGAAAGGCCTTAGTGGCGGAATCTTTGGCTATGAGCACTAGTCCAGAGGTATCACGATCTAGTCTATGTACGATACCGGGTCTATTAGTAGATTGATCAGAGGTGTGAAGTGCTGCAAATTGTGCTAATGTTGGCTCAAGCGCTCTCCCTGGTACGTCGTGCACCAAAAGTCCGCTTGGTTTTTCTACTACCAATAAGTGGTTGTCCTCGTACATTATGACTAATTGAGGCGCAGATATGTCGGTTTTCTGACTATCCATGGAAACGTCAGAAAATTCAATAAGATCACCAGCAACTACCTGATAACTAGATTTTTCAGTCAATTGATTGACCCGCACCAATCCATCCTTTATGGCTCGTTGCCAAAAGGCTCGACTGTGTCCATGTTGGGAAGCCATAACTTGGTCAATGCGTTTGCCTGCTATGGCCGAAGTTATTTTAAAATGTTTTTTAGTCATTCCTAGACAATAACATTAATTAGCAACTATCAAAAATACTACCTAATGATGGCTGATGCTTCAGTAAGGTCCTTTTTGGCTCCCAGGACGATCAGGCGGTCGCCCGCGTATATCATCTCATGGCCGTTGGGTTGTACTCTGCTGGTACCATCGGCGCCATTAATGGCTATGACCGTGGCGCCTTTGACGTGCGCATCGATTAACGAGTGACTCAGTCGACGTCCGACTAGCTTTGATTCTTCGCCTACAACCATCTCTTCAACAGCCAAGTCGGCCTTAGCGTTACTATTACTAACGATGTCGATGTAATCAACAACATTAGGTCTGAGTGCCATGTTTGCCATATGATATCCGCCTATTTGGTAAGGCATAGCTACTCGGTCAGCTCCTGCCCGCTTGAGCTTGATTTGATTGTCGTTGCGATTTGCACGGGCTACTATGTATAGTTCGGGGTTAAATGACCTGGCTGCCAGGACAACAAACAAGTTTAAAGAATCTTCTCCCAAACTGGCTATCAAGCCAGCGGCGCGCTCAACACCAGCTTCGTGAAGTGACTCTTCGAGCGTACTATCGGATACAACGGCAAGAAAGCCGGCCTTAACGGCTTCCTCGACTTTTTCAGGATCTTTATCCAGTCCTATAAAGGGAACGCCTTCATTATGAAGCTCTCTTGCTACTTGGCTCCCCACGCGTCCAAGTCCACAAACTATGTAGTGGTTCTTTAATTTATCAACCTTTGCTTTCATTCTTCGCCTTTTAACGTTATCGCCAATACCAATCATATATTCCGCTAGCCACTTAAGTAAATATGCTACTGCTAATAAGCTACTTAGATCTAGGGCAATTACTAAGAGCCTGGCTGCAAGTGTAGTAAACCCATGGTGGTCATAGTGGGTTAGAATGATAATAATAGTGCTGTAAAGTGCTTCCCCAATGGGAATATCAGCAAGAATGTTGAAGCCAATGGTACCAACAACGAGCATACCTGCTACCAGCAAACCAATCCACCATAATGCTTTACGCTGCTGCTCACTCATCTCGCTTATGATTATAGCTGAGAACTTGGAAAAAGTCCTACTAAAGTCGTTCGATAGACTTCTTAGAGTTTAAGATCTTGGACACTTTGTGTCGGCCGGCTTAAGATGGCCTGCGCATCGTGGCCAACTATCAGATAGCTGGCCACTCTTATCAGGAGTATGTCGATGCGTTTCGATCTGCAATCTCATGATGGTCTATGACGCCAAAGGTTTCCGGTCCCCCGTTACGCACTAAAACAGCCTCTGACGGGGAGCGACTTTATAAAATAAAAACCACCCTTGTTGATGGTTTTTATTTGAAGCAGGCTGTTAGCGTTTGCTAAACTGTGGAGCCTTGCGAGCCTTTTTAAGACCATATTTTTTTCGCTCTTTTTCGCGCGGATCACGAGTAAGCATGCTAGCTTTTTTGAGAGTTGGGTGTAGATCTTGACTCATAGCGTTTAGTGCGCGTGCAATTGCAAGCTTTGCTGCTCCGGCTTGTCCGCGTTTGCCGCCGCCCGTAACCTTCAAACTGACTTTGAATTTCTTGTCATGTCCCGTAAGAACGAGTGGTTGAGTTAGAGATGCTTCCAGAGTATTGTTATTAAAATACTCGCTGGCAAGTTTGTCGTTGACGCTAATTTCGCCTGTCCCACTATATAGTCTTGCGGTGGCAATAGCTGATTTGCGACGACCGAGGCCGTAATAGTAGTGGTTTTTTGTATCAGCCATTTTTTTAAGCTCCTCTAGTATTATCTGTTGTAATAGTCAGTGGTTGTGGCGATTGGGGTGCGTGACTGTGTTCAGCTGTGGCGTAAATCTTTAAACGCTTTAATCGGTCGTCTGTTAGTCGGTTGGCGGGTAGCATCCCCTTAACTGCGTGACGAATGACGTCGGTAGGGTTCTTGGCAAGCTTGTCACTTAGACTAATGTCTTTAATACCACCTGGGTATCCAGAATGATGATAATAGATTTTACTATTTAGCTTGTCGCCAGTTACTCGAATAGAGGCGGCATTTATTACTACTACATTATCGCCGCAATCAATGTGGCGAGTATAGCTTGGCTTGTGCTTACCTATTAAACGCGTGGCAATTTCGGTAGCTAATCGACCTAGTGTTTGATCCTTGGCATCTACAAGATGCCAGCCCCTAGTAACTTCGACTGGTTTAGCTGAATATGTTTTCATTTTGCAACCTTAGTTTTAGCAGAACTTTTTTTAACAGCTGGTTTGGACGGTTTGGTTGTCTTTGTTGCACCAGAACTGGCTTCAGCTACCTCTGAAGGAACCGAAGGAAGCTTTTCTGGTAATACCAGGGCAACTATAGCCATTGGGGCGTTGTCTCCCCGGCGGTTACCGGTCTTAACGATGCGTGTATAACCGCCACTGCGCTTAGAAAAAGCCGGAGTAAGCTCCTGGATAAGTTTTTGTACGGCGTTTTCGGTAAGGAGCATGGCGCGCAGCGCTCGATTATTGGCTAGGTCGTTTACTTTTGCTTTCGTAACAAGACGTTCAAAGAATGGCGCAATTTCTTTAGCCTTACTATGAGTGGTTGTAATTTGTTCGTGTAATACCAGTGACGTCAGCTGCCCACGAATAAGAGCCTTGCGTTGATCTCGATCGAGAGATAGTTTACGTCCTTGATAACCGTGGCGATGCATTAGTTTTCCTCGTTACCTTCAAAGCCTAATTCAGCGATCTTTTCTTTTACTTCGTCATAGGCTTTTGCGCCAAATCCCTTAAGATTGCGCAAGCTGCTGTCGCTGAGAGTCAGAAGGTCTTTCATGGACTTTATGTCGTTATTGATGAGGGCGTTAGTAGTGCGTTGGGAAAAGTTGACTTCTTCTATCATGATCTTACTAGCCCCGTTGTCTGTGCGGTCGGCTGTGGCTACAGGGAGCGCGTCAGTGACGCTATTACCGGCAATAACTTGGAAGTGGTTTACCAAGGTTTGAGCAGCCTGGCTAATGGCGTCTTCGGGACTTATAGTCCCATCGGTTTCAATCTCCATAACTAATCGATCAAGATCAGTTATTTGGCCTACGCGGGTATTTTCAACATGAAAGCGAACTCGTTGGATGGGGCTATATAAGGCGTCAATTGCAATCATGCCTACTTCTAGCTTTTCGTCTACGCGCTGTTCGACTGGGATATATCCTCGGCCTTTTTCAACGCGGATTTCCATGCCAACCTTGGTTTTAGAGTCATCAATAGTACAGATTAGTTGATCTGGGTTAACAATCTCTATATCAGAGGTCGCCTTAATATCAGCACCGGTGACAGTTCCTTTGCCAGATTTGGTGAGAATAAGAAACTGGGTTTCGTCGCTGTAGATTTTAAAGCGCAGGCGTTTGAGGTTTAGTAGAATTTCTACTACGTCTTCTTTGACACCTTTAAGAGTTGAAAACTCATGGGCTACGTTGTCGATTTTGACGGCTGTTACGGCTGCACCACCTAAGCTTGATAAGATTACGCGTCGCAATGAGTTGCCTAATGTCATACCGTATCCTGAGTACAGTGGTTCGATAGCAAATGTTGCTCTGTTGCCATCTTGCTTAACTGGCTTAAGTTCCGGTGATGAAATTTCGTATAACACTTGGGCCTCCTTACCTTGAGTAAAATTCAATAATTAATTGCTCGGAAATATCTGCATCAATGTCTTCACGTGCCGGAAGTCCAGTCACTTTGGCAGTTAGCTTTTTGGCATCTAGACTGAGCCAACGGGTTTGAGATTGACCGGACGAAAAAGTTTCCTTGAGGGCGGTGAAGTAGCTGTTGCTTGAACTTTTCGGCCGAACAGAGATTTCGTCACCCGGCTTTACAATAATAGAAGGGATGTCGACACGCTTATTGTTTAGCATAAAATGCCCGTGTGTCACTAGCTGCCTAGCTCCTTGGCGCGAAGGAGCAAATCCTAAACGATAGACAGCGTTATCAAGGCGAAGTTCGAGCAGTTGAAGCATAATTTCGCCTGTAACTCCAGTGCGTCGCTCGGCCTCTCCCACCAGTCGTGCAAATTGTTTCTCGAGCAACCCGTAAGTCCGCTTGACTTTTTGCTTTTCACGTAGCTGAACAGCGTACTGGCTTAATTTAGAACGCATGCCTGTTTGCCCATGCTCACCGGGGCCGTATGCGCGTTTAGCCATGCCTTTAATGGCTTTTGGGTGTAAGGCGGTTTTTTCTCGCCTCGATTGCTTGACAATAGGTGTTAGATTTCTAGCCATTAGACTCGCCTAGCCTTTCGTGGTCTGCAGCCATTGTGCGGAATACCAGTGACGTCTTTGATGCTTGACACTGCTATACCGGCAGTTTGCAGGGCTCTTACGGCTGATTCACGTCCGCTTCCAACCCCAGTTATTAATACCTCGACCTTGGTTAGTCCAACCTCTTTGGCTGAGGCGGCGGCCTTTTCGGCAGCAATTTGAGCGGCATAGGGGGTGCTTTTTCGCGAACCTTTGAATCCAGCCGCTCCTGCGCTTGACCAGCTAATAAGTGCACCGCTTGTGTCGGTGATAGAAATGATAGTGTTATTAAAGGTTGATTGAATATGAACCTGGCCTGTAGTTACACTACGCTTGGTCTTTTTGCGTCTAGTTGTAGTCGATGTTTTAACCATTGTTTCCTTACGTCTTAGCGGCTGATTTTTTGCGTCCGCTTCCCATAGTAACTTTTTTGCCTCGTTTTGTGCGGGCGTTGGTTTTGGTGCGCTGTCCGTGTGCTGGTAGGCTTGCCTTGTGCCGTAACCCGCGATAGGCATTGATGTCCTTTAAGCGCTTTATATTTTGACTCACTAAGCGGCTTAAGTCCCCTTCGACCTGATAATCCTTATCAATAACTTCGCGAATCTTATTAATTTCCGCTTCGGTTAAATCTTTGACTCTGGCGTTTGAATCTATACCGGTACTCGAAAGTATCTTTTTGCTAATTGCAGGCCCGATTCCAAAAATATAAGTAAGGGCTACTTCGACGCGCTTGTCTGTAGGGATGTTAACCCCGGCAATTCTTGCCATTATCCTTGTCTCTGCTTATGACGAGGATTTTCACAAATAACTCGAACCACGCCTTCTCGGCGGATAACTTTGCATTTTTCACACCGTGGCTTTGTGCCTGGATGAACTTTCATTTGGAGTCCTGTCGCTTACTATTATCACCAACCTTGTGCCGATATGTAATACGTCCTTTTGTGAGGTCATAAGGGGTCATCTCTAAGGTGACGCTATCGCCAGGTAAGATTTTGATGTAATGCATCCGCATCTTACCTGAAATATGCGCCAAAACAATATGGCCGTTCTCTAGCTCTACCCTAAACATTGCGTTTGGCAGAGTTTCTAGGACGGTCCCTTCGACCTCAATTACTTCCTTTGTGTCTGACATATACTCTTAGCTACAGTTCGTAATTATAGATACTCTTTCACCTATTGTAAAGGCTTTTAGAGTACAGTGTTCGAACTATTTAGCTTTATCTCCTCTTAAATGCGACCAAATGGGATGATGCCAGGACTTAAGTAGTGTGGCAGTTCTGGGTTTAGTACTCATCATAGCTACTAGTTATTGCTCGTGCTTCAACTGCTCTCATAGTTTCAATAGCGACCGATACGACAATTAGCAAGCCCGTTCCTCCGAGTGATAGTGAGCTGGTTTTGGTTACGGCTGTTACTATAAAAGGCAGTACGGCTACAATGCCCAGCCCTAAGGCTCCACCCAGCGTAATACGGTTTAAAACCCGTTTGAGGTAGTTAGCGGTTTCGCGTCCGGGCCGGATACCAGGTATAAAACCACCCTGCTTTTGAAGGTTTTCGGAAATATCCTTGGGTTGAAAAACTACTGAGGTATAAAAGTATGTAAATATAACTACCATGAGAAAATAAGTAACAGCATATGGCAAGCCGTTAGGTGACAAAAAAGTATTTAGCCATTGCGCTGCATTGGAAAGCCAGGCAGTTTTGGCATTAGTGAGCAGTTGGGCAATAAAGCCGGGAACAGACAAAAACGCCAAGGCAAATATAATCGGAATTACACCCGCCGTTATAACTCGCAATGGCAGGTGGGTGTCTACGCCGGCGTAGATTTTTGTTCCGCGAGTGCGCCTGGCATAGGAGACGGGGATGTTACGTTGGCCTTCATTCAGGAAGACGATAAAGACTATGACTGCGAGGGTTATAATACCATATAGAATGAAAGTAAATAATTTTCCAGCATCTGCTCCCAATAAAGCGGTAAATTGACTAAAGGTAGCGGGTAGTTGAGAGACTATCCCGGCAAAAATTATTAAGGAAATTCCATTCCCAATCCCTTTTTCCGTAATAATCTCGCCTATCCACATCAAAAGCAAGCTACCTCCTGTAATAGTTACTATCATTAGCAACCAGTGGAAAGTATCGAGTCGACCTATTAAATCTGTTCCCGCTATCTGCTTTGATAGTGTTCGTAGCAAAAACACCATACCGATAGATTGCAGAATTGCCAGTGGCAATGTTAGCAGGCGGGTATATTGGTTAATTTTTTGCCTGCCGGCTTCACCCTCTTTGCTTAATGCTTCAAACCTGGGAACGGCTTGAGTAAGCAACTGCATAATAATAGAAGCGTTAATATATGGTCCAACTCCCATCAAAATTATAGAGAACTGGGACAATGCTCCCCCCGAAAATAGGTCTACGGTTGTAAGCAGCTTACTTGAATTAAACAGTGTCTGTAAGAAATTAGCTAAGGCTATGTTGTTTGGTACTGGTACTGGAATGTGTGACAACAGACGGAATATTATTAACAAGCCTAAAACCATAAGAAAACGCTTGCGTAAGTCACGGGACCGGTAAGCTTGGCGCAAAACGCTCAAGTTCATGTGCGGTCAACCTTAGGTTTTGATCGGCGCACAGGGCTGGAAACGATCTCTATCGATCCTCCGGCGGCTATAACGGCTTTTGTTGCAGAAGAGCTAGCGGCTTGTAGCCTTATTGAAAGTTTTTTGGTCAGACCACCAAATCCAAGAAGTTTTATCGGCAAATCTGCTTTTTTAACTAAGCCAAGGTTTTCTAAAACTGCTGCGTCTATTTTGGAATTGTCCTTAAACTGCTCAAGTTTCGATATGTTTATAACTTGAAAAGTTAAACTGTTGAGAGGTGCAAAACCGCGTTTTTTGGGCAGACGTTTCGCAAGGGGGTTTTGTCCACCTTCAAATCCAGGTCGAACGCCACCTCCGGTACGAGCATTTTGGCCCTTTGTTCCTCGACCTGCGGTTTTTCCATAGCCGCTACCGATGCCTCGTCCGACGCGCTTCTTGTCTTTTTGAGACGTAATATTTAATTCATGTATTTTCATATCTATTCCTTTGTGGCTGCTACCTTAGACTTCGCGGGCTTTTCTTCGATCGGTTGTTTTCGATTATTCTGCAGCTGTGTTAATGCTAACACGGTTGCATAAGCATTGTTAACTTTATTACTTGACCCAAGGGATTTGCTCAAAAGGTCACGAATTCCTACTGCTTCTACTACATTTCTTACAGCGCCCCCAGCAATAACTCCTGTTCCTTCCGAGGCGGGCTTAAGCATAACATGGGCTCCGGCAAAGTGGACGTTGACTTCGTGCGGGATAGTCTGGCCTTTAAGATTGACGGTTACTAGGTTTTTTTTGGCCTTGGCAACGGCTTTGGCGATGGCTGTCATGACTTCACCTCCCTTGCCAACTCCAACGCCAACACGGCCTTTACCATCACCAATTACTACTGTTGCACGGAAACGAAAGCGTCGACCGCCTTTCACTACTCGACTGACACGGTCGATGGAAATAACTTTTTCCTCAAACTCTTTTACTATTTCAGTGATAGCCATTAAAACTCCAATCCAGCACTACGTGCTGCTTCTGCTAATGCATGTAGGCGCCCGTGGTAAAGACGACCCGCACGGTCAAATACAACCGCGGTAATGTTGCGTTTTTTTGCTACGGCGGCAATCTTAGTACCAATTTCGGTTGCACGCTCAGTCATTGTGCCTTTAGTGCTGGATTTTACACTGGTTACATACCCGAGTGTTGTCATGTTGTCGTCATCAATTAGTTGGGCGGTAATATGACGATTGGTCACGTGCACAGTTAATCTAGGTCGCTGCGCTGTACCATGAATGCGAGACCTTACACGAGCTCGACGACGGGCTTTTTGAATGGTTGTTTGTAACATAATCTCTAACCTTTAGTTGCGGTCTTACCGGCTTTTCGGCGAATCCGCTCTTCGATGTATTTAATACCCTTACCTTTGTAAGGTTCAGGTTTTTTTAATGCGCGTAAATTAGCGGCCACTTGACCAACTAGTTGCTTGTCATGGCCGCTAATGGTAATGATGTTTTTATCAACTTTGGCGGTAATGTTGACCGGAAGATTAAAAACTACCGGGTGCGAAAAGCCCAAGCTAAGGTTGACAACGTTTCCACTTACGGCGGCACGAAAACCAACACCATTAATTTCCAGTTGACGTTCAAAGCCTTGGGACACACCCACAACCATGTTATTGATGAGTGTGCGCATCAAGCCAAACGAGGCTTGAGTTTGAACATTTTCTAGCTGCTTCGACACGGTCAAAGTATTGTCGGTTTGAGAGAGTGAGATTCCTGGCAATAACCGTTCCGACAGAGTACCTTTTGGGCCTGATACCGTCACTTGCTCACCTTCTTGAGTAACATTTACTCCATTTGGGACAGTAATGGGTTGTCGTCCAATTCTACTCATCGTAAGCCTCCTTGGCAAGAGTACGTGCTTGGGCTAATTAGGGTTTTAAAACATGGTGTCTTCATGGTTACTACCAGACCTTACAAATTAATTCACCGCCCAAGCCTTGCTTGCGAGCTTGACGCCCTGTCATAAGTCCGCGGGATGTGGATACAATTACGATACCGCGGCCACCTAAGACGGTAGGGATGTCGCTGGCAGCTGTGTAGACTCTGCGGCCGGGCTTGGAAATACGGCTCAAATTGGTCAAGTTAGCCGACTGGGCTTCTAGATTGACTACGATTGATTTTAAACCCTCTGCGTCGACTTGAAAATCGGAAATAAATCCGTTGTTTTTTAAAATCGTAGCAATGGCTTCTTTAATCTTGGAGTAAGGCATGCGTGTAGATGACTGTCGTGCGCCAGCTGCGTTGCGGATACGGGTTAACATGTCTGCGATTGGATCGGTTGTCATATAGCTTACTCCTTTCTTACCAACTGGACTTTACAACGCCGGGGATCTGGCCCCGACTGGCGTATTCACGGAAACAAATGCGACAGAGCGAAAACTTACGAATATACCCGCGTGGGCGACCACAGATTTTACAGCGGTTTATTTGGCGGGAAGAAAATTTAGGCTTGCGCTGCGCCTTAACAATCATAGCAACACGTGCCATTACGAGTTCCTCCTAAAGGGAAATCCCATTAATTCTAATAACTTACGGCCTTCTTCAGCCGTCTTGGCGGTGGTAACAATGTTAACTTGGAGTCCATGACTTGCTCCGGCTTCTTCGTAGGGAATCTCGGGAAATATTGTTTGCTCAGGTATCCCTAGGCTATAGTTTCCTTGGACATCAAAAGCGTCTGCAGATATTCCTCTGAAGTCACGGATACGGGGAAGAGTTACAGAGATGAGACGGTCAAGGAATTCGTACATCCGTTCACCGCGAATCGTTACGGTAGTGCCAACTTTATTGCCTTCTCGAAGCTTAAAGCCGGCAATGCTTAGCTTAGCAGCTGTTTGGACGGGCTTCTGCCCAGTTACCTTGCTTAACGTGTGACTGGCAGCTTCCAGGTATTTTGCATCGACCGTAGCTTTACCGACACCAGCGTTAACCACAACCTTGTTGATTTGGGGAACTTGGTGAGGGTTTGTGTAACCAAATTCTTTCGTCAATAACACAGTAATTTCTTTTTGATAGCGGTCTTTTAATCTACTCATAGTTATTTCACCACTGCCTGACATTTGCGGCAGATTCGTTCTTTGTTATCGCCATTAATTTGGTATCCCACACGAGTGGGCTTTTTGCAGGAAGGGCAAACAAGTGCGACCTTACTGGCGTTTATGGGTTTAGCTATTTCTAGTATGCCTCCGCGAGGTACCTTATTTGAAGGCTTAGTATGTCGTTTTACTACGTTAAGGTTATTGGCAATAATTTTTCCAATTTGAGGCAAAACCCGTTCTATCTCGCCAGTTTTTCCTTTGTCTTTACCGGCCAGGACTATAATAGTATCTTTGCGTCGCAATTTCATTACAATACCTCCGGAGCGAGTGAGACAATTTTCATATAGCCAGCTTCGCGAAGTTCACGTCCGATTGGTCCAAAAATGCGAGTACCACGAGGTTGGCCGGACTTATCAATAAGGACCGCGGCGTTTTCGTCGAACCTAATACTTGAGCCATCGGTGCGATGCGTTGTGTTGGCTGTACGGACTATAACTGCCCGGACAACTTCTTTTTTCTTAACGTTGGCGCCTGGGGTAGCGGCTTTAACACTAGCAACTATGATGTCACCAACACCAGCGTATCGGCGCCGTGATCCGCCGAGTACTTTAATACATAGTAGATCTTTGGCTCCACTGTTGTCAGCAACTTTTAATCTTGTTTCTGCTTGTACCATAATATTATCCTTCAACCTCAGTTGCTGAGATGCGCCTTGTTACCTGCCATCGCTTGGTACGACTAAGCGGTCGCGATTCCGCAATTTCCACTAAATCTCCATTTTTATATTGGTTGGTTTCATCGTGGGCTTTAAATTTTTGGGTTACTTTATACTTTTTACGGTAGATAGGGTGTTCTTTGACGCTTGCAACAGCCACTACAACCGTTTTTTCCATGACGTCTGAAACAACAGTACCGTGTAATGTTCTACTCATGTGATGCTCCTTCGTCTGATGCCGAACTTCCAAACTCTTCGGCCAACTCGCGTTGACGCTTGACCGTAAGGGCTTGGGCAATGGTTTTTTTAAGAGCGGCAGTTTGTTTAACGTTGTTTACTTTCTTTGTTCGCATTTCGACGGCGTGCTCGGCTAAGGCTTTTTGCTGGTCTTGAATGAAAGCGGATAGCTCTTTGGAAGTTTTGTCGGTAATTATACTGAGTTTCATTATTCAACCTCTCCAGCTATGTGGCGTACCACAAAGCGAGTTTTAACTGGCAGTTTTGCCGCAGCCAAGCGCATGGCTTCCTTGGCAACATCCTCGGTAATCCCGTCCATTTCAAATAAAATCATGCCGGGTCGAACTTTGGCCGCGTAGTGGTCAATCGAGCCCTTGCCACTACCCATTCTAACCTCAGCAGGTTTACGTGTAATAGGAGTGTCCGGAAAAATGCGAATCCAGATTTTGCCGCCGCGTTTAACATATCGAGTCATTGCGCGGCGAGCTGATTCTATCTGACGAGAGCTAATGCGGTCTGTGTCTAGGGTTTTTAAACCATAGCGGCCAAAGCTGACTTCGATTCCACGAGTAGCTACGCCGGTAATCCGGCCCTTTTGTTGCTTGCGATATTTTGTCTTCTTGGGTAATAACATATTTATCTCTTAAAACTTCTCGCCTTTATATACCCATACTTTCACACCAATTACTCCGTAAGTTGTGCGAGCAATGGTGGACGCAAAGTCAATGTCTGCTCGGATGGTATGGAGTGGGATGCTTCCCTGGGCGGTTGTTTCACGCCGAGCCATTTCCGCGCCGTTTAAACGACCAGCTACTGTTACTTTGGCACCTAGTGCACCAGCTTTCATGGCATTTTCAGCGGCCATCTTCATGGCTCTGCGGAATGAAATGCGGCGTTCGAGCTGGCTGGCAATATTTTCAGCTACAAGTGCGGCATTAGTTTCGGGTTTTTTTACTTCCTCAATACTAATTTTGACAGGTCCGCCAACTTGCTTGGACAAAATATTTTTAAGTTCTTCTGAGCTGCTGCCGCCTCGACCAATTACTACTCCTGGTTTAGATGTGTGGATTGTGACCGCTAGCAGGTTGGGTGAGCGCTCTATAATTACTTTAGCTAGTCCTGCTCTTTTTCCAAGTTTTTTTTCTACACCTCGACGTATCTTAAGGTCGCTAATGAGCTGAGCGGCATAGTCTTTGGTGGCGAACCAGCGTGATTGCCAGTCTTTGTCTACTTGTAGACGCAGGCTGCGGGGGTTAACTTTTTGGCCCATTATGTGGTCTCCTCGGCGGTTTTACTTGCTGCAGATGGTTTAACAGGTAGCTTGGGACTAGCGTCAGTAGACTTAGCTAAACCCTTGGACAGACTCATAGGTTTGGTTGTAGCTACTTTATTATCGGAGAGAACAACTGTTATGTGACTTGAGCGCTTGCGAATACTAGCTGCGGCGCCTTTAGCACGAGCACGAAAGCGCTTTAAGGTTGGAGCTGGTCCTACTAAAACTGACTCAACAATTAAATCGCCTTTTTTAGCGTTGTCGTTGTTTTGAGCGTTCGCAAGGGCTGAGGCTAACACTTTTCCGACGGGCTCAGTTGCGCGCTTGCCGGTATGCTCCAGGATGCTTTGAGCTGAAATAACACTTTTGCCACGAATAAGGGCAGCCACGAGGCTGATTTTGCGGCTGGAGGTGCCAATATATTTTGCTGTTGCTGTGGCTTTCACTTACTTTGCTCCTTAGCAAGTTTACCGCCGTGGCCGCGGAATTTGCGCGTGGGCGAGAATTCACCCAGTTTGTGGCCAACCATATTTTCTGTTACAAAAACTGGTACATGTAGCTTTCCATTGTGGACGCCAAAGGTACGGCCAACAAATTCAGGAGGAACGGTACAATTACGCGACCATGTTTTTAATACCGTCTTATCGTTTGCCCCTAAAGAGGCGACGCGACGCATAAGACGCTCATCGACGTAAGGACCTTTTTTTAGTGATCGACTCATTTAGCGTCTCCTTCCGGCTTTACGACCGCGGATAATCATAGCATTAGTACCCTTGCGATTACGAGTTTTATACCCTAATGCAGGCTTACCCCATGGTGTCTTGGGATTCATTCCTAGTGACGTATGGCCCTCACCTCCACCATGGGGGTGATCCACAGGATTCATGCTTTTACCAAGTACGCTTGGGCGCCAGCCCATACGACGGCGACGTCCGGCGCTGCCGTACTTAATGTTTTGGTGGGCTTCGTTGCCAACACTACCGATGGTTGCGGAGCAATCTTGGTGAACCAGTCGAACTTCGCCGCTAGGAAGTTTTATTTGGCAAAAAGGAACATCTTTGGCAACCAGCTGGGCTTTGGAGCCGGCACTACGGGCAATTTGGCCGCCCTTACCTAATACCAGCTCAATGTTGTATATCTGGGTGCCAGCAGGGATGTTTTTTAGCGGCAATCTATTGCCTTTTTTTATCTCAGCTTCGGAACCTGTGGCAATATTATCCCCTACCTTCATTCCGCTACCTGCTAAAACATAAGCCAGCTTACCGTTTTCTAACTTAACTAGGGCAATGTTGGCTGAGCGGTTTGGGTCGTACTCAATGGCTGTTACAGTAGCCTTCAGGTTGGCTGCTAAGTTAAAGCTAACCAAGCGGTAAAAGCGTTTAACGCCGCCGCCGCGATGTCGAACGGTAATTTTTCCTTGGTTGTTACGGCCGGCGTTTGACTTAGTATGAACGAGCAATGACTTTTCTGGTTTCTTTTTGGTGATTGCCGAAGAATCAGCAGTAGTCATGCCTCGTCTAGCTGGTGTGGTTGGCTTATAGAGCTTAATAGCCATTATTTTGCTCCCTCAAACAATGCGATCGATTGACCTTTTTGCAGTGTTACCATGGCTTTCTTGGTGTCGCGCTCTTGGCCCAAAGTTTTCTTGAAACGCTTGATTTTACCCTTGGTGATAAGCATATTTACGCCTTTGACTTTAACCTTGAATGCTTTTTCGACAGCTTTAGAAACTTCAATTTTGTTGGTAGATGCAGGCACTTCAAAGATATAAACGTTTTTTTCAGCTAAGGCAATGGCCTTTTCGCTGATGCGAGGAGTGAGAATGAGGCTACTCATTGTCAGCCTCCTTTACGGTTTTTTCTTTGGTCAACGGTTTTGTTTCGACCGAAGCTTTTTTGTCACCTAACCAGCCTTCAATAATTGGCAAGGACTTTTCAGTGATTATAATAAGATCGGCATTTAAGATATCAAAAACGTTCAGATACTTAGAAGAAACGACTCTGAGGTTGCCGATATTCTGGGTCGCTCGAGTTACAAGTGCGTCTTTAAGGTCAACGACTAAGAGAATGTTGCCTTTAGCCTCTAAATTGGTAAGTAGTCCTAGGGTGGGCTTTACTTTGCCCTCTGGGCACTCAAACGTTTCGAGGAAAATAATCTTATTGTCAGTTGCTTGGGCACTTAGGGCGTGTCGAATGGCTAGGCGGCGGACCTTAACAGGCAAATTGATACTGTAATTTTCATTTCCTGATGGACCAAAAATTACGCCACCACCGCGCCAGTTGGGGACACGGCTTGATCCTACGCGGGCTCGTCCGGTGCCTTTTTGACGCCAGGGTTTTTTGCCTCCTCCTCGGACTTCGCCTCTTTTTAGAGTGGTAGCGGAGACGGATCGTCCATTTGCTAGATAAGCGCGGTAGGCTAAATCAAGTACTTCGTGGTTTGGTTCAAGACCAAAAACAGCTTTATCAAGCTTCAAACTTGTTTCTTTTTTGGTTCCGGTTTTGGTGAATGCTGTTATAGCCATTATAAGCCTTTCACCAATACTATTCCCTTGCGTGGTCCGGGAACTTGGCCGTAAACACCTAGTACTTTGTGTTCGGCGTCGACAATCATAATTTTTACACCGCGAACGGTGTTGCGTTTATTGCCCATTTGTCCGGCCATGCGCATGCCTTTAAATACATGTTCTGGATAGCCCGCCCCGATAGAGCCGGGCGCACGATAGTTGTGCGAGCCGTGAGTTTTGGGACCGGTAGCAAAATTATGTCGCTTAACGGTGCCGGCAAAACCTTTGCCCTTGCTTGTGCCGGTGATTTGAACCTTGTCGCCAACCTCAAATGTTGTTACATCTAGCTTAGAGCCAACCTTCAGGTCATCGGTGCCTTCTTCGGAGCTTGCGTCGGGCTTATTGGTGTTGTTAAGGTCTGTGCGGATTTCACGCAAGATTTTGGAGTTGGTATTGGCTGCCTTGAGGTGTCCCATCTGAGGGCGGGCTTGGTGCTTAGCCTCGCCATAGCCAATTTGCACTGCGTCATAACCGTCTTTGACTTCGGTTTTTATTTGTGTGACCACACAAGGCCCAGCTTCAATAAGGGTAATGCGAGCAACATTGCCTTCTTCATCGAAGATCTGAGTCATGCCGAGTTTTCGTCCGATCAATGCTTTCATAAGGCCCTTTAACAAAAAATAATCCTAGCAAGCAGCTGGTTTCCCTTATCGGGACCTGTCTACTTCCCAGTCGTTTATCTTAGATATTTTACGTGGCTACTCAAGGAAGAGTATCAAAGATTGGCTTGAGTGTCAATCAGCTTGTAATAAGGTTCATTACACTAAAGCGGAACAAGCTACAATCTAACTAGGACTAACCAGTTAGAAAAGGAGACTTGTTCCAATGACCACATTAGCAGATCTACCGGTAACAGACCAAGAATGTTTTAACCAAGTGCTAGTACATCTTTATCCCGAGGGCCCTATTTGCCCTTGGATGTCCCACTCAAACATCCACATAACTACTCAGTATCTTTGGTGCGGCACCTGTCGTCGTAAATGGAGCTTAAAGAAACAAGTCGGCTTTGGGTCGTCTAAGCTCGGCTGGAGGAGGATTCTGGAACTGGTGACTTGCTGGAGCGGTAAGCAGTCACCTGGCGACATTATCACCTCAACGGGGCTGTCCTACTGGACGATCCAACGCTGGTTAGAACGCTTGCGATCTAGACTACCAGTCGACAAGAGCCAGTTAGTCGGGCTACTGGAGATAGACCAGAGCTATCTAGGTCGGCAGAAATATGGTAACCAACACATTGTTATGGGTATCGTGGACCGGGAAACCAACCTCGTAAGACTAGCTGAGATACTAGATTGTGAGCAGGATAGCATAGAAGGTTTTCTCGATCAGTATGCCACTCTCGGTAGCCTGATCTTTGCTGATGCTCACGCCTCTCACCTTGGCCTAATGGAAGTTGGCTATGGTCTGGAGATCTGCAACCATTCCATTGGCCACTTTGGACCAACCAACCGCATTGAAGGGATCTGGAGCTGCCTGGATCGGTTTACCAGACGTACCCGCGACCGCTTCATGCATCAGTTCTTACCGGGATTACTCAGAGAGTTCCAGGCTAGAAAGAACCACCCAGAGTTGTTCAGTAGCCCATTTATATTACTTAAAAGTATGTCTGTTCCGTTTTAGTGGACAGAACCTTGTAATAATGAATATTTGCGAATCAGGGATAAAAGGTGGTTTGCGGCTCAGCGGATCTATTAACCAATTTTCGAATGAGTTGAAGGTTGTAAGGCAATAAATGAAGAAAATGTTGTTGACTTTGTGTCAATTATAATGTATATTAGCTAATTAATTTTAGTGAGCGAGAAATGCGCAATGTTTACCATAATTCCCATATATATTTTGCCACCTGTGTAGGGCTGTATTTAACCAACTATGCTATTTATATTTACTTACCTAGCGAGCTAACTCAACTTCGGACAATAATGTCTACAGTCATGCTCGTACTTCTACTGCTGTCGATGGTAGCTGCCCTAGGTTTTATTTTTAAGCCTGCTGGTAAACTGCAAACTACGACCGAAAAAGGTTCGTTAACTCGTGGCAAAGTTAAAGAAAACACCAAGACCCGCAAACGCTAATAGTGCTGCAATAAGCAGTATGGCGTATTCGATTTTGCGATCAATCTGAAAATGGTCATGACTGCTAAAAATTAGGCCTAAGATGAGCCCTATGGGCAAAACTACTCGGCCATTAACCTTGATCCAAATGCTACCAAGGATGAAATACATTAATATTTTTAAGAAATAAACACTGCCGGACTCTTGAGCTTGTTTTTTGTGTGCCATGGCATAATTTAAGCATAATCGCTTTAACGGTGCAAGCTCTTTGGGAATTTGCGAATTATGAACCCGAGAATCAGGAATTGTGGGCTGCAGTCGTCTCTTCATTTATTGCCTGAGCTAGTCGAAGGCTCAAGTGCGCAATTGCCCTTTGACAGACTAAGATGATGTAACGAGGCACAGCTTTAGATTATGCCCGCGTTTCTTGCGGCCTCAAGGTCGCGCATGGTTTGCGAATGGAGGGGCGAGGGCAGGCTTTCAAGGGTAAACCAGCCTATATCCTCAATTTTATGGGGATAGCCATTTTTAACTCGGGTTGGATCAACCTTGACGGCGTAAGAAAAAGCAATCCAATGAGTAGGCTTGTTGTTTAAAGTCCTGGTTACTTCGTACCAATCCAGAAATGTCATGTCTTGGCTTTCTGCAGACAGCTCTTCCTTGACCTCTCGTCTGATAGCATCGGGTATGCTTTCGTTAAACTCAACTACTCCACCACCATTATCCCACACTCCCTGCTCGTCCCGACAGTTTTGACTACGCTTATGAAGCACGAATTTTCCTTTGCCGTCATGGACAACAAAACAAGCAGCAACACCAACATAATCTACGCCCGGTCTTAGATCCTGGCGCTTATACTCTTTAGAATCAGTCATTTTTAGCTTCCTGTGGTCGGTAAAAGATTACCCCATCTAGTCCTTCAGGCATAAAACCCTTGGGATGCTCAAATCCCGGCTTCCATTTATAATCCTGCCCGTATTGAAGCTTTTTCATCAGTGAGGTTGGCGCATTGCGCAGATGCAGCGGCGGTTCGGCTGTTGGGTTATCCGCTACAGCCTGTGTAGCATTATTTATAGCATCATAGGCGGCTCTAGACTTGGGGCTAGTGGCCATTGCAATGGTGGTGTGACTCAAATTAATGCGGCATTCAGGCATTCCAATTCGCTCCACAGCTAAAAACGTTGATACAGCAAGGTTAAGCGCATCGGAATTAGCCATACCAACATCTTCGGAAGCAAAGATTACCATTCGCCGAGCAATAAACTTGGGGTCTTCGCCGGCTTCAAGCATTCTGGCAAGGTAAAATAAGGCAGCATTTACTGCTCCACCGCGCAAAGATTTAATATATGCAGAGATGAGGTTGTAGTGAAATTCTCCTCCCTTATCGTAGCGCAAACTGGTGGACTGCATGGCCTGTTTTATAACCGGTGTTGTAATGGTTGAAGCAAGACTTGCGGCTACTTCAAGACCGCCCAAAGCCATGCGGGCATCTCCTGCCGCTAACTCAGATAACAAGGCTTTTGCATCAGTTTCAATGGTTTTTCCTGGTAGCTCAGACATTGCCCTGTCAATAATAATCTGTAGCTGGCTAGGCGAAAGTGGCTCAAGCACGACTACTCGACTACGCGATAAAAGTGGCCCTATGACCTCGAATGAAGGGTTTTCGGTGGTGGCGCCGATCAAAATAATTGTGCCGTTTTCAACATGAGGCAAGAAGGCATCTTGTTGGGCTTTGTTAAACCGGTGTATTTCGTCTATAAAAAGAACGGTTTTTTGACCCATCTTGGTTCGCTCACTAGCTTGCTGGATAAGTTTTTTTACCTCAGGAAGGCCGGCGGCAACCGCTGATATCTCTTCAAAGGCAGCCTGGCTTGAGGCGGCAACTATTCGAGCTAGAGTAGTTTTGCCTGTCCCAGGGGGGCCCCAGAGTATCAATGACGTTGGCTGCCCAGCTTCAACAAGTTTGCGTATAAATTGGTTGTCACCTAAGACATGTTCCTGGCCAACAACTTCTTTTAAGTCTCGAGGTCGTATCCTATCCGCCAAAGGCTTTTGATTATTGGATTCAAATAGGTTCATATTGCTTCTATAATACCGAAATCAAACCGAAGCTACTAATTTGCCAAATTACTCAGCCCTGCTGGACGATGGATAAGCTCAATTATAGCTTCTTTTTAAGCGAGTGTGGCTTTGGTCAATGACCTAAGATTTTAACCTTGCGCGGTTTATCGCTACTTGTAATAGCTTCGTATCTGGAAAAGAATAAACAAGCTTAGGAGCGCACTTATGAGAGCATTCAAGATATGTCCGCTCAAGAGTCCCACCGCTAAGGACACTACAACACCGTAGAAAGTAAGCATCCAGCCTTGTTTGGTACGAGCCAACAAGCCGGGTATGGCCGCAGCGAACAAGCCAACCTGAACTAAGGTAACGATCCACACCAAGCCTATACCAGTGGCGACTGCTGGTGAAGCAACACCAATAACTGGTAGTGCGACGGTACTTATGCCCAATGCAAGCAACAACAAAGGCAGAGCTAAGAGAAGTAGAACTAGATCTATCCAGGGACCGTATTTTACAATCCATTTTTTAGCGTTTTCTGGAAGCTGTACTGGAGACTTTGTTACCAAATAGTATTCTAGCATTCCCATTACATCTTTTGGAGGAGTGTCCGAACTTGGTCGAGCCATTTTAATAAATCCTTCATTAATACTTCCATCATAAGCAATTTGAGCTGAAAATTCAATTTAGTGTGGTGGTTCATAACATGAGCGCCACTTTTTCTCGTTCTAGTTTCTCGGCATATTCCTTTGGCGTCAAGTATCCGAGAGCTTCGTGTGGCCTGTAGTCGTGGTATTTCACTAGCCAAGTGTCGATGATGTCTTGTTGGTCGGCTAGATCAATTGCTAGGCCGCCCCACTGGATACATTCCCGCTCCAAGGTACCAATGAAACGCTCAACATGGGGCTTGTCTTTGGGAGTGTAGGGACGGGCAAAGTACTGCGTAACGTCCATCTCCTTTAAGAGTTTGGCAAACTTTCCTAAATTCTCAGAGCCGTTGTCGTTTAAGGCAGCGGTCGGGACTAGTCCCCAGAGCTCACAAACCTTGGTCCAGGCAACGGCAGCTTGCTGAGATGAAATACTGCTAGCCACATGGACGAAAGCTCGTTTACCCACGACATCAATGGCCACAAACCCATAGCGTTTAACCCCCAGCATGGGCAAGTGCTTAACATCCACCTCGACTAAGTCGCCAGGCTCTGCTGCCACCAGATCTTTCGGTTTACGACGGCGGTTGACTCTGTCAGGGTGCCCTTGGGTTTAATTGGCGGGGTGATAAACAAGTTGTAGCGCTTGATGATCCGGCCAATAGTTGAGGCGGATAAAACTACTTCATGGTCACGCTGCAGAATAGTTGCTAGTTTGTACTTAGAGTATTCTGGGTTGGCTTTGCGCAAAGAGCAAACGAGATCTATGTGAGCTAAGGGGGTTGTGGGCTTACGGACTTGCCTGGGACGTTGAGACAAGTTCTCCAGCCCTTTTAGTCCCTGTTGGTGAAACCTTTGGTAGTAGCGGTAGAAACTGCGATGATGGATGCCAAAATGGCGACAGGTTAGACGGGCATTGCGGCCATGGGAGTGGTAATAGTCTACCCATTTAAGCCGTTGTTTAGCTTCTTTGGATAACTCTACTGGATCACGAACTTTTCCTAACCCTGGAACAATTACGCCAATAGATGTTTGGTGGCCTGTTCGACCCTTCATAACTGCCTCCTCTAGATTATTCTAGAGTGGCGCTCATGTATGTGAACCTGGACATTTAGCCTTGTAAAAAGGTTTTTTTTAGAGTTTTCTTCAAGAAATATTGGCAAAAGTAAGCATAAGGACTTGACAATATAGTGCTTATGGTGTAGAATACCTTCTTATGTTCAGATGAGGGCCTGATTACAGGTCTTTTTTTTCTGGACATAATATCTCATTCATTCGGGGTGAGGTGGAGTTATATCACATAACGAAAGGTACACTAAGCATCGGCTGGCGCATTATCTTGCGTAACCGATACATATGCGTAACTTTACTAAGTTAGTAATGGCTTCGGCTATGCTAGCTACTCAGGCGACACCTACTGCTCCTTATGTAGACGCCGCTTCAGTTAGGGCTTCAGTCCCTACTGTAGTTTCTTCAGAAAGTATGATTCATTTTTCAACCGCTTCAGTATATGCGGTTGAACTTGAAACTAAACCACAACCAGACTTTGATAGCGAAGTTTTAGTGCCTTTGCGGAAAGCTCAAGCTGATGCAGCTCAAAAAGCCGCTGAAGCTAAAGCTGCTCAAGCAGCAGCTCAAAAGGTTGCTCAAGCAGCCACTGCCAGCACGAACAGTTACCACTACGACCAAAAGCTTTGCGTATAATGGCCAAGTTTTAAGTGAGGCTGCTATACAATTCTTAGGTAATTGCGAGAGTGGCATGACGGCCAACCGTAATTCAGGAAACGGTTTTTACGGTGCCTTCCAGTTTACCATTAGCACTTGGAATTCAATGCAAACTGGCTATGCGCGAGCTGACTTAGCTCCCTTAGATGTCCAGATTCAAGCTGTCCATAAGCTGCTTTCAAAATCTTCGATTTACACTCAGTTCCCCGCTTGTGCTCGAAAAATGCAAGCTGCTGGTCTGATTTAACTAAAAGCAAAAACCGCTTTTAAAAGGGCGGTTTTTGCGTGTAAAAAGTAACCTTTAGTTGTCGAGTCTCGATGGTTTTTCTCGAATGTCTATTTATAAGGTCGTGTCGGCGATATTGGTACCACCATGTACGCCATCTCCCCGAAGATCTAGATCCGTTGGATTACTTGCAGGGGTTGTTGGGTCGACCATCGGCGGCATTTCTGGATTTGTCTCGATAGGGTCGGTAGCAGGGTTATGAGATGGAATTTCTATTTCCTTAATGCTTAACTGCGAAGCCAAAGTTATTTGAGAGTCCTGTAGTGCTCGAGCTGTAGCAAGGGTAGATAATGCGGGGTTTACGGGCTTATAAACAATGCGGGGTTTAATAGTAGTACTGCGATATTGGGGAGCTTGCGTGCTTAGCTGAGAGGGATTTGTTGGCTGAGAAAGTGAGCTTTGAGGGGTGATGATTTGAGTTTTAGGCTTTGGAGCAACTCGAGGTTTATTAGCTACTGGTTTCTGCCCAGGAAGTCTGAAAAAGGCTAAGCTAATAGTAGCCCCTAGTAATAAAACAATTGTAAGCGCAGCAAAAGTTTTTACTCCGTTTTGAACAGATTGTTTTTGACTTAATTGCTTCATAAACTCCATGTTGTGGTTGGCTCACTGACTTTAAGTAGGAGCCTATTTTAGTTTGTTTTGGTCAAAATTACAATATTTTTGATGGATTATTTAAGGCTTGTGATTACTCACTAGATCTTGGTTCGACGATATACTTTGCAAGAATTGATAAATTTTTACCATAGCTAGAGTGTCTTGTCCGCAGTAGGTTATGAGGTCTGAGTAGACCTTTTGGTTTTCTTCGGTCGTTAAATGCCCTTTGGCGCTATTTGTCCACCGAATTTGAGCAGTTGCTCCTTCGTGAATCTCTAAGTCGGCGTAGCTCATTTCTGGCACAAGAATTGGTAAGACGTTCTTTATGGATACGCTACCGCCAAAATTGGGGTCTACATACCAAAAGTTACTAAATACTTCCATTAAATCCACAACTCGGTCGTTAACTGAAGCTAAAAAACTTGCATATTCAGGTTGTAGCCTTGACATGGTGTTGTTGCAGCTCATTTCAAACAGTTTAAACCAAACCAATACGCTTCCGCTTAGTCCAAGATCTCTCTCTAGCCGCAAGAGAAGTTGCGGTATAGGATTGTCGCTTCCGCGGCTCAAGAATTCCTTGTGGCGCACTTCCCCACCCGGCATATCAATAATATGGAGAGAATATTGGAATGGAAGCTGTTGGTATGGTCTTTGCTTATCCCATAGTGGAATGGCAAGATTATAGGTTTCGTAATCAAGAAAATATAGTGGATATTGAAGCTGGCTTAACCACTCAGCAATTTTTACTCGATGCGTTGCTGGTCGGTCTAACCGTAGAGCTTCAATGTATGCGCGTTGTTCTCGTGATAGTTTGGACGACAGAGAAATTTGACTTGATTTTGTAATCCCCGACTGGCTCCATGAGCGCAGCTGATCGGGCTTAAGCCGCTTCAGCCTGAAAATGCTATCTGGTTCCAGGCTGGGGTGAAGATGCCGATATGTCGGTAACCAAGCACCTAAGTTGGTTGCCTTAATGGGGTGCAAATCTGGACATTGGCTAAGGTTGAGCACACCAATAGCCTCAATAATTTTGCTTTTAGTAGAGTCAAGGATGGAGTCGACCCGGTCGGTAACGTTAACTGTTTTGAAAAGGTGACGTGGATTTATAGCACCGTCTTTCGTGAATCGGGTATTTATGTGTACAACAAAGGTCTGGCCTATTTTGTAACCATAGTCTGTAAAGGCGACTTTTTGAAAACTTAGGTCGTTTAGGTGGTCAAACCGGACTTTGGTTGCGGCTTTAATTTCGTAAATGTCCCAATGCAAGCCGTTTTTTACCAAAACGTCAGCCCGCGCATATAAATTGCGACTAGTTAAGACGGACGCCTGGAAGAGGGTGGTCGAACCGTTGCTTATAATCCAGTTAGTGTCAGTAACGGCCTCTTTAAGAACCGTTTCTATCATTATCCCATCAGGAAAAAGACTGCGGGCAAGTGCCTCCACCTCGTTCCCTTGGTTTACGTGGTAGTGTCCTGATTCATCGAACGGCGGCAGTTTGTCTTTGTCGTATTTTGAAAGCCAAAGGTAGGCCGGATGAATTAGGAACTTTAGGTAGTCAGACTTGGTTAGCCATTTAGCCATACTTAATATTGTAACAAAAGCTGTTACTTGCTATTTGAATCGTGACGCTGACTCAATTAAGGCTTGGCGGGATTTGCGATAGCTTTTTAGGCCTAAAAACATGGCCGGAATGGCAACACTTGCTATCAGAGGTGCCTCTGAGCCAGTTTTAGGGGTTGTGGCGGGTTTTGGAATAGGTGTTGTCGCAGGAGTAGGCGGTGGAACAGAGATAGGCGCCGGCGCGGGGGTGGCTTTTGTCATCGGGGCTGGCGTAGGTTTTGGTACCGGAGTGGGAGCAGGTACTGGAGTCGGCGTCGGACTTGTCATTGCAGTAGTGGCTACCACGGGACGTGCCGTTACAGGATTACCGCAAGATTTGATAACGGCCCACATGAACTGGTTGTTCTGCATGTATACGTAAGCGGGGAGACTGTCGCTGACAAAGGATACGGACGTAGGGCGAATCCAAACGTTAGCCATTGCAGTTGATCCTTCCATGAACTGACGCCCGACAGATTGGGCATTTGTTGCAACAACACGGTTATTTAGCAGTAGCACATTCCCGGCTTTTGTTACAGTTCCTTCAACTGTTGAGCTAATAAGATTAGGGTCAATTCCGCTAGCAGCGTAAATACTTGAAATGTCAGCTGAGCTATTGTGTCCATCTCCTTGGGTCGCAGCTTTGACTACATCTGACGGATACGTTGCTCCACACCAAATAACGGCATTATCATCGCAATCTTGGGCAGCTTGAGTTGACAATGGATTCGCAATAGCTATGGCTACGAGCACAATGATTGGTAGTAACTTTTGCTTATTCATAGATTAGATCCTTTTATGAGTAACAACATCGAATTCTATCATGGCAGAGAAGCCAACAGATTGACTTGTTGAAAGTCACACAAAACAAGCCTAGTTATTAAAACTTCATTGGAATAACAACCATCATCTTAATACTCGTTTGATTTTTAGCTGGACTTTACTTTTGGCTACTTTAAGGTCAGAATGTAAGCATAATAAGGATTTACAATGTCTGAAAATTCTGTGCTGGGCCAGCCCCAAAAAGACCGTCTCAGTATATCATTTGGCTACAAGTTCATATCCCTGACATTGCTCGCAGTGATCGCTATTATGCTTCTGGTTTGGAAGCCCTGGGTTTCAACCGCCAATGCAGACGATCGTACTATTTCGGTTACAGGCAAAGCCGATATCAAAGCCGAGCCGGACGAATATGTCTTTAATCCTAGTTATCAGTTTAAGAACATTGATAAGGCAGCTGCTCTTAAGAACCTCACCGCTAAAAGCAGCGAACTGATAGCAAAATTAAAGGGTATGGGCGTTGAAGACCGGAATATAAAAACAGATTCTAACGGATATGACTATCAACGCTACTACTATAATAACGACACAAAAGAATCGACTTACACCTTAGTTTTGACTGTGACGCTTGCAAACCGCGATAAAGCTCAGAAAGTCCAAGACTATCTTGTAACAACTGACCCTACGGGGAGCATATCGCCCAATGTAACTTTTAGCGATAGTAAACGTAAGGCGCTTGAAAGCCAGGCTCGAGACCTCGCTACAAAAGAAGCACGCTCAAAAGCTGAGCAGTCGGCTAAAAATCTTGGATTTAAGGTTGGGGCAGTTAAGGCGGTCCAGGACGGCTCTGGTTTCGGCAATATATATCCAATGCAGGGCAGGGCCAGCTTAGAGACATCGTCAGAGGATGCAAAGTTAGATGTGCAACCCGGTCAAAATGACCTCAGCTATACCGTAAACGTTGTTTATTTTGTTAAATAATATTTTAAGCATAACTAGGTTGACTCAAACTAGTGTATTGTGATTAACTTGACTTACCAACTTAAGTTTTGTGGAGTTGGATGTTTATAACGGCCGCTAAGGTTCGTTATGGTACCTATCTAGAGAGGACTGCTCATAAACTGTTTAAACAATAGACGCGAAACGTCTAGAGTGATTTCAGTAAGAGTGATACGAGCGCCTAGGCTAATCCATCCTGAAGTGTGATTGTGGAAAATTACGCTAAAATCATGATACTAGCTATTTGGATGTGTCTTCAAAAGAGCAACTGCACCTCTGACTTCCAATCGGAGGTGTTTTTGTGTTAATTTGCTTTAACCAACAACTTAATTCATAATTTTGGTGTCCGGTTCTCCAGCAGAAAGGTGCTTTAAGGTGTCACTGCAGTTGTTCCTGATCCTGACAGCGTTGCTAGGATGGTTTCTTCCGGCAATGTTACTCAATCTGCTCCTACGCCAGGTTAGAAGGCTATATCCAAGAAGCCGAGTCGCGATCATTTCTCGTGACTGGCTGTACAGTTGGAAATGGTTCCTGTGCTGGTGGATCACCGTATTGTGCATCATTTTCCGAGTCGAAGATAAGCCAGCCTTCGCTTCGTCGACTACGTCGCCAACGGCGGAATCGTAACACCCCTAAGTAGTAATTTATCGCCAACGGGCGATATCCGCTTTTCTCAGGGGTGTCGTCTTTTTATAAAGCTACCGTTTTTCCTGCTGATCAAATTTAAGTATTTTGTAATCAAGCATATTAATCCCTGAGGCTTCATAGATCTGAAAGGCTGAGCAAATCTTCTTGTCCGCTTGACTTAGGCTGAGTTTTTCGATCATTTTGTCAATATCTGCCCAGCTGGTAGCTTCAATCTCAAGATAGGGTGGGATCAAAGGCATCTCATCAATGTCGAGCTCTACCCCATCTAGTTCATAACGCGTGCGCTTTTTTTCTTCCAGGAACTTTTCGACCAGTCCAATACGGCGTAGGATCTCGGAGGTGGCTTCAAAGTCGCTAACTTTTACTTCATGTTCAAGCATTGAGCTATCATTTGCGCCGGCTTTAACTCCTTGGCGCTGTTTGTATGCCAGCTTGGTCTCGTTACCATCGCTACGTAAGCGCACCCAGGCAGCTTGCTCATTAAGGCGTAAGTCGGGGAAATCAAAGGTGGTGATGCGATACTTTGTTTCGAATAGCTTTTTCCCACCCAGTTCGATAATTTGATTCTTAAGGTGGTCCCGATTGATATTGAGGAATTTAACTTCTATTTCTTCCATGCACATTCTATCCAGTTAGGTCCCTTGACTCGTATAACTCGCTCGGGATGACAGATAAGTGAAGTTCTGCGGGATACGTTGTGCAGAATTTTACTTCTTTGTCACATCTTAATTTCGATGTCGACGCCAGCTCGGGGTTTTCGCGTAGCTACATCTTGATTTCAATGTCAACACCGGCAGGGAGATTGAGGTTCATGAGTGCATCGATCGTCTTGGGAGTTGGTTCGGTAATATCGATGAGACGTTTATGGGTGCGCATTTCAAATTGTTCTCGGCTGTCTTTATGAACGAATGTGCCTCGGATAACAGTAAAGCCTTTTTTTCGGTTGGAAGTGGAATTGGACCAGCTACTAGTGCGCCTGTTCGTATGGCAGTATCAAGAATCTGCTTGGCAGACTGATCGATAACCTTAGAATCATAGGCTTTAAGGCGAATGCGGATTCGTTGTTTAACGGCTTCTTTTTCGGGTTTTTCTGGCATTTGTACTAAGGTTCCTATTCCTTCTTTAGGGTATGCAAAGGCCCCGCAGGGTGCGGGGCTAGCATGTATGTTACTTAATAATCTTGGTTACAACTCCGGCACCAACAGTACGGCCACCTTCACGAATGGCGAAACGTAGGCCTTCTTCCATGGCAATCGGTGCAATCAGAGTGATTTTCATTTGTACATTATCACCAGGCATTACCATCTCCATACCCTCTGGAAGCTGAACTTCACCAGTTACGTCAGTGGTGCGGATGTAGAACTGGGGCTTGTAACCTTTGAAAAATGGAGTGTGACGTCCACCCTCTTCTTTTTTTAGTACGTATACTTCGGAATCAAATTCAGTGTGAGGAGTGATGGAGCCTGGCTTAGCTAATACTTGTCCACGCTCAATGTCGGTACGCTCGATACCACGTAACAGCGCGCCTACGTTGTCACCTGCTTGGGCATCCGGTAGGAGCTTTTTAAACATCTCAACACCGGTAATGACGGTCTTTTTGGTGGGGTGAATGCCGATAATTTCGACTTCGTCATTTACCTTGACTATACCTTGCTCAATACGGCCGGTCGCAACAGTACCACGGCCTTTGATCGAGAAAACATCTTCAATAGGCATAAGGAACGGCTTGTCAAGTTCGCGCTTGGGCTCTGGAAGGTAGTCATCCATAGCCTTAACAAGCTCTAAAATAGCTTTTTCAGCGTCAGCATCGCCTTCCATCGCTTTAAGAGCTGATCCCTTAATGATAGGCGCATTGTCGCCGTCATACTCGTTTTTGTTGAGTAATTCGCGAATTTCGACTTCTACTAGTTCTGCTAACTCTGGGTCAGCCATGTCCATTTTATTCATGAATACGAGAATGCTAGGAACGCCTACTTGTCGAGCCAACAGAACGTGCTCGCGAGTTTGAGGCATGGGGCCGTCAGCGGCGCTTACTACTAAGATGGCGCCGTCAATCTGGGCGGCACCGGTAATCATGTTTTTGACATAGTCAGCATGACCCGGCATATCGACATGAGCGTAGTGACGCTTTTCGCTTTCATACTCTTCGTGAGATGTTGCAATCGTAATACCACGTTGTTTTTCTTCTGGCGCGTTGTCAATTTGCGCGTACGATACGGGCTTATTAATGCTTGATGGTAGGTGTTTTGCAAGTACTGTTGTAATAGCAGCTGTTAGCGTGGTTTTACCGTGGTCGACGTGACCCATGGTACCAACATTAAGATGCGGCTTGGTGCGTGAATATGTTTCTGTAGCCATGAACTCTCCTTAACTTATGAGTTGTGTAGTTATGCCATTTGCGGACTTGATGCAGTTCCCCTTTGATAAAGTGATTCTGAACCAAGCGCACAATGACGATCATTATACTAAAATGGGCAATAAAAATAACTGCCCATTAGGACCTAGCCATTATACGGATAAACAGACTTGTTTGTAAAGGCTTTTAAGCTCGCACTCTACGTTTGTAGTTATGGCTTAGCGCGCTTGACGACCCGAGAGATGTTGATGATCCCCCGGGCCGTTAAACTTTGAGACGCATTACGATAGGGGCACCAAACGCATCAGATTGCCCAATGCAGTCGGGTTTTGTTGGAGGAAGTAAATCGCTATCAGGCTGCTGCCTCCAACTGCAGAAAACCAGCACAGAATTAGGTTGCCCATGACTGCCTGTATAACCATCAAGCAGAGTAAAATTGCGCCTATGAGGTTGAGTTGGGACGCTCCGGACGTTAATAATACTGCGGTTATGAGCAGTACTATCACTTGCTCAGCAACAAGTAGTAAGACGGCACGCGCTTTTTCGTGGTATTTCCAGAGCTCGATAGGATGGCTCAAGCTCTCGAAGCACCCAGTTGAGAGTTTTTCTTGGAGACTCATTCTACTGAGGACGATTGCCTTACACCCACCTATCCATAGCCCCACAACACACGTAAATAATGGGAGTCGTAGTTGCGGCCGAAAGACGACTATAGTTCCGCATGCGCCCAGCATGGCCAGTGACAGGTAGAGAAAGCTGATCTTAAGGTTGGCTTCGGATTTACTGTTCGCTTTGGTAAGCTTGCCGTTCATCGATTGCTCTGCTTTCACTAAGAGCTTGCTCGTCTGCCAAGGTGGTAGAGCGCACGCTAATAATAATGCGTGCTTGAGTGATAAAGCAAGCGAATCACATATATAGAGGTCATCTAGATGAGGCTAGTCGTGGCTCCAAGTTCGACGACTATTTACTTCCTCCTTGGCTCTAAAGGCCTTTTCAAGGTCGAGGTCTAGCTCATTGCTTATATCCATAATTAAAAAAAGCATGTTGGCAAATTTTTTTTCCAAGTTTCTTTGCTTGGAGCCTGCATGAAGCTTGATGCCTCTTAGACTGCGAACGGTTTAGCAGCTTCTCCAGCTCTTCCTGGAGAAGCATAAACTTTTGAGGTATACTTTCCTCGTCAAAACCTCTTTGTATCGAGACAGCTTTAACATAGCTTTGCAACTCTGCCAGGGTACGACCAAACTTAATTACGCTAACGTTCCTAGGCTCGCGATTTGGTGCGGCTAATTCGGATTAGTGCGACGATGATATATGCGACTACTGCATATACTGCCATTGCAACCAGGGTAGCAAGTTCAAAGCTAGCTACAGTAAAGTTGTCTGTAACCGAGAATATGCCGATAAATGGGTAGATTAGGGGGTACGTGATGGCGTAAATGAGATTTACGAAAGTACTGACAGAATTGGCTCCTAAAAGGCGCAGTACCAGTCGGAAAGCTAACAGAATTTCGACTATTGTTAAGATTAGATAAATAATTTGAGCCGCTCGAGATTCGACAGGCTCGACTACAGCGGGGGTAGTGGCAACAGCTGGACGCTCCGTAACGACTGTACGTTCAGTAGCTACGGTTGGTTCATTTACAACGGTTTCACGGGTTTCTTCAACAATTCTAGCCATAATAATCCTCCATTTAATCAGGTCTAGCTGATCGTACCAAGCATATTAGTTTGATTCATTGGGCAATATTACAAAGCCATGGCTAGGTTAATATTTGCTTCGTCGTGTATAAATTTTCCAGGTCCGGAGTGGCCGATAGCCAGGCGTTAATTGGCGACCGCTTTTTTACCAATAATTTCGTCGGCTACGTTACGTGGAACTTCAGCGTAGTGGTCAAACTCCATGGAACTAGCAGCTCGCCCTTGAGTCATTGAACGAAGTGTAGTTGTGTAGCCAAACATTTCAGATAGAGGTACCATGGCGTCAATTACTTTAGCCAGACCGCGATCATCCATTTTTTCGATTCGACCGCGCTTAGAATTGAGGTCACCAATAACATCCCCCATAAATTCTTCTGGTACAGTTACTTCTACTTTCATAATCGGTTCTAAAATGACTGGATCTGCTTTTCGTACGCCTTCCTGGAGAGCCATTGATCCGGCAATTTTGAAAGCCATCTCGTTAGAGTCTACTTCGTGGAAGCTACCATCGTAAAGTTTTGCTTTGACGTCTACAACAGGGTATCCAGCAACTACGCCATTTTGTAACGCTTCTTTTACGCCATTCTCCACTGGAGTAATGTATTCTCGGGGAATCGCACCGCCAACAATGGCATTCTCCCATTCAAAACCTGCTCCCATTTCATTGGGGCTAAGTTCTAGCCAGACGTGGCCGTACTGACCCCGTCCCCCACTCTGGCGTACAAACTTACCTTCTGCTTTAACGGTCTTCCTAATAGTCTCACGATAGGCCACTTGTGGCTTACCAACATTGGCTTCGACTTTGAACTCTCGCTTCATACGGTCTACGATAATATCTAGATGAAGTTCACCCATTCCGCTAATAATAGTTTGGCCTGTTTCTTCATCTCCTCGCACTCGGAAGGTTGGATCTTCTTCGGCTAGGCGCTGTAAAGCAGTACTCATCTTCTCTTGATCAGCTTTAGTCTTAGGTTCAATAGCAATTGAAATAACTGGTTCTGGAAAGGTAATTGATTCGAGAATGATAGGGTGGGCAGGGTCGGTCAGGGTGTGGGCTGTGGTTGTTCCTTTTAGTCCGACGGCTGCAGCAATTTCTCCTGAAAATACTTCGCTAACTTCTTCCCGACTGTTGGCATGCATCCTCAAAATTCGGCCAATTCGTTCTTTTTCGCCGGTACTTGCGTTTAGAATATATGATCCAGCCTTAAGCGTGCCAGAATAAACCCGGAAAAAAGCCAGTTTGCCGACAAAGGGATCGGTGGCAATTTTAAAAGCCAGGGCTGAAAAAGGCTCTTCGTCACTGGCGTGACGGATGGTCTCCTCGCCAGTTTTAGGGTCTATGCCTTTAATAGCCGGTATGTCGAGCGGGCTGGGCAAGTATGTGTTGACGGCGTCAAGTAGCTGTTGCACTCCTTTATTCTTTAGAGCAGATCCTGAGAGTACGGGATAAAGTTCATTATTTATTACCGCTTTGCGCAAAGCCGCATTCAGCTCAGCTTCAGTGATTTCTTCGCCTTCCAAAAATTTTTCGGTCAGAGCTTCATCCGTTTCGGCGATACGTTCTACCATAATGGTGCGGTACTTTTCGGCATCAGCTTTCATATCCTCGGGAATGTCCGTTACCTCGAAAACCTTACCCATGTCGTCTTTGAAAATGATGGCATTCATTTTGATAAGGTCGACAATACCTTGGAAACGGTCTTCAGCACCGATAGGCAGTTGTATGGCCACGGCCTTTTTAGTTAGGCGTGTCCAAATGCTATCAAGGTCTTTATAAAAGTCGGCTCCAGTGCGATCCATTTTGTTGACAAAGCAGATACGGGGAACTTCATATTTATCTGCTTGGCGCCAAACGGTTTCAGACTGAGGTTCAACACCAGCTACACCGTCAAAAACAGTTACTCCACCATCAAGCACACGCAAACTACGTTCTACCTCAACAGTAAAATCGACATGTCCAGGGGTATCAATAATGTTGATGCGATGGTCGTTCCAAAAACAGGTAGTTGCAGCTGAGGTAATAGTAATGCCTCGCTCTTGCTCCTGTTCCATCCAATCCATGGTAGCTTCGCCCTCGTGCACTTCGCCGATTTTATGGGTTTTACCTGTATAAAAAAGAATGCGCTCTGTGACTGTTGTTTTTCCAGCGTCGATGTGGGCAATAATTCCGATGTTACGAGTTTGTGCAAGCGAGTATTCGCGGGCCATAATTAATCCTATGAGGTCCGACCTTGTATTAACTGATAGTCTTGGAGTCCAGACTAAAGGTCGGACCTCCAGTCTGGAATTGAAATATGCGCGGGGTGCGCATTCGTTGTATTGTAGCCTAAAACACCCCTTCAGGCAAGAGGTTGGACTCCAAGTTTGGTTATAGGCTTAGGTAATATTTTGAACTTGAGCTCCGATCTCGATCACTTCCCCACCCATAGCTTCGGCAAAATAGCTATCGTGGGAAACGTAAATGACAGCACCATGATAGTTTTTAAGAGCGCGCTCAAACTCTTCGATCGAAGGCAGATCAAGGTGATTTGTAGGCTCATCAAGAATCAGTAAGTTTGGATCGCCAGCTAATAGGTTGATGATTTGGAGTCTAGCTTTTTGACCACCGGACAGAAGACGGACCGGCTGATCAAAATCCGAGCCCGGGTCGAAGAGGTAATCAGCTAGGGTTTGCTTGATAAGCTGATCGTTAATTGGAAGCTTTTTGGCATTATAGGCGGCCTGTATAGCATCCCCCAGTTTCATTTTTAGCCAACTAGCGCTAATTTCTTGCTCATAGACACCGAGTTTTATTTTGGGTGATACATTGATGACGCCAGATATTATGTGCGCTGGGGTAGGCTGATCGAGTACCTGAGCAATGATTGTTTTAACTAAAGTGGATTTACCTACACCATTACGTCCTTTTAAATGCAGTCGATCCCCACTAGACAGGCTGAAGTTCAATCCGCTAAACAAAGCCTGTACATACCCAAGAGACAGATTTTTTATTTCAACCAAGTCGCTAACACGGCTTGCATTGATTGATTTACCAAGACGAACGTTACGGTCTTTATAACGGTCGTAATTTAAGGCGGCTGATCCTTTGAGCCCTTCTACTGACTGCTGGTCGATCCAGAGCGATGGTTTATTGAGGGCTGCTTCAAGCGCATCATATTCGCGCTGCAACCGCACTTCCATAACTTTATAGGCTGGTGAGGCAGCCTTACGAGCTTTTGCAAACAGTAATTGTTGTTTTAACTTTAATAGTTCTCGCTGGCTAATCTCGTATTGGTTGACGGCAGTGATAGAGGTAACACTATTTTGCTTGAGATAGTTGTTATAATTACCAGGAAAGCTATAAGCCTTTTTGTCTTTGATCTCAACCACTCGATCAACAACATTTAGCACGTCGCGATCATGAGTAATAACAACCACAGCGTGGTTCACAGCTTCGAGCCACTTGATAAACGCCTCTTTTGCGACATAATCCATGTGATTGGTTGGTTCATCGATTAGGGCCAGAGTAGCTCCAGAAAGCTCGACCCTGACAAGCTCAACTAGTCGTTTTTGACCACCTGACAAGTTTTGAAAATCGCTTAGAGCCAAGGACTTATCAATTTGGTACGCCTCTAAGGCGTTTAGGATGTGCGGCTCTATGTCGTAATAATCTAAATCGCTAAACCGTTGAACGGCGTCAGTATAGGCTGAGATTTTGTCAATGTCGTCGTCCATCGTTTCGGGATAAGTGTCGATGATCAGCTTAAGCTCTGAATATTCAGGCAGGTTAGAGATAACGTAGTCTAAGCAAGACTGTCCGGGCACACTATCAAACTCCTGCTTGGTTGAGACAAGCTGCAGACCACGACCCTGGACTATCTTCCCCTCGAAGCTGCTATTTTCGGCTAATATATTAAACAGAGTCGTCTTGCCAGCCCCATTGCGCCCTATCAAAGCCATTTTCTCTTTGTCTTCAATTGAAAAGCTGAGGTCCTGTAGAAGCAGTTTTGGCCCAATTTGCTTGGATTGGATATCTATTTGTAACAACATGAGCTAAAATCCTTGTTCGGCTTCCCTACTGCTCGTTAAGGAAGTAAAGGAGGGTTTAAAAAGTATTGTTTTAGGCTCGGCTCTAGTAGCGTGCAAAATGAGCAAAAGCTTTGTTGGCTTCGGCCATTTTATGGGTGTCTTCGCGTTTTTTGACGGCATCTCCGGTGTTATTAAAGGCATCCATAAGCTCACCTGCTAAAAGAGCATCGAACGATTTACCTGATTTAGACTGAGCTGATCCTAAAATCCAACTCATAGCCAAATGGATTTTTCGATCTCCGCGCACTTCAATAGGGACTTGGTATGTTGCTCCACCGATGCGTTTGGCTTTTACTTGTACCTGAGGAGAAACGTTCTTTATGGCTGTCTCAAAAATATCCAATGCTGGTTGCTTCATTTTTGCTTCAACTGCCTCAAAAGCGTTATAAACAAGGGTTTCAGCGAGACGCTTCTTGCCTCCTCGCATTACTTTGTTGATTAGTTTTGTTACCATAACATTGTTGTAGCGAATGTCTGGCTCGAGATTGCGTTTAAAGGATTTGGTTTTTTTACGTGGCATGGGCTTCTCCTTTTCTTGGATACTCCGCTGGTCGCTATAGTTAAGCGAGCGGCTGCCTATTTTTAGTTAATTACTGTCATGGTCAAGATCGCGAATTAGGTATTGTGAATAAAGTATTATGGTTTCGGGTTTTGTTTAATTCATAATTCTTTATTCTTTATTCTTTATTCTCGTTAAGCTTTGGGTTTCTTGGCTCCGTACTTACTTCTACCTTGAGCACGTTTTGCTACTCCTTGGGTATCAAAAGCACCTCGTACAATGTGATACCGAACACCAGGAAGGTCTTTTACTCGACCACCCCGAATAAGGACGACTGAGTGCTCTTGCAAATTATGTCCTACTCCGGGAATGTAGGCGTTTACTTCCATGCCATTTGTCAAGCGGACACGGGCAAATTTACGCAAAGCTGAGTTGGGTTTTTTGGGTGTCATAGTACCAACCTTAATGCAAACTCCACGCTTTAATGGGGAGGGCGCGGGATAGCTTTTGCCTTTTAGCGAGTTTAAAACCCGACCCAAAGCGGGTGTTGTAGACTTTTGCTTTTTATCTACACGGGGTTTTCGAATGAGTTGGTTGATTGTTGGCATTTGACCTTAATTTTCATTTTTACTTATTTTCAGTTTTCATTGCTGGTTGAATAGAATGATATTTGAAACTTGTTAAAATGAACCTTGTTAGTTGTTCTAGTTAAGCAGTTTTCTCATCTGCCGTCAATACTGGTACTATCTCTGGTTGTATTGACTGAGAGGGTAAATTGCCATCTTCGTCGCGGAAGCCGGTGCCTACGGGGATCAACCGACCAATAATGACGTTCTCTTTGAGCCCTCTCAAACGGTCAACCTTGCCCCGGATGGCCGCATTAATTAAGACCCGAGTCGTGTCTTGAAAGCTGGCGGCCGACAGGAATGAGTCGCTTGAAAGTGAGATCTTTGAAACTCCCAACAAAAGCTGTGTATATGTAGCTTGGTCTTTACCGGCTTTTACTAGCTCGCGGTTTTCTTCTTCCACGGCTACGCGACTGACAATGTCTCCACTGACATATAGGGTGTTGCCTGGCTCCTCAATCTGAACCCTGGAAAACATTTGGCGAATTACGACTTCGATGTGTTTGTCAGATATTGGTTGTCCTTGTGAGGCGTAGATTGATTGCACCTCTGCCACGATGTAACGTTGAACTACCGGCTCTCCTAGCAATTGCTGCATCTCTTGAAGGTTAATCGAACCTTCGGTCAGTCTTTGACCTACACTTACCAGGTCTCCATTGGAAACTTCCAATGATTGGTAGTTGGGAATTACATATTCATGCTCGTTGCCGCCAGCATGACTTAGTAGAATCTTGTCTTTTGCGACTTTAACGCTGCCTTCGGCTTTGGCCTTGAGGGCATGTTTCCCATTTGCGTCAGCCGCTAGAATGTCACCAATATTTACCTTGTCGCCAGATTTAACACTTGGTTTGCGGTCGCCCAACTCATATTCTGTAATTTTTAGGTCGGCCGGTGTAATACGAACGACATGCTTACCAGGAGCTTCCTTAATGGTCACAACGCCTGTTGCCTCAGCCAGTACAGCTTGGCCTTTGGGGTTGCGCGCTTCAAATATTTCCTCTACTCGGGGCAAACCGGTGGTTATGTCTTCTCCAGCTACTCCACCCTTATGGAAAGTTTTCATGGTCAACTGCGTTCCAGGTTCGCCAATTGATTGGGCAGCAATAACGCCTACTGGCTCGCCCATGGCCACTATGGTGCCACGAGCAAGATCGAGGCCATAACATTGCTGACAAATTCCCCAGAAAGTATGACATTTAAGGACGCTGCGTACTCTTACTGTGTCAACACCGGTTGAATTAATTTGAGCCGCGGCGTCATCGGTAATCATTTCCCCAGCCTTAGCTACGGTTTTCCCGTCAATTTTGACATCTACTACCGCAACACGACCTGCAACACGATAAGCAAAGCTTTCGCCAATTGCTTCAGATTCGTGTCGGCTGACAATATTACCCTCGTTGTCGCCACAGTTGATTTCGGTAATAATGACATCTTGGGCTACATCGACTAAACGCCTAGTCAGATAGCCTGACTCGGCTGTTTTGAGCGCAGTGTCGGTCAGTCCTTTTCGAGCCCCGTGTGTAGAGCTAAAGTATTCGAGTACAGTAAAGCCCTCTTTGTAGTTGCTTTTAACAGGCAGCTCAATAGTTCGGCCAGCAGGGTCGGCCACAAGGCCTAACATTCCGGAAATTTGGTTGGCTTGACTTAAATCACCTCGTGCACCAGAGTCGATAAAGACGTTGGTACTAGTGGGGTTGGCTTGTAGGGCCACATCAAGCGCAATGGTAATTTTCTTGTTGGCTTCCTTCCAAACATCGACAGTTCGCTCATAACGCTCATTTTCGGTCATGAAACCTTGCTCGTATTGGCGGCTAATAGCAACTGCTTGCTTTTCAGACGCATCAATAATGGATTGTTTGTCAGGAGGAATGATGTAGTCGTCCAAACCAATTGAAATTCCTGAAAGTGTGGCATGCTTGAAGCCAAGGTCCTTAATGTCATCCACTACACGGGCAGTTACTTCGGTACCTGCAGTAACAAATATGTCTGCTATTAAACGCTGTAAGACTTTCTTGGTCATAGTGTCGTTATGGAAGCCGAAGTTTTCCGGAATTATTTCGTTAAACAAGATCCGGCCAACAGTCGTTACAAGCATTTCCCCCTCAATCCGGACCTGGATAGGTGTTTGAAGTGTTATCTGACCTAAATCATGGGTGGTTATAGCTTCATTGGTAGTACTGAAGCGACGCACAGGCTTGTCGAGACCAAACTTATCGTAAGTCAGGTAGTAAGCCCCGAGAACCATGTCTTTGGTCGGGTCTACCACTACCGCACCGTCAGCTGGCTTGAGTAAATTCTTAGTAGCAAGCATGATTTCGCGAGCTTCGCGTTGGGCTGCATCGCTAAGCGGTACATGCACGGCCATTTGGTCCCCATCGAAGTCCGCATTAAAAGCAGTACACACTAGGGGATGCAATTGTATTGCCTTCCCTTCGATCAAAATGGGTTGAAAAGCTTGAATTCCGAGACGATGAAGAGTGGGGGCGCGATTTAGTAACACATATTTGTCAGCAATTATCTCTTCAAGGGCATCCCATACCTCGTTGCGTCCGCGTTCGATCATGCGCGAAGCACTTTTAACATTGTGTGCTAAATCCTGCTCAATTAGTCGGCCAATAACAAAAGGCTTAAACAGTTCCAGGGCCATCATTTTTGGTAATCCGCATTGGTATAGCTTGAGATTAGGTCCTGATACAATCACACTCCTCCCCGAGTAGTCAACCCGCTTACCGAGCAGGTTTTGGCGGAATCGGCCCTGTTTTCCCTTAAGCATGTCGGACAAACTCTTAAGCTTGCGACGAACGCCAGTCGAGCTAACGGCACGCTCACGGCGAGCATTGTTGTCGATAAGAGCGTCAACGGCTTCCTGCAGCATGCGCTTTTCGTTGCGTTGAATCACCTCTGGGGCATCCAAGTCAATAAGCCGTTTTAAGCGATTGTTACGGTTGATTACTCGTCGATACAAGTCATTTAAGTCAGAAGCAGCAAAGCGACCACCAGCTAGCTGAACCATAGGACGAAGATCCGGTGGAATAACAGGCAATTCGGTTATGACCATCCACTCGGGACGAATATTGGCACTTTTCATACCCTCGAGCATTTTTAAACGTTTAAAGGTTTTCTTGCGCTTCTGGCCTTGACTATCTTCAGCTTCTTGAGTGAGTGTTTCAACCATGGCATCTAGGTCAACACTCGCGAGTAGCTCCCGTATTGCTTCAGCTCCGATGCCCGCCGTAAACATTTTGGGATAGCGCGTAGCGAGGTCGCGATAACGACTTTCGCTTAATAGCTGCAACCGGTTAAGCCCTTCTAGCTCGGTTTTTGTAGCTGCAAAACTGGCATCAAGATCTGTCAACGCTGAGCTTTGTGAAGCCGCTACGGCTTTAATATCGGCTTCAGGTGCGCCTGCTCGCTCTTCATGGTCTTTGCTAATTTCCGTCCTTTGACTTTGATGCTCACTGATTAGGCTTGCTAGCGCAACACCGCGGGCATCTTCGTTTATATCTGTAACAATATAATTTGCAAAATACGATACCCGCTCAAGATCTCGAATGCTCATATTTAGAATCAAACCAATGCTCGATGGTGTCCCACGTAAGAACCAGATATGACTAACCGGGACTGCAAGGGTAATGTGCCCCATGCGCTCGCGGCGAACAATGCTCCTGGTTACTCGGACTCCACATTTATCACAAACCACGTCTTTATAGCGAATGCGCTTGTATTTGCCGCAATAGCATTCCCAGTCTTTGGTGGGTCCAAAAATTTTTTCACAAAATAATCCATCTTTTTCTGGCTTTTGAGTGCGATAATTGATGGTTTCGGGTTTTGTTACCTCGCCATGAGACCAATCTAAAATCTGCTCCGGGGAAGCCAAGCTTAGTCGTACGGCATCAAACTCACTGGTTTGCTGTTCGAGTAATGCGTCATTCATTTTTATACTTCCTCCTCTTGCATAGCTGATGGGTTGGTTGTTTCGTTCACTTCACTTAATACTTCGAATTGGTTTTCTTCACCAGCCGCTAGGTCTACTAGAGGCATGTCGGAAACTGCGTCACCTATAACCAGTGGTTCAGATCCCAGAGAATCAACATCAGCTTCGAGTTCGCTTGCAATGAGGTCCTCAGCGTCTACTTCCAACTCTGTGTCGGCAAATTCCTTGATCAACTCTACGCCTAGACCTAAACTCTGAAGCTCTTTGACTAAAACATTGAATGATTCTGGAATGCGGGGGCCTCTAATTTGCTCGTTTTTGATGATAGCCTCGTAGGCTTTGGAGCGGCCGACTACGTCATCTGATTTAATTGTTAGGATTTCTTGTAAAGTATTGGCCGCACCATAGGCTTCTAGCGCCCAAACTTCCATTTCTCCAAATCGCTGTCCGCCCATCTGGGCTTTACCGCCTAATGGCTGTTGAGTAACCATGGCGTATGGGCCTGTAGAACGAGCGTGGATTTTGTCGTCCACCATATGATGAAGCTTAAGCATGTACTTATATCCAACAGTCGTTCGTTCCTGGAAAGGTTCACCCGTCAAACCATCAAACAATTGGACCTTGCCGTCTTCAGGTAAATTGGCTTTTTTGAGTTCCGCCTTGATTTGTTCGACGCTTACTCCGCCAAAAACCGGACTTGCAACAGTATAACCCAAGGTTTTTGCTGCCCAACCTAGATGGGTCTCAAAAATTTGGCCTATGTTCATACGGGCGCCTACCCCAAGAGGATTGAGACAGATGTCAACTGGAGTTCCGTCTTCTAGGAATGGCATGTCTTCAACCGGTAAAATTCGAGCAATAACACCTTTATTGCCATGTCTTCCGGCCATTTTGTCGCCCACGCTGATTTTGCGCATTTGAGCCACCGATACGTGCATCTGCTCAATTACACCTGCAGGTAGCTCATCGCCATTTTCGCGTGAGAATACTTTTACGCCAACTATCTTACCACTTTCGCCATTTGGCATTCGTAGGCTTGTATCTTTGACGTCGCGAGCCTTTTCGCCAAAGATTGCTCGCAAAAGTTTTTCTTCACTCGAAAGTTCTTGTTCGCCTTTAGGAGTAATTTTACCGACGAGGATATCACCTGCGCGAACTTCCGCACCTATGCGGATAATGCCGGTTTCATCTAAGTCTTTTAGGCTTTCTTCCGAGACGTTAGCGATATCGCGAGTTATGACTTCGGCGCCAAGTTTGGTATCACGAACATCTACAGGATAAGTTTCAATGTGAATTGAAGTGTAGCGGTCGTCTTGGACTAAACGTTGACTAATCACGATGGCATCTTCGTAATTGTAACCGCCCCAGTTCATGAATGCTACCAAAACGTTTTGACCCAACGCCAACTCACCATCCTTAGTGCTCATTCCATCAACCAGAACATCACCCTTTTTAACTTGCTCACCGCCGCTTACTACCACTTTTTGATGAATGCTGGTACCAACATTGCTACGCACGAAGTTAAGCAATTCGTAAGTCTTCGTTTCTCCCTGCTTGTATGTAACAGTTACTGATTGAGCGTTAGCGTTGTCTACTACCCCATCATTTTCAGCTAAAATTATTTGACCGGAGTCTTTGGCTACTATGCCTTCCATACCTGTACCTACAACTGGAGCCTCAGGACGAACCAGAGCCACAGCTTGCTTTTGCATATTGGCACCCATAAGGGCACGACGGGCATAGTCGTGTTCAAGGAAGGGGATCAGAGCGGCTGATACACTAACAATTTGGCGACTTGATACATCCATGAATCCCACATTGTTGGCTGACTCTTCTTCGGCTTCTCCTGAGCGTCTCACGGCAACACGATCATCCACAAAATAGCCATCATCGTTGATGATAGTGTTAGCTTGAGTGATAACAGCATGTTCTTCGTCAGCTGCATCCAAATAAACAATCTCTTCGGTTACTCTGGCTTTAACAGGTATGGTTGGTTTCCCTATTTTTGACAATTTGACGGTTTGAGCGGCTGTAATTTTGTCACCCGGCTTAACAATTTCTTTGCCGCTGGCGTCTTTGATAGTAGTACGGGCAATGTGGCCTTCGGCTTTATCAGGCGAAACTTCGTTTAGGACCAGTCTATAGGGGGTTTCAATGAAACCATATTCATTGACTTTGGCATAACTTGCAAGATTGGATACCAGACCGATGTTTGGACCTTCGGGTGTTTCGATCGGGCACATACGTCCATAGTGAGTCTTATGTACATCACGTACTTCAAACCCAGCTCTTTCTCGGCTGAGACCACCTGGTCCCATGGCGTTGAGACGTCGCTTGTGAACTGTTTCAGCTAAGGGATTTATCTGATCCATAAATTGCGACAGCTGTGAACTAGCAAAAAACTCTCTTACGCTGGCTACGATAGGACGAACATTAATCAGCTGCCCAGGAGTGACTGTTTGGGTGTCGTAGACACTCATACGGTCCTTGACAATCCGCTCCATTCTGAGTAAACCAACTCGGAACTTAGCTTGGATAAGCTCGCCAACCATTTTTAGGCGGCGATTCGCTAAATTGTCGATGTCATCTGGTGTACCTTGAGTGTTATATAGATGAATAATTTCTTTGACGATTTCAACCAAATCTTCGCGTCGCAAAACTCGGTTTTCAAGAATGTTTTCGATGTCTAAGCCTAGTCGTTTATTGAGCTTATATCGGCCAACTTTGGACAAATCATAGCGCTTGGAATCAAAAAACATTGATTCAATCAAGGCTTTCGAGTTATCAACCGTAGCTAGATCTCCCGGGCGGATGCGGCGATAGACTTCCATTAGGGCTTCACTCATGGTATGGGCAGGGTCTTTGTCGAGAGTTTCGTTAATAAGCTTAATGTCGCCCGTGTCGATCTCTTTAAATAGAGCCTTGATTTCATCGTCGGTACCATAGCCGAACGCTCGGAGTAATGTCGTGATTGGCAGCTTACGCTTGCGATCAATTTTTACAGATATGACCCCGTTTGCACTCGTATCCAGCTCGAGCCATGCGCCTCGACTTGGAATAACCTTGGCACCGTAAAGCTCAAGACCGCTGGCATTGTCGGAAGTAAAAAATACGCCTGGCGAACGTACTAGTTGAGAGACTACTACTCGCTCTACCCCATTAATTACGAACGTTCCTCGCTCAGTCATCCACGGGTAGTCACCCAAAAATATTTCTTGATCTTTTACTTCGCCGGTCTCTTTATTAACAAGCTGTACAAGCGCTTTTAAAGGTACTTCATAAGAGATGTTCTTGGCTTTGGCTTCACGCTCACTATACTTTGGCTCTTCAAAATGAAAGCCTTTAAAATAAAGGGCCAATGTTTTACCGGTAAAGTCCTCAATTGGACTAACTTCAGCTAATAACTCTTTTAATCCTTCTTGAATAAACCATTCAAATGATTGTGTTTGGATTTCAATTAAGTTTGGAAGTGGCAACACTTCTATCACAGGATTCAAATACTTACGGCTAGTGGCACCATTTTTGGCCAAAATAAACTCCTTTGGTCGTTTTTGAGCATTTAGCAATAGGTGCGCCCGATCAACAGTTTATAAATTTGGCTGTCGATAAAGCGCTCAAAGCGCAGCTCAATTTACGTAATAATGTAATATTAAGGAGGTTTTTCTAAATCGTTATAATGGCAGCTTGCGCTAGAACAAGCTGCTGTACACATAAAACCTAGGGAATTACTCCCTAGTCGATTGATTTAAGCATCCTCTTGGGATCTATTTTGACTCACCTCCTCAAAACTGTCAAGGAGTTTTTACGACTTTGACGCTTTAACATAGATGGGCCGTCAGGTTTTTAGGTTTTTGGCTTAAAACTGGTGTAGCTTTTACCGTATTGGGCTACAGCATAAGATAACAACAACAGTCCCGTGAGGCCAATTACTTTGGTCACACTCAGAGTATCGGCCAGCACGCCGGCGAGTAGAACTGGAGCGGTGGCTGCCAAATTGATGAGCGTGTAAAGCACCCCAAATACCGTGCCACGCATTTTTTCTTCGCTCATTTCGTGAAGTAAAGTTTGTGCAGACACGCTTATTATGGCCACTGTGACACCAAGAATAAATAGCATGATGGCTACAATCCGCTCAACCCCAACCTCGCTAGCGAGCGCGTGTCCGCTGAATTGTCTGTACAAAAGACCCGTGGCGCCCAACAAGGTTAAGGTAATTCCTGCAATCACTAAGTCCGCTTTAACTAGTTTGGATTTGGGAAAATGTTTAGTAAGCCGACTAACACTAAGGACGCCCAACAGCATGCCTAACCCTGCTGGCACCACCAAATAAAGGCTAGAGTCTTGGAGGGGCTGTTTCAAGAGGGCCAGGGAGAGGGCTGGAGCAAGTGTCAATACAACACTTATAACGGCTTGCACTATCATGAGTTGAATTATGGGGTAGCGTAGATTAGGGTCGCGAAATACAAGTTTACGTCCTGCCTGGACGTCGTGGAGCGTAACTCGCCAGAGCTGGCGTAAGCTAATGTTGCCGGATTTTTTTCCCCCAAGATTGGGAAGTAAGATTGCCAGTATGGTTGCTAAGCCAAAAAAGCCGGCTGCTATTAGATACGGCGCTTGAGCTCCAAAAAGCTTGATGACTGGAGCCGAGGCAGAATATCCGATTATGAAGGTTGCATAAAAAGTTGTCACAAACAACCCGTTGGCTTTTACTAAATTTTTTGCCCGGGAAACAATCGGGATACTAGCCGCTTCAGCCGGAGCAAAGAATTGAGTTGCCGAAGACATTAAAAAGGCCAGAATCATAACTATAATTAAGTTATGCTCGAATACCAAAAATCCCAACACTACGATTGAGCGGAAAAAATTTGACATTACTAAGACTTTGCGCCTATCCCAATGATCAACATAAACGCCAGCCAATGATGACAATAAAACTGCCGGTATACCAAACGAAAGAATAAGCAGCGCTACCGCAATGTTTGCGAATCTGCCTCCTTGCGTAAGTTCAAATATACGTATGATTAACGCAAAATTAAGTAAATTCTGCGCAATTAGAGACAAAATTTGGGAAGTCCAGAGCTTTACAAAATTTCGATCCCGTACTACCTCAGTATAACTCAAATTTGAATGGCTCCATTTTTTAGTACTTGCCTATATTACACTAACTATAAGCATTTTCACCAAATTAGTTATATGTTTTTGCTTGGCTTTCCAGTCATAATGTCATCAATCAATCCATAGGCTTTGGCTTCGCTGGCACTCATGTAGTAGTCGCGATCAGTATCTTTAGTTACCTTTTCAAGCGGTTGCCCTGTTCGTTCTGACAGTATTTGATCTAGTTTTTGTCTCGAAGCTAAAACTTCACGAGCAGTAATTTCGATATCAGATGGCGACCCAGAAAAACCGGCTGATCCTTGATGTATCATAATTTTGGCGTTAGGCAAAGCAAAGCGCTTGCCTTTTGTACCGGCAGCCAGTAAAACTGCGCCCATACTCATAGCCATTCCGACTACAATAGTTGAAACATTTGGACGGATATAGTTCATGGTGTCAAACATAGCCATTCCCGCATAAACACTCCCGCCAGGAGAGTTGATGTATAACGAAATATCCTTGTTAGGGTCTTCACTTTCAAGAAACAACATTTGAGCAATAATCAAATTTGCAACCGTCTCGTCGATTTCAGTACCGAGAAAAATGATGCGGTCTTTTAGTAATCGAGAATAAATATCGTAAGCTCGCTCACCCATAGATGTTTTTTCAATAACCGTCGGAATCAAGATTGAATTGTTTGGTCGTGTCATTTTATTTCCTTTTCTACAGATTTATAATAGCACTCTAAAGTACCTGGGTGCTATTATAAATGGCTATCCTACAAACTGATCGTAATTCGATAATTGTCTGTTCATGCTCTAGCGTTTCTTAGCATTCTCCGCCACGTAATCCATAATCTTTGCAACAGTCTTACTTGCTAAAAGATGGTTGTATATTTCGTCTTTAATTTCGCGACGCTCTAGCTCATCTTGCATTTGAGGATCCTGGTAGTCACTTTTAAGCCTGGCTAGCTCTGAGTTGATGTCTTCAGCACTAACCGTGATTTGCTCAGCTTTGGCAATTTGATTCAGTATTAATGCTAGTCCAACGCGCCGCTTTGCTGTTGGACGAAGCTCAGAATCTAGCTCTGTGGCAGTTTTCTTGGACAAGGTTAGGTATTTTTCTAGATCAAGCCCATTGCTAGCCAAACGATCTTCTAGCTCGGATTTAAGTCTAGTGATTTGAGCGTCTATGAGGCGCGGGGAGGCGCTCCATTTACTTTTATCCACAATCTGGTCAAGGATTGACTGCTCAAATTCTTGCATAGCATGATCATATTTTTCGGCTTTAATTCGAGCTTCAATATCAGCACGAAGTTCATCAACACTTGTAAGTGTACTTATTGAGGCAACAAAAGCCGCATCTACTGAGGGCAATTGGACTTCATTCACTTTATGCAGGTTGACTTTAAACTCTACCTCAGCTCCCGCTAAATCAGACGCCTGATAGTCTTTTGGGAATGTAATTTTGAAGTTTTTAACTTGACCCGCGGTGAGCCCGACAATTTTTTCTTCAAATCCTGGAATGAATGCGTTAGACCCCAGAGTGAGTGTGTAGTTCTTGGCTTGTGCGCCCGCAACTGGCTGACCACCTTTGGATCCATCAAAATCAATATTAACTTCATCCCCAACCTGAGCAGCTCGTTGAACTTCGCTTTTAGTGGCCATCCGTTTGCGCAAATCTTCAATTGTCTGATCTATTTCCGAGGGTTCTACTTTGACCTCCGGCTGGGGTTGGTTAATGGCCTTGTAGTCGAACAGTTTAATGTCTGGCATGATGTCGACTGTAGCCGTGTATTCTAGCTCAATAAAGGGCACAAATTTGGTCACATTCACTGAGGGAGGGGCAATTACTGCTAAGCCATGTTCGTTCAGGGCATGTGCATAGCTTTCGGAAATTGCTGCATCAAGAACTTCACTTTGCACTGTAGCATCGCCAAGTTCACGTTCCACTATGTGATCGGGCGCTTTACCTGGACGGAATCCTGCTACCTTCACTCTGTGCCGAAGTTTTTCAATTGTTGAGGTTTTGATCGATGCCAGGTGAGTATCATCAAGGACTACTGTAAAAGTAGTGTCCGTGTCGGTAGTTTTAGTTATAGCTGTTTTCATAGGTATTGATGTTAACATAAATGAGCCTAAGCGCCAACAAGCGGACTGTCTACTAAAACCGCAACAGCCGAGCTTTTAGGTAATGTAAACTGACATCCAAGAGTTCTTGGCGGCTTTTTAATGGCTTGTCTCTCTTAATAATACCGGGCAATCATCACAAAGCAGCTCTAAAGGTATCAACCATACTCATCCAGTTGTGATGTTTTAGTTAGGTACCGCCAAACTGTTAGTAGTCAAAGTGCTTCGTCGGTAGATATCTTAAAAACGACATAAAGCACATCAAGTGGTCTTAGGTGGGTCTCTAGAACTAAAAATAAAAAGTACTGACAGCTTGGTGGTACTTAGCTGAATCAAGGTATGTTGGTGGGGCGGTATTGGAACTTAAAAAATATGCTGCAAAACATCTGTGGGGTCTACGAGAAAGGTTTATAAAACATTCGTAACTGTGTGGCGATGTTTGACGAACCATAAGCTCCACTTATGACGACACCGCTTACACCACAAATAATTAATAGTGTCTGGGCCTCGGTATGACCCTACTAATTTTGTTTTAGTGTAATGCGTCAAAAAGCCAGCCGGGTAGGTAAAGTTTAATAAATGTTCTACTATAAACTGTAATGATTAAGTCGTTATTAGATTTGTGGATTAAACGTGATCGGGCATACCGTGACCCAAGGCACGTGGTTGTTGCTATAGCTGCGACTTTGTTGTTAGTTATGATGACACTTCAGGCAATTCAAACCCGTACCAAGATTGATGGATTTGAAATGAGTTTATTTAGCTTTTTCAATACCTTACCGAGTTGGCTTGACTCACCTTTTTTTATTATCACACAGCTTGGAGCGCTAGGGGCTGTCTTAATTTGGGGTGGTTTAGGTTTGTACCTGCGGAATGCCAGAGCCGGGGCGGTTATTGCTGCTGCGGGCGCTTTAGCTTGGTTCGTAGCAAAACCCTTTAAGGTATATGTGGGCAGAGGAAGACCTCAAGATTTACTCGAATTGCCAGATCTTTTGCACCTAGAAAAGTTTGGCGGCATGGGTTTTCCTTCGGGGCATGCATCGGTTACAGCTGCCTGCATTACTGCTTTATTGTTTTACGTGGATCGAAAACAGCGCAAGTATTTGTACCTTATTGCGCTTTTAATTGGAGCTAGCCGGATTTATCTTGGAGCGCATTTTCCGCGAGATGTAATAGGAGGTTACGCGCTTGGTGCATTAATAGGGAGCTTAGTTTCGCTTGTGTTTGGGAGCGCTAAGCCGAAGATATCATTTGGCCCTATAAAGAGGCGTTTAGCAGAAATGGGAATTCAAGCAAAGTCAGTGCGTAAAATGAATGTGGATGCTCGAGGTTCGGTGCCAATATTTATTGAGGACGAGGCCGGTAAAAGTTATGTGGCAAAGCTTTTTGGTAAGCAGGAGTATGTTGCCGATTGGCTATTTAAAGCCTTGCGGTTTTTTAAGTTTAAAAGCTTTGGTGACGAGCGCCCATATTTAAATAGCAAGCATAATGTTGAACATGAAGCTTTGGCATCGATGTGGTCGGTAAGGGCTGGCGTAAGGACCCCAGAAGTTGTAGGTTACGCCCTGGCGGGAAGTCATTGGATGCTAACACAAGAGTGGGTTGACGCTACTCCTCTAGATGGACTAAAGCCGAAAAATGTCACCGATAAAACCTTGGCAAGGATATGGAGTGAGGTTAAAAAACTTCACAAATCTAATATTGCTCATCGTGATTTGAGGGCAGCCAACATTTTGGTCGATAAGAAGGGACTTCCTTGGTTGATAGACTTTGGATTTGCAGAAGTAGCCGCTAAATCTACCCGAAAAAGTATGGATATCGCCGAGTTGTTGATGTCGAGTGCGTTGGTAGTGGGCGAAGAAAGAGCTTATAAGACAGCTAAAAGGGTTCTTGGAGCCAAAGTTTTAAAAGAAGCTGCACCTTATTTTCAACTGCCGGTATTTAGTGGAGCCACCACCTCCTTGGCGCGGAAGAATAAGGACGTTTATAAAGCTGTTTGTGACCGTTTAAACAACCTTAGTGATGAAGATGAAGTGGAGAAGGCTAATGTGTCGAGGCTTAATAGTAAGCGTTTAATTAATATTATTGCAATTGGAGTATTTTTATTTATAGTACTACCTCAGTTTGGAGCTTTTAAAGGAGCTTTTGTAGCACTTAAGTCCATTAACTTTTGGTGGCTTATACCTATATTGATTCTTTCGGGAGCAACCTACATAACGGCGGCAATGACGACCTTAAGCTTAGCTCCAACGCCACTTAAGTTTATGTCAACCATAGCAGTTCAAGTGGCTAGCTCTTTTGTAAGCAAGCTGTTACCCTCGGGTCTTGGCTCTATTACCTTATTTGTACGTTATCTACACAAGGCCGGCTTGGATATAAGTACGGCAACATCGTTAATGGTAGTAGGAAGCTTTTTGGGTTTCATTACGTTTATGAGTCCATTGGCTCTAATTTTATTGCTACACGGGAGCTCACTATCGAGTCTCGTTAAAATTAAGTTGCCATTGTGGCTATTGGCGATAGTACCAATTGTAATTCTTTTCCTCGGTTCGGCCCTTTGGTTTATAAAAAAACTGCGGAAGAAGGTTCTAGAAAGGCTTAATAAAGCTAGGGAGGATTTTCGGCTGCTGGCGTCCTCTCCAAAAGAACTTGGTTTGGCGGCAATGTTTTCAGCTGGGACAACTTTGATGTATGTCGCTTGTTTACATGCTTGTTTTTTAGCTGTTGGCATAGACATTTCGCCATTAACTACAATCGTGGTCTACGCCACCGCAACAATCGCTGGCTCTGCGCTCCCCACTCCTGGTGGTTTGGGCGCTTTAGAGGTGGCTATGGCGGCGGCCTTGGTGGGACTAGGCTATCCCCAAGTTCCGGCATATGCGGCCGTAATTTTATATCGGTTAGCTACTTTCTGGGCGCCTATTCCAGTTGGGTTTTTGGCCTATCAATATATTCAAAAAAAGAAGTTTATATAGAAGCGGTCCTAGCTAAAAAACTAATCAACTCACCAGACTTATGGAACGCTTCAAAAGAAAGTACAATAGTAGCATGAGCTTTAAGTCATACCTGCAGCAAAACGCTCGAAAACTCGATATTTGCTTATATGAATATCTTTTTGAAGGAGCTGAGCCTGGGTCACTAATTGAGGAGTTAGCAACATATCAAAATGAAGATGGTGGTTTTGGCCACGCTTTAGACGCCGACCTTCGGCTGCCACATTCCTCAGTCCTAGCAACTACAATTGCCTTACAGTACCTATCACATGTAGACACAGACTCGAGTCATACATTAATATCCGGCGCTATCCGTTACTTCAAAGATACATACGATACAGCCAGAAACCGATGGTTAAATATACCGCAAGAGGCAGACAAATACCCCCGGGCTCCCTGGTGGAACTATAAGAGTACAACGAAGTCTTCAGAATGGGGGAACCCATCAGCAGAGGTACTTGGGTATTTACTAAAGTATGCCCCTGATCCTAAAGTCAAGTTGATTCAAGTACTCACAGAACGGGCACTGCAGCGACTTCAAGAAATCGAGCATCCCGAGCCACATGAGATCAAGTGCTTCATTCGTTTATACGAAAGTGCTGATTCAAGTCTTCAGAAAATACTGCATAAATTACTTGCGAAGCAAATAAAAAGCGTGGTCAAAACAAATCCGGATGAATGGCAAGGCTATTCTCCAACTCCACTTACATTCGTTACTTCTCCTAACTCACCGTTCGCTGATTTGTTTAATGAATCGTTACTCTTAGAGAACCTGCAGTTTATCCAAAAACAAATCGTGGATGGCAATCATTGGGAACCGACTTGGCAGTGGGATCAGTTTGAGGATGAGTGGGCTAAGGCTAAATTAGAGTGGAGTGGCAAGCTCACAGTGGAGAATTTATTATTACTAAAGTCTTTTGGTTCAGGTTTAAATCTAAATTTAGGTTCAATTAACCAGTATTAGAACTCGCTCAACAGATGGAGAACTTTTACAAAAAGGGATGAGATTAACATAACTGGTGCGGATGAAAGGACTTGAACCTTCACGGGGTTTCCCCCACTAGCTCCTAAGGCTAGCGTGTCTACCATTCCACCACATCCGCACATTCGATCTTTCAGTTCAATTTATGATAGAAGCTAAGACTGCTATCGCCATACTTGCGCGTGTCGAGGCGCTTCATTGATTCTAGCTCAGGTGCGGCAATTCTACTAGTGTGCGAGACCACTAAAGTACCACCGGAAGCTAAAAGCTGCCCAAGTTTACCTATAGTTTCTGTCTTAATATCATCATATGGTGGGTCGGCCACTATTAAGTCAAAGGTGGCTGAGCTGAGTTCGAGAGTCACCAGCTCTACAGTCTTTTCCATAATTCTGATGTTCAAACCCAGACCTAGCGCTTCCGCATTAGTTTTAATGACACGCGTTGCTGTGCGTGCGTTGTCTACAGCAATCACTTGCTTAGCTCCGCGACTAAGAGCCTCTATCCCTACTGCCCCACTCCCAGAGTAAGCGTCAAGTACCGATTGACCATCAACACTCCCAATAATATTAAACAGCGCCTCCCTGACTTTGTCGCTCATGGGGCGGGTATGGGTATTTTTGGGCATTACCAGCTTTCGACCACTATGCCTGCCTCCAATGATTTTCATACCTTTTCTTTTTTAGACTTTTTTTTAGTTAGCTCCGTTTGTCCAACCTCAAGATAAGCTAACAGCCAAACGATTCCTACTACTTGGCAGGCGTGTATGGCTATTTGCTGGCGCACAATCCTGGCCAGTTCGGCCGTCCATCCTTCACGGTAAAAACGGTTGTACAGGTTTAGCTCAGCAACATTACGGGCTTCTCTTTTAAAGAACCTCATCATTCCAAGCTCGCGGCCTTCGGCCAGCAAAGCCTCGTTCAAAGTGGGGTTCAGCTTGGTGAACAACAGTGCCGTTGCAACGCCAATTTCAAAATTATGATGCGTTGATAGAATCCCTTTTCCTCCCCATATCTCCCAGTTTGCTTGAAGAGTTTTTTTAACGGAGTTTCCAACTACAAAGTTTTTCGTAAGATAGGTTGTGGCATCGTTGCGAAGTGGCTCTAGATTGGTTTTACGGTGACTGACGGCTCGCTTCCCGTCCCTCAAGCTAACCATCTTTTCGACTAGTGGATAGTGGTGAGCTGGTGTCAAGCCATCCACTAGATAGTGCGCAAGCCAACTGGCTTCGAATGCAGCCCGCACAAGGTCTTGATTTTGTAGTGACGTCACTAGTCCATCGTAGTGACTAGTGACATGCAGTGGTAGCTCCCCTACTTCGGTCTGTGGATCGTAGAAATGGCTGGGATCATCGACTCCAGGTGATTTAAGTTTTATACCATCCGGTCCGTTATAACCCTCAAAATGTAATATCGAACGGATATTAGGAAATGACTTTGGCTTTAGGTAAGGAGTAATCATTTTAAAAGAAGCAACATCAAAACGCTGGTGGACACCTAGTCGATTAATTACTTTTTTTGTTGAAACAAAGCCTGAATACATGTAATTTTTTAAGGGGTTTTTGGTTATTTAATCAAGGGAGGTAACCGCTTTTAAGGCGTTAACAGTATCGCGGATATGAGGATAGTGTAGCATAGCGCTCGTGTCGCGTAAAAACTGGCTGGCATATTCCCTTACTTGAGCCACAAGCTTGGCATTTCCAAAATCAGCCATTTGAAGGTTTAGATCGCCATGTTGTTTGATTCCATAAACCTGCCCAGGCCCTCTTAGCTCTAGGTCAATCTGAGCTAGCCTAAAGCCATCGCTAGTACGCTCCATGGCTCGCAAACGTTCGGCCACCCCGGGAGAAAAATTGTCATACATTAAGTAACAATATGCAGCGTCTTGGCCGCGACCAATACGTCCTCTGAGCTGGTGAAGCGCTGCTAAGCCGAACCGATCTGCGCCTTCAATCAGCATGATGCTGGCGTTCGGAATATCAATACCAACCTCGATTACCGTTGTTGCGACTAGTATGTCAATGCTACCAGCACGATAACAATCCATGATTTCTTGCTTATCGGCAGCTGTCATTTTGCCATGCATAACCTCAATTCGGCGATGACGAAAAATAGTTTTTTTCAGGTTGGCAGATTCCGCGGTAACGCTTTTTGAGCCGGTCTTATCCGAGTCTTCTATTAAAGGGCATACAACAAACACCTGCCTTCCTTTTGAAATTTCTTGGTCGACATGGACATACATTTTTTCCCGCTCAGACGGTTTGATGATTTTGGTAGTAACCGGCTGCCTTCCGGGTGGGAGCTCGTCAATGATGGATATGTCGAGGTCGCCATATACAGTCAGCGCTAGGGAGCGCGGAATTGGTGTGGCTGTCATGCTCAAAAGATGTGGCAGTCGACCGGCTTTTTTCTTTAGTTCCTGACGCTGAGCAACGCCAAACCGATGCTGCTCATCGATAATAACCAACCCTAAGCTATGAAACTTAACCGAGCTGCCTATAAGAGCATGGGTACCTATAATTAAATGAGCCTTCCCTTCTGCCGTCGTTTCTAGAGATTTTCGCTTGCTAGCTGTGTTTTGATTTCCCAAAAAAAGCACCGCCTCATACCCTAGTTTCTGAATTAGAGGAGTTATTTTTGCAAAATGTTGACGGGCTAATAGCTCTGTAGGAACCATTAATGCTGCTTGATAACCGCTAGCTATTGCCATTACTGCCGCCATAACAGCTACAACAGTCTTGCCACTACCAACGTCGCCTTCAAGCAGACGATTCATGGGATGTTCCCGCTCCATATCATTCAGTATCTGCCAAGCTGCTTGGCGCTGGGCATTGGTATAATCAAAACCGACGGCTTCAATATAGCGCTTGGCTAGGTCTAATTGAAACGAAACTTTAGGAGATTCTTCCGTCTTAATCTCCTGCTTTATGCTCAGGCTTGCTAGGATAACTAAGAAAAGCTCCTCAAACGCGATTCTGTGGCGTGCCCTCTCCAACATCTCGGACGAAGTGGGTGTGTGTACTTGTTTTAAAGCTTCGGCGCGGCTTATTAGCTGGGCTTTTTCTATCACGGTACCTGGTAAGGTCTCCGGCAAGTCGCTCAGGCGTGCTAATAGCGGCTTTATGGCGACCTGGATTTGACGTGAACTTAACCCTTCGGTCTCTGGGTAAACGGGTATTATACGATTCTCGCCAAGCGGTAAATCCTGAATTTTTTCTATAGCTGGCGACTGTAATGCTAAGTCGTTATTTCGAAATTGCAATCGTCCCGTTAGAGCTATCTCACTGTTTTTTTCTAACTGTGCCAAGCGATAAGGTTGATTGAACCAAATGGCCTTAAGTGTCCCAGATTCATCGCTGATGATTGCCTCAGTAATTGTAAGGTTACGTCCACGAACACGTCTACTAGCAGCTGTTACCACTTTGCCCCTTACTGTCACTAAGCCGGGGACAACCTTTGATATTAAAGTTGCGTTGGTAAAGTCATTATACCGCCTGGGATAGTGCTTTATTAGATCCCCAAGAGTTAAGACATGGAGGCGTTGTAGTTTTCGAGCGGTTTCAGAGCCCACGCCCCTAAGGCTTTCGACCGACAGATCTAGGTTGAGCATTAAAGCTTTATGCGAACGTAGCGGCGTTTGCCTACCTGAATTACGTCTCCATCTGCAAACGACTGTACTGCATCGGCTTCAAGTAATTGATCATTCAGACGAACTCCTCGTTGTTCAATTAACCGTTTGGCTTCGGACTTACTGGCAGAAAGACCAACCTCGACCAAAATATCTATCATGTTGCTGCTTGATTTTTTAATCAATCTTTCTTCAATCATGTCCGGCTGTTGCCCCTCGCTGACTTCATTTATCCAGCTTTTCTCGGCATTTTCTGCAGCTCCTTGGCTGTGGTAGGTCGTGACGATTTCGCGGGCCAAGCTCATTTTGACGTTTCGAGGATTCTCACCGTTTATTAACGAAGTTTTTAGAATTTCAATGTCTGTCATTGGCAGTCTGGTGCAGTCAATAAGCACCTGAATAATGGCCTCGTCGGGTAATGCCATAACTTTAGCGTACATTTGCGCTGGCTCCTCATCTAGACCTATCCCCGTTCCCAAGCTTTTGCTCATAAGTTTTTCGCCCGTCAATGGGTTCTCAAGCAAGGTTGTGGCTATAACAAATTTTTCTCGGTCTTGGTAGCGTTTTACTAGGGTTCGACCGGCTAGCATATTGAACGTCTGGTCGGTCCCGCCTATTTCAATGTCGGCCTCAAGCATGACTGAATCGTAACCCTGCATCAGAGGATAAAAAAACTCGTGAACAAAAAGAGGCTTTTGATCTTTGAGGCGTTTTTGGAATGTATCCCGTTCTATCATTTGTTGGACGGTAAAATTAGATGCAAGGTCAACCATGTCTGAAAAGGACAGCTTTGCAAGCCACTCCGAGTTAAACTTAAACTCAATAGGATTGGTCTTGGTGTTGAAATCTAAGATTTTTCCAATTTGTTGTTTAAATGTTTTGAGGTTTCGTTGAACTTCTTTTGCGGTAAGCTGCTTTCGGGCTGCGGTTTTATCGCTTGGATCACCAATAAGGGCGGTGAAGTCTCCTACTAAAACAATAATTTTATGTCCTAGCTTATGAAGCCTTTCTAGCAATAAATAGTTGGTAGCATGCCCTATATGAACATAGCTAGCAGTGGGATCAATGCCCATATATATGCGCATCGGCTTACCAGCCAGTAGCCGTTTCTGCAAGGCGCCGACAGAAGGATAGACTGCGCTGACAGAGCGGCTGAGAATTTCATCAACTGCTTTGGATGTTTCATTACTCATATTGCCTACTATAGCACGACAGAATGACCGGAAAAACCTTCTCAACGCTTGTATATGTAATGTTTATTGTCTTTGCGCAGACTCGACGAGCATAGCCCCGGTACGGTATAATCTCAAACGTAAGGATAATAATATGAAGCAATCTGCTCGTCGTGTTGTTAGATCAGCACGGTCAACTAGAAGTCGATCCTCAACTCCATTAGCGGCTTTTTTGGCTCATTTTAAACCGGCCAATCTCAGGGCTTATTGGTTTAGTCGCCAAGGTTTAGTAATGACTGCAAAAATTGGTGGTGCAGGCTTCTTAGTTATAGCCTTGACTTTTTTATATGTTGCCAAAGACCTCCCAAACCCAAGCAAGGTTAAGTCGGTTACTGGCGCCCAAAATACCCGCTATTATGCTCGAGATGAACTTACCAACCCAGGTCATGGAACTTTACTTTGGGAAGATCATGGAGACCGAAACCGCACCATAATACCTTTTGAGCAAATGCCTAACTCGATTAAGCACGCTACGATTGCCATTGAAGACAAGAATTTTTATAAAGAGGGAGCTTTTAGTTTTACTGGTTACTTAAGGGCCGCTTATACCGACATTACCAACCGTGGAGTGCGCCAAGGTGGATCCACTATAACTCAGCAATACGTGAAAAATGCTCTGCTTAGCAATGACCAGACCTTTAGTCGTAAGATTAAAGAGCTGATCTTAGCGATTGAAATAAATCAGCTATACAAAAAAGACGACATTTTAAAACTTTACTTAAATGAAATCCCTTATGGCTCTCAATCATACGGAATTCAGGCAGCCGCAAAAACTTTTTTTAATAAAAATGCCAAGGACTTGAATTTGGCGGAAAGTGCTTTGCTGGCTGCCATCGCTAACCGGCCAAGCTATTATTCGCCTTATGGAGTACACACCGACGAACTATTGTTTCGGCAACACCTAGTGTTAAATGCTATGGCAAAACAAGGGTATATCAAGCAGTCAGAGGCCGACGCTGCTAAAAAGGTTGATATTTTGGGCCCTGGAGAACTTTCTCAAACCCCCAATTTAACAGCCGGGAATCTTGCCCCGCAGTTTGGCTTTTACGCCAAGGATGTGTTGGTAGGCAAGTATAGCACTTCAATCGTTGAGTCAGGGGGCTTGAAAGTAATTACTACGCTTGATATTACGAAGCAACACCAAGCCGAAGAGGCGGTTGACGCTAATATGCGCGCAGTTACTAATGCAGGCGGCTCAAACGCTGCCATAGTGTCGGCTGATCCAAAAACTGGCCAGATATACGCTATGGTTGGTAGTTATGATTATAATAAAACTGCCTTTAATGTAGCCCTGGCTAACCGTCAACCAGGTTCAAGCTTTAAGCCATTTGTATATGCTACGGCTTGGGGCAAAGAGTACAACTATGGACCTGGTACAACTATGTACGATGTTACAACTGACTTTGGAAACTTTATTCCCAAAAACTATGACGGGTTGACCCATGGAGTTCAATCTATGCGCACATCTCTGGGAAATTCCTATAACATCCCGGCGGTTAAAACTTTATATATGGCAGGACTTAAAAAGTCGATCGACACGGCCCATAAGCTAGGCATTACTACTTTATATAACCCTCCTGAGGGTGGGTATGGGCTTGCATTAGTGCTTGGTTCTGGCGAAGTTAAGTTAAACGATATGGTCAACGCTTATCAAAGTTTCGCTAATGGCGGGCTCCATTATGAAGCAACGCCAATTCTTAAAGTCACTAATGCAAGCGGAAAAGTATTGATAGACAACGCCAAGCCAAGCGGTAAACAGGTCCTCGACCAGCAAGTGGCTTACTTAATGAATAGTGTTCTAAGCGACAACGGCGCTCGCTCGGCTGTGTTTGGTCCAAACAGCCCGCTCGTATTGCCTGGCTATGCTGCTGCAGTCAAGACTGGCACAACAACCAATTACCATGACGCGTGGACGGTAGGCTACACGCCAAATCTTATTGCCGGGGTGTGGGTGGGAAATAACGACAATAGCCCCATGACTGCAGGAGGTGTTAACATTGCTGCGCCGATATGGAATACTTATATGAGGGCCGCCCTTAAAGGAACACCAAACGACCAGTTCAACAAACCCGCGGGTATCCAAACTATTACATTGGATGCTGACACGGGGCGATTGCCATCTTCGGGCACAAAACGAACTAGGGTTGATGTTTTTCCTTCATGGTACAAGCCGACACCGGCTACAAACACTAGAAGCGCCAAAGTCGATAAAGTTTCGAAGAAGCTTGCCACAGATTGTACGCCACCACTGGCCATTGAAACTGCCTACTCAAGTGAAATTCACGCAGAAATTCCTTCAACAGACCAAGCTTATAGTCGATGGGAGCCTCCCGTGGCAGGGCTTGCCGCAAGTTTAGGCTTTGCTCAAGGAGGAACCCTGCCTACGCAGAATGATGACGTTCATAGCTGCGGAGACGAAAAACCAACTGTTACAATCACGGCTGCGGGATCTGGCCCAATACGCATTACAGCCACCGTAACTTCCGGAACGTTTCCGGCAAATAAGCTCGATATTAAGCTTGACGACCAGGTCATATCTACCCAATCGCCAATCGAAACAAACCCGTATAGTTTTGATTATTCGGCTGCGAGCACTGGTAGCCATACTATAACCGCTACTGTCACTGATACGGGGCTTTATCAAGCAAGCAGCCAGACTACTGTTATTGTAGCTTCTACCGGAAGCGGATTCGCAGGGATGAGTCCACCCGAAGGTTCGCACCAAGCAGGAACGGCGGCCTTTACATGGTCTCGTGTCATTGATGCTACTTCTTATCAGTTGTTTGTTACCCGGAATGGGTCTCCATATGCCCCAGCTAATCCGCTCACTACTACCGGCCAAGCGGCTTTTTTGCCCATAACCCCAGGAATCTATAGTTGGCGTGTCGATGCTTATGACGGAGCCAGTAGGATCGACACTACCCCAATTTATAATTTCAGTTCTCCGTAATGAGTCCGCAAGAACCCAGGCATTTGTTTATCATAGGTCCGGCGAGTGTTGGAAAGTCTACCGTTGGATACACTTTAGCGAGACGTTTAAACATTCCGTTTATTGACCTTGACCTAGAGTTTAATGCCAGATTAGAAAGCACCACGGACCACATCGACGCCCGTGGCTACGAAAGTTATGCGCGGACTAATTCTGCTCTTTTTGAAACACTCCTTGACGAGGCCAAAACCTCCAGCGTCTTTGTCACGCCTGGAGGTTTTTTAGCACATGAGTCGGTGCCTGATTTGATCCCAAAGCATCTAGAGCTGCTTAAGAACCACGGGGTAACGATCTTGCTTTTACCTGGAGATAATCCAGAAGTCGGGGCCGATCTCGTGGTCGCCCGGCAGCTAGCTAGGTCTAGGTGGAATGATGATTCAGCAGAGGTTGAAAGACAACGCTTTTTGCGTCGTTTTCATCTATACATTAAGCATGGAAACATCCAAATTCTCTCGTCAGAGTCACCCTCTAAGGTAGTTACTAAAATTATTAGAGAGCTTAAAAAGCATAAGTGGAATACTTAGTAGCTCTAGTAATAAACAGCTATTTCTTAACCCGGGATTTAGGCTGCAAACTATGACGCTTGTGATTTGACACAGTTTTATCGACCGCAGAAGTGTTTTTGTCTTCTTGTATAGCTGAGTTAGGCGTGGCAAAGATCATTTTGCCTGCAACCGTTTGAAATACCCGCGTCACTTCTGTGATAACTTCTTGGCCAATTAGCTTATCCCCGTTTTCGACCACTATCATGGTGCCATCGTTAAGGTAGCCGACCCCTTGGTTTTTTTCTTTACCTAGCTGCACCACCTTAACCACCATTTCCTCTCCTGGCAGTACCACTGGACGGATTGCGTTTGATAATTCATTGATATTGAGTACGCGAACACCTTCAATTTGAGCTACTCTGTTTAAATTGAAGTCGGTAGTAAGAATTGGGACGTGACGATTCTTGGCCAAACGAACTAACTTTGCATCTACTTCGGCGATTCCAGCCATTTCATCTTCGATGATTTCGATTTTGATTTCAGGGTTATCTCTAAGCTGATTGAGACACTCCAGTCCTCGACGCCCACGACTACGACGCATGGCATCATCAGAGTCAGCGATGTTCTGAAGCTCAGCCAAGACGAACCTAGGCACCAAAAGGTTACTTGGGGCAAACCCGGTTAAGGCTATGTCGGCAATCCGCCCATCAATAATTACAGAGGTATCTACCAAAGCAGCGTTGGTGCTCTGTATGTCTAGAATATCACCCGTGTCGGATAGGCGCCGCATAAAAGGCAACAAGCTAGCGAATGTATCAGACTGTTTTACGAACGCCCCAATCATTACTGCTACGGCTAGAACAGTTACCAGAATAGGAAAAATATTGCTAAATGGTGTCGGTAGGCTGCTTAGGGGTAGACTTAATAATGCGCCTATTAACAAACCAATGATTGCCCCGCTTAAACCCAAAATCAAGCTTCGGAATGATAACCGCATTATCCGTACTGCTGCCAAGCCGGCACAGGCCAACAATACAATCACGCCGATAATAATAACTGCTTCAGACATGCCATTCTCCTGTGTTTTAGGATTTGGAATTAAGGCCAATTGTTATAGCTTGGCTGATAGTAGTAACTGCCAGCACTTCTTTGTCGCCGCGAGGGCCTATTGCTTTTGATAAGCCTAGTTTTTGCGCTTCCGCTAAGCGTTTTGTCACCTGCGACACACTTCGCACTTCTCCGCTTAAGCCTACTTCGCCAAACACCACCGTGTCACCTACGAGCGGTTGATTTTTAAATGCCGATGCGATCGATAAAATAATTGCAAGATCAATAGCGGGCTCGGCAACCTTAAGTCCACCAACAATGTTAACATAAATGTCCTGATTGCTCAAATTTAGCCCTGCCCGTTTTGTGAGTACTGCCGCCAGCAGGTTGAGGCGGTTAAGGTCAAATCCTGAGGCAGTCCGCTTTGGATACCCGAAGACTGTGGTCGAAACAAGTGCTTGGACTTCAACTAACAGCGCTCTCGTACCCTCCAAGGTAGCGGCTACAACTGAGCCGGCGTCCGGTTGACGTTCAGCTAGGAGCGCCGCCGAAGGGTTAGCAACATCAACCAACCCTGCCTCAGTCATTTCAAATATTCCGACTTCGTTTGTAGATCCAAAGCGGTTTTTAATACCCCTTAGCGCCTTGAAATTTCCATATCTATCTCCTTCTAGATAAAGGACGACATCGACAAGATGCTCAAGAATTTTGGGACCTGCAATAGAGCCTTCTTTGGTGACGTGGCCAATTATAATCATGGCTGTATCGTGGCTTTTGGCAACGTTTTGAAGCATTTGAGCACTGGCAGTTATCTGTCCTACGCTTCCGGCTGCCCCCGTAAGTGCCTCTGTTGCCATAGTTTGAACCGAGTCAATCACAACCATCCCGTAATTTCCCGAGGCAATTGTTGCAACGACGGCATCGGTGTTGGTTTCGGCCAGTAGGTCGAGCTCGGTCGATGCAAGCCCTAGCCGCTCCGCCCTAAGCTTGATTTGACTAGTTGATTCTTCGCCGCTGACATATAAAACTGGTCTTTTCTTTGAAACAGTTGCAGCCACTTGCAGAACCAGCGTTGACTTGCCTATGCCAGGATCACCCGAGAGCAGTACAACTGAGCCTACAACAAGGCCACCACCAAGAACTTGATCGAGATCATTTGTGCCAGTCAATATGCGAGGGTATCGTGACGAGTCTATATTGGCTAGCTTTTCTGGAATTAGACTTTGAGTGCCCGACTTTTGACTTTTGGTAAAGGGCGCTGATTCAACCAAAGAATTCCAAGCAGCACATTCTGGGCATTTACCCGCCCAGCGGGGCGACGTTGCCCCACAACTTTGACAAATAAATTGGGTGGTTGGTTTTGCCAAGTTCTAGCCCATTAACTTGTTAAGTGTACCGAACAAATCGCGAACATGCAACTTTTGTTTACCTGGCTCATTGCACTCAAGCGGCGTCATCTCACAAAAGCTACTCTGCGGCTGTATGAGCCAAGGAGGCTGGCTCTAAGTGCAGCTTTTCGCCTCTGCGGGTAATTTCTACCATGTCTCCGCTTTTTACTCGTAGCCCTAATAGCTCTCCCGCCAATGGGTCTTCGATGTAGTCCTGAATTGCGCGCCGCATTGGACGAGCGCCGTTGTCTAGGTCGTAACCTTTTTCCATTAAAAAGGTTTTGGCCGAAGGAGAGACTTTTAACTCAATTTGCTGTTCCTTGAGTCGAGTTGCTAGATCGGTTAATTGTAGGTTCAAAATGCGCTTAATATCATTTTTACTTAGGCTGCGGAATACCACTACTTGGTCGATGCGGTTTAAGAACTCTGGGCGGAAGGTTTGTTTTAAATCACTCATTACCTTGGTTTTGATTTGCTCATGTACCTCATCAACCTGACGTTCGTCGTCTTTTGTAAGGGCCTTGAAGCCCATTTTGGCTTCACGATACATATCGCTGGCGCCGACATTACTTGTCATAATAATGATGGTGTTGCGGAAGTCAACTTTTCGCCCCTTGGCATCACTAACAAAGCCGTCTTCTAAAATTTGAAGTAGCATGTTAAATACGTCTGGGTGGGCTTTTTCAATTTCGTCAAATAGTATCAGGCTGTAAGGTTTACGTCGGACAATTTCAGTCAACTGCCCGCCATCCTCGTAACCCACGTATCCTGCGGGTGCTCCGACTAATCGAGCGACATTGTGCTTTTCCATAAACTCGCTCATATCAATCTTCACCAAGGCGTCTCGATCATGGAACATTTCTTCGGCTAATTGGCGCGCCAGTTCCGTTTTACCTACACCGGTCGGCCCCAAAAAAATAAATGATCCAATAGGGCGACGGCTGTCGCTAATGCCTGTTCGGCTACGACGGATAGCCCTGGATACGACCCCCACTGCCTCGGTTTGGCCAACTACGCGCTTATTCAAGGCCTCATCAAGCTTTATTAGGCTTTCAGTTTCAGTCTTAATTAAGCGAGTTAAAGGTACTCCCGTAACCATACTGATAACCTCAGCAATCTCTTCGCCGCCAATGACAATCGGCTCTCCACTAGCACCTTCACGTAAGCGTTGGGCAGTTACTTTTTGCTCCATAATGCTGGCTTTTGTCTTAAGTCGGGCAGCAAGCTCAAAATCTTGATTTTCAACAGCCTCTTCGATATCAGCGTAAATATCAGATAGTTGTTTTTGCAACCCTCGTGAAACTTTGCCATTTCCGCCTCTTTTAATACGCGCGAGCGATGAGGCTTCGTCTATGAGATCTATGGCTTTGTCTGGCAAAAAGCGGTCGGCAATGTAACGTTTGGCTAGCTTGGCAGCCTGTTCTACGGCTTCATCACTTATAACAACGCGGTGGTGATGCTCGTACGCACCTCGAATACCGTAAAGCACCTCGATTGTCTCTTCCACAGTAGCTTCAGGAACAATGATTGGCTGGAAGCGACGCTCTAAAGCTGCATCTTTTTCGATGTACTTGCGATATTCATCCATAGTTGTCGCGCCTACTGCTTGAATTTCTCCACGGCTAAGTGCGGGTTTCAAGATATTAGCAGCGTCTATGGCACCTTCCGCTGCTCCAGCCCCGACGACCGTATGAAGCTCATCTATAAACAAAATAACATCAGGAGAAGCCTTAGCTTCGTCCAATATCTTCTTCAATCGTTCTTCGAATTCTCCCCGGTATTTAGTGCCTGCGATAACACTGGCTAGATCAAGCATTATTAAGCGCTTATTTTGCAGCATTTCTGGCACTTCATCACTAACAATCCGTTGCGCTAGCCCCTCAACTATGGCGGTTTTGCCCACTCCAGGTTCGCCAATTAAAACCGGGTTGTTTTTACTGCGCCGATTTAATATTGATACCATCCGTCCAATTTGGTTTTCCCGGCCCACTACGGGATCAAGTTTGCCATCGCGAGCTTTGGCAGTCATGTCTATGCCAAAATGATCCAACGCTGGAGTTTTAGAAGATTTCTTTTTGCTATTTGGCTTTGGGGTCTCTTCAGCATAAAAGTCTGGTTGGTTACTTAAATAGCTTTCCAGCTCTGCCCTCACAGCTGTTGTGTCCACATGGATTTCCTTCAGCAAGGAGTTAGCCCGAGCATTTTTTTGACTCAAAATCGCAAATAATACGTGTTCCGTGCCTGAGTATGGCTGGCCAAATTCCTTGGCGATTCGCCACGACAATGTAAGTGTGGTTTTGGCGGTTTCACTTAGCCCCTTGCGGTTATTTTTAGCCAATATTTTTTGCGAAAAACTTAAAACCATTTGGGCTTTATTCATAGTGACGCCCGCGTTGCGAAGAATTTTGGCACCAATAGAACCCTCTTGCTGTAATACTCCCAGCAAAATATGTTCTGTTCCAATGTAATTACTGCCCATGTTTTGAGCTAAAACATCGGCGTTTTCCAAACTTTTCTTAGCGTTTTCAGTAAACCGATCAAACTGCGCCTGATAATCTGATTCCATTATTCCCTCTCATTGCTTAAAAAGGGAGAATTTTTTAGTCGTATCCTGTATTTCCCCTAGCTCTATTTTAGCACTTTTGGCAAGTTCTGTAGATAGTCACGGGGTGCCATCAGTTGGTTTGTCCGTTGTTTCGGTACCTGTCTGATTAACGAGATCAATCAGCGAACCTTCTAGATCAACCTTTTTGCTTTTGGATGGTTTTTTGACAACTTCCTCAACTGCCTCGGCCGTAGCTTCAATTCTGGATTCGTCGGCACTGGTAATGTCGATGTTCCACCCAGTAAGTTTTGCGGCTAAACGAACATTTTGCCCTTGCTTACCTATAGCCAAGCTAAGTTGGTCTTCAGGGACTTTTACGATGGCTTTTTTTTCGTCTTCATGAAGGGTAACGTCTACAACCTTTGTAGGGGAAAGAGCGTTGGTAATGAACGTTTTGGGGTCTTCACTATAAAGAATAATGTCAATTTTTTCCTCCCCTAAATCTCCCATGACGGCTTGAACGCGGCTGCCACGACCACCTACAAAAGTTCCAACGGCGTCAACACCATCAGCGTTGGACTGCACGGCAATCTTGGTGCGAACTCCCGCCTCTCGCGCAATGGCCTTAATCTCCACCGAACCGGGTTCAATTTCTGGGACCTCAAGCGCGAACAGATGCGATACCATTTGAGGATGTGCCCGAGACAGAACAATTTGAGGTCCACGGGTTGTTTGTTCTACGCGCACCAAATAAACTTTTAACCGCTGGCCATTATAGTAGCGTTCGTTAGGAATTTGCTCACCTGCAAACAACACACCGTTGGCCTTACCGAGATCAACATACACCGTATTACCTTCCACTCGTTGGACGGTACCGTTTAGCACTAATCCTTCTTTGTCTTTGTACTCAGTAAAAATAATTTCGCGCTCCGCTTCACGAATACGCTGAATAATCACCTGCTTGGCAGTTTGGGCTGCGACACGACCAAAGCCTTCTGGTTCGTCGCGGTACGTAACTGTATTGGGCTCTTCCTCGGTACCAACTTTAGTTTTGGAGTCAATTTTTTTAGCATCGGACAGGCCAATTTGCAAAAAGCTGTTTTCGACCGCATCATCAGGAACAACCGTTTTAGTGACGTAAATACTTATTTCTCCAGAAGTCTGGTCGAGCTCAGCTCGTGCTTCTTGATCTTTGTCACCGTAGTCTTTTTTGTAAGCAGCGGCCAGTGCAGCCTCGACTGTTTCGATAATAATTTCACGAGGCAGGCTTTTTTCGTCTGATATTTGGTTGATGGCTGCTAAAAATGGGCTTTGCATAGTTTTAACTTGGTTCCTTATAGGGATATTAAATTGTTGGGGTCTTTTGATGAAAAAAACCGGCCACTGACCGATTTCTAAAGTGTCTTAACTATAGCGCACATCCGACTCTGCGGTCAAGCCTAGGTCAGATCAAGAGAGGGTTGACATTCTATCCTGCTTATGCTATCATAACAAGTATCGTTTTGTCGGGAGCATTGTGGCATTCCGACCACGACGCTCTTCACTTCACCTAACCAACACTACTTGCCGCTTGGAGGCACCGCATGACAGTTATCCCGCCTTGGACAAGCTTAGAAGATACCCTCGTCGAAGAGGCTACTGGTTGGACCGAAGAAGACCGAGCGAGGATCGGGCGTATCTGCCACTACTTCCTCGCCGTCATCATGATCGGCGGAGGAATGGCCTCGTTTTGGGGTCTCGACTGGTTTCGGCAGGACCACACCCGAACCTGGTTCGGCTCCTACTCCATCTTCAGGACTCACCCGCGCCTGACCATCGATGTCGCAATGGCCCTGATCTTCGGGGTGATCTTCTGGGGCTTGGTTGTCTTCTACAGGGTATCCAACTACATACCCAACAAAGAGTGAAGAGTCGGCCCCGCCCGTCATTCCACATCGTCCACCCGGACGATCAAGATGACGCGGCGGGGCCGCTTTCTTTTTATTAGCAATCGGAAGCAGATTTCTTCCGCGTAATCAGGGAGCTTTTCAGGACTTGTATGATAGTACGTCCACGATCCATTGACGCACTGCATAATATGTGCTATCATAATCACCATCGTCCGTCAGGAGCTTTTAGTGGCCTCTGGTCACGATGCTCTTCATTCTAAAAGTGAGGTCTGTATTGACTGCAACCCGTATTTCCCGGTCCACCGTGGCCGGCGAAACACTCATCTCCCCCTCTCTCCCACGCTCGTCCAGGCGCGCAGAAATCAGCAGCCAAGTCAGGCTTCGACCCGAGCTTGGCATCAAGCGGTTGAAGCGCTCATCTCGCGGAATGTTAGTGGGATGTCTGACGCTAGTGCTGGCCGTTACAGCGGTTGTACTTCTGATCGTCTGGCCAGCCAACCGCACTCAGGTAGTTTCGTTCACCGGTTGGGGGTTCGCGACCATCTTCGGGGCGGCCAACATCACCAACAACCGCGTCAGGCGGACCAAGACCATCAAGCAGATGTACCCACTTCGGTGAAGAGTCGGCCCCGCCCGTCATTCCACATCGTCCACCCGGACGATCAAGATGACGCGGCGGGGCCACTTTCTTTTTATTTTGGCTTATGCTAGATTTTAGTCCGCCGGAGACGTTATACTGCTAGGATGAAGAATGCCAAACGACTACTCGAAAATATTGTTCCACGTCATTATAAATTGCAGTTAGAGCCCGACTTTAATGACTTTAGCTTTGAGGGACAAGAGGTTGTAACTTTTGAACTTAAAAGGCCAACCGACTATTTGGAATTACATGCCTCGGGTTTAAAAATTAGCCTTGCAACCATTAATAAACAGCCCGCAGAGACAATTGATTATAAAAAAAATGACCAATCCGTAATAATTAAGTTTTCATCCGAGCTGTCTATCGGCACCTATGATCTGGAGTTAAAGTTCGCCGGCTCTTTACGCCAAGACCTTCATGGTTTTTATCGTAGCAGTTATTTGCATAACGGCGAAGAAAAGTGGATTGCAACTACTCAGTTTGAACCTACAGCTGCGCGCGAAGCCTTTATATGTATTGACGAGCCAGCCGCTAAAGCTACTTTTGACATAACTTTGGTGGTTCCAGAAGAGCTAACCGCTATTGCAAATACAAATCCAGTCAGTGAAAAAATTGATAATAATAAAAAGACTGTAAGGTTCTCCACCACACCTAGGATGTCTACTTATCTAGTTGGTTTTTTGGTAGGTGAATTTGAGCGGATCACCACTACAACGAAAGAGGGAATAGAGGTGGGCGTATATACCACCCCGGGAAAAGTTGAGTTAGGTAGCTTTGCTCTGGAAGCTGAATCTAAAATATTGTCATTTTACACAGAGTACTTTGGCATTCCCTATCCGTTACCCAAACTCGACATGGTGGCGGTCCCTGACTTTGCGGCTGGGGCGATGGAAAATTGGGGGGTTGTAACTTATCGTGAAACAGCTATTTTGGTGGACGCCGACAATACAGCCCTTTTAAATAAACAGCATGTTGTCATGGTGGTGGCCCACGAGTTAGCCCATCAATGGTTTGGCAATTTAGTAACCATGAGCTGGTGGACCGATCTTTGGTTGAACGAGGGATTTGCCAGTTGGGTTGAATACCTGGCGTGCGATTACCTATACCCCGAATGGAAAATGTGGACGCAGTTTATAAGTGATGACTATATGCATGCACGAGAGCTGGATTCACTCGCGAACACTCATCCAATTGAAGTAGAGGTGCACCATCCTGCCGAAATAGATGAAATTTTTGATGCCATTAGCTATCAAAAAGGGGCCAGCGTTATTAATATGCTTTATCACTTCATTGGAGAAGAGGCTTTCAAGAAAGGGCTACACGACTACCTCGAGCACTTTAGTTACGGTAATGCCGTAACTGCTGACTTATGGAGGTTCTTGGAAGAGGCTGCAAATCAACCTGTGCGGCGAATTATGCAAGCATGGACGAGTAAGCCTGGTTTTCCCTTGGTTTCGCTAAATGATGAAGGCTATCTTAGGCAGCAACGCTTTTTTGCCAACCCGAACGAGATGCGATCGGATAAGACGGTCTGGCCTATACCATTTACACTGAGAACCGATGAAGGTCAAACCGAGTCGTTACTTTTTGATAAAATCGAGGGTAAGATCAACTTGCCTCACAGCCAATGGATTAAGCCCAATCCGGGTCAAACCGGAGTATATATTACAGGCTATTTGCCGGAGCAAATTTATTCTCTAGGTGACGCGCTGATCAACTTAAAGCTGCCGGTAGTTGACCGGCTAGGTGTAGTGTCCGATGTTACCGCCCTAGCCCAGGCCAACAAGCTCGGGGGGGATCAAGTTTTAAAACTGCTCACCCAAATGCGTAACGAAACCGATTTTGCAGTATGGAATGCAATGCTCGACGGATTAAGCGAGCTAATGGTAATTTCGGATGATAAGCTACACGACCAATTGGACAAATTTGTTTTATGGCTTATTCAGCCGCGTCAAAATCAATTAGGATGGGAGCCTAAAGTCTCTGAAACCCATTTTGATAGCCTTTTAAGGCCACGTCTGATCGGCTTGGCGGGACGCTGCGGTGATGATGATGTAATAGCAGAGTGTCGCAAACGCTTCGGTTTGCATTTGCAGGGCCAGTTAATCCCAGCTGACCTGCGCGGCTCCGTTTACAGCGTTGTAGCCAGGCATGGAGCTACTGACGACTATGATGAGCTGTTCGAGCTATATAAATCATCGGCGCTACAAGAAGAGCAGCGACGAATATTGGGAGCTCTAGCTGGCTTTCACGACCAGAAGCTTTGTGCTCGTATTCTAGAGACTTCGCTATCCAAAGATGTCCGCTCTCAGGATAGCGTAATCGTCATAATGAGGGTGCTCGGTAATCGAGTTGGCAGAGAGCAAGCTTGGAAGTTCATTCAAGAAAGTTGGAGTGAGTTGATAGAACGTTATGGTCACGGTGGGCACTTATTAAGTTATGTTCCGCAAGGACTGGGAGTTTTTGCTGATCACCAGCATGCTGACGATGTGGCTAAGTTTTTTGCCACGAATCCTGCTCCTGGAATTGAGCGGACTGTGAAGCAGGCAGTAGAACGCATTCGCCTGCAAGCCGACTGGTTTGAACGTGACGAAGCTGCTCTTAAGAACTATTTATCTGCCCACCCTAGCCATTAAGCTTTCGATTGCTTTAATCTCGATGGGTATGTTCTGAGTAAGATTTTCACTGCCTACTTCGGTGATTAATATATCGTCTTCCAACCTAACTCCAATTTCTTCTTCGCGGATATAGATTCCCGGTTCAACCGTAATAACCATGCCCGGCTCAAGGGGGCGCTGGTAGTCACCAACATCGTGTGTGTCTAGCCCAAGAAAATGAGAAGTAGCGTGAGGAAAATATTTTTTATATGGATGGTTTTTGACTTTACCAAAAGCAGAAAGCGCTGATAGTTCCAACAAGCCCAGATGAATGAGCTCAACCACGATATCTTTGGCAGTTGCAGTTTCACTGTCCTTTAGGGTCATCCCAGGTTTAAGACGGGCTATTGCAGCCTTTTGAACTTTTAATACTGCCTGGTATACTGCTTTTTGACGATCTGAAAATTGACCGCCAGCTGGCCAAGTTCTTGTCACATCCGCTGAGTAGTTGGCATACTCAGCCCCTGCATCAACTAGTACAAGTTGACTAGATTTAAGCTGATGGTCGTTGTTGACGTAATGGAGAGTGCAGGCATGTACTCCAGACGCAACAATTGGCGTATAGGCATGGCCGTTTGCTCCCAGCCCATAAAAACCTTGAGTTATAACTGCCTCAAGCTCATACTCCATTAGTTTTGGTTTAAGTTTAGACAAAGCCACTTTAAAACTTTGGGCAGTTATTTCGGCCGCCTTTTTCATTATCTCAATTTCAAGTGGGTCCTTAACCATCCGTAGTGAGCAAATTAGCTTATGAGCAGAACGAGGCTCCATTGGGGGGATTTGTAGTAATTTTTTAAACTTAGGCAGTTGATTTAAAGAAACGACATTCTTAATACCAGATTGAGCGCTAGCCTTGACGGAATCAAGGCGCGACCCCCTCCATAATCTTTCAAACTCAGACGTCTTAGGCAAGAATAAAGTTTCACTTCCCGAAGAAGTGATAAGAGTGATTGCTCCCGGTTCTTCAATACCTGTAGTCCAAAAAAAATCAGAATTTACTCTGAAGGGGTACTCCGTATCGCCTGATCTAATTATGGGCTGACCAGCCTTAAGCAAGATACTGTTATTTTTAGGCAAAGAGCTTACCAGCCTTTGCCTATTGTTCGTGAATAGTATTGGATTTATCGGCAGGTAACGCATTGGTTAATTATATACGATCATGGCGCTAAGGCATTAGGCAGATACTCAATTACCGGATGGTCTAGGTCGCCTTCGACAGATATTACATCAACTTGGAAACTAGTCGTCCAGCTATGCTCACCTATCCACATTAGGGCTGCGCGTTGCAAGCGCTGTATTTTGTCTGGAGTTATGTACTCAAAACCTGAACCGTATGCGCTGGTTTTACGGTATTTAACTTCAACAAAGTGAATTTCATTGAACCGATCTTTGGCAATAATGTCTATTTCACACCAGCGATTGCGCCAGTTTTGATCAATGATTTTAAAATGGTGTTCGTTTTTTAAAAAATTAGCGGCAATTGATTCGGCTTTTTGCCCCAGTTCAGTTGACACGTACAAGTCCCGCATTTTGCATTTGTACTGGCTTAAACAAGCGTCGATGAAGTGGGCTTAGGCCGTTTTGTAATGCAGCTAAATGCTCCGCGGTGCCATAACCGACATGCTTATCAAACCCGTAATCCGGGTATAAATAGTGCTGTATGTGCATGTAATTGTCCCTTGCAACCTTGGCTACAACCGAAGCCGCAGCAATGTTAGTACAGATTGCATCCCCTTTAACGACGGTTTTAACAAAACAACTGTCGGCCAAGTAGTTGTGAGCTCCGTCTAGTAACACGGCGTCAAAATTAAAATTCATATTAGCAAGAGCAGTTTTAGCGGCTTGACTGACTGCCCATGTTAAACCATGAGTGTCAATTTGCTCCGAAGCCACCCAGCCAATGCCAACTGCTGTGGCGCGACGCTTAATTTGTATTGCCAAGCTGAGGCGCTGACTAGGGCTGAGGAGTTTGGAGTCGTTCAGTCCTGGGAAAAGACTTTTTGGAGATAATATTACAGCTGCCGCTACAACCGGCCCGGCTAAACAGCCTCGCCCGACTTCATCAACTCCAGCTACCACCTGATAGCCTCGACGAACAAGTGCATTGGCGTGCCTATGGCTTGGTTTGGATCTCATTGGGGTCTATTATCGTCCAGTAACATACTTACGGCAACAAAAAAAGACTGCGGCAGTATTTTAGCGACGGGGGGATGATTAACTAAGCGGCTTTTTGGTTATGGTCAGCTTCTTTTTCAACTTGTTCGATACCAGATTCGACTTCTTCGGCCATAAGAGCATTCTCGTCACCCTCTTCGCCAGGATCATCACTGACTTTGGGAGCATCATCTACAGAAGCAGCTTTCTCCTCCTCTTTGATGACTTCATCGATTGACTCATCTGCCACAGCCACCTCCTCTGGTAGCTCTGTGACTTCCGCATCTAATGTATCCTCGTCTGCTTGAGCCTTAGTGTCACTTAGCTTTGGCTCGACCACATTGGCCGCCGATTTATCAAAAGCTAGTTCCTGCAATCTGGCTGACTTACCACGACGGCCACGAAGATATGATAAATAATTGCGTCTTACTTTGGCTCGGCGCATAACCTCGACCTTTTGAACATTTGGCGAGTGAAGCAAAAAGGTTTTTTCTACTCCTACGCCGCTAGCAATGCGACGTACCGTAATAACAGCAGTTAGCTCGTTTGGTCGATGCGTTCGGATAACCACCCCTTCAAATACCTGCACCCTTTGTTTTGCGCCTTCACGAATTAACTGGTGTACACGAACAGTGTCACCAGATTGCACTTGGGCAACGCGGTCTTTAAAATATTTGCGCTCTATTTCTTTTACGGCTTCCATATCCGTAGTACTATAACAAAAAATGTGAAGCTAAGCAACTCTACTCGGTTTTAACTTAGCTAACAGCTCCTTCGCCAACCAGCTTGGACAGCCTGTCTAAGCACTCGGCCGTGGGCTTAACCTTGAATGGCAAGCGGATTTTCTTGGGTTCATCCCCGCCTATCACAATAAACACGTCGGCATCACCTTCAAAGCGGGTTAGAACGTCTTTTATGCGCATTAGTAAAATAGAGTCGGAAATACTGGTTAGCTTTATAGTGACATCGGTGGGCAAGCTAGCTAAGTCACTGGCGCTCACTGGCTCGGGTATAGGGTTTTTAGCAACGTGATTTTTGGCTCGGTTATAATCGATAACTTCAGCCTTATCAACCATTACTTTTAAGTCTGTCCCAAGCTTACCGTCGCGGTCGCGGTAGCTGGCTTTACCTGTAACTAAAATAACTTGATCGGGCAGCCAAATTTCAGGAGATTTTTCGTAGGCTTTAGGGAATACTACCAGCTCGGTGACACCAGTTTTATCTTCAAAGCCTACGAAGGCCATGGATGCATTATTTTTGGTGATAATTTTTCGTACAGTGGTGGTAATACCACCCACCTTAATGGTTTTGCCTTCCATTTGTGAATTTAGCAAAGATATAGCGGTTGACTTGTCGGCTAAGAAGCCAGCGTATTCATCGAGCGGGTGATGAGACAAATATAGTCCCAACAATTCTTTTTCCCATGCCAAGCGCTCTGGGTCGCTAGGGATTTCACGAGCCTCTTCTAGATGCAAAGCCGGTAAATTTTCTTCCTCCCCCAGCGAGCCAAAAAGATCAATTTGGCCCGAAAGAGCATTTTTTTGAGCCTTAGCGGCATAGCTTATAAGCGTCTCTAAGTTCGTTAGTAGCTTGGCACGGTCGGCAAACCGATCCATAGCCCCACATTTTATAAGCGACTCCCAGACTTTCTTATTTACTTCAGAAGCATTTACTCGTTTAGCAAAATCTTCGACACTGGTGAATGGTCCGCCCTCCTGCCGAGCAGCCAAAATAGCTTCAATTGGACCCGCCCCCACATTTTTAACAGCCCACAGCCCAAAACGGATTTTATTGCTGTCCGGTACTATCCCAAATTCAGCAAAACTTTCGTTGACGTCAGGCGGTAACACTTCTATGCCCATGCGCTGGCATTCTGGCACTTCAATGGCGATACGGTCAATATTGTTATAGTCGCTGGTCATAAGAGCGGCCATGAATGCGGCCGGATAGTTGGCTTTTAAATAGGCGGTTTGATAAGCAATGGTGGCGTAGCAGGCTGCATGGGCTTTGGGAAAGCAATAGGCTGCAAAAGCCTCAAGAGATTGCCAAAAGTTTTCCAACAAGCTTCTTTCTGCACCGGAGGTTTTAACGGCCCCTTCAATGAAATCGGTCTTCATTTTGGCTAAAACCTCGGGTTTTTTCTTAGCAACCCCCTTACGCAAGGTGTCAGCTTGCCCCCCTGTAAAACCAGACATATCTTTGGCAATCTGCATCACCTGCTCCTGATAAACTAGGATGCCATAAGTTGTCTTGAGGGAGCTCTCCATTTTGGGGTGAAGATAATTGATAGGAGTTCGGCCATGTTTGCGATTAATGAAGTCATCGATCCACTGCATTGGCCCAGGTCTATATAAAGCCACCATGGCAATAATGTCATCGAACTTGGTGGGCTTTAGGTCGCGTAAATAACGTTTCATCCCAGCAGATTCAAGTTGAAAAACCCCAGTTGTGTCTCCCCGCGAAAGCAGTTTATAGGTTTTTTCATCATCGAGTGGAATTTCTGCTATGGCAATATTGTGGCCGTGGACTTTTTTTATAATCCTTAAGGCATTGTTTATGGTAGTTAAGTTGGAGAGACCTAAAAAATCCATTTTTAAAAGCCCTAGTTCTTCAATTGGCCCCATAGAATATTGGGTTGAAATACCGCCTTTTTGCGCACGTTGAAGCGGAGTGTAGTTAACTATTTCTGTGGGAGCAATGACAACTCCGGCGGCATGCACACCGTTACTACGAATAGTGCCTTCTAGCTTGATGGCCATATCGATGAGGCGTTTAGCTCGGGGATTTGATTCGTATTCATGTCTGAGGTCTGGGTCTTCTACTATTGATGTTGAAAGGAGAATATGTCGACCTTGAACCGGCTGGGGTACCATTTTGGCAATAAGATCAACTTCGCCGTACGGCATAGCTAAAACTCGGCCGGTATCACGAACGGCATTACGAGCAGCCATCGTACCAAATGTGATAATTTGGGCCACTCTTTCGGAGCCATATTTTTCGGTCACGTACGTAATGACTTCTTCTCGGCGTGAGTCTTGGATGTCAATATCAATATCTGGCATGGATACACGGTCAGGATTCAAGAAGCGCTCAAATAGTAGGTCGTACTTGAGCGGGTCAAGATCGGTAATGTTCATTGCATAAGCAATAATTGAACCGGCGGCACTGCCGCGACCGGGCCCAAAAATAATACCCCGGTTCTTGCCCCAATTAATAAAGTCAGCAACAATTAAAAAGTACCCCTCGTAACCCATTTTACCAATAACTTCCAGCTCATAATCAGCCCGCGTAATGACAGCCTCGGAAAGCTCTTGTCGTGCGCGCTTTTCGGTGATGAGCCCCAAGTCTTCCTTGGCAATTGACCCATAGCGCCACATCAGCCCTTGCCAGCAAAGTTTATGTAAGTACTCACGCTCGGTTTCACCGCTGGGGACATCAAATGTAGGAATAAGGATGCGCCCAAGCTCAAGCGTGACGTTGCACCTTTCCGCAATCCTGACAGTGTTGACTAGAGCCTCGGATTGCTTTTGCCACCTGCTGGCTAGCTCACTTGGGTCGGACATGAATAAATCCATGTTCATTGTCATGCGATCAGCATCGGTAATAAATTTACCTGTTTGTACACATAGCAAAATTTCATGCGCCTCTTTGTCTTCGGCTTTAGCATAATGACTATCGGCGGTAACAACTAAGCCAATTCCTAGTTTTGTGGCTAACTTAGTTTTACCTTCGTTTATAACCCGCTGCTCGTCCCATTGGTCTTCATGATCCTGTAACTCCAAAAAGTAGTTACTTGCACCCATGGTATCGCGGTACCACCGAACCACTTCTTCAGCTTGAGCCATGTCGCCGTTGCGGATATGCATTGCCACTTCCCCGCTGGCGCAGCCCGATAGGGCGATCAGCCCATCATGGTATTTTGCTAAAAGCTCACGATCAATTCGAGGTTTGTAATAATAGCCGTCCAGCTGGGCAATACTAACTAGTTTCATTAGGTTTTGATAGCCTTGGTTGGTTTCCGCCAAAAGAATCAAGTGATATGGGTTGGCGTCAATTTTAGCCATCTTATCGGTGTGACTGCGCGGGGCCATGTAAATTTCAACCCCTATTATGGGTTTGATGTCGCGCTTTTTAGCTTCGTTATAAAACTCAATAATGCCCGAAAGTGTGCCGTGGTCAGTCAGAGCAACGGCGTTCATACCCAGTGACTTCACCCGATCAAGCATTTGCGGAACTTTTTGCAGACCGTCTAGCAAGCTGTAATGACTATGGTTATGAAGGTGGACAAACTGCACCGCTTCAGGTGTCGTTTTTTCCTCTATTTGATCACCCAACCGTACCCCTTTTCTTGAATTCTATTGTAGCATAAGGGCTTCGGTTTTGCGGACATTGTAGGCTTCCAAGAAAAATTTCTTTTAGTGGGTTGTTTGTTGAGCTTTATTTATATGTGTTCATTACACTTCTTTGTAAAGCCCTCCCGCTTTCGCAAACCTGTTTATAAAACAGTCTACTGTCTACTGTTTTAACTATGTAGCGCCTTTAGGACAGTAGTAAAAAGCTAAAAATAAGAGCAAGGCTTTTTATTTTCACTTATGCTCAATTATTATCTGCACTATGCTCGACCTGTGCGTGGGTACTGCAAAAATGATCTGATTATGTCTAAACTAGCTTAGAAGAGTTTAGGAAAGAAAATTTAAATACTACTGTCCTAAAGGCGGTACCTATAGTAAAAGGAACTCGCAGCCTAGGCTTATTTGATCGTCTTAAGTATGTTAATAGTATTCTCGTCCAGGGATGTCGGCTGGATTCAGCCTTGGCGAATTGACTCGCTAAGATGCTTTAAAAACTCCCCCACTAAAGGCAGCCCGCCAAAGTATTGTAGAATAAAAACCAATAATGCCACACCAACTGTGGCACCTAAAACTCCGCCAAGGCCGGCAAAAATACCACGTACTAGGCTGCTCCATATTTGCTTGGGCGTGCTATGCAAGAAGACGATATAATCTTTTATCATTACTTCTTCTACTTCACGACCAAGTTTTTCGTAGTCCTCTGACGTTAACTTAGACCTAGGCTTCGTATCGGTCATCTGGGCCTTTGTGGTCGCTTTTCATCTTCTCTTTGGCTGAGGCAATCATTTTTTTGGTAACTCGCTCGAGCTCTGCCATAACCGCCGAACCTTCGTCAACTAGGCGTTTAGCATCAGAAACGATTTCTTCCTTGGCCTCACCGCCAACGCGCGTGATATTGCTGGCCGACTTTGCTAAGTCGGACTTTAATATTTCAGCCTTACTAATGAGTCCTTCGCTCTCTTGACGAGCCTCTCCTTGCAAATCCTTGGCCACATCCTTAAGATTATCAATCCGTCCCACTAAGTCGCGTTGGGTTTCGGCCAACATAACATCTACGTCGTGCTTCATGCTTCTGGCTTTGCGCTTGATATCTTCTTGAGTCTCTTTACCACTTTTTGGTGCAAACAGAATAGCCGCTACTGATCCTATAACGCCCCCAATTAATAGGCCTTTAAAAATCCCTTTATTCTTATTCATACATCATCCTCCTTATTACGTTGCCGGTTTTTAAACTTCTTTAAAGCTGCACCTGCTAAGGTGGAAACTGCCAGTGGGGCAAACTTTTTGCCCAGTGATAGTAATGCTTGCGAAATGTTATCGGTGGTGTTTTCGGCTTTTTGGGTAATGTGCTGAATGTTTTGCAATATTTTTACAATAATGAACGTAACGATGATTGCCAAAATAAGCAAGACCGCGAAACCAATACCCAATATCACAAGCAAGGTCGTTTCAACTCCGGTCATCTTTTGGGTATTCTCCTAAAAACTTAGTTTGTATTATGAACATTGTAACTACGCCAGCGCTAGATTGAAAGCATTGGCGGATTGAAGCATTTTTTTAGTTGAGTATTTATCCCAGCTTTTTGCGCAATAGTTCATTGACCATGGGGGGGTTGGCTTGGCCGCGGCTAGCTTTCATGATTTGCCCAACCATGAAGCCCAGTACTTGGGTTTTGCCAGACTTGTATTCGGCTACGATTTGAGGATTAGCAGCAATCGCTTCGTCAACAAGCTTTTCAATTTCGGAGCTATCAGAGTTTTGGCCAAGGTTGTTTTCTTTGACTAGCTTTTCAACTAACTTATGAGTATCTTTGGTTTCTTCGACTGAATCTAAGCTCCATAATTCTTCTAAAACTTTTTTTGCTCCGGTAGAACTGAGTTGTCCTGCTTCTACTAGCCCAGAAACAGCGCAGAGCTTTTCGGCATCGATGTTTGACTCTAGCAATGTCTGGTTTTTATTTTCTGCAAGCCTCACTCTGTCACCAACAAGCCAGTTAAAAGCGAAGCGACTGTCCTTTGGTGATGTTTGCTGAACTATCATCCAGATCTTGACAGCGTCGGGATTAGAAATTAAGACTTCTGCCTCCGAAACTCCTACTTTAGCCCCTATCAGTAGTTTTCTGATTTCCGAAGGCAAAATTGACATGCTAGATTTGGCCTCGTCCACCATTTCTTTAGTTATAGCGATGGGTGGTAGGTCGGGCTCGGGGAAATAACGGTAGTCATGCGCCTCTTCCTTATTGCGTTGACTAAAGGTCTGCTGCTTGGCCTCGTTCCAGCCGCGAGTTTCCTGTACCACCTTGTCGCCGCGCTCCAAAACCTCAGCTTGGCGCTTTATTTCATATTCGGCGGCTTTTTCGATAGCTCGGAATGAGTTGAGATTTTTGGTCTCGGTTCTGGTGCCAAATTCAGTAGTGCCTTGAGGGCGCAAACTAACATTGATGTCAAAGCGCATATTGCCATAATATAAATTTGCTTCGCTAACATCAGCGTAGCGCATTAAGTTATAAACTTCCTGGGCATAGGCCTTAGCGGCAGCTGCCGAACGAATGTCTGGCTCGCTAACGATTTCAATTAATGGCGTTCCCGCACGGTTGTAGTCTACTAACGAATAATCGGCGCCATCCGGATGCGTTAGCTTACCAGCGTCTGCCTCCATGTGTGCTCGGGTTATCCCAATACGAGTCGTTTCTCCGCTAACCGGCACATCAACATATCCATGGCCGATTATAGGTTGGTCGAACTGAGTAATCTGGTAACCGTGGGGAAGATCGGGATAAAAGTAGTTTTTGCGATCAAATTTAGTGCGCTTAGCTAGCTCGGCATTTAATGCCAGTCCTGCACGAAGAGCCAATTTAACTGCCTGTTCATTTAATACGGGTAAGGAACCTGGGAAGCCTATGCAGACGGGACAGATTGTGGTATTTGGTGCCGCATCACGGGCATCGTTATTACAAGCACAAAAAAGCTTGGTTTTGGTTTTGAGCTGAACGTGCGTTTCAATACCAATAACAACTTCATAGTTGGACATTTGACACTCCTGGATTGCTCTCTAAGAAGACTCTTATGCTCTGCCGTGAATCGCGCCACACGTCCTTTTTTTTGTCATCCTCGATCGGAAGATTGTACTCAACTGCTCCGGATCGGGGACCCAAAAAAGAAAATTCTTTTTCTAGATTCCCTATCCGGAGCACCAAACTAGACAATGATGGAGTTTGGCTTCCGATAGGGAATGACAGGGATAGGAGACTTCGGGATTCACTTTTGTTCATACCGCATCCTTTCTAACTGAATATGTGACATGGATAACCTGATCGTCAAGTTGGTTTACCTCAAGGAGTGATAGCTTGGCCGTGAACTGGCTATCTTGCAATAAAGGGATACCTCTAGCCATCAAGATGGGTTCGATATCGAGCTGGATTTCGTCGACTAAATCTTCTTGCAAAGCTGAGGTGGCGAGTTTGCTCCCACCGCCAATAAGCGCCGAGTCAAAGCCCTGGGCTCTTAGATGATCGATGGCTTCGGATAGGGATGGCACTTGGATTGTGTCGGAGTCGACGAATGGATGGCTCGTGACCACTATCATCGAAGGTTTATTTTCGAAAGAATCCAAATCTCCAGCTTTCGTCATAATCTCATATGTGCGCCTACCAACGATAATATTTTTATATTTCTCAACCGTACCTAAATATGCTTTCCGAACGGCATCAGACCAAGGAGCACCGTCTTTTGCGTCTGCAATCATGCCGTTTACACTCATAGCCATATAAAGTATCACCTTCATAGCGTGATCCCGAGAGTAAACCTTGTCATCCCGGGCTTGGTCCGGGATCCACTAACGGATGTGGATCCTGAAACTAGTTCAGGATGACATCGAGTGAAAGAGTTCACAATTGATTCATAATTCATGATTCTTAATTCGCAGGTCATCGTAATTTTTCCAGCCTATCTAAATTTTGAGCTTTGTGAAGTTCAATTATGTGGCTATTGGGTAAATCTTTTAATTTCTGGGCGTCATCTATGTGGTCAAGCATACGCATCAAAATTAGCCCCGCAGCATTGTGTGAAACAACTAAAATGTTTCCATCCTGTTGCTTCATCTCCTGATAAACCGATTGTAACCTGTCCTCAACATGGCTAAGGGGTTCAACTTCCATGGGGTTGTTGGGTTCGTGGGCGCACTCCCAATAACCAGGTAGTTGGTCGGACGGTGTGCCAACAAGCTTTCCAGCATTAACTTCGCGCAAACGCGGGTCCACTACTATTTGTGAGTCATCGATGTCAATTGCTTTGGCGATAATACTAGCGGTATTGTGAGCACGGCTTAAATCGCTACTGTAAATCTTGGTGATTCCCAGAGATTTGGCTTTTTCCCCGGCCTCTCGAGCCTCCTGGCGACCCAAATCGGTTAAGGGTGATTCTACTTGGCCAACGCGCCGATTGTCATGATTTGCCTGGCTCTCGCCGTGGCGAACAAAGTAAAGCTTGTTCATAGCGCACCTAAGGTTCTTAAAGCTTGTTCAAATGTACGTAAGGCATCTTTGGCCATGCTTGGCACTAAGTCAAACCCAATGTCATGTGCCAAACTATTGCGCAGCTTGTGGGCTTGCCAAATAGCATCATATTGGCTCCTTGAAAAACGCTTTTCGGCCGAACGTAAACGCTCGGCCATAGTTTGGCCGCCAAAACCCATTTCGCGCATCACGTGATCCAGCAGTTTGTCGGCTTCGGTAATGGAGTTTTTTAGACCGGCAGCACCTGTTTCGCTAGTCAGTTTGATGGTATCCCAACGGTTCGAAATCATAGCTCGATCAATATGCCCACGACGACCGCGCTTTACACCGGGTTTGGCCGACTTAGACATAATCATTCCATAAACCAGCACAGCAGTTACCAATATAATAATTAGAGCATAAATCACTTTTTACATACCTTATTTACTGGCTGAGCCTTGCCTACCGGCAGACAGGCTTGTCGAAGCACACTATTCTTTGCCCATCGACTTTGCTGCGCTACGCTCAGGGAATAAAGAGGGTTTTTCATACTGGCACCTCTAGTTTAGGGGCGGCAGCTTCAACAGCCGTAGCAATGGAAAGCAGCTTTAATTCGTTTTGTTGCTTACCTATAAGCTGAATTCCCACAGGCAATCCATTAGCCAGACCTATCGGGAGGCTGATGACTGGAGACCCTACTAAGTTAGCTGAAACGAGCATTACATCTGTAAGGTACATAGCCAGCGGATCTTGGGCTTTTTGCCCCAGCTTAAAGGCAGTGGTAGGAGAATTTGGACCAACTAAGACATCAAACTTTTCAAAGGCCTGGTTAAATTCATTGATAAGCAGCGTTCTAACTTTTTGGGCTTTTTTGTAATAAGCGTCATAATATCCGCTTGAAAGCACATACGTTCCAATCATAATTCGACGCTTAGCCTCGTCTCCGAATCCTTGATCGCGGCTTAAATCGTATGTTTCGGCCAAAGTTTTAGCTTCGCTGGCACTATGGCCATACTTAATACCATCATAACGCGCTAAATTTGAGCTAATTTCAGCTGGCACGAGAATGTAATAACAGGCTAGAGCAAGATCATTAGATGGAATACTGGCTTCTGTGATCTCAGCACCAGCGTCTCTCATTCTGTCGATTGCCTGCTGTATTTGCACCCTAACTGCACCGTCAACACCATCACCCATAAATTCTTTGATGACGCCCACCTTAACGCCTTTTAAATTTGGGACTTTGCTTACGGGATTATAGGCTTGCTTATCTCGAGCGATTGTCGTGGCGTCTAATAGGTCTTTTCCTGCCATCACATCCAGTATTAAAGCTGCGTCTTCAACTGAATTTGCAAGTGGCCCAATGACGTCGAATGAGCTACCCATAGCCACTACTCCCGATCTTGAAACCAGGCCGTAGGTTGGTTTTATCCCTACTATTCCGCAAAAACTAGCTGGTAGACGAATCGAGCTACCGGTGTCTGTACCTAAGGCAAAGCTACACATTCCGGCTGCCACAGCAGCCGCCGAACCGCCAGACGAGCCGCCGGGTACACGGCTTTTGTCCCAAGGGTTTTTTGCAGGGCCAAAATCGCTATTTTCATTTGAAGACCCATGACCAAAAGCATCTTGGTTAGCTTTCGCTACCATTATAGCTCCTTCGGCTTCAAGCTTTTCTATGACTGTGGCCTGATATGGGGCCTTAAATGGCTTCAGGATATTACTTCCCGCGGTAGTATGGGTATTTTGAGTTAAAAACATGTCTTTGGCAATGAAGGGAACCCCCAATAACCTTTTTGTTTTGAGTCTTGAGTCTTGAGTCTTGAGTTCGCGATCCAATTTGTCAGCCTGGGCTAGCGCTTCCGGGTTGATCTCTAAGACGGCATGCAAATCTTCTGCTGCGGCAATCTTATCTAGGCTGGCCTGTACTAACTCTCGGGCAGATAGCTTGCCCGACTCTACGTCGGCTACCAGGTCAGAGATTGGACGTTTAAAGTCAACCATTGTAACCCTCGCGAATAAGGAATAATGAATTAAGAATAACGAGCTGAAGCTTATCGATTGAGCGTGTTTGGCAGCCATAATTCATAATTCTTAATTCATAATTCGCAATCTCTAGTTTAGTCCTCACAATACTCGCCTAACTTTAATAAAGCCGTCCCGTTGCTCGGGAGCATTAGCCAGTAGCTCATCTTGAGTCACCTTTGATGGCTTGACTTCGTCTGGACGCATAACGTCAATTAGGCCAGTCACTTGGTCGGTCGGCTCTACCCCCTCGGTGTCGACAGCTTTTAATTGCTCTACAAATTCGACAATTTGACCGAGCTCAACTGCCATGCGAGCCACTTCTTCATCATTTAAACCAATATGAGCCAGAGCGGCTATGCGCCTGACTTCGTCAGTACTAATTTTGAACATGAGGCTATTTTAGCTTGTTTAGGTAATTTTGCCTACTCATGAGCCAAGGAATGTTTTTTACTGCCTGAGCCTTGCCAGCTCATTCGAGCCTGAGCCTGAGGGCTCTTCCCTCAGAGTCGAAGACCATGAGCGCAGTAGAATGGTCGAAGGCCTTTCGTCTAGTAACGGACCGCAGATTTATTGCCTGAGCTTGTCGAAGGCCGAATGCAATTATTCCCACTTAGCCCACTCGCCGCTAATCAACTTTTCTTTCTTTGCTCTTGACCAGCCCTTAAGCTGCTTTTCGCGCAGTCGTGCTTGATCAAGCTCTGAATACTCCTCATGATACACCATGTCTTCACGGGATGCTCGGCTGTATAGCGACCGCCCAGACCAGACACGTGCTGCGTCCATCGCTGATCAGGTTTCCAGGTCATCCCGGTGTAGTATGAACCGTCTAAGCACTCTAACACATAGACATACCATTTCCATTGCATGGGATGATTGTAGCTACAGTTGGGGCCTTCGACAAGCTCAGGCAATAAATTCGAAGCGTAGCCTTAGTGACATAAGTGGCTTTCAGCCGCGCGGTAAGTGCGACATAATAAACTTAGGCGAATAAAACAGATTAGTTTACTTAATCCAGGAGTTGACGTAATTCATCTTCATCAATCTGCTTTGTACCGAGTTTGGTGGCTTTTTCAACTTTGCTTTTACCCGGGTCCTCCCCTACTACTAGATAATCTGTGTCTTTGGTAACTGCGCTGCCTGCTTTAGCACCTAAGGCTTTAATTCGTTCCTCAACTACTTCTCGACTGCCAGTTTCAAGCGTTCCGGTAATTACAAAGGTTTGACCGGTTAATTTACCTTTGATTATTTTAATTGCCTGGGGATGCACACCGCTGGCGTCAAGCTTGGACAAAAGCGCCTGATTGCGGCCTTCCGCCAGCCACTGCACTACTGACTCAGCTACCACTGCCCCAATGCCGGGAACAGATTGCAGCTCGTCAAACGTGGATCGTTTAAGCTGCTCTAGACTCGCGAAATGCTCGGCCAAATCTGAGGCGGTTTGAGCGCCGACGTGTCGTATACCTAAACCGTAAATATAGCGGTCAAAAGGTACTGATTTACGGTCTTGAATGGAAGACACTAAGTTTTCGGCCGATTTTTGAGCAAAGCGATCTAAATCTGCTACCTGCTCGACTTTTAGGCTGAACAGGTCGGCCGCATCCTCTATTAGCCCTGCAACTAGTAGAGAATCGACTACTTTTTCGCCCAAACCCTCAATATCATAGGCGTCTTTACTGGCAAAATGGATAATCCGTCCCCGCTCCAGCGCCGGGCAATAAAAGTTTGGACAGCGCCACACCGCTTCTTTGAGTCCCTTAACGAACTTTGTACCACAGACAGGACAATGGGTGGGCATTTGAAAAACTTTTTCGCTACCGGTTCTGAGCTTGGGTAAGCTTTCAACCACTTCCGGAATGACATCGCCGGCTTTTTGGATTATTACTGTGTCACCTATTCGAATGTCTTTACGGTGGACTTCGCCTTCATTATGCAAGGTTGCCAGTCCGACAGTGCTCCCAGCTACAACTGTTGGCTCAAGTACGGCAAAAGGCGTGGCTGCCCCAGTGCGACCAATGCTAACCATAATATCTTTTACCGTGGTGGTGGCTTGCTCGGCAGCAAATTTGTAGGCCACCGACCCCCGTGGCGCTTTTCCTACAACACCCAAGCGGCCAAAACTGGTGCGATCGTTGACAGTCAGTACTAAGCCGTCGGTGCCGTAAGGAAGCTCTTTGCGCTTATTTTCCCATGTACCTGCAAAAGCCATAATTTTGTCTAGTCCATGCACGACCTTACTATGAGGCTCAACAATAAAACCCAATCTATGCGCCAGAGCGTGCTCGGCAGCATGAGTGGATACCCCTGGCACGTCTGTAATTAGAGCGTAAACATGAAAAGCTAGGTTTCGGGCGGCCACCAAAGCAGGATCTAGTTGGCGAATTGTGCCGGCGGCGGTATTGCGGGGGTTGGCAAACAGCGGTAGGCCCTTGCTCAACCGTTGGTTATTAAGCTCCGCAAATACGTTTTTATACATTAATACTTCACCGCGAACTTCAAAGCGGCCATTATAAACGCTCGGGTGCACCATGCTATCCTGCCGCAGCCGCAAAGGAATTGACTCCACGGTGCGTAGATTCATAGTTACATCCTCGCCCACTCGCCCGTCTCCACGCGTTAAGCCTTGCACGAGAACTCCCTTCTCATACACTAGCGATGCAGCCAGCCCATCCATTTTTATCTCAGCATAAAATTCATTATTAAAGTCGGGGCCAAGAAGTTTTTTGGTCCGATTTATCCATTCCGCTAGTTCTGCCTCATCAAACACATCATTCAAGCTAAGCATGGGGCTGTCGTGAGGAATGGGCAAAAACTTGTCTAGTGGCTTCCCCGCTACCCTCTGTGTAGGAGAATCGGCGGTGATGAGCTCCGGAAATTGGCTTTCCAGCTGAACAAGCTCATGTTTTAAGCTGTCAGCTGCTGCTTCGCTCATGGTTGAACGGTCAAGCACGTTCAGATAGTAGCGGTGCTCGTTTATTTGATCGCGCAGCTTAGCTATTCTGTCGGCAGCTTCGGACTTGTTGGTCATAGCGAACGATAGAGTTTAAACAGGTAAAAGTTGGCGATTGGCAGAAGGACGAGGATGCTTATGAGTTGGATTAATACTTGTAGAGCCAGAGCAACCGGAACAGCAGTTGCTGCAAAAGTTGCACCAAAAGCCAGCACCGACAAAATAAGCACATTGAAAGCAAAGAGCGTAATTAGCCTACCAAATACCTTTAGCATTTTTCCTTTGACAAGTCGGTTGGCCGATCTAAGGGCTGCGAAGGGAGTTAGATTTTGGTCAATAAGAGCATAAACGGCTAAGATAAAACGCGTTAATAACCAAATTGAAGGTAGCGAAAGAACAGCCCAAACTATACCCAGCAAAAGCTTTTCAGGGTTTGATGGTTCAAGGGTTCCCTGCAAGCCTTGGACATAAAATAAGTTTCCCAGCAAGAAAGGTAATGCCATCATAAAAAAAACAAACCCCAGAAGCATAAACTTTACCAGAGAACCTGTGCCCACATAATAGACCTCACCTATCGTAGGAGAGTGGTTATTCTTAATCTGAGAAATTAGCCATATAAGACCTGAAATAGTTATGAAGTTTAAAAAAGAATTGTAGGCTTTAAACCCACTATCGGCGGCAATGTCTGGGACGATACTAAGAAGCGTCAAGGGTAATGCGATTACAGCTATAGCACCAATAATTTTGCCTCGGTTGAGCCAAAAATCTTTTATTGCAGCTTTGATCAAATAGCGCCCTTGGGGAACTTTAGCTGCCATTATTGTGCTCCATTCCGCGTAGTCTTTTAATACGATCTTCAAGTGGTGGGTGCGTGTCAAATAGTCGTAACAGTTTGCTCCCAGCTTGCTTAAACGGGTTGGAAATATACAGATGCGCCGTGGCAGTATTGGCGTGCGATAAAGGCCGCTTTGATTGTCCTATTTTAGTAAGGGCACTGGCTAGCCCCTCTGGGTAGCGCGTCAATAGAACGCCCGATGCATCGGCCAAATACTCACGGTTTCTAGAGATTGCGAGTTGAATAATGGACGCCGCGATAGGCGCTAAAATCGCCATAATGATTCCCAAAATAAAGAATATAGTGTTTCCCTGATTATTATTGGATTCACCGTCGTCTCCTCCACCAAAAATGGAGAAACGCACGAAAAGGTTACTCACCAAAGAAAGAACACCAACCAAAACCACCACAACTGTCATCAACCTGATATCATAATTACCAACATGACTGAGCTCGTGGGCAATTACGCCCTCAACTTCAGTTTTATCCATAATTTCCAGCAGCCCAGTTGTAACGGCTACAACCGAGTGCTTAGGATCACGCCCGGTAGCAAATGCATTTGGAGCGGGGTCATTCATTATATATACACGAGGCATTGGGAGGCCACCGGCGATAGCAAGATTTTCAACGATCCTATAAAGTTCCGGTGCATCGGATTTGACAATTGGTTTTGCCCCCGATATCGCCAAGGTAATGGCCGCCGATGCATAGTAGCTGAAAATGGCGTACGCAGTAGCAAAAATGACCAGTGTTATAACCAGTCCTGGACTGCTAAGGGCGCGCGACAGGATCCAGCCAAAAACGGCCATAAACGCTACAAAACCAAACATTAATGCAATGGTTCGACGTTTGTTACTATCAATCTGCTGATACATAACTAGTTACCTTTTTTATGAAGATTGTAGGTCAATGCGATTAGCCGCTGAGACATCACGGGACGGCTCACCTTCGACTGGTTCGTCGGTCGATTCTACGGGGCTCTCTACCTGCTCCGGCTGGGGTATGATTTGGCGGAACGTGGTGGGGTTTTGAAGACGGGTCAAAAGTTCGTTTGCTGCTTTGGCGACTTCGCCGGTGTCGAGAGCCGGGTATATGCGGTCTACCAGTTCAATTTGAGTTTGCAGGCTTACAACATCGCGGATATTGGCTGGTTGTTGCTGGACTAAGTTCAGTGCAACGGTGGTGGGGATATTAACTGCTGCTGAGTTGAGTGAAGCTGCTAAGGCCGATCGTTCGTCCGCAGGAAGCGCTTCAATGAGTTCGTGCACCTTTTGGCTTAGTACAATCGCTTCTTCCCAGGCACAATAGTCTCGGTATGTTTCGCTCATACGCGTGTCCAATTAAAATTTTACGTCCACAGGCTTGTCAACTTCGGCTTGGTTTTCAACACTAAAGAACTCGCGGCTAGTAAATCCCAGCGTGCTTGCAAATATATTGGTGGGGAATACCTGAAGCTTAATATTAAAGTCGCGCACATTGCCATTGTAAAAACGCCTAGCGGCTTGAATTTTGTCTTCGGTATCAACCAGCTCACCTTGAAGTTGTAAAAAGTTTTCGTTAGCCTTCAGATCTGGATAAGCCTCAGCAACAGCAAATAGACTTTTTAAAGCACCTGCGAGCATGTTTTCATTCTCGGCTTTTTCGGCCACATTAGTGGCGCTCATAGCGGCAGTCCGCGCCTGGGTAACTTTTTCGAAAACACCTGATTCGTGGGTGGCATATCCCTTGACACTGTTTACCAGATTTGGAATGAGATCGTAGCGGCGCTTGAGCTGCACGGTGATATCACTCCAGGCCTCGTCTGTACGGTTACGCAAACGGATTAGTCCATTATACGTAGCCCACAGAAATACAATTAATAAGCCGATAATAATAAGCAAAATCCATAGACCCAGCATTGATACAACCTCTTTCGTATTATAGCTCTAGTATAACACGTACATGCGCTTGCTTGCCACGAGTGAGTATTAGAGAAGCTTTTAAAAACGTGCTTGTACTCTGGTTGATAAAATTAGGCATTTAAGCTACGATTTGGCAGTTGTAAATGATGGTCGCAGGGGCTATGGTCTGTGTTGATTGGTGCGGCATGAGACGTTCAAATTTAGATGCAGTTTAAGGAGATGTGAGCACAGCAAGCGAGCCGTACATAAAAGGTACGGCGAGTGCGGAGCGCAGACGTCGACACAGAAATGCGGTAAATTTGAACGTAGAATTAGGGCGAGTGGTGAAATGGTATACACGCTAGCATGAGGGGCTAGTGACCGCAAGGTCGTGGAGGTTCAAGTCCTCTCTCGCCCACCAAAGCAATCTTCGCTTTTTTATCAAACACTTTATTAAAAATGCTCCCGCACCGGCTAACCGGTACGGGAGAAAATGGTGCAAGAATCTACATGCCGACCGCGTGAAAACCGCCATCGGCGTGGATGATCTCACCAGTTGTGGCGGGGAGCCAGTCTGACAACAGAGCCACACAGGTTCTAGCGACCGACTTGGGGTCTTTGGCGTCCCAGCCTAGAGGAGCTCGAGCATCCCAGGGTTCGGCGATAGCGTCGAAGCCGGCAATGGATCTGGCGGCTACTGTCTTGAGCGGTCCTGCCGAAACCAGGTTGACCCTGACGCTGTACTGACCCAAGTCACGAGCGAGGTAGCGGGCAGTAGATTCCAGCGCTGCCTTTGCCACACCCATCCAGTTGTAGGACGGCCATGCTTGGCTGGCGTCAAAGTCAAGCCCAACAATGGAGCCGCCACCTTTCATCAACAGCAAAAGAGTTTCGGCTAGCGCTTTGAGAGAGAAAGCTGACGTCTGGACGGCCACGGACACGTCAGGCCATGGCGCAGCTAGAAAATCGCCTCCGATACAGGATGCCGGGCCATAGGCGATGGCGTGGAGCACTCCGTCTAAGTGGTCCCAGCGATTACCAAGGTCAGTAGCCAATGAGGCTAAGTGTTCCAAATCATTAACATCCACCTCCAGCACATCGGGGACGGGAAACAATCTACTGGCTGTTCGTCTGGTCACGCTCATGGCTCGACCGAAGCTGGTCAAGACTATTTCGGCGCCTTCACCCTGAGCCACCTTGGCCACTTCGTACGCAATCGAGTCGGAGTTAAGGACTCCCGTTATCAACAACCGCTTGCCATCCAGCAGCCCCATTGGGGTCTCCTTTGATCGTTCTTAGGGACGGGTCAAGTAATAACACACTTTGATTGAAAATTACAGCATAAGTGGAGCGGTGTTAGAATTAAAACGCGTGAGCGCCTCCCGTACTGGCAAGATGCTCAGCGCGGAAGGCGCGTCGGGGATTAGGGGTCGGTAGAGTTGGGTACTGCCTGAGCTAACTCAGACCAGTGCTCATGCAAAAGCTGTCCTTCTACCCAGGCGAGAGCTAGCATGATGACCTGCCACTGGCGATCTTCCCCCTCACCCCCTGTGTGGCTCCACGTTTTGCCATCAATAAACACGCACTCGATGGCGTGTACGTAATTTTCAACCGGCTCGAAGATAAGCACCAAACTTCCTGGTTGTTGCCTGCCATCATCATCGAACCTCTCCACTATGGCTCGAACATAAACGGTACCATCTGTGCCCTTAAATGGCTTTGCTTCGGTAACTTTTGCCCAGCTATCAAACCACAATTGTTCGATCTGGATCCTGAGAGCTCGCTCTTCGCCTTGAAGCTGGAACAATCGGTCTTTTTCCTGGCGTCGCAACCTTTCCTTCTTAGTACTTTCAGATCGGGCGAAGTTTTTGAGGGCTGTATCGACCACAAAAAGCATGAGGACCGAAGTCGCAATGAATATCCATCCAATGACTTTTTTGTGGCGCACAACGAAGCCAATTTCCGGGAGCACAACGAAGCCAATTGCAAGACAAACAAAAGCGTCGAATGTCTTTTTGAATGCCCCGTACCGATCCTGCCATTTAGTGGAGCTGTATTTGTACACGAATTCCTCCCATCGAATGGCCGTCTGCAAGATTGCGCGGCGAGGATGAGCTGATTATAGTCAGCTAGCTTAACTTGTGCAATTAAAGCGATCAGCTGTGTTTTCATAGCAGCCAACGCAGAGCGGCAAAGAACCTTCTCAGCTTTGGCCGGTACAACTAGATAATGAGACTGAGATTTTCGGGAAAGACTATGTTTTGACTTTTTTTTGGGGGGTAAATGTATAGCGTCTATCGGAGCGATTTTCGACTTCACCGATCACGGCGGGCTGAAGGACATGATCATTTTCTGGCATTCCCCACAACTCGGACAACTCTTATTAACGGGTTAGCGGGGTATTAGTCATTTATAACCTATGTTTTGGTTATATCCATTTTGTAATTAGACAGTACATATAAACATTGTGGTAGCTAAGCGCAAAAAGTTGTGAGTTTAGCTAGCGCCTGGCCAGACCAAGATGTTTATTCTTATATAATACAGGTCTAAATTTTATTTTATGTTCTAACTATATTCAGCTTATAAGCTTAGATAACCACCAGAGGAGTTTGCTTGCCGTGAGCCAGGCTTCGGATATTGCAAAAAGACAACCTTTTAGTAGAGACGATAAGCCACTTTCGGGCAATCAGCTTTTAGATACATTAGCCGAGCTAAGCTCCTCTAAGGCAACCCTAGAAGAAGACCGCATTCGCAACCAGGCTTTACTTAATAGTTTGGGCGAGGGATTAATTGTTATCGACCAGGACGGCATTATTACAACCATCAATCCCAAAGCGGCTGAGATCTTAGGAGTCACGGAGACTGAATTGTTAGGAGAGTGGTTCCCACGCGCCGTTCAAGCTGTAGACTCTGGAGGTAGGGTGATCCAAACTTTGAAACGTCCTATCATCCAGGCTTTGTCGCAAGGTCATGCTGTATCTGGAAACTCAAATTATGTCTGCAATGATGGTAGCATAATTCCGGTAGCTTCAAATGTTGCTCCTGTGGTGGTAAACGGGCGACCCGTGGGTGCTATTGAAGTGTTCCGCGATATTACCGAAGAACAAGCTTTAGAGCGGGCTAAAGACGAGTTTGTTTCGCTGGCGTCACATCAGTTACGCACGCCTGCAACTGCAGTTAAGGCAATTTTGGCCATGCTCGTAAGTGGTGATTTTGGCGAAATGACCCCAAGGCAAAAGCATTTTATAACTAAGGCCATCTCTACTAATGATCGTCAGCTGGAGATCATTGAAGACATGCTTCATGCTGCTAGAATTGACGCAGGCAAGATGCAACTTTCTTTGGAGACAGTGGAGCTGGTGGGGATGTGCAATGAAGTAGTGCGAGAGCAGCTGCGAGACATCGAGAGTCGCAAACAAACCATTAATATTCGTCGGCCATCACAGGAGTTGTTTGTTAAAGCCGATGCTACAAAACTACGTATGGTTTTGGAGAACCTCATTTCCAATGCCCATAAATATACCCCCAACGGCGGTAGAATAGATATCAGGACAGTAGTGACAACCCCTACAGTCCGGGTTGAGGTAGCCGACACTGGGGTGGGTATTAAAAAATCTGATTTAAATAAACTGTTTGATAAGTTTTCTCGTATCGATAACCAGCTATCAGCTAAAGTAGGCGGCAGCGGGTTAGGGTTATACTTAGTCAAACACATAATTAATTTACACGAAGGCAATATACACGTGGAGTCTAAACTTGGTGAAGGGAGTACGTTTACGGTGGAGCTACCAATGCTTGCTAGGTCTAAGGCTTTGTGAATAAATTCATAAGCAGAGAATTAGGCCAAAAAAAGAGGGGTTTATCGAATAAAATTATTTATTTTGCAGTTATTGTTTGTTGGTTAGTATACGCAGGACTAGCGCTACAAAGCCCTTCAAGAGGTGCTGCTAGATTCAATTTAAGCTCGTCTCAGACCCAGCTTGTGCAGTTAACGATAATTTTACCTTTGCTTGCCATATGGTTAGTAGCCACATATGGAGCTTTGCGATTTCGGCACTACGCAAAGATGATAAAAACAAGCCCAGACGGACAAGCGGCATCTACTCTAGCGAAAGGCCTTATAGCACTGGTAATTTATTTAGTTATTTCCAGCATTGTCAATAGCGCTGGTCCATATTTTGCTGGTACACCGTGGGTAAAAATTATGGTAATTATAAAAAACTACTTACCCCTGGCCATTGCTTTCATAGCTTTCGCGCTACTTTACCAAGGATCTCTGAAATTAATGTTTCTTATAAAAGCACCGACCTGGCGCGCCAGCCGACTAATTTTGTTTTTAATCCCTTTTTGTATGTTTGCGATATTTTTCACTTGGGTTTTTTACCTTAATCCTGACCTTCATGAAACGGCTAGCAACGGCCTGCCCTACTTCGTCGCCCCCCGCGCATTACTACTTTTTACATATGTTTTGCCTTACTTATTAATGTGGTTTTTGGGGAGCTTAGCAGCCTTGAACATCCGGCTTTACGCACGAGACGTAAACGGCTCTATCTATCGCTCAGCTTTACTCAATCTTGTCGGTGGCATAGCGACTGTGGTGTTTTTAACTATAGCGCTCCAGCTATTATCTACTGTATCTTCGACGATTAACCATTTAAATTTAGCCTCTATTTTATTGTTGGTCTACGTACTAGTGATTTTGTACGCACTCGGATATGCACTGATAGCATTAGGTTCGAAAAAGCTACTCAAGATCGAAGAGACTCAATGAGCGATGACCTCTTTGAATCCATTGTCAACATTGCTGAAGAGTATATAGGACCTCCCGCCAAGCGATTTATGTCGCGACAAATTATATCCCACCTTCAAAAAGACCCCAATGAAATTGTGCTGTCTGATATTCCGTTGCTAGCAGACTGGACACGCATCACGGTAGCTTTACTAACGGAAGATAAAGAAATGGTAGAAAGTTTTATTCAACGCCTGCTTAAGCTGAGTGAGCCTGATGTGGGGGTAAAAAATGGCAGCTAAGCGAATTCTACTAGTTGAAGATGACGACCTGCTACGCGAACTTTACGAAATTAAGTTTTTTGCCGAAGGTTTTGAGGTAGCGGCTACGCGCGACGGACAAGAAGCTTTGGATCGGGTGGAGGAATTCGAGCCTGGAATAATTTTGCTAGATATGATGATGCCTGTGATGAACGGAATGGAGTTTTTACGTCGCTATAAGCCAACCGACCACCCACAGGTTAAAGTGATTGTTTTGAGTAACAAATCGACTCCTAATGACGTTTATGATGCTAAACGTTTAGGCATTACTGACTACCTTATCAAGTCGAAATTTACGCCAGACGATTTGGTTCAGGAACTACATTATTATGCTTTTGACGAGCCCAAAAAAGAGTAACATCAGTGTGTTTTCTAGCACGATAACTTCAAGAGTAGCCTTGTTTGAATTGAATCACCCTTGTATTATTAAGCAGCGCCAAAACGTTAGGGCGATTAGCTCTCCGTCGGATGACGGATGACTAGAGCGCTTATGTGATATTAGGGCGATTAGCTCAGTTGGCTAGAGCGCCTCGTTTACACCGAAGATGTCGGGGGTTCGAGTCCCTCATCGCCCACCAGATTGATTGAAAAATAAGTTCAAAACCGGTATGATGCTTCAGTTAGTAACCACCTCAAGTCTCGTATTCTGAGGTAATACTACATCGAGCGCGAACTGGAGGTAATGATGTCGAAGTGCGAGAACTATGAAGCGTGGTTGCGGCGCCTTAGCTCAGTTGGTAGAGCAGTGGCCTGAAGAGCCTCGTGTCGTTGGTTCGAATCCAACAGGCGCCACCATTCGACTCCCCCGCATCAGATGCGGGGTCGCTCATTGGTAAACCATTTTTTTTGGATCAGGGATTTATAGATAGTATTTAGGGTACTTCCTAGCTACTAACTGCTAGTCCCTAATCCATAGTATGCGGGTGTAGCTCAGCTGTTAGAGCGCTTCCTTGCCAAGGAAGAGGCCCAGGGTTAGAGTCCCTGTACCCGCACCATTTTAGCTAAACCGACAAATACGCTGTGAAGCGTATTTTTGTTATGATAAGCATATGGCTAAAATAACATCGCAAGATGGAACAATAATCACTTATGACAAAAAGGGTCTTGGACCGTTGCTCATTTTGGTGCTTGGAGCGCTGAATAGACGAAGTCAAGGTAAAAAGCTAACTGAACTATTAGCAGACCGTTTCACGGTAGTCAGTTATGACCGCCGAGGCAAAGGCGATAGTACTGATACATTGCCATACTCTACCGATAAGGAAGTTGAAGACATTGAGGCGCTCATTGATGAGTCTGGTGGGAATGCATATTTGTATGGTCACTCTTCAGGCTGCGTACTCGCCTTAATGGCTGCTAAGAAACTGAGCGATAAAGTAAAAGCGTTGGCTCTCTATGAATTACCTTATAACGCAGACCATTCAGCTCAAGAAAAGGCTAAAGCCTACCGAAAAGAGCTTGCGGAATATATAGCCGAAGATAAAAGAGGCGAAGCGGTAGCGTTATTCATTAAGTCGGTAGGTGTATCCGACAAACAAGTGGCAGCAATGGAGCGCTTGCCAATGTGGAAAGGTCTGACTGCAATGGCTCATACCCTTATCTACGACACTGTTGAACTTATGGAAGCATATCCAACATTGAACAGTGAGAGTATTCCTGTAAGGACTTTAGTAATGTATGGCGATGCTAGCCCTGCTTTCATGGGTGAAACGGCACAGAAATTGTCTGAAGCAATGCCTAATGCGGCACTTCGTTCGCTTGAGGGTCAAGTACACGACGTAAAAGCCGATGCACTAGCTCCAGTACTAACCGAATTCTTAGCCTAAGTACAAGCCCGGTTAAAAAATAATAAGTCCCTGTCTTTTTTTGATACTTCAGGAGTATAGGTCTACTATAGGTTTATCGACGAAGGAGTACTATGAGAAAAATTATTGTCCAAGAATTCGTAACAATTGATGGCGTCATGCAGGCGCCAGGTGGTCTGGAGGAAGATACTACGGATGGATTTTCATTCGGTGGTTGGCAAGCCCCATTTATGGACGATGACGCAGCCGAGGCAGTGACTGTACCAGCGCTAAAAGCCGACGTTGAATATTTATTGGGTGGATATACCTTTGAGATATGGTCGGATTACTGGCCGAAACATCGCGATATTTGGCCATACATCAATGACAATATGAAATATGTACTTTCTGCGACAAAGACTGATACAGACTGGCAAAACACCACGTTCTTGCGAAGCGTTGAAGACATTACAAAGTTGAAGAACTCGGATGGTCCTGAACTCCACGTTTGGGGTAGCAGTAAGTTGGTGCAATTACTTCTTGCAAACGATCTTGTAGACGAACTCTGTCTTATGACCTATCCGATTATTCTTGGTCAAGGAAAAAAACTTTTTAGTGAGGGCGCAGTACCCAGAACATTCCATCTCATCGAAAGTCATATAGGTAATAAAGGCGTAGTTGTGGCTCGTTATGCACGTGCGGGAGCAATTGAAACAGGGAATGTCGGTGAATAATATCAATAGATCACTTTGCTCTCACATAAGTTACTGAGCGAAATGCTAGGCGCGCCTAGTAACAGACCATCCACAAGCGCATCAAAAAGTTTAAGTAAATTCTGTAAATCTGCACCAAATATCTGAATTATGAGCCGAAAGGCTCTTTTTCTTTGCCTCAACAATGGTTTTAAAGGGGTCGTTTAGTATATAAGACAGCTTTTTGTCCTTTAACTCAATGTTTGAAAGTACGTATTCTAAAAGTTTCTGTCTTAGCCCCTCATCGCTCTCTTTAAACAGCTGGTCAGCCCGTTGAGCTAAGTCTAACAGGTAAGAAGCGGTTACTTGGAACTGCTTATTGTCGTTTGTTAGCAACTTTAGGCGGTCATTCAATTCCTGCTGTTTCTTTTCTAGCTCAGTTGCAATTTCATCGTGGAATGTCTGTGCAATCCCCCTATCAACACCCTATTTGCATAGTACCCCTAGGGGGTATATAGTAGAGGCTATGATAAGCGATATAAAGCAACGAGCATTACACCGAGCCAAGATACTTGAGGGTCAAATGCGTGGCATCCAGAAAATGATTGACCAAGAGGATTACTGTATGGATATTCTTACTCAAAGCCTGGCAATCCAAAAATCTATTGGTTCGCTCAATAAGCTAATTCTTGAGAACCACGTGCGTACCCACGTCAAGGAAAGCCTCAATTCGGGCTCGGACAAAGAACAGGAAAAGTCAATTGATGAGCTACTGAAACTATACGAGCTATCTAATATAAGAAGTAAGTAAGGAGTAAAGTGATGAAAAAGGAAAGCATAATGGGAGGCGTAATCGGGCTACTTGTAGGTGTGATAATTACTGGATTTGCCGCAGGTCAAGCAGTGAATAACGACAATACGAGGATGATGCAGATGATGGGTATGGACACGAAAAGAAGCCAGCAGCAAACTGCTACGAGCCACGACACTATGTCGATGGCCGATATGAACAAGGTGCTGGCGGGTAAAACTGACGATGACTTTGATAAAGCATTCCTTGAAATGATGATTACACATCATCAGGGTGCAATTGATATGGCTAATCTCGCTCCTACACGTGCCAAACACGAAGAAATAAAGACATTGAGCCAAGAAATTATAAAAGCTCAGAATAAAGAAATAACAGATATGCAACAGTGGCAGATGGACTGGGGTTATATGACGAGTGATAACTCAATGCCAGGTATGAACCACTAAAAATGGACCATTCGCACCACGAACATAAAGACACCGAACATCAAGAACACGATAAACACGCTGGTCATTCAGTAGCAATGTTCAAAGATAAGTTCTGGTTGTCGTTGCTGCTTACTATACCTGTGCTTGTATATTCTGAGATGATACAGCACTGGTTCAACTTTACACCGCCTAGTTTCCTTGGCTATCAGTACGTACCATTTGTATTTAGTTCTATCATTTTCTTTTACGGCGGTTTAGTGTTTATAAAGAGTGCGTTAGGAGAACTAAGAGCCAAGCTACCAGGAATGATGACGCTCATCAGCTTGGCAATTATAACTGCATATGTTTACAGTGTCGCAACACAGTTTTTTATTAAGGGCGATGGTTTCTTCTGGGAACTAGCTACCCTAGTAACCATTATGCTACTAGGTCATTGGCTTGAAATGGCATCGGTAGCTAAAGCAGAGAATGCACTTGACGCTATCTCAAAGCTGTTACCTGATAAAGCCGAAAGGCTCGTAAAAGGCAAGGCAATACAGGTGTTAGTTAGTGAGCTGAAAGTTGGCGACCTAGTGCTGATACGACCTGGCGCAAGTATACCCGTTGATGGCGTGATTGTAGAGGGCAGTTCATCTGTTGATGAAGCTGCTATCACTGGCGAGAGTAAGCCCGTAAGTAAAACCGTCAACGATGAAGTTGTTGCTGGTACAGGTAACCAAGACGGCTCGTTGACCGCAAAAGTTACAAAGCTAGGTCAAGATACGGCACTAGCTGGCATTATGCGTCTGGTCGCAGAAGCTCAAAAATCCAAATCTAACGTTCAGGTGCTTGCGGATAAAGCAGCGTTTGCACTTACTATCATCGCAATAGCAACAAGTATTATCACTTTTATCTATTGGCTCATTGCCAAAGACGCATCGTTCGCATTAGAGCGGTCAGTTACTGTTCTAATTATCGCTTGCCCACACGCACTAGGCTTGGCTATACCGCTGGTTGTTTCAATATCAACCGCCCTATCTGCTCGTAATGGTTTGTTAGTTCGCAATCGACTTGCTCTTGAAGCGGCTCGTAAGTTGGACTGGGTACTGTTTGATAAGACAGGCACACTCACCAAAGGCGAACACGGCGTTACAGATGTGTGGGCTACAAAAGGCTATTCCGAGGAATACATACTACAGCTCACTGCCAGCCTTGAGCAAAATAGCGAGCATATTGTAGGTAAAGGCATTGTGCGAAAAGCCGAGAAGCAGCACGTCCATCTTGATAAAGTCGCTAACTTCAAAGCGTTGCCTGGCTTGGGCGTACAAGGCACTTTACACGGCAACGAGGTGTATATAGCAGCCAGCTATCGCTATATTGAAGAAAACAAGCTGACAGTTCCAACCGAAATAGCAAAGATGGTCAAGCAAGCTGCCAAAGAAGGTAAGACAGAGGTGTATCTGATTATCAATAAAAAGGTTGTCGGTGCATTGGGCTTAGCTGACATAGTTCGTGAACAATCCAAGCAGACAATCGTAACCCTCAAATCAATGGACATAAAGACAGCAATGATAACAGGTGACTCGGATGAGGTTGCAACTTACGTTTCAGAACAGCTTGGCTTGGACCAGTATTTTGCTGAGGTTAGACCAGAAGACAAAGCAGCAAAAGTCAAAGAATTGCAGAAAAACGGACAGCAGGTTGCGATGGTTGGCGACGGCATCAATGATGCACCTGCGCTTACACAAGCCGATATTGGCATAGCTATTGGTGCTGGCACAGATGTAGCAATCAAGTCGGCTGATATTGTCTTGGTAAAAAGTGACCCTCAAGACGTGGTAAAGGTAATCAATCTTTCAAAAGCTACCTATAAGAAAATGGCTCAGAACCTAGTTTGGGCTACTGGCTATAACGTGTTTGCAATACCGCTTGCAGCTGGCGTTCTTTACGGGGCTAACATTGTTCTTGCTCCTGCACTCGGAGCTGTGCTTATGTCAGTCTCAACTGTTGTAGTGGCGTTCAACGCTCAGTTGCTCAGACGAGTAAAGCTGTAAATGCAGCTGGAATTGTTCAACGAGATGTTTTAACTTATAATCCTCTTGAGCGGTAATAGCGGATGTTTGAAATGCGTCAACTATGCTGCACCGTTAGAGAAGTGTTTTTTTGTAAAGAAGATAAAGTATGACCACAGAGCGTAATTCAACACAGAGCCCCAAAAGTAATGCCGCCAGTAATTCAGTTCGTACGCAGATACTGGCAACCGAACACTGGAGCCTTCTTGCAACACGTGGAATGACGTGGTCTGAGGTCATGAGTCGTATCACAATCCATCTCTCAATTATCTCTGCGTCATTGGTGGTACTTGCGTTAATTGCGCAAGTGTCTGGATTTGGCATTCCTTTTCGGATATTAGCTATAGGTTTAACAGTGGCAATATTAATTCTGGGGACACTAACGGGTGTTAGGGTTAAAAACGCCAGTATTGATGATACTTTTATGTTGCAGGGCATGAATCGACTAAGGGCAGCATATATAGAGATGAATCCAGAAATTAAAAAGTATTTAGTTACGGAATACCACGATGACATGGCAGGTATTATGCAGTCATATCTTATGGGGGCTAGGCGTTCATTGCCCAGCCACATACTTGGTAGCACCAATATGTATATGCATATAGTTAATGCTCTTGTAGCTGGTACCTTAGGCGCTTTAGTTACAAATACGGCAGGTGAAGGTCCGTTGATTACAACTTTTATAGGATTGCTGACTGGAATTCTTTGTCTGCTTTGCTGGCTAGAAGTAGATCGAAGGTCGTTCCGTGCTGAGAAAATTACTGCTAACTTTCCAACCTCTAACTCTTCCCACAAATAAAAATAACGAACTCCCACAATTACCATAATATTTTAAGCCTGGTTGTTTTCTTCTTTTATTGAGCGATGACTTTCCGCGACCTGCTGTACTATATCTGGAATACCAGAAGAACAATTTAACCCCCATGGGGGTGTTTTTTGTTTGAAAAATTGATTTTTATGACATTAAATGGTACTATAGTATTCTACCGATACGGAAGGAGGTGGTCCAGATGGCCACCGATGTACAAGAAGAACTCAAGACGTTCGAGTTCAACTCTCACAACGTCAAGCAGGGCGACCGTTTCCACCTCGACCACGACGGCGGGCAAATAGTTATCGTCATCACTGACACGGAGTACAACGGACGCAGCCACAACAGTCGCGACATCATTGGCATCGCCGCCGACCGCCAGGGCGAGTGGTGCGGACCCTGGGGTCGCATCATCTTCTACCACCCGATCGAGCTCGGAAAGGAGACAGACGCCACGTTCAACCAGCGTGGCGTCCACATTAAGCGACTCGAGGTGGTCCCTACCCAACTGGTCCGCGTACGCGACGGGAAACACGAGCAGCTGCTCGGCTAGTCGACAACGACAGACCGTTAGCGAGGCCCGCAGAAAGAGACCGCAGGAGTAGCCTCCTGTTTAGGCTCCTTCTGCGGGCCTCTTTCTTGTAATGTAAGTCCCACTTCCTTCGGCGTCCTTTCTGATTGCCTGTCACCTGCAAGGGATACTTAGGTGTTAAAATTAGTTAAGATAAACTTAAGGAAAAGGAGTATGAGGATGGCTAAGTATGTTGATGGATTTGTACTTGTAGTGCCCAAAGGAAAAGAAGCCGAATACCAAAAAATGGCAGAAATGGGACGTGATTCCTGGATCAAGCACGGTGCGCTTCAATACTTTGAGTGCAGAGGGGATGACCTTAAGCAGCAGGAAATGGGTGACGAAAAATCACGAGATTTTGCCGAAATGGCTAATGCAAGTGGCGATGAAAATGTCTGGTTTTCGTTTATTGTGTTCAACTCCAAAGAACACCGTAATGAAGTAAACAAAAAAGTTATGGATGAAATGAATGAAAAAGCTGAAGCACAACCTGATTTTTCAATGCCAGTTGATATGAAGAAGATGGCATATGGAGGGTTTGCGGTAGCAGTTGAAGGATAAGTCGAAGATTACGTTGCTCACTTGACGAGCAGACCGCAAAAGACAGTCATGCCGCAGAAACCAAGATTCGCAGAATCGAAAAAATTATAAGCCAGGTGTAAGCTCAATTTCGATTATCCAGCTAAAGCTATTTGTTTGGGTGGTCTTTTGCCCAGGCAACAATCTTGTTATCGCCACTAATTGCTGACCCGTCATCCAGGAGCAAAACCGGAACATAGTATGAGCCTGTTAACGCGAACACTTCTCTTCGGACTTTGAGCTGTAGAAACTTTGGCAGATGCTCTTGTCCCCTGGCTTTTTGTATCTCGGGGTCATAGTTGACTTCCTTTAACGCTCGGTAAGCTTTGGTACAAGGATGATGGTCGCTTCCACCATTACTCCAGCAAATATATAATTTCATAAGTTGTATTATACAATAGGTCGCTAGGTTTTTACCGTTCTCGCATTAGCTCTAGCGAGATGCGTTTACCTGCTCATAAAAAATGCTACTTTATATAATTACCTTGACAGTCATAGTAATATGACATACGTTATAACCATGCTTAAAAAAATATCATCGGATTTACTTCGTGGCCACACAGACAGCATCATCCTTAAACTTTTGTTGGATGGCGATAAGTATGGTTACGAAATTACAAAACTCGTTCACGAGCATTCGAATAAACTTTATGAGCTAAAAGAAGCAACTATGTATTCGAGTTTGAAGCGGCTAGAGAATGACGCCCGCATCACGTCTTACTGGGGAAACGAAACGCAAGGCGGTAGGCGCAAGTATTATCGTGTCACTGAAAGGGGCCTGGAATTGTACAAAGACAACAAGCAAAACTGGGATTACGCGAAGCAGATCTTAAATGAATTATTATAAGAAGGGGAAATAATGGAAAAAAAATTACAGACATTCATCAGCGAGGCTTTTGCTCCATATGGAGAGTTTCCGGCGCGAGCTGACGTTTCACAAGAGTTGCTCGCTAATTTGCAGGAAAAATTTAATGATCTAAAAAAGCAAGGCAAGACTGATGAAGCGGCATACCAGGCCACCATTGATTCGTTTGGCGATATTGCCGAAATCATGGAGCATATCCCGCACAACGAGCCAGCCAGCGAGGCAAAGGCGAATACCAAGTTGAGGGGCTCAGCTCTCAAGCAGGCTGATCTTGCTGGAGCAAACCTCTCTGCAACCGATCTGAGCGCAAGTGATATGTCGGGAGCTAACTTTGATGGGGCGAACTTAGCCAAAACCCAGCTTAGAGCTTCGGCGCTACAAGGTTCGAGCTTTATTGATGCAACCCTAACAGGAGCTATTTTTAACAGTAGCGATCTGCGTAATGTGTGCTTCGACAGAGCTGACCTTACTGGAGCTGTTCTCAAAGCCTCGGGCTTAAGGGGTGCAACATTTGAGGGCGCAACTTTAGTGCGAACAGATTTTAGCCGCTCAGACTTAACCGAAGTTTCTTTTGACGGTCAGGTTCTTGAAGAGGTACTGTTTGATAGTGCTTCACTCAAGAAAACATCGTTTAAAGGTGCAACTCTTCGCAATGTATCATTCCATCACACAGCTGTTAAACATGCAATATTCGATGGGACAGCGATGGACAAAGTGACCTTTGCCATTTTGAAGGGAGCTAAAGCTGTGCTGGACAATGTTGTTGTTTCATAAGGTACTCTCACATATTTTTTTGAAGAATAGGTTTTCTTTGTAAGGTGTTATAAATATTGACCTCCAACGAGCTAAGCTGCCTGCTGATGAGGTGAAGTGGGATTTGAGGGACTTTGTTACCATCGGATTTTCCTGATAGCCAGTGTTGCAAAGAACTTGATGCCCCCTCCTCTAGACCCGGCGGTCTGAAAGAGGGGGCATCTTAGGTTGTAAGCTACTGTTAGAGCTACCCCTGGTCAAGGCCTCCGTCAAAGCGGCTTCTATCGACTGACGGATCGTTGGCGGATACCACCGCTTGAACGCCCGTATCCGGTGTGCCGCCGGGAGGCGGTGGAGCATCGAGGGCGAACTCTGCCGGCGTCGGTATAGGAGGCCTTGGGTGTCGACCGATGCCTTCAATTGCCTTTTCGACCGTCCTATTGGCAGCCTCCGTGAACCTTGCAAGCTGACGCTCAAGCGCACCGTACCGCGCCTCACTCAGATCGAGTTGCTCACGCAGATCGGCGTTGATTCGCTCCTGCGCCGACAGGTCTTCCAGTGCTTGGCCATGAGTCTGCACCAGCTCCCGGACCCTTGCCAAGAGAATTTGCAACTGACCTTCTCGAGCCGCCAGGTCAGACGCGATCGACTCGACCATCTCTAGGAGATCGGCGACGGTGGGCTGGGGGTTGGGTACATCTACGTCTTCCCGTCCCTGTTCTACGATCGCTGGCGAGTGGGCACGAACTTCCTGGAGGACTGCTCTCCTGATGTCCGCAAGCTCTACCCCTAGCTTGACCAGAACTTGGCATCCTACTGCATCTTCGTCTCTGAGTAGGCCGAGCAGGATGTGCGCTGGGGTTATGACCTCACTCTCGCTCGGCCCTTGAGGCGGCACTAGAAGAGCTTCACGTACCGACAGCTCGAGAACCTTTTTGGCTCGAGGAGTAAAAGGAATGCGGCCGCTAGGCGATGATTCTCCCAGACCAATGTCCTCCTCTACTTGCTTTCGGACGCATCCGAGAGTAACCCCGAGTCCGTCGAGGACACTGGCCGCGTCTCCTCCTTCTCGGATCAAGCCGAGCAGGATGTGCTCGGAACCGATGTAGCTGTGGTGGAGCTGGCGCGCCTCCTCCTGAGCCAAGACGACGACACGTCGGGCACGTTCGGTGAATCGTTCGTACATTTTCGGTCCCCCTTAGGGATCGGTGCTACTCGGTTGGGATGGTACTCGCAAAAGCTGTATGAGGCTGGTTTGACCTCACAAAAAACGCCAATATATTTTACTGCTTTTGGGCGTTTGTGTCAAAAATAATTGTTTGTGAATCTTGAAACCCCTTAAACTTTTTGTCATCCTCCGACTTGATCGGAGGATCTCGGCTAGATTCCCTACCCGGAGCGCCAAGCCAGGTAATAGTTGGGCTTGGCTTTCCGATAGGGAATGACACAAAATGGTGTGTTGATAATTGCATTTGCCCTGTCTGCCGAGCCACTTTGAGAGTGACCCGGCAGACAGCATTGGACGATGGACTTCACTACTTGGTTTGCTTGGACTGATGAGGGGGCTAGCGAGGAGTAACCGCCCGGCGGATGTTACCCACCAAGTCTCCGGCCACCATCTCCGCCGCTAGGCCAACGGCGTTGAAGATAGCACGGCTCGATGCAGAGCCGTGGCTGATGATGCAGACCCCGTCGACGCCCAACAGAGCGGCGCCGCCGTAGGTGTCGGGGTCAAGCTCAGCTTGCAGAGGCAGGAGAGCCGGCAACAGGACCTTGGTGGCCTCGCGAGCCTCCTCAGTTGATGTCATCGCTCGGAGAAGGGCGTCAACAACCACCCGAACGGACCCTTCGAGGGTCTTGAGGACGACGTTGCCGGTGAATCCGTCGGTAACCACCACATCGGCCGCGTCAGTCAGGACGTCACGGCCTTCCACGTTGCCTATGAAGCGGCCTACCGATAGGGCGCCTGCCTCAGCCAGCAGGGCATGCGCCCCTTTGACCAGTTCGTTGCCCTTGCTTTTCTCCTCTCCGATGGAAAGGAGCCCAACGGTCGGCTCGTCCTTGCCCAGACGCAAAACGGCGTAGGCCGCCCCCATCTGAGCAAACTGCAACAGCCAGGGCGGCGTGCACTCGGCGTTGGCTCCACTGTCGAGGAGGACAGTGGGACTGGAGCCGGGTACGGGGAGCATTGTAGCGATAGCCGGACGGGCAACGCCGGCGATGCGACCCATGCGAAGCAAGGCACTAGCCATAGCCGCACCGGTATTTCCGGCACTCACCATGGCACTGGCTCGCCCGTCGCGTACCGCTTCGGCTGCTCGCACCATACTGGCGTCCTTCTTGCGTCGGACTCCCTGCATGGCATCGTCACCCATTTCGATGACCTCGCTCGCGGGCCAACATTCGAGATCACCGGTGTGGAGTTCTTGCAATACTTCGGCTTGACCAACCAGAACCACGGGGACGCCGAACCGCTCTGCGGCCTCGCGGGCACCTGCCACAATCTCTCCGGGGCCTTTGTCACCCCCCATCACGTCTACTGCAATCGGTAGCTCTGGCATTTTCTGCTCCTTCCGTAGAGCATCGTCGGGACAACAAAAAGGCGCTCACTTTTGATGTGCGCTCACCTTGCGCACAATAATAGCATATGTAAAGGGAAAAACGAACTTGATTAAGCGATCCTGAAACGACCGTCAGTTGACGGTTCAGGATGACAAGCAGAATGAAGGGTTGGGAATCTGATGCGCTCAAGGTATAATCATAAACAGTTTTCTCTTCGTATTTCTAAGTGCGGCACCGTGGCGGAGTGGCTACGCAGAGGTCTGCAAAACCTTTTACACCGGTTCAATTCCGGTCGGTGCCTCCATATTTTTACAAAGTAAAAATATGTCCTGAGCGTAGTCGAAGGACAGAAATTTTCAAATGCGCAAGAACATAGTGGATAAAAGAATTGGTTTTGTAGCTCTTGTCATGCTACTGACGGGATTAGTCGTTTATTTTGTGGCGCTTTTTCAGGCATACGGCCTAGTAAGTCAGAGCCGAGACAGAGTGATTGCGATTCGTTCACTACAAATAATAGAGCTAGTACAGGCCGCGTCCAAAGCCTTAATATTGTTTAGTATCGTGTTGGCTTTTTTTCTATTGATCAAAAATTTAATTTCAAAAAAATAATGGTCTCCGGGGTGGGATTGTGGCTAGCGCCACCTTCCTGTGGTGCTCGGCTCAACCTACACTCCTCGCCTGCCTTCCGGCAGGCAGGTCCACCGAACCTAAGGTTCTCATCCATCTTTCACGCACCAATGATATTTCCTTAGCTAAAAGCTACGGGAATATCATTGGTGCCCGGGGTGGGATTCGAACCCACAAGCCAATATGGCAACGGATTTTAAGTCCGTCGTGTATACCGTTCCACCACCCGGGCTTGTCAACTTGAAAGCAACTTTGCAATTATACATTATTGCAGCAAGCGAATCAGGTTTAGTTCGCTTTAATTGTGCGGCACGTGGTCGTACAAATGCTTGAGTGAGTATTCTTTGCGTAATAAGCTTTTGAGCCGCTTGGGATCAACATCTGTTTTTTTGCCTGGGTTAAAAATGTTGTGAGGGTCGAACAATTGTTTTACCTGGCGAAACAGCTCATACATTTCCTTGCCATACTGCTGCGTTAAGTAGGGCGAGCGCAAGAGGCCGTCATTATGCTCACCGCTAATACTGCCCCCCATACTTATAACCATGTTGTAAAATTCGTCAGCTAGCTTAAATAGCGCAGCTTGATCTTTGTCTTTACTAAGGTCCATGAACGGCTGGATGTGGAAATTGGCGTTACCGGCATGTCCCCAGATGGCTATACTTAAACCATGTTTCTTTAGCAAAGCATAGGTTTTATTTAAAAACAGCTCCAGATGCACTACAGGTACGGTGGCGTCTTCTATAACTGGCAGGGCTTTTTGCTTCCCTTCGGCCATCCAGATAACAGCAGCCGCGTTGCGACGAATTTTCCACAATTCTTGTTGTTCTGCCGGCTTAACTGCCAATTTTTGGCTTGAGGCGAATTTTTTCATGATTGCCAGTGCTTGACGGCTTTTTAAGTTTTGTTTGAGGTGGGAGGTGTCGTCAAATTCTACTAGCAGCACGAGACGAGGCAATTGGGCCGGGAGGAGTCCGTCTAGCCATCCTGGATGATGCTTGCGTAAGTAGTTAAGCAAATGGTAGTCGACCACCTCAACCGCACTGGGACCAAGCTTGCTTAGCCTTAGAACTGCATGGCTGGCCTTGGCAAGGTCATCAAAAAAACCGACCACAAGCACTGTTTTGGGCAAAAAAGGCAAAGTCTTAAGGCTTACTTCAGTTACTATCCCCAAAGTCCCTTGCGACCCCGTAATAAGCTGGCTTAAGTCAAACGACCCGTCTTTACGTTTAACTTCGGATAGTGCGTAGCCAGAAGAGTTCTTGCTGGTTTTGGGCATTGCAGAATGGATGGTGCTTGCATGCTCGACGATGAGCGTATCAAGTTTGCGGTAAATTTCCCCCTCCAAAGTTTTTAAAGATTTTTTTTTGGATAAGGCGCGCGAAGTAAGCCGCTTGGTTTCTATAGTGCTACCATCGGATAAAACTACCTTCAGCTGTTCTACATATTGCCGAGTAGCCCCATATTTGATGGTCTTTTCCCCGGCAGCGTTATTGGCTACAGCTCCACCAATAGTAGAAAACTCCAAACTGGCTGGGTAGGGGGGTAAAAAACGGCCGTGACTGTGTAATATTTTTTGCAATGATCCATAAGTCATCCCCGGTTGTACCGTAACTGATTTTTTATCATTTTTTAACAATCGGTTCATGTGCGAAGTAAAGGCCATGATAAGACCATCATTTATAGCCGCCCCGCCTTGGTCTGTACCCTTGCCCCGAGCAGTTATGCTGAGCTTTTTCCCTGAAGCTGCCCGCTCCGCCACAAAACGAACTGTAGCTTGGACATCTTGAGTATTCTGAGGATATACCACCCCAGAGGGAGTAATTGTAAAAACACTACCGTCGGTTGAAAAATAGTCTAGAGCGTCTTGGCTATCCGTAACTGTTCCTATCAAGTCGTGTTGTAGTTCTTGTAAATAGCTCTTCATTTTACATTAATCTTAACAATTTTGACCGCGCTAAGCTAGCAAGCGCTCACGAATAACGAATTAAGAATAAAGAATAATGTATTTAGTCACTGAGGCGATGTGCCCATAATTCATAATTCATAATTCATAATTCGCAAGAGTTCCCCTATTGACAGTTCGGTTTATGTTCGGTTATAATTTGTCCTAAGGACCAGATTTTAAATTTAAACTGGCCAAATTAATAAAATTATCAGGACCTAATCTTGATAAAAGGAGGTGTCATGAACAAACCCTTAGACATGTTGGTAGAGTTTGATATGAATGGTAATGCCAAGCCGCTGGTAATGCAGTGGCAAGGACGGGGCATTCGCTTCCGCGAAATTGCCTGGTGCCGCAAAGAATGGCAAGGTAATATTTTGCATCACCTGTTTGGGGTAAGGGACGAGACCAGCCTGTATACTTTAGACTTTAATACTGGCACCTGTGATTGGAGCGTCGCCAAAGTCCAACGAGCGGTTGCCTGACAAGCTTACTTACATATGTATACTGTTTATGCTCTCCGAAGCCAAGTAAGAGACTACATATATGTGGGTTTTTCGAATAAATTTAGCCACAGAGTCCATCAACACAACTCTGGCCAATCCAAAGCTACTAGACCTTTTCGTCCTTACACTGTAATTTATAGCAAGGACTTCCGTCTCGAATAAATGCTCGGGAGTTTGAAAAATATCTCAAGTCTGGAGTAGGTAGGCAATACTTAAGAAGCTTTGAGACTTAGGGCGAGTGGTGAAATGGTATACACGCTAGATTCAGGTTCTAGTGAGCGCAAGCTCGTGGAGGTTCGACTCCTCTCTCGCCCACCAATTACCACTCAAATGTGCTGAAAAACGCTAGACCTGCCTGCCGGCAGGTTCGACTCCTCTCCGCGGCACCATAAAAGCTAGTAATATTTTAGAACTTGAGCATGCTAGTCAGCTAAAACCTGAAATAATTTATAGTTAAAATTAAGATTCAATTAATATGAGCGTCGAAGAACAGCTAAAAGTTTACTTTGGTCTCAGCAATGTAGTTTGCAGAGATCTAAACACTTTGGCCAACTATGCCGCTGAAGTAACGACTCCAAGCGGCCACTTTGCCCTTAAACTGTATAATCCAGCCTCTCGAACTGGCAGCGAAGTCCAATGGGAACTGGATTTAACCCTGCACCTGATAGAAAACAATGTTCCCGTAGCGAAACCCGTTGCCGGAAAAGACGGATATTTGGCGACTTTTATCGTAGATGGCCAGGAGCGTCCAGCGGTTTTGTTCGAATGGGCGGCAGGCGAAAAACCTAAGCCGAACTTAAGTACCTATAGTTTAATCGGGGGAGCCGCTGCGCAAATACATAACGCTGCCGATACTTTTACGTCAAAGATATTCCGCGAGAAATACGATGCACACGAACTTATAGACGATCAACTTAAGCGAATTAAAGCACCGCTTGAGGAAAGCGGTCAGTGGCAGCGAGTTTTTGAGTTAACAGAACGGATGCGGAAAATTATAATAAACCCTAGCCTCGACTACGGAATTATTCACAATGATTTAACACTTGATAATGTCCACCTCAACGGTAATGCAATAACTGTCTTTGACCTGGACAGCGCAGGTGAGTCTTGGCGAGCAGTGGAGCCATGGGGTGTTCTTAGAGCTTCGGAGGATCGCTTCAGAGCTTGGCTCGAGGGCTACCGCACAATTAGAGAGTTTGGTCAAGACGATGAAAGGGCGGTAGCGGCTTTTGGAATTGTCGAGGACATTAGAAATGTTGTCTGGAAGCTTGGCTTTGCGAAATCATCGCGCGGGAAACCTTTGATGCAAACAACCGACCTACCGAAGGTAGTTGATGAATGGATAGAGTGGGAGCTAGAAAAGTCACTTTAGTTTAAGGGATTTTGAAGCAATTGTCAGCTGACTGTTTTAGGATGACAATAAAACTAGTTAAATATCTAGTGTCACGCTGACCGGGGCGTGATCAGAGCCCATAACATCAGGATGGATCTTGGCCTCGACAACCTTTGATTTGAGGGAGGCTGAAACCATAACATAATCAATCCGCCAGCCAACATTATTGGCACGGGCATTAGCCCATTGAGTCCACCAGCTGTAATGGCCGGAACCTTGGGTAAATATACGGAAGCTATCTACGAAGCCAGCCTTGAGAAAGTTCTCAAATCCTTTACGCTCTTCCATCGTAAAGCCTTTTTTTCCTTCGTTGGGTTTGGGCCGAGCTAGGTCGTCTGACGTGTGGGCAACATTAAGATCGCCGCAAAAGATTACAGGCTTGGTTTTTTCTAGCTCTTTGCAATAAGCCAAAAAGGCTGGGTCCCAGTGGTCGTGCCGTAGCGGTATACGGCTTAAATCGTCTTTGGAATTTGGCGTGTAAACCGTAATCAAATAAAATTTATCAAATTCAGCAGTTAAAACTCTCCCCTCCCGGGCTGCGTCGCGAGTTTGGCCATCAACAAAACTGTATTTATTGGCAAAGCTATCAGGAAAGCCTTTTATAACTTTGAGAGGCTTGGTTTTACTCAAAATGCCTGTACCGGAGTAGCCGGCTTTGTCGGCCGAGTTCCAGTACTGACTATACCCGGGTAGGTTAAGTACTGATTGCTCCTCTGTGGCCTTAGTCTCTTGTAGACAAACTATGTCGGGCTGCTCGCCTTCAATGAATGGTTTCCACAGCTCTTTGCGTACCACAGCCCGAATACCATTAACGTTCCATGAATAAAGTTTAATTTTTGCCATTGGCTTGTATTATAGGGCAAGACACTAGATACAAGAAGCAAGACCAGCTAAAAATCTGGTTAGTTTTCGGATCCGGAGTGGCTAAAGCCTTTTGGTCCTGGACGACAAAGTGATGAAGGGCGGTCGCTTGCGAGCGACCGCCCTTCCGGAGCAGATCCGACAGGTCAGCCCACCGGAACAAAGACACAGCTGAAACCATTCAGGAGCGCGCTGCTGACGATCACCGTCCCGTTCTGGATCCTGACAGCCGGGTCGTCAAACATTTCGGTACCTTCAGAGGTTTCGACGCTGAGGCGGACGCAGTTTGGCGTCCTGATGACAGTCACTTCTACAACCGTCGCGAACGAGATTCTTGATCCGGCGGCAGCACCCGCAACAGTGGCGACGATCGTAACCTCTTCTTGAAGGAGAGCCGACTTGATCGCCCTGATGACTTCTTTGTGCTCTCGGTCCGAGCCTTGTAGCCGTAATTCCTCCAAGTAGGGCTCAGTGGCTTGGGTGGGCATTGGGTTCTCCTTCGAAGGTAGGGCGGTTATCGCCGGTCGTGACAGTCAATCTCCGCATTAGGCTTTGGTTAGCCTGCAGTTGTTATATTCTGGCATTTGCGCTTTAAAAAGTCAAAAATCGAATCAAAGTCTTTTATTGTGTGATTTGTGACGACTGATATTATTTATAGGATTTATTGGCTTGCCTACCTTACCCCGCTTTTTTGTATAAGGCGAAAGTCGACTTAAATTAAGCGTTTTGAATAGGTCGACTATCGCCTTATAGTACATAAATGAACAAGTATGACTATCTTAAATTAAAAGAGTTTTTCTTCAATAAATCTAACTAGTTATGAGCCGGTTAGTGCCGCCGCTGGACGGGCTGAGTATTGATAGTCCAGTTTTCCACTCCGTAGAATCGATCCGAGGGGTCACCCAATCGACGGCTTTTGACTCCTTTTACATCGGCGTGTGTAACATACAGGTAATTAGGCTGATACAACATTACAGCAGGAAAATCAGCCACCCAGTTGGCTAAAAACTTTTTATAACGGGCTGCGCGAATAGCTAAATCCGATGTTAGCCTGGCAGATTCTAGTTCCTTATCGGCAGCGGCAGAACTGTACTCCGACAAATTTAAACCCGGATCAACGGCCTGAGCCGATTGCCAAAAGGCAAACACGTCTGGATCTGGCCCGATAGATATGCCATATAACAACAAGTCGTATTTACGCGGTCTGATGTAGCTCTGTTGTAAGGTTGTCACGTCTACTTTAATAACATCGATTGCTATGCCGACTTGTTTTAGGTTGGACTTAATAAGCTCTGCAAGTTTAGGGTAAGAGCCTGTATTGGATGTCACTAAGGTCAACTTTAATGGCTTATCGCCCTGACGGCGCACTCCGCTTTTACCCGCGGTCCATTTAGCATCATCAAGCAACTGTTTAGCTTTTACCAAGTCTAACTGGGGTGGTCGGGAAGAGGTCGTATAACCTAACCCACCCGGTAATATAGGCAAGGCCACAGGAGCTGCCACCACCGATTTTAATTGTTTCGCTATTTCTGGTCGATCTATGGATTGCGCGATTGCTTGACGTACAGATTTGTCTGCCAAAATAGGATGGCGCATGCGCATAAATAACCCTACTTCACTCAGAAGCGTCATTTCGTGCACACGTGCCAGAGCTAGCTTGGGAATTTCCGATGCGTCGACTTGGCTGATAGAGTTAACCTGATGTTGTGCATATGCTTGGCGCAACTGAGAGTCTGATTCGTACAATTTAAATTCGAACTGTTCTAGTTTGGGCGCTCCATTGTGGTATTCCGAATAAGCTTCGAGCAAGACGCTTTTGGCTTCAATATTAAGCTGCGTAAACTTAAACGGTCCTGTCCCAATGGGGCGTTGGTTAAAGGCGGCCACTCTTAGGCCAGACGGGTCAAGTCCGGCTAATAAATGTCGCGGTAAGATGCCAAAATTGGTTGAATAAATAAATGGGGCAAAAGCGTTCGGCAGTGAAAAAATAACTGTATGGTTATTTTTAGCTTTTACAGTAACACCTTGCCAACTGCTCGCAAGGGGCGAACGGGTATCGGGGTTTTGTATAAGCTGCAACGTAAACACTACATCGTGCGCCGTGAAGGGTACTTTGTCATGCCACTTTACTCCTGGCTGAAGGTGAAAGGTATAGGTTTTGCCATCGTCAGACACTTCCCAGTTTTTAGCCAGATCGAGTTCAAGCGCCCCTTTGTGGTTTAAGCGGGTTAACCCATTAAAAATTAGCCGCCCAACATCGGTTGAAGCTTGGTTGTCGGGCAAAATGGGATTAATAGATTTTACAGCTCCAATCAAGCCTTCGCGATAAATGCCCCCGGAGGCTGGTCCAGCCGTCAAATAAGCCTTTTTTAAATTAGCTGTTTGATTCCCGAGACCAATAAGCCCTATAGCCAGTACCATCCACCACACTATGACAAAGCGCCTAACGCTCCCTAGTCTTTGCCATTTACCCCAAACGTGGCGATCAAAATAATTGATTGACCAGATTCTCCACAAACGGGCGTCGCGCTGAAACCGGCGCAACGTTCGTTGAAGCCGAAATTTAACATAAGGCAGCATTAAGGCTTAGAAAGAATGCCCAAAATTATAGAAATCACAAAAACAACCGCTGTCACGATGGTAGTGTTGAAAATTATTTTTTCGGCTCCACGCTTACTCCTATATGAATTACCCTCTCCGCCAAACGACGCGCTCAAACCCGTACCTTGGGATTGCAGCAAGATTGTCAGTGTCATAATGACCGCGGATATGATGGTTAAAAAATCAAATAGTGTTTTCATGTAAATTTCGCTTAAGAATGCTCTGGTTTGCGCTCAATTATATCATTTAATAAGTAGTTTACTATCCAAATTATAATTACTGCCAATATGGCTGAACCAAAGGAACGTACTTCAAAGCGGTGGTAAAAGAACGTTACAAGATAGAGCATGAGCGTGTTAATAACGAGCGTAAATACTCCTAGCGTCAAAACAATGGCTGGCAAGGTTAGGATGACCACCAAAGGACGAATAAGAGCGTTTACAATCGAGAAAATTAAAGCTGCCCAAACCAGAACGCGGTAATGATCTTGATAACTTATGCCAGTAAGCAGGGTGGCGGCGGTCCATAAGCCAAAAAAATTTACTAACCACCGGAGCAGAAACGATTTTATCATAGCGCCCCTCATTGTAGCACGCTAAGGCGGGAGATTGAAGTCAGACTTTAGTATTGGTGGGGTGTTGTGCTAGATTTGAAGTCTGACTTCCTGATAACCTCGAGGGTTGACAGTTGATGGATCCCCTATCCGGAGCATCCAATTTGTCAAAACTGGTGACTACAATGGCCTTCCGATATGGGATAACGGGATTTTTCTGCGATGGATTGGATCGACTCAGTGTTAAACGTCAGCAGCTAAAAGTTAAGCGTTTCTCGTGTGTCAAATGTCAGACATTAGCGGTCAAAAGTTGCTTTAGCGTTTGTGTATCAGACGGCTGAGACTAAAAACGCTCTTTCCACTCACCCGCATCCGCTTCTTGCGTTTACGGTCGCGCGTTTCAGCACGTCTTAACGCGCGTAAAACTTGTTGACGACTGCTCATCTGAGGTGCTCCTTAACGACTTGGGCTTTGGCGGGTCCAACTACATCAACCAGGGCGTTAAAATCAGCCGTCTTCAGCCCTTGGACACTGCCAAAGACTTTGATTAGTTTTTTGCGGGTAGCTGGACCTACCCCTGGAACTGAGTCCAGAATAGAACTAGTTTGACGGTGACCTTTTAAAAGGCTATGGTACGTTACAGCAAAACGATGAGCTTCGTCGCGTACTCGCTGCAAGAGCTGTAAAACATGTGAAGACTTAGGGAGTAAAATGACTTCGAAGTCATTATTTGACATAATCCAAGCTTCGTTATCCCAATGACCGCTTGATGCTTGACTTGTACTTTCAGAGCGCCGAATAATTTCCTCTTCGCGCTTGGCAAGCCCGATAGTGGGAATGTTAATTCCCCGCTCTTCCAAAACCCCCAAAGCAGCAGCCAACTGACCTTTGCCCCCGTCAATCAAGATGAGGTCTGGCTTGGCCCATTGCTCGAGGTTTTTACTACTGAAGCGCCGCTCTATAACTTCACGCATATGGGCAAAATCATCATTACCGACCAGCCGCATTTTGAAACGGCGATACTCATCTCGGTTGGGTACACCGTCATTAAATACCACCATACTGGCCACGTTATCAGTCCCTTGCATGTGCGAAATGTCGTAGGCCTCAATTCGACGCGGAAGGCCTTTTAACTGCAATCTTTCGCTTAAGCCCACTAAGGCCTGATCTAACGTGAGGTCAAATAGCTCTTTGTCGCCAAAAATCATTTGCTTAGATAGGGATTGTAAATCGCGCAACTGGTCGCGAGATTTACTGGCAGCTTCAAAGTCTTGGCGCTTAGCAGCCCGCTCCATATCGCGCTGTATTTGTTGTAAAAGCTTGTTTTTGTCGCCACGGATGTACATTTCCAGCTGTTTTATTTGCCTCCGGTAGTCGACTGGTGTAATGGCATTTTCTTCGGGGTTAGGGCATAGCCCTAGATGAGCCTGTAAACAAGCTCGCTGTGGCAGTGGGTCGTGTGTGACATAAGGGAAAATGCGCCGCAAGTACTTCATGGCCCGCTTCATGGCATCAGCCGAGGTAAAGGGGCCAAAATAAGTCGCTTTGTCGTCTAGTGGGCGGCGAACATACGAAACCACCGGATAGACTTGAGTGCCAACCTTTATATAATTCCAGTGCTTGTCGTCCTTGAGGTCTACATTGTATTTGGGCCGGTAGCGCTTAATCATTTCGCTTTCAAGAAACAAGGCTTCAACCTCGCTCCCCACTACCATCCAGTCGGTGTCGGCAATCTCCTGGATCAAAAGAACGGTTTTGAGATCACGGTTTTTGGTGTTTTGAAAGTATGAGCCAACTCGATTTTTAAGTATTGCAGCTTTACCTACGTAAATGATTTTTCCCACCGTGTCCTTATGGAAGTATACGCCCGGTTCAGAAGGGAGGTTTTTTAATTTTTCTTTAAGCGTGGTCATGTTTCTATTATAGCAAGCTGGCAATAACCCTTTATTGGCTGAGCCTTGCCAGCCATGAGCGCAGTCGAATGGTCGAAGCCTCTCGCTAGTATTAAAAAACAACTTCTACGAGCCACTCCTGGCCTTCGATTACACTCAGGCAGTAAGAATGTAGCCTTTTTCCGAGTTGTCTTGATCTAGCCCCAGCGGCCGCCATTATGGTGGTCGCATTTTTTATAATAAACAAACAGCGCCCTGGCAGGGAACTGCTTGCGCTAGTTCTCGACCACGGACGCTTGAGATCAGGTCATGCCTCCCCAAGGAGATGCGAGAAGCCATGATGGAACGAAATGATCCGGGAGTGGTTCATCTTGCTCCTGATACGGCAGGAAGCCGATGCGATGGCAGTACCACTCCAACACCGCCACAAGCAGGCCGAGAGATACCAAGATCTGTGCGACAAGCAGCCACGCTACGTACGGTCGACCGTGGCCTGTTGTATCGATGAAGACTTGACCTGATCGGCCCAGCCACACTCGAGTCGTCTTCTGGTCGCCAAACTCAGTGGAAAGGTTGGCTGGGCGGGTTACCGGCAACCCATCACGCCCGATGTAGGTGACACCGAACAGGGTTGTCGAGGTGGTTTTTGACCCAACTTGGGAACTGATATTGGTACTCACAACGCCAACAATTGGACTTCCCCACTCTTGCTGGTTGCGCGCATCGAGGCGGGCAGCGAGCACCAGAAGCTGGATACTGGCAACCACCACTAGGACCATGACCACAACCTTACTCGGTACTAACTTCTTCGACATCTGTAAAACCTCCGGAACGGGCGGCTTACTAGCTCCGCTTACGATTGGGTGATTAAAATTATATCACTGAGTTTCTTATCGGTTAAGCAGTTTAAGAGCAGACCAGACACCCAGGCCACCGCCAATACCACTAAAAAGAATACTCCAGGGAGACAACAAGCCAGCGTGCCACAGCCCTGGCACAAGACTACCTGCTACGCCTCCGGCTGCCATTCCAAAATAAACAATTTTTTTGTCAGACATATGGGTTCACTGTATCATGATTAGGCTATGACTGAGAACTGCTCACAATGAAGTTAGGCTTACTTTTTGGCTCGTTTGACCCAATTCATAATGGGCATTTATCAGTAGTTCAACAAGCCTTTAAAGACGCCTCATGTAATCAAGTTTTGCTAATAGTCCAGCCATCAAATAACTATAAAAAAACTTTTCCGCAAGCCACCCTAGATCAACGGATACAGATGGCCAAGTTGGCAGTGAGCGATATTCCAAATGTCGAGGTTAATAAGTTGAGTTCAACGGTACCGCCGGAACACAGCATCGCCTCTACACTGAACCAATTAAAACAGCTGGATCATAAGCAAGAGTTAGTTCTACTCCTTGGAGATGACTTAGCTCAAACTATGCCTTACTGGCCCGATTATGATCAAATTATGAAATTCTGCCAGATATTTGTAGCTAAGCGTAGGGTCAGTGATGTCTCTTCCCGACAGATTCGTAGTGCGGTCGAGGCTAAGGAACCTCTAGGCAGGCTTTTGCCTCAAAATGTGGCCAATTACATCAATGAACATAATTTATATTGACAAATGTAAGCGTAAGTGCTATAATGCTGCAATCCTGAGTTTCCTGAATTCACCCCTCAATCAGGACAGTCTCTCGTAAAACTCCTTTCTCTTTAGCCATTTCAATAGCGGACATATATCCCAGGATCTTCCTGGGTTTGTTGTTTATGATCGTAATGATACGCTGCAATTCTTTGTTCGTCACGGTGGCTAGATCCATGCCTTTGGGCAAGTAGTGCCGAATCATTCGGTTGGCGTTTTCCACCCCTCCTTTTTGCCAGCTAGAATAGGGGTCACAGAAAAAAACGAGCATATCGAGCAATCTGTGCCAACGGTTCTCGATACCGTTGTCGAGAGTCAGACTGCTGATGAGAGCAAGACCAGTTTGGAAGAGCTGATGGCTCCATTAAAGCTCACCGGACACAAGTCTGGGATGGGTCTAGCAGCAATCAGTCTGGTGACTCGTTCCTGAATCACTACGATTGCTGCTTTTGATCCAGTCCGCTTGCCGCTAACGATGGTATCCCCCTCATAGTGGCCCACTTCGCTCCGGACGGTAGCTTCATGGGGGCGCTCTGTAATACTCACCCGATCTGGAATCATCACCCGATCGGTCTTTGGTTTGCGCTTCTTTGGTCTGTACCTACGGGAGGGCAGGTAGTCACAGTACTTCTGCCCTCTGGCGCTGTCGAGCCATTCGTAGATGGCTGTCTTAGAGGCATAGTAACCGTGCTGATCTTTTTTTAGTCGTCCCGCTATCTCATCGGGATTCCAGCCATCCATGAGGCGCACAATGATGTACCAGCGCAAATCATCATTCTCCTGGATCTTCTTGCCCTGGTACTTGGCATACTTGCGTTTGACGTAGGCTTTTTGTTTGGCGATGCGGGCATTGTAGCCTTCCGGGGTCTTATTACGCTTCACCTCATCACTGATGGTATTGGGGCTCCGGCCCAAAGCCCGACCAATGGCCCTAAGAGTGTGACCTTTATTTAAAAGAATTTCTATTTCCGAACGCTCTGCCGATGTTAGTTTAGTAGCTTTTACCATGATGACACTCTACGGGTTGACTGTCCTGATTCAAAACGGAATGGAGGTATATAGCTCAGCGCCCCTCGACATTTTGCTACTTTCATCTATCCGTCCTGCCAACCCAAGGAGCATTTCCGTGACTGTGACCCAGACCCGCCCTGCCCCCCTCACCGAGGACGAGGAGCGGCTCATTGCAAAGCTCATCACCAACCCGCGAGTGCCCAGCCGAGACGTGGCTCGCCTCCAATTGGACGACCTCGAGGTTGTCCGCCGTACCCTGTTCTTCGTCACCCGCGACCTGGCTACCCAGCCCCCCACGCTGCATCCCGTCATCGTGGTACAGCCGAAGCAGGTGCAGACGCTCCCCGCCAACCTGGAAGAGCTTGAGAGGCTGGTCCACGACCTCTACTCGAAGCTGGAAGAGTTGAAGGCCATCGTGCCGCAGATTCTCGCCGGCCGGATCGACACCTGCCTCTCGAACGCCGTTGAGGCCTACGGAGACACGCAGCGTTTGTTGAGGTGGATCGACAGGGCCAAGGACCTGATCAAGCTGATCGAGTCCAACCCGATGTTCCGATCGACCACGCCTCCGGCTGTCGATCTCGACGCACTCAAGGCTCGCGACGCCAAGCTGAGTACCACCCCCAAGAAGCCCCGTTTCAAGAAGGGCAAGAAGCAGAAGTAGCAACATGTTCGAGCGTCCCGGCCGGTGCCCCACGTGGGTGCCGGTCGGGCCTCCGACCCAACGTCTGAAGTCACTTGAGGCTTTAGGTCGAGGTTCAATTGACAGCTGCAAATATCAGCGATATGGTTTGAGACGTCCACCGCACATCCCACAAGGAGGTAGTACATACGATAACCAGCTGCTAATAAGTCCGGAGGATGTAATCGGCTGGAGCAACGAGTTTGAATATCGCTCGCTTCAGCTGTTCGTCTCCGTCCAAGGTGTCACGCATTTCATTGGTAGTGTCGGCCCATGCGCCCAGCGTTGCGGCATTTGCCGAGACACCCACTACTACGCCAAGAATTGCAACGGGTTGCCAGTTAAACCCGATAACGGCTACGGCTTCAATTCGGGAAGAAGTGCCGTCGTGGCTCTGCTCGAACAAAGCCGGTTCTACGCCCACAAAGGCAGATGGCTAAACCAAAGCCAATGGGATCGGCTGCAGCGCAAGCTACCTCACCAGCAGCCTAAGCGTTGGTACTCGCTGTAATCGGGTCGAGTCGGGGTTTAAACTCCCCGGCTCGGCTCATTCTTTTATGTGCGCACAAAAGGTTTTTTAGTTTGCGTTTTGACTGATTTTTTGGGGCTTTCCTACTCTATGCAGGTTCTTGTGTTTTTTTAGTAAACTTGGAATTGTAATAGATTGCATTACAATCCATTACAATCTTGATGATGCAAAAAAGTTATAGGAGCGTAGAGGTATTGAAAGCGATTTCGCGTCAAATTTAGATGATGTTTCCTGCTCCGATCGAGAATGACAGTTTAAAGACGGTTGGGCCACTAGGCCGTTTGCTTGGACTTGCTTTTGGCAGTTGCAGCGTTTTTAGCAAAAATACGTGCTAAGTACTGGCCAGTATACGACTGTGCCACCTTAGCAACTGCCTCTGGCGTACCTTCGGCAATAATTTTACCGCCGCCAGTTCCACCCTCTGGACCGAGATCAATCAACCAGTCGGAAGACTTAATAACATCAAGATTGTGCTCAATTATTAGGACCGAGTTGCCCATGTCTACAAGTGCATTAAGTACGCTTAGGAGACGCTTAACGTCCTCAAAATGAAGCCCAGTGGTCGGCTCGTCAAGGATATACAGTGTCTGCCCTGTACTACGCCGACTTAGCTCCGAAGCTAATTTTATTCGCTGAGCCTCTCCTCCACTGAAAGTGGTGGCAGACTGCCCAAGATGGATATACCCTAGTCCAACGTTATTAAGGGTTTCAAATTTACGTTTTATGGAGGGAATGTTTTCAAAAAACGTTACTGCCTCTTCCACGGTCATATCTAAAACATCGGAAATGTTTTTGCCTTTATAATGAATCTCCAGTGCTTCGCGGTTATAACGCTTACCTTTGCACTCCTCGCAAGTAATGTAAACGTCAGGTAAAAAATGCATTTCTATTTTAATAATACCGTCGCCACGACAGAGCTCACAGCGGCCACCTTTAACATTAAAACTAAAGCGGCCGGCTTTATAGCCGCGAATTTTGGCCTCGGGGGTGGACGCAAATAGCTCTCTTATGAGTCCAAACACACCAGTATAGGTGGCTGGATTGCTCCTTGGCGTACGCCCAATAGGCGATTGGTCGACGGTAATAACCTTGTCCAGGGCTTTGACGTTTAAGATCTCATCATGTTTACCAGGCACGTCACCAGCACGATGTAGTACTTGGGCTAGTTTCTTGGCCAAAATGTCATTTATCAAACTTGACTTACCAGATCCTGATACGCCAGTGACTGTTGCCAACAATCCTAGGGGAATCTTGACGTCAATGTTTTTTAGGTTGTGCTCGCGAGCATTTTTAACTTCAATTGTCTGCTTATTCCCTGGTCGGCGCTTGAACGGAACTTCTATTTTGCGTCTGCCTGACAAGTACATTCCAGTCAGGCTTTCGGGAGTAGCAGCCACCTCTTCGGGAGTACCCGCTCCAACAACATTCCCACCATGTTCACCCGCTAATGGGCCAATGTCTATGACATAGTCGGCGGCCCGAATAGTGTCTTCGTCATGCTCTACAACGATGACTGTATTACCAAGGCTTTTTAAACGTAACAAGGTGGTAATCAGCCGATCGTTATCCCTCTGGTGGAGGCCTATAGAGGGCTCGTCCAGAATATATAAGACACCCATGAGACTTGAGCCAATTTGGGTAGCTAAACGAATTCGTTGGGCTTCGCCACCAGCTAAGGTGTTGGCTGAACGGTCGAGGGTTAAGTATTCTAAACCAACATCACCCAAAAACTGCAGTCTTGCGCAAATTTCTTTCAATATTTGGTGAGCAATTTGCGTGTCCCGCTCGCTTAGCTTAAGTCCGTTAAAAAACTTAATGGCATCGCCAATTGATAAAGTCGTAATTTCGACAATCGACTTGTCGTTAACGGTGACGGCCAGAACTTCGGGTTTAAGACGCTGCCCGTGACACACAGGGCATTCGTGTTCCGCCATGTATTTTTCAATTTCTTTACGGACAAAGTCAGAGTCAGTTTCATGATAACGCCGCTCCATGTTTGGGATAACACCCTCAAAACTGGAGTGGTATGTGCGGCCACCTGGGCCCTTAATGTTGATAGTTTCATCGCCCGCCCCGTAAAGAATGATTTTAAGATCGTTGGGTTTCATTTTTACAATTGGTGTATCAAGCGAAAAATTATACTTATTAGCAACTCCTTCGAGTAGCTTGGTGTACCAGTTCATTCGTGCAGTGGTACGGCTCCAAGGTCGGATTGCACCCTCATTGACGGTAAGTCGACGATTAGGAATAACCAGCTCGGGGTCAACTTCAAGTCTAGTACCTAAACCGGTACAGTGCGGGCAGGCACCATGAGGCGAATTGAAGGAAAAATTGCGAGGCGCAACTTCCGGCAAGCTAACCTCGCGGTGTACAGGGCAAGCGAAATGCTCGCTTAATGCTTGCTCATTAATAATCGTGCCTTCTTCATTGATAGTCAGGATTTTGACAATGCCCTCCCCCAAGGCAAGGGCATGCTCGACAGACTCGGTTAGGCGCTGCTGAACATCCTCCTCAACTACCAAGCGGTCAACCACGGCCTCGATGGTGTGTTTTTTTTGTTTATCAAGGTTGGGAAACTCATCAACATCGTACATGACGCCGTTTATGCGTAAACGCGAGTAGCCGGCTTTTTTAAGCAATGGAGAAATTTGGCGGTGCTCGCCTTTTTTGTCATCTATAACGGGTGCTAAAACCATAATACGGCTTTCGCCTGGCATAGCCATAATTTGGTCAACGATTTGACCGGCTGTTTGACGAGTAACTTCACGGCCGCATACCGGACAATGTGGTATGCCGATGCGAGCATACAAAAGACGCAAGTAATCATAAATTTCGGTGACTGTACCGACCGTAGAGCGCGGGTTGCGGGAGCTGGATTTTTGATCAATTGAAATTGCCGGACTAAGTCCGTCAATTTGGTCGACATCGGGCTTCTCCATCAATCCCAAAAACTGGCGAGCATAGGCTGATAGGCTCTCGACATAACGACGTTGACCTTCGGCATAAAGCGTGTCAAAAGCTAGCGACGACTTTCCAGAGCCTGACAAGCCGGTAATTACTACCAGTTTGTCGCGCGGAATTTGAACATCAATATTCTTTAAGTTGTGCTCGCGCGCGCCCCGAATAACGATGTGATCTTGCATTTTCCTCCTATTTCTCACCAACGTAACAGAAAAAAATTATACGCTGTTTTGAGACGCGTGGCAATGCGCTAGAAGGCTTAAAGACACTACAGGAAGTCCGACTTCCCTACCCGAGAGGAAGTCGGACTTCCTGGGGGTATAAAACGAAATGCCCCTCCCAGGCATCTCGAGGTGAGTGCCTGAAGACTAAGGCCCGGTTCGACAACGATGTCGAACCGGGCCTTTTTATCCCCATGCTTCAGCCGAGCAGCTTGTGGATCACCCGGGCCGCTTCTTGACGCTTGACCACTAGAACGATCGCGAAGACTGCAACGACAAGGACGAGGATAAAGATGGTCACTCTAGCTGGAGTATGCGAGATCAACCCCCAGGCGATAGTGCTGTAAATGATGGGCCACCAGACGGCACGCATCAGCTCAAAAGATCCAGAGAGGGCGTCGGCGACCCAGACACCTAGAATCAGCACCACGCCGAACCAAATCCAGAGGTCACCGGCGACCATCATGCCGATGAGCGGGCTGACAAGGAGTACGCGGTCAGACTGACCGTCAAGGTGGTAGCCAAACTCAGTTGCAACTCCCCACCTTTTGGCCAGGAAGCCATCGAGAAGATCACTTCCGAATCCGCCCACAACGAGCCAGATGGCGGCGGAGGTCCAGTGGTTTTCGATAATGAGAGTGTAGACATAAACCGCCATCAACAGCCGAAGCGCGCTAATGACATTGACCGTGATGAGCTTGAAAGTTCTCATGTCTTTTCTCCTGCTCGAGCTTTGGGATGTGCGAAGGGTGTTTATAATAACATACTTTCACGTAAAATACAATGTTTTACTGTCTGAAGAGGCAAAGAGCCCGGGTCGACGTCATTGTCGACTTGCGGGCTCTGTTGTTTTTCGCCTGTTCCCTACTTGGATCGGACCTTGCTCTTACCAGTCCGGTAGTTGTACTCGATATGGTCTCCAGTCTTGGTCATGGGGGCGATGGTGTCGAGGACTACCATCGAGACGAAGCCGGCGAAGCCGATGGCGAAGGTCAACGTGACCAACGTACTTCGTTGCGTGACCAGAAGCGGCACAAGTGCCGAGAGCATCCAGTAGGCCACAATGGCGAAGATGAAGGTGTGCCAGAGCTTGGAGGGGCTGAGCTCCTGCGCCATGGTGTAGTAGCCGCACTTGACCGGGGACAGCTCCATGAGCAGCGATAGGCCGAAGCCGAACGCTAGGAGGGTAAGGTGCCACCAGCGCTGGGTGTACCACCCGTTGGAGGGTGTCCAGGCCCGCAGAGCGTACCCCATCCCAATGAGGATCATTGGGATGAAGAGGGTGTCGTTGAAGCGGAAGGTCCAGTAGCGCGGAATCGTGGGGTCTCCCTCGACGAGGCGCCTGATCACGAGGATGGCCACGAAGTCGGCCAAGATCATGATGGCCGCGGCGGCGAATGGTCCCCACGGACGGGCGACCCAGCGGTAGATGTCGAGTGCTGGCAGAATGCCGGCGGAACGTGACTTGCCAGTGGCGGGCTTGGAGGCGGCGAGGAGCATCAGCTCCAGCGCTACAAACACGAAGAGCAGATAGATAGCAGTCCGACGGGGCATGACTCCTCCAGAGGGAGTAGTAGGGATATTCAACTGTCAACAAAGTGCGAGAAACTATATTATAATAGCATACTTTCACGATAAATGCAAGGTCCAACGCTTGAACTCAATAACCTAACTTGTCATCCCGGACCGGAAGGCTTTAGCCGCTCCGGATCCGGGATCCACCAACTGTCGTGGATCCTGAAACGACCGTCAGTTGACGGTTCAGTATGACAATTGACAAATTAGCGAGTTATAGGCGATGTCGAGGAAGGTTTCTCGTGGATGCTTGGACTTGGGTTGCCGTAGTCGTCATATATGGAATAAACCTGGTTCTCAAAACACTGATAGCCCTTTTTGTGATACTGAGCACTCTGCCTAGAGTATGAAGAACGATAGCTCGGTGCGCCTTTGCTGGCATCTGTCACAAAAACGGCACATAATTTGTATTTGGTTGTGGATAAAGTGTTGTAGTCATACTTTTGAGCACGTTTAACGACGTCATTACTAAGACCGTCCAGACTACTAATGGCGACGGGAAGTCGGCGGTTGGTTCTGGCATAGTCTTCAATCTTATTTTGAATGTCGGAAAGGTCGTTGACTGTTTTTCGATCGGCCACCGGCCCGCGCGATCTAATTACCTGGTTCACTATTGCTACGGAGCAAAAAATGATTAGAGCTGCAATGAATAGATAGTATTTTTTCACGAGTTATGCCTTGTGATGTTGGTCGTTCCAATAGTACAAAAAGATACCGCCGGCAATCGCAAAGGTAATGAGTGTGTGCACTAAGTTGGCAACTGCCGAGTTTGCGGCTATGCCGCTGCCTTCTAAAAATCCAAAAATGGAAAAGATTGAATATGATCGCTCACCATCGCCGTTTAGAAGGCTGAAAAAGTAACCAATTAGCTTAAATATACCGATTAAGAAAGTGATTACTAGGGTAAGGTGAACAGCTTTGCGGCGCGAGGGGTCGCGTTTGAGTGTGGGGTCGGCTAGCTCGGCTTTTTTTAGACGAAGGAATAACCAACAGAATACCGGAAGAGCCACGATTAGGGCTGAGGATGCATAAGAAACCAATGTATCACCGTTGGAGTAGCTAGAGTAATAGTTATTTGATGAGCTTGTATCGGCAAAAACGCTGTTTACAAAATTGTGTAGCAAATTACCGATGGCGGAGGCAGAAATGTAGAGCGAAATAAACATAATTATGTACTCAAACCCGCGTGTAGACATACTTTGAACTACAGCTACTGGAGCGGGGCTAACTGGATGACCTGGTGAGGCGGGTGGAGTTGGAGCGGCCTCAGTGGGTGGTGGTGGAGGTGGGGGTAGAGGCATGTCAAGGTTGGTAGTTAAGGCGGCATCGACTTGTTCTTCCGGCCAGCCTGATGCTAAGAGCATGGATTTGATATCTTCGTTTGAGGCCTTTAACTTTCGAGCCTGTTTAACATATTCGATGATTTCTGATTTCAACTTTTTGCCTTGTTATAGAAAAAACTATAGTAAAGTTGCTTGTGCTTGTCAACTTATACACGTCCCTCCAGCCGTTCCTGCCATGGAACTTGCTCAAGATGTGATGACAGATCAAATATATTTTGGATTTGATCAGGATCATACGGTTCCACATACCCAAGGACATTTATTGTTACACGGCCAAAATCTTGAGGGGCAGCATTAAGTTCCTCGTACATTTTTGTTAAAGATTGTGGATCGTCGCTAGTCGCATGACGAGCCACAATCTCTTTCGCTATTTCAGCTCTGCGTAATCGAGACTCTGGCACCATGGTCTCTCTTAGCTTGCGAGCATTATCAGGCTCAACCCCTTGAGACAACGCAAACCTTTCTACCATCATTTGCCCAAATCCTTCTGCAAAGCGTTCACTTTCCACGGTATGATCAATGTCCAAACCCCCGCCGGCCATTAAAGGCCTACTGATACCCCAAGCTAGTGCGTCGTTTGATAAGTCCGCTTTAAACTCCCTCACCCATTCAGTAGGGGGCTTAGGGCTTGCAGCATCAGCATAAGCCGCTTGAAATCCATGCCCGATCTCATGCCAAACAATCCAGCCAGTGGCCAGCTGTGAAGCTAACTCAGGAGCTATTTGGACGCCCGATTTTTGAATTGCCTCCTGCATCCAATTTGCAGATAGATCTATCATTATAGGAGCCATCTCAACTTCTGGCTCGCCGTCCTGTCCGGCAATTCTACCGCCCTGCCATTCCTCATAGCGGATAAAGCGGGCTTGGTCAGTTGCATATATACTTACTCCTTCAGGTTCAGCTATCTTATCCAGAATGGATTCAAAAGCAGTTCTTGTCTTCTCTCCTATCCTCAGTTTTGGCAGTAATTCACGCCGAAATACCTCAACAGCCTGTAGTGTTGCGTCATGGACCTCTCTACCTTTTATTACGTCTACGGGCCTCTCCATCGGTCCTAGCTCGAGACTTAAACTTCTAGGGAAATTTTTAAGTTGGTTAGCAAAGCTGAGTGTTTGTTCGCTAGTTGGCTCTAAATGATCATTCTCGTTCATTTATTGTTTCCATTACTTAAGTGATGTTTGCAGGCACAAACCGCCGGCCGAGTAACTTTAAGGCGGCTGTGCGGTGCTGCCCTAGGCCAACGGTGTAAACAATTTTTCCATTTGGCAGATTATAGCGATTAAGATTGATATTATTTGTCCCTTGACTGCCCCGGTAGACATACTCACCCGTAAGCATGGTGGCCGCTAATTCAACAATATAGTCGCGGCTATCCATTAACCCTTTTCCATGAGCTTGCTTCATAACTCCAGGGAGCGAGCTGCCATCCCAACTCAAAAAATCATTTGATTTAATTACTCTGTCCAGGTCAACTTCTTGAGTTAATTCTTCATCCGGAGTTTTTGGATTTGGAATTAAAGGCTTCGAGTCAGACTCTTCTGGCAAGTGGATCAGCGCGGCCGCCTCCTTCTGCCTCTCAAGCAATATTGGCTTTACTTCTAGTCTTAGCCAAGCTCTAAGCTCTGCTTCTAGTCGAGCACGAGACTCCTCCAGCACAGACAGATGACCCAATTCCTCTTCATAAACTGGGTCATGAATTGTACTTTCATCTTGAGCTAACCTATAAATGGTGACTTTTACTATCCGATTACTGAGATCACTTAAGCCACAAGAAATTTCTTTCGCCTTTAACTCCGCTGCTATGTTTTTATACTGCTGATCGTCCTCAATACGGCTCAACTGCAAATTACCAGGCAAGTCAGGCTGAGTCTGCCGCTCTTTACTCTCCCAATCAAGATTGAGCTGCTCGGTGCTAGTTCGAGCCACTGAAGCTACCAGCTCATACACCCCTTGGGTTCCAAGTTGGTCATAAGTAGTAGACAAAAGCAGCGCTTCGCCCTCATCCTCAAAAGAGGCAAGCCCACTGTACCGACTGTAAATTAAATCACTGTCTCTAGATCCTGGATGCCACCGCCGTTGTAGCTGGCGACCGATAAGTTCACCATACTTACGAGCGGATGCTCCAGGCTCCGCGGCTTCAAGCTGCTTTAGTTCTGCCCTCAAAGCTGTCCTGTATACGTGAAGGCGACGCCTATAGCCATCGATAAGCTCGGAACGCACAATACTGTCTGGCGCAGAAGTTTCTGCTTTATAGTGGTCTATTTGTTCCTGACTCACCAATAGGCAAATTTGGTCGAAGCGGTCTACACCTTCTTCGGATGGCAGCTCTTGTAGCTTACGCTCAACTTTATGCCGGGCTAAATCTGAAAGTCTTTGATCTTTTTCGTCCTCGCGCCTAGCTACCTCAATTCTTATTTCTTCGGCACTTAACTCAGCTTGAATCGGCATAGGATTGGAGTCTCCCAGAATTGGCGTAATGCTGTTTTCGCCTGGCTCGCCGTTTTGCTCAATGCTCACTTGAGACGCTTCGCCAAGGCCTTGTCGCCCATAGCCTCCTTGATTTCGGCAATTTGATCACGCAGGGCTGCCGCTTTTTCGAACTGCAGGTTTTGAGAGGCCAAATCCATTTGGGCAGTCAAGCCTTTGATAAGATTCTTGCGCTCTTCTTTGGGAATAGCCTCGATATCAAATTTTTTGACATCAGCCGTCTCGGCTGCTTCCTCTTTTTGCATGCGTTCATGCATAGCTGATTGAATGCCGGCGGGCGTAATGCCATGTTCAAGATTGTAAGCCTCTTGGATTTTGCGCCGTGCGGCCGTGGTATCTAGGGCGTATTTCATGGACTTAGTTATTTTGTCGGCATACATCACGACCCGACCTTCCACATGCCTAGCGGCCCGGCCAATTGTTTGGACCAGTGCAGCCTCCCCCCGCAAAAAACCTTCTTTATCGGCATCCAAAATGGCCACTAACGACACCTCCGGCAAGTCTAGCCCTTCCCGTAGTAGGTTAATGCCTACAACTACGTCATAGACACCTAGGCGTAAGTCCCTCAAAATATCACTACGGTCAAGGGTGTGGACCTCAGAGTGCAAATATTGGACTTTTATGCCGAGTTCTTTAAGATATTCAGTTAAATCTTCCGACATACGCTTGGTCAAAGTCGTAACTAGAACCCGCTGGCCTTTGGCAATAGTAGCCCGAACTTCTGCCAGTAAATCATCTACCTGATGTTCTATTGGGCGCACCTCAATAATTGGGTCAATCAAACCCGTGGGGCGAATAACCTGCTCAACCACCTGGGTGCTGCGGGATAGTTCATACTCCGATGGTGTAGCCGAGACATACACCACTTGGTTGAGGTGCCGATCAAACTCGGCAAACTTGAGCGGCCGATTATCAAGCGCGCTGGGCAAACGAAAGCCGTATTCTACCAAGGTTTCTTTACGAGCACGGTCGCCGTTGAACATACCTCGCACCTGCGGCACGCTCATGTGGCTTTCGTCAATAAACATTAAAAAATCGTCGGGGAAATAGTCCAGTAATGTGGCTGGCTGTTCGCCGGGCTCTCGGTTGCTTAAATAACGGGAATAATTTTCAATACCACTAACAAAACCAGTTTGCTCAATCATTTCCAAATCATATTTGGTACGTTGGCTTAGACGTTGGGCCTCTATCAGTCTGTCATTGCCCTTTAATTCTACCACTCGTTGGTCGAGGTCTTGTTTGATTTGGCTAACTGCAAGTTGCAGTTTTTCTTGAGGAGTAACAAAGTGCTTACCGGGAAAAATCTTAATCTCGGCTGGCTGACTTAAAACTTCGCCCGTCAGCGGTTCAATTTGCTTGATTTTTTCTATAGTATCGCCAAAAAACTCCAGGCGATAAGCTGTTTCGCTGCCAATTGGAAAAATGTCGACGGTGTCCCCTCGCACTCTAAAGTTACCACGGGTAAAATCCATGTCGTTGCGATGGTACTGGACGTCAGTTAGTTGACGTAAAAGTTTATCCCGCTTGCGAATTGACCCAGTTTCAACGTCAATCGTCATGGCTGTATAATCTTCGACATTTCCAAGGCCGTATATACAGCTAACTGACGCCACGATCAATACGTCCCGCCGAGTCAAAAGACTCATGGTGGCTGCATGCCGTAAACGATCGATTTCTTCATTGATAGAACTGTCTTTTTCAATAAAAGTATCGCTGCGCGGAATATAAGCTTCGGGTTGGTAGTAGTCATAGTAGCTTACAAAATATTGCACGGCATTGTCCGGAAAAAACTGGCGGAACTCACCATAGAGTTGCGCAGCTAAGGTTTTGTTGTGGGATAACACCAGAGTTGGGCGCTGTTGCTGCGCCACAATGTTGGCCATGGTAAAAGTTTTACCAGAGCCAGTTACGCCCAACAAAGTCTGTTCGCGATCGCCACGATTTAGGCCTTCGACAAGCTTTTCGATGGCCTTAGGCTGGTCACCGGTGGGTTTGTATTCGCTCTTCAGCTTAAAATCGGTCATACTCTCAAGTATACCTCATCGATGTCTGACATCTCTGACCTAGACACATGTCAGACATCCTCAACTGAGCTGATGCTTGCTTTGCCGAACAAAGCAGGGTTGGCTCAAGCCTTTTGGCCGGAAGCTGAACATTTGGTCTGGATGGGACGTTCGCTTCCTGTTTGCTAAGATTAGCTTATAGGTTCAAATTTAACAGCTTTCAAAGCGTTGACTGTGTCGAGGTGACGCTGAGAAACTGCCGGATCATCCGAACAGGAATTCTGCGGTCCAGATATTACGTAGTAGTACAATCCGACCTTTTGGACCTTAGGGTACTGTTCTATGGGAGTTTCATAAAGTTTTTCTCCGGCTTTTATCTGCATTAAGACTCCAGCAGACGTTACATCTGCTCCACATTGGGGCGAGGCCTGAGTTAATTTTAAGGTTGAGAAATAAATTGATGGAACACCTAAGGCGTATCTATAAAGATAGGTTAGGCCATCTAACTGGGTGTTGACTTTGAACCGTACGCCAAGCTCAGGGATCACAAAGTAGCCGGCGTTTGGATCGGTTGCGGAGCTTGTTGATTTGGCAGCTGTGGGGGCTTTGTCAGGAAATGATAATTCGGCGGATGTGTTTGCTCCAATATAACGCTGCATAAATAACCACGTGCCAAAAATTCCTATTCCTAGTCCCACGACGAATAGCATCACGAACCAAAAAGGTGTTGATGATCTTTTGCTTGGTGTTGGGGGAGACGATGCGTGGTCCATGTATATGCCCCTTATTTAACTAGTAAACGTTAATGTCTTTTGAACCATCAAATCGAAATCACCTAAAACGTCTTGGGTGCCTGAAAATTGTTCATAAGTGCAGACATAGGTTCGTCCTCTGACAAAAATGATATAACGAACTAATTTTGTACCTACAGCATAACCGGCTCCGGTAGTTGATTCTTTTGTAATGACAGCTGATTGCCGTTTCCCGACCGCGCCATCTAATACTACGTCTGATGACGTGTCTTTATCTGGATAACTGAGGCTCCTGTCGTATTGAGCGCGCAAATCGCCAACAAACGAAATTACAGATATCTGCCCGGTTACACCGCTATTGCATACCCCCATCCCTTGTTCGTCCGGACTGAGGGTAACATAGCCGTTCTCGCACCCATTGACTTTCCATGAAGCCGGATGTCTGAGAGAAAACTTGCTAATAGCATTATTGTACTTCGTCCATGAACCTGTTGGGTCTATAGATACGGGCGAGTTTTTCGCAGGCGTGAACGTGGATTCATTTGAGCTTTCATGCTTGATAGTATTATTCAAATAAGCCCATGTGGATAGAGCCCCAACACCAAATCCGGTAACAAAAATTAATATTAGCCAAGCAGTATTTTTTTTAGTCGGCTCTCTTTGCTCTTCCATATTGTCTTATTTTTATCCTTGCTTTCAAATGCGGGGCTATGTATACATACGATATACTATTTTCCTTACGCCAACAATCAGAATGACTCAGTTGATGCTTCCTTGCAGACGCTCCCCACGGACTCATCCACTGTCTCAAACTCGATAGGCTTGTTTACTTTGGCAAACTTAATTATGTGGTATGGGCTTATAGGTGACGGCGGCATAACGCAGTTTTTGGGTGGCAGGCCATGGCGAATCCTAACTATCACTCTATCTCCGTAATCGGAGGCTTCACTCATTTTGACCGCATAGCCTTTGGTTGGCTTAGCTCCAATTACGACTGCTACCACAATATTTTTAGTAAAATCCACTTGGATGATATTTGGAAAGGGAGTTATGTGAGCATGAGTACGTTTCCAAAAAGTCTGCCACTCCGATTGACTGGTAATAACGGTTCGCTCTGGGTTACTTGGCCCTTTGAGCGAAATTACTAGCGTATCGAAAGCTACGTTAATGAGGGCCTTTGAGGATGGCTCTGTCTGTTCAACCTGGCTACAGTCTCCGGGGCTGGTAGTGCTGGGTAAATACCCGTCGGGACATTCTTTTGTCTTAACAACAGGCGGTATAAAACTTATTATGATTATGACCGCATTTATAATAACTGCCATCAAAACCCCATAGATAACTAGACGTTTTCTTATACTCATAGCTAAATTAACTTTTTAATTTGCGATAACGGTGATCCGCCATAGCCACAACGTCTTGGACAAGCTTAGCTGGGTCAGTCCCAAAAATTATTCCGCTGCGGGAGCGTTTGGCGGCGGTTAAGACCGCTGCGACTTCATTGGTCATGCCTCCCGAGCCGAGGAGCACACCAACTGGCCGATGGTCTTCGAGCGCGATAGAGAGTTCGTTGAGTGTTCCAATGCGGCCTCCGACCATTATCATGGCGTCGCACATCCGTACCAGCAAAAGATCGCGGCCAGTGTAGTCAAACCCCGTGAACATTATAAGATCATATGCGTCTATGGGTAGGCGGTATTTATTAACATGGGCCATGCGACTGGCAGCTGGTGAAACGCCAATTGAAGTAACTTGATTTTTTTCGATTGCCTTGGCAGCAGCGGCGGCGGCATAAGGCAGGCCAGTCGTTGCACCGGTCAGAACAACGTGGCCCTGATTTACAATTTGTACTCCAACGATTTTGGCAAGGCCATAACCGATACGAACGCTTTCACCTTTGGCGGCGCCGGAAACGGCAATCTGATAACGTATTTTAGTCATGGTATGAGGGTTTCTGGCTTTATGACGTCGTTGTTCAGCTTAATCAATACTTGATCTTGAAGCGCATTTTGCCCTAGATAGCGGGCAAAGATTTCGTTCCAGAGTGACTCGCGAAAATGATATAAATAGCGGTCAGTAAAGTTTAACTCATTGGAATAACTAAGACTGACGTCCATAAGATTAAAGGTAACCGCGTGACCGTGTTTCATGGCCGCCACATAGTCCATGTCACGCCAAAAGCCTAACTCTGGGTCCACTTCGTACAAGAGATGCTCGGCATGACGCCAGTGCAGGTCTTCGGGCTGAACATGAGGTTCAAAAATTTCCGGATGGTGCTCGTGCTTTAACTTACCAAAATAGCGCTGGATCACACGCCAGTGAACATTTTTGGTTCCGGCAATACGCACATTCGGGGGATCGGCAATCAAAGTTGTGGCAACAATTCTCCCGAAATCCTTCTTAACCTTGATAAGCTTAAAAAATGCGCTGTAGAGGCGAATTTCGTTGTAGTAGTGCAGAATTAGAGGAAAAGCCTTGAGGGTTATGCCTTTCATGCGCTTGATTGGCATTGGCATGAGTGCAATAGCACCCATTTCCTTGGAGTTGGTAATATTGTGTAGCTTTTTCTCAATAAAATGTATGGCGACATCGCCCCACTTGTCTGGGTCAAAAGGCACCAGACGAATCGGGCGCTCCACGAAATCATCGGGTTTTAAAATGTGATATAGAGAGTCGAAACGGTTCAACCAGTCCGCATTTTCACCAAAGCGAATAGACAAGAATAGTTCATAGATATTTTCATTTGCTAATAAGCTTTTGACGTTGTCATAACCCAATCGCTCCATCACAGACATGGGTGGAGTTTTAGTAATCATTTGCTCTGCAACTTCCTCTTTTATGAAAAAGCCATTGCGGGGCATATCTATCTGTTCAACACGCTTAACCACTAAGGGTAGCATTTGAGCAACGTCATCCGGATCTGTACCTCCTATGGACCGGGCAAGATGTGTATCATGCTGAGCAATTTTGTGCATTAGCGCATCGTACGCCTGAGATGCTGTGCAGTCGTTATCAAGACCGAGCGATGACAAAGCCTGTATTGATTTCCCTAAAATTTCGGCTATTAGAGATACATCTATGCCTCGCTCCCCCGTACGTAGTTCAAGCTCGCGCAAGGTGCGATCTAGCAAAGGTTCTTTGGCTAGTAAAAAGTCGGCTAATTTACTCATAAAGACAGGGTTTGAATTTTCATTCGCTTGAGACGAGTGGTTTTTAAAATACCAGGCTTAGCGCCAATTTTTGTTACAACCGAAGTAGCATTGGCACTACCTAAGGTTAAGGCGTCAGCCAAACTTAGGCCTTTAGCAAGAGCGCTAACAAACCCGGACCCAAAAGCATCACCTGCCCCTAGTCGGTCAACTACTTTGACTTTTTGATACAAGCCGGCGTAATACAATTTATCGCTGTCACTAGCATAAACACCGCCTTGACCGTCGGTCATAACAACATAGGGACAAACGCCAAAGCTGCGGATCATAACTTGCTTGGACGAGTCCCCGCCAAAAAGTACTCGCATCTCATCGCTGTTACCATAGATAACTTCTAGATAAGGTAGTAGGGCGCGTAGTTTTTTAACTTTTGCGAGCTCCATCTCACCAGCGTTTAGTAACACCTTAATGCCGTGGTTTTTGGCGTGTTTTAATAATTTCTTCAGTAAGTCAAAATTGCCAGCTAGCGAAGATATGTAGAACCAGTCAGCTTCAAATGTCGCAATATTATAGTCACGAGCGCTTAGCTCATGCGAGGCGCCACGATAACTTAGTATCGTTCGTTCGCCGTTAGGGGATAATAATATGGTGGAATACCCGGTACCAAGCTTAGGGTCATAGGCCACATGATCAGCCGTAACGCCTTCGCGCTTTAAGACCCGTAGTACCTCTGCGCCAGAAGCGTCATGACCGATTTTACCAACATACTCGCTTTGGAGCCCCTGCCGAGCAAAGGTTACGGCGGCGTTAGTACCACCGCCTCCGGTTTCAATTCGAACATCCTCAATATTAATCTTGGCACCAAGAGGAAACTGCTCTACATAATCCTTAGTGCGCACATCCCGTCTGGCCGTTAAAGCTTTTCCCATGACAAAAACATCTTGGGTGGCTGCGCCGATAGAAAGGATTTTGATTACTCCATCTGATTCTGACATCTGTTACATGATACCAGTTATGGTTGTAGAAATAAATGTTGGAAGTTTTTGAGGTTCTAGGATTCTTTTTAATGGTCTTTGACTGGAGGACTTTTATCACGATACCAATATCCTTCTGCTCGACCAACCACCTAATACATTTTCAAAATTAAGTAACGAAAAAATATAAAAATAGGCTTTTTTTTATATTTTTTCGTAGTATAAAATTGTAAATTAGCGTACCTACTCATTGAATTACGGCCACCAGGAGGAGGTCGATGCATTTGAAATATTAGGTCACCAAAAGTACTAATATATTATTACTTTTGGTGACCTAATCTGATAATAGATATAACCCCCTGCAAGCCAGGACTGAAAAGGAGGAGTGACCACATACACATTATTAAAAGAGTTCTTTCGAGCAGGTTTATTGTTTGAAGTTAGACACCACAAATACTGCAGCAGCAATTATAAAGGCAATCAACCCCACCGCACCAACTATTAGCAATCTGGCGACTGAGCCGACGGCTTGAACTGGGGTTGGAGCGCCCGAAGGTTTGAGATCATCTATCCCAGTATCTAAAGTCTCGCTTGATGGTGTAGTTGGCTTTTCTTCATTCATGGCTGGGCCTTACCGGCTGAGTTAAACATATCGATGTGGGCCTCCACTACCGCCTGTACATCATCTTCAATGGGCTTCATAAGCTTTACTACAGCATATTCGTCGGGATGCTCTTTTAACTGTTTTTCCAGTTGAGTCCGATATGCATAACGCATGTCTGAGTTAATATTGACTTTACTTACCCCTACTTTCACGGCCTCTTGAAAATAGTGGGCTGCAGTGTCTGACCCGCCGTGCAAGCTGATGGCACAATCTAGCACCGGTCGAATCTGCTTGAGCAGTTCTATATCTAGCTGCTTGGGTACCGAGTATTTGCCGTGTAAATTACCGACGGCAACAGCAAAGGTGTCAATCCCTGTGGCATCAACAAAAGCTTTGGAGCCTTCGGGAGTAGAAAAGGTTTTTTTAATTTCTTCGTAATCGATTGTTTCTTTGTGCACGTTCGAGCTGCCGCCAAAATAATGTGGCTCAGACTCCACCAGCGCTCCGGTGGTTTTGGCGTACTCAACTACCTCACGAGTAGCAGCAATAATCTCATGGTCGGTGGCCTCATGGTTAGCTTGCGACACATCAATGTGTATAAACTCAAAGCCCGCATCAATTCCGGCTTTGGCAGCCTCGACGGTTGGCGAGTGATCTAGGTTAAGATAGGCCTCTATGCCGTATTCGACCTTGTAATTATCAAGCAGGTCGCGAGCGTTTGCCAGGCCAATGGCATCGACTTCCCCTTGACTGAGTTCAATCAGTACTGGTGAATTCTTGGCTTTGGCCGCTCGACAAACAGCTACCAACGTTTCTTGGTTATCGATATTGAACGAACCTACAGCAAATTTTTGATCCTTGGTGCGCTGCCACAACTCCCGGGCTTTTTCTTGATTCGTCATAGTCCCATCCAATTTTCATTTAACAATTTTCAATTTTCACTACTTCTTAAGTTTATTATACATCAATCGTGCCCCCACCAGTGCTCCAGTAGAAATGGCTAGCCAAAACCCAAAATTTAAAGCAGCTCCAGTGTAGTTAGGGGTCCATTCCCAAGCTGCTACATCTGGGCTTTTTTGAAAAATGGGCGCTGGCCACCCGGCATATGACCTTGTAAAACCTTCGGAACAAGCCAGAGAGCTAGAAGTTGACTGGCAAGATTCATACGGGACAGATCGTCCGTAATCCAACGATTTTATCATCAAGATAACAGACAGAAGTAACGCCGCCACAAGTAGGCCAAGGTAGGATTTTTCCTTCAAGAATTTGTATACGCCGAAAATAAGGTCGAATGCTAACAAAAATATCACGTACCCCATTGCAGATGCAGCTAAAACAGCTGCTGCGATATTATAATTAACCTTAGAGGATCCGCTATATTCCATTCCCTGAATAGACACAGAAATTAGTATGAAAGGGACCACGAGAATAAGCACGTGTGACGTAATCCACAAAGCTCTTGAATGTTCTTTAATTTTTGAGCCTAACTGTTTTTTGCTTGGATTAGTCACAGCTTAAGATTTTCGCTTCAACAAGTCTTGGGTACGTTTAGTAATGTGTGGTGCGGTTAGCCCAAACTTTTGTAATAACTCTTCTGGCTTACCCGACTCGCCAAAATGGTCGTTCATCCCGATCCGAGTCATCGGTAAAGGCTCGTTCTCGGCCAACAATTCAGCAATCAGGCCGCCTAGACCTCCGTTAATTTGGGCTTCTTCAACCGTAACGACAGCACGGGTCTTGCGAACGCTCTTAAGAATGGTGACGCTGTCGAGCGGCTTAATGACGGCGCAATTAATAACTTCGGCTGAAATATAGTGCTTACTCAATTGCTCGGCCGCTACAAGTGCCTGATAAACCATGAGTCCACAAGCAATAATTGTAACGTCTTCCCCTTCTCGAAACACTTGGGCTTTGCCTAAGCTAAAGGGCGTATCCGGCGTAGTTACAGTTGGGGTCTTTTCGCGGGCTAGCCTAAGATATGCTGGTCCGTCCATCCCCGCCAGCACCAAAGTGGCTTTTTGGGCCTCAATAGCGTCGCAAGGAACAACTACAGTCATGTGCGGCAACACCCGCATGAGCGCAATATCTTCTAGCATTTGGTGAGTGGCCCCATCAGACCCAACGGACACTCCGGCATGCGAGCCAACCACTTTTACGTTGGTTTGATTAAGACAAATAGTGGTGCGAATTTGTTCCCAGTTTCGGCCGGGCGAAAACGCCGCATAGCTAGAAACGAAGGGTATTTTGCCAGCCAGGGCCATACCCGCTGCTACCGTCACTAGGTTCTGCTCACCGATACCAATTTCTACAAAGCGGTCAGGAAATTCTTTTTTAAAGTCACTCATTTTGGTGGATTCGGTTAGGTCGGCACATAGTGCCACAACTTTGTTGTCGCGTTTACCGGCTTCAACTAGCCCACGGCCAAAACCATTGCGATTTGGCTCTTGTTCAACATCGCTGCGATAAAGCTTGGGATTAAGGTTTATGTCTTTCATTATAGAGCCTCTATTCGAATTAAGATTTTTTGGGGTGGGGTAGCTTTGAACAAGTTAAAATTAGCGATTGGATGCAAACTAGGATGGGGCTCTATTGAAACGCTTAAAAAGGCTTTTTTAGAAAGGTTTCTGGCGTCTAAATATTCTAAACCTTGATCGTCATTATCAATCTTAAACCCCGCTTGAGGAAGAGCGCTTTTTATAGAATTGTAAAAGGCTTGGCGCGATTGGGTTGTGCTATATTCGTATTCCCAGTGCCATGAGTCGTCAAGTGGGTCGCGTCGTAACCATTTTTGGCTGACGAGCTTCATTTTGGGATCCCATCTAATGCTACCGTGGACTTTTTGAAGCGCCGCCTTAGATCCTGCGTAATAAACTTTCCATATAACGAGACCGGACAACACCAGTGGTAATGCCAGCACCAAAAAGCGCCTTGAAGATTTCTTTTTAAGCTTACTGGTGCTCACTGCGGATCCTTCCTCCTAATGTACGTAAATCGTGTAAGGCAATCTTGGCTTGTTCTTCACTAGCCGGAGCTCCGGGAACATCGGCAAAGTAGCCGTGAAAATGAAAGTCGTATTCCATATACCCTACGCCCCTACCCGGAATAGTGTGGGCGATAATCATAACTGGCTTGTTTTCAATAGCTTTGGCTTCACTTATGGTTTTTAAAATATCGGGAAAATCGTGGCCGTTCATCTCCATAACATGCCATCCAAAGGCTTCCCATTTTGCGCGCAAGTTTTCTAACGGCATCACCTCTTCGGTAGGGCCGTCGATTTGGATGTTGTTGCGATCGGTAATGGCAACGAGGTTGGATAACTTATATTTGGCTGCAAACATGGCTGCTTCCCAAACATTGCCTTCATTTTGCTCGCCATCGCCCATAAGACAATAAATAAAGCGGTGCCGGTTACCCTCCATCTGCAGGGCTAAAGCTAACCCCGCTGCTTGGCTAAGACCAGAACCAAGTGGTCCGCTGGTAGTTTCTAGCCCCGGTAATTTCGTCCGTTCTGGGTGACCTTGAAGCCGACTACCAAGCTGGCGCAAGGTGCCTAGTTCTTTAACGGGGAAGTAACCAGACCGAGCCATGGTAGCATAACGCACTGGTACAATGTGCCCGTTGGAAAGTATCAGCACGTCGCGCTCAGCCCAATCCGGTTGCTTGGGCCGGTGGTTCATCACGTCAAAATAAAGGGCTGTAAAAATGTCGGCCATCCCAAGAGGGCCGGCGGAATGCCCACTCCCCGCCTCCACCAACATTTTAATTATATCTTGGCGGATGGTATTAGCCATGAGTTCGAGTTCTTGGGTAGTCACGCTACACGCTCCCCTTTATTCTGCCTACATATATTTTGAACCCCATCACTATCAAAATCCCCATCAAAACGTTAATCGCTAGACCGTCATATCGATATGATCGCACTAAGGTATATTCGCAGCCGATCCGTGTATGCTCGCCGAGATTTGGATCGCCCCCTTTACAATCAAAGCTCGTTGTAGTAAATGTTACAGGCCAGCCAAAGGTCGAATTAAATGAGCTTTTGTCGCATCCCAGACAAATGGAAGGTGGAAATGATACACGAGAATTTAATACGTTAAGAGTTACGAGACCAATTATAAGTAGCCCTATTAGCAAAGGTATCTTTGTCGACTTTACTATCTTCATAACATGCTCTCCAATGTTAGGTAAGCTGTTCTAGGATCAGCTGCTTCGTGAACATAACTCCCCGTATCTAGGACATCAGCGCCGGCTGATAGTGCTAGTTGAGCAGTTTCTAGGTTTACTCCTCCATCGACCGCAACTTCCAAGTTAGGGTTTATGGCCTTGGCTTGAGCGATCTTGACTAAAGCCGTTTGATCCATTTCTCCACCGTTATGGCCGAGATGACCAGTAAACACTAATAAGTGGTCGACTAGTGTAAGCAGTTCCTCAACTTGGTCGACGGTTGTTTCCTGCTTGATTGCCAGGCCAGCTTTAATACCAACGGCTTTAATTTGATTAAATAGTCCCACCAAATCGCCATTTGATTCAAAATGTAGAATTATAAGGTGGGGCTTGAGTGCCAACATATTTTCTATTTGGTCCGACGGACCCGCAACCATCATATGAAGCTCAAGTTCGGCTCCATCAACTCCATATGCCTGGCTCAATCCAATAGTCCGTTGAGGAGCAAACACCCCGTCGGAAATGTCTACATGGATGCGCTTAGCGAACGGTTTGATACGGTCAATCCGCACGGCAAACTCTTGCGGGGTTGTAGCCAGTATTGTTACGGCGATTTTAGCCATTCTGGCACCAACCTGTCATCTCGACCCCCACACGTCATTCCCCGGCTTGACCGGGGAATCTATCTGAATAGATGTTTCGCCCAGTTTACCCTGAGAGAAGTCGAAGGGCTCAACATGACAGGATAAAGTTAAGAAACAGTTTTTAGCCATATAATTCGTCTATTTGCTTGTTACGGCGGATATAACGCTCTTTGGCGGCGAATTTTGTTATTAGCCATGTATCCACGATGTCAAAGGCGCTTTCTTGATCGAGCATAGCGCTAGGAACTGCCAGCACATTGGCATCATTGTCTTGTCGACTTTCTGCTGCTGATTCTAAATCCCATGCTATAGCTGCTCTAATACCTCCGACTCGATTGGCTGCCATTGCCATGCCGTTTGCTCTAGTGCAGAACAATATTCCTCGGGCTTCATCATTTTCTCCCAATATTTTTGTTGCAACAGCGTATGCATATTGAGGGAAGTCGTCTTCTGGGTCAAGAGTCTTTGCGCCAAGGTCATCTACATCATGCCCTTTGTGAATTAGGTGCTCGTACACTGCATTTTTCAACTCGTACCCGCCATGATCGGCACCAAGAAAAATTTTCATGCTACTGACTTTCCAGCTAGCTCTACCATCTCAACTAGGCGATTGGAGTAGCCCCATTCGTTGTCGTACCATGCTACAACTTTTACCAGGTTACCGCCAACTACCTTTGTCAGGTTTAAGTCTACGATGGCAGAGTGACTGTCTCCAATAAGGTCGCTCGAAACGAGTTGCTCGCTAGTAACTGCAAGTATACCTTTGTATTCTGGGGCGTTGGCGGCTTTGCTTAAAATATCATTAACTTCTTCGACAGTGGTATCGCGCTTAGCCAATAATGTAATATCGCTAAGACTAACTACGGGGGTGGGGACTCGGATGGACAGCCCATCAAATAGCCCTTTTAGCTCTGGTACGGTTAAGGCGGCTGCGATAGCAGCACCAGTTGTGGTAGGCACTATGTTTTCGGCAGCATTACGGCCTTCGCGTAAGTCTTTATTAGGAGCATCTTGGAGAGCTTGGCTAGCAGTATAGGAGTGGATGGTGGTCATGAGCGATTTTTCAATGCCTAAGTCGCGACTTAACACCGCCATTAAAGGAGCAATGCAGTTGGTCGTACAGGAGGCATTTGAAATAATTTGATGGTCCGGGCTAAGGCTAGCCTGGTTAGCGCCAAACACAAATGTGTCGCCGTGATCTTCGCCCTTTTCTGGCGCGCTAAGTACTACTTTCTTAGCTCCAGCTTTGATGTGCAGTTGCAAATCTTCATTTTTTGTAAATCTGCCAGTTGATTCAATTACTACGTCGACGTCTAGATCTTTCCACGGCAATAGAGACGGGTCTTTCTCGGCTAAGACTTTCACTGGCTTACCGTCTACTATAATGTTGGATTCATCAAAACCGACTTCATGGTGATATGTCCCGTAGTTGGAATCATGTCGCAGCAAATATGCTAACGTCTTAGTATCAGTTAAATCATTTATAGCCACGACCTCAAGCTCGGAATGCTCAAAAGCTATTTTAAAGGCATTTCGCCCAATCCTACCGAACCCGTTAATACCGATCTTGATGCTCATATTTTGTTTTACCCTGTTATTTAAGCTTAATTATATAACCTTAAGCATTTATGAGCAAATTGCTGGTATTTTTTATCATGCTTATGCTACAATCGTACCTATGGTATCAACAAAAAAAAAGAAATCAGGACTATCGGCTTTTTTTACGACTAGTCCACTAAAAACTGGCGCGAGCATTTTGCTGATTGTTTCAGTTTTATTAAACTTAGGGGTCTTAGTATTCATAGTTTTGCTAAAACATACAGCAAAATTTGATTTAGCCTTGGTGCATTACACACTCAACAAGACTTGCCAGGAGGATTACCAGGAGGTCTTGCAAATAGTGGCCGATAAAAGCGTAGACCCGGAAGCTCAAAAAAAGTTTTTTGCCGCGGGCGTTTGTTTCCGTGATTACAAAACCGGCAAACCGATAGATATCAAGTCGATTAAACCGCTACAGTAGTTTCTGCTTATGCTTTTATGGCTTTGCTAAGTTATTATCGGTGAATATCTTTTATTCAGGTTGTAACGCGGACTTCAATCGCTACTTTCTAAAGCGCCGCGAAAAAACTTTAATGTTTTTTCCCAGGACTTTTCACTTGCCACTCTATTACCTTCAAGAGTACCTCCTAAGCTTAGCAGCTCATGAGTAACCGTATCTTCACTTACTGGCACATAGCTGCTTTCATCTAGGCCGGGTACTTTTATTCGATGCCCCGCATTTTCATAAGAGATGTGATTATAAGCCTGTTCATATTGATGCTTTTCCAATCGCCGAGTAATCATTGCAGCCATTCTTTCTGATGGCCACAGCTGATCATCCTTACCCGAAATGAGCAAAATTGGACACTGTGCTTTCTCTATCTCAATTTCTGCGTTAACGTAGCTAGCAGAGTTATCTAATACCTTGTTGTACATATCAACCTTTGCTACAGAACCATCCTGATTGAAGTGCGCGTATTGAGTCAGCCGGTCAACGAAGGGTAGGGGGTTACCCTTATAAGTCCAAGGAGGGAGACCATCAACACCATTCCACCTCACTCCGCTAGGAACATACACGGCCACGGCACCAACTTTGTGGTTAAGAGTAGCCAGCTCAAGCGCTGCTTCAGACCCTCTCGAGCTACCAATTACCCCAATTCTCTGTCCTTTCACCGAAGAATGGTTTGTTAACCAGCTAACGGCATCAATAAAATATTCCATTGGAATATTAGCCAGACTACTGGGTAGACCGGCGGCTCCAAAATACCCTAGAGAAAACGCCGCAAATCCCGCTTGGGCCAGTCTATCCGCCACGCTATTCCCAACACCCCCAGACGAACCCCCGATACATAGAACGGCTGGAACCTGCCTCTGATGGGATGGAACAACCAACTCACCTACAAGCCCATCACTTTTTAAGAGTTGGCGAGTAATATTTTGATCGTTCATTATTATAGTCTATCAGAAGTTCTATTGCCTCCCGAATGAAGCTCTAACTTCCTCCACGATGGGGAGCCATACAAGAGTTTTTGCTAGGCAGCGGCGATAGATTTTTGAATGACTTCTCGAGCAGCAGCGGCATCACCCCAACCATTGAAATGAACGTCTACGCCTTTCCAGTCTTTTTTCCAATCTTTGTAGTGAGAGTAGAAGTGCTCAACTATTTTGGTAAAATTTTCACCTAAATCGTCAAGCTCTTTAATATGATCCTTGGTGATGTCGTCAGCCGCTATGCAAATAAGCTTTTCGTCAGCCTCGCCATCATCAACCATATATAAAACCCCAATGGCTCGAGCAGGTACAACCACACCATGAGGCACTGACTCATCAATAACAATAAGCGCATCAAGCGGATCACCGTCTTCGCAAAGGGTTTGGGGAACGTATCCATAGTCGGCAGGGTACTTAAGCATGGTAGCATTAACGCGGTCCAAGGTTAGCCGCCCAGTGGCTTTGTCAACTTCATACTTGTTTTGCCCTTCACCGCGACGAATTTCAATTATTACATTCACAACATTGGGGGCGTCTTTGCCTACAGAAAGTTCTTGCATAAAAATCCTTGTTTGATTTAATTTGAGGCTAATATAAGTAAAAGTATACCATGTTAAACTACTCTCGAGTAGTTTGTGCAAAATGCCTAAGCGAGCACTTTAAGGTCACTTTCTATTGTAACAATGTCTATTACTGTGAGTGTGTAGGGATGGCTATAATCGCCACAGAATATTAATTAATAAGGAACAATATTATGGACATTATTTTATGGGTGGTTCTCGGGGCATTGGCCGGGTGGCTTGCATCAATCATTACCGGAAACGACGCGCGTCAAGGCTGGCTAGGTAACATTGTGGTGGGTATAATTGGCGCCTTCATTGGTGGCTTCCTGCTGCGATTGTTTGGCACAGATGCTGGAGTAAGTGGATTTAATATATCCAGTTTACTTACGGCTATCTTGGGAGCCGTCATATTACTGGCGCTTACCAAAGGCTTCCGTCGCAAAAGCATTTAAGCGCTTTTTTTTAAAAAACCGGCCCCTAGCGGCCGGTTTTTTTAGTGGGTTTAGTGATGAATAAAAAAACACCGGCGGCAGCCCGAAGGCCGCCACCGGCTGATTTTTTGCAAACCCTATATATCAGCTCCGCATTCCTGCATCCACTTCCAGTCTAGGCAGTACAGTGCCTCATCTATGAGCTCACTCAGCTCCTCACGGGTTAGCGCAAAATGCTCAGCGGTTGCGTCGAGAGTCTCAGGCTGACCCGTTACGAATCCGTAGCGGAACCTAATAATTCTTCGTCCGGCTTCAGTAAGTCGTTCCTGCCCCAAGAGCTTGTTCACATCCAGATTGAGGGCAGCTCGATAGAAATCGCTAGGAGTATAAGGAGAATAGAGTCGATAGGCGTAACGACCCCTAAGCAGGGCTCGGAGCAAAGCGACTCTTGGAGGTGCAATAATGGCCCTAATTGCCCTGCGCGCAGCTTCTCGTGCTTCGGGAGAAGTATTTACCACCTCCATTTCTTCGTAGGTGATATCAAGCATAGACAAAAGCTTCTCTAGGACATCGGCGTTTATGGCCTTGCTAATCTTTACGGAGCCCATCCCCATACGTGTGTCCCTTTTAAGATTGCTGAAGGCATATTTGGGCGAGACAACAATTGCCTTAATGGCTTTTGTGGCAGTTTGGCTGGCTTCTGGGAAATCAGTTAGCACCATTATGTCTTCATCGCTAATCCGCAAAGCAGCCACGAACCGCTTAAAAAGCTTACGCTTTGCTTCGGCAGACCTCGATCGAGCCGGCATTGGACTACCCCAATCTGTAGGTAATATACGGGTAAGAGTAGTTTAGAATTTATAATTATTTAAACAAGAGTAAAATGCTTTTTGGCTCTTTTATTCTTTTGTCAGTAATTCGATCAATAGGTCGGTTTGACTGAAAGGCAAATTGTGACCGGCATTAGCGCGATGAAGCTTTATATTAGCCATTTTATCCATTTGGGCAATAGAGGCCGGCTCCATCGAGGGGTCATTAATGCCAACTACAACCTCAACGTTATTCTTCAATTCAGCCAAGTCAGCCAAAGCATGTTGATTAACAATCAGTTGGTCGCGCATGCCGACGTAGGACTTCCAAGTATGTGACGTTACGTCGTTGGTAGCAGATGCCGGAAGGTGGCTAAACGTCATTCGGGCGATCAAGCGCGGGATCACCTTGGTGCGGCAAAAAACAGTACAAACAAACCAAGCTGATGGCCCAAACAAAACCCAGTTGGGAACAGCGACAGCCTTACCAAACAGGCGTTTGGCGCTTTTTGAGCTAGTATAAAAAACCGGCGCCGACAGGACTAGGCGCTTTACCCGACTACCAGACTTCTTAGCCAAAGCGACTCCCACGATGGCTCCGACCGAGTGTGCTAACACGCTATAATTTCCCGTTACGCCGGCGCGAGTGAGAGCTTTTTCCAAGGTAAATACGTAGTCAGATAAAGCATAATCGGAGTCAGATGGCTTGGGTGAATCCCCCATTCCTAATAGGTCTGGCATAATGACCCGATAATTACGAGCCAATATCGGCGCTAATGTCTGCCAATAACGGTGCGAGCTGGCGCCGCCATGAATAAGAACTATGGGTTCCCCTTTGCCGAGAGTTTCGACAAATAATTCCGGTGTAACAACTTGAGTCATGCTATTGGGTTAGTTATGAAAGAATAAACCAAATTGTGGTCTGGGGAGGTGCCAAACATAGGCTGTGTCATTAAAACTCCTTTTTTATTTACTGGGATCGTAAACCACTACTTTCACCTGGATTTTTGGGTGTAGCACGTCAAATAGGTCGTAGTTGCCGGCGAGCTCAAATTTTATCTGATATTTGTCTTTTGGGCTTAGTTCGCCTGAGTCAAATATGGTCGGCGACGATGCAGTGCTTTTTATATGGTGAGCAATCCCATCCTGAGGAACAAACCCCACAGTCTCACCGGTTTTAATAATGATTAAGGCCGGTTCAGCCTTATCGGCTTTTAATACAATCATGTGGTCCGGGTTAAAAGTTTTGGTAGCACTTACCCGCTCATAGCTAGTACTCACAGCCAGCGCTAACAAAAAAAATGCCGCCAGAACTAAGAATGCCGGGGTAAGTCTACGCATACATTAAGGGGTTACCACTACTGTACCGCGCATATTTGGATGAGGCGAACAATGATAGTTGAAAGTCCCTACGTTGTTAAAGGTAAAGCTGTATTTTTGGCCTTTTCCGATCAGTGGTCCATTAGGACCTCCGGCCGGGCTACTATCGTCACTCACTACGTTATGGCTTGCTGAATCCTGATTTGTCCAGGTTACTGTAGTACCTTTTTTTACCCTCAGTTCATTAGGCTGAAAGTCGAAGTTTTGAATTGTTGCATCAACAGCCGTTACTTCATTGGACGTGACTTGATCTGTTTCTTGGGGAGTTGGGGGCGCGGTGGGTGTGGGGTTCGACGTTGTTGCTGTTGGAGCTGGAGATGTTTTGGGGCTAAAAAGCACTAACCCTACTACCACAATGGCGGCTGCAACAATAATTGTTAAAATTAACCAAGTGCGCTTAGATTGCATTTTTACTACCCCTTATTCAACGTTAATTCGATTATATACCACTTGATTGCCTATATTCAAAGCTAAGCAATCACTAGCGAAGTTCGTCACATTTTTTACAGGTGACCATTCAGCTTAGTTGGGCGTGTGAATTTATTTAATGATTTGCTTCTAGCCAGCGTTCCGCTTCAATTGCGGCCATACATCCAGTCCCAGCGGCGGTAATGGCTTGGCGGTAAACATGATCGGCTACATCCCCAGCAGCATAAACCCCTTCAATTTCGGTTCTTACACCATCTGTAATGATATATCCTTGCTCGTTTAACTTAAGTGAGTTTTTAAAAATATCGGTGTTCGGCAAGTGGCCGATTGATTCGAACAACCCGCCTATCTCTAATGACGAGTTAGTTCCGGTCTTAGTGTTTTTAAGATTTAGAGACTCGAGCTTCTTTTCACCCACCAAGCCGACAACTTCGGTATTCCACATAACTTTAATTTTTGGATGAGCGAGGGCTCGATCCTGCATAATTTTACTGGCTCTAAAACTATCACGGCGATGGATTATGGTAACGGACTTAGCAAAGCGGGTCAAGAACAAAGCTTCTTCCATAGCAGAATCCCCTCCACCTACCACGGCGACATCGTTATCGGAAAAGAAAAAACCATCGCAGGTTGCACAGGTGGATAATCCGTGTCCAAGCAGTCTTTGCTCATCATCAAGCCCGAGCATAATTGACCGTGCACCCGTAGCTACAACCACGGCTCGCGCCTGAAGCAGTTTATCCCCCACCCAAATCTTGAACGGCCGTTGGGAAAAGTCTACCTTTGTAACCTCTTCGGTCAAAAAATCCGTGCCGAACCGCTTGGCTTGATCCCGGAACGATTTCATTAGCTCTGGGCCCATAATGCCGTTCACAAATCCGGGAAAGTTTTCGACTTCAGTAGTTAGCATCAATTGACCGCCAGGTAGATTACCGCCAGGCGCTATGCCTCCACCTTCAATAACTAGTGGCTTTAAATTGGCTCGGGCACTGTAAATAGCAGCTGTTAAGCCGGCTGGGCCGGAACCAATGACAAGAATATCGCGAATTTTTTGCTCTTTCTCCTCTTCTTGATACCCGAGCTTGTTGGCAAGTTCTGAGTCGCTAGGCTCAAGCATTACACTGCCGTCTGGCAAAGCCACTACAGGTATAGTCTGTAAGCCTCCGGCCAATGCAACTGCGGTTTTAGCGGCTTCTTTATCTTTTTCGATATCAAAATAAATAAACTTGGTGTTATGACGCGTTAGCATTTGTTTTGTACTTGCGCAGTCTCCGCACCAGCTGGCGCCATAAAGTGTTACCACAGAAGGATTTGCCATTTATGCCGTTACAAGCCCAAGTGCCGCATCAATTTTGGGGCGGTCAAAGCCTAAAATGTGTTCCTCGGTGCCATCATCTTTTGTGATAACGGTGAAGGGCACCCCCATTTGACCAGAAATTTCGATCATTTGTTTGGCTTCCTCAGGGTGGAGGTCAACCAAAACATGATCATAGGCTATATTTTTTTCATCCAAGTACGCCATCTCTTGTTTACAGTATGCGCACCATGTAGTTGAGTAGATTTTAATTTTTGACATCGAGCCTCCTTACTCCAACCCCACCTCTATGCGGGTGGTGTTTAATCTTACTTATAGTGTATCAAATAGTGTATCAAACTCGTCAATGATTAGTGATTAGACAAGGAAGCTAGGATTGCTCCCATTGCCATCAATGCCAAGGAATGGTAGCCCACAGTGATAAGGAGCCATTTTAACCCCTTCGACTCAAATAAGCTGATGGCTGATATAATCGGAATTACTATACCAACCGCAAGCCATAGGCCGATCCTGGCACCGTCTAAAGCATTTAGAGCTATTGCGTAGCTTACAAAGTGCGTTAATACATATGCCTCTAACAACGCTCCAAGAAGCACGACTAAGTAGATAGGGCTGGGACTTGCAATTTCTTCCTTTTTTTTACCAACTGTGCTCATCCAGGCGTTTGCAAATAAGATGGGCGAATACCAAATTGCCCCTATAGCCATATTGATTAGCGCAGCAACAATGATGGCGGTTACGTTAATAGATACTGGTGGCATAACAAGTGTCCTTATTTAGCTTACGCTTATCATACCATTTTAGTGCAGTTTTGGACTCATAGTATTTAAGGTTGGGTGGAATTTACGGGAAAAGTTGGGTTAGTGCCGGCTGGGCCGGGTCCAGACGAAGCGGGAGCCTGATTGTCTTTTCCTCGAAAAATTCCCATACCAAAAATCAAAAACAAGGCTATAAGAAAAACCACCCCCATGGCTACAATTATGCCGGTGGCGCTGCGTTCTTGAGCTTCAATTTTTAGCTCTGCTTTTCGTTTAAAGAAAATAGCCATAGTCCATTAACACCATCTATGCCAGTTATTTTGCACAAATTAAAAGAGGAGAACACTGGCAAATGTTCTAAACTTTGGACGAACAGTACAGACAATGGGCTGTGGCAAAAACACTGAGATATTTAAACAAATCTTTGGAAACACCAACGATGCCACCAAAAAAAAATGGAGGTATAGTATTTACGCTAGCTTAAATGTCTGCAATAAAGAACTTAATTAGCTGGCGTATCTCAAGGGAGGGAAACTATGGAAGATAAAAAGAAATCAGCTAGCCGAGGGCGAGGAAATTTTGGTAATCCCGAACAACACGCAAAAGCGGGACGCAGGGGCGGCCGGGCTACCGCCCAGTCTCATGGGCCTGAATTTTATTCCGAAATCGGAGCTCGCGGGGGACGAAAAAGTAGTGGCTCTTTTCAAAAAGGGTCTAAAAGGGCACGTGAAGCTGGACGAGTAGGAGGCAGTAGCGGCCGAGCCAGCTAGGCAAAATATAGGTTAGGTAATACACTAACGTTTAAAGTCTGATAAGGTTGATTTTGCTATTTTTTCAGCTTGTTCTGGTGTAGTCGAACCCGCTAAGCATGTTGTCAGTCGATCGCTTAATCATTTGAGATAATTTAATATCCGGCTCTTAAAAACACCTTTTGATAACAATATTTGCAGTATTCTAACTCTGGCATCAGCTGAAGTCCCATACAAATCTTTTACCGCAGCTTTGACAGCGATAGGGGTGTTCAGGACTTATATATCATTGTCTTTAAAAAAATACTTTCAGTTTCAAATTTAAGACTAGAATATAAAAAGCGGCTACTAAGCCGCTTTTTATATTCTAACTGTGACGTTTTTAGTCGTTAGTTGACGCTGGTAACAGTATGGACACCGCCGGGACATGCAGAATCGGTGGCAACTTCACAAGTAGCCGTTATCGTATAGGTTCCATTACCTGCAGGAGATACGTAGGTATAGGCGGCATTACCGGCTTTGGGGTCGGTTGGCATGGCTTTAATGTAGCCTGGTACCAGAGCTGCACTTGCTGCGGCCCACCCAGTGGCTGGATAAGTGTTGTTGTCGTTGAAATAGGTCTCAAGGGCAGTCTTAACGTTGCGCATATCGCTCTTACGTTGAGAGTCACGGGCTCGTTTTGGTCCAGCTGTTAGGTTTGGTACAATTAAAACGGCTAAAATGCCGATGATGACGATGACGATCAGAAGCTCTAGGAGGGTAAACCCACCACTCTTCTTTAAAATACTTTTCATGCTAAGTGCTCACTCCTTGCATATAATTACTTTTAATATACTGAAATTTACTATATTGCAACTTTTATAAAAACACAAGCATTTTATGAATCCGGTGCTTTGGTATTTAGTTTTGAGCTCACTTTGATAATTTTTAGATTAATGGATTATTATAGTTACATGAAAAAAGCTTTAATCGGATTGTTTGCTACTTTTGCTTTAGCTGGGCTTATTGCGGTCCATTCCATGGACACTATCCGCCTCTAAACGACTTCCACTCCACCAAAAGGTGCAAATGATGATCAAATTAATCCCGTAGATGAAAAAAACGGAAAATTGTTTGCTTTGACTTTTTTTCATACTTAAGGGAGTATAGCGGATTTTACGTCTCTAAAAAGATGGTGGGCTAGTCAAGGGGAGTTTAAGGACAAAAGTTGATCCTTTTTCAATACTGCTTTTTACGTCAATTACGCCGCTGTGCAGTTCGGCAATTTTCTTAGCAATCGAAAGCCCCAGCCCATAGCCTTCTGACTGAAGTTTAGAGCGGGAAGTCTCGGCCCGATAAAAGCGGTCAAAAATATGAGTGATATCTGATGGCTCGATTCCGACACCGTAATCACGTATGCTTACTAAAGCAGTTTTACCGTGGCTGGTTTCAGTAATTTCAATTTTTGAACCAGTTGGGCTATATTTAATTGCATTGTCTAAAAGTATTACAACCAGTTCGACAAGGCTTTCGAAATCGCCCTTTACTTTGGCGCTAGTGGTGCTGATCTCAATAATAATATTTTTTTGTTTGGCTGCACGGACTAAACGTTTATGAGATTCTTTGACGACCTTCGCCAAATCTATTATTTCTTTAGAAAAATCTTTGTCTTCTTGTTGTGCCAGTTTCAACAAGCCATCGGACAGAGCTCGGAGTTTAGCCACTTCTTCAAGGTTACTTTGTAGCAGCTGCCTGGCTTCATCAGTACTAAGGGAGTTGTTGCGCAAAGCCACTTCAATTTCAGTCTGCATTGCGGTAAGCGGTGTACGCAACTCATGCGAAGCATCAGCGGTAAATCGACTTTGACGTTCGATACTCTCTTCAATGGGGGCTAAAGTACGGCGGGCCAAGAGATAGCTGGCCGCCCCTCCTGCCAAAAGAGTAGCGATATTAAACATCAATAAATTTTGCTTGAGTCGTCCCTGCTCCTCCGCTAATTGCCCCGCTCGAAATTCCTGGATTGTGGAGAACTCACGGGGTAAGAGGGAGATGCTTATGTATGCGCCTTGTCGTCGTAAGCTGCGATTGATCTCATCGCTCGATATGTGATACAAAATCACGCTAAAGCCGATAGATAGTATCATTATTAAACCTAGATACCACAGTGTGAGAGTAGCCACCGCCGAGCGGATCATGTTTTTGCAACGCCTAATTTATAACCGAATCCGCGCATGGTATGGATTAAGTCTGGCCCTCTAAAAGGCTTGTCGATCTTGTTGCGTAGGTAGCCAATGTAAACCTCAACCGTATTGGGTAAAATATCGGCATCGTAATCCCAAACATGGGCAATAATATTATTTTTAGTAAGGGTTTGGTTCTGATTACGCATCATATACTCTAGCAACGCGAATTCCTTTTGCGATAAAGCAATGTCGCGACCAGCTCGCTTTACTTCAAAATTAACAATATCCAGTGATAGGTCATCACAGATTAAGGTCGTGCCAACACTATCGTAAGGTCTACGCAGTAAAGCTCTGGTCCGCGCCAGCAGCTCTTCAAAGGCAAATGGTTTGACCATATAGTCATCGGCGCCCGCATTTAAGCCTTCTACTTTGTCTTTAATCTGGCCTCTGGCGGTCAATAATAACACCGGCGTATGAATTTGATGGGCGCGCATTTCTTTTACAATGTCTACTCCCTCGATCAAGCCCGGAAGCATGCGATCCAGAATAACCATGTCGTAATCTTCCGTTGTCGCCAAACTAACCCCTTCTTCGGCGTCGTATGCAACATCAACTGCGTAGGACTCCTGCTCCAAGCCTTTTTTTATAGCGTTGGCAATTTTGTGTTCGTCTTCAACGACTAAGATCCTCATAGGTTTAAATTATAACCCTTAGTTGAGAGATGGCTGAAATCGGGGTTCTGTCTACTAAACCGGAACAGCCGAACTTTTAAGTAATGTAAAGAGATTTTGGCGGCTTTTTAATGGCTGGGCTCTCTTAATAAGATCGGCAATCATCACCAATACCATTTCTAAAACGTGTCGACCATACGCATCCAGTTGTGATGTTTTAGTTAGGTACCACCAAACTGTCAGTAGTCAGAGTGCTATCGTCGGCAGCCAAAGGGATTATAAGCTACCCTTGCTATAAAGCTTAGGCTTTAACGCAAATGAACTTGAGATATCCCAAAAACGACATAAAACACATCAAGTGGCCTTAGGTGCGTCTCTAGAACTAAAAATAAAAAGTACTGACAGTTTGGTGGTACTTAGCTGAATCAAGGTGAGATGGCAGGGCACCATTGCATCATTACTTAATGGTTGCCTGAATCTCGGCATGTCCCTCCCAGGGATAGATTCTGGCAGTACATTAGCTACACTTGCCACTCGACAAAGGAATAAACTTGAGAATACGCGCATGGCTTGTTGTGGCTGCTGTGGTGGCCTTGATGTCGGCTATCGTGGTTATCACCTATGTATCCGGAGCTGACCGAACCAGCACAGTAATCGTCAGTGGGCTGGAGGACTCTGAGGTGCTATGTCCCAACAACATCCCGCGAACCGAGATGATTTGTCTAAGTTCGAGCTTGATCGAAGAGAACTTCAATGCCAATACCTTGAGGGTAAAACTTCGCGAATCTCCGTGGCCCTATAATCGAAACGGGCGACTTGCCTAATCTTCACCCTATAAAACGCCGAGGGACGGCGGCACGTGTCCGTCCCGCGCCGCCCGCAAGGGTGGCTTTTTACTGTCTTTGGGTCTTGATTGAATGTTCAGCGAACTATTATAGGATTGCGGGCATATTAGCGCCTCTGCATCAGGTACATAGTGCGCTGGCTACTCTCGACTGGTTTTTGCTCAAGAATCTTAAATTGCATAGAAAAGGCTTTTTCAAAATTGAGTTGATCATAATCTGTAAAAATGTCTGGACGAGTAGAAAGCAAAATTTGAACCTTGGAGTCGTCCTTGGGAATGAATTCGATAATTAAGTACTCCCCTAACTTGGCAAAATATTCAGCTATCAATCCAAAAGGAAGATTGTTGGCAATAGCAAGATGATGGACTAACGCCAGTGCCATTACCGTATTATGCTCGCCTGCCCGGTCGGCTAGACTATCGCGCTCGACATTGGCCCATCCTATCCCCGGACTGGGATTAGTTAAGTCAGATCGTAAAGGAAGTAAGTTGGTAAGCTTTTGTCCACGGACCATATGATAGCTTTTTTCAACCGCAATTGGGTCGATATCAAAGCATACTGCCTGCCCTGCCCCTGCCGCGAGGGCTACTTTACTAAAAGTACCATCATTTCCGCCTAGGTCCCAAACAGCTGACGGTTTAATGTGCTCAATGTACTTACCCACTAATTGTTTTTTATGCTCGAAAGCTTTTTTTGAATAGTTAGTATCATCGTAATACTCCCCCCATACTGTTTGAATTTTGGCAGAAAGCTTCAGGTTTTTTATGGCCCTTTCCAAGCTGTCGGTTAGACCTAGCAGGGCCCGTTTGTTAGTGGGGCTAGCTTGGGCCTGGATACTCTGGGAAGAAACGGCCGGGCTGGCGCTGCGTCTACCCGCCGCATTGTGCCATATAAGGTGCAGTAGCAATCCGGCTTTAAGTTTTTTTCTGGCAGGCAATAGCTTGACTGCTAGCTCTAGCGGAATACCGTCAATAAAGTCCCTTAGCATGAGGTTCATCCGCAAGTCCACCGTAGACATGAGCGCCAACGGTGCCAAAAAATGTTGACAAAACTGTTGGTAAGCCGCCCAAACTTTTTGTCCAGCATAAGGCTTAAATGATAGAGTGTCGATTAATATTGGTTGGCCGTTTAAAAACTGGATGTTGTAAGCGGAGGCATCTTTTAGAATTAGGCCGCTATCTAGGGCTTTTTTTTGAATGGCCAGAGTGATTAAGGCAGCGTCTTTGAGCTGAGAAAATGACCATTCATATGGATATGAGATAAAAGGGATTTGTTGGGGCAGAATAAGCTTGTAAGTATTGTCTGGAGCATCGTAAGCTTTAATTTTGTCAATTTCCTGATGCGAAACTAACAAATTAGCTTTTTGTAGTTCGTCATAAAGGCCTGAGCCCATCAAGCTAGTGTAGTCTTCTTGGCCAGACAGTGTTACAACGCGGTAATTTTTCCCTTGTGAATTTATTATAAAACCAGCCGGGTCACGGAAAGAAGAGGCCTGTCTGCGCGGTTCGGCTGTTGGCTCATGAGGTGTTATCGAAAACTCCTAACTCTCACCATCTGGCTTATTGCCTTGACGACTAGAAACCACCGACTTAATACCGGTGAGAACGCGCGCAAAATACTTACGTCCTACATAGGCTGCCCCCAAAAAGCCACCCAATAAGGCCTGTATAACTACGCTGCCCGTACCCGGATCGAGGTAGGCAAGATGAAAAATAATCATGTTACTTAATTTACCTTTTACTAATATTTATAAAAACTATAAATCACTAAGCTTAGAATCTGCTTGTGCACAATTATGCTTGGTTTATTCTATCATAACTAAAGCTTACTCCTTGGGTTGTTTCGGTTGCTTTGGTTTTTTCTTCTTTTTCTCGCCCTTACTTTTGTCGCCCATAGTGCCCTCTTTTTTGCTTAATTACTTCTTAAAACTATAACATAGTCTAGCCTCTAGTGAGCTTGTCGCCGTCCTTAACCTCGGTGATACCTAATTTCTGCTCCAGATAGACAACCGTCGGTAAATTGAGCAAATGAAACTTTACGCTATATTGATTCAGCTTAAGCCCGATTTCTGGGTTAATCCCTCTTTCAGCAGCCTTCATTATAAACGGCTTGCCCTGGTACTTTTGCAAGAAGGTTTTGGGATCATCAAATAAAACAAATTCGACGTGCTCAAGTCCTTCACTAAAAATACTCCCAGTTTTAGGCGCGGGCAGCTCCACTGCGTCGATACGCCACCCTAAATGATTTATGGGCTGATTCAAGCGAAATGTAGATATAGGACGATTGTTGACCATGGTTTCACCCAATAGTTGAGCTAGACTTGATAGCTCTGTTTTCTTTACCTCATAATTTTGAATTGAGGTGGTGCGATAGCAGATATGGTCAAGTTGCACAAAATCTGTCATTACGAACCCTTGTGCTTTCATGTTGTCTAAAATGGAACTTATAAATGTCTGGAAGTCGCCGATAGATTTTGTAAGTTGGAGGGCAAAAGTGGCATCCACTATTTTTTGATCATGAATAAAACTACGCCCGTGGTGAGGGCCCAAGCGTACTCCACCCAAATACCACCTCGGCTTTCATGCTGAATGCCTTTGTGAAACTTAAAAAAAGCCCACAATAGCCCTTTGCGGCTCTTCATACGCCATGCAACCGGCCACAACAGGTCAGGGGCTAGGGCTGCCACGAAGCAAGCCGTTATAACCGCTGTTAGATCAGGCCAAATCATAACAGCCGCCAAGTACACGGCTACACTGAGGGTTGCATCGAGCGCAATTTTTGGCCAAAACTTGGAGCTGTTGTGCTCAAACTCCATATCATTTCCATGGTGGGGAATTACATCGAGTACAAAATGCGATATAAAAGCCAGCGGTGCAGCTATTTGGGGTTGTTTTACCGTAACTGCAATTAATACGGCGGTAGTTGTGTGGTTTAATCCAAGCATTAATACACTCTCTTTATAGTTATACTTACAATATTCGAATAGTACCTTTTATAAAAGTTATGCTACTATAACAAAAAGGCAAGGACAATGGAAACGTTTTCCAAAATAACTAGCAAATTCGGAAATGAGGGTCTAACTTTTGATGATGTTTTGCTTCAGCCAAGCTACTCAGACGTGGTGCCTGGTGACGTAGACCTAGCCACAACTATTACTCGTAATATTATTTTAAAAATACCTTTAGTCTCGTCGCCGATGGACACTGTTACGACAGCCCGCATGGCTATTGCGATGGCGCGAGAGGGCGGAATGGGGTTTATTCATAAATCGCTTTCTACTGCCCACCAGGCCGCGGAAGTGCAGCGAGTGAAGCGCTCAGAGCATGGCGTTATTGGCAGCCCAATTACTTGTTCGTCGTCTGACACCCTCAGCAAAGCCCGAGAATCCATGTCTAGCAATAATATTTCTGGCCTGCTTGTGACCGACAAAGCTGGGCGATTGTTGGGAATACTAACTAATCGCGATTTGCGATTTGAAACTGATTGGAACCAACCTGTAAGCAAAGTTATGACCAAGCAAAATTTAGTAACCGGACCCCCTCAGACAAATCACGACCAAGCCATCCAGATCTTACGTAAACACAAAGTTGAAAAATTGCCTTTGGTAGATGATCAGGGGTTTTTGAAGGGGTTAATCACTATTAAGGACATTTTAAAAATTAGGCGGTACCCCAACTCGGCCAAAGATGTTAATGGCCGGTTACTGGCCGGTGCAGCAGTAGGCGTTACGCCTCAAACTTTAGAACGAGTCCAAGCACTGGTCGAGGCGGAAGTTGACGTCATAATTGTAGATAGCGCGCACGGTCACGCCAAGGCCGTCCTTGATATGGTGAGCGCTATAAAAAACAAGTATCCCGACCTACAGGTAGTTGGGGGTAATGTGGCCAGTGGGGCCGGTGCTGATGAGCTGGGAAAGGCTGGAGCTGATGGCATTAGAGTAGGGATGGGGCCAGGTTCTATATGTACCACGCGAATTATAGCTGGCATTGGTGTGCCACAACTAACAGCCGTTTATGACTGTGCCGAAGCTGCGGCAAAATATGGCATTCCGGTAATAGCCGATGGTGGGATTCGTTACAGTGGTGACATTACCAAAGCTATTGCGGCTGGAGCGCATACTGTAATGTTGGGTTCTTTGCTGGCGGGTACGGAAGAATCGCCTGGAGCGACCGAAATTTTCCAAGGCCGGTCGTATAAGGTTTATCGTGGGATGGGTTCGATGGGAGCGATGGAAGAAGGTTCGCCAGACCGTTATTTCCAAACCAAAGGGTCAAAGCTTGTTCCAGAAGGCATTGAGGGCCGGGTGCCTTATCGAGGCACCCTGGCCGATACGATTTTTCAATTAATGGGAGGCTTGCGTGCAGGCATGGGCTACACAGGTAGTCACGACATAGAAGAACTGCGCACCAAGGCCACTTTTTGCCGAGTTACGCCGGCTAGCATGCAAGAAAGCCACCCTCACGATGTACAGATCACCCGTGAAGCTCCCAACTATAGCTTGAAATAAACAGGTACGCTTATGACTAAAAGAACGGCACTATTGTCGGTCTACAATAAAGCTGGAATCGTAAATTTTGCTCTAGGAGAAGAACGCCCAGGGGCTCATTTCCGAACGAGTGCTTTATCGAGCAGTCGTGAATAAAGAAGTCCTGTAGGCTTATATTTTGTTTTCTTGACGTAGCGAATTAAACAAGCTTACATTAGCGAGCCAAAAAGCTCCTAGTCCCAGCAAAAGACCGACAAAGCTTACGATACCACTAACCACAGGGATAAACCCTAGTAGTGCATAGACCAAAACTCCGGCTAGCAGCATGAATGAACTAGTGTCCTTAACTTTTAAGGTCTTTGAGACAATATGCCCTATTGCTAGAACCGTCCATATAGGAGCCAGAAACAGAGCAACGCCATAAAGCACAATTCCGATAACGGCTAGAGGTGCACCGAGGAGAGTAATGAGTAAAATTATAGAAGCGATTGGCACTAATATGAGCCCGGCAAAACCAATCCCTAACGATGCCCAAGAACGAGTTTCCATGGTCTTAATAACTGATCGGGTATGGTTTGGTAGCAGCACAAACAAGAGCGCACCCACCAGCAGTGTAACGGCCAACCAGTAAAAACGAGACCATAGGTCTAAGGAACGAATAGTATCTGGCTCTTTATCGCGCGTCGGCAGGTTGTGAACAACTTTACCAGTCTTGGCGCCGCTGGAGATTGAGGCGTCAGAGCTACTCCAGTACGTCAATGGGCCGGCGACTGTGCCAGTCGAACCAATTGTAAGCTGCCCAACCGCGACATCAATTTTGCCTCCAACGGAGCCTGTGACAGTTAACGAACCGGTGCCCGCAGTAATGTCCTTACCCACCTTACCCGATACAAGTAGCGTGCCGCCGCCAGCTACGAGGTTGCCATTAATAACCCCGGCGCGTGATAATTCCAGGGTGCCGCCACCAAGAGTTACGTTGCGACTGACAGTACCGCTTATATTAACTTGCCCAACCGCAGCGCGCACGTTGCCGTTAACGGTGCCAGAGATTGTTAAAGTTCCACCAAGTGCTAAAACGTCGCCATTAACCGTACCGTCAATAACAATTTGACCACCAGTAGCATAGACGTCGCCGTTAACGGTGCCGCTAATTTCTACGGTCCCACCGGTAGCAAAGTAATCGTTGTTTATGGTTTGAGTTTTTGCCAGTGCGGTGGTTTTGGGTTGACTCGTGGCCGCCAAGGCTACGCCGGTAGTGACTAGGGGTAGTATGAGTACCACCAAGCTTATAATGACTTTTTTGAAGGCGGGGCCGGCAAATAGAATCCTAGCCATGGTTTGTCCTTTATTAATTAGATTCTACCAGTAATTGGCTAAATTAGTATTTCCATTTCTGATTTGGCCCGCCGTTGCAGTCCCAGAGCTGGATTTGAGCGCCAGGGTTAAAGTTGATATCTTTGATATCTAGACATTTCTTTAGTCCGGCTATACCAAGTCCAGTTGGAGTAATTGTGTTGTCCGAATTCATGCGCCATTTTTGATGAGGGCTATTGGGGACACACGCCCAGATTTGAATTTTATTGCCATTGGCTAAACTTCCCCCCGGCACATCTAGACATCTTGAGCCGTAAATTGTAATTGTACCGTTTTGTAGAAATGACCATTTTTGATTAATTTGGTTATTGCAACCCCAAAGAATTAGCTTGGTACCACTTCTGGTATCGTTACCTGGCACATCTAAACAAAGGCCTTGATTGTTGGGTCCAGGTTGGTTCACTACTGAGATAGTTTTACTAAAAGCCTGTGTTTGGGTAGTAGTAGTCGTCGGAGAATTCGGTAAGATGACAGGTTGGGCGGCGCACGGCCCAAAGCTACTACCCACTAACTTATTGCCTCCTGCCCCAATGTTTATACCAAAGGTACTGACGTTATGTTTAACACCATTTCGGTACATAGCAGGAATGGGCCAATCAAAACGGTGCGTACCCGCTGTGGGGGCGTTAGGCAGATTGCCGTTATTGTTAATGTCTGGGCTGGCTACGCTAGTGGCGCCTGTGTTATATCCAGCACCATCAATATAGACATGGACCTGGATGTTAGCATTGGGACTGTCAGGATCGTAAGCCCAACCCTTAACTCGTTGACAACTAACTTCGTCAACCACCATCTGAGGATCGTGGTTGACTACGGTTTGAGTGGGTGTAGTCGCCACAACAGGAGCTGCGCAAGGTCCAAAGCTACTACCCACCACTGTGTTTTCACCAGTACCAATATTTATAGCGAAAGTGCTGACATTATGACGGGCTCCATCAAGGAAACGGGCAGGAATGGGCCAATCAAAACGGTGCGTACCCGCCGTGGGAGCGTTAGGTAGATTACCATTATTGTTAATGTCTGGACTGGCTACGCTAGTGGCGCCAGTGTTATATCCAGCACCATCAATATAGACGTGGACCTCGATGTTGGTGTTGGGACTGTCAGGATCGTAAGTCCAGCCCTTAACTCGTTGGCAACTAACTTCGTCAACGATCATTTGTGGGTTTTGAGTCGGGGCAGGTTTTGGGGTGGCTACCGTACTAGAGCGGTAAACTCGCGCTGCTTCTTCCCCGCACTCAGGCCAGGGACCAAGTCCGGCATCGAGGAAATAGGCATAAGCGGCCTGGTCCTGAATGGTAGGAGGTGCATCCGAGGGTACCCATCCTTTGTAAGGATCTGGAGCATATGCGGACCAACTTTCTCGAGCAAATTGATAAGCGCCGTAGTATCCATTCCCGGTGTTAATAGTATAGTTGTTTCCGCTTTCACATTGTTTCAATGGAGGGGCAAGTATAACCCAGGCTTGAGGTGTCCTTGGTATGTCGCCCGTGTAGGCAAGGATTATTGCGACAAAGGCGGCAAATACAGCCACAAACCCTGACGTTACAAACCATTGTTTGCGGTTAAACTGACGGAAGTTAAGGACTTTTGGACTTGCGAATTTTGAAATAATTTGACTAAGTTTTGATGGTTGCTTAGGCGCCATTTATTTTTCTCGTACTTATTATCCTATGTTTACCACATTGTTAGAGTAAGCACAAGCACTTTGTTTTGGCCAACTTTAAGGGCAACGGCTTCATAGACATACTTCAAAGACCTTTTTTTATATTAGCGGTAGACTATTTGTGCCGGGGAGTTTTTATTTGTTTTTCCTCTGGTACCGCCTTTAGGACAGTAGTCAAGGTGCAGAGAAGTAAGTTCGTAGGTCTAATCCCAATCCTGGTTCACCTTAGAGCGTTCTGAGGAAAAATGGGTTCTTAGCGATCAGAAATGCTCCAAAAAGGCTAAATGTGACTGATTCAGCTTGTATGCTTTAAAGTAAGAAGCTACTGTCCTAAAGGCGGTATATGCTTAATAAAGCTACGGGTTGATCGCTCGTTTTATAAAATAGAGATTTTTATAGCGTTTTTTGCAGCAGGCAGAAGTATTTACGGATACTAAATATACCAAAAGACTTGAAGATGGCCAATGTAGTGGAACAGTTTACGAGAGATCTGTATAAGGAGCACCCTGCCTGTTTATCAATAACCCTTAATGCTCCTCGTATGGTTCATCGGGCGTATGTCGCCATAAGTGCCGATAGCGGAAATAGCCCCAGAATAATAGCGAAAATGCTCCAAAGCCTATAAACAAGGTTAAGACTGAGATGAGAGAAGTTTTGTTTGATGTGCCATAAATCCCGCCTTGTAATAACGTGAATGCAAACAGCCCAACGCCTATGGCGTAAATAATGGTCCAGCCTGTTTTGTTCCATTTTTTAACCTGTTCGCCGTAAAAAAAACGGATTGGCGCAAGCCCAAAGACAACAGCTATTAAGGCAGTTACCCATAAGCTAGATAGAGTTGCGTCTAAAACTAATACAGGGAAATCAGCCCCAGCCTGAGTGGCCGCAGCTTTAACCGGTATCCAGGCAAACCAACCCAAGGCAGCTAAAGCGACGAGTCCAATGGTGGCTACTGCCAAGCCCTCTCCGTCTTGCTTGTCTGACGGGTCTTTGCCAGCAAAAGTTAGAGCCGTAAAAATACCATATATATAGCCGGGGACAAAGTTGGCTAGACGCGATGCCAATACTAAAATTGCTCCAATCATAAGGCCAATAACGTGGGTTCGCAGTTTGCTACGCAAGCCGAAGCGGCGTTTTAAATACAGAGCGCGGAACAAGTCGTACACAACCGATGTTATAACTAAGGTAATAAATATCCCCAGCAATAGCGCTAGTGATGCCGGGTTAAATCCAAAGTCGGGCGAAAGTTGGCTATTAATGACTGCCCCTACTGCCGCAAAGGCAATTAACGCCACGACAGAAGGTAGACGTTTTAAGAAATTTACGAAGCGGCGCAATCGCGGCATTTTAAACCAGCCTGACACCTCATTATAGTTTGACGCGAGAGTAGAGTTGAACATCTCGGCCGGGAACAGAATAAGTAAAATTAAAAGTAGCGTTAATAAAGCACTTTCAATAAAGGTTCCAAGTGTAAGTTTTAGCTGGGTTGGGTCGGGTACCGACTTTACAAACGCCGAGCGCTTTAGATCGTCGTTTACATTTGTAGGGAGGTTAAAGGTAACGGAAGGAAACGAGCTGTCCGAAGCCGGGGGGGTAACCTCCACTGGTGGCGGAGTGGTGGGCGGTGGGGTTACGGGTGGTGGCGTCGGAGTTGGAGTTGGAGTTGGGACGGGAGTAGGTGTTGGTGGCGTCGGAGTTGGAGTTGGAGTTGGGACGGGAGTAGGTGTGGTAACAGGCGTGTCATTGTCATTGATGGTGCCTATACCATCAACTACCGGCGGAAGATTACACTCGCCGCAGCTCTCAGTCACTCGAAGAATAAATTTTTCGGTTGGCTCCTGTAAAGGATCGTCAATAATCTGAACGACAACTGATCTGGGTTTTGTAGAGGAAAGGGTAAAATAGCCATCACTAGTCTCATATGAGTAGTCGTCAGGAGAAACCGCTGAGTTAAAGATGGTTTGATAGCTTATGCTGATGTCTCGAGACCCACTAGGTAGACTAATAATGAATGTTGCTGTTCCGGCAGATTCGTTAACTGTTACGTTACTTACTAGAACAGAGGCTGCGGAAGCGGGACGAGATGGGAGTAAGCCCAACATTAAAATGGAAGCGAAAAGAATGGTCAGCTTGATAGGCGACTTTATTATAAATGATTTAACTATCGAGCGAGCTAAGCGAAACATAACAGTTATTATAGCTTAAGTACGGTCAATTACTACGCATTTTTATTGCAGTTTATTAATGTAATCTGTCCAAGCTGCATCTTCAATCTTATGCTCGGCATACAAAAAAACCAATAAACCATTTTTGTGGAAAACCACGGTTTGCGGGCCTTTTTCTGAAATACCTAGATAAGCCTTAGGTGTAGACGACAGAGCGGTAGTTGCAGAAATGCTGGTAGCTAACTTTTGCAACTCTTGATCTGGCTCTTTTTGAAAACTCTGTGGCAAAGGTTGCTGACTGATAGTAATGTCGACCTCGCCTATTTTGTCTTTGTAGCTAGCAACTTTACGGGTCCCATCGTAGCCTATTTTACCGCTAGGGTTGTTGGGTTGCTTACCTTCGGGCAGCAATGGCTTGAAGTCGGGTTTTGCAGCCGGCAGTTGCGCCGACTTTTTGGTTACAGCTGGCTTTTTGCTTAAAGATTTAAACAGGTTTTTTCTCTCTTTGTCTAGGTATTCTATAGCCTGACCAAACGAACGCTTTAGCTGGCTCAGAACCTTGGGATTGCGACTGAAGTAAAACCAAGAACCGACTGCTATTGTGACAAGTACGATCAACAAAAAAAACCTAAAAGCTCTTTTTCTACGACGACGCCGACGTGGGTCGACTCTTAAGTCACTAAACCCTTGATTAGAGCCGGGTTGGTTTTTTTTACTCATACTTAAGTTAGGTTAGCATGGCCACTTTGACAGCCGCAAGTATTAATAGCTAGTGGATCGTGGGATAGAGGTATGAGCCACTTGAATAAAAAAAGGTCTAGTATCACCTCCATAAATCACTCCTACGCGCTAGAACGGAGTGTTTAGGGGTTGGAGTTCGCCGCCAGTAAAGGTTTTGCCGTGGTGCAGACGTTTGCTGGGGTCGGCCGTAAAAAATAGCGTCAGGTCGGCTATGGTTGGACCGCGCGTGACATCCTCTGGATAGCCAAAAGCTTGAGTGCTGTCAATATTTATAGAGAAGTAGAGGTAGCGAGCACAGTTAGTATTTCCATTACTAGCGTCTCTGGGAGTATAGATTTCGGGGTTGCCCAATGTAACTTTGCCGAAGTTTGTCTCCGTACCCCAAGTGGACATGGCCGGAGATGTTGGCGTGACGCCACAATCTTCGTTTGGGTTAACTATGCCATCTATATCCGTCATGCTGCGGTACTTTAGGTACCATTCCGCGCCAGTGGAGTTATCCAGTCCGTTCATGAGCCATTTAGTTGGGAATACATCGGTGTCTGTGTCTATCATTCGAGAGTACTTGGCTACCTGGGGTTGCATCAATAAGGTGGTTTGTACCACCCTGTTGGCACCCGTATAAGTCAGCGTGGATCCACAACCGCCACCCGTGATGTACGCCTTGCCGTCCCAATACACAGCTTGCGCCCCATACCGGCTACCGACATATTTTTCATTAGTTTCAAACCATTCGCCAACACCGGTAGGATTATTGCCGCTAGCAATGGTGGTATTGGCGCTTATCGGAGCGGCAATGGTGTTGGTTTCACAAGTTTCGGCGGAAGAGCGGCCGCCGAATAGGTACATAAAGCCGTTGTAGGCAAAACCGTCGGCACCATAAAGTTTGTCCGCCAAGCTAGAAGTATAACTCCAGGCACCTGACGAAATAGTACCGTCGGTGTTTATCTTGGCATATTGTACATCACCCGTTATTGTGGTGCCGTTATCGGTTGAACCACCCAGGGCATAGATGTTATTGGCATATGTAATGGCCGTTACGCCGCTTCTGGCAACGTTAAATCCGGTTGTGCTAGTCCAAGCACTAGTTATATCTCCGCCATTGGTTAGTTGTGGGCTTACGTATACAGTGTTCTGAACTGCACTGCCGTTATAGCCGCCAATTACATACAGACGATTGTTCCAAACAGCTGCGCCGTGTTTTGTGCGCGCGGCGGGTAGCCCATTTGTGGCCGTACTCCAGGAACTTATATTTCCGGTGGACGTAGAGGGCGTGGCATAATAGACCTCTGACGAATAGACCCCCAACAGATCCTGGCCACCAACGAAATAGAGCGAACCTCCAGCCGCCACCATCTTGCCCCAGCCTCTATTGGCTGGAAGTGTAGAGTCAGTAGTGTTCGCCCATGCGCCCACAACCCCAGTTGAGCTAATGGCCGCAAACTGACTGTTATTGGTCGTGACCGTACAATCACCTAAGCCCGTACAGCCGCCGGCCACGTAAATATAGCCATTCAATACCGCCGTGGCGTGACCCATGCGGTCGGTCGCAAATAAGTTAGCGCTGGCAGAATACAACGCCGGAGCACCACTATAATTATTAAATAACTGGAATACCTGAACATTGCCGGTCATGGTGGTACAGTTAGATGGTGGGTCACCTACACTACACCCTCCCATCGTATATACGTAGCCGTTATTGACAATTGCTCGAAGATCCCACCTGGCATCAACGGTTACGTTGGAGGTGGCAAAAGTACCAATGCTGCCATCACTGGTGTTGATCTTGGAAAACAATAGGTCGTTGAGCGACGTACCGGAAGCGTAGCCGGCAATAGTATACAAGTAGCCATTGTAGCCAAAGGCGACACCTCGCCTTCGGGCTGGACTGACTTCATTGGGCGAAGTAGTCCATATACTACCACTGGCGGCCACGATATTATTGTTATTGTCAATCTTGGCGTACATTACCTGGCCGCGATCCGACTGGCTAGGGCTCTGCCCGCCCACCAGATAAACATAATTGGCGTAAACCGCACCAGCCATGACGCCTAAGCCTTGGGTGCCTGCCGTCCCCGGTTCGGAATCAATAGTCAGTTGACCGCTAGTAGTACAACCATTCAAGCTTGTGTCGGTAGAAATATTACATTTATAGACTGACGAATACTGTGAGTTAGCGCCATCACAGTTTAGGCCATTATCGATTGCGCCGCTTGGCCCGGTACAACCACCCAAGACATACAGATTCCCAGGATTGGTTCCGGCAGAACTGGGGTTAGACCTCGTAAACGCATAGGAATAGCCACGACTGGTGTTCCCGGTTTGGCCTGGCGCATCGTCTGTTATACCTACGGCTGCAAAGGTCTGGCTTGTCCAGCCGGCGCTTAGTGCTCCAGAACTAGTAGGTGTGATGCGCCAAATATTAGTTTGCCAAGTCGTGCCGGTGGTGCCTCCCACAACATAGATAGTATTGTTGAACGCTGTCACGGCAAATGCAGCCAAACCACTAGCGGCATTAACTGTGTTGGTATTATCGACGCACCAGCTGCCAACGAACTGCAAGGTACCGCCAGTACAGCTTGCTACTCGCACAATCACGCCGTCTGACCTGACGGACGCATAGGAAATATTATCAGAAGCTTTGCCGGAATTACCGGTAAAGCAGACATTACTAGCGCCAACAGCCGTACACCCACCGATGTAGTAGATAAAGCCGTTGTTGACGACAGTACCGCCAGACATACGACCGCCCTGACCACTAGAGCTGCCTTCTGGCGGTAAGTCACAGTCGCGCCAGCCACCAGCAGCATCACAAGGGCTGGTTCCGTTAGCTACTGAGCTACGTACCGAGCTGGCATCACCGTCTTGGTTAATCACGCCATAACTGGTATTAGCGGTAGTGGTACTACAGCTACTGCCAGTCATGGCCGTACAGCCACCTATACCGTACAGCACGCCGCGCCAACTTACAAAGCCATACCCCATGCGCTTACTGGTAAGACCCGTTAACGTTTGCCAGTCGCTAATGGTGCCGTCGGCATTGATGCTGGCCAATATTGCGTTGTTTATAACATTGGCGTCGGCCGTGCAGACCAGACTGGTAAAGGTCGAGCAGCCTCCGGCGGCATAGATGTAGCCGCCCCAAATCGTCGTAAAGTTACCGCCATTGGCAGCCCGAGCAGATGGCAGTGCTGTTGTGGTAGCCCACGCTGACCCCGCTAATGTCCCATCGTTATTGACCTTAATGTAGTAAACTGTCGTTTGAGTGGTGCTAGCATTTGCCCCTCCAATAACGTAGAGACGGTCGTTATAGACTTGCACGCTATGGTTATGCCGGCCGGCCGGCAGTGCCACCATGCCCGTAGTTGCCCAAGAACCCAGGGTACCTGTAGGCTTAATGTCAGCCCGCTCAACGGTCGTTAAGCCACCAGTTGTTGCGATGGACTGACCGCCGATTAGATACATGCTATTGTTGTAGGCCACCGCGCCGGCGTAACTACGCTCTGTCCCCAAGCTAGTGTCCTGATACCAGTAAACCCAGTTGGCTTTGTTAGTGTCCGTAGGATGCCACAAGCTTGGCTCACCATTAAGGCCCAGTTTGGCAATGTATATTTTGGGCGACCTGGTAGCGCCGTTCAGACCCCCAATTACATGCAGGTAACCGTTATAGGCGGTTAATGTATGTCCTACTCTGGTTTCGGGCAAATTATAAACACTGTCTGTGCACCAGCTGGCGCAGGCACCATTGCCGGGGTTGGGCGCCTCTATAGCACCTGTTGTGGTATTAAACTTTGCCCAATAGACAGTGGCTGTATCACTGCTGCCGCTATTTCCGCCGACGGAGTAGGCATAGCCGCCATAGGTCGCGGTTGCCGCGTCACGCCGCGCTGCTGGTAGAGCCAGCGAACTATTCCAGGCATTAAAACGAGCGCCCGTTAGCTTACCCTTTTGGATCAGTTCGTTGGAAACGTCGAAGTCTAGATTTGTCTCGTTGTTCCCGCGCATCAGCTTTTGGGCTGTTTCTACATAAATGCTGGGGTCGATACTTAAAGGGTAACTGGCACCCTTGAGCTGCTTTGTCACCAGTCGCAAGAATGTACCTTCGAGCTCAAAATAGGCCTTTACTTGCGATACAGTCTTGCCTGTTTCTACCACTACCGGCGCCGGAAGCGTAAACAGCAGCTTGTTCTTGCTATTACTTTTGCGGGCCTTTTCTAGCAGTAGCTTGTCGTTCTCCGTTCCGGTAGATACCTCACCATTAATAGGTAAGTCCGAGCCATAAACGCCAATCGCACCATTGACTTCTTTTCTGGCTTCCAGTCCATTCTTGAGCCCGATTTCATACTCGAATACTAGCTTGTCTTGGGTGTAATTACCGAGGACAATATCCTCTTTGATGCCAGTGATTTGGGAGGTATACACTAGGTACCCTTGGGCACTGCCTAGCTGATAGAAAATTTGGTTATTGTCCTGACTGCCTTCCTTTACCCGGAACTTTGGCTTCAATGTAACGTCTACACTATTCAGCGGGTCTTTAACGGTCACCCCTTTGGCAGGATCCTTGCTCATGTAGGCATTAATCCGCGGAGCCCCCGTACCACTCAACCCATTTTCTGGACTATTCCGCCCGGTATATGATTGATTATATTTATATGTCTTGGTTTTGTTATCATATTCCAAAAACTTAGCTAGAGATTGGTTCTGTTTCGGTAGCACAGCCCGACCGGCGTCATTCAACCTGTATGGCCTAGCGGGGAATACAGCGAAGAATATGACCGCAATTAGGGTAGCAAAAAACAGTCCAGCTGCTATCCTATAGTATATTTGATAACGCTTCTTCTGTAGCATCCTCAGCATGCCGCCCTCAACCCAACGGCTTAAGCTGTAGTTTGTCTGCTTATTAACACCAGTCAAATTTCTTATCCCTTATGCTTTTATTCTACGGTAAAGTGTAGCTCATTTAAACATTGCTCTAACGATATTAGTGATTTAAAGTTTTTTTACCTACCGGTGGTCGTGAACCCAAGGGTGCCTACATAGACATTGGCACTGCTTTTGGCCTTGACGTTTATCTTGAAAATGACGAAGGCATTAGCGGAAGAGGTGGTAAAGCCACAACTGGTTGCTTCATTGCCATTGATGCCGACGGTATCCCACTGGTTTGCAGAGGCCGATGCGACGGTAGTTGCCGTGCCACAAGCCGTTATAGCCCCACCTTCATTTCTAAACATCTCATAGGTCACAGCACCGTTAGTTGTACTATCGGTACGAGCAGTCAGCTGCACGGTCTCGTCGCTGGCAAAGCCCTTAAAGCTGGCTGGCAACTGATACGTCACATAGATACTGTAGACCTGCTCGGTAGCTTGAGGCGAAGTCCACTTATAGAAGTTACGTGCTTGGCCGCTAGAGCAAAGCGCCGGATTGATATTTAATCCACCGCCATTACCACAAAAATCAGCTGTCATCGTGCCTATACCCGTACCGTTTAAGACGGCCCCTGAAAATTCTGGATTGAGGTTAACAATATTATCTGGAGCGGAGCCGCAAGCACCCCAGCCATCAGCTTCGTAGCACTGAATACGTCCACTAGTAGTGTCATAATACATAGAGCCCAAGTAAGCGTCATTGTTGGCAGCAATCGGCGCACTAGCGGCCCGGTCTAGGGTTAGGAGTGTGGATGGGCCACCTTTGTTGGCGCCACCAATCTGGACGTTAGAAGAAGCATTAGTATTAAGAGTCACTGTGAGCGCGTCTATAAATATGCTGCGGGCAGTCGCAGTCGGCTGATAGATGACCAAGTCCGGATCGGTAATGCCGGAGCTGGTAGAGGTAAAGATGCAGGTTATTTTAGTAAACACAGTAATAGAGACGGTTTGAGTGTTGTAGTCCGTACACAGTTGGGCCGTAACTGGGACAGTTGAACCACCAGCGGGCAGGAACCCAACCGTCATATCGCTGAACGCCACGCTGGCCTTAGCGTAGAACGTCACCAGGTACTGAGTGCTGACTTGTGGTGTGATAAGCATGTTATTGCGAATACCTTCATTCGCATGGGCGGTCGTAACGGCCTTGGCTGAACCGCTGGTGTCATAGACGGTGGCCGTATCACGGGTGATAGTGGATGTGCCCGCGCCGCCATCCGCATCAAATGTTGTCCAGTTAGTGGCAAAGTTAGTGGCATCGTCTACGCTACCATCAACCGCATGATTCACGTCAGCACTAACGGTAACACTCAAGTTATCGATGTAGTAGGTTCTCCCGGTACCATCAGTTTGGCGGATGAAGATGGAGTTAGCAGAGGTCATGCCGGAAGCCGGTGCTAGGAAGGTACAAGTAACTCTGGACCAGACGGCAGTTGTTACGGTATTTCCAGGATTGTACATGGCGTAGTTCTGGGCGGTAGCCACGGTTTGGCTGACACTGGCAGTCAATGATGTAACACTGCCGAAAGCGGTGATGCGTGCCGTAGTGCCGTTGGCAAAAACAAAGATTTGACCCACCATGGCAGCAGTCCAGGTGGTGCCTACACCTGTGATTGTCGTGGTGCTCTGACTGGCAGTACCGGTACTGTAGGTTGGTGTGCCAGCCACACATTCGCGCATGGCAGTGCCGGAGGCAGTTCCATCAAACGAAAACATGGTGTCGAGCGAAGTAAAGCTGGCCGAAGCAGCTTTGACAGTATATGAGACAGCATATTTGAGGTTGGGAGTTAGTGTAGTCGTCAGCTGGTTCCTGGCACCGTGAGTAGTAGCAGTCGTAATAACTGATGTTGAGGCCTGGCCGGTGGCAATATTGGCAGCTGTCAGTTCACGGGCGACCGTACCTCCACCAGGAGCGGCTGACCACGTATTGGCTGGGAAGGTTGTGCTCGAGCCGCCAGCTGTTTCTGCACCGCCGTTAGATGCGTACTCGTTGGCGTTGTTGTTGACGCTGAATAAATTGCTGCCAATGGAGGTTTGAGCTTCTAAGATGCCACCGATGATGGGGGTGGTGGCATTATTGCGCACGGTCAAGCCGTTGGAAGAAGCAGTATTATTAAGGATGATTTCGGCACCACCGGCAGCAGTTAACGTGCTGTCGTAAGCCGATTGCAAGGTGGTGGAGCTACTGGCACCGGCAGCTGTCCAGTCGCTGCCGTTCCAGATCAAGGTAGCCGTAGAGTTAGCCCGCATAGCAATGTTTATGAGTGTTCCGCCGGCATTTAGGGTCAGGGTAAAGTCGCTAGATCCGTTCGCGGCTGTAAAGTAGAATATCCGTCCAGCAGTTAAAATGATTGGATCGGCCATTGTAATGGTGATACCAACGGCTGTAGCCCCTACTATTACTGCCGAAGTATTACTAACGGTTCCACCAGCAATCGTACAGTTAACGGCAGTGGTGGCTCCACAATTGGCGTCGGTTGTGGTGGTGGTAAATGAGGGCGTATCGACGATTACCAGACCTCTAACTCCAGTGCCTGTGCCAGTGCCTCCTGTAACCAACACATTGCCACCATTAGCATTGCCGGTACCGGCGGCATTACCTCCCTGGATATTTAGTTGTCCGCCGGCAAACGGACTGGCGCCGGTGCCGGCGTTGCCGGCTGCAACCGTGAGATTATTACCAGCCGCATTGGCAGTATTAGCCTCTAGCTTGATTGTGCGAGCAGCATTGCCACCAAATGATAAGTCGGATGTAGGGGCAGTGGTGCCGATACCAACATTCCCGCCTAGGAAGACGGCAGTGTAATTATTGGTGGCGCCGGTTTGGGCGTTAACGGTTAGGCCGTAGGAGTTGGTGGCCGTAGAGGTTGCACCCGACTGGATGAGGAGGGCGTGGGTGTTGGTGATGGCAACGTTGCTGCCCTTGACCGGAGCACCGGTGATGGCCTGGGTGGCGGCATCGGTGATGGTGAGCGTACCGGTGGTGGCGGCGTAGATTGGGGCTTGAACAACCAAGGCGCGTTCAGCGGCAAAGCTTGTGGCAGCTCCACCAGTGAATGTGACGGTGCGGGCTAGGTTGAGGTTGGCGTCGATGGCTTCGGCGTTGGTGAGGCCGGTGTGGGCTGGGCCGGCTAGAGAAAATATGGTTGGGGAACCAGAACTGGCTGCCAACGGGTTAAATGTGGCGAAGCCTGTACTTCCAAGAGTTGCAACTGCCGTAGCATTGCTTTTAAATACGACAATGTTGCCACTGGAGGTCGAGTTTGAAACGTTGAGAGCATCTCCGCTGGTAGCCCCGGTCAGACTGGTGAGAGCGCTGGTAACAGTGAGGGTTTTGGCTGCACCAATAGTGGTGTTTTGATTAAGATTGATTTGATTGGCATTAGTAGTACCAATATTCAAGGCTGTGGCCGAAGCGGCTGCGTCTAGTAACGGGGTTAAGAAGCTAGTATTGGCTTCGCCGCTGCCACTTATCCGAAAGTTGGCAGTTTGATTGGTTGAATTTTGGTTGAGTATGGAACTGTCGTCGGCTCCGGCATAGGTCCAGCTCGCTCCCCCATTGGCATTACTCCATACCAGTGTGGCGGTAGCGCCAGGGTTAAGTGCAGCTGTTAGTAGTGAGTTGGTGAAGGTGAAGCTGACAGAACCAATGTTTGAAACATAAACAACCCTACCATAGGTAGTGTTAGCAGTCGGTGTCGGGATAGTTAAGGCTTGGGAAGCAGTAGTTTGAGCCACGGAAATACCTGTGTATTTATCTACTGTGTTGGCGGCTGTGCCAATGGAGCCGCCGGTGGCAAAGTCGGTCAAAGCAAGGGTGGAGTTGACGGTGGCGCCATTGTTGGTCAGAAGGGTGCCTGAGCCGGCCGAGGTGCCGAGAGTCGTACTGGCACCAACCTGTAGACTATCTGCAATGGTAGTCTTGGTGCCGGAAGCGTCAATAGTTAGGTTGCCAGAGCTATCAGTCTGCAAATCGGTGTATATACTGTTATCGCTGTAGGTCAGGCGGAGTTGAGCGGCGGTGCTGTCCAGTACATCCAGTTTTTTGCGGGGGGTAGGTGTAGCAATACCGACGGAGCCAGTCGCCGTATCTTGCAATATTAAAACACCATTACCTTTAGCATTTATTTTAAGATCACTATTTGCGTTAGAACCAATTTTACGAATTTCACCGTATCCAATACCTATGCCCTGCGTTAAATTATTCGCAAGGAAACTGCCTATATTAGTAGAGGAGCTACTGTCAGCGCTAACAACAGTCAATTTTTCTCCTGGGCTGCTGGTGCCAATCCCCACGTTGCCACCAGCAGCTTGCAGTGAAATATTACCAATAGATCCAGCCGTACCACTCCCACCAGTTCCAGCTGCTCCACCCTGGAGCGATATTAGCCCACCGCTTGAGTTGTTGCCGCTTCCAGTTGCATTGCCACCAGCTCCACTGGTGAGACTGATGGTACCGGCAGCGGCACCATTGCGGTTGCCGGTACTTGAGTTAGTGCCACCAGCCCCAGAGAGGAAGCTGAGGTTCCCTCCAGTTCCGGCTAAAGCGGTGTTAGCTGTAGCGTCGGTAGCGTTACCTCCGGCTCCAGCGGTGATGTCGGAGTTAGAGCCATCTCCGGCTGTGGTAGTAGTGCCACTGGTGTTACCGCCCTTACCGCCTGTGACCTGGAGGACTTGAGTGGCGGCGGTACCGGCGCCGGCTAGGGAGACAGGTTGGGGGGTGACGACATGGAGGGAGGAAGTGGGGCCGATGATGCCGATACCAACGTTAGCTCCTTTGACAGTCAGGGTTTCAGTGAAACCGACGCTATTACCGTAGCCAATGCCAACTCTTGCAGTAGCGTCGTTCGCATAGATTTGGAGTAGGCCGGACTGGATGCCGAAGCCGAAGTTGTTACCGCTTGTATCATAGAGATTAACCTTATTGCCTGTAGTTCCGCCAAAGCTAAGCGGATAGGTAGGGGCGGTTGCACCGGTACCAATGCCGACGTTGCCACCTGAAGTAACGGCGAAAAGAGGCGTACCGCCAGAAGTCTGGATTTGGAAAGGGTCACCAGTTTGAGAAGCACCTGCTTGTAAGACTAAGTTCTTGCCGGTACCGCTGGTGGCGGCAATAAATGTAGTGGCATTGAAGTCACTAGTAGTTCCAGCGCCTAACTGCAAGAGGTTGTATAAAGCCGTTGGAGCAACGCTTATACCAACTTTTTGAGTGACTGAGTTGACCGTAAGAACTGGTGTGCCGGCACCGCCAGGACTCGAGATGCTCAAGGCAATTTGGCCATCGGTAGGCTCAATCTGGAGGGCACTGCGAAAGACTGGAAGTTGAATGCTGCCGTCAGAGTAAGCACTTGGGTTGGAGCTAACTTCAATTTGGACACCATCAATGTTGACGGTTCTGGCAACCGCGTCAGTGTTTTTAATGAAGAGATAAGGTGTGCCAGTGATGCCAGCAGGGGTAAAGGTAAGGTAATGCCGATTCCATTGAGTAGAAGCGAACTGACCAGTTAAAGCATAGGTGGTTTCGTTGACTCCATTATAGGAGTATCCTAGGGCCAAGCTACTGACTCCATTGGTACCTTTAGCGTAGAAGCTAAAGGTGTACTGGGTACCATTAGTCAGGGTTATTGGGTAGTTAACACCAGCGTCGGCAGTAGCAGTATTAGTACACTTAGCACTCGCCATACCAAATACTCTCGTGCTAGTGTCTTGAACTAGTGTACAGCCAGAACGGGCCGTCCAGCCGCTGGTGTTATTCTCGAAGCTAGGATTATTGAGACCAAGTGTAGCATTAGAACTTGTAGTGTCAACCAGAATTGCTGCTGTGTCGTTAGCATTTTGGATTTGGAATGCAGACGTAGAGTTGGTGGTGGTTTTAATTGTTATATTGCCCGTATTGCCTAAGCTGAATACATCTATTCCCCCTTTTTGGAATTCAACGATGTTACCGCTAGCGCCAGTTTTGTTGACGAAAATGCTGTTGTTGGTTGAGCTGTCGACTTGCACGCTGGAGGGGGCCAGTTGGACATAGCCATTGCCTGTGCTTGGAGCATAACCAGCACAAACTGCCGTGGTAGTACACACCCGAGCTACAGAGCCAGCCTCGATGACCTTTAATTGGTCTTGGGTGGAATTGTAGAATAGTCCCCCATTTCGAGTGGCTAGGCTAGTGGTGGGATCGGCCGTAGTAGAGTCTACCTGCAAAATAGTCGTATCGGTATCGGTGCCAGTTGAGTCGCCAATTTTGATTATGTTATTGGTGGTATTAGCAGTAAAGAGAGTGTGTGATGCTGTGGCAGATTGAATTCTAAACCCAGCAGTAGTGTCGGTTTGGTTTTTAAAGACCGCTGACCCGTCGTTAGCAATCAAGGCCACATCTACTCCTCCGCGCTGGAGTTGCAAGATATTGGCAGTAGCACCGGTTTTATTTATGGCGATCGAAGCGTTAGATGTAGAGCCATCAGCTTGCAAGCCTTGGCCTAGTTGCACAAACTGGGAGCTGGTTAGGCCGCCAAGTTTACCGGAATTTAGAGCATAGGGGTTGGCGGCTAGACGTTTGAATGGGGTCATTTCCCCGTCGCCACCGGCAGAAGCAAAGTCGGCAGGTGAAGCTGTATTACCAATGTTGAGCGATAACCACAAGGTGTCTTGGTTAAAGTCAACCGCGGTGCCGAGGGTAGTATTGACAGACCCTAGTTGGACTGAGAAATAACCGTTTTTGACCGTTACTCCTTGAGAGTTGACGTTTAACCAGTCCTCGGTCCACTTGAGGGTGCCACCACAAGGTGCACTGCCAGAACTAACGCAGCCATTACCATCCTGGTAAATCTTAAACTCAATGTTGTAGTTGCCGTCCGGTACGGTAGCCCCTTGGGCGTTTTGGAGCCGTGCTTGGAAATTAATTTGAGAATTTATACCAGTGGCGGCTTGAGCTTGGGGCAAATTCCAAGATGCAAGAGACAAGATACAAGCAAAACCAAAAGTCCAAACTCCAATGCTCAAACCCTTGGCGTTTGAAGTTTTGTGCTTTAAAATTGTTTGCTTCCTGCAAAAAAACGCCGTTTTTTGAAGACGCCAAAATGATGTTGCTAAAATAGGAGCGAGCAAGTTCGACAGATAAAACCATCGAATTCGCACTGGTCGATTAACTCCCATTCACCACAACATTTACGAGTTCAATTATAGCATTATGCTTATGCTAAAATCAAGGTGCTAATGTTTAAAAAAGCAGCTTAGAATGATTAATTAACTTTTTTTTAAAAGAGTACTTGATTAAGGTAATAATTCAGCTCGAAAGGTTAATTGCAAGCCACTGAATTTTAAGTTTACACCACTTTGCTCGGTTGGTTTAAGCTACGATAAGGTTACTGATTTCCAAGTTCCGCCAATTCGAACATATAAGCTTGAATTTGAAGTGTCGATTACCAAAGTTCCGTCTTCTGGTGTGGTGGCAAAATCACCGTCTGTTGGTACGCCGGCTTTCGTTTTAGTAGTAAGGCCATCTGTCGCTACAAAACGATCATCCGTTTTTAGTTGATTCGCACCGCCGCGATAGAGCGTTGTATCGCCAGCATAGTCAGCAATTAAAGGATCACACCAGACTAACATTCCATCAGATGTGCGTCGAAAGCGCAACCCTGACTGCCCCTCTATCCCCGTCACTTCAATGTTTTGTCCGCTAGCTGCAGCGCTGTATTCCATTGGATGTGTGCGTCTCTGACGCACCATGTTTTCTTCGACGTTCGTCCCCCCGCTTTGGTTACGGAAACGTTGGGTAACACTTTGATATGTATAAGAACCGACTTCGACGGTATGGCCATCTGAAAGCTTCCACAAGCAATCATAGTCGGCTAAGGCGCATTCATCGACGAAAGTCCTATAACCATCATCAATAGCGTCAATAAAGTACCCGTGCCCAGATGTTCCCGTAGCCCACACCCCGTTCAAATGCAGATTAGAAGGGGCGGCTTCCCACGTTATCAACCCGTATGCGGACAGCGGACGTATGCTCTCCGACGCCCGTACCACTGTTAGCTAGGTGCATGCCGTAGATGTAGTTTTGGTCCCCTGCTCCGTAATGTATGTGTGCCTCAGGTGCTGCACCGACAAATTGCCATTCTATTATTCCGCCAAAAAACTTATTATCCGTTGGTCCAGTATAGCCAGCATAGATCGCAGTAGCCGTAAATCGTACACCGATGTTGCAACCTGATATTTCAAGACCATAGAAACAATTTCCGCCAGCACCATAGTCAAGCCTTACCCCATCTCCCGTACAATCGTAGACTGAGATATTATTAAAACGACTGTTCTGAAGCTGATCTATTACTAGGCCATTTACACAGTTCATAATAAATATGTCGTGAAATGTTCTTTGAGCCCCAAGTCCCACATGCAAGCCTATGCTTGGAAAGACAGTTGGTGCAGCAAGAGTTGCAGTGCCTTTGATTCTAAAGTTACCACTGCTGCCGCCATATAAGCCCGTTACAGCATTACCGCCAACCTGACTAAAGGTAATTTTGGCACTGGCTCCCTCCAGTATCAAAGTACTAGCAAATGATCCCGCGCCTTCCATATCAAGCGATTTATCGCCAGCAGGGGGAAAATATACATTACCCGTAATTCGATACTCTCCCGGTGGTACAAATAAAGTACCACCGGTAGCTGTCGCTGCAATAGCCGTAATGCAATTATTGAAGGCCGCTGTGTCATCGGTAGTGCCATTACCCACCGCGCCATAGTCTTTTACGTTAAAGTAGAGCGTGTCTTTAGCCACTTTTGCAGCCAGGTCCGTCGTAAGGTTGGCTACTTTGGATTGCGCTATATTGGCGCTGGCAGAAACTTTAGCATCTGTTATTGCCAAATTGGCTACCGTCGGGCTAGCAGCCGTACCAGATAAATCTCCCGACAACTGCAACTTGCCTTTAGTGGTAGCGTCGGCGTCTGGAGTCGAGCCAGATCCGACTACGCCGTCCACGTATAACTTGTTGGCTGCTTCTGTGTCAGCGGACGGAGTTGGCACAAGTGGTGCCGATGAAAAGGTTTTAACTCCGGCAATGGTTTCTGCCCCAGTGTTGTGAACTGCAGCCGAGTCGGTCGCTTTTGCAGCCAGGTCTGATGTAAGATTAGTGACTTTGGACTCAGAGATAGTGCTAACGTCAGCATCTACAATGCTTAAGGCGGCTAGCTTACTTTTAGCAATCGCTGCACTACCACTAATATTGGCATCGGTTATGGTAGTATTTGCAATTTTAGAGCCGGTCACTGCACCCGCTGCAATGGTTGGCGCCGCTGCTGTACCTCCAAGGTCCCCCGCTAGCTGAATAATTCCTTTAGAGATAGTTGTGGCGTCCGGCGCACCGCTTGAAGCTGCCGTATCTACATACTGCTTGGTGGCTGCCTGGAGAGGCCCACTGGGATCACTCGACAAAGTTACGCTGCCAGAAAAGGTCGGGTTGGCTATAGGGGCTTTACTACCAAGATCAGCGGTTAGATTTGTAACCTTACTTTGGGGTAGGGGTTTCTGTGTCCCGTCAGCATTATGCTCAACTGTGAGAAAATCATTAAGAATATCTCCCCAGGTACCATCATCGCTACCGGGGGTTGGGAGACGGGTCATTTAGCCAAGTCTCCTCTGGATTTTTCCAAGCTTTCGCTCTCCTCCGCCATAACTACTACCCCCATAACCAGACGAAGATTTTTTAGTCTGAGACCCTGTTAAGGCTTTGATAATACTTGTCACTCCGATAATACCTAGTCCGGCAGCACCAACATGTGCCAAAAATTCACGACGATCTACTTCTTTACTAAGTAGTTGATCAAACGGTTGACGTATGTCCACGTACTTAAAACCTCACTTATAGTTCTTATGGTTTAGTGTAACTAACTTCCTTAATTGAGTCAACGCTAGGTTGTGCGGCGCAAATCAATAACATTTGTTGTGGGCACCTTTGGAAACGAATACAACTCCGCTTGTAGACCTCGTAAATCCACTAAAGTGTAGTTTGAAGTTCGAGATGCTGAGGCTACTGGCTCTTGCCAGGTTTGTTTATTATTGAGGGATGCAGGAATATCCGACCATGCTTTTTGCTCTATCTTTGACTCCGTAATTCTTAGCCGTTTCTGGCTTTTCCTGTTTACAAGCCAGACTAAAAGAATCGAAATTTGATATAACGCGATGATTGGTCCAGCCATAATAGTTTGGTTTAATGGATCTGGAGTGGGTGTAATCACCGCTGCTGCGACAAAGCTTATAACAATAACAAACCGTTGTTGCTTCATAAGCCCACCGGGCTTGAGAGGTTTAATGCGGTTGATGAACAAAATGATTATCGGTAATTGAAACAATACTGCAAATCCTGCCAAGTACACCATGACAAAAGAAAAATATTCATTAGTAGAAATTAACGACTTGACTTGGTCAGAGCCAAAGCTATTTAAAAAATGAAGGGCGGCTGGCAGGCTAATAAAATAGGCAAACCCAACTCCAAAAACAGCCAAAACACAAGAACTAGCTAAAAACTTAACCAACAGCCAACGATTATGACTAGGAAGTGTTGGTTCTAGAAACTTCAGTATGTTATATGTAAAAACCGGCACTGAAACGATAACACCAAAAAAAATACAAATTTTTAATAAAAAATCAAAACCACCGGTCGGTGAAGTATAAAAGAGTGGTTGGTTCAGAGGTTTAATTAGAATATTAAAAATTTTTTCATTCAAAAAATATCCTATGCCAGCTCCAGCACAAAGGCAAACAACCGACCAGAATAATCTGCGTCGAAGTTCCTGTATGTGCCTTATTATGGGCTGGCGGACAGCCTTATCGCCATGCCCCCGACGGTTCATGGCCCCGGTCACGAACTAGACCTTTGTTCTTGCCTGATCGGCTTTGGAAGTTTTTTCTGATTTTTTGACATCGTCTGTAAACCCACGACGCAACTCCTTAACGCCATCGGCGATACTTTTGCTAAGCTCTGGTAATTTCTTCCCTCCAAAAAGCAGAAGTACAATCACCAATATTACGATTAACTCATTAAAACCGAGTCCAAACATCTTTTCCCCTCACATACTTATTGGTTTCATGTTAACATAAGAATAATGATAAGCACAAGGGGTATGATGTCTGTATTAAAACGTGTCATTTTGTTGTCTACAATCCTCTCGGCTAACTTGCCTGCTCAAGTATTGGCTCAATCCTATGGGCAAGGGGCCTATGACGCTGCCACATATGCAGGAAAAACTCTAAATATCGGCCCGATAGGTCCTATCCCGATTACAGGGACGACTATCTGGGGGACAATGGGGGCAGTAGTTTTATCAGCTGCAGTAGGGTTAATTGTTTGGGCTCGCCAACGTCGATCTCTTAACTAGACCCTTCAGCAGGGCAACGTACTTTAATCACTATAAGTTTTTTACGCATTACGCCAAAGCCCCGGAAGCTTCAAGTTTATGCTTTTCGCGCCGTTCGCCAAACCAAAAGCTGGTTACAATTGCGACAAGGATCACTAGTAGAGGCCAAATAATTAAAAGCGAGTTTGAGCTTTTAGACGACCCTCCCCCTGAGGTTGTGCCTGTGCCCGAACCTAAGCTTTCCGCCTTGCCGTTTACGATTACTAGAATTGTTAAAAAGGCGAAGCGCCCTTTGGCGTCGGTGGCTTTTATGGTTACCTGGTAGGTTCCGCCACGAGCAAAGGTATGGGTAAGGTTAACGACGCTGTTATCTGGACGTGAGAGTAAATCAGATTTGTTATCTCCCCAGCTTACATTGAGGGCAAAGGGGGGTGTGCCAGAAATTATCTCTATCGGGACTTTTACTTCCTGTCCCGGAAATGCTCCCCGATAAACGGGACTTGAACGCAGCAAAAGCTGAATTTCGTTAAGGTTGCTTGAATTAAGCGGAGCAGCCTGAGTTGGCAGGGCGTCATAAAATACCGTCACAGTATTGGAGTCAGGCCCCGCCTGATCTAAGGCATCATAGACTCTAGCAACTAGATCATTTGATCCATAAAGTAGGTCGATATCAACACTAAATGTTTTGTCACTTTTACATGGAGTAGCTCCTGCAAAGATATTATTTTTGAACAATTCTACTATGGTGTCCAGTGGACATGTGCCGCTTACTGCAATTGGCGTAGCACTAAAACGCTGCCCAGCGGTAGGACGAATTATGACGGCTGCTACAGTGGGTGGTTTTTCGGGAACACGCCCCGATAGTCCAATAGACCCTTGATCGGGACCGGTATAGGGGGTGTCGGCCATGACCGATTGAGTTACCATGCCTAAAACCAATGTGCAAACCATGATAAGAAAAGCCAGCCCAGCATAAGATGTGTGTTTATGGGGCAAAAGCCGACCGGTGTGTGAATGTGGGCTTAGTTTTGGTTTTGCGGGCATAACGCTATTATTATACCACTTATGGTTAAAGCGCCTTCCTTCGTCATAAAATCATAACCCTTTCGAAAATCGTTAATAAGCCTGTCCGCCTATGGCGGAAGCCCACCAAGCAATTACTGAGGCTTTACGAAGCCTCTTTTGGTGTCGAACACAGCCGCATAGTATGATATTAGCAAACTATTTAATTAACAGGTATAAAATGGCTAGTCGGTTAAGTAATTTGAGAAGCCATATTCCCAACTTAAATTCCCGCTATTTGATGAAAGCCGTTTTGTTGGTGCTTATCTATGTAATCTCAGCCAAATTGGGCTTATCACTAGCCTTTACTACCAAACAAATAACGGCAGTCTGGCCTCCCACCGGTATCGCCATTGCCGCCTTATTTTTGCTTGGTTTTAAATATTGGCCTAGTATCCTAGCGGGAGCCTTTGTTGCTAATATCTTGACTCACGAACCAGTGGCAGTTGCATTAGGTATTGGCATTGGTAACACGCTCGAAGCCCTAACCGGCGCCTACCTATTACGCCGGACCAAGATAAGCCAAAAACTATCCGGTTTGCAAAACGTATTGGTCTTTATTGTAGTTGCAGCCCTCATTAGTCCCCTCGTAGGTGCCACCATTGGCACCCTAAGTTTAGCCTTGGGCAAACTTGTAACCTGGTCGACTTTTACGGCAAATTGGGCTGTTTGGTGGGTTGGTGATGCCATGGGAGCTCTAATTTTTGCTCCACTCATACTGGTCTACAGCGGCATCCACCAAATCCATTTTTCATTCAAGCAATTAAGACAATTTGGCTTGCTACTGACCCTAATTCTGGCCACAAGCGTATTAGTTTTTTCTCAGTCGCAACGCAGCGGTTTAACTGAAGCTCCTTATATCATCTTTCCGTTACTCATCTGGGTAGCCCTAAAGTTTGAGCAAATCGGGGTGGTCACGGCCACATTGCTTATATCCATGTCGGCGGTTTGGGGAACCGTTAATAAATTGGGGCCTTTTTCGATAGGGCAATCGACTGATCAAAACTTAATTTTCTTGCATCTCTTTATTTTTACGGTTTATACAACATCTCTCATTTTAGCGGCTACCGAGTCAGAGCGCAGGAGCGCTGAACAAACCTTAAAGGCAAGGACTATCGAATTAGAACAAAGCCAAGCCATCGTGCTCGAAGAAGTAGAACAAAGAAAAGGCCTAGAGGTCCGATTAAAAGAAGCCAATAGCCGAATGACAAACATCCTATCTGGTATCCTCAATGATAAGGCCGACACAGCCCCTATAAGCTCTGATTCTGATCGGCTCTAGCGAGTTCGAAAATCGTAGCTTTCAGTCTCAGACGCGAATGAGCAGGCAGGCTCCCGTCAAGAAAAAATACTGAGCCACTCTCACTTTGTCTCCAAGACCTCCAAAATTGTCACCCTGAACTTGCCGGCCCTGAGCTTGTCGAATTGGTTTCAGGGCCTCTTAATCTAGATGAGGATGACAGGCGTGGCCTGTCATCCGCCTGCCGGTAGACAGGGCAGACAGGCTCCCGCCAAAGTTAACGCTTGCGACGGGCTTTGGCAATAATGCGCCGGTTGTAGCCACGGATCATAGTGCGTAGGCCGAAGAAGAGCAGTATCAGGGCAAACAAGACGAGTAGTATCAATTTGTACGGAATTACCCAAAACCCAATACTTGCAGTTAGTGGTGTATTGGCATCACCGTATACCAGATCAAGCCGTGCACGATAATGACCGAACAGCCACTTCTTGGTCCACTCACCTTCAAACCGTCGTATACTGCCAGGTAGTACGTTACGGGCTTTTGCGTTGGCGTCTAGAGTGGCAACTTTTTTGCCAAATGTATCAAAAATCTGGACTTTTCCAGTCGGCTTAACATGCACGGTGCCTGTATTTTGAAGCCTTTCAGTAAAGGTTAACGGCCCGGTTTCAAAAAAAGTACCCCGTTTTTCGCCTTGACGAATAAAGAATTCAGCTACGGCTAGTTTTTGCGTTTGTGGACCTGAAACATTCAACAAAATTAATGCACCGATACTAGCTTTTAGCGCCACACCGGTGCCTTCAAGTTCTGGCGGTGTACCAGTAAAGCGGACTACTCCATAATGCCCCCCTGGTTCAGCGTTTTTTGGTACGACAATGCGTATGGAGGCTGTCTTAATTTCGCGCGGGACGAGTTGGAATGATGGAACGCTGGGAATCCAAAATTTTAACGAATACCTGGTGGCTTCAGTTTGGTCCAGCAAAATTTTTGGATTGCCGTTTTCTTCTTCGTCAGCCGTAAAATCATCGGCTTGACCATTAACAACCAAGGTGGCAGGGGTAATGTTGCGAATTTTAATATTAGCTATGACGGTCTGTCCAGGATCAGCCTTGAGCTCTATTACGGGCGGGGATATTTCTAGCCCTTGGCCAAAGTCTTGAGTAGGTGGGTTTGTTGCGGGTGGAGTTGCTGCATTAAGCGGAAGCACCCACGAAGTTGCAAGTATTAATCCAAAAACAAGTTGAAGCTTACGATGCACATGTATCCTGTAATTACTATTAGAAGGTGGCCGTACAAACATAAGTGAGAGTGGTGGTATAGGTACCAGCGGGTTGACTACCCGCTACGTTCACTATGTATGAAGCGGTGTAAATTTGAGCGTCGGTGGGTCCAGCGCCACCATTACTAGAATCGGCCACGGTGTTGCCGCTGACGAACTTAAACGTGTCTACGGCATTATACCCCGTTAGAGGGTTAGCTTTAAAGTTTGTTCCATTGGAGGCCGCTGCAACATCGGCGCCAAAGGCCGGAACAGCGGCGGAGGTAGTGTTGGCTCTTAAGTTTAAGCCGAACTGACCAGTTCCTTTAACGCTGGTGGATCCACTACCGGCAGATATTCCAGCAATTGTGTTTGCACCAGAGCTCATAGTAGCACCACTAACGGTAATGGCATAGCCAAACCCAGCATTAGTAGAAGCGGCCATTTGGGAGGTGGTGGTAGAGGTAGTTGCAGGCGAAAATTCTTGGTTAAAGGTTACTGATCCACTGGTAGCTGTGCTGCAGTCGGGCACTCCGCCGGTAGTAGAGATGGTGCCGCCGGTGCAAAATATGAGTGACTCGGGCATAGTTCCGGTCAAAGTGATTTGTTGCGCTGTCGACGCCGCAACTGTTCCAAAGTCAGTTACGCCGCCGGTAGTGTCGATGGAGGCATAAGTATTCATACGGACAAAAAACGTCCCAGGTGCGCCCGTGGGGTTGGTAACAGTGTCCAAGCGGATCGTCACAGCTGTACCAGCCGTAACAGCTGCAGCAGTACGAGTAATATAAGGTGCGCCGTTAGTAGTATTAACAATTGTAAAGCCGGTGGCACCGGTTTGAGCACCAAGTGTTGCCGAAGTGGATACAAGTCCAGTAGGCATAGTACAGGTGCCGGAAGCCGTAGTACAATATTCAAATTTAATTGAACCAACGTTGGTATTGCCTACCGATGGCAAGGTGAAACTGAATAAATGGTTTACAACGCCGCCGGGCTTAGAGCCGCCATCGGTCACACCATTTACCAGCGTTAGGCTGCGGCTGGTGATTTGAGCAGCTGAGACAGGTACAGGTAGCAAGGTAACTGCTAGTACTGCAATTAGAAGCCATGTTAACCTTTGCCGAAGATTTAAACTCATATATTTCCACTCACAAATAATACTTATATATAAGTTAGCATAAGCATCATGCGCTTGTAAATGGTTTTTTTTAATGGAAAATAGAATTGTGCAGTTTATTAGACCTCTTTCCAAACCCTCCCGTTTTTGCAAACTCGTTTATTGGGCAATCTATCGGCTTTTTACTTTTCAAGGTAGTACTATGGCTATCTCTCGTCGTAAGAAAGCCACTATATTGCAACTAAAACGAGTTTTCGGATTTTTTGAGGGGGTTTGGAAAGAGGTCTAATGGCTTTATTACGCTGGAACAAGTATGTTCTTAAGCTCAATTTAAAGTTACAGTCTAGAAGGTGGCAGTGCAAACGTAGGTAAGAGTGGTGGTGTAGGTACCGGCGGGCTGACTACCAGGTACATTCACTATGTATGAAGCGGTGTAAATTTGGGCGTCGGTTGGGCCCACGCCACCGTTGCTGGAGTCGGCCACGGTGTTGCCACTGGTAAACTTAAATGTATCAACAGTATTGTAGCCTGCTAGTGGGTTAGCTTTGAAGTTGGTTCCATTGGACGCAGCAGCAACATCGGTACCAAATGCTGGTACAGCAGTAGCGGTTGTGTTGGCCCTTAGGTTCATACCAAACTGGCTAGAGTTTTTTACGCCTACACCGGCCGTACTCATAGCGGTAATTGTGTTTGCGCCAGACGTCATAGTGGTACCGCTAACGGTAATGGAATAGCCAAAGCCAGCATTAGTAGAGGCAGCCATCTGTGAAGTGGCGGTGGCGGTAGTGGTTGGGGAAAATTCTTGGTTAAAGGTTACGGATCCACTAGTGGCAGTTGTACAATCCGGCACACCACCAGTCGTCGAGACAGTGCCCCCAGTACAGAATACTAGGGACTCGGGCATAGTTCCGGTCAAGACAATTTGGGTGGCGGTTGATGCAGCCACCGTACCTGAGTCGGTAACACCACCAGTGGTGTCGGTTGAGGCATAAGTGGTAATGCGGACAAAAAAAGTGCCGACGGTGGTGGGGTTGGTAACGGCGTCAAGGCGAATTGTTACTGCAGTGCCGGCTGTTACAGCTGCTGCCGTACGTGTTACATGAGGCGAGCCGTTGGTAGTATTATCGATAGTAAATCCAGTAGCACCAGTTTGAGCTCCTAGCGTGGCAGCGGTTGTAGTCAACCCTGTTGGGGTTGTGCATGTATTTGTAGCGGTGGTGCAGTACTCGAATTTGATTGAGCCAACATTTGTGTTTCCTACTGAAGGTAAGGTAAAGGCAAATAAGTGATTTACTGACCCACCCGGCTTGGAGCCCCCGTCTGTTACTCCATCGACAAGCGTTAGACTGCGGCTAGTTATTTGAGCTGCAGAAACATTTACAACTGGAAGTAGTAATGTCAGCGTTAATACGGTCGCGGCTATTCTAGCAACGTTAATTTTTATTTTTTCCAAATACCCCTCCAAATTGTTTGTGTTTTTTATTTTCATAGCTTTTAACTAAGATCTGTTTAAGACATTACCATAAGCGCTTTCATAGTGTCAACGCTTTTTTTCAACGTTTCTAATAGGTACCTGTACATATGAGGGTGTGGGAGGTTGAATATTGGCCGCCTGGAGTGGTAGTAGTGGCGTTTAACAGGTAGGAGATGGTAAAAATGGTTTGTCCTGAACTTTTAGGCGCCGAGGCAATTGTACTGTTGTTGGCGTACTTGTAATTATTGGCGGTATTGTACCCTGAGGCTGCTACTCCGTACCCAAACACAGGAGTTCCGTTATTGGGGTTTGCGCCCACGCTAACTGGCGAAGTATTGGCCACCAAGTTAATGCCGTACTGTTCCGTCCCCGCTTGAGATGGGGTTGGCGAACTAAGGGCTGGGATAACGTGACTGCCATTGCTAGGCGGAGAGCCAATAATTTGCACAACGTAACCAAAGCTAGTGTAGTTGATGACGCTAAAAGTCGAAGTAGCGGTGGCGGCAGCGGTGGCGGATAAGTCGTTAAATACTGTTTGCGCCGAGGGTACTATAAAAGTCAGAGCCGGATCATTGGTGGTAGTGTAACCAGAGTTGGTTTGAAAATTAGCGGAGCTGGATTCACCTATACCAAGATCGCCAATTGATTCAGCAGCGCTAAAGCTGGGTGAAGACTCTGTTATTAACCCTCCCCCACCAATAAAACTTTCGTCCACTTGAAAATTGTTTGACTTGAGAGTTTCGGCATGGACGCTGGGTATTACAAGCGCAACTGCTAAAAAGCAGATTAAAAACCACCATTTTGACATAGTTGTATTGTGGGCGAAATTGGAGTTATTTGCAAACTGCTTACGGTAGAATAGCGAAATGGGTTTCCTTGTTTCTTCTAAGCTTAAGCGTTATAATACAGTCGTCACTAGAGGTGTTTTAATTTCTTATGGATAGCCCTTCCTCAAATCCCCCGTCTAAGCCTTCTGGGTCTCCGGAAGCTGTTGTGCTGCAACCGCGAACAGAAGGGAACAATACTGACACGGCCAATGGCTCACCGAACAAGAGCGATCAACCTATTCATTTAGCCAAGCGATCCTTTAAGCCGAGTCATAAGGCTACTTTTATCGCGCTTATTGTAATCTCTGTTTTGCTATTGGCAACAGTTGGATCAGTTATTTTTATTGTTTCTCGTGGCTCAAAAACAAAAGCTCCCAAAGCTCTGTCTGAAATTAACGTCAATAAAAGTGTTCTTGACCAGTTAGGCGTTAATCGCAGTTCATCAGGAGATGCCTCTATAGCCTTAGTTGTTTCGCCTAATGCTCAATTTAACGGTACCTTAACAGTTAGTAAAGATGTCAAAATCGGCACCAAGCTAACGGCCGGGCAAACCAGTTTAACTGGGCTTGACGCTGGTAATACATCGCTAACACAGTTAAACGTTAATGGCCCTTCGAGCTTGAGTGATACAAACGTTCGTACAAATCTGTCTGTGACGGGGACAACCCGGCTGCAAGGACCTGTAACTCTTGAAAAGCTACTCACTATATTAAATGGAGTCAATATTACGGGCGACCTAACCGTAGGTGGAACCTTAACAACCAATAACTTTACTGCGCGCAGCTTAACGTCCACGTCAACGCTGACTGTCGGCGGGCATGTTATTACGAACGGCCCAGTCCCGGGAATTTCGCAAGGATCAGCTCCCGGCCCATCCGGCACTGTTTCGATAAGTGGTAATGACGCCTCAGGCACTATTGCCATGAACACGGGCCAGGCCCCCTTAGCAGGGATTATTGCCAGCATTACCTTTCGAACTCCTTACGGTAATACGCCCCGCGTGATAGTATCAGCATCGAGTCCTGCTGCTGGATCGCTGCAGTTTTATGTAAACCGCAGCCCTACCGGTTTTACGCTTGGGACTAACAATCCACCAGTCGCGGCCAGCGTGTATGTATTTGATTATATTGTGCAGCAGTAGTAACTCTCACGAATTATGAATTAGGAATTAAGAATAATGGCCACTGATTCGCCCCATACTTAATTCATTATTCCTTATTCTTTATTCGCATAGTGCTTACCCAAAGAAAGAACCCCCGTGCGGGTGCTTTCCACTTCTTGTAAAAGCGATTGCAGCCCAATCACGGGGGCTTGAGGAGGGGTCTAAGATGCGACCCTGGAGAGTAGTTTGCGCAGCCTGTACGGACGCCTGTAGGCGGACATCCCGTCCCAACTGGTAGCCCATTCTTCGGGCGACCAAGAAAAGACGTTTGCTGTGTCGCGACTGCAGATGACTAAACCCTCCTCTCGGAGAGCCTGAAGCGCCTCTGCCACTTCCGGTCCACTACGCTTGATGTACCTAGCGATGGCGCTAGGCTTCATCGGGTCGAGCCCAGAGTTCTGCAACTCCCGAAGCACTCGGAGCTTGATCTTCTTATCCTTGCTCCAGAAGATGCTCCGCCACCCCAACGAGGGGCGGAAGAGGAAGTACACCATGGCTCCCCACAGGAGCGACCACAGTATTAACTGCCTGGTCATTTCGAATCTCCTTGGTCGTTTTGGGTACGAGCGGATGCTGCCGTAAAATCAGATCCTTCTGATTTCTCGGAAGATCTACGTATCATAGCATAAGTGGTATTAAAAGTCAAACGACGACACACGGCAACTTTTGCGAATTAAGGATTAGGAATTAGGAATAAATGACTGCTTGGGAGATGCCTCTCATACTTAATTCATTATTCTTTATTCGCAATACCACCCTAGATATTTGCAAACAGCTCCACCGTGTTGTTGCGCACCATAATAAACCCATTGCTAATATTAAAGTCCACAAGCTCACTGCCGGTATCTATAATAACTTGACCAGCTTTTAAGACCGAAAAAAAGCCAGAGTGGCCAGGTAGAACATCAAACGGGCCAACTCGATTTAAGGCGGATACTGCTACTGCAGGACCTTCATAAAAAACGTGAAACGGAGAGCTAGCATTAACATTTAAGGTAGATTCTGGCGCTTTAGCCATGGGGAGCTTCCGTCTTAGGAGCTTCAACTGGTGGCGGCTGCTCTTGAGGTTGAGTTGGCATACCATCAGCCTTGGGGGCTTCTGGAGTAGTTGGTGGATGCTGACCAGCAGAGGGTTCTGCCGGGGTTGGGCTTGCAGCCTGATCAGTGGTTTTGTCTGCTGGTTGGTCCGTAGTCGGCGCTGGTGCCGGAGCGTCTTCCGAAGAGCTATTTAAAATTGCCTCTATGCCTGACAAGGTTTGTTCACGAGTAAAAAACTGCCCTGGTTTACCAGTAAGGTGCTCGGCGACGGAAAAATCCTGAGAAAAGAATTCGATTAGTTTTTTGGCTTTTTGATAGTCCTCACGATCAACCGGAGACAATTCATTTTCACCAATAATTCCAATAATGTTTTTGAGTGACTCGTGTTTTTGCATAATGGCCTGTACTTTAGCAGCCAAGGCGTAATGGCGCTCTCCTACCACTTGAGGCGTTAGGAGCGAAGAAGTGGTATGGAGTAAGTCGACAGCTGGCCGAATACCACTTTCGGCTACTGCACGGGAAAGCACAATAACAGAGTCAAGCTGTTGCTGAATTGCCTGGACCGCTGGGTCAGACAGGTCATCTGCGGGAATAAAAACAGCTTGTACGGAAGTAATTGAGCCGGTTGGCGTAGAGCTCAAGCGGTCTTCCAGTCGACGCAGCTCTGTAAACATGGTGGCTGGGTACCCTCCCTCAGAAGGTGTAAGGCCAAGGTTGGTCGAGAGCTCGTTAACGGCTTGAATATGACGGTAGATATTATCAACAAAAAACAATATATCGCGCCCTTCTTCGTCTCGAAAATATTCCGCTACCGTAGCGGCAGCCGGGCCTACCAGAGATCGCAGCGCCGGGGTGGCGTCCATTTGCCCAAAAAACATGATGGTATTATCAAGCACCTTGGTTTCTTTGAGGGTCATATAAAGTTCATTACCTTCACGAATCCGCTCACCAATACCGCAAAAAATGGACAGTCCTTTTTGAGCTCCGTCTTTGGCTTGAGTTACGTTATGGATCAGCTCCATGGTTAAAACGGTTTTACCGACACCCGCACCTCCGACAATGCCAATTTTGCGTCCTTTGACAAAAGGCGTCAGAAAATCAATTACTTTTAACCCAGTATCGAATAGCTCTAAGGCACCACCTCCAGTTAAGTCTTTGACAGCAGGAGATGCCTTGTAGATGTCGTGTCGATTTCCGGTAATTGCCGGCCCGTCGTCAAGCGGCTCGCCCAGTGAGTTAAAAACTCGCCCCAACGTCTCTGGACCTACTGGAACGGATATAGCATGTCCAGTACGCCGAACTTTTTGTCCACAAGCCACCAGCTGAGAGTTTGTTAGGTTTAAGCAAACAGCAGTGCCTTTGGAAAAAAAATTTACCTGCAGTTTTATTTCGGGATGCTCATCTACTGCCAACAGTTCTTTGACTTTGGGACGATTCCCTAATATTGTCACCTCTACAACCAACCCTTTCATGGCAGTAATGGTTCCGGCTATTTCGGTTTCAATGCTCACCTTGTGGCTCCCCGTCTTTTTTTCTTTAACCCTACCATCATCTCACGTAATCGCTTGTCTGACTCGGATCGCTTAGCGCGGTAAAAATCTAAACGATAACTCTGAAGGAGTTCTAGGGCCCGTTTTTTTGCCATTACCATGGCGTTAAAACGGCTAGCATACTGAGCCAAACTAGACATAATAATTACTTGGCTCAAGGCTAGCCCAATCATGGTAACTTCGAGTTGATCAATAATTTCTTCCAGTGACGGCTCAAAAACAGTGTCGAGCTGGGAAATAACATCTTCGTCCGGGGCGACGTCAGAGCTCATTTCTCTCACACTATTGATGAGATCAATTTTTTTTATTTCTTGCTTGCCCAGGGAAATGTAGGCCTCATAGTAAACCGTCATATTGGCGTACGGAGCAATAGCAGCTAGCAGTGGCTGAACATTAACGTAATCCTCGCTTTCTGGAACTGCAAAATAATTTACGTAAGGGATTCGGCGTTGCTTCAACTGTTGGGCACCGTGCTCCCCTACTACCACGATATCAGTTGTAGTGGAATTGTAGTCCTTCATGACCTCTGCCAAAAGCCGGTTATCGATATCCCCACTTAACCCACCTTCAGCCGTAATCATGACAAAAACCGAACTTTTATGACCCTCCTCTTGGGTTTTGGTATAGGTAATGCGAGAGGTAGGGTCTAAACGCAAGGCACTATAAATTTTCCAGAGTCTTTCAAACACTTTGGTTGATATTTCTACCTTGCCCTTAATCTTGGCAATTTGAGTACTAGAAAGACTTTCGAAAACATCTGTCAAGTCTTCAATTGTTGTAATCTCTTCAAGCTGGATAAGAATAGAGCTAGCTTTTTGCATCTACTTTGTCCTTCTTCTTATCCTTCTTCTTGCCCTTTTTGCCTTTACCTTGCTCTGGTTCGGGCTCTGGCGGAGGTGGAGGGGGCGGCGGGGGGGCCGGCGAATGTTTTTTGACTAGGTCTTTTTCAACATTGTCGAAGTCAGCTTCTTCTTTGACCCCTGCACCAACCTCTTGGGCTGACTGTTTGAGCGCCGGGATATCTAGCTTGATTTTGCCTTCGCCCAAAATAATAGTTTCGAGTATCAGCTGTTGCTCCACTAACGAATATAGTTCATCCGGGGACTGTTTTAGAGCTTCATAAAGTTGTTTTCCTAGTTGTAAATTCAAAGTGGCTTCGGGGGATAAAGAAGATCCAAAGTGAGAGAACTCTTCAGCTTGATGATAACTGGCAAGCTTTTTAAACAAGGTGCCTGAAAGGCGTTTCTGACGAACCGTTTGAGCCTGTCCACCGACGCGCGATACCGACAAACCGGCGTTAACGCCTGGACGAACTCCGGCCCGAAATGATTTGAGGTCAAAAATAATCTGGCCGTCGGTAATAGACATGATAGTAGTTGGCAAGTAAGCTGTAATGTCGTCATTGGGTGTCATAATTACCGGAAGAGAAGTAAGGGTTTTCCCAGTATCCAGCTTTTTTCCGGCTCGCTCAAGCAAGGATGAGTGGGCATAAAACATATCTCCAGGGTACGAGTCTCGCCCCGGATCAACTTCCTCGAGTAGTGACAACTCTCGATATGCTTCAGCATGACTCGAAAGGTCGTCATAGATGATAATGACGTCTCTCCCCTGCTCCCACAAATGTTCGGCCATGGCACAGCCCGCGTAAGGAGCAATATAACTTTGTGTCAACGAGTCAAACAGGTTCGCCACTACCACTATCGAATGGGCCATAGCGCCCGTAGTATTTAAGTGATTGAGCAGGTTATTGATATCAACCTTGCGTTTACCAATTAGTACGTAAACTACGATGCGGTCTTTACCCATTTGGTTAACGGTAAGTTGTGTCAAATAGGTACTTTTACCCGATTTGGTATCACCCAATATGGCAATACGTTGGCCAAGCACAACCGGGAAAAGCATGTCCACAAAAGGCACACCGCTTTCAAGCTGGTCTTTGAGCATACTCCTGGCCATAATGCCAGGGGCGGGATTAAAAATACCCGATGTACTTTTGAACTGGATGGGGCCTTTGTTGTCCAGAGGCTGGCCAAGTGGCGAGACTACCCGCCCAATCAAGCCGTCCCCCACAGGAATACTGAGTAAATCGTTCTGAACCACAACCAAAGTCCCAGGCTCCATTTCTTCCGAGTCCAGATTGAATAATAGTACTTTGTCGCCTCGAGCTTCTCGAACCAGCCCGCGATCACCGTTTTCGAATAGCACCTGGGCTCCCAGGCGTGCCCCAAAAAGTCCCTTTACTTCAACAATAAAGCTATTTGAGGCTACCACTTCCCCGGTTAAGTTATTGGCTTGCACCAATGATTCAAACGTTTGATTATTAAACACGGTTTAAAACTTTCGTAAACTCATCCTTTTGGTCGAGGATTTTTTTTCGAAACGACCAATCATAGACATGACTACCCATCCTCACCACCAACCCGCCTAAAAGAGTGGAGTCACACTGGAAAGTCACCAACGCTTGATGGCTAATCTCTTGACGCACCCAACCAACCAAGCGTTGCTTGACAGGTTCGGATGCTATGCCGGCGAGGACCATGGTAATAGTTGGGGCTTCCTCGCGAATTTTTTGAAGAGCTGCAATCAGCTCATCAAAAGTAGCGCCTGTAATGGTCTGTTCTTTTTGGATATCGGCTAGCAGCTCCAAGCTTGCCACTGACAGCTTAGGGGCATTTTCGACTTGAATCCCTAGCCCTACGCGGCCGCGAATATCTTCGTGCCCATACCAATTGGCATAGGTTTGAAGTTCATTAATGACAAGGATTAGCCTGGTACTGGAGTACAGCCATGACGAAAGCTCAACCTTCATTAGCAACCTCGGCTTTTAGTTCCTCTTTGTGCTCGTTGAGCGTAGCTTCTAGGTAAGGCAATTGGGCACCCAGATCCACATTATGCTGCAGTGTTTCAAGCAGAAAGGTAATGACCGAGTCGTTGAGCTTGGTTGATAACGCTGCTAGCAAACGTTGTTTTTCGGCCTCAACTTCCTTTCTCATGTCAGCCTCAAGTGCCTGCCGTTGTTTTTGGGCGGCAGCCTGGACTTCCCCCATTCCTGATAGTGCTTCCTCGCGCAATTTAGATAAGCCCGTGCGATACTCTTCGAGTTCGGTGGCGATAATATTAGTTGAAAGGTTCTTAATCTGACTATTAATGACGCCCGAGGTGTCGGTGAGATCATGGCTAAACTTCTCGGCCGAGAGGTCTAGCGCCTTTAGGTAATCATCCTTTGTCTCATGTATAAGCTGGTCTTTAACTTCCTGAGGTACTACAACTGCGTTGGTTACAGGGACAGCAGGTTGGCTGTCTGGCGGAACTGAGCCGCGGTCTCGAATAGCAAGAGCATAGGCTACGCCAATACCAAATATAAAACTGGCTGGAAGTGCAATGATTTGGATGATGCTTATTGTATTCATCTATAGTTTACTCAAAATAAAGTAAATACAGGCCATTGACGCCCCTAAGATAGTTATGACCAAGGCCACTACTTGCAATAGGCTGCGGTAAACCGCTGCCTGAGACAAGGGGTTGCGACCGACGGAAATAATGCTTGAGCGAATTGCCGAATATACTAAGCTTAATATGCTTATAACAGTGACGATAAAAATAGCTAGGCTCAATATTATGGGTAAAGGTGAAACGGCTTTTTTTGCTACAGAGTTAGCTATGTTTTGCAGTACAGACGGGATAATGGTCTTTTCTGGCTGCTTGAAGTAGTATGCCACCGCTACAAGCACTTGGACCTCGCCAAGCACGGCCTGCTGTTTTTGACCATTTTTATCAGTTAGAGTTTGGTTGGTTTTACCAGGACTTTGACTAAGATCACCTTGGGCCACGCCAATCACTTTGATGTTACCGGTAGCCTTCATACCCACCCCAGCAATCGGCGAGGCAGTAATTGGGTCCCCTGCGCGTATGTCCCCGCTAATACTTGACACCAAAACCCCCACCGATCCGGCTGTGACTACCTGGACCTGATTTTTTTTATCAGACGATAAGGTTAAAACTGAGCTGTCGCCGCTCACTACCACGCCAAAAAGATTATCGACGGTATCAATGGTAGCGCCCACCACCTTATTACTGTTGTCCTTATCAAGGCTAACGATCGAACCTATCGCTAGCGGCTGATTTGATTGAAAGCCCTGAGTTAAACCTACGTTAGCCCGCATAACGGTTGGACTGGCCAACGCAAATAAGATAGCTATGCTCATACTGAGCAAGCCTACAATGCGACTAGCTTTATTCAACTTATCGAGCGTCTCTGGCATCACCTCTTTTACGCTTACGCTTACAATTATACACGCATTTGGCGTGGATTTACGATACCGACATCACTAGAATTAAACTCAAGAGGTTGATCCTCTTGAAATCCAGCCCTGGCTTTGCAGTAGTCCATGTAGTTTTCGATGCCATCGAAAGAGTCGATAATGGTGCCAGCAGAAAGCCAATTCGGGCTAAACCCCCCTGTATAGAACTTCAGGCTTGAGTAGGGATATTTAAGACATACTCCTAAGTCCATAGTGTTTGGATTTAGATGAATATAACTGGAAATATCAAGTAAATAAGGTTGGTTCTCTATTAGAGAGCCTTTGTATATCCCCTGAAATAAAGGTCCTACTCTCCTATACTTGAGATTAAAGTACATTGCGTAACCGGTCATGATTCGACGCATGAAGTCAGTGAGTCCGCTTTGCGTTTTTTGTTTGACTAGTAGATGAAAATGATTTGGCATCAAGCAAAAAGCCAATAATTCTATTTGATCGTTTAGCTTAGGGTAGCAAACGCCGGCGCTATCAAATCGATCTTCAGCGCCAAGGTAGATATCGAAATACTTCATAAAACGGATGTAATCAGCTCGGTTTAAGAATACTCGCCTTTTCTCGACTCCTCGGTTGTAAACATGGTAAATTCCACCTTCTAAATACTTTTTGACTGTATTGGCGCTTGGCATAGATTCAACTTACGGTATTTGTTCGGTATGTGCAAGCATTAGCGGCAAGAGGATCAACCTCTTGAGCCCTATTTAAATGAAGCCAGGTTGTTGAAGAATTTGCGCCACTGATCATCAGTCAAGTCGTGATCGGCCCGTACAAACATTAGCGTTCCATGAGCTTTGGTAACTGCTGCCTGCTGGTTATTAGAGTTAGGTGGACGTGTCAAAGCCACTTTACCACTTGAGCTATCAAAACTAGCGTAGGGGCGCATACCGCTAACAAGCTTATCGTAAGCTTGGGGCACATCAATAAAGGCCTCTGGAGTCGCCTGATTACTTACTGTTAGCCGCGACCCGTCTAGCATTGCATAATATGTTAAAACCTTTTCATCGGCATTATATTTAATGCTACTTCGATGAAGCTGCGCCGGATTGTTCTTGCCCGGATACAGCACCACAAAACTAACCTGGTGCCTCACACTCCGCGGCAGCAATGGACGATTTAGCCAAAGCCAGCCAAAAACCGCCAGTATTGCTATTGCCAATCCGCCCAAAGCTAACCATCGCTTATTCATATCCTTTAATTTAGATTCATAACCGTATACAGCGAGCGACCACAGTTTACCGGTGAACCGGCCACTCCAGCCGTACAGGCTGTACCAGGAAAGGCCACCCGGGTATAACCGGCATAAGCATATAGGGCGCTAATTGTAGCACTAAATGACGCACCACCGTTACAAGCATTGCCAAGCCCCGTACAGTTAATGGTGCCAGTAGCAGGAGCGGCTACTGTCACGGCATACCCGGCCGTAGTGGCTCCGCTTTGAATAAATGCATTCGCCGAACCGGCCGTTGCTTTAATGTAAGCCGAGCCGCTAGTTGCAATAATGCCCGAAGGAGCGTTACTGACGCTAGCTGCGCCACTCGAGGCGACTACCACTCCGCGTAAAGATAATCCGGCTGTTGCGCCTGCCGTCGCCACGCCGTTTCCGCTCGACACCACTAGTTGTCCAATACCCAGGGCAGCGGCGCTAGTGGTGTATTCTTTTTGAGAAGTCGTAAAGGTGCGGGTATCGTAAACCGCTGTCAGAACAGCCGAGCCGTTGGTGCCTCTAACGTCGGCGATACATAAAGCTGGATTTGCCGCATCCCAGGCCGGAAAACCACCGATTTCTGGAGCAGGGGCCGTCAAGCTAAGCGCCCCGGAAGTATCGAAACAGACGTGCTGGAATATGTTAGTCGTCGTCATACTCGACAAGGTCAAAGTGGTAGCGCTGGCTACGATTACCTTGCGGCCGCGGCTATAGGCCACACAAGGCTGAACTACGACCTGGCTAGTAGAAGAAGTAGATGCCGAAACCCTGCATGGACCGGTTACGGCAGCGGTTTGTACGCTGGGCAAATCACCTGGGTTAGACCCAGAATCTGGCACCACACCATAGAGCAAGACGCCCATACCTCCCGTCGTCATAACATCTTCCCATGCGCTATTGATACAACCACGAATCGCGTTGGTGTTGGTGTTGTAGTAAATGGCGCCTTGGTTAGTCGTAGCATTACATGTACCTGTATCGGCAAATGTCGAGAATGAATCCAGCTGCAACAAAACTTGAGTTGTGTCCGTAGCAGCAGAGCCGACAATCAATTTATCGTTGACTGTATCGACCGTGAAAATAGACCTGCCAGTTGCATCTTGGATTTGAAAGTTAGTAGTAGAATCATTTGCGTTACGCACATTCACCGGCGAGGTAATCGTAGCGTTAAACGATATACCCCCGGCACCGTAGCCTGTCGCCACCGATCCCAGCTCCACCTGCACCGAATCAATATAAAAGGTGTGCGCCGTAGCACCGGTTTGCTTAATGATAATGTAGGCGTTGGCTGCTGGCACAGTCCCATCAGTTGCAATCGTACAGCTAAATCTGGTCCAGCCGCCGCTAATCACCGTCTGAGTTACCAGCCCGGTACAAGCCGTTGTGTCGGTCGCGCCGTCTCGTCCGTAGGCCGCCGTAATGTCAGTAAACGCTGCGCTAGCCACATCTAGCCTAGCGTACCAACTTAAGGTATAAGTAGCACTAGTTGCCAGTGCCGGTACTGCCGGGTTGCCGTTTGCCAGTGTAAACTTGGCTCCGTTATTAGCATTAGCGCTCGTCACAACCTTAAGCGCATAGCTTCCTGTATACGAGGTTGAGCTGTCTCTGATCACACTACCCGGTGTGCCGCTGTATGTCCAGCCGTTAGGCGTTACTTCAAAGCCGGCGTTGCCAGCCATAATATTTATATCGGTCGTTTCGACTGTAAAAAGATTTGCTCCTTTCGAAGTTAAAACTTGAAACGCCGTCGTCGAATTGCTGGTGTTTTGTATCGTCAGCGGCGAAGTAATTGAACCCTGCAAACTTATTTGGCCTTCTCTGTAAGCCGGCGTAAAGTTGGCCTCTGTTTGTAGTATCACCGCATCAATATTAATAGAGTTTCGGGCCACGGCGTCGGTTTGCCTGACGTATATGTAGGGGCTACCCGAAACCGTGCCAGTCAAAAAGGTACAGGTGTAGCGTGTCCAACCGTTTTTAGCCACTGTTTGCGCACTTAAGCAGGCAGTATCGGCACTGCCATTTTCACTGCGGCCAATCTCTAGCGTGCTCATATTCCCGGCCGACGACCTAGCGTATAGGCTCATGGTGTAGGTAGTGGCGCTGACCAAACTAACGTTTTGCCTAGCACCATCACCCGTGGTAGTAGTAATTATCTTTAATGAATTATTCCCGTAATATTTATCGCTAGAATCCTGCGAAACCGTAGCTGAGCCTTTAAGTGCCCAGTTACCAGATATGGCCGATTCCACACTAGGGTTGGTCACCAAGTTATTACTATTATTAGCCGTGGTATCAACATTAATCAGCGCCGCTCCAGCCTGGTTTTGGACTTGAAAAGCCGTCGTTGAGTTGGCGGCATTTTTGAACAGTGCTGAGTTGTTAACTGTTAAAGCTCCTGTAGTCGTTAATGCGCCCCCTGTAGTTAATATTCCCGTACCAGTGTTTATTGATCCGTTGCCAGTAGTCTGAACCGATAACGTATTAGCTCCAATGTCCCAAGTACTAGGAGCTGCACCAGTCAAGTTCAATGCTCCTGCTGAAGTAATTGCCAGTGTTCCAGATGTTGTAGTTGAAACCGATAGCGGGCCCGACGCCACCGTCATCGTTAAGCCGCCAGTACTAGGTCCGGTGATAGTCCGGGCAGCAGTACCAGAAAAGGTAACGTTGCCGCCTTGTGTTAGCAACCCTGTACCGGTAGTTATGGCACCGTTACCAGTCGTTTGCAATGACAACAAGTTGTTGCCTATGTCCCAAGTACTAGGAGCTGCTCCAGTGAAGTTTAAAGCTGCAGCTGAATTAAGAGCTAGGGTACCCGCAGTCGTGGTAGATAAAGTTAATGGACCCGAAGCAACGGTAGTAGTCAGGCCTCCTGTGCTTGGCCCAGTAATAGTGCGAGCAGCTGTACCCGAGAAAGTTACGTTGCCCCCTTGGGTTAAGAGCCCCGTTCCAGTCGTAATTGCTCCGTTACCGGTAGTCTGCAATGATAGCAAGTTGTTACCAATATCCCACGCACTCGGCGATGCCCCCGTTAGATTAAGTGCTCCGGCCGAACTCAAAGCCAAAGTACCACTGGTAGTCGTCGACAGTGTCAGCGGTCCGGAGGCCACTGTAGCCGTTAGCCCGCCCGTACTTGGCCCGGTGATTGTGCGAGCCGATGTCCCCGAAAAGGTTTGATTACCTCCCACAGTTAATAGGCCGGTACCAGTAGTAATTGCCCCATTGCCAGTAGTTTGCAATGACAACAGGTTGTTACCAATATCCCAAGTCGACGCCGAGGCACCGGTGAAATTCAAGGCACCAGCCGAAGTAACAGCCAGCGTTCCACTGGTGGTAGTTGAAAGAGTTAGAGGACCCGAAGTCGTATTCACGGTTAGACCACCAGTAGATGGGCCTGTAATTGTGCGAGCGGCTGTACCAGAAAACGTTAGATTACCACCAACTGTTAGCAAGCCTGTACCAGTTGTGATTGCACCGTTACCAGTGGTCTGGAGGGACAGGGTGTTGTTGCCGATGTCCCAAGTACTGGGTGAGGCTCCAGTCAGGTTGAGGGCTCCAGCTGATGCTACGGCCAGTGTGCCAGAAGTAGTAGTTGAAAGGGTTAATGGACCGGTGGTGGTGTTGATCGTTAGGCCGCCGGTGGTTGGAGCAGTAATGGTACGGGCGGCTGTACCAGAGAATGTCATGTTACCACCTTGAGTTAGCAAGCCTGTGCCAGTAGTAATAGCGCCGTTACCAGTAGTCTGGAGTGACAATGTATTTGCCCCAATATCAAAACTCGATGGAGCCGCGCCGGTTAGATTCAAAGCTGCTGCCGAACTTAGAGCTAATGTTCCGGAAGTTGTGGTAGAGATATTCAAAGGTCCTGAGGCCACAGTTACGGATAATCCTCCAGTTGAAGGACCTGTAACGGTGCGTGCGGAGGTACCAGAGAACGTTAGATTACCACCAACTGTTACAAGCCCGCTTCCTGTAGTGAAAGCCCCATTTCCAGTAATAATTGATCCATTATTAGTAGTCTGGAGAGATAGGGTATTATTGCCAATATCCCATGTGCTTGGAGCAGCGCCTGTTAAGCTCAAGGCGCCGGCCGAGCTGACCGACAGAGTGCCGCTGGTGGTTGTAGTTAAGGCTAGCGGTCCCGAGGCTACAGTTACTGTTAAGCCTCCTGTAGTTGGGCCAGTAATGTTACGGGCGGTTGTACCAGAGAAAGTAATGTTCCCACCTTGAGTTAGTAGTCCCGTTCCCGTCGTAATCGCGCCATTACCGGTGGTCTGCAACGACAAAGTGTTGGCGCCAATGTCAAAGCTGGATGGAGCCGCGCCGGTTAGGTTAAGTGCTCCGGCCGAATTAAGACCCAGGGTTCCAGATGTAGTGGTCGATATACTTAGTGGTCCAGAGGCTACAGTAAGGCCTAAACCTCCTGTAGAAGGACCGGTGATGGTGCGCGCCGCTGTTCCAGAAAAAGTTTGGTTACCACCAACGGTCAACAACCCCGTGCCGGTGGTAATAGAACCATTACCCGTAGTCTGGAGTGATAGCAGGTTGTTGCCTATGTCCCATGTACTGGGCGAGGCGCCGGTCAGGTTGATTGCACCTGCAGAAGTGACGGCCAGTACGCCAGAAGTAGTGGTTGAGAGTGTTAATGGACCGGCGGTCGTATTCACAGTAAGCCCACCAGTCGCCGGGCCTGTTATTGTCCGAGCAGCCGCTCCTGAAAAGGTTTGATTTCCGCCAACTGTGAGGAGCCCGGTACCAGTAGTAATGGCTCCATTATTGGTTGTTTGCAATGACAGCAGGTTGTTGCCAATGTCTAGGGTTGAAGGCGCCGATCCGGTTAGATTAAGCGCTCCTGCGGAAGTAACAGACAAAGTACCGCTGCCGGTGGTGGATAATGTTAATGGGCCAGATGCGACAGTAGTCGTTAGTCCCCCCGTAGTTGGGCCAGTAATAGTTCGGGCAGCCGTTCCGGAAAAGGTCATATTCCCACCCTGAGTCAAAAGCCCGGTTCCGGTAGTGATAGCACCATTGCCTGTAGTCTGTACCGATAATGTATTATTACCGATATCCCAAGTTGAAGGTGCCGATCCGGTTAAGTTAAGCGCCGAAGTTGCGCCGGAAGCTAGCGTAACCGCTCCTGAACCGGTAATGTTTGTTCCTACATTTGTTAGCGACCCGTTATTTATAACAAGGTTATTGATCGTATTGGTGCTGGTAGGTGCGCTGATTGCTCCTGCTGAGGTAATGGTGCCCGATCCGCTAGTCGAGATGTTACCCGAGGTTGTAATTGAATCTCCCGAAACTGTCGGTGAAAGACTTGTACCTGTGCGAGTTAAGTGGCCGGAGGCTCCAGTGGTGGGACCAGGTGCTGTTAAGGTACCGTTGATAGTCAAGTTCCCCGGAATGGTAATGGCGCCACCACTTGCACCTAGACTTAGAGTAGTGGCCGCCCCACCAATATTCAGGGTTGTAACATTGGCATTGAGTAATTCAAAAATTTCGGCGTTCGAGGCAATTGCCCCATCGGTATACTCCGTCGAGCCGTTACCCGTTACTAACCCGTCAATAAAGTATCCCCGGCCGTAACGATTAGATAAGGTCGAGGTTAGATTGGTCGCGCCGATTTCCGGAATATGCTGCTCTGTCACGGTCCGGCCGGTACTCCAGACAAGTGCTGGGCTGATTGTTAATGTGTTTGTCGCCTTAGCCGTAATTTTAGCGTAGCAGATTGTCACCGAGCCACTGCAACCCGCACCGTTATTATCCAATCGAATATAATTACCCACATCAAAGCTGGCGGCGCTCGTCAGCGTCATGCTAGTCGAAGCCACTATGGCCGCGCCATTAGTGGTACTAGTGCCGTCCAATGCTGTAATGCCAGACGTTAGGTCTCCAAAAGAGTTTAGCTTTAAGCGAGTACCGCCAGCTACCTGATAGTGCTCAAAGTCGCCACTAAAGCTGGTTGGGTTGGCGCCAATGTAGGTACCGCTAGCTGAACCACTGGCAATGGCTGCGGACAGTTGGATTAATGAGCTGGTGCCAGAGGAAGCAGGGACACCCGTTAAGCTAACGGCTACTACCCCGGTAGCAGGCACAATAACCCCTAGCCCCGTTCTGCCTAAATTGATACTTGTGGCATTGGCGGGACCAATGTTAAGGACCGCGCCACTATCGAGGGTTAGATTATTTGAACCTAAAGATTGGACTGTTACTGCACCAGCATTGGCCGCGGTACTGGTAACCTGAATAAAGTTACCCGATGATGAGCCTTGCACTGCAAACACGTCAGCACCAAATGAACCAGAACTGTTTTGTTTAACAATCGTGCTGGAGATGTTGGTCGTAGGCTGGAAAGTGTTGGTACCAGTCCAAGTTTGAGTTGATCCCAATTGACCAAATGCACTAGAGTCCAGTCCATCTAGCGCATCGGCGTTAAAGGCATATGGTGCGCTAGCTAAAGCTTGGCGTGGCGTCATTGCCCCTTCAGTAAAGCTGGCGCAGCCGTTAGTGTTACAAGTGGCTGTGGCCGGAGTTGGCAACTCTACTTCAAGATACAGAGGGAAAGTTCCGCTAAATAAGGCCGGGCTTAAAGCTGGGTCGCCTTGGGTGGTATCGCCGAACTGGATATTGAACAAACCATTGCTGATTTGAACGCGATGGTCGGAAGCCCCGTAAACTCGGTCGCCCTGCCAAACGTTGGTTCCGTTCGTAAGTGCGTCCATGATTCTAAACTTAATGTTGTATGAGCCGTCTGGTAGGATATTACCGTTATTATCGGTTAAACGACCTTGAAAATTAATTTTGTAAGGTATGGTTTGGGCGGCTTCGGCCGGTAATTCCAAAGACGCCAAAAAGGATGTTGCAACCAAGAGAGTTGCGACTAACGTTGATATAAACCAAGCGTTACGCCGAGTACTGATAACTCTCATTCACAAGCACCTTAACATGAGCATTATAGCATTATACTTATGCTTAAATCAAGCGTGTTACTTGCTTTGTGCTTGTTCGGCTGATAGAAGTTATATGATTTGCGTACTGTGCATATTATATTTTTGTAGAGCCATTATTCGCTTGCTAAGCATAATATAAAACATCTATTAAATAGCATCGTCGTGCGGCTACAACTTTGACATGCAGCTTTGCTCTCAGCCTGGAGACTTTTTTACATACGAGCAGAAGAAACTAAAGATTTTTACTATAAGGCGAAAGTCGACCTATTTAAGGCGCTTAATTTAGGTCGATTATCGCCTTATATGGGCTGCTATTTAGCGTCAACACTCAGATCATAGTTTAAGAGATACTGAACCCGGTTCGACCCTTCGACTTCGCTCAGGGAATAAATTCAAGCTTACGGTCTTCGACTCTGCCCATTCGACTTCTCTCAGGGCGCCCTGAGTTTCATCGAAGGGTGAGGGAAGAGCCCTCAGGCTCAGACTCGAACGAGCAGGCAAGTTCAGTATGACAGACGAGGGGTTTAGGAATTTTTGCTTAGTAGGGTTAAAGCCCCTAAATGGTTCTTTTAATGACCTTTAAGAGGTACGCTAGAAGCGCCGAGGAGGAGGCTTTGGAGACGAAGGTGGTTTTATAGATGCCGCAGATGGCGGTGGCTTAGGCTTAGATTTGGATTTGGATTTGCGCTGGCGGATAGCCAAAGCAGTGCAGACAATTGCCAAAAACGTAAAAGCGGTGACTACGATGATAAAAAAGAGAGAAGACATGATAAGGACATAGTGCGTTCCGAGATTTTCAGTGCGGCCCAGCATATTGACCGAGCCATAGACCCTAAACAGACCAAAAGAGGGAGCGCCCTTCCACTCTTGGCTAATCTTGCGGATTGTTTGCGGCAGCACCACGTGGCTGGTTTGCAGCTTGGCTTTAACGTTTCCAAATAAATCCGCTACGTATATGGAGGCGTCAGCTTGATAATGGACATTGCCCTCATTGCTTAGACGAAGAGTAGTTTTGAGGGGTGGCTCGGTTTGCCAAAAGTCGGTTTTAAAACTTAGTAACCGTCCTTGCTCGTCTACCGCCCCGTTAACGCGCAGGTAAAGAATGGCGCCGACTCGCTTTTTACTAGCCACCCCGCTCGTGCCTTTAGGCTCCACCTTTGTTTCGGTAAAAATAACTGCGTAGTACCCTCCTGGGCCGACCCCGCTAGGCACAGAGATTTCGTATGGCACTGCCACATGCTTGCCGGGTTCTAGATGAAGTGGGACCTGGCTAGTTTTAATCCAACTAGCAACATTTGTTTGGGCGGGCTTGAGTTGAAAACTTTGAATATAGTCTTCCCCCGATACGTTATAGGGAGTGCTATATACCTTGAAGTCATAGGCTTCGGTTCCGTCGTTAATGAGAGTTAAGCTGCCACTGGCACTTTTACCCGCATCGAGCTCGTAGCGCAGGGAGGTAGGAGACATGGTCATGCTAAGACCCTGGGCGCCGGAGGACACTCCTGGAGTGGCGCCCAAAGCGCTACCCCCTGTTAGCAAAAAGTTAGCGGCTAAAGCAGCTTGAATAAATTTTTTTGTTGTAGCTGAGAATAGTTTGTTCAAAGGCAAGACCAAATTTAATTGGTTAGGGCGGTGTAGGTGACAATGTCGGTATAAGTTCCCTGCAAGACCGTGGCATTTGCCGCCACGCTGTACCAAACAGTAGTAACGTCGTTTGTACTGTTGGTAGAAGTTGTTTTGAGAGTGTTGGGTGATCCTGATGCCGGTACTCCTGCAAATGTGTCGGCAACAAAGGCAGCGCTAGACTGCGAGCTGGTTGGGCCAGCTCCAAACCCGCCAGCTCCGTCCACTCTATACCCCCATCTACCTGAGGTTAGAGCAATGGGTGATGCTTGAGTTCCGGTGGTGGCTGAAATGTTGTTGGAGCCTGAAACCAGGTTAGTATTGGCGTCAGCGTCTTCGAGTGTAAGGGTGTAGCCACTAATGTCGTTGGTACTTACCGTCACAGTATCGCTAGCAATGGTCTGGGCGCCGGCTACTGTAGGAAGAACATTTACATTTACTGTACCGCTGGTAGTAAACAGGCTAATTATGGGGCTTATGACTGAACTAATAGTGGTATTGGCGCTAAAAACAGCCCCACTTAATACTGGGCTGATCATAATAAGCCCGCTTGCGACAATAGCTAGGCGTATCGGCTTAATATCTAGGAAGTGCATTTTTACCATAAGCTTTATAGACATAATATACGCTGACTCCCAGAGAGTCAAATCTAGCGCTTAAATCTAGGACGGAGTCGACGGAATAAGACAGCAACTATGATAACTACTAGCATAAGTAGGCCCACTACTCTCCAATAGCCAGTTATTGCAAAAACTAGCGAAACATGACTTTTGCCGGTATCTTTGTCAGTAACTAAAAGCGGAATAAGACCAACATAACTACCTGCCTTGGAAAAGCTGAATTCACGCTTGTTACCGGGAAAAACTAGTGGGCCGTTCAAGTAAGTGCGCCTACCCCACCAGGCTGCTCGGACAGATACAGTTGGGTTATAGGCAATTGCCCTAGGAGCCTCCCCCACGTTTGCATATTGGATTGTTCCCTTTATGCCATTGCCAAACTGAAAAAAAGCCGACTTCAGGCTAGAAATTGTGCCACTTTTTTTACCTGCCCCGCCGTTATCAAGGATAAGTAACGTTCCGGCTTTGGCGCTCTGCATGATGATATTGCCACTAACTGATGTGGGCTTTGGGACGGTGGCAAAAAAAATCGCACCATAAACTCCACCTTTAGGCAGCTTGTTGGGATCGATTGTAAAAGCAACTCTTACGGCTTCACGTGGACCTAAGTCGAATTCTGAGGCCGACACTGTAATACCTCTACTTATTGCAGCATCCTGATAAAATTGCAGGTCCCCGGCTAAGTTTATTTGTCGAAAAGCGCTGACTTCACTTTTTAGTGAAATAGTAGAGTCGGATGGGTTAGAAACATCAACAAACCCCAACTTTGAGGTAGACCCGGTTAAGCTATCTTGATATTTGAGAGGCGAGACTGAAATAGTGGGGATACTAGCGAACAGCGGTTGTGGCCGTATCAGCCCACAGAGGATCAAACTAAAAAACGCCGGGATTACTAAACCAAGCCGCAGGATAAGCAGGCGCTTCATGGTTTGAGCGTGGCAGTGTAAACCACGGAATTCGTATAAGTACCAGACTTTTGAGATGTGGCAGTGTCGGCTCGAAACCGAACTGAGCTTTTTTCTGGTACCCCACCATTAAGTCCAGTGCGGGAGTGAAATATGGTGGGAGTGGTTGGAATAAAGGCAAAGTTAAAATTGGGCGTACTCCCCCACTTGACTTCTACTTGAGTCCCACTTATAAGGCTAAATCCTAGGCCCTTGGTTGTTCCCTCATTCCAGGCTGCCGGCGTTGCGATGTTTGCTGTAACACCCGGAATAGTGGTGATTCCGTCAACGGTATGAAGCAAGTCGTGGTCCTCTTGAATATAGAGCGAATAGCCACCGGCGTCAGTGCGCACCACAGCGTCGGCATCATAAATTTGGGAGATTCCTGGTGTAATGTTTGGCACCGTAAAAGCACTAGAAGAACCGGCGGCAGCAGAAGAAAAATCATTTTCTATCTCGCGAGGACTTAATGCCCGGCTATATAATTTAACCTCATCAATAGTGCCTTTAAAAAAGTTGGCTAGGTCATCTCGAGCGCCTAGCTTTAAAGTGTTGGTGTTGGTGGTGGTGGTGCCTATTGACCCCGTGCCAACCGGCGAGCCATCGATGTAGAGTGTGGCGCTACCACCAGATTTGGTTACTGCTATGTGCGCAAACGTCCCCGTCGGAACTGCAGAACTACTAGTGATAGTTCGTAAAGCCGTGTCAAATCCTAAAAACTGTAATTTACCTGTGGTCTGCTCAATGCGCAGCTCGTAAGTATTGTTGGCTGAGCCATTGCCGGTGGTTTTAGCGGCAATGGTGGCATTGTTGGCATAGTCGGTAGGTTTAACCCAAGCCTCGATGGTGAGCGATCCGGTCAAGTTTAAATTGGCATTACTGGCAATATTGGTATATTGATTTGACCCATTCAAACCCAGTCCTTGGCCCAACTTACCGCTAACCCAAGTGGGCGTCCCGCTGGAATAACCATGGTTTTCGTTGGTGCTAACGTCATAGGCCACCGTGCCAACTCCCGTATCTAAGGGGTAATACGAGACGGTCCCACTAGGCAACACCGCCAAAGTTATCGACTGAGAAAGCTGAGCCACGTAACCTTGCGTCAGTTTGTAACTTTGACTCGATCCGCTTCCTACAACCCCTTCTCCACCGGAGTCATAAAGTTTATACGAGGTTGAGGAACCGGCTCCGCCAAAGGTGCTTCCAACATTAGGATCTAACCGATAATTTGGACTGGTTAATGAGGTGGCATGGCCTGTGATTGGCAATGCCAAGATAAGCATAACAAACCCGGCTATGTAACGTCGCACCTCTGTACTCGAATTAAGCATTACCAACATTATGCCAAACTTGTTTGGTTTTGGCCAGCTAGGAAAGGGCGGGTTCTGTCCACTAAAACGGAACAGACATACTTTTAAGTAATATAAATGGGCTACTGAACAACTCTGGGTGGTTCTTTCTAGCCTGGAACTCTCTGAGTAATCCCGGTAAGAACTGATGCATGAAGCGGTCGCGGGTACGTCTGGTAAACCGATCCAGGCAGCTCCAGATCCCTTCAATGCGGTTGGTTGGTCCAAAGTGGCCAATGGAATGGTTGCAGATCTCCAGACCATAGCCAACTTCCATTAGGCCAAGGTGAGAGGCGTGAGCATCAGCAAAGATCAGGCTACCGAGAGTGGCATACTGATCGAGAAAACCTTCTATGCTATCCTGCTCACAATCTAGTATCTCAGCTAGTCTTACGAGGTTGGTTTCCCGGTCCACGATACCCATAACAATGTGTTGGTTACCATATTTCTGCCGACCTAGATAGCTCTGGTCTATCTCCAGTAGCCCGACTAACTGGCTCTTGTCGACTGGTAGTCTAGATCGCAAGCGTTCTAACCAGCGTTGGATCGTCCAGTAGGACAGCCCCGTTGAGGTGATAATGTCGCCAGGTGACTGCTTACCGCTCCAGCAAGTCACCAGTTCCAGAATCCTCCTCCAGCCGAGCTTAGACGACCCAAAGCCGACTTGTTTCTTTAAGCTCCATTTACGACGACAGGTGCCGCACCAAAGATACTGAGTAGTTATGTGGATGTTTGAGTGAGACATCCAAGGGCAAATAGGGCCCTCGGGATAAAGATGTACTAGCACTTGGTTAAAACATTCTTGGTCTGTTACCGGTAGATCTGCTAATGTGGTCATTGGAACAAGTCTCCTTTTCTAACTGGTTAGTCCTAGTTAGATTGTAGCTTGTTCCGCTTTAGTGTAATGAACCGAAAGGGCGTCTTCTAATTACCATTAGAATTCTTTCAGCCATCCGTCTTCCTTAAATCGCAACTTTTTTAGATGGCTCTATTCATTCTTTTGTACTATGTACCGCCAAACTGTCAGTAATAAATGTTTTTGATTATATGACTTCTTCTAGGAAGTTTTGTTAGACTTTTGGAACATTTTGACTGATGTTTTTTTTCTGATTAGCACTCAAAGCCATGAGAGGTTGAAAGAGAAGTTTATTATCGCCTTAGCCATTTAGCACAATAAAACTAGTGACAGTTTGGCGGTACATACAAAAAAAGCTACACCTTTATCCTTGCGTTCCCATTGAAGAGCGAGTGATTATGAGCCACAACTTAAAGGCTTTTTTATTGATCTAGTCTTTGCCGCTGAGTGCTCTGAAAGCCTTTTTGAATCTTTTTCGGTTACGCCAGAGCAAGAAGTACAATACGACGAGTAGAGAGGCGGCTATGATGAGCAGTTTGTATGGAACAACTGTAAAACTGGTTTCGGCTGTTAACTGTTGTTTGTCGCCGTTGTTTAATACCAATGTGGCCTTATAAAAACCAAACATCCACTTTTTATTAAGGGTTGTTTCGGTGCGACGGATAGCGCCAGGAATAACATTCTTGGGCTCCAGCTTGACCGTGGCAACCTTCATACCCAATAGGTTCTTAACCGTGATTGTGCCTGTCGGCTTGGCGTGAACGTTGCCAGTATCTTTTATACGAGTTTCAAACTTGATGGGCCCAATCTCGTAAAAGGCCTTTTCGGTTTTAAAACTGGCAATTTCAACCCTCTCATTGGCATTACCGGCAATACGTAAAAATATTAGTGCGCCAAGCTGCTGCTTAACCGCCGCCCCGGATTGCCCACTCGGTAGCGTGGTCTCCAGAGTGTGGAATACTAACGATCCATAGCGTCCGCCAGGCTCGGCGTTCAAAGGAATGTCGATTTTGAAACTAACCGATTGGGTCCCCTTAGCAGGAACGTTTATTACATCGGGTGTAGCGCTAAACCATGGCGCTAAAGAATAAAGGTCGTTATTAGTAGTGAGGTCCACTTGCCCCTCTTCGCCTTTAGCAACAAAATTATTGCGGTCAGCTGCCAGGACTAGTGGCGAGCCAGTAAGATTGATGATTTTGAATGAGCCGGTTACCGATTGGCCGGGATTAGCCGATATTTCTAAAGATGGCGGGGATATAGCAAACCCAAGTGAATCCGCATGCGCTTGCCCAGCTATTCCAACAGAGCTTGCGAGCAAACTTATGACAACTAAAAAGCGAACCAAGTATTTCATATATGCTTACAATCATAACAGCAAATAACAAATCCTAATATTTAAATCCTGTAAAGGGACGATGTCCCCACGGGATTTTTCGTCCGAAACTCGAATGAATACTCAAAATGCAAATGTTTAAAGATTGGGATTTGAATAACTTTTTCGGATTTGATCTTTAATTATCAAAACCTGACATTTCAACAAATAACACACTTTGATGCAGTGCTAGGAGATGCTGAAGCCCGTAAGGGAGTCCCCTGATCAAGTCCGGGGCAAGCTCCGTATTGAACGCGGACTGGAGGTATCGACAACGTAATGCACTAAGTGTGTTATTTGTTTTTTAATAAATGGGGGTGCAGGTGTAGATGACGGTGGTGGTGTAGGTGCCTGGTTTTGTAACACCAGAGATGCCAACTTGATGGCCGACGCGGGTGGTTTGTGAAGCTACCGGGGCGGCATCGTAGGCGACCTCTGCATTGCTGGTAGTGTTAGCCGCCCAGACATCAGGAGTGCTGGTAAAGCGGTTGACGGCTAAGGCTTGCAAGGTGGCGTCATTGGTAGTGTAGCCGTACGACTCTGTTCCGGCGGCTGAAAATGAGGTTGGTGCGGCGTTGGTTCCAGTGTGGTCAGCAATTTGATTAGCGCCCGAGGTGGGTTTAGCGGTATAGCGTATGAATACCGTATACCCGCTGCCGGCGTTGGTGGCGACGCTTAAATCTTGGCAAACAATTGAATTAGAGGCCGTTGTTACGGTACCAAAGGGAATGGTGGTAGACGTACTGGCCTGCGTCGATGTTGCCCCATTACAACTAGCTCCGGATGCGACCGTATTAACTGTAAAGCTTAATGTAGGGTCGACGGTTAATGACAGGGTCGATCCTGGGGTGAAGATAAACGCTAGAGTTGTATTGTCTACGGGGCTAGTGGTGCAATCGACGTTGTCATAAGTACTAAACTGCATGAAGTAGCTAACGTTAGGGATGGAGCTGTTTACAACTCCGGCCAATACAAAAGTGGCGTTAGTGGTAGTAGACGGGGTGATGCCAGTGTTGTGGGTATAAGTTATGTTATTGGCGGTTGGGGTTAGCGTCCAGCCAGTGCCAGAGCTATTAACTAAAGTTGATGATGCGGCGGTGACGGTGGCAGAGGCGGCGGTGAAGCCGTTGCCAATATTAACCGCTGAGCTTGGGCTGGTACTAAAAACAGCTTTAATACATTTAATACTGGCGCTGGTAACGTTGCTAGCTGTAGTCGTATAAGTAGAGGTGGCACTTGGACGAGGGTCGCTTAGAGCGACCGATGCAGGGTTTAGTTGAGCAGCATTAACAATTCCAAAGTTGAGCGACATCGTGCCCAACAAGGTAACCCAAGCCATCCATAGTCTCATTAAACGGCCTTGTGAAGCAATGATTTTGATTTGACTATGTTTTTTCAACTGACTTCTGCCTTTGATTAATTGAGATTACTTTGTTTAAGCATAACAATAATAAGCAAGTTGTCAACGCAGTTTTTTTTAATTCACCTTCACTCACGCTACTTTTCATTAGACTCATCATCGGGAGTTTGAGATTCCTGATTTGGGGTTTTGCGCTTAGACCTGCCACGCCAATCGGTAATCATCAAGAATCCGCGCTGAGCCTTGGCAGTCCCGCTCCACACCCACCCCAGGGGCTTCCAAGCTGCAGCTTTACGCAGCCAGGCAATAAGGTGCGGCTCATGAGCTGTATGCGCAATCTGATGAGCTCCTTTTAGCCTTAGCCATTTTTCCCTACGCCAAGCTAAAAATAACACTACATTAATAATAGTTGCGACAATAAGCAGAACCACAACTAGCGGCAGCAGCAAGCGCTGGTACCAAGGAGGTGGAACTGGTTTTTTGAGTGCAGTGGCAGTAATAACTAATTTGAGGTCTGGCGATGGAGAACTTTCGGCGCCAACACTATTGACCCGACTAAAACGAATGGTGTAATTGCCTGGGAACAATTGCGGTTTATAAGTATATTCCCAAGTGATGCCATTGGCAAAGCCGCCGGCTCCTTTGTCTTTGGCCTTGGAAGCTTTTTTGTCTTTGGCTAAAAATTGTTCGAGCAGCTTACCATTTAAAAAGACTGATATGGTATCCCCTGCCTCCGACTGCCCAATATAGTTCATGGGTTGTAAAATAACTAACGACGAAGGCCAAGTCAGTATCTTGGGAGGGGCAATGCCTGTAATTTCGAAGTCGGTTTTGGCTTCTTTTGTGTTACCGGCTTTGTCGTAGGCAGTTACTACAATGGTGTGTTTACCTGGGCGCTGTTTGGGGATGGCGTCGCCAGGATTTAAGGGAAAGGCTTCTCCATCATCAATTTTGGCTGTGTAGCGGTCGATGCCAGAGATGCCGTCATTAGCTGTAAAACTTGCCTTGGGAGTAGGATTTGAAGCATTGCTGCCGTTGTCCATTTTGACGCTAAAATCATCTGGTGGGCTAGAATCTATATGAATATCAAAATGGACAGTGCTGCCACCGGTTTGATTAGAGCCTTTTAAATGGAAATACCAAGTCCCTTCATCTAGGTCGTATGAAGTATTAATAGTGCCGTTATTGGGACTATTTGGAACGGTGCCTGGGTTACGGTCAACCGCAAATGAGTAATTACCAACGGCCGTTGTAGCAAACCAATTTAGCTCCACGCGGCGGCTGGTATACCATTGGTTTTCGTTGGGATGAGTTCTGGAGTTTACTGTCAGTAAGGGCACCGGGGGCTTAGGAGTGTTAACGGTAAAAGTGGCGCCACTGGAGCAGCACAATACATTTGTACCCATGCCATCATTGGCCAGTATTTGACTACCGGCCACATTGACGGTATACGTGCCTGGCGTGGTGGCATTAAATATTACGGTCACAACGCGTCCGCCGCTGCCGTTGTAGCCAGGGTTAGACAGCCCACCCGAAAAATAAACTGACGAGCCTGAACCAACAGGCCCGGCACCTCCCCCACTGGCCCAAGTGGTAAATATTGAGCCCGAGGTAGAGGCAAATGAATATTGTAAGCCGGGGGTCCAGGTAACGGTGGCTTCACCAGCATTAATAGCTTGGCCGCCTGAGTTAATCATTATACCCACGCGAATCACGTCGCCAACATTGTAGGCGCCAGAGGATGGTGAAGCGTAAAAGCTGGCGTTGGCGGCGGCACGGGCTGTGGGGGCCGGGATAAGGCTAGCCGATAAGGAAGAAACGAAAACGGCTAGTAGCATAAATGAGCGACCCCACGACCTTCGCGCTTGAATCCAGTTCAAGGAAGAACCGAGAACCACAGAGAGGCGTACCCGGAAGTACGCTGACCGAGGATCGCAGGCTCTGACGACGAAATGGGCCAAGCGAGTAGGTCGTAATGTCATTTGATGTCTACCTCGATGGGCTTGAGCTGCAAGGGAATTGAGGTACCCAAACCATCATTAAGTTTTACGGCGGTATTACCCGTAAAAGTTAGTTTGGTTTTGAGGGGTTTTTTAGCCACCAGGGTTACACTACCAACTTTGCCTTGGCCGCGAAAACCAGGGTTAAAAATGCCACCCACAAAACTAATGTCGCCGCTGGTATTAGAAAATTTTGGTTCATTGGGAACCCAAATAGTAAAGAATGTCTGATCCTTGCTGATGGAATCTACCTGGACCACCTTGGGGTCAAACTTTAAATATATCTCAGCCGCATTAATGGTTTGGCCAGCGGTATCAATAACAATTGGTAGTGTTAATCGGTGGTTACTACCCGAAACGGGCTGAGGTGCAGTAATAGTGGCCTCTCTCGAGGTTGGGGTTTTATTAAATAGCAAATAGCCGCCTATGACTGATATGCCAAACAGGGCAATAAAATGCCAGCGGCGGTGAGTTGGACGATTTGGTTGAGGTTTTCCCACAGTATCCATAAAACGCTTATGTCTATAATACCGTAAACGGAAGAATACTCAACCTTAGGAAGCGTTTATTCTAATTGTCATCCTGAAGAGGAAGGCCAGTATCAAATCGCTCGATGCGCCGTGGAGCATGGCCGCACCTACTGTTCAGGATCTCTTCTCTAGATTAAGAGGCCCTGAAACAAGTTCAGGGTGACAATTTTGGAGGTTCTTGGAGACAAAAGTGAGGGCAGTTCAGACACTTTTCTCGACAGAAATGATCCTTTTGTGACACGCTCCCGCCCACCCCAAGTGCTCAAAGTTTATTTTGAGCACTTGGGGTGAGTAGAATAACAAAGGCCTTTACTGTTTCTTGACAAATTAAACTTCTTATGCTACACTACTTGTTGTATCTGGAAATTCCAGGTAGCACATGCAAAAGGAGCAGTCATGCTCAAGCACGAACTTGAACAAAAGTTTATGCTAACTTTCAGTTTTGCAAGCAACTGCAAAAGCCGTAAAGGAAACCAGCTGTGGATCGCTTCGGGTATTTACATCGAGGGAGACGGGTGGTGTGACCACGCATACTGGACTTGCATCCGTGCTATAGTCAACCCCGCCACAAACGAGGTATATTCTTACTCTATCGAAGAGGATGATTGGCCTACCGGGCCAATGTATAACCCCTAGACTGCAGTTCCTGCGAAATTGATCTGAAATCCAAGGATACACCTTGTGCGGTACCGATTTACGAAGTAACATCTTTTTGCATCACCCGAGGGACTAGTCTCTCAAAAGCGGTTGCTGTTGCACCGCCTTTTCTCAAGCTTTCAACCGACTGGTTGACGTCTTAAGAGAAGTTCCAGCACTTTTTATTGACGTATCCGATATTTTTATGCCATAATACTTTTGACCAAATTGCTCTCTCAAGGATGTCGACAACATGACCACAAGCACCTGGGTTGGATTCGACCGCGCCCTCGCCGTAGCACTGGAGCAGTACATCAAGCCGCAACTCTCCGTGAACTTCTTCGGCCCACTCTCAGTTGCCCAGCTGCTGGAGGCCGGTTACGGAGTGTACATCTCCGGCGACCTCAAGGACACCAAGGTTCTCGTAGTCTACCAAGACGACGAGGGCAACACATGCGTTCGCCTCGGCAACCTCCTCGCAACCATCGCGGCAAACGTGATGTCCGCCCATGACACCAAGACCCTCGCTCAACCAGATGGCGATTGGGTCTGCGTTGGCGCCACCACGTTGACCCTCTGCTCTGCCTACGGCACCATCCCTGGCAGGGTCATCTACGTCCTCGATCAGGTCACGGATTTGGGAATTTCCGGCTTCGTCGCCGGCTACCGCGCCGGCCACTGGGATGGCGGGATCGTTCCCTAGCTAGGCAATTTGGGCATGGGAGCGCTACTCGCGCTCCCGCCCACCCCAAGCGCTCAAATATTTTTGAGAATTTAGGCTAGGATTAATAAGAGCTATTAATACCGCAACAAACCTCTTCGCTTTAGTTCACTGAATACAGCAACATAGTATGCTGGGTGTTTTTGCCAATCCGAAGGGGTTGAGCTATTTACTATTGCAATAATATCTTCGTCAGTAGCGGGCGTTTCGCCTGCACCGAGTAACTTTTCACGAGAACCAACATTGTGAAGTACCCCAGGTTGCAACTCAATCATTCCAGCCAAGACATCCATCATTTCGCCAAGCTTTTTTTCGTCTATGCCAGGCTCAATATAAGCATTAAACTCGGGCTCATCGGCTTTCCCTCCAGAGCCAGCGTCTGGTTCTATTCTTTTACCGCCCGGAAATTCAATAAGTTCTCCCATGACTAAAGCCTATTACAGATATCTTCCGCCACCTTCGACGCTTGTATCTCTTTTTTTGTCACCAATAGCCACTTGTGCTTTAGCTCGTCTGTCTCCAAGCTTTTTAGTTTCTTCTGCAATAAAACGTTCATAGTTGGGGTTATTCATGGCTGCTAGCTCAGCCAAGCACTCTTCCACCAGCTGTAAATGATATTCAATGTCGCCAGTAGCCCTTCCCGCCTCAACATCCTCGATATAACGGTCAATGGTTCCACTGTTTACATATGCGGCAGATACAACTGATGTATCCCTAGGTGACTCAGCAACAGTCGCCCCGCTTATAGATGCCATTTCAGGATATTCGGCTAACAGAGCTTCATCTAAATCAAATTTGGCAATATTCGGATCGTATAAAGCTTCATTAGGGTCAATTTCAACTTCTTCATCAATCGCGCCCAACCCCTCTACTGGACTGACTGCTTCCGCTCCGTCTGGATTAACTTCTCCTTCTTCTGGTCTTGGCATATAGATTATCCTCTATCTTTCTCGCATCCTCAAAAAAGATGCTTTGCGTCGCTATTACATTATTTTGAAATCTTTTGCATCATACCAGTTAATCGAAACTGATATCAAGACTGGCCTTCGACTACGCTCAGGCAATAAAGCGATGGATCGAAAACCGCTTCGAAAAGATCACAGTAGGCGAGTTTGCTATGACCAGACTACCCCGTCCAGTAAAACAACATGATCGACAGGTCGGTAAGGTTGGTTTTGGTGTCATCATTAATATCAGCCGGTTTATTGATGTTGGATTGCAAGTAAAAGAACATGAGGATAGAAAAGTCGGTTAGGTTGACGCGGTTGTCGTTATTTAGGTCAGCCGAAAGTACCACCGTAAAACTGGCCGGAGGCGTTTGCGGGCTTTGGTTAGCACTCGGGTTTTGCACCACACTGCTGGCAGTGTAAGTACCAAGGTGCAAGGTTCCGGAAGGTGAGGTTTGCCAATTACCGATGGAATCGGACGGGCTGGTAGTTGCAAACGAATCGCTGTATTTTGCGCCGCTCCAAAAGGTTGTGACCGTGGAGTCTTGGCGGGTTGTCCCAACTATTGATTGAATTTGGGGCCGTTTGATGGGGTTTTTAATAATCTGGAATGTGGTGGGCAGTAAATAGCCACTCAGGGTAGTGGTATAGGCAGGCAAAATCGTGACGTCATTACTAACAGTAGCCGAAACTCGGCCGGATACATCCGTGGCATGAATGCTGTAGGTGGCTAACCCTTGGGATTGGTTGGTAAAAGTATTATCAAAACTGCTGTCAGCTCCTGCAGTTTGAGTGCCAATAACCACGCCGTTACGCTCAAACGTTACCAACGCCCCTGGCGAGGCCTCCCCTACAAACTGAACTCCCCCGTTTTGCACTGGCAGCTCAGCCCCAATAGTTGATTCCTCGGTAAGTGCTGTTATGGCCATAATGGGGGCGCTTAAAGAGCTGAAAAAAAATAAAGCCGCTAAGGCTGTTGACGGCTTAACGTTAAAACGGGCACGCATTAGCGACCCTTAATTAAAACCCTGGCAGCCGACGCAAGACGCTTGCGCAAGACAAACAGCAACACAAGAATGACGATGGCCATAATTAGCACCCAGAGCGGGAAGGCCCAAAAAACAGTTTCAGCGGTCAAAATTTTGTTTTGCGATCCATAAACGGCTGCCACTTGGGCGCGGTAATATCCACCCCACAGCGACTTCGTAGGCCAAATCACACTAATACGACGTTCGCCCCCAGGAAATACATTGCGGGGGTCAAGCGCTACTTGATCAACCTTGCGTCCAAAAATATCATAAATCGTAACTGTTCCGGCTGGCTTAAAGTGAACGTTGCCGGAGTTTTTAAATACCAGATCGAAAGCAATGGGACCTTGATTAAAGTAGCTTTTGGGCTTTTCGTTATTTAGGTCCTCGCCCGAGGCCACGTAGATTTTGGTCTTGCCGTCGGAGCCCGTAACTGTTTGCCAGTCCCCAATAAAATTTTTGGTGCGAAAGCTTTTAATACTGCCTGCTTCAGTAACAGCCCCACTAACCTTCATCAGAATAAGCGAGCCAACTCGCTGAATTACGCTGGCGCCGGTAGAATTGGAACTTGCAGCCACGACGGGGTTGAATAATACAGTGGCAAAATGACCGCCGGGCTCAGCATTTTTGGGAACACGGATAGTAAATGGAACCAGAGCTGACGATTTGGCAGCTAAAGGGATCTGAGTGGTTGTAAAACTAAACCAACTGGCAAAGGCGTTAGTCTTTGCGTCATCCGCTACCTTTACCGACCCTTCAGTTCCTGCCACCGTAAAATCTTGAGCGCTGGCAGTTAGTGTTACGGCCGCATCAGACTCATTGGTTACCCGAATGGTGTTACTTAAGGTGTCTCCTGGGTTAGCGCTTAGTTCATAAGTGGGTGGAGATACAGTAATACCTTGGGTTGTGGCCGCCGATACCGGTTGGCCGATTGCTATTAAAGCGATAGAGGCCAGAATTAGGCTGCCAAAAGATTTTTTTATAGATAAGAAACTCACTAGGACTTTCTCACTTGAGTGCAGTTTGGATGCAAATATCGAGTACCGTAAACGAGGCGTAGTTGACCTACGTCGAGTGCGGAACGGAGATTTTGCGCCGAAATGTGCCAAGTGTGATAGTCCTATAGTACTTATGTTCATTCTAAAAGGTTGGAGTGCAAGTGTAAACCACTTTCCCGGTATATGTACCCGCCGGCGAGAATACGGTAAAGCGCAGTCGATATCCTATATTAACCGCATCGCTGGCCACGCTGTTGTTGGCATGGGCTACTTCGGCATCGGTATTGGTGACCCCGGCAAATAAATTATCGGCCGTCGTAAAGCGGTTAGCCACCCCAGATAAACTGGCGTCGCTAGTAGTATAGCCAAATAATTCAGCTGGTCCGCCAGGCGTAGCCGTTGGACTCGTGTTTGTTCCCGTCCAGTCAGGTATAGAAGCTGCTCCATTTTTTAATACATCGCCGGCGGTGGTAAACTTTTAATAGTTACTTGATAGCCGCTGCCAGCATTAGTGCTAGTCGTAAGTGTTTGCGCACAATCATAGTCAGTGTTGGGTGATAATGGCTGAATAGCTGAGCCAAATGTGACGGAGGTAGCAGTATCATTACAAAGGCTAGCTGTGCTTAAGGCACCTTTATAAATAGTGGAAGCTGGAGTCCCGGTAACATTAAAAGTTAAGGTAGGATCGATAGTAAGGCTGACTGTAACGGCCACTACAATCACGTAGGCAATGGTGGCGGAGTCGACTTCGGTGGTGTAAGTATCATCAGAATAGGTAGTAAGTCGTACAAAATAAGTCCCGGGGTTGGTGGGATTTGTAACATTACTAAACACAATTTGTTGGGATCCCGTGGGAGCCGCCACATTCGAGCTATTTTTGATCTGAAGTGAGCTCGTAACAGAGTCATTGGTCCAGCCTGAAGAGTCGCCATAGCCCACCGGTTGGCTGGCAAGGGTGGCGGCGGATGCTGAAAAGCCAGTTGGAGCTACACAACTACCAGAGCTGGTAGTGCACATTTGAGCTCGGAAAGCCTTGAGTACCGTACTACTGCCGACGGTAAAACTATAACTGTAGGAAACGTTACTCTCGGTCGGCTGGGTGTCCGATAACGATACGCTGGCGCTACTAATAGCACCAGCGGCGGCACTGGCCGAAACCCACAGAAGCTTACTGGCAACTAATACCAATAAAACAACAATAGTAGCGTGCAATCGCACGGGGTACTTGGATATTTGCTTAGTCATAGATGTTTATTTTACGGTTTTTGTTTTAATTACCGCTACTGCTAAGTTAACAAAACTATGGCTACCCGTCAAGAATGCTTATGCTTTTAAAATCCTTTAAGGGAAAATTTTCAATGCGGCTTTGCATCATCATTCTTGTATAAGTCTAAGTTAGACTGCTTTTAAGCACTTTGAACACGTCTATGTTAGACTTATAGTAATAGTAGACGTATGGAGAAGAGCCTACTTATTCATACTTAAAAAGATCCCTCATGCTTTTGACTGTTAAAAATTGGTATCCAAAAAGCTGCCACTGGAAGCGACAGCTTTGATGGGTATTTGTTTACTTTAGAATACGGGGGTACAGGTATAGACTAGAGTGCCTCGGTATACACCTGCTTCTGTTACGCCGGTGTATTTGAGTCGGTAGCCCACATTTACTTGATCATTGGCAATGGCCGTAGCATTGTAAGCTACTTGATCCGGAGTGGTGGTAAGACCGGCAAACAGATCATCCGAAGCGGTAAATCGAGTGGCTACGCCGGATAGGGTGGCGTCGTTAGTGGTGTAGCCAAACGTTTCGGCGGGAGTGACGGCAGTAGAGGCAGGCGTGGCGTTTGTTCCGGTGGAGTTAGTGATGCTCTTAGTAGCATCACTAATGAGCTTTAGGAAGTCACCACTGGTTTGCTTGCCTTGGACGGTTACTTGGTAGCCACTATTAGCGTTGGTACTGGTAGCCAGCTGTTGAGCGCAGTCATAGGTAGTGTCAGCTGAAAGTGGCGAGGCTGGACTACCAAAGGTAACGGCGGTGGCAGTATCGGTACATTTGGCGTCAACTGCCAGGGAACCTTTAAAGGTGGTGGCTGGAGCAAGTCCAGAGACAGTAAAGCTTAGAGTCGAGTCGATCGTGGCACTTACCAGTACGCTAGGAACCGTTACAAAACCAATCACAGTGGCGTCAACCAGAGTGGCGCACGTGTCATCACTGTAGGTGTTTATTTCAATATAAAATGTGCCTCCGCTTGATGAAGTGGGATTCGTAAGTAACTGGATGGGGGTGGTGATTTGGGTACCAGATGTCACTGACGCACCAGTGACATTGGTTTCTTTTACCGTTCCAGCCGTACTGTTGTCGATAGTCCAGTTGGCAGCCGTTAAGTTAGTGAAAACACCGTTGGTTGCGGCAGAGTTAGAAAAACCGGTCGGCGTTGTACCTTGACCGGCATTGGGCGAAGTACTCCAACGATACGTAAAACACTCAAGCGTGGCGGTAGTACTAGCCATCCAGCTCAAAGTATAACTTACGCTGGCTGCAGGAGCGTCGGGGCGGGGGTCGCTTAATGTTGCACTAGCGTTAGTTAAACCGCCGGCGGCAAAACGGCCGAAAACAGACCATTGAACGTAAATAATCCAATACTAGCTACTATAACTGCGTTAAATAAGCGCCGAAAGCGCCCATTAACGGTAGAATTTCTCCTCACAAGAACTCCTCACCTTTTATTTGTTGCATTAAGCATAACCATAATGAAAGGCTTGGTCAATAGTTTTTGCGAATCAAGAATCATGAATTATGAATAAAGGGAGAAGCGCAGCTTTGATCTAGGCTCCGAAGCGACGGTTACGCTTAGCGTAATCAACTAGCGCCTCCTCCAGATCGGCTACCGTAAAGGCCGGCCAATATTTTAAGACGAATTTAAGCTCAGCGTAGGCGGCTGACCAAAGCATAAAACCACTTAGGCGCTGCTCGCCTGACGTCCGGATAATCAAATCAATTGGCGGGACGGATGGGTCGTAAAGGTGTTGAGCTAGTTTGTCCGGAGTTACATCGTCTGCCTTTACCCCCGCACGAATCATGCTAGCTGCCGCGTCGGCTAGTTCTTGTTGGCCACCATAATTGAGGCATAGAATAATAGTTCCAGCGGTGTTTTTGGCTGTTTTTGCCTCAGCAGCCCTAATTGCAGCCGTAATTGCCGAATCTAGGTTTGTATTAGAACCCATAAAAACAACCCGTACGTTCTTTTTATGAAGCTTATTAACTTCATGGGTTGCTACCCACTTTAATAAATCCATCAGGTATGCAACTTCGGCTGGATCGCGCTGCCAATTTTCGGTGGAAAAAGCAAAAACTGAGACGTATTTTATACCCCTTTTAAAAGCTGCCTCCGCCACTAGCTTCATTCGCAAGTAGCCTCGGCGGTGGCCCTCGAAAGGTTTTAATCCCTGCTGCTTGGCCCAACGGCGATTTCCGTCAGGAATAAAGCCAATGTGCAGAGGTACTTGGGATGAGCTTGGATGATTGTTTTTCATGTATCAATATTACCACTGTTGGAAGGGCTTAATGGCCGAGTGTTGATAAAATTATAATTTTACCTTAATAAACTATCGCCGTAGCATCCCCTTCCGAGGGTGCTACGGCGATGTTGGCGTCGCTCTCAGACGGTGCGAACGACGGTGCGCTGCGTGCAGTGCTTGACGCCCCGCGCGAAGGCGCGGGTGTGGAGGATGCTGACCTCGTCGCCGACCAGCAGGAGCTGGTTGGTCATTGCGTGGGCGCTCCCGTCCGCGGGCGCAGCCACATTGGCCGGAATGACCACCCCGTAGATCCGGTGGTAGCGGTCGAGGTCGGTCTGCGAGATGTAGTGGTCGCCACCGTGCGTGCGGTGATGCTCCACGCCCTTGCCGATCATGGCCAGGGTTCCTCGCGCGAGGGCCTCGTTGCAGGGAACGCCGGCTGCCCGGCACTCCTGGATGTACTTGGCGACGACTTGTCCCTCGGTCGGCTTGACCGGCGGCTGATCACCGGGGGGTAGGACGGCTCGGACGGCAGCGGTGACGTTGCCGACAGCTGAGGCAACACGCTGTCGGCGTGTAGTCGTACTCATTCTTGGACCATCTCCTTGTCGGACCCGCTCAGGATGATGCGAGTAAGGTTACTATATGCCCGCTTGTTCGAGAAAGTCAACAGTTGTTTATGCCGAAAAAAACGTCTTTCTGTATCTATCACAGAGTAGGACAAATAAATTACTTATGAAAAAGAGGGCTACACGTAAAAAAGAGTTGTGTTGATACTTATTTTAAAAGAAAATTTTTGTTTTTTGTACCTAGGGCCACATACAGGTTTAGCTAGGATCGGGGCGCCTGTTGTGAGCCAGTTGCTTGCGAGCAGAGAGCGATAAAGTTAGCACTACCGCTGAATATACCAGCCCCGTGACACAGCTACTTATTATGGAGGCGTGGGTGCTAACAACCAAATATGTGCCGGTGGATAGAGTAGCTCCCATTAAGCCGTAAGACAATTGCAACTTTGTTTTTGATGGCCTAAAAAACAAAAAAGTTGAGAATGCCACACTGGCTAGGGCTATCACGATGTGAATAAGTAATACCATTACCAGTATTCTAAGGTAAAAGCTGACCAAAAGAAACCATTATTGAAAATGTCATAAGTACTTTGAGCGAAAACAAAAACATCTGGCGCCCCCATTGTTTATCGTCGATGGTATTAAATCCTTTTATTCCCTTACCAAGCCAAATAAGCCCAAGAATCAGCATCACTACCATATATATGTAGCCGCTATAGTGCAGAGCTGTCAAAGAGAAAGTAGCCAGTATAAACGCTACAATATATATGAGTATTTGAATTTTGGTCGTACGGGAGCCTTTTACAACCGGTAAAACTGGTATTCCAGCTGCCGCATAGTCATCCTGACGGTACATTGCTATGGCGTAAAAGTGCGGCATCTGCCAAAACACCAAAATCAAAAACAAAATGAGCGCTCCCCCATCGAAATGATTCGTAACGGCCACATATCCAGCGGCCGGTGGCATAGCTCCGGCAATACTGCCAATGATGGTGCCTAAAGGACCACGTCGCTTGGTGAATCCATAGATTGCTACATAGGTTATAAAACCCACGAGCCCTAGAAGAGCGGTTAAGACATTTGTGCCTATCAATAAAATCAAAAAGCCTAAAAGTTTTAGAATTGTGCCAAATAACAAGGCTGTAGAAGCGCTAATTTTGCCGGTGACCAGAGCTCGATTTTTTGTGCGCGCCATTTTTTGGTCAATACCGCGATCGATGTAATTATTAAAAACACAAGCCGACGCTATCACCAGGGCAATGCCAATGAGAGTTGCGACCAACAAGCCAGCGTTAATTTTTAATTTTGACGCTAGCAGAAACCCGGCCGTGGCAGTAATAAGATTGCCATAAATAATGCCCGGCTTAGTGAGCCGGTAGTAGGTCTTGAACAAAACTATTTTTTTATTCCTTCAATTTTTTAGCAAGCAGCGAACCGACTGCATGGTGAATATGTGTGTTCCCGGTATCATCCGCTTCTTCCCGAGAATCCTCAAGAGGTCCAACCTCCTTGTACCCCAGCCTTTCATAAAGCTCTCTTGCTCTGGGGTTGTCATCCTCAACTCCCAACATTGCTGTAACGACACCACGCTGCCTTATTCGCTCTTCCATTTCTGCAATCAACCTAGTGCCTAGCCCTAAGCCACGCAATGATTCCATCGTCGCAAGCTGCCACATATAGCCACCACCTTCGTGGTACATATAATCAATGCCGCCAATCGAAACAGGCTTACCGTTAGGAGCCCTTACCGCAAGATAGTCGACTTCGCCGGATGCTACCCTGTCTAAAGCTCGTTGAACTGAAAAAGGGTGTGATGGTCCGCCCGACCATCCAATACCCCCCATGTCGGCTTCAGTAAGGTCAGTCACAGAAAGTGAATCAACTCCGGCAAGCTCAATCTGCCTCCGAACTTGTTGGGTCAGCGCAGTTTCATTGTCTCTCTCGTCGAAAGCATTTGCGTCGTTTTCGTTCATATTGTGTAGGTTAGCATAAATTTTCTTTTCTGACAGGTAGGAGGATCTAGGGTCATGGTATAGTTATTATTATGATAGCGGTTACGTCTACATGGGTTTAGGTTAGTGTCAAAAGTGAGCAAAAAAAGACTTAATCCGGGATGGATTGCGTTAGGCGCTTTTCTGGCGATAGTCGATTTTGTATTGCTCATCAGATATTTGCTGCACGGTAAAAACGTTGCAGTGTTTAACCCGCAAGGGTTGATTGCTCACGAGCAACTTAGTCTTATAATCTTAGTTGTAACTGTGCTCCTTACTATTGGCATCCCTACACTTTTTTTGCTGTTTTTTACAGCCTGGAAATATAGGGAATCGAATACCAAAGCAGTTCGTGTTTCTAACGGCCATCATAGTAAGTTTCTCTTCCTTGCTATATGGCTAATCCCAACCACGTTTATGATTGTACTTGCTACTATCATGTGGTCCGCTACCCATAGGCTGGTTCCGCAAGAATCGATTGTTTCTGACGTTAAGCCCTTGAGAATCCAGGTCGTATCAATGCGCTGGAAGTGGTTGTTTATATATCCCGATCAAAAAATTGCGACGGTCAATTTTGTTCAGATTCCGCTAAATACACCGGTCCAATTTGAATTAACCGCCGATGAAGCGCCAATGAGTTCGTTCTGGATCCCAAATCTTGGCGGCCAACTGTACTCAATGACTGGCCATGTCAACCGTTTAAACCTGATGGCTGAGACGCCCGGAGATTATCCGGGGTCGTCGGCCGAAATAAATGGGGCTGGCTTTGCCGGCATGAAATTTACCGCCCGCGCCAGTAATACGGAAGATTTTGACAGTTGGGTTCAAGAAGTAAAGCAATCTCCAGATGTGCTCGATGCTGCTACATACCAAAGTATATTAAAACCGAGCGAAAACAATCCCACCGCATTCTATTCGGCCTACGACAGCAGCCTGTATGATAAAGTGGTTATGAAATATATGGGTTCACACGCCCACAAACCAACAAAATACGAGGCGGGACACTAATGAAAGAACTACTTCTTGGTAAATTAGACTGGAGCGCATTGCCACACGAATGGTTTACCATTGCTGGATCGATAGCCTTTATCGCTTTGGCATTAATTGTCGCCATTGTCATCACCCGTCAGAAACGCTGGAAATGGCTGTGGAACGAATGGCTGACATCGGTTGATCCAAAAAAGATTGGAATCATGTACTTTATTGTTGGAGGCTTTATGCTTCTGCGCGGGGGCTTGGATGCCATTATGTTATGGCTCCAGCAAGCCCTGTCAGCCGGCTCTTCACACGGCTTCCTTTCGGCTGACCATTTCCAGCAAATCTTTACAGCTCACGGTAATATCATGGTTTTCTTTGTGGCCATGGCCTTTATTTTTGGACTTATTAACTACATTGTGCCGCTACAGATTGGTGCGCGTGACCTGGCGTCACCCTTCTTGAACACCTTGGGATTTTGGCTATATGTCGGTGGAGTCCTCATGGTAAACATGTTCTTCCTCTTTGGTGGCGAATATGCCGCGACGGGCTGGCTGGCGGTTGCTCCATTGAGCGGGAAAGAATTTAGCCCAGGAGTGGGTGTGGATTATTGGATATGGAGCCTGCAGATTTCTGGTATTGGTACAACGCTCGGTGCTATTAACTTTATTATGACGATTCTAAAAATGCGCGCACCAGGCATGAGCTTTCGAAAGATGCCGCTGTTTACCTGGGGTAGCTTATGCAGCATGCTCATGGCAGTAACCGTGTTCCCGCTGCTTACCGCAACGCTCTTCTTGATGTTTTTTGACCGGTATTTAGGCACGCACTTTTTTACGACCACGGGCGGCGGTGATCCCATGATGTATACCAATCTTATTTGGATGTGGGGACACCCAGAGGTTTATATTTTGATGCTGCCTGCCTTTGGAGTGTTTTCTGAAGTAGTTTCAACATTTAGCCGCAAGAAAATTGCCAGCTATACGTCAAACGTACTGGGGATGATTGGCGTTTCAGCGCTGGCCCTTTCTGTGTGGTTGCATCATTTCTTTACCATGGGTGCGGGTGCAAATGTAAATGCATTCTTTGGGGTTATGACAATGATAATTGCAATACCGACATCTGTCTTGGTGTTTACGTGGATAGCTACTATGCACAAAGGGCGAATACGGTTTGATACGCCTATGCTATGGTTCCTTGGGTTTATCTCTATATTTGCAATTGGCGGCATGGCCGGTGTAATGCTGGCCGTGCCGCCGGCAGATTTCCAGCTGCACAATAGTCTGTTCCTGGTGGCGCATTTCCATTCTATGGTCATTGGCGGAGTGCTGTTTGGTATCTTTTGCGGCATAACGTACTGGTTTCCAAAGATTACGGGCTTTAAGCTTAATGAGCGGATTGGCCGGAATGCCTTTTGGTGCTGGATAATTGGATTCTGCATGTCTTTTATTCCAATGTACGTACTGGGGCTTATGGGAGCCACAAGGCGGCTTGACCATTACGACTCTTCCACTGGCTGGCAGCCATTGTTTATCCTCATGTTGATCGGTGGGATAATCATCATGGCGGGTGTGGCTTTGCAGCTTGCCCAGATTTTAGCCAGTGTTATCCAGAAAAAACGCTTGCGCGATACAACCGGTGATCCCTGGAATGGGCGAACCCTGGAATGGGCTACCGCTTCACCGCCACAGTTTTACAATTTTACCGTTATCCCACACGTTACCACTCGCGATGCATTTTGGGAAATGAAGCAACACGGACTACCAAAACCCGCCTATGAAGATATCCATATGCCCAAAAATACAGCTGCTGGCATATATATATCTATCTTTGCCTTCTTGGTTGGCTTTGCTTTTGTGTGGGAGATTATCTGGCTGGCTGTGGTATCGATAATTGGCATTATTGTAGTGTTTGTTATTCACGCCTTCAACGAACACAGCGAGTACATCCTTACGGCTGCAGAGGTGCAACAACTCGAGGAAGCTAGGATAAAGAAAGCCCCGGTTGCTAGCCCAAACAAGCATGACGATGCGGATGAAGATATGAGTGTTTGGAAACTTGTAAAAGTTGTGTTTGCATTCATTTGGGATGTTGTAAAAAACAAACGGTGGCGAAAATGGTAACAGAACCCGGGATGAGCCACCACGAATCAGAAGCCAACGATAGAGCAATGTTTGGTTTCTGGGTTTATTTGATGACAGATCTTTTAATGTTTGCTGTTCTTTTCGCAGTGTACGCGGTGTTGCACAGCCATACGCTCGGCGGAGAGTCAGGACGTGAACTGTTTAGCCTCCCGCTGGCATTGACTGAAACCCTGATTCTTCTCACTAGTAGCTTTACGTGCGGGATCGCCATGATCGCTGCTCGCCGGGGCAACAAAACCCAAACACTCTTTTGGTTCGGCATTACGTTTGCACTTGGTCTGGCTTTCCTTGGTTTGGAATTGAAAGAATTTGCTGAGTTTATTCATGAGGGCCACACTCTACGCAGCAATGCATTCTTGTCCTCGTTCTTTGTGCTGGTGGGAACGCACGGGCTACACATTACTTCCGGACTGCTGTGGATGGCGATTACCCTGGGATTTATTTTGAAACGTGGACTTAACTCTCACATGGTGCGCAAGTTGGCCTTGCTAAGCTTGTTTTGGCACTTTCTGGATATTGTGTGGATCTTTATCTTCACCATTGTGTACTTAAGGGCATTCGTATGAGCACTCCATCACACAACTCAAATGGCGAGTCAAAGAGCGAACATGGAACTATGGCATCCTATGTAATCGGATTTATACTGTCTTTGGTATTCACCTTCATACCGTACTATTTGGTGGTAAGCCAAACCATTTCGGGTAACTGCTTTGCTGGCAACAATATTAGTATTTGCTGTGATACAAATGATCGTCCAAATAACATTTTTTCTGCACTTGGGGCGTGGGCCAAAACCAAATTGGAACTTGTTCTTCTTCATAGCGACGGTCGGTATTATTCTGGTCGTGGTGGGAGGCTCAATACTGATTATCAACAACCTGTACTACAATATGCTGCCACTAGACCAGGCCAAGAAGCTTACAAACGGTGAGGGTATATACCAGATAGGTGGTGAAAAGACCGGAGCTTGTCAGGAGATACAAGCCAATCACAAAATTACGATTAAAAATGGCTTAGTGAGTCCTCTGCACACTATAGCGCATAAGTGCGACACACTGACGTTTATCAATGAAGACAATGAAGTGCGAGAAATTACTTTTGGAACGCATCCTGAGCACGGTGTGTATGCAGGGGAAGATGAACTGGTGGTTCGAAAAGGGCGAAGCAAGTCAATAACGCTGTCTGAGCCGGGTACCTATCAGTTCCATGATCATTTACAAGCCGAGATAGCCGGCGACTTTTCCGTAACCCCGTGAATAGCCTGAGCTCAACACCCCGACTGTCATCCCGGACCGGAAGCCGAGCCAAACAAATGGGCAGCTCGGTGCTCCGGATCCGGCCATCGACTCTGAGGCCTGTAGTCCTCAGGCTCAGGCTCGAAGAGGATCTCTTGTCTAGATTAAGAGGTTCTCAAATATTAGGAACGGCCATTTGATACTAGCCACGCCACGGCGCATCTTCGACTTCCTCTTCAGGATGATTGTTAAATGCTACAATTAGCTCTTATTGTAATGGATTTGCAACATGAATCGTACTGTTTATAAACATTTATTGAATTCTTACGGCCGCCGGTTTGGCTATTGGTTTGGTGTTGTTACAGAGTTGGTGAGGCTATTATGTCTGCGCGTTCTAAGCGCCGTTTTTATGGCTCAAGCGGTCGCAAAAGTGGCGGCCGGAGATGTTCCCGCTGCAAAGCAGAGTATCTTGTATTTTTTGGTGCTGTTTTGTGTGGGCCTAACCGCTGGGGCAATTGGTGATCTTGTAGCCTTTAAATCGGAAAACATTCAATATCGGCGGCTGTTACTTGATTTCTACACAAGGTTAACAGGAAAAGACATGTCGTTTTACCGAGATAATCAAACCGGCTACTTAGCGAGCGCATTCCGACAGTACTTAGATGCGGCTATAGTATTGGCGCGGTTTTTCCGTTGGAACGTACTTGGCACGATTGTATCGTTATTGGTGCCCGTAGCAGTACTTTTGTTTATCAGCTGGCGAGCTGGAGTAGCTGCGCTCGCGATAGTATTAGTTCAAGTTGTTTACGTAATATGGAGCTCCGCCAAGGCCAATAAATACCGCGATCAAACTCACGAGGTCTACCGCAAGCTAACTGGCGAAGTCGCGGATGATATTACCAATATCGTTTCACTCAAATCCGGCGGACAAGACCAAAGCAAAAGGATAGAGGCTATTGCCAAGAAAGAAACTCAGGCTTTTTGGTTGATGCGCAAAACTAACACTCTATTGGATTTTCCTCGTAGCCTCATCACGGCTGTCGGCGTGACAGCTGTTTTTTACCTGATTATATCTAAGTCTTCTTCTAGTCCAGCTTCGATTGGGTTAATTGTACTTACGCTTACATACATGTTCCAAATGATGCGTAATGTCGCTGATTTGCCCGATCTAATCCAGCGGCATGACGACCTTATTACCAAGCTATATCCCACGCTGCAATACTTAAGTCCAGATCATGAAAATATTGTTGACCCGCCCGTTCCCCAGGATTTAAAAATTACCAATGGAGCTATTAGTATTAAAAACGTTAGTTTTAGCTACCAGTCCCACTCTCAGAGGCGTAAGCGAATTGATGTCTTCAATAATTTTAGCCTGGAGATAGCCGGCGGCGAAAGAGTGGGTGTGGTTGGGCTATCCGGTATGGGCAAAAGTACTTTAGCCAGCCTTTTGATGCGTTTTGACGATGTTGATTCGGGCACCATTAAGATTGATGGGATTGATTTGCGTGAGGTTAAGCAGGCGGAGCTGCACCAAAAAATAGCCTACGTTCCGCAGGAGCCTTTACTATTTCATCGCACCGTTAGAGACAACATTGCCTATTTTAACCCCGCTGCAAGCCAAGCTGACATAATTCGAGCCGCCAAAGCGGCTCATGCGCACGACTTTATTGAGCGTTTGCCAAAAGGATACGACACGATTGTGGGCGAACGTGGACTTAAGTTATCCGGCGGGCAAAAACAGCGGGTGGTGATAGCTCGGGCAATTCTAAAGAACGCCCCGATTATGATTTTTGATGAAGCCACCAGCGCTCTGGATAGTGAGAGTGAGCAAATTATTCAACAGGCCTTGCCGGAGATTATTGGCAGTCAAACTGCTATTATAATTGCCCACCGCTTAAGTACAGTGGCGGGCTTAGACCGAATTATCGTGATCCATGATGGCGTAGTGGAAGAAGAAGGCACTCACAATCAGTTACTTAAACAAAAAGGGCGTTATTTTGCGCTGTGGCAAAAGCAAACTGCTGGAAACGTGATAAAGCTTCCATCTTGAAGTAGAGATAGGCTAGCGCCATGCACAGCAATCAAACCCGACAGTCTCTTTACGCTTAAGCATCTTGAATTACTGCCAGAATGTTACCAGCAGGATCTTTAAACCATGCAATTGACGGGCCATAGCCCTCCTTGCCGCGGGCAATGCCTTTGGCGTCGGTTATTATTGGGCCATCTTGGTAGCTTTCAAACTTAACGCCGGCGGCCGTAAGCGCATCGACCGTTTGATCGATATTGGGAACCACAAAATTGAGCACTGTGAAAGTAGCTGGCATGTGTTGGTCGCCTTTAGGATAAAGCATTACCATGCCTCCCCCGGCCAGACGAATGTTGAGCAAATCGGGCATATGCGGATCGTCAGACACATCCAGACTTAAGGTGTTTCCATAAAAAGTTTTGGCTACGGCAACATCATTGACTGAAAAACTACTGAATGCTTGTATGTCTTTAAACATCATAGTCTCCTAATTACATGTCTATTCTACTCTTTTTTATGGCTAGATTGAGATATGCACGAGATACCGTGCTCATGACCAACTATTACTTTTAACCTATTTACGTGTCTTTAAATTAATGTGCTTTAATAAAAGTAGTAAATGGAGAGCAAAGTGGCAGAAATTAATGCATATTTAATGTTTAGGGGTAATTGTCGTGAGGCAATGGAGTTTTATCATAACTGTCTGGGCGGGGAGCTTTCGATTCAATCTGTGGGAGATTCACCCATGGGAGAGCAAGCTCCACCGGAAGCCAAAAATAAAATTATGCATGCGCAGCTTAAAGGCGACGGATGGCGGTTTTTCGGCTCCGACATGATGGACGACTCCCCTGCTACTCAAAGTAATACTGTTTCGGTTTGCATGGTTGGGGCCAACATTGACGAAATAAAACCTGCGTTTGATAAGTTATCGCAGGGTGGCAAGGTGACCCACGACTTGAAAAAGGAGTTTTTTGGGACATATGGCGACTTGGTAGATAAATACGGCTTTATCTGGATGTTCCAAGCCGATTCACCGGCACAATCTTAAAACTAATGCGAGAGATAAATCGTATTATCGTAGCGGCCATTATTTTTAGTAAAGACGAAAAGGTTTTGATGGGCAAAAAAGATCCCGGAAGTGGAGGTGTCTACATTGATAGTTGGCATATCCCTGGAGGCGGGGTTGAAGAGGGCGAGACGCTTGATCAAGCCCTTGTAAGGGAGGTGCGGGAGGAAGTAGGTATTGATATATCGCCTTATAAGATTAAAAAGCGGGCAACGATTGGGCATGGGAGCTCCGAAAAAACTCTGAGCAATGGTGAACGGGTAATTTGTCATATGGAGTTTAATCATTTTGAGGTACTTCTGGACGAAGTATCCACAGACATTAAATTAGAACTGGCCGATGATCTTGTTGAAGCTAGGTGGTTTAGCAGAACGGAGCTCAAGCAAGTACAACAAATTCCAGGAGGCAAAGAGTTGTTTAGGGAAATGGGTTATCTAGACTAGGCTGATATAATCAAGCTATGAGAAAAGATATATATGAAGTTTTAGAAAGTCTTAATATTGAATACAAGGAGTATGACCATCCAGCAGTTTACACGGTGGAAGAAGCTGAAGAATATGATAGAGGTAGTGGCGCCCATAGCAAAAATCTGTTTTTGAGGAACAAAAAAGGCAACCATCATTACCTGGTTGTGGTTGATGCCTCAAAAAGGGTTAACCTGAAAGACCTCGAAAAGCGCTTACAAGAATCGGGTTTAAGCTTTGCTTCGGCCGAAAGAATGGATAAGTACCTGGGTCTTACTCCTGGAGCCGTATCCCCGTTTGGGCTAATAAATGACACAGACAAAGAGGTGCGGGTGGTAGTTGATACGGATTTGCTGGAGTTTAGCGAGCAAGGGTTTCACCCCAATGTTAATACCGCTACGCTGACTCTCAGTACCAATGACTTTAAAAGGTTTTTAGAGTCGACCAGCAACGCCGTAACTTATCTAAAGGTCTAATGGCATCATGAAAAAATCGACAAAAATATTGTTAGCCTTAATAGCGGTAAATGTTATCTTATGGTTAATTTTTCGCAAATATAGTTATCGCACCACATTGGCAAACTTTGATTGCCCCGTGACTCAGTATGAAATAGATCATGGTTGCCCGGTAGAGATTAAAGGCACAAACGTAGTAGGGCTAGTGCCGATAATAAATATGATTTTAATTGCCGGTTCATTAATAATTTTGCTAGCCCAAACACTGCGCAAAAAACTCTCTCATTAAAGTTCGCCTAGATTCGTTAAGCTCCTATCCTTGAGCCAGCAGCGCCTTTAACGTCTCTAAATCACCGGTGAGTCTGGCTTTGGCCATAGACTGGATAACGGGTAGGGCAAACTTGAGAGTAATGCCGGTAATTTCAAATTCCAGCACGCACATCACCTCACAGCTTTGATCGCCCAAGGATGCTAAATCATATCGGGCTACAAAAGGAATGGCACCGCTTTGACTTTTAATTTCAATGGTTTTGTCAGGATCAAGTTTAACTACTTCAACCACCGAATGGTTTTTTTGACCTAACACAATGCTGGTACTTTTAAAAAGCAGCCCTTCGTGCATGTTCACCTGTGGTTTCACGCTTATCATACCGGAGTTCCATAGCGGGTAGCGACTTAAGTCGGTTAAGGCCGCGTACAACATTTCAGCTGGAAAAGGAAAAGTTACTTTGATTGTAGTGTTGTATATCAAGTTTGTAGGCCTGGCAGCATATCATAAGCATTATAGCAGAAGAGGTAGTTTCGGTGTCGCCCAAGAGCTTGAATTTTATTCCCTGAGCTTGTCGAAGGGCCGAAGGGATTTATAATTGCCAAGCCTTTATAGCTGTTTCGACTCAGCTCAACATGACAAGAACTACTTTCCCCTCGAAAGTTTAAGCTTACTCAGCACATACCCAACCGCAAACGCCCCGGCTCCCAAACTATTCATTAGTAAGTCCCACGAGGTATCGGTAAGGGGCAGGTTAAAAAGGCCTGCTTCTACAGCCGTTAGCTCCACGAGTTCCATGGTTACGCCGAGGGCAGATACTACACAAAATAAGCTGGCTAGCTCAATTAATAATGAGGCTTTCCAGCGTAATTGCTGCTTCAAGTAAAGCCAAAGGAAACCGGAAAAAACTCCCCCGCCGACAAAGTGGGTGGTAGCGGCAGTATACTGCCCTTGGATATCTGGGGACGGCAAGTACCAGGATATGAAAAAAAGGAAACAGGCTAGAATCAAAGTGAGATTTGCGACTGCTGGCTTTCCGGTAAACTTTTGGATGACAACAGGCAAGCAAAAGTACAATCCCAGCGGGACAACGATTGAAATAAGGATAAATATCATGTCGTCATCTTAACAGCTAGCAATCAAAATAAAGGAATTAACTATTTTTTGAGGCCGCTATGGCGGTATTAATCTGAGCGAGTTCGGCTGTACTAAAGTCGCGCTTTTGATCGACTTGGTTGATACAAGTATTGAGCTTGGTCATGTTTGTTTGCATGGTTTTAACGTAGGCCAGCAGCTCGTCAATTTGTGGTTTGTATTTGCTGGCGTCGGCGTTATTGCCGTCGCTAGCCACTTGGGCACGGACTTTAGCAGCCATAGACTCAGCTTTGGCGCGAATGCTGGTACTGTAATCTTTTAAGGCACTTACACACTTAGGCTTAAGGTCCGCATGTTTGTAATTGCCATTGTCTGCGTTGGTGGTATTGGCATTTGAGTCAGTGGTGGTTTGACTAGACGAAGTTGAAGTTGTAACGGTCGTTTTGGGTTTTGAATCCGACTTAATTAAAGTTTTATTGTTGCCCAAACTAAAGCCTATACCTCCAGCCAATACTAAGGCTATTACACCTAATCCAATGAATTTATTTTTTTTTCCACTCATATAAACCCCTACTACCCCCTTAAAGTTTTGTAGGTGGATATTATAGCGATATGCGGGGCAAAAGTAAAGATTGTGACCGGAGACTGATTACTTATTTAAATAGAGAACCCCGAAAAAACTCGGTGTTCTCTCGGGGCGTGAACTTTAGCCCAGCATCCAGGCGACCTGTCGGCGCATCTGGCGCTTAGGGATGATTTCTTCCAAGTCGCAGAGCAGCATCAGGTGGAGGGTGTCGTTGACGTGGCGACGAACCTGCCGCTCGAGCTGCTTACGCAAGGGCTTGGCGTTGCGGCCGAAAGAGTTCCAGCCGCCGTAGTGGAGCAGGGTACCAGAGCGGTTGCTACGGCGATCCGCCAGCAGGACTCTGTGGGGGTCGGTGTTGACGGTTCGGGACATGCGGACCTTCCTTTGCTGCTTACTTAGCAGCTATGAAGTCGCACATATATCACCTCCAAAAGTCGATGAACTATAACTACACATTTATAACACATAACTACTTTAATTACAAACCGCGATACTTCTGGGCTATCATCCTATCCCCCCTTGTCATTCCCTATCGGAAGCGGAGCGCTCCGGATAGGGAATCTAAAAAAAATAAAAGAGAAGTGTAAAAATCTTTTATCGGCTATATGCATCAGCCAAACTTCCCACTACGAAGCTAAATTTGAAGCTGCGCTAAAAACTCATTATACTTATGCTGAAAATAAGCGGAGTCGTAATGGCAAATTACCATGTAGTAGAGAGCGATAATAAGGAATGGGCAGTGGAGCGAGCTGGATCAAAGCGGGCTAGCTCAATACATAGCACGCAAAGAGGAGCTTTGGAAGCAGCCAAAACTTACACCATTAATAGTGGTGGCGGCGAAGTTAGTGTTCATGGGGCTAATGGAAAAGTTAGAAACAAAAATACTTACGGCAAAGTCGATCACCACCCGCCCAAAGGTTAAATGGCGGAATGATATGATTGACGCATGAAAAAGTTGATCATAGTTTGCGGATTGCCAGGAGCTGGCAAAAGTACCCTGTCAGAGGCTTTGGCAGGTAGATTGATGCTACCGGTATTTTCAGTCGACCCAATCGAGTCGTCAATTATCAAAAGTGGTATTAAAAAAAGTTTTGAAACCGGTTTAGCTGCCTATCTTGTAGCCGAAACGTTGGCTGGTGAGCAGCTAAAGCAAGGCTTATAGGTCATTATAGATTCTGTCAGTGCTGTGCCAGAAGCCAAAGACATGTGGCGCAAACTGTCGGCAAAGTATGATGCGAAGTTGGTAATTATAGAATGCGTTTTGGACGAAACTATCCACAAACAACGCGTTAAGGCTCGCGTCCGCAACATGCATGGCCTGCCGGAAGTTATCTGGAGTGATGTTGAGGCGCGAAAGAGCGAGTATGTGGAGTGGGAGCAGGAAAAATTGGTTTTGGATAGCGGGAACGGGCTTGAGGAAAACTTAGAAAAAGCGCTAGAGTATATCAACTAGTTTTCACCCCCGTTTAGAACTTTTGTATTGAATTCATCCATTAACAATGATGTTCCGGAATTCAGAAGGCGAATCAATAACCTGAAAATCGTAATTTGTATCTTCCAGATTAATGTTGGCAGTTTCGCGAATTTGGAGGGTGTTGTCCGGTAAGCTAATATGGCGAATTTAGTTAATCCGTAGCATCATTAATTTGAAAAGTGTGGTTGGTAAGTTTGTTTGGCTCGACGGTGAAGGCACATGGTACACCGTTTTGGTCGGTAGAGGTGCAATACTCTTTATTTTGGTATAGCACAAACATAGAGTAAACGCCGGCGGGTAACTCGAGCTGGAACTCGCCCTTAACCTGGGGAATTTGCTTAATGATCTGACTGCTTTGTTTGATGATGACCGTGAGCGGATCGGTAAAGGTACGGACGCTGCATGAATTTCTTGAGCCTACAGTGGTTGGCATGCAGTCACCAGTTCTGTGAGTGATGGTGCCTTTAACTCCTTGGGCTTGGGGAGCGGCAGAAGGCGATGTTACTGGCGGTATGACGGGTAAACTACGATTGTTTTTGGGCTTATTCAAAGACACGCTCAAAAAACCCGCCACTATGCCAATGGCAATGATTGCCACTATGATTGTTACGCCAAAACCCTTTTGGTTGTTCATAGAAGGATTGTAGCATTATTATTATCCACTCACCCTACTGCCCTTTTAGTTCACCGGCGAGGACAATGTTATGATTTGGGCAATGGAAGACGTAGAAGACAAAAAGCGCCAGGCGTGTTTAGAAAAGCTTACTTGGGAATCTAAAGAAATGGCGGAGGCTGCCCGGGCATATGCCGGTTGGCAGTATGGTGAGTCCAAAACCCTTGCCTACCCGTGCAAGCATTGTGGCAAGTGGCGTTTGGCCCGAGCAGTTTAGTTTAAGAGATCCTGAAAGGTAGAAGCGGCTATCGCCTTTCTCTTCAGGATGACAGCTACGAGCGGGCCATGCGGTTAATTGAAATGTGATCTTAGGAAAGCTGATAGAGCGTTTGCCCCTCATATCCGTAGTCTTTTAGGAGGTGTCTGAAACCGAACTGCTGCGCGGCCCGGTTGGCGTCCTCTAGGTCAGGCGAACTTGAGGCAACGTCTCATCCAGCCTCTGGACCTCCTCTCGATAGCTAGGCCCGGGCATCTTTAGGCGCTTTTCAGCGGACATATATTCCAGGATCGCGAGACTGCCTGGGAGTGTTGTATGTCGTTCAATGATACGCTGCGACCACCATCTGTTGGGTGATCGTCACGGTTCGGCTAGCTCCGGCATGCCTGAAATTGGGCCAGTAGTGCCGAACCTCGTTGACCTTAGCGTGATTCGGATGGCCTTTTCGAAGGCTCCGGTGGCCTCGAGGCTTTGCGCCGGATGAGCTGGCGACTTCAGCGGGTGGCAGAAAGCCAAAACGAGAGCATATCGCCACGAAACCAATCTGGGCCAGACGGTTGCTCGAACCGTCATGTAGAGGTGCCTGCTGTGAGAGTCCGCCAGACCATTGGGAAGCGTAGCTGTTATGGCCCCATTATTAAGCTCTTTAAAAACTTAAGCGGACACAAATTGTCTGGGATGGGTCGTAGCAGTCCCCCGTCACACAACATCAGTCTGGTGTACTGGTTCAAGCTGAGCAGATAGGTCACGTACGCTCACATGCTTTGATCCAGTCCGCGTTGGTCCGGTCGTAGAGCGATGATCTCCTTGTTTCTGAGTTGTGGCAGCTCCGCTCCGGACCAAAGGTTGACTGTCTTCGCGGCGCCCTGTAAAACTCACCGATCTGGAATCATCACCCGATCGGTCTTAGGTTTGCGCTTCTTTGGTCTGCACATCGGGAGAAGACAGGTACGCGTCGAGGCCGTACATCTGCCCCCGGGCGCTGTCGCGCAAGGTGCGTATTGACGTTGCGAGCATAGCCGAGCTGGTAGTAAAGGAATTGGTAGGCGCTTTTTTTACGTCGTCCCACTATCTCATCGGGATTGGAGGCCATCGAGTTGAGGCCTGAGCACAATGATGTACCAGAATCGACCAATTATCGAAATCACCTGGTCGATTTCTGGCTGACCAGCTTAGCCGATTTCTAGAGTTTGAAGCTGTTTGTTGAGCGATTCAAGCGCTCGCTCCAGCATTCCGAGCCTTTCGGGATCAACATTCGGGCCTCGAACGTTGACAACTACTTGGGCGTCCGGCCCAACAGCCCGACCATGTACCTCGCTTGTGACTTTTGATGAGTTCGAAAACACATAGTACTATTTGGGCTCAACGTCTACATTTTAGCCAAGCCTTGTAAGTTACTTTTCAGAGTCATTAAAGCTGACACTGCTTACGCGGTTGACTATTCGTAGTATTTTGAGTCAAACTACGTTTAATGTCAACAAAACAAACATGGCACATCATCATCCTCACCACATAACTAAAAAAACGCAAAAAACCAAGATGGGTCCGTTGGATTTTTTTGTGAATATTTTTATGTTTATGTCGCCTTTGTTTGAAATTCCACAAGCTTATGATATTTACAGTCAAAAAAGTTCCCACACGGTTTCTCTTACCACTTGGGCGTTGTTTTTTGTGGCCAGTATTGCTTGGTTAATATATGGTATTCGGCATAAGCTTAAGTCAATCATCATCATTCAAATCATTTACATGGTTATAGAAGCGTCAGTAGTAGTAGGAATTTTAATTTATCCATAGCTCTAGGAGCGCATAAATAAACCCCGTCTCTTACTGTGGTAAAATTCTGTTATGGAAGAAAGCCAACAAAACCCTCAACAGCCTTCGGCTCCTCAAAACGGGCCAGAGCCAAAGAAGTTCCCCAAAAAGGTGCTACTCATTATCATCATTGGGCTGGCCTTAATTGGAGGGGCTTTAGCTTATGCCATGAGTCAAGATAATGCTGCCAAAAATACGCGAACAGCCGCCAGTGAACCAGCTACAACTGATAAGCCAACTGAGCGCAAAGCGGTAGAACAAGTATTTGTAAGTCCCGTAGACGGCACCAAAACGTCAATAAATACCGGTGGCTATTATGGTGTTAGCGTAGGGAGCACTCAGTACTATGGTACTTTAACAAAAATAAACGATAGTTATATCCGCTTATCACCCACGCTGTATGTGAAAGGGAATAATTTAGCTTTTTTTTCTAGCAATGAGCTGCATGGACCTGAACCTATAACCTATTTTCATGTCGCAAGAGTTGCAAAAGTGCAACAGCTTGATGCGACACTAAAAGAAAACATCGCAATCATTAACGCCATTAAATCAAGTCCGTCTCAGGCAGTAGATGCTTATCCCGCAGCTGTGATTGACCAATACCTCAAACAAGGACAATTCAAAGCCTTCTTTTTTAACGACGGACAGGTGTTTTTTGCTCGAGTCGATAGCTTAAAAGGAAACTTTTTGACGGGGAACGTCTATTATTTAGAAGGTCAGGATGGTAGCCCAACCGCCTCAACGCAACAAATCAGTTTGGCTTTGGCCAAGCCAGCGCAATACAGTAGCCGCACCAGCAGTGAATTGCAATACTGGCAAAATATGAAAAATGACAGCCAGATTACTAAAGCAGCCTTGCAGTTTGAAGCCGACCGTTAAAACGGATATATAGCTACAAATTGTTATAAAGCCACTTAACATCCTGATCTGGTTGTATTATTTTAGCTATACACCTACAAGGAGGCTGCCTTGCAGTTAATCCCCGTCATTGTTTGTGCAGTTGTGATGGCGGCCTGTTCGGCGCCAACCCAGTCAACCGATCCCCCGAGTGCACCGACGCCTGGTAGTGAGTTAGCTACCACCAGCACACTTCCCAGCTACGAAGTCCTTGGAACCGGCGGATGATCTGCCGGAATCCGTGCTTTCTGCAGAATCTGGAAGTGCTTGCCTCGGCCTATCCGACCGGCGCCTAGAAGTGTGCACTGCCTATGTGTTCAACTCTTCATTAGCGGCCAGGCTGCCATACTACAAATATGGTCGCAGCCCTAACTCTGCTCGGTCCAAAGCCGCCTTGGACCGGCTGGAGTCACGCTATAGCGGTTCCGCACTTGCCCAAATTCAAGCCCAGGTGAGGGGGTGGCCTGTCGGCGAAACCAACATTGACGTGCCAATAGTTCGCGTTGAAAGCCTTTCAGTGAGTACCGACGGCAACCAGGCAGTTCTAACAACGCGAGAGAGTTGGGAGGTCAAGAGGGCAGGCGAAACGCTGCTGTTTAAGGAGCAAGGCGCCAGGCACGTGATCAAGCTGGAGAGAGTACCCGGCCTGGTGTTGCATAAGTGGGTGGTGACAGAGATCGCATAAGGTTGAAGGGGCGAGTTTACCGCCCCTTCAACCCCCGACTTTTGATAAATACAGCTACTTATCGTGCGAGCCCCAATTTGATTATGAGCAGTAAAAGTTAAAGCTCCATCCCGCTTAACGCGGGATGGAGCAGAATGCAACCCTTGGTTGCATAGGATGTAGATTGGTTAGCCGTCCCCTACCCTTCGAGAGGCTTACGGCCAACAATCAAACCTCGGCCGTTGTTACCAATGCCTCCTTCCTCGAACCTAGCGATAAGCCCGGCGTCCTCGAAAGCCGGCCGGAACTCGGTGTGCCAGTCGAACATGGTGAGGTCATGAAGCTCGATGAAGTGCTCAGTTCCCTCGGGCCGAGCAACCAGGTGCTCGAGCTCCAGATGGATGACCTTGCCCGTTTTGGTGGAACGGCTAATGCGGACAACTTTCAGATCGGTCTGGTCCACCACCTGCATGCTGACATGGCCCGACCGCCACATGTGCGGCGACAGCCAAGGCTCAACGATCAACAAGCCGCCCGGAGCCACATGCCGAGCCATGTTGGTAATGGCGGCCGGAAGTTGTTCGGCCGAAAGGTGGCCAATGGCGCTGAACAAGCAGGTGACCACGTCGTACTGGCGGCCCAGGGTAAAGGTCACCATGTCGGCCAGGTAGAGCTGGATGCCGCGGCCGTAGCTGAGGCGGCCGGCACCGTGCTGAAGCTGGTCGAGATTCTGAGTGAAATTGCCATCAAGGCTGGTCCACAGTCCGGTCTCCACCTCTCTTGCGATGGCGCCGCTGCGGTGGAAACGCTCCCAGGCTATCTGCAGCTGCGCTTCGCTGATGTCTAGCCCTTCCACCCGGAAGTGGTTGCGCAGGTGCTCCAGGTGCAAGCCAGTGCCGCAAGCTACGTCGAGCAGGCTGGGGACCTGATAGCGACGGTCAAACGATTGCAGTCGGGCCATGATGATGGCGTGCAGACGCTCAGATTCACGACGATAATCTTTCATAGCCGTGTAAATGGCATCGTAAATCGATGCTGATTGTTCGTAGGACACAACGGTCCTTTCTGTGGTTGGGGTATTACCCCGGGATGGTCCCGGTGATAAACTTCTAAGCTTTAGAGGCTTGTCACCGGGACCCTACTTATATGTATCTAACATATGGGTTCCTTTATTTAGAACTTTGTAAGATTAGCATAAGTACCAAACTATGTCAATTATTGGTCGGCTGACTGACTAGTTATAGTCGGGCCAGCCTGGTGGCATAGGCAACGCCTTGCCGAACATTAAGCCCGACTGCGGGTATGCTAACGCCCGAGGAGTAGGGCTCTACTTAATAGCTTCTAGTGTTTTTAGTTGCCCAACTAACTCTGTGTGAGCTTTTGTGGCTAAGTCGTTTGAAGCGGAGGCATGACAGGCAGAGTGAGCATCGTCGAGAATTATATGAAACCCGGGAAAGCGATATATATTGGTACTGTGGCCATGGTCGGCCTCGTGCTTATCGTCGTGAACTCCCTCATAACGCACTAGGTTTCCTAAGCCCCATTGGCACTGTGAAGTTTGGATGGCTTGGGTCGATAATCCAACATAGGTGTATGGTATCGCGCCCTCATCTTTGACGTCATGGACGGAACTTATTTTAAGTTTTTGCTTCTTTAGTTCGGGCCCTAACTTAAATCTAACTTTATACGCTTTGACATAATAATATCCGTCAACTTCGCCCTCAAGCTTATCGGATGAGGCAATGCGATTTGAAGTAACTGGGGCGTTGGCTTGATGGGGTTTATAGATGGAGTAAACAATGAATCCAACAATACCTGTAAGAGCTGCGATTAAAATAACTTCAACAATAAATCCTAAACCATGCTGATTTCTAATAATCTTGAACAGCATTATATCAGCGTGAGCCTTGACGGCTAAACATCCAGGTGGCAAGCGGTGCGCTAACGGCTATGATACCAATACACCAAATGAACGCCAACCAACCGGCATCACCCATGGGGGTACCGACGAGCCATGAGCGGATGGCGTTAATTACATGAGTTAGGGGTTGGTTTTCGGCGAAAGCTCTCAAGACCCCCGGCATAGTTTTAGTGGGAACAAAAGCACTGGAGATAAATGTTAAGGGGAAAATGATCACGAATCCTGTCCATTGGGCGGCTTCCACGCTTTTAACCAATAGTCCCATGATGGCAGATAACCATGAAATGGCGAGCGTGAAAAGCAATGCTAAGCCGGTCACAAGTATCCATTCTTTGAGGCTGGCATTGGGCCTAAACCCAACAATAAAGCCGACAATAATGATGATAATGCTTGAAAGTATGTTTCGGACCAAGTCGGCCGTTATATGCCCGATCAAGAGGGCGCTGGTAGTCATGGGTAGTGAACGAAAACGATCTACGATACCGGTTTTTAGATCGACTGCCAGGTTGATAGTAGTGTAGTTGGCGCCAAAAGCTAGCATTTGTACCAATACGCCTGCAAATAAATAGTTGGCATAGCTTATGGAGCCAGTATTGATAGCGCCGCCAAAAACGTAGCGGTTAAGTATCATAAACATGATTGGAAACAAAGCGGCAGAAATAAGCTGGTCCATACTCCTAGTGATGTGAAGGATACTACGCCTAGTCATCTCCCAGGAGTCATTAAGGGCCCAAAATAGCTTGGAACGGTTTTCTGGTTGAACTGTAATGATTTTTGTTTCGTCCATTACTTTTTGCCTTTCACGGTTTTCGAAATGGATGGTTCGGGTTCTTTTGTGGCTGAGTGGCCGGTAAGTGACATGAAGACATCATCGAGGGTGGGACGATGAAGCGAAATGCTTTCGACCTCAATTTTGGCCGCTTCCAGGCTCTGTAAAACTTCTTTGAGCTTTTTAACGCCGCCTTCGCTGGCTATACTAATGACCCGTCGCTCGCTGTCTTGCTGCAAACCTTCGCCTTTAATAATACTGACGGCTTTTTCAAAGTTGCTGTCCGGACTAATGATAATTTCTAGCCGATCGGAACCAACTTTGGCTTTGAGCTCGCTAGAGGTACCTTCGGCAATAACTTTGCCGTCGTCGATTACCACAATGTTATCGGCTAAGTGGTCGGCTTCGTCCATATATTGGGTAGTTAGGAGTATAGTAGTTCCGCTTTTAGCTAACTGTTTAATCGTATTCCACATACCGAGACGAGAGCGGGGGTCCAGGCCGGTGGTTGGTTCATCCAAAAAAATAACCGGTGGAGCTGCAATCAAGCTCATAGCTAGGTCAATTCGGCGTTTCATTCCCCCTGAGTATTGTTTAACCGGGCGCTTGGAGTCTTCTACCAAGTCTACTTGCTCTAGCAGCTCACGGGTGCGCCTCTTGGTGTCCTTGGTGCTAAGCCGGTAAAGCCGCCCTATCATGAGCAGGTTTTCTTCGCCGGTTAAATACTCATCGACGGCAGCATATTGACCAGTTAAACCAATACTAGCCTTAACATCATTGGGCTGCTCGGAAACGCCATAGCCGTTAATACGAGCTATGCCGCTATCGGGCTGGAGCAAGGTGCTCAAAATCCGAATGGTGGTGGTTTTACCGGCGCCGTTTGGACCCAGCAAGGCCAAAATAGAACCGTGACCAACACTAAAATTAATGCCGTTTAAGACCTTGAGATCACCAAAAGACTTCTGTAAATCCCTTACGACAATAGCTGGCTCAGAGGTTAATGATTGCTTCATAAACCAATATTACCTGATTTACTACTATTTTGATAAAAATATTTTGGATTTAATTGAATAGCCATCCCTCTGCTCCGAAGGACAGAGGGATGGCTATTTGCGAGCAGAGGAGATCATTCATTTTGCTCGATGTAGTCATGCTGCACGAGTCTGACGACGAACGTTTCCATATGCTGGGCGTCTCGCTTAGGGTGATCCCAGGAGTGAAAGCTCTTCCAGGTGACGATTTCCACAATGCTTTGACCTAAAAGGTTCACTTGACTAACTTCAGCCATTAGTCGAGTGGAGGGCTTGTCTACCTGAAACTTAGTTGCGAACAGGTTGATCTGCTGCCCCTGTACGGGCATCATGTTGCCGTAGGGGGAGGTGTCATATGTATACCTGAATACACGACGCACATTATGTGCCTTCGTTCGCGAGCGGAACCACCCACTAGCCGGGACTCTACGGGCAAGGATTACAACGACGACTGTCTTCATGACAACCTCTTCTCTCTCGGCGGCTGGGGTGTTGAATATAATAGAACTTATTTTCTTATAAGTCAATATTTGATTGCTGAATGCTAGTGCCTCTCGACCCATCACGCTCGGGGATCGTGTAAAATAGTACCAAGGAGAGCCTATGTGTAGAAATATTAAAACTTTATATAATTTCGACCCCCCTGCTACGAAGGCTGAGATTAGGGATGCCTCGATGCAGTTTGTTCGAAAGCTATCAGGGTTTCAAAAACCGTCTAAAACTAATGAGGCGGCATTTGAAAAAGGGGTACAAGAAGTAGCAGGGGCGGCAAAACGCTTGCTAGATTCGCTCACCACTGTAGCCGAACCTCGGAATCGTGAAATCGAAGCAGCCCGAGCCAAAGCACGGGCAGAGCAACGATTTAAAAATTAGCAACTAGGCTTGCGGTGGGGTTTGCGGTGGTGAGATTTGGGCTGGTGGAGGCGTAGGCCCAGCTGTTGGAGGAGTGGGCGACGGCCCATTTATAGCTGGAGCATTTGATGCTCCAGTGTAGTTAACTTTGTCGACTAAAAAGACGCCAACGATGGGCAAGAAGATTGCTGCCAACCAAAAGCCCGCACCTTTATCATATTTTTTTGTCATCGCGACTAGCAGGATGATAAATAGAACTAGCGAAGCAATCGAACCGAGCGAAACAACTGTTCTGATGGATTCTGGAGCAACACTTCCTCCGATCCCCAACACCCCGGCAAGCACACCCATCCAAACCGGCTTTTCGCCAATTTCGGCCATTACCATGCTGCTATATACCGGTACAATAGCAGCCCATCCTGGCTTACCGGCTTTTTTGAAAAGCTTCCACCAAATAATAATAACTGGAATTGCATATAGGAAGAGTAGTACTAATACTATTACAAGCATTAACGTAAAGGCTGCTGCTGCGTCTACGTTTGTTGTTGCTTCTGTCATGTTTATGTTAGGCAGGGGGCTAATGCCTTTGCCAAGTCCTTTCAGTTTATTTCAATAAATATAGTTTAAGCATGACTAGTATAGGTGTCAATACATAATTAAAAGCCACCATTATGCCTATGATTTAACACAAGCCATTCAAGCTGTTATGCCTTATATAGACGCATTACGCTATGAGTAGATAATTATGCGCAAAAGTTTCGATTGACGCTTCGCCAGCATCAAAGTACGACTGTCTAGTGATTTAAGCCGAGGACGAAGCTGCTTTAATATGAATTAGGTTGTCAGGCTGATGCAAATATTGGCAGTAGCGAGGTCAGTAGAAACAATGTAATAATTATTATCAAAACGGCTTTTTTCATAAACAACTCCTTCGATAGGTTTATAATTATACAGGACTAAAGGGGTTTATGACTCGCTACTTTTGCATTGTAGCTTGAGGCGCTCAACAGGTGCATAGTTATCAGTTAGAGCTACCCCTCCGCTCAGATCATAAGTGGTAGCAGACTTGTCACCTAAAGCTGCGTTAGAATAGGCAAAAATAATATTTTGCCTATTCTTTAGTTGAGGGTCATATAGAGGATAAAGCTGGTAGTTCGTAAATGACTGCATGTATCCCGCATGAACGGCAAGAAGTAAAGGTCGGCAAGCTGCAGTGTCAGAGCCGATAATGTTTGACAATACTAGCCCGTCTGGTTTCAAACTAGCCTTTAACTTAGTGGCGTATTCGCGGGTAGCAACAGAAAATGGAATGGAAATGTCCGTGTAAACATCCACCAAGATAATGTCGTACTTGTGCTGATTGGTATTAAGATATGCCCGAGCATCTTCGGCGTAAACCGTTACATTGGGGAGGTCGGAATAGTTGAAATAGCGTTTGGCAATATTAACCAATTGAGAGTCAATTTCGGCCACGTCGATTTGGGAGGTGGGATATTTTTCACCGAGATAACGCGGCAAAGTAAATGCCCCTCCGCCAAGAATTAACATCCGTTGTTTTTGGGGCGCTTGCTCCACCAGGACGGCCATTTGTCGGGTATAGCCAAAAACGAGTTGACTCGAACCGTTTAAATACACACCAGATTGGGCCCCGTTGGGCCCTGACTCCAAAATGCGGGTAGGGTGGCCTTCATAAACAACATCGCGCACCTTGTAACGAGCTGACGGTGTATCAATGTCGGCTACTTCCCCAATGGCCGGAGTGGCAGGGAAGAACATCATCAGGCATAAAGACGCGACTATACCTGCGGCAATGCGCTTTAATACTTGTTTGTAAGGCGCAAAAAGTAAGCTGGCGCAAGCCAGCAGTATAGTTGTAAATATTAAAGTTTCCTTCGATCCAAAAAACCCAAAAAAAATAAATCCGACTCCAAAAGTACCACTAATGCCACCCAAGGCATTGGCTGCACTGAGCAGGGCAACCGAAGTTCCCGTGGTTTCGAGAGAGCGTGTGCGTAGCCGGGCTAAATAGGGGCTAATCGCTCCTAACACAAAACTAGTTGGAAAAAACAATAGGGTTGCGACCACCAGCCCTTGTATTCGAGGGTCCTTGATACTAGTCCTTATAAGCTCCAGCACGGAGTCTGAAAGCACCAATGTCAAAATTACGCCAGCAGCCGCTAGCAGGAGAAGCCAGGCAATATCGGCCGGTTTAACTCTTTTGTCTGCAAGCATCCCACCAACAGCGTAGCCAATGGAAAGAGCGGCTATGATTACACCGATGACGCTCGTCCAAACATATATGGAACTCCCTATGCTGGGCGCAAGAATTCTGGCGGCGGCTAGCTCATAAGCAAGGAGTGAAAACCCAGTTATGAAGGCGACTGATTCAAATTTAGTCCATTTTTTCATAAAATATAAATTTTTAGTTTTATTTAGGGCTGACACGATATATCTTATCATCTCCACTTCTTACCGTTCCGCGGCCATCACGGTTTGAAGTTAGTAGATAAATAAATCCATCAGGCCCCTGCTGAACATCCCGCACCCGGCCAATATCAATGTCGGAAATTTTTTGGTGCGAAAGTATTTTACCCGAGCTAGATTGGTCGAACACCACTCGGTAAACACCCTCCCCTTTTAACGCTGCGAACAGCAAGTTGTTTTTAAATTGAGACAAAACATTTGAGTTGTAAAACATGGCTCCAGCCGGAGCAACGGCTGGCGTAAAAATAAGCAGCGGCGTTACAAAGCGACTATCGGTTTTATCATGGCTTATAATTGGCCAGCCGTAGTTAGCACCTTTTTGGATTATGTTTAACTCGTCTCCTCCAGGGGGGCCGTCGTTGCCAGAAGGCCCATGCTCAGTAGCAAATAACTGGTTGGTCCCGGGTTGCCAGGCTAAGCCTTGGGGGTTACGGTGCCCTAACGTCCAAAGCGGCGAGCCCGCAACGGGGTTGTCTTGCGGAATGCTACCGTCAGAATTAATGCGTAAGATTTTACCGCCCAATGAGCTAAAGTTTTGGGGATAAGCTTTGTTGGTAGCGTCGCCAGTGGTAATGTAGAGTTTTTGGTCGCTCGGGCCAAAGCTTAAGCGGCACCCGGCATGGTTAACGGCTGCTGGAATAGCGTCGATCAAGGTGGTTGGCGGTCCGGCCAAGTTCCCTTTGTCCTCAAACTTTACCACCCGGTCGGTCATTGTGCCGTTACTCAAAGAGGCATAGCAAGCATACACTTGCTTGTTTTTGACATAATCTGGGTCGAGCGCAAGGCCCATTAGACCCTCTTCAGACTGGCTTGAAACAGTAAAAGTTGCTAGTGGCGCTGACACTAGCTTGCCCGATTGGACAATTCGAATGGAACCGGAACGCTCGCTGACCAGCCAACGGTCTTTGGCGGTAAAAACTATACTCCAAGGCACGTATAGTCCGTCTACCACAGAAGTAACAGCATAGGACACTGGGCTAGATTGGGTTGCTTGCTTTGGGTGGGGTGGGGCTATGTTGGCCTTGGGTAATGGCACATTTGGTAGTCTAAATAAAGCTATAGCGCCGCCGATCAGCAAAGTGAATAAACATATTGATATTAGTTTGCGCGGATTAATTTGAAACATTTGTCTCTTTTCGGGAGTAAGCTTGATTTATTGATCGCGGGCTTGTTTTAGCGCTTCGATATCGATCTTACCCATTTGCAACATTGCCTGCATAACCCTGCCGGATTTTTGTGGGTCGGGGTCGCCCATGAGTTCACCCAGGATGGTAGGGACAACTTGCCATGACAGACCAAATTTATCGGTTAGCCAGCCACACTGGCCTGGTTTGCCACCCTCACTTAGTTTATTCCAAAAGTAATCTACTTCCTCCTGGTTTTCGCAGGTTACAAATAGGGACGTACCTTGTTCGAATGTAAAGTGCGGGCCTCCATCCATGGCCATAAACTCTTGTCCATCAAGCGAAAAAGACGCATGTAAAAGTTGGTCTCCTCCCGGCATTACCATGATGCTATTAATTTTGGAGTTTTTGAATATTGATATGTAAAAATCTACAGCCTCTTTGCCGCGACTCTCGAACGTTAAAAAAGTGGTTACTTTTTGCATCTGGTTACTCCATTAGTACTATAACTATATTCCATATATATAATAGTAACAAAGGCAACGCCGGGGTATAATACACGTATCTTGAATAATTATATTATATCCGGTTTCCGGAAAATCGTTGTTTTGACCGTGGGTATCCCAGTTGTTGTACTGGGTATTATTCTTATTCCTGTGCCCGGCCCCGGTCTGCTAGTAACCCTGCTGGGGCTACTGATACTTTCGCTTGAGTTTGAGTGGGCCAAAAATTACGTTATCAAAGTTAAAATGTTGCTCCGTAAAGTCACTGCTTCGGCGCGAAAAAAGCTTGAAGATGCCAAAAGCGACGGGAAACCGCAGGACAAGTTGTAATTCATGCGCGGAAAAAACTATTTTTTTTAAAATTTCCAGCTTTGAACAAGGTCATCAAACGCTGAGATGTAGTCAGTAGCGTCTGGCTTTAGGGCGTAGTTAGCAAAGTAGCCTATATTATCTTTACAAAGTTTATAGGTGATAAATTTTTGATTTGGTGTTGATGATGAGGCACCGTCAACTTGCTCTATCCTAAAGCCGTTGGCGTTGTTCAGGGCAACTGATTCATAGCTGTAACTCTGGCTTTGGGTGCCTTGGGTTGGTAAATCGGCGACGCATTGGTTTGGCAAGGCGTAAAAGTTGATTGAGCCAGCAGCCAACAGATTTTTATCTGGAGCAACATTTAATAATGACTTGTTGCTGGTATCATTGACAGTATCATAGAACCAATCCTTAGGAACAGTTAGTTTGAAAGAATTGTCGGCGCTACTGACGACTTTTCCGCCTTCGTTGGTGACTTGTACTATGGTGGTTTTAGCCGTATTAGTGGGGCTTTTGACGGTTGCGACAGCTTTGGGGGGCGTTTCGGTGGCATGGTATCTTGAGTAACGAGATTGCCAAACGTAACCGCCCACAATAATTACGACCGCAACTACCACTATCAGAAACCGGTTAGATCTATGCTTGTTTTTCATTAGCAATACTAGTGTATCAGACGATTGCGTTCGTTAGCGATTAAGTCTGGCTGCTATAGCATATTGCATAAAATAGCCTTCTATACTATTTAAGTCTTCAAGTGTGGCCTCTGGCTCATAAATAGCGGCCAAAAATTGGTCTTTTGACCTTAGGACTTCTTTGACTTTGGGTGATTTTTGCTTTATAAGCTGATCAACTGTCGCATCAAAAAGGTCGAGCGCCCTGATTACTGCTGCCTGGCAATCTTGAGGGTTGTTTTGGCGTTTGGCGTTTATTGAACGACCAACCTCACTGCCGATATTCCCCATTTGCTCGTATATGCTCATCCTAGACCAACGCTTTCTATCTACGGTGTACTCTGCCGTTTTCATGCTTTGACGACTTTCTGGACTATTGCAACGATTTGCTGCTTAATGTCGGCATCTTCAACGCTACGCGACATGTTATGTTGCCGCGGACGAATGTTAATCATGGAATCAAACCCTATAAAGCCATCCGTGCCAAAATTTGCTGGGTATAAGTTTATCCCCCACAGATTTTCTTGACTTGAACCATGCTCTAGCAAAAACTGCTCCTCGTCCACATGCATTTCAGCATCGAGAACTAACAGACCTTTTTGGATATCTACAACTCCTTTTACAAAGTTACCGTACATTTTTTCGGCCATCTGTGTTAATTCGCTGGCAGTAATTAAAGATACTTGTTTCATGCGACCATTACCACCCCGTTAGAAATTGCTTAGATCTACGCTTGTTTTTCATTGTAACAATAGTGTATCAGATTGCAGTCGTTAGCGATGGTTACCGACTCATAAGTAATTAACAGCCGTCATTATTATGGAGGACTATGAGGGTGATGTTAATACTCGCCAACTTAACCAAAAAAATAGAGCAGAACCGAAGCTACTCTGTCGCTACAGTCATTTTAATAGCAACGATTTCAGCTTTGGCGTTTCATTGGTTGTTTGTCGGGTTAGTGATAAACGCAATTACAAATAGTAAAATAACCACTGCCAATCATTCTGCGAGTTTACTTATTTCACTACTGATTGCAGCGGCTTTTCTGTATCTGTTCATGGTTATTGCAATTGCTTTCAGCGGTATATTTGCTTGGCTTGTTATGCGCATTTTTCATGTCCCTAAGGCCGGTAAAATCACTCTGTTTTCCAATTTGGTTTAGCTATGGTTTGGTACGCATTATTAAAATTTGGATTCTTTGAAGGTATAAATAGCTTGTTATTGTCAGTGGTAAGTTTTGCTTTCGTTTATGGCGTACTCGCATGTGTGTTCTCACACAAAAAGTAGCATTGAGCTCGTTATCTTTACTTAATTTCGATTACCACCTTGCCTTTTATTGAGCCTGTTTCGCGAGCTTTAAAAGCTTCTCTTATTTGATCCAGAGGGAATGCCTTGTCTATATGGGGATTGACTATCCCCTTTTCCACCAGTTCCCGCAATTCGTTTAATACCTCGGTGGTAACCTTGGTACTCTGAGCCGTGGCTGTAACGCCAAATTCCGTCGCCTTAGCCTGATCGACCTGCCCAGCCATCGAAATAACTTTCCCGCCGGTTTTTAAAACCTGGAAAGTTTTATCAAACTCTAGTCCGCCAACGTTGTCTAAAACAGCGTCGTAGTTATTCAAGACTCGAACAAAATCCTGAGATTTGTAGTCGATCACTTCATCGGCTCCGAGATTTTTGACCAAATCGATGTTTCCACCAGTTGCAGTCGTAGCCACATAAGCTCCAATATTTTTGGCTATTTGGATGGCAATAATGCCAATACCACCGGAACCGCCATGAATAAAAATTTTCTGCCCCCGTTGAAGATTGAGAGATTTAACAGCCTGTAACGCACTAACCCCCGCCAGCGGTAAAGACGCTGCTTGTTTGAAGTCTAGCCCCACCGGTGATTTTGCAACCTGACCTGCAGCGGTGGCGGCATATTCTGCAAGAGCGCCGCTACTACCCGCAACAACATTAGCTTGGCCATAGACGTTATCGCCAACACCGAAATCCGCTACACCATCCCCCACCTCTATGATTATTCCGGCAATGTCGCCGCCTAGTGTTGCTGGGAAGTTCAGACGAATCGTGTTTTTCATATAGCCGGATCGTAGCGCGCTGTCGAAGGGATTGAGGCTTGCTGCGTACACCTTAATCAATACTTGCCCGTTTGATACTGCCGGCTTGTCGACCTCGTTGATTTGAATTACCCATGAATCACCATAGTCATTTATTTGCGCTGCTTTCATTGTCCCCTTTTTTTGTAACCGTTGATAATTTGCGGGTCTATTTTATGACCGTTTTATTGTTCAAATCCTTGCGATAAAGACCAGGATTGTTACAGTATACGTCAGTTGGTAGAACATTAGCAGTAACTCGATCACAAAAAAATTTTTTCTTGATGGCTTCATCACTTAGTGGGCGCGGTTGAATAGCAAAAACGACGGCAACGATTATAGATATACTTACAAAGCCAAGGATAATAAGCTTCTTCATGAAAGTATGATAGCATGGCGAGATTCTTTGATTGTTCTTATACGTAAACTACATTTTTCGACCTAGGTCTTTGTGTGCGATAATGCATTCATGAAAACATTTCTTGAAAACAGTCGGTACGTTGTTCTAGTTGGCATTATGGGGACCTTTTTGGCACCCCTAGCGTTGTTTTTATTCGGGCTTGCCGGTGTAATTTCGGCAATATGGGACGGCCTAGCGGGTTCAAATCCGTTTAGCAGCAGTAACATAAAAGAATTAAGCATTGTCTTGGTTAACGCGATTGATATTTTTTTACTGGCAACAGTGGTGTATATAATTGCCCTTGGCTTATATGAGTTATTTATTGACGAGTCACTTAATCTTCCTCGTTGGCTGGAAGTGCATACTCTTGACGACCTGAAATCCCGCCTTCTGGGGGTAATTGTAGTTCTTTTACCCGTGACATTTTTAGGAAAATTAGTGGAGTGGAAACAGGGTCAGGATATACTCTGGCTAGGTTTGGCAGTTGGTGCAGTACTAATTGCTATTGCTGCCACACAGCATGTGACGGCGATCAAAGGGAAAAAGTGATGCAGCTCGCTAAGCTTTGGATTAGGTGGCTGACAAAGCTGAGTCAAGTAAGCTGAGTTGATGTTTTCGATGTTTTTCAAAGGCTTCACGATCGCTGCCATTCTTCTTGATAAATGAAGATAGTCGCTCGGCCCCAATTAAATGAGGGAGCTGAACATACGAAGCCCCTGCCTCGTACAGAATTTGGGCTTCTTCAAAGTTTGCAGCCGGGCAGATAAAAATGGTGTCGTCTTCGATACCATTAATATGGGCGAGCAACATTTTATTAACTTCGATGTCAGGGAGATTACTTATTACCATTTCTGCCCTATGAACAGCCATCTCCTCTAGCAGTTCTATATCGGTGGCATCTCCATATACATGGGCTATATGCTTACTGTTCAGCATGTCTATTAGATCAGGATCATAGTCTATAACAACGTAGCGTTTTTTCATTTTTCTAAAAGCGTCAATGTACTCGTGCCCGCCACTTTGATAGCCGATTAGGACAAACGGGTAGTGCCTTAAACCAACTAGCTCTTTGTTGGTCTTGGCGCGCTCAAAAACTGAAAGTGGTTTTTTGAGCTTGGCGTAAAGTTTATCGTTGTAGTTCATTAAATAGGCGGAGATTATTATAGTGATCAAGGCAGTGAGCGTCATTGTGGTGACTGTTGCCGCACCAAGTGTGCCAGTTTTCTGTGCCAGTACAACTAAGACGATCGAGAACTCGCTTATTTGAGAGAGGTGAACGGCCGCTTTAAAACCAGTTTGTTTAGTATAGTTGAGTGCGCCGAGAGTGGACAATATAACTAGTGGTTTCATTGTTATAACAATGGCGGAAAAAATAAGAGCTGGAATGATGGCCTGATATATATTTTCTATGCCCAATTGGCCGCCAAGCTCAATAAAGAATAGCAGTACAAAAAAATCTCTTAGCGGCTTGAGACGGGTGGTCATTTCTTGCGCATATGGTAAATGCGCAAGAGTAACCCCGGCAAATAAAGCCCCTACTTCAACTGAAAACCCTGCTAACTGAAAGAGGCTTGCGACACCAAACCCCCAGGCTAATGCCATTAAATACAGTAGCTCTTGGCTCTGAGCAAAACGCCTTGCAATACGCGGCATAATATATAAGCCAGAGCATGTTAATAGGATCGCGGCCAGGACGCCTTTTGCCAGCAATAATCCAAACTCGCCAAAAGTGACAGCAGAGCCTGTGCTTGCCGAAACAAATAAAAGGGCGATTGTAGCCGCCACATCCTCCACCAGCAAAATCCCGATTGCTATTTGGCTGTATAGTCTTAGTTGCTCTTTATGGTCAGATATGGCTTTTACAACAATGATAGTACTGCTAAATAGCAAAGCTATGGCTACTATTAAGGCCTCTTTTATTGAAAAGCCCATTAAGTAGGCTGCTGAAAATCCAATACTTCCAACTACGGCAACGATGGCAAGAAAAGTTAGTATGACTGGCTTTCCAGTGTTTTTGATAACCCGAGTATTAAGGCCGAGGCCAATCATAAATAACAGCAAAACTATGCCAATTTGGCTAAACGACTCGAAAGCGTCGTGATTATTGGTGAGACGTAATAATGACGGCCCAGCTATAAAGCCAGTTAGAATGTAGCCGATGATTAATGGTTGTTTTAGCCACTTGAAGACTAGTGATATGCCAGCTGCCAAAGCCAAGATAATGCTGAGTTGAAGAAAAAGGGAGTGCCCTGTCATTTAGTAGCCCATAATTGCACTTTAATTTTAGCACAAGAACTACACGTTGCGACTGGTAAAAGCAGGGTTGCAGCGGCAATGAATGCCATACTTCATTTAGCGCAGCCAGGTTTGATATAATTGGGGCATGGGTACAATAAAAACAATTGTCAATGATGCGAGTGTAGAAGATTTTTTAAATGCAGTGCCAGATGAGACGAAAAGGAATGATAGCTTTACGCTGCTTAAGTTATTTTCAAAAATTACTGGCGAGAAGCCTAAAATGTGGGGCGAGAGTATGGTTGGGTTCGGATCTTACCATTATAAATCTCAAAGAAGTAGCCAAGAAGGCGATTGGCCGCTGACCGGGTTTTCACCCAGAAAGGAGAACCTAACCCTATACATCATGCTCGGGTTCCAGGACTACCAGAGTTTACTAAAAACTCTGGGGAAACATAAAACTAGCGTGGGATGTTTATATATTAATAAGCTGGCTGATGTCGACATGACCGTTTTAGAGCAGCTTATTAAAACTTCGTTCGTAGCCATAAAGGAACAGCATAGCTAAGTCGTTTATTGTTCTGAGATCAAACCCTGAAATCCGGTCATGCCGTTCTCATTAACTTGTCGCGCTGAGAGACGAGATTTGGTACGGGCAATAACTTTGATTATGGCGGATTTTATAACCTGTAGCTCGGTAAACTACATATAGCATGTCTCTCGTTATGTCCAATTGTACAGCTGATAAACCATAGTGCTTAGACATAACACAGTACCCATATATGGCACGAGGGCAGGTACCGAAATATAGCCTTGATGCTTGGGCGAGCGGCGTTTAATAACGATGAGCGATAAGTTAATGAGCGTGAATATACTAAGCACTAACAGGCTTGTAAGCTGGGCGAGCGACACTAGCGGAAGCATAATCGTACCCACAATCATTGCTCCCAGCACCACAAGTGTTGCTGTAACAGGTGTTTTATTTTTACTGTGAATGGTTGCTAGTTTATCGTTCAACCATCCTTGTTTGGCCAGGCCATACAAAATCCGTGACCCCATAATTATTTGCACGATCACGCCGTTTATGGTGGCAACCATGCCGATAAGGCTTAGGAGCTGCACGTTGCTTGCGCCGCTTCGCTCAAATACCAATGTTAAAGGCGCGCTGCTTTTTGCGAGCTCTGCTGGTGATACTAAAGTGGTGGCAACGATAACAACCAACAGGTATAGGAAAGTTGATGCGGCTAGAGCAATTAAAATTGCCAGTGGCATCGTCCGCCGGGGATTCTTTGCCTCTTCGGACACATTAACCATATCCTCAAAGCCAATAAAAGCATAAAAGGCTAAAAAGGCACCCGCTATAACTCCTCCGGTGCCGACTGCTGGGTCAATCGTTAGTAGACTGCTCGCCTTTAATGCGCCAAAAGCGCTTCTACCAAACCAAATAATTAGCAAGAGCCCTAACACCTCAATCGCCGTGAGCACGGCAGCGGTTTTGGCGGATTCGCCGATGCCTTTAAGGGCGATTAATCCTAATAAAAGCAGGAGGCCAACACTGGCAACGACAGGTGGAACGGCCATAAACGAACTTAGGTAGCCAGCGAAACCTTGTGACAGGGCGGCTGCTGAAGCAATACCACCCGCAACCATGGCCAGCCCAATCAATACCGATAACCAACGTTTTCCGAATGCCTTGTGCAAGTACACTGACACACTTGCACTGGCTGGATAGCGGCTAGATAGCTCCATGTAGGAGAAGGCTGCAAATGCGGCAGTGACCATAGCTATAATAAACGCTAAAGTCGTGCTTGTCCCCGCGAAACCCGCTACTTTACCGACCAGCACGTAGATACCGGCACCCAGGATATTTCCAAGCCCATAAAGTGCAACTAACGGCAGCCCAAGCGACCGCTTTAATCTGATGTTTCTGCTCATGCTTGTTATTCTATATCCTTCAGGGCAATGTTGTGATGGTCAAATTTCGTCTTTTTTGGCTGCCAACTCAATGATTCTATCTGCGATTTTATAACATCTTGATCGGCGTCAGACCCAGCAACACCAGTAATCAAAATTGATTGCTTCATGAAGGTAATCATAACAAAAAGATTCTACCAAAGTCTTCTGCGAAAAGTAACGGGCTAGCTTCCGGCAAAGGGTGACCCAAAGATGCCAACTGCAAGCTCTGTCCAAATTAAAAGGACAGATGCTACAATCACGATGGCAATAACGCCCCGGTACTTACCATTAATCTTTGTTGTTACTAATTCATAGACAAGACCTGCGCCCATCAGCAAGGTGCCAATAACAACAAAATCCCTCAAGCCCCACTTAACCTCATTACTAAACTGCATTGCCACTAGGGGAACAAGCAAAATAAGCGCTGTTCCAATAATATAGCGGATAATGTTATTTGCTTTCATGATTTCACTCCTCTTCATTGATTATAGTAGATATGTTTTAATCCTTTAGACAGTTAAGTCGTTTTTTGACTTTAAACCCACGGCAGTTTACAGAAGGCTCCGGCACACCAGTCTCGGTATATTGATTGCCTGACAAACTTATAGTTGGCTTCATTTTAGCTGCCTGTCGAAAAATTCTACCGATCGACTTAGTGCCACCTGAAGATTATTGGATAGATTGTGGTCGTCCCCAGGATAGGTAAATATTTCTGACGGCTTACCTGCGGCTTGCATTTGACTGTGCAAGTTTTCAGAAAAAGCCACCGGGACATCAATATCGTTTGTACCATGGTGAAGCTGAAGCGAGCCTGATATATCTTTCAAATAGGAGTTGGCTGATATTGAATCCCAAAATTCTTTATTCTGCTCAGGAGAACCGTTGTCTTGCGTTAGTCGCTGCCGCCAGCCGCGCCGTGATGCTGATTGTGGCGCACTCGAGCTAGACGGAGGGCGCCAGCCAATCAAGTCGGGATAAGAGGCAACTACACCGCCCCAAATCACACCAGCCTTTACATCTTTGCTAGTTACCATATTGCGTAAAGTAATATACCCTCCCATCGAGTGGCCCCACATTCCAACCTTTTGAGGGTTAGCCTCGGCATAGCGCTTGATTGAGGCCACTGCATTCAAGACATCAATCGTGTAAGAATTTGAGCCGTACCCCGAAGGGTTACCCTCGGAGTTACCATGTCCTCTGTAATCCGGCTTAAATAAAATATACCCTGAGCTAGAAAAAGCATCGGTGTATGCTAGATAGCGCTCAGTGGTACTGTATTCAGATGGGGGTATGTATCCGTGGTTAAACACTACTATTGGCCAGCCATCCTGAGGCTTTCCTCCGTTTGGGACTGTAAGTAAAGCGTAAATTTTGAGACCCTCAGACCTATATGAGGTAATGTAGCGTTGGTAATTCGAACCGGCTGCTAGCTGCTGCTCAATTACAATATCGCTGCCTGAGTACTCACCATTTCGCAATGATTCTATTGCTAAGGGATGTACCTGACGTGGTGGCCCTCCTTTGTCTTCTTCGATTTGGCCAGTGTACGGCACTACTTTGGTCTTAGTAAGCAAGTTTCCACCATACAATCCGGCCGCTATTAATATACTGAGGAAGCCAGCTGCGAAAACTATAAAGCGCTTATTTTTGAATTTAAAATTTTTAATCAATGTCACCCCCATCTATGAAAATTATAGCAAAATGGGTAGGATTTTGTGGTCGTTATTTACAGTAGTAACACTAAAAAAGTAGCTGGACAGTATAAGTCTCGGGTCGTGCATAGTAGGAGTCCCTGTATAGGTCTTTTGGTCTGATGTGGTACGTGTGACTAGAACAGCAAGTGGATATAATAATGGGCCAACAATAAGCAAAAGCCCTAACAAGGGTAGTCTGCGTTTTGTTAATAAGACGAAACCAGTTGCAACAACACTAAGCACGATGAGCATAAAAATCGACAAAATTATTATGTTAAGCTCTGCCCAAATGAGTGAAATTACGCATAAAGTTTGAAAAACATTGAGGTCGATAGCTACCGCTGTAAATTTGAGCAGTCGGTGCGCTTGAACATACGCTATAATAGTGTGCATGGAGCTGTTTAACTTTCTGTTGCATATTGATCAGTATTTACTGGCCATAGTTGGCCAACTCGGTATATTCAGCTATTTCTTACTTTTTTTGATCATTTTTGCCGAAACCGGTTTGGTGATCATGCCGTTCTTACCGGGCGACTCGCTGCTGTTCGCGGTTGGCACCCTGGCCGGAGGTGGCCATTTGAATATTTTTATTCTGTTGCCTACCTTGATTTTAGCCGCCATATTAGGCGACTCACTAAATTATTGGATTGGCTACCGTGTAGGAGCGCGGGCGTTTGCCGGTAAAAACTCAAGGATTTTTAAAATGCAGTACTTAAAGCAAACCGAAGACTTCTATGCTAAGCATGGTGGCAAGACAATCATACTTGCTAGGTTTGTTCCGCTAGTTCGGACCTTTGCCCCGTTTGTGGCTGGAGTAGGCGGAATGCGTTATACGGTGTTCTTTGCCTACAACGTAATCGGTGCTTTGCTGTGGGTCTTTGGCTTAACTATGGCCGGTTACTTCTTTGGGCAAATCCCCTTCATTAAATCTAATTTTGAGTATGCTATTTTGGGGATAGTAGCCGTCTCAGTGTTGCCAGCCGCCATCGAAGTTTTTAAGCACAAGCGCAAGAGCAAAACAGAGAAAATGAAACCAGAGGTTCTTAAGCAAAATTTGGAAAAAGTTTTCGATGAAAAAGGGTTAAACTAAGCGTGTAGCTCAACTTTATGACCCGCACCACTTCTCCAACTGAACGTTGAGGTGGAATCGATACGAGCATATGTATGTGATCTGATTCACCATCGATTTCTTTGATAATGAGGCCTGGATGATACTCAGACATGTGCCTTAAATAGTTTTTTTGAGATAGACCAGCATGCTCTTGTTTAAGGCCTCCCGTCGATATTTGGTCGGCCATACCAAATGGTAGTCACATGCAAAGACTAAAGTGTGATGTGCGTCGGTATACAGACATAATGCTATCTTTACGCCGAAGACACGGGAAAGTACTTCGTCCCACGAGCTTACGCTCGGGGAACCAAGGGTGAAGTATTAGAGTGATTCTAACTCAAATGCTTGTCCAAAAATTGGCCCACAATCGCGTTCACTTCCGCAACTGCTTCGGATTGTAGCCGGTAATCATGAACTGAGTGTATTTTTTGAATCATTTTTGGCTCTGACAAGGATAGGTATATTTCTTCAACACGTTGAGGTTCCGTAAACTCATCTTCGTCACCATAAATTAATAGTTTTGCCATATTAAACTTTTGAAGCGCTGCCATTGGGTTATATTGTGCCCCGTCTTTGAAGTAGCCAATAGGAAGCTCAAATCTTTTTTGCTCTTTTGATTTGATTGCTCCAGGCGGAAGGTCACGGTATTCAATATTAAACCCAGTTTGGATGGCCTCTTTACTAGGAGGCGAAGGCGGCCCATAAGAAGCCATTATTGCGACTATGCCTGAAACGGCTGGATTAGACGATGCCAGCATCGCAACCGCACCTCCTCGGCTATGTCCAAGAAGCAGAGTAGGCTTGTTGCCAAAATGCTCGATGACTTCATTTATGACATTGTTGTAGGTTGTAGTGGAATAATTTTGAATGTCACCGGGACTTTCCCATGTACCTGGGGGATCAAAAGATAATGCATAGTACCCTCGATCAGCCATTAGATCCACGAGGCTTGTATTGTGAATGTAGTCTTTGGAGTCTAGGCGTCCTGGAAGTATAAGGGCCAACTTAGAGGATTTTTCGTCACCTCTGGCATAGACTGCCAATTCATAGCTTTTGGTCTTGACCGTGTTCATACCCTACCTGTATCGCTTTCAAGTTATTAATTAAGCATAAAGTATTTTTGCTGGGCATAGTTGGCGAGGTTAGAACCTTAATGCGTGGATCGCTGGTGACTATTCAACGCGTATCAACGTACTCGCTTTGATCAATTGTTAATTTAGTCCCTGGCAAAGAAACTGTAACTGCGTCATTATTATCATCCCAGGTAACATGTATGTTCCCAAGAGAATATGGAATATTATAAACAATACCCCTATTAGGAGAAGGCCCAATAAGTAAGGTATTGCTCCCGCCTAAAAAGCCAGGAGTAGCTCGATAATAGGCACAATACTCCGTATTGGTAATACTTGGGTTTAATTTATGACAAGAAAGCTTGGTTTGTTTGGATATGCCATATACCAAAAACTGATAAGCAATTGTTAAAAATAATCCCGTTACAATACTAAGTATTGGGAACATAATACGCTTTAATTTCATTGTTACATTATAGTATTTACGGTGGCCAAATCCTATATAGATATACTACGCTTATCGTATATTGATAACATAATAATTTCTTGGCTGGGGAGGAAGGATTACATTCTGTATCCATCGTCGCATGCTTGAAGTAAACTTCTGTGCGTGCTCCTCGTAATCGAACCTTCCGTTCGCTTAAGCTCACTCTTCCGGTTCTCATCGTATCATCCCAGCCAAAAAGACCCGAGACAAGCTCAGGTCTTTTTGGCTGAGCATGGGGTCATTATTCCAAACTTTTGACGACCTAGAAATCTATTATAGATAAAGAAAAATATGGGTGTGAGCCATACCATCTTATGTTAAACAGCACTCGGTTTACTTACAGCTAATTGTACTTGAAATGGAATAGCTGTATTCTGTAAATTATGAACCGATTTACTGCATGGACCGGGGAAAACCTCTCGCAAGAGTTAGACATACAAATAGAAGATAATAAGATTAGCTTGTTGCAGACAGACAGCCAGCTACTAAACTCCGACCTGGCTATAATTAAGATTTATAAACATAACGGGCGCGGAGTCCTCTACGAAATTGCCGACAATAAGAAAAGTATTTGGCTTACTTTTGCTCAACCTTGGCTTCGAAATCTTAAGGATCTGATACTGCAAATTCGGAGAGAACGTAGTATGAATAAACGGTTTGAGAGAGCGATTACAGAGAACGGTGGCAATATAACCGCAAGACGATCAATCTCTCAATTCATAGTACATATAGTCAGTTTATTGTTAGTATTACTTGTTATCTTGATGTTCACAAATTAGTTTTGATATTAGCATAAAATCAGTAACTTAGTGGAACAATGCTGGCTGGGGAGAAGGTACTATGGTGGTCGATCAATACACTCTTTTTGGCTGGGGAGGAAGGATTACATTCTGTATCCATCGTCGCACGCTCGAAGTAAACTTCTGTGCGTGCTCCTCGTAATCGAACCTTCGATCTCTTGAGCCAGAATCAAGCGCCTTATCCGCCTTAGGCGGACCACTCCTTAATTGCTCATTTGGCTGGGGAAGTAGGATTCGAACCTACGATCTCCTGAGCCAGAATCAGGCGCCTTACCGCTTGGCCATTCCCCAGCAGATGAGCAATTACAATTCCAGATTATTTAAGAATTACCGGTCTTTACCAGTCTTTAAAAAACTCTCAAGCTTTTTTGCTTCGGATTTTGTTTCATATCTTTCCGAATAAACCAGCTTCCAGGGACCACGATTCTTAGTATAGCGAGACTTACCTTCGTTATGCCAGATCAGCCTAACTTCCACTTGCGAAGAATAGCCAACATAGTGCGTTCCTAAGGATTCACTTTTCAAAACATAGGTAGTAAACATTTTTAGTTTCTTTTCTAGATTCCCTACCCGAAGCGCCAAGCCAGGCAATGGTTGGGCTTGGCTTTCCAATTCAGCCTTCGTAGCCACTTCGGCGAAGTAGGCTAGGGAATGACAGATACGGTGGTTTGAGGATTCACAGTCAAGCCTTAAACCCAAGAACTGGGTAATTGTACCTGTTTTTAGGATAGTTTGGCAATTATTAGCGCTTGGATTTGCTGGCGCTGGAGTGGGCCAAAGGAGCGGCTATCGGTGCTTTGGGTAAGATTGTCACCTTCAAGCCACACAGTGTTAGCATAAATTTTTGTAATGCGTTTAATAATTGTGCGTTCCGAAGTTGCTGCAACTACCACTTGGCCAACTTTAAAGCGCGACCATCTTGCCCCAAGCAAAACATCGCCGGAATTATAGGCTGGAAGCATGCTGCCACCCTGGACTCGGTAAAGTTTTACCGGAAACCACTTCATATAGTTCCTCGCTGACGACAATTATGTTTTGGTTTCGGCAAAGACGGTGGCTATCTCGTCTATCAGATCTAGTAGCTTTTGACCTTCAGCAGGATCAACCGTTTTTTTGGTAGTACCCGCTTGTTTGGTGGCGCGCCAAAATAAATCGTGCAGCTGGGGGTATTTTTCCACATGTTCTGGCTTAAAATAGTCGGTCCACAATACCCATAAATGATGTTTTACTAATTCCGCCCGAGTCTCTTTGATGATAATAGCCCGCACTTTGTCCTCGGTACTTAAACCATCGTATTTTTCCATAATTTTCGCGATTGACTCGGCTTCGATGCGTGCCTGGGCAGGGTCGTATACACCACATGGCAGGTCACAATGGGCATAAACTGTTTGGGCCGGCAGTTTTGCAATTAGCTGTTTGATCATAGGGTCTCCTTCATAACTACTTCTAGGTTACCATGGTTTGTCCCATCCCGAGAGGTACGCACCGATAACGTGGTCAGAGACTGGGGGCTTGAATCGGAGAGTTAGCATAAGTACAATATAAACCATGAGCATAATGGTGGATGGTTTGGCCCCGCGTGGAGCAGTCTTTACTCCTACTTTGAAGTCGGCAAGGCTGCCGCTTGGCCAAGCCCTTAGTGAAAAAACTTTGCGACCACTTTTACTAGATTTGCGCCCTCCTCAAACACCAATTCAGGCGGCTGTAGCAGAGACTGTTTGGCCTAGCGCACCAGCAGCCGCACTTCCTATCCCCGCCCGCAAACCGCTGTCGGGGCTAGCGTGGGTATTAGCGGGCGGAGTTAGTGCGGCAATTCTTGGGAGTACGGTGATAAGTGCGGCTAAAGCCATTAATTCACCCGTTCAAGCAAAAGTGGCGCCAGCGGCAGCTGTTGCGACCACACCTGCACCGACGGCTGCGGCTCAAGCTCCAGCGCCAGTTTTTAGCGTCACTTCGGCCCAGATACAATCGTTGTTAAATGACTTTGCTGCTAGCGCTGGCTCGCCAGTTTATTTGGCGGTAAAAGATCTTAAGACTGGCCAGGGTGCGGCGGTAGCATCAGACCAAACTATTACCAGCGCCAGCTTATACAAGCTGTTTGTTGCCCATGGCATATACACTTTGGTCGACTCAGGCAAATTAAATTTTTCGAGCATAGTTCCAGGAACAGGCAGCAACGTTAGTAATTGTTTGAAAGCTATGATTACGGTTTCGGATAATGCTTGCGGCGAAGCCATGGAAGGCATGCTTGGAGATAGCCGATATAATCCAACGCTGGCTCAGTATGGATTTACACATACTCGATTTGATTACCCCACCGTTACAAGCGCTAATGACGTTGCTATTTTACTTGAGCGGTTGTACAACTCAACTCTGTTGAGCCCTAATGCAACCCAATATTTTACTGATCTCTTAAAGTCTCAGCGCGTCAATAATCGCCTACCTCAAGGCCTACCGGCTGGAACAACTATTGCCCATAAAACTGGAGATGTGTTTGGGCTCGTACATGATGCGGGGATTGTTTATGGGCCAAAAACTGATTATGTGGTGGTTATGATGAGTGGACCTTGGAAAAATACAGGGGCTGCGCCGGCTAAATTTGCTGAGCTTTCCAGCAAGCTTTATACACTGTTTAATCAATAAGCTTATAATCGCTCTCTTAAAAGCTGTTCAATAATTTGAATACTCCCCCTCTCAACCTGGAGCCACCGTCTTCCTCTAGAAGTAAGTCGATATTTGACTTGTTTAGAATCGGATTGAGCTGATTCTATTAACCCGATTTGAACAAGCCGCGGCAACTCACGATAAACAGCCCTATCATAAACAAATATGGTACCCATACTGTCATCGGCCATTTTTTTGTAAATTCCGTAGCCGTGATTTTCTCCCGCCAACAAGGAGGCTAATAAATACGTAACGAAAAGTCGCCTTTCGGTCATGGAGCCCCTTATCATTTTTCGTATAACTACCGCCAAACTGACAGTACCCAACTATTTTAGTGAATAGAGGTCGAACAGGCAACATTTGGACATTTCTTTAAGTCAATTTGCGGTTAACTAAATGGAGGCAGACAGAACCTGCTCTGATTGTTTTAGAGAAGAAATTAATTTTGGGTGCTCAGTTTTTTATATTTTCACTACTGACAAAATGGCGGTAGTCTGGAAAAAGACGCACCCCAAAGGTGTATATAAGTTCGTCTCATATAAGCAGGCGTTTCGGGATTCACGGAAAAATAGGTTAAATGGATACATATTATAAAGAAGTTTTGTTTTTTTGCATCCTTCTACCCGCTTATGCTCGCGACCAAGAGCGTTTTTGAGCTATAATTACGTGGCAGTTTTTCCGTTCGTTAAAAAGGAGCCCCTTGCCCCACGACCACGAAAGCCACGATCGCTTGCCGATCGGGGCCGGTCTGGTTCTGATCGCCTGGGCGACCTGCCAGTTTATTGCCAACCTACATCTGCACAGCAGTTTGTTGACTGCTGCGGTGTACCATAATCTGCTCGATGGCCTAATCGCTTTGATCGCAACCGGTCTTGATAGCGTTGGGGACCGATTACGACAACGCCATTGGGCAAAAAACGTGTCCCCTATTTCTACTCTGTCGCTTTACCTATTGATTGTTATCCTCATTGGGCACAGCGTGATAGGCGAGCCCCCGACCAGGTTTACTTGGGGTTTGGCAGTTCTCGAGACGCTGGACATTTTTGTAAACCTAGGTGTTCGGATGTGGGCAAGATCAAGCAAGTCCAGTTTGGCTCAAGCTCTGGGGCTGCACCTTCTGCTTGATTCGATGGTGGCACCAACAATCCTTGTGATGAGCCTACTACCAATAGGTAAACTATACACAGGAAGTACCTATCTTTTGGTAGGAGGAATAGCAGCTCTTGTGATATCCGAAGCCCGCGAAGCTACGCGTGAACTCCACCTTCACTGGGAAGCCAATTGTCGAGACCGAGATCACTAAGAACCCCGACCCCCAACGCCCAAAGCGTTGAAGGTCGGGGTTCTGCCCTTTTACTTTAATAAATCGGGGCGATTTTTGGCAGTTTTAGCCTTTGCTGCCTCAGCTCGCCATTTGGCAATCTCAGCATGATTGCCGTTTTGGAGTACTTTGGGCACGGCCATGCCATTGAACTCAATTGGACGGGTATATTGGGGATAATCGAGTTGACCATTGGCTGATTTACTAAATGATTCGTCCCGCGCGCTTGCCTGGCCACCCAGAACGCCAGGAATGAGCCTTACAACCGCATCAACCACCACCATAGCTGGCAGCTCTCCTCCAGTTAAAACGTAGTCGCCGATGGAAAGTTCGTAGTCGGCTAAGCTTAAAATGCGTTCGTCAAACCCTTCATAATGGCCGGCTACTAGAATTAGCTTTGGTTCCTGGGCTAGTTCCTCAGCCAGTTTTTGGTTAAATGGCTGTCCCTGGGGACTGAGGACAATAACTTTTGAGTTGTGAGCGCTGCCTTCTGGATTAAAAGTCAGACTTACATCTTTGATGCTGGAAGGATCTGGATTAGAAGTCTGACTTTGAGTCCGAATCGCCTCAATTGCGGCAAAAATCGGTTCAGGTTTGAGCAACATGCCGTCACCTCCTCCATAAGGGGTGTCATCTACTTGCCGCCGTGGACCCAAACCAAACTCGCGTAAGTCATGAAATTTAATTTCAACCAGCCCCCGCTCTTGGGCCTTCCAAAGCATGCTCATATCAAAAGGACCCTTGAACATGTCAGGAAAGAGAGTAATTATATCAATTTTCATTTATTCAATTTCCAATTTTCATTAACTAGCCGAGTGTGCGTAAAATGTGACTTGAAACTTGCTTAAATGAGCTGTAGTTGACCTACGGTGAAAGCGTAATGCGCAAACTTTAGACGTCTAGGTCGGCTAACTCTTCCATCTCCGCTCTGGTTTGGTCACGAGAGTTTGGGGCTTCGGATACAGGTTCGGCGGCTGGGGTTTCTGCATCTGCCACAAGGATTGGAGCTGGTGGCTCTACGGCTTCGGCCACCGGAGCGGCGGCTGCAGGCTCGCTGGCGTCTGCATTAGCCTCGGCTGGCACTTCTACGCCTTCAGGCTCAACAATTTTAAGGTTAACACGAGAATCGCTCTTGGCTCCTAACACTCGTAATAATGTGCGAATACTTTTGGCGGTGGCACCGGCTTTACCAATAACGCGGCCCATGTCGGCAGGGTCTACGGTAAGTTCTAGTAATACTCCCATATCATCAACCGAGCGTTTGACTTCTACCGCATCGGGGTTAGTAACTAAAGCCTTTACTACGTACTCTACGAATTCCTTGTCAAGATCTGCCATGCTGTATACCCTCTACTTAATACTGTAATAATAACTTACAATAACGCATCGGTCGATGTATTTCTGGCTTAATTACTTAAGATTTTGCCTTAGTTTCGGCTTGGGCAGCTTCAATTGCGGCGTCGCCGGCGGCCTCAATTTGCTCGGTTGAGCCAGCCTGGGCTTCTTCGCCAGCAGCGGTATCTTCAGGAGCAGATTCAGTAACAGTATCGGCGATGGCCTCGGCATTTTCCTCGGCAGCCTCCGCACCAACTGTGGATTGTTCGACTTCATTCGAACCATCGGCCACTGCCTCAACCACTGGTGCTTCGGTTTCGGCAGTCTCACCAACTGTAGCTTCGACCTCTGATTCATTTGAGGCGGGCACTTTTGCGGCCGGAGCTTCAACTGGAGTTTGCTTGCTGGCCTTGTTTTTAGTGGCTAAAACTACCCATTTTGGCAATTCCATTTTTTCACGCTGGAGCAGTTTGATAACAGTATTGGAGGGCTGGGCGCCGTTACTAATGTATTTGACAGTCTCTTCTTTTTTGATAATCAGTTCTTTGGTATGGGGATTATAATGACCCAAAATAGCCACGAATTTACCAGTAGTAGCCCGAGCCGATTCAGCCGCTACAATACGGTAGGTGGGATATTTATTTCGCCCAGTACGGGCTAAGCGGATTGCGAGCATTCGTAACCTTTATTAATTTAACACAAAGACAATGTTCCAAATATTACCCGATTCCAGGCTAAATGTCAATTTAAAAAGAGTTGGGGCAGATGGTCTTGCTACCATCTGCCCCGATCGATCAGCTGACCTGCCGATCAGAGGAGTTGTGTTTGCTCCTCAGGCCCTTTAAAGTGATACCGCGTCCGGTATGAGCTTTTTCACGGGACAGGAACCCGTTTTACGCCAGTCGCCTGCATCGTGGCCGGTGTCGCCCTATAAAGATCACGATTGGCGCCACAGGCGCATCTGGAAAGAACTTGGTGGGGCCGCTGGCGGCAGCCCCACCACGCCTCCTGCCTTCGCCTGTGAGGCTAGGCCGTCGGCGATGGCCGACGTGCCGCACGGAGTATGCGGCGATGGTCCGGTGGTAGACGCGTGCTGGCGCTGCTTCCGTTACAGCGCGGCCACTCGTCCTACCGAAAGGACCGTCCTTCCGCTCCCGATTGCCAGGATGCGGAGGTATTGCTGAGGTTGCCCTTCCAGCAGTAGATTGATCCGTAGGACCAAACCTTTATGCGGCTTGCGCCCCACTGCTCATCTAAAGGGAGCCCTTCGTGACAGTAGTACGCCGACTGCCGTCTACAGGGTCACAACCTCAGATCTTTTTAAATGCTATGTTCTAGCGGGCAAGGAAGGATTTGAACCTCCGGGTCCATACTCGAGCTCCGAGCAGGAATCACTTGAGAGGTGATTGCATTCGGCCGCTTTGCCACTCGCCCATATTAATTACAGCATTCAAAATAGTAACCTTTCCAAGGCCAAAACGTCAAGCTCATGCCTCACCTGTGAAGCCAAAAACCCCATCACTGTCATTCCCTACCGGAAGCCAAGCGCAACCATTGCCCCGCTTGGCGCTCCGGATAGGGAATCTAGAACAAAAACTTTTTTTATTTTTTTCTGGGTCCCCGATCCGGAGCGGTTGAGTACAACTTCCGATCGAGGATAACATGAAGAATGATTCGCGCAAAAAAGCTACCCTCGCGCCGCCATCTCCGTGGCCGCCTCAAGCTTAACCGATAAGACTTTGCTGGCATGGTCATGATCCATGGTTACGCCGTATAAAGCCCCGGCTGTTGCCATAATTTGGCGGTTGTGGGTAATGACAAGCAGCTGGGAATGCTTGGTAAGATTAGCCAAAATTTTACTTAAACGGTCTGAGTTAGCTTCATCTAGAGCAGCATCAATCTCGTCGAGCATGACGAACGGGCTGGGGTTGATAGTTAAAATTGCCGCTAGCAAGGCTGTGCCGGTAAGCGCCCGCTCCCCACCCGAAAGGGTGGAAAGCTGCTCTACCCGCTTTCCTGGTGGCACAGCTTTTATTTCAATGCCGTAAGCCCCTGTAGAGTCGGGGGTTAAGGTTAGACTAGCCCGTCCACCGTCAAACAACTGCTTAAAGTATTTTTCAAAATGTTGGCCTAACTCCGCAAAAGCCGTTTCAAATTGGTTGCGAATGAGCTTGTCTAAGTCACCTGTGACGGTCAGTAAATCGGCCTGGGCAGCCGTAAGATCGGTAACCTGGGCGCTTAAAAATTGGTAGCGCTTGGAAGCTTCATCGTATTCATCAAGCACATCACCATCTGAGTCTCGAGTGTCATCAAGCCGGGCCTCTAAAAGTGCTATTTGCTGCTCGAGCTCGGCCGGATGAGCCAGCTCCTTCCCTACCTCTGGCAAGCGGCCATCTGGGAACCAAGATTTTCGCTGATTGACTAGTGCTATTTGAGCCGCTTGAGCTTGATGTAGATTGTGCTCGACCACGGCTTTTTCGCTAACTGACCGCTCCAGGTCTGATTTAGCAGCCTGAAGCCGACTGGCTAGACCAAAAATTTCTTCAGTATCACGCTCGGCAGCTGTTTGAGCTGCGACTTCTTGACGCATATTTTGCACCATGAGATTGGTTTCCACCAGTTCTTGCTCAAGCTGGTCTATATGATTGCGTCGCTGAGCTACTTGGCTTTCAACCGATGTAAGTTGTTTTTTTTGCTGAACGGTGGATTCACTAATAGCCTGTAGCTTAGCAACCTCATCCTCGGCGTGTGCCAAATCGAGTTCGAGCGAGCGGACTGTGATAACGGCATTAGTGTAGGGTTCATGGGCCTCTTCGCGTTGCTTCATGGATGCCATAAGGTCGGTTTGAGCGAGCCTCATTTCACTGGCTACTTCGGCCTGGCCGCGGCTGGCGTGGCTAAGCAGGCGCCCAGCCTTGTATACCAGCAAACGCATTTCTTCCTGATCAAAAGTGGCTTCGCCAAGGTTGTGGTTGACTTGTTTCAAAATATGGAGCGCTTGGTCAATGTATTCTTGACGACTAGTCTGGTCGATTTGACGCCTAAAACCGGCTAGTCGGGACTGCATACGGTCTATGGTTTTGGCAATAATTGCCATATGGCTGGACGTCTCTGCCTCGTTTACTTGAGCCTCAGCCAGTGCTCGTGCTAGCTGTTGGCGGTGGCGCTTGGCAGAGGCAAGTTCTGTTTGTGTTTGGGCCATTCGTGCCCGTTCCTGCTCGAGTTGAACTTGTTTGTCAATTAAAAATTGTAGTTCGGCTCGTTTTACACTGAGCTCGTTGGTTGTGTTATCCCGCTGAGCCTCAAGTTCATGTAGCTTGCCAAGACTGTTCATTGGGCGTTGGGCGCTCGGTTAAGTCGGCTTTTTCAGATTCAAGTTTACTAACAAGGTCCTTGAATGTGGCAATTTGTTGTTGAAGTGCTTTTACAGCTTGTTGCGCTGATTCAAACTGCTGGCGGTAATAGAGCTCCCCGCTTGTCACCAGCTCAGCCCGCTTGATAGATAGCTGACCGACTGCCTTTTGGCGGGCTTTTGGCAATCTCGGCACCTCTTTCGAGGGTTTTTAGGCGTGGCTCGAGCTCACTTAATATATCGTGTACCCGCTCTAGGTTAAGGTCTGTGGCCGCCAGCTTGCGCAAAGCTTGTTCGCGTTTGAGCTCGTACCCGCGAATTCCACTGGCTTCGTCAAATAATAGCTTTCGTTCGGCTGGGGAGGCCAGGATTAGCTGGTCAATCATACCCTGCCCGATTACTGAGTATGAGTTAGGCCCGAAACCAGCCTGGATAAGCAGGTTCTGGATGTCCCTTAAGGTTACTTTGCGGCCATTAAGCCGGTATTCGCTTTCCCCGCTGCGGTACAACCGGCGGGAAAGTTCAATTTCGGAAAAATCTAGGTCAACCGCGTTATCGGCATTATCAAGTAGCAAACTAACTTCGGCCATGCTGGCTTTGGCGCGTTTTTCGGTACCGGCAAATATAACCTCTTCGCCTTTTTTGGTGCGCAGTGAGCACGTAGATTGCTCGCCCAGTACCCAGCGTACAGCGTCGGCGACGTTACTTTTACCAGAGCCATTTGGGCCTACTACAGCACTTATGCCCGGCTCAAAGGCCAGCACGGTTTTGTGTGCAAACGATTTAAAACCAGTGATGGTGAGTTGTTTAAGATACATATCCCTCAATTTTCATTTAGACAAGTTTCCATTTTCAATTAATCGTTCGAGCGTTCTTGGCTAGATCAAACTAAATGAAACTTGAAAGTCTTGCACCGTCATCCGACAATTGACGGATGACGGAAATGAAACTTAACTTTTGCTATAATTGTAATGGTTTGGTGGATTAAAAAGAAGTCTTGATTATAAGGGGTCTTCACCAGGGGACGCCGAAGCGACCCCTGGTGAGATGTTGGCAAAGCGGGCTGACCTCCAGGAGGGAACTACAGGCCGAGTAGTGCGACTATGTAGCCGACGAGTTGCTGAATAGTCGTAACACCCTTAATGTCTTCGATCATGACTTCGGCTTTGTAGCCGAGTTCGCCGAACACTTGCTCGAGCTCGACGAGGATGGAAGTCACGGTCATGCTGTCGTGCGTTCCGTCTTGCCCTATCAAGACGGTGCGCATACCAAGAGCTGCTGGATCTTCGTCCCACACGTTCGCAACCGCAGCGATAACGATTTCCAGCACCCTCGCGGAGGTCATAGGTTCTTGATCGGTAGAAACGGTTGCGTCGGTCACTTGCGTTACCTTTCGTCGAGATCGAGTATGACTGCCAGGCAAGTTTATCAGAAAAACGGAACAAATAAACACCTTCGTATCTCTTGTTATCCTACGTCCGTCAAGCGACGGATGACCGGAGGATCTGGATTCCCTACCCCCCGGATTGTGGTCCGGGGCAGGCTCCGCACCAAACTAAACAATAGTGGATTTTGGTTTGTCTAGATTTTTCGTCTCTAACCCTTCTACTGTCATCCCGGACCGGAAGCCGAGCCGAACCAGGATACAGCTCGGTGCTCCGGATCCGGGATCTCTTATCTGGATTAAGAGGCCCTGAACAGTATGAGCGTCCCGCTATGCGGGACTTCCTCTTCAGGGTGACACTAAGATTAAGAGTTGAAAGGCACAAAAAAACCAGGAGTAATCCTGGGGTGAAAAGGGTTATGCCCACGGGGAACATAAGTCCCCCGTGGGCCGACAGTCTGCAGCTCCCAACCGCAAAGTTGTCGATAGCTATGTTGCCACTTTGGGTGCCCTGTGGCTCGTTTTATGCGACTGGGCTCGATCGCAACCTCGATGAAATGTACACGAGGATGGAAACACGGCTTTGATTTCAAACGGTGCTCCGGTTACTTCCGTGCTTGTAAATTTGCGAGCTCGAGGCTCGCTAACCGGCTGGGCCGGTCGCTCCGAGAGAGGGATTCGAACCCCCCTCCTCTTTATGTCATCATGCCAACGACCTAAAGTGTTGCTGAGCTCACCTGTCTTGAGCCTCGGAACCCGTGTAAGCAATGCGTACGAACCCGAACCGCCCTCGCTCGAAGGTATACGAGGCGCGGTGTTCGTCCGGTTGCAGACACGATTGTTGTGCATCATGCAGGCACTCGATGTCCCACATGCACGTGAGCAAGCCCACGCTCGTCGACCACGCAGGCCGACAGTTCATCACGCCAGACGATTCTGGCGTGCGTCGTTGACTAGGCCGCCAACGACGAGTTTGTCCCTTTGCCCTCATTCCGCGGAATTTCCGCATGACAATTGGAATGGGCAGGCTCAGGGACACTTTTGGCCACTTACGTAGCTATAGGTGAGCTTAAATTTTGTAAGCTCACGTAAGGCTACGTAAATAGCGCCTTAAATTTAAAAGGACCAGATCATACTAGCACAATAAGTATTATTTGTCAACTGCTTTTTCTACAGCATCTACCACTTTCGGCTCTGGATCCCCTATCCGGAGCGTGTTATTAGAAAAATTTCGCGCACTTGGCTTACTTCCGATAGGGGATGACAAAGTGGACGCGCCGGCAATTTTAGCAGTTGGCTTTTTGACGTACTCTTTCAATGCATTGGCAGCTGCCACCTGTTGGGCAGCTTGCTTGCTAGAGCCCGAGCCTTGGCCGCACAGGCGGCTACCAACATATACACCCAGTACAAAAACTTTGTCATGATCGGGGCCGCTTTCCTCAAGCACCTTGTATACAGGCGTCATGCCTTCGCGCTCTTGAGCAATTTCCTGAAATTTACTCTTGGGGTCAACCCAAGTACCGTTTTTTAGAATATTGGTGAGTTTTGACACAATGTGGCCTGTAATAAACTGTTCGGCAGCTTCTGCATAGCCTTGGTCCAGATATATTGCACCTATCAGAGCCTCAACGCAGTTAGCGGTAATTAGCGCGCGGCTACGTTCATTGCCCTTAGCCTCACCGCGACTTAATTTGAGATATTGGCCCAGCTCAAGTTTTTCGGCTACATCACTCAGCGATTCGGTTTTAACCAACGCGCTGCGCCAGTTAGTTAGGTCCCCTTCGGGGTTAGGATAATTTCGATAAAGGTAATCGGTAACTACTAGCTCCAGCACAGCGTCGCCTAAAAATTCTAAACGTTCATTGTGTTCCAAGCCCAATTTTGGATGCTCGTTTAAATACGATCGGTGTACAAAAGCCCGCTCAAGTAAGGTTGGGTCGGTAAAGTTTATTCCTAATTTAGCTTGTAGTTCTTGTGCGTCTGCCATCTTTACGCCTCTCGCGAATTATGAATGACCGCCAACGTCATCCCCGATAGAAAGCGAAGCGCTTCTGGTCGGGGATCGGCCGTATTCCCGCCTGCGCGGGAATGACGTCATTATTTTGCTACTATTACTCATACTCTTTATTCATCATTCGCATTTTATTCATCTTATCATGAGTCTTTTTTATAGGTGTAGGATCGCCAGTAATCTTACTTAAGCCAATTTTGAACAGTTTTTGGGTTTCGCGGTATTCAATCAGCTCCAAGGCGGTTTGTGAATCAAACCATTTTACGTCAGCAATGCCTTCGCTTTGCTCCGGGATCACGGCGTCAGTGTTGCCCAAAGCCTCTATGAGATAAACATAGGTGGTCATAAAAATTAGCTTGCCTTCTTTGCGGTAAAAAAAGTGTAATTTATCGAGCTTGTCTACGATCCGCAACTCGGTTAAGCCGGTTTCTTCCCCAATTTCGCGCGTGGCAGTTTGATGTAGGCTTTCGCCTTCCTCAACGTGCCCTTTGGGAATACTCCAACGACCCAGCTTGTCCTGGATCATTAGAATCTGGATAGTATTCCCAAGTATGCGGTACACTACCCCGCCGGCCGTGTATTCACGCACCGCCCTAGGCGGCGCGGGCCTCGTCGGTTTGCGATTTTTTATCTTCTTCTGGTTCATAGAAATCACTCTTTCGGTAAATAGTACCTAACACGCCATTAATAAATTTGCTGGAGTTTTCACCTCCAAAAGCCTTGGCCAGCTCGACCGCCTCATTAATAGCCACTTTGGGCGGAACTTCGCGTTTTAGACTTAGCTCGTAGACTCCAATGCGCAAAATAACTTTGTCGATTTTGGCAATTTGGTCTACGGGCCACTCAGGAGCTGCCGGCCCAATAGTGGAATCAATAGTTTCTATGTTGTCTATTACACCTTGCACTAAGTCGCGGACAAAGCCGGTGTCGTCAATACTGTCGGAAAATTCTCCCAAGTTGCGTTCCAATATTTCGGCAATCTGGGAGGGTTTGTCAGCAACGTCTTTTTTAAAATCGTGCTCATAAAGGCTTTGCATGGCCACAATTCGCCCCAAATGACGATTAGAAGCCACTTTTTGAAGCCTCTCGCGAATTATGAATTATGAATGAGGAATTAGGGTGGGATTCACTTCGAACTGAGTGAGCGCAAACCATTATTCTTAATTCTTTATTCTTAATTCGCATGTTTGCTTAGACTTTCAAAAGCTTACGGCCGCGGTAACTACCACAAGAGGGGCAAACAGTATGCGGCGTTACTTCTTTACCGCAAGACAGACAAGCAGTGAGCTGGGTTACTTGCAGGGCATCGTGGCTACGACGCTGGCCCTGGGCTGCTCGAGTGGTACGTTTTTTTGGTACTGCCATTTTTTAGTTCCTTTTACTTTTTAACTTTTGACAATTAACTTTTGACTCTTGACAATACCGATGCATCTCTAAGAGTCAAGGGTCAGAGGTTAAATGTTAAGTTGTTAAATGTTAGTGGTTAATATTATGTTAGCACAACTTAGATGTGGATTAGAGCTAATTGTTGACCACGGGTTGGTCCGTGCTAGATTCAAACCCCGGACACTCTGGCTTACAAAGCTGTTTGATGGGGATACACAATATAGCTTCCTGCCGCACCAACGGGGTGATGTCTATGGTCAACTCTTTGATGATCGGCCAAGTGTCGTCTATAACATCTCCGCCGCGCTCGCGGCTAAAATGACCATTGATTTTGAGGTCCTCCGGGAACACATATTCACGCAAACAGCGGTGGCATTCAAGCTTTAGTTCAACTTGAACTTCACCTTGGAGGGACAGCGCGAGATTCCGTCCGCACCAGGGTAACTTGGCCATTTAGGCCACTAGACACAGTTAAGTCCTCAAGTTCAATTGTCTCGTCGACAATTGCAAAACTTTTTCTACTACCCTCTCCTTGGGTTAGGATCTCACTTACATCTATGCGCATTGCATTCTTGGAGTGGATTATAGCGTAACTTTAGCCTCAATGCAACTTGACTAAGTAGCTCTATGTGCCATTATTTATAAGATCTTCTTTCCGTCCACCCATCTGGAGGTTGTCTCGTGCCAAAGAATGTTGCCCCCCATAAGACCTTTACCATAAGGGGGAAGGATACCCCCAAGATGGAAAGGTTTTGCGAACGTATCTTCCGCCAAGCAGCTGACCACGTACTTGGTTTCAATGGTCAGAGCTCTGGCAACTACTTACTGAACGTGGTCGAGGAGGCGTCCGGGCTGGTCATCACCGTAGTCAACCGCTGGCTCGACTGCAAACTCGACTTGTTCGATCCCAGTGTCCTGATGATCCTCAACGACAACTGTGTCTATCTCTGGGGCGATCTGCGCGAACTGACCCCCGATCAGTTGACCGCTTTTGGCCTCGAGGCCGACGTTGTGACTGAGATCACGAGACTGTTGATCGCGAAGGATCTATGGCAGGAGACCGCCGCTGCCGGCGCGTAGTTCGCTCGTCGCTGATCCATCGATCTGTCCCGTCCACCACGACCGCTCCGAGCTATCCATGTTCGGGGCGGTCGTTCTGCTTTTTTAACTACATATGACCCCATCCAAAACTTGACTAAATAGTACGTATGTGCCATTCTTTGTAAATCTGTCTACTCTGGGAGGTTGTAATGGCCGTTCTCGAAAGCTTTAAAGTAACTGTAGCGGGCGAAGATAGGCGTCGCGACCGCCAAATCGCCGGAATCGTGAGAGCGCAGATTATTCATCTGCTATGCCGCGCTGGGGCCTCTGAGGGACCTGCTCCCCTCACAGCAGATGTCATTGACCAAGCCGTAGCCCAGTTGTGGCGGGAGTTCAGAGGGCCCTGGGGTGAATGTACCTCAAGCGGATTTGAGGAGAACGGTGACGAAATCCTTATCACCGTAGAGAACCGCTGGGCCAACGTTGCAATTGATTCGAATCTGGCCTGTTGTAAAAGATTGGCCTCACAGGGCTATCACACCTGGGGCGATTTAGCAAAGCTCACGGCGCAGCAACTGAGGCAGCTGGAGTTGACTGATTTCGAGGTTGAGATGCTCTGGCTGAAGCTGACGGAAAAAGAGCTGGTGGAGTAGGCAACAAGTCATCGAGTTCATCGCGGCCGCTCCGGGCTTTTGCCCGGGGCGGCTTTCGCTTTATGAATTCAGTTTGGCTGTTTAAAGGATTAACTTATAGCCGTAATGACTTTCCCGACCCATCCAAAGCAAACACCATCATTGCATTTTCTTGTATAGGTCTAACATAGACTGCTTTTAAGCGTTTTAAACATGTCTAACTTAGACTTATAGAAAGTATGGTATTGCCTGTGACCTAAAAACACATAAATAAAGTCCGAGAAACTTGACTGATGGCGGATTATGTGACATTATTTTATAAGGTTTTATATCCGTCCACCCTCTTGGAGGCTTTTCCCGTGACTGCACCTGTCATACCCTTCCGTGTTGTTTGTGCTGGATCCCGCCGTATGCACGGCTGTGCCCGCAGATACAAGAACTTACTGACCCAGCTGTGGCTCAGTATGGACAGTGGCTTCAGCCCGAGCGACGCCCACTCACCTATGGCGATAGACGCCACGAGAATCAGGCTGTATCAATCTGTTCTGCATTCTGGGAGGATACTGATTACGTTCTGAGTATCGACGACGATGGCAGCGGAGCGGCTCGTAAACCGTTGGCGCGCCCTTGGGCTCGAGAACCTCAGCTTAGAGGAGCTCGGATTGCGTACGCTTTCCCTTACGCTACTGGGAAAGTCGAATTCGGAACGTTCGTCAGCTCACCAGCGAAACCGAGCTGGAGCTGCTAGGAATACCTGGTTTTGGTCCTATTCTACTGGCGGAAGCCGTGATCAAGCTTGCAGAACTAGATCTGACTCTTCCTGCTACTCCCGCAGAGGTAGATCCACACGATCGACACATCAGGCACAGCGTCGAAATACTGACAAAGTGTGGCTGCCTTGAGGGAGGTGGCTGGATCGCCGCCTGCAGAGCAGGTATCGTGTCGCATGGCGATCTTGTGAGAGCCTCCAGAGTGACGCTCGAAGGAATCTTCGGTGACCATGCGGCAGGCAAGTTGGCAGAGATCGCTGCTTGATCCTTCCGTCCACCACGACCGTTCCGGGCTATCAACGCCCGGGGCGGTCGTTTTGCTTTTAAGCCTGGTTTTTGAAGTCAGACTTTAATCTTTGGACTTGGGAAATCTCGATTTGAAGTCTGACTTCTGATCTAGCTGGCGCTGCGGTTTTCAAGCTTGGCAATGCGAAAACCATGGTCTTTGGCATAATCCTTAACCACCACAACGTCGTCTTTGATCTCTGAAAGTTCTTGATGGATCCCGTCTATCAGCATTGTGATCTTCTCAAATTGTTCGTTTACGCCGGTTATAATTGTTTCAACTGCATTATCAATTTTTGAATCAAGCGCATTTAACCTCTGGCCATGCGCAGCGAACCGTGGTTCAACCACCTCGACCACCACAGCTTTAATTTGTTCTAAGTCTTCCTTGGTAAGAGACATTCTTACTCCTTCTTTAGATTTATTGTATCTCACCTCTTGTCTCTATCATACCGAACAAAAAGCGAAAGTGCCAGGTTCGGTTAGTCTATCTCGTTCCTCTTCGAACAAGCCTACACATTACCTCTGAACTTGTCGAAGGGTCGCAGGGCACGCACATTCCCGGCCTTCGACTACGCTCAGGCCATAATCTGGTTTTTTTGAAGTCAGACTTTAATCTTTGATGTTAGGTAACTGTATTTAAAGTCTGGCTTCTAGTCTGGTTATTTAACGACAAAGTTGACTAGTTTGCGCGGGACGGTAATAGTTTTGACCATTGTTTTACCATCAAGATGCTTTTTGACAGACTCAACCTCCGCAGCGGACTTTTCCAACTCATCCTTGCCCACGTCTACGGCCGCTAGCATAGTGCCGCGCAGCTTGCCATTGACCTGGATGGCAATCTCAATGATGTCGTCTTTAATTAACTCTGGATCATATTTGGGCCATGCAGCCACATGTACGCTCTCGGTTTCGCCCAATGCTTCTTGCCACAGCTCTTCGGCTAAGTGCGGCATGGCTGGAGCTAACATGAGGACTAATGTACGCACAGTTCGTTGCGCCAATAAAGCGGCCTCAGGTTGCAAAAGTGATTTACGTATATCCGGCGCGTTCAAGAAGTTTACATATTCCATCAAGCTACTGACCATAGTATTAAAGTGCATATCTTGAATATCTTCGTGGACTTTTTTCAAAGTTTTGTGAGTCATACGATCTACTGCCACCTCAATGACCCCCTCGTTCCCACTTGGATTGCGAGGGAGCCTTGGTTTGGGAGTTTTGAATTAACTTATGCGCCAAGTCCCAAGTACGGTACGTAAAACGCCCTACGCCAGCTAAATGTTCCTCACTCCAGGCCATTTCTTGATCATATGGTCCCATAAACATCTCGTACAATCGAAGTATATCTGCTCCATGCGTCGTGATTACGCCGTCTGGATTAATAACATTGCCGCGAGATTTGCTCATCTTTTGATTGTCCGGCCCTAAAATCATGCCATGGCTTCGTCTCTTGGCATAAGGCTCGAGAGAGGGCACGAGTTTTTGATCATATAAAAATTTGTGCCAAAAGCGTGAATACAACAAATGAAGTGTCGTATGCTCCATTCCGCCGTTATAGAGATCAACCATCAACCAGTCTTGTAATTTGGACGTTGAAGCAAAAACTTGATCATTGTTGGGGTCAATGTAGCGCAAATAGTACCAGCTAGAGCCAGCCCAGTTGGGCATGGTGTCTGTTTCTCGCTTAGCCGGACCATCACATTGAGGGCAAACCGTATTAACCCAATCGGTAATTGCCGCCAAGGGGCTTTCACCTGTTTTGGTGGGTTCATAATGTTCAACTTCAGGCAAAGTAAGAGGTAGTTGATCTTCCGGCACCGGCACGACTCCACACTTGGGACAATGAACCACCGGGATAGGTTCGCCCCAGTAATGCTGGCGACTAAAAATCCAATCGCGCAGTTTGTACTTGACTGCGTGTTTTGCGGACCCCGCTTTAAACAAATCTTCCACTATGGCTTGCTTTGCTTCGGATCCTAATAAACCGTCGTATTGGCCGGAATTAATCAGTTCTCCTTCATCCGTAAGTGCGGTTTCTTTCCATAATTGCTGCCAGACAAATTTTTGGTGGTCAGGTACAAGCCTATCTAAAACTGCTTTTTGTTCGACCCAAACTAGAGTATGTTGCTTGGATTCGGCGTTGGGAATATTGCCTTGCTGGCTTAGATTGTCAACCTCGGCCATGATCACCATAGTAATGGCCTTGCGGTTTTGCTGCTTATGCGAGGCGCAGTAACGCGCTCCGGTAACCCAACGTAACTTGCGAACAATATTTATGTCCTGTAAGGCCGCTTCTTCGCGGATCTCATTTAAGGCGGCAGTTTCAGGTGTTTGCCCGTCTTCAATCCCTCCCATGATGGCAGTAGTTATGCCCTCAAGAGTACCGTGCCAATCAAGCAGGGCAAATTTACCAGTGGACTTATCTTTAAGATGGACGATTACCGTGTCCCGAACGACTTCTTCGTACCTGGGTTGAGGTGGATTTTTGGTATCGTCCTCAATAGGCATGATTACCTGCTTAATTGGTAGGTCAAATTTTTTGGCAAACTCAAAGTCACGCTCATCGTGGGCAGGGACAGCCATAATGGCGCCCGTACCGTAACCCATTAAAACGTAGTCGGCGATCCAAACTGGAAGTTCCTCTTTGGTAAGAGGGTTGATCGCCATTGCTCCGGTCCAGACGCCAGTTTTGGGCCGCTCCTGGTCTTGCCGCATTAACTCTGTCTCGGACTGGACGGTTTTGATATAGCTTTCAGTAACTGATTTTTGACCAGAGGTTGTGATGTCTTTTACTAGTGGATGTTCAGGCGCCAAGACTAAAAATGTAGCTCCGGCCAATGTGTCGGCACGAGTGGTGAAAACTTCAATATAAGAATTGTCATCCTGAACTCGATTCAGGATCTCTTGACTTAGTTTAAGAGATTCCGAATCCTGAGCGCTCGCATGGGCATGGTTCGTGCTCGCTTCCGGTCCGGAATGACAGATTGGAAATTTAACCGTCGCCCCCTCACTTCGACCGATCCAGTTAATTTGTTGCGTGGCCACACGAGGCAAGTAATCGACCGTTTTTAAGTCTTCAATCAGTCTATCAGCATAGGCTGTGATTTTGAGTAACCATTGTTTGAGTAATTTTTTTTCGACTTCTGTGCCACAGCGCTCATGACGACCATTAATAACCTCTTCGTTGGCCAACCCAGTCTTACAAAATGGGCACCAATTAATGGCAATCTCGGCTTGGTAAGCAAGCCCGGCTTTAAGAAGTTGTAAAAAAATCCACTGGGTCCACTTGTAGTACTTAGGGTCAGTGGTATTAACCTCGCGCGACCAGTCGAAGCTTAGGCCCAAGCTTTTCATTTGGCGACGGAACGTGTCGACATTACGTTCGGTAGCGAGATGAGGGGCAATCTTGTTTTTGATTGCATAGTTTTCTGTGGGCAATCCAAAAGCATCCCAGCCCATAGGATAGAGCACATTGAAACCTTGCATACGCTTGTGTCTGGCCATAATATCCAGGGCAGTAAAGCTGCGGACATGTCCTACATGCAGCCCATCTCCCGAGGGATAAGGAAATTCTGCCAACAGGTAATATTTGGGCTTAGGATCAAAATCGACCGCTTGATAAAGCTTAGTGTCCGTCCAAACTTTTTGCCATTTGGGCTCAATTTTGCCTGGTTCGTATGGTTTCATGAGGGTAATTGTACCCTAGGTAGGCAAAAAGTTCGAGGGCGAGTCCGCGATGTCTGACTTCTCTACCCGAGAAGGAAGTCAGACATCGAGAACTTTTTTACCGGCAAACAGGAAGTAGGCAGGTTTGCTTATCCGTGACGGAACTCATGACGCTGAGACACGGTGTACTTTTGAGCTTATTTGTAGTATGGTAATGGTTCGAACCTTCGACAGATTGGACGAATCATGACACGTCAAGCAGTAAGGAACAACGACGGGCTTGACCAGATGCTTCACCACGTGGACTGGAGCGCAGCTCACGTCAGCAGGGAAATGCTGTGCAAGCTGATCGCCGTGGCCCTCGAGAGAGACTCCACTGACTCGGTTATGACCGCAAGCGTAATGCTGGCAATTGTCGCGCCGGTGGAAGGCTGTACACCTGCAGATTGGCACGACAACCTCGGTTGGCTGCGCAAGACCCTGGCGATCGAGACGCCAGCACCAACCGGCCGGCACCGGGCGGGCGCGAGTGACGGGACCAACCACGATGGCCGCAACGGTTCCTCTTGCGGGCACTAGCACCAGGAGCTCTGATGGACTCCACTAGAGTTATCATCCCTGCTTGGTTTCCTGCGCCAGTTGGAGATGTTGACGAGCGGCCAGTTAGACCATCCCAGTGGGCCCCAGAGGTGATGGCTGAAGTGTTAGCCGAGGAGGCCGGAAGCCTCGTTACAACCATTCCTCTGCCATGACCTACAGAGGTGAGTAATGCCCGCCATTGACACGCATCTGGACTTCCTGCCATTTTCCGTTGATTGGGAGCATACGGAGAGCCGTGCCAGAGTCGCTTTGGTGGTTCAAGCAGCTCTCATCTGCCCCCCGAGCGCCGTAAAAGCCCACTGCCAAACCTTGGCCGTAATGGCTCCTCTAATGGGCGAACAGGGAACGGAAGGTTGGGAAGCCAACCTGGAGTGGCTGAAGCTGACCGATGAAGCTGTGAGCTCAAGTGCCTCTTGACGGCAGCTCCGCCAACAATCCACACCACACTGTGGCTCCTTTGAAAGCCACAAGCCCCACCAAGACGGCTCCACCAGCTGTTTTGGTGGGGCTTGTCTTTTATAAAAGTTGATCGTATAATATTCCGCACCCGTACCGCCATAGAACAGGGAGCTCCAAATGACCAGCACTATGACAGACGCCGCACGTGCCCAGCGACGGGCAGTTGCCGCCTCCACATTCCTTCATCCAGCACCTGGTGCTACGCGCCAAAAACTGACCTTCGCCGAGTGGAATGAAATGCTCGGCAGCACGGACGAGCCAGTCGGCACAGTCGATCCTACTACCAAGATCGACTTTGGCGAGTGGGTGGGCGCAGCTACCGGCTGGATGGGATTCTTGGCCAACGACGTCTTGACGCATCTCATCCGACTGGGCATGACGTCCACCGAATGGTTCGACGAGGCAGCAAGGATTTTCGTTGCCCAGAACATCAAGTCCGCGCAACTGGAGAAAAAGTCGGTTCAAGACTGGTGGGAGTACTTGCGTCTGGCGGCAGACAAGTACAAGTCCAGCTTCGCGAACGGCGTTGGCGAAGAGCCCATCCCCCTCCACACCTTCCTCAACCGGATCCTGTCCACCGACCTGAACGTTCAGGCGTGGTATACGCGGTTACGGGGTCTGGCCCCGGCATCTAGCACTGTAACGTAGTCGCCTACCGACCATATTCGCCGTTCTCCGGCGAACCCCTATTCAGCCAGGCAGACCCTTCCATTCAACCGTCCTGCGACCTCTCGACCGCAGCCCCATCAGAACAACCCCCACCGGTTGTTTTGGTGGGGTTTGTTCGTTTAATGGAGCCCAAAGAATCAGCTGACGTAGCAAGACGACCTGGATTAAGAGATCCTGAACAGTATAAACGTCCCGCTGGAGCGGGACTTTCTCTTCCCTTCGACTTTGCTCAGGACCTCTGGCAGGATGACAATTTAAAAGCTAGTTGAAATAAATGGTAGCTAGAATTGCCCGATAATATTGGACTTAAAGTTAAAGTTAATCTTCTTTTGCTCATTAAAGCGTTCTTCGGCTAGTCTAATTAGCTCGTCTACCAACTCTACTCCCGACACGCCAGCCGCCCGCCAATTGTGGTCATACAGCGCGCCAGGCAAAGTATTAATTTCGTTTAAATAAACTTTTCCCGTCTTACCATCAATTAGTAAATCCACCCGGGAAATGCCGGCCGCACCGATAGCACGATAGGCCGCAATGGCCATTTGTTCTGATGCCTTAATAAGCTTAGGGTCAATTTTGGCTGGTAGCTCGCTATAATTGCCCTTTTTACCCCCGCCTTTTTTACCTTGGCCAATATATTTGTCTTCAAAATTAAACAGCTCAGATTTGTTAAGGGCTCGTTCGACCAAGGCAACTCGCGGCTCGGCATTACCCATAACCGGCACCGTAACTTCGATTAAGTTGGGTACGCCCTCTTCAACAATCACTTTGTCGTCATAATGCAGCGCCACTTCGATAGCGTTTACAAGTTGGTCAGGTTTTTGAACTTTGGTAATGGCAATGCTGGAACCCAAATGAACTGGCTTTACAAATAATGGATATTTAAGGCTTTTGAGCTTTTTTTCAACCGCTGATTGATTGGCTTGCCAATCATGTCGCATAAACCATTCATAGCGCGGGCTGGGCAGTCCAACCGCACCGGTAACTTGTTTGGTAATGACTTTGTCCATAGCTACAGCTGAAGCAAATAAATCGCAACCTACAAACGGCACGCCGGCCATGCGTAAAAGACCCATAAGACTGCCATCTTCGCCGTAAGTGCCATGCATGGCGGTAAAGGCGACGTCAATTTTTTGCTGGCGGGTCCTTATGGATGGCCAGGTTAAGATAAGTCCGTTATCAAACAGCAGTTGGACCTTTTTCATTTTTTTTAGCTGACTGGTAAAATCAGGATTTTGGAAAGTTTTAATATCTAACAGTGATGGGTCGCAGTACCACGAACCGTCTTGAGTAATGTAAAGTGGATGCACGGTGTATTTGCCCGAAGCCTTGAGGCTGGGGATTACCGAAACAAGAGCCGTTACAATTGATACATCGTGCTCAGCTGAACGGCCGCCAAATATTACTAAAACGTTTTTCATAAGCTTAATTATAGCATCCTCGAGCTCGAGACCGATTTGCCATTGGCGAACTGGTATTTTTTGACTTATTTGGCTTAATTAGGCATAATCACTTCACTACTCGCTTCGAAGCTTGAAGCCCTATCGGAAAGGCTACTATGAGCCGCTTTACGAGACTCCTGAACCTCTACATCATCGTTGTTGGAGCGCTGGCCGGCCTGTGGCTTCTCTCCGTTATATCCATTGGACTGGGGAGAGGATCTGTCTTCAATACTCGATACGTGATGCTCTGCATTGCAAGCGTAGGTGTACTGGCCGTCATGGTTCTTGTAACAATCCTGTTGCTGGTAGATGACTGGGATAGCTCACTAATGCTCGCCCGAGTAGTCCCGGCTCACATTGTTGGTGGATCTGTGGCCTTGGGCTTTGCCTTTCATGTCACGCCAACAACTGGAATGGCGGCGCCTGCCTTAAACTGGCTGGTGGCAGTAATGTTCTACCTCTTGGCCGCGGCCGCTTGCATATCGATCACCTTGCAGCTCTATCTTGCTTCGCCCGTAAGTAACAAACGCCCACCAAAGGACTCCGGCAAGATCTTGAAGGCGCTGTAGTGGAGATCAACTTCCAGGAACTATTGGGCATGCTCGGCCGGTTCGTGCTTGACGGGTTCAAACGGAAGCGTCTGGCAGCGACGCTGTTCCTTTACTTACTCGGCGATGCCATCATGATGGGGATGATCGGCGTCATGATAGTAATCGGGCATCCGACGGGTGTAGCTGTGGCACTTGTTGCGACAGTGATGGCGATTTGGTTGACACTCCCAACCTTCCGAGCTTGGGAGAGAAACCAGGCAGACATGCGTTAGAACAACAACCACCGGTCCGGCGGCCACGCGCAAGCGCAGCTGCCGGACCGTTCGGCTTTTATAATCTGATTCTACGCTGGGCAAGGCCTTCGACCGACTCAGGCAATGATTGGTTTTTTGAAGTCCAACTTTAATCTTCATGGCTTTTGGCAATCGGGATTTGAAGTCAGACTTCTGATCAGTGTGAAAAGGCAAACGGCACCCCCGAGGAGGGGGTGCCGTGAGTGGCCCGCCAAGAAAGCGGCAGGCCAGTTTGTTTAGGGTGGTCAGCGGATCTGGTAATGGGGCGATTACCGTACTGCGATCCGCCTATCGTAGGGTTTCACACGCCGGATGAGGAACGCCCTCGTTAAGGCCCCAACTATCGCCACATATGCCCAGAAACCATGGGCCAGCTTTCCAAAAACGTCAAGGCGTTATACTTACTGCACCTGCTGACAATTTCGTCAGCTCCGCCCGGGCCCTGGTATGCGTATGCCTACGCATACCAGGGTAGATCCCGTTTGGGCCAATCGGCCGTCTGGTCGAGCTTCCGTTCGAGGGTGTGTGCCGGAGGGACCTGCCCAGGGGCACATTCATGACCCACCAAGAGCCGAGGCGCTTGATACCCTAGGATCCCATTGGACTTGACGGAAGAGCATCGCTTTTCGCCCGATCGGGGTATGAAAAACGTAGCAAAACTTGACAGAAGTGTCAAGAGAATTTTTGATAAATATTTTTAGTTCAGCCTTCGACTATGCTCAGGCAATAATTGATTTTTGAAGTCCGACTTTAATCTTAATAGCTTAGCAGTCTCGATTTGAAGTCGGACTTCTGATCTAGGTTTCATTTGAAGTCGGACTTCTGGTCTGGGTTCAGGCGAAGCTATCCGGCCAGTCATTCTGCAGCAACACCACGTCCCCCGCTTTGGTCAGTTTGGGCAACGCCAATAAAGCGCTTATTTCATCGGCGTAGGTCAACAACTGACCCTTAAAGTCGCCTTCTTTCAAACCAGTTTTGATATATTCCATGACAGACGTTTCAATCAATACCACCACCTCGATACCGGCCTCTGCGAGCAGGCGCCCAATTGTTTCATGTACTATCTTGGCACGATGGGCAGTTTCGGTGATTCCGGGGGTAACATAAAAGCGTTTGTGTCCCTTTAAGCTAGCTAAGAAGTTGATTGCTACCCTAGCCCCGTCAGGGTTGCCATTATAGGCATCGTCTATTGTAACCACACCGCTGCCGTCAGTGGATGGCTCCATGCGGTGTTCAAACGGTTTAGTAGCCGCCAGTCCTTTTTCGATATCGTCCTGCGATAATCCTAAATCTTTCGCTAGTATGGCTACGGCAGCCAATGGCCCAACTTGGTGCACTCCTAATAATTGCGACTTAATATGAAGAGTCTCTTTGCCATGCTTCATTTCAAAGTTAGTTCCCTCAAGACCGGTTGAAACTTTGCCTACGCTCCAGTCGCCAACGCCTTTTGAGCTATAAACTGTGGCTTTGTATTGCTTAGCCCGCTCGGCAGCCAATGAGCTATCGCCGTTAACGTACAGGCTCACATTTGTCATCTGACCTTTGACCCCAGATCGAGCCCGGGGCAGGCTATCTGACGCCACGGGCGAAAAACTAGGCTTTGATATCTCAGATTCGGTGCCATCTGGATTCAAGGCCTGGTTGGTCTGATTCTGCAGCCAGTCACCCAGCTCATAAATGGTTGAGACTGTGGCGTCAAGTGAACGAAATTTGCTTAGGTGGGCTTCATTTATACCGGTAATAACTCCAATATCAGGTTGAACCAAACGGCTGAGCTTAGTAATGTCACCTGGAAAATATTCACCCAGTTCAAAAATTAGGATCTCTTCGTCGCTTTTTAGGTTTTCGACAAAACGGCTAATCCCTGCCGGCGTGTTTAAATTTCCGGGGGTGGCAGCCACGGCTTTGGCAGTACTCAGTACCGTGACTAGCATTTCTTTCATGGTGGTTTTGCCAAAGCTACCTGCAATGGCAATTTTGAAAGCCGGATGATCGGCTAACCGCTTGCTGGTGCGGGCGTCGCGGACCCTTTCCTGAGGTGTCAAAATGGCAATGCGAGCAATTATGGCCGCCAAGGCTAAACTATATGCCAATAAATAGGGCGCTAAAAGACAAATGATAATTACAGACAGCGACCACCAAATTATTAACTTTTGGCTAATGGCAAAATACAGAAGCACCACAATGATGAGCCAAGCCAAGGCAATTTCGAGCCAAACAAACAGCAAAAAACCTTTGGCGGCGGCCGTCATATCCAGTTTTCGGACGCGGGCTACTTGCTTGAAGTTGCGAGTGCGATGAAACCAACTCAGGTAATCTTGGGGACGGTACTCACTTTGTTGCAACATGTAAACCAGTGACCTGACAAACTTTAGACTATAGCGGCTAAAAAAATTACGCATCTATAAACCGTTTCATGGACGCTATGGTAGCTTTTGGCTCGTCCAAAAACAAATAGTGTCCTGCGCCTGGAAGCACTTCCATTTGGGCGTGGGGGATGGTTTGGTGCAACAATTTACCTCGAGCCAGCGGCGCATCTGTGTCATGATCTCCCCAAAGAAGCAGGGTGGGGACACTAATTTTGGCGGCGTACTCCCTTTGGTCTTGAGTAATGATGCGACGGTAGCTTGCTTGCATAACTCCAGAATTCAAATAATCCATGGTGCCGGCATGAGAGTAGAGTCGGGTTTTGAGCCGTCTTGCAATAGCTTGGTTGCGAACAACAAGCTTTCCAAGTTTTGCCACCACTTTATAAGCCTTTTCCCGTGATGTCGGCTGTGGTCTAACGGCAGAAGCCGCCAAAAGAACCAGTTTTTGCGGCTTAATCTGCCTGCGGCCAACCAGGTTTACAGCAGTTTGGCCCCCCATTGAATGACCGACTAAAACAGTGGCTTCAATTGATATTTTGTGGCAAAAAGCGCGCGTAAAAGCAGCATATTCATCTATCCCCCAATCACTGGAGGGGGCCTGGCTTCTACCAAACCCTGGCCAGTCAAACCGCACAACCTGATGTGATTCGTAAAAACTTTCGGCAACATGGTCATACACCTGCAGGTCCGAGCCCCATCCGTGAAGCATCAACATTACGGGCCCACTGCCATGTACTTGGTAATGTACGTTCAATCCATTTAGTATTACGTTCATTTAAACTTAATACTAACATACCTTGGAGACGATACTGCCGTCCCCAAATCGAAAAAGCTCATGCAACAGCGATTTGACAATACTGACGTAAAAACGGAGCTTGGTTTTAACGGTTTTGCCAATGATGACTGTAATACCATGCGGTAGGCTGGTAGCAAGCATTAAGCTAAGGAGGTAACAATGTTACAAGACCATGACGAAAGCGATTTGAGGGCGGAAGCTGCAGACGCTGCAGACCAAACTGACTTGCCGGCGGGATTTTACGAAGATCTTGACCCGGCTGAGGTTGACCAGGTAACCGGGGATCAAAAAACTGACGACCGTATCGACCTTTAAACAAAATTTGAAAACATTAATCGGCTGCCGAGTGCAGCCGATTTTTTATGGCTAGAAAAATAAAAGTAGGGTTAGGGAAGATGATTTCGCTTATGGAAATATTAGCGCGTTTTAAGGTCATTTCAGCTAGGACAAGGCTGGCACCACCCGTATATTGCTTTCGCCAGTTACTTGTTTTGACGTAATCACACTTGTGTGTAAGCTACTAATCTCTTGTATCGCATCCTTGTGGGCTTGCCGACCAAAGTGGCTTTGGCGATATGCGCAATAAAGCGTAAATCTATACTCTCGAGCGAGATTATTCCAGAGTTGCTCCAATAATACAGCTCCGGATTGGTTGTTTTGCTCCCATAGGACAGAGACCATTTCTCCAAAAGCTTTTACCGTTTGGCCATTACGTGAAAGTCGTTCTATCAACGAGCCAATTATTTCCTCAAAACGCTCCCGGTTCGGAAGACCATTTACTATGAATTGGTCTAAAGTTTCGGAAGCATTTAAGCAGACCAGGATGTCCTGCTGTTTGGCTTTTGCCAAGTCAAATTTCTTTTGCTCAAGTAAACCTTCCAGGGCTTTCAAATGAGGAGCAGTCGCGATTACTATACAGGGGTCGCCGTTTTGTAATCCCCCTCCAATAAATTTGCCTAAGTTTTCATATAGCGCTTTATCCTGATCGTACAGTTCAACAAAATGTTCGTTTTCATAAATTTCGGCTATTGTGTGTGCGTTTCTGGTTTTCACGTGTCCCCTCTTTATTATTTGGCTAACAGTTTACTTTTAAATCATGCAATATAGTTTGGATAATCATCCAATTATATTGAACTATTTCTTATAGACTTTGTGGTCCCCCAGACGAGTTAAGAGAAAATTTTATGGTGGAGCATAACGGGATCCCGCCACGGCGGATAAACTTCCCGTTGACCTGTCGCCGCGGCGACAGGTCTGTTTAAAAAAACTTGGTGGAGCATAACGGGATCGAACCGTTGACCTCTTGCATGCCATGCAAGCGCTCTACCAGCTGAGCTAATGCCCCCTCAAGTTTTTTCAAAAATGTGAGCTACTACAGCCCCATGCTTTTCAATTCATCACTGCCTCTTCCGGTTTTGAGGTACCTTTCTCTGGATACTACTTCTGATCTGGTTTGGAAGTTCTCAGAGTGAAGTAGAGCGAAGGGCTTATTAAGCTTATCGTAACCACTTTTGCCGGCATTGTGCTCCGATAACCGTTTACTCAGATTATCTGTAGATCCGGTGTATCGACGCTGATTTTTTTGACTTTTCAGAATATACACATAATACATAATATTTACCGACCTGTCGCCTAGGCGACCGCTCTACCTCCGTCAGCTGACGGATGAGCTACTGCCCCGTAGTTGTTTTTTAACCAAACTTGGAACTCGGGTTATTCTACCAACTTATAGTTCCGGCAGCAACAGCGGACTTTTTAAAAGTTGGCTAGTTCGGAGTCTAGCTTGGTTTCATCTTCAGTCGGAACATCAAGGTTCTCTTGACTTAATTGGACATCGGCTGACTGAAGATCGCTATCAGACTTAAGCGTCGCGGTTGGAGTAGTTGCAACAGGCGCAGACGTGGTCGAGCGTTTTGATTTTACTTTGCCTATAACCACCACCAACACTGCTACCACAATTAGTAAAAGTATGGTCTCTATAATAATTACGCCTGCCTGATTTTTTACTGGTTTCATTGAGATACTCCAGTCTTGGTTGTTTCGCCGTTGGCAGCTCTAACAGCCTTAATCAGCTCTCGTACTGAATCACGGTAGGCTTTTAAGTCACTGCGAGCTAAGGCGGCGCCGGTTTGGAAAGATTTGAGTGTCCCTTTGGGGTTAGTGCCGTCACACCTGAAGCTACTGGAATCAGTTTTAAGGGTGGAAAGGGTGGCCACCACTTTGTCTTTAGCTGCTTGGATTTGAGCCAGCAAGGCTTGCTCCTGAGCCACTGTTAAATTTTTCTTAGTAGCAAAATCGCGAACTTTTTGGCTAATATTTTCAAACACTTGCAGCTGTCGCTGAATGTGGACGGTAAAGTTTGAGGTGTGCTGGCCAATTTTGGCCTCCGCTTGTTGGCACTTTTGCTTTTTAGTACTATCAAGCCTTTCAACTTGTTTAGCCGCCTCAACTCTCTCTTTAAGGTGCTTGGTTTGTAAGGCACGTAATGCTTCAATCTCGACTTTAGTAGGCTTGCGAATTTCTGTTTCGGTAGCAGAATAAGTAGTTCTTTCCGAACCATTCTCTTCATTGGCGAGTACAGCTGAGCTTGTGCTCACAACAAGGATGCTCGCCATCAGTAAGCTATGTGTAAATGAGACTTTTTTCATTCAATTTCCTGTTTATGCTTAGTTTTAGTTTACTGCTAGTGCTTTAAAAACTCAAATTCTTGAATAACCCAAGTCCTTTATCGATGGACGTATTTGATAATAGCCTTGTTTTCTGTGAGCTCTATGTAAGCAATTTGGTCGTGATTATCTGGCTTGTCTTTAATTGTTGCAGTCGTTCTTTTGCCCACTTGAGGATCTACACCCACTTCTGAGCTTGACTCCAGAGTCCACCCGACCTTGTCGACGCTAGACTTAAGCTCTTCTAGGGCTAGATTAGCGCTTTTACTTGTGAAGTATGTTCTTTCAATAACTCCACATTCCTCCCATCCACCGAAACAAAGGCCAGATATGGAGCCTTTGCCGCTAGTCAAAGCCCAAGTGTGTGGGATGGGAGCATTAAATTTTTTATCTTGAAAGGCAAGAGCGAGGCTGGCTATAATCGATAAAACAATTAAGATCGATAGTATAGACAGTCCTAGTAAAAGACGTTTTAGTAACTTTTTATTTTTTAAGTTCATGCGTAGCTATATTAACATAGTTCTGGTGAAGCTTAAGGAGATTGTGGCTTCGCCACCTCTCGGAGCCTGCCCCGGACTTGATCCGGGGGTGCTCGACATGAACAAACGATGTTTGTTCATGCTCTCCAGCTCCTCGTTCACCTGAACTCCAAGGGAGTTCTCACTCCCGCATCTCCTGGTGGAGCTTAAGGAGATTGTGGCTTCGCCACCTCCCTGTGGTGCTCGACATGAACAAACGATGTTTGTTCATGCTCTCCAGCTCCTCGTTCACCTGAACTCCAAGGGAGTTCTCACTCCCGCATCTCCTGGTGGAGCTGGGGAGATTCGAACTCCCTACCTCTGCAATGCGAATGCAGCGCTCTACCAAGTGAGCTACAGCCCCATAAACTCAATTTTCATTTCCGTCAGCTGACGGAGCAATTTTCAGTTTTCAGTTTCAGGAGTTTCGGGATTTTCTTGTTTGGGTTCAGTAGCCTCAAGGCGCTGAGACTGCTCTCTTAGTCTGTCTGCTTCATCGGCTATTTGGCTTAGCCTCTCCTGGTGGGCTTGATCAAGCATCTGACTGATTTCATCCCTCCCCACCTGGGCATTGGGATTTCCACTTGGATCATTTTCAATACTCATAACCACTCCATTTCATTAGTACCGATTCTTATAATATCACCTGGCTCGACTCCATGCTTAATAAGCTCTTTGCCAACGCCTGTTTTGCGCAAAATGTCGCGCATACGCTCCACAGCATCTTGGTTGTCCCAGTCAGTACGACGGCCATGGCCTTCAATGTTGCCGCCCATCACCCGCCAAGAGCCATCCGGTTCTTGTTCTAATTTCCATAAATTTGGAAAATCCATTTGGTCAATAACGGCTTTAGGCTCGGCCTCGGCGGCGGCTTTTCGCGCCTCTCGTGCCACCATCACTAACTGCGCCGTTCGACGTAACAAAACATCGAGACCCCGGTGAGCTACTGCTGATATGGCGAAAATACTAGTCTTGTCATCCTCGACAGAAAGGTCACTCTCATCCACATGATTATTGGCCTTGTCGACCGCTTCTGATCGGGGATCCAGTTGACTAGGTTCCCTATCCGGAGCGAGGTTGTCTAATTTATGGTTAGTCTCGTCTTCCGATAGGGAATGACGTTTGAGGATGGTTTGTTCGTCTGGATTTGAAATCTGACTTCTGGAGATTACCGATGCTAGTTTTTCCATTTGACTTTTTAATTCCTCAGCCGTAACTGTTTCGATCTTGGTTAGCACTACCAGTTGCGGACGCTGTGTAAGGTCAACACTGTACGAAGTTAGCTCGTTTATTATAGTCAGGTAGTCGCGTTCAATGTCGTTTGAGTCAACGCTAATAAGGTGTAGTATTACCGCCGTGCGCTCGATGTGCCGTAAAAATTCATCACCTAAGCCTTTGCCTTCGCTGGCTCCTTCAATTAGGCCCGGAATATCGGCTACTAAAAAAGTGTTTTGCTCAAAGTCGACGACACCCAGGTTTGGCACCAAGGTGGTGAACGGGTAGTCGGCTATTTCTGGCTTGGCGTTACTAATGACGGACAGGAGTGTGGACTTTCCCGCGTTTGGCAATCCTACCAGTCCAACGTCTGCCACTAGTTTAAGCTCCAAGGCAACGCGAAGTTTTTCGCCCGGCTCGCCTTTTTCCGCTAAATGCGGGGTTTGGCGGACGGAAGATATAAAGTGTGCATTACCAAACCCGCCGCGGCCACCTTTGGCCACAACCACTTGTTGGCCATCGTCGGTAAGATCGGCCAATACCTTAGCATCGTGAGTCGTGATCGGAGAGTTGTGAGTTGTCCTTCTATCTGGATTAGAAGTCAGACTTACATCTTTGATGCTTGTAGGACCTGGATTAGAAGTCTGACTTCTAGCCTGGGGCATTTCATAAATAACTGTACCTACCGGCACTCTAATAATCATGTCCTGACCACTTTTACCTGCCTTGCGGTTGCCACCACCTGGAGCGCCGTCTTCAGCCTCTACTTTGCGGTTAGTGCGGTATTTGCTTAAAGTATTTTGGTTGTGGCTTGATTCAAATATAATGCTGCCACCACGGCCGCCATCGCCGCCATCGGCTCCGCCTTTGGCGCGGTATTTTTCGTGACGAAAGCCCATCTTGCCATCGCCGCCTTTGCCCGCCCGTAATTCGATTTCAGCTTTATCAGTAAACATTTAGTTCAAGTTTCATTTAAACAATTTTCATTATCGTTCGAGGAGTCCCCATGGCGAGACGACGAGAGACTAACTGTTACTAGGTCTCACTGCGTTCGAACAATAGTTTTATTATAGCACGTTACTTGACTTTTAATGATTAAATTAATATAATATTGATACGAGTTCACATATTCTTTTTCTTTGACTGGAGGTCAAGTGCTAGTCGGATTGGCCATTGGCATTGGAATCTACGCCGTCGGTGCGATCATCTTTTTCATCTCGGCCGCCAAATCTCTGCTGAGAGATGGAAGTGAGCGGCTTGACAACGTGGTGGCTTTGGCAGTTGGATTCAGCATTGTCTGGCTTCCTTTCATTATCTGGGTCGGGTGGGAGGAGTGGAGGTATTCGTCAAACAAAAATTGGTACCGAACCATGTGGAGCAATTGGTTCTAGATGTGTTCTACCGATGCTAAACCTTGGACCACACCGCGAAGGGGAACAAATGTACCTTGTCACTATCCTTATTCTTGCCGTTCTGGGCGTATATCTAGCCGTGGGTGCTCGGCTTGGCTGGAAGACTACGACAGACAGTGGCGACGCCATCATTGACAGGCTGGTGTTCGCCTGGCTGATCGCCATCACCTGGGGGCCGATAGTGGCTTGGGGGTTGAACAGCTCGCGCATGTACAGGGCGCGAAGACGAGACCCCAGTTATCGCTAAGTACCCCAACAACCGTCCTGGGGGATCCACCCAAGCTGTCTCCGTCCGCTCGGCCGAGAATCATCGGCCTCACGTCCTCATACCGCGAATCAGGCGACTTTCGCCCCCGCGGTTTGGGGGCGTTTGTCGTTATAGCACTACTTGACCTTTGGCTTTTCATTAGCATAATATTTATGCACTACCATGCACTTTTTCCGATCCAGGAGGATTGCGTAATGAAGTTTGGTTTGGCTATCGCATATGCCATTGTCGTTACCACCTACTTCGCGATCGGATTCATTGGCGAGATAAGGTCGCCTGAGTCTAGCAGGAGGGACAGCAAGTTCAGCACGGCTCTAGGCGTAGGCTGCATCTGGGGATTTGTATTCGTCTTGGAGTACCAGGAAATACAGAACTCACACCCCAAAAAAATCCGGGCTGCATGGCGGGAGGCTTGGCACGAAGTCTTTTGACCAGATCCCATGCCGACTGAATCTGACCAGGAGGCGCTCCAGGCCGCCATCATCGAGATCCTGCGTCCACACGGTGGAAACGTTACTACTGTGTTCGTTGCCCTCATGAAGCGCGGCGGTTTTGAATGGGTGGAAGACGGAAGCCCAATCTACGCGGCCGTCACGGTACTTAAGAAAAATGGTAAGGTCGAACTAGCTGAAACCTCCCCATATGGATTAGCCTGGCGGCTCACACAGAAAGACTGCACATCCGCGAGCCATCCGACCCAATCAGGCCCCGCAGGCCCTGCCACAACGTTCAACGACTGAACGCCCCCGGCAGGTTTTGCGGGGACGTTCTTTTTTTTCGAGGGAGTCGGAAAATGACCGAAGCAATCTCATAAGCGTGCCTGTTGGCAGACAGGAAGAGCCCGAAACCCGCATCTATCAGTTGACGGAGAGACGTATTAATGAATGAGCACCACAGCGAGGCGTACTAGCAGGTACGTCGAGCGAGGAGCGCAGGGTTTGACGCCGGGATGTGCCAATTAGGGACTTAAAGCCAACTACCTGAGTGCAGTTCGGATGCAAGATCGAGTACCGTAACCGAGCCGTAGTTGGACCTACGGTGAGGGCGGAACGCAGATATTGCGCCGAAATGTGCCAGGGAGGTTGGTTTAATAGATGTAGCGGAAGGAGCTGGCGGAGGTAGTCCGGCGAGTAATGCGGCCAAAGTTACCACCATAGTTCATTTCACTAATCGTAACCATGCCTCCTGAGACAGACTCTACGTATCCAACGTGACCGTAATAACCGGCGCCGGTCCAGGCAATCGCTCCAACGGCTGGCTCGGAGCCAACAGAGTAGCCGCTAAACTGTGCGTTGTAATACCAGTCCCTGGCGTTGCCCCAAAAAGGAGGGACGCTGCGGCGGCTCGCCACATACCAAGTACAGTTTCCCCAAGCGTAGGTGTTGTTGCTGTACCCACCAACAAAGCCGTACGAAGGCAGGGCGAATGAGGGGGCGGGCGCAATTAATGGAGCGGCGACTGGTTTGGGGGCTTCTTGAATTTGCCCGTCAGGTATAATAATTTGTTGTCCAGGAGTAAGACCTTTGACATCGGCATCATTATATTCTGCCAGTTGTGCGTCGTTAGCCTGGTACCTTGCAGCAATGCTAGCTGTTGTGTCACCCGCTTGGACGGTATAAAGAACTCCCGTTACAGGGAGGATTTTTAAAGCTTGTCCGGGTGTGAGACTATCGGCATCAGCAAGATTGTTGGCCCAACGAATGGTATTTGACGTAATGCCAAACTTTGTTGCAATTTGAGATAAGGTGTCGCCTGGCTGAACGTTATAGCTGGTAATGGTATGGCTGGCGGGCTGCGTTGTGGTGACAACCTGACGCTTAGCAAGTACGCCTTCGTTGCCTGCCAATGCGACTTGGCTTGATAACTGCGAGGCAGTTTTGGTAGCGTCAGCTGACACCAACATGTTGGTGCCTTGGGCCAAATTGGCCGCTACTTCGGCTTGGGAAGTTGTATCGAGCGAAGCGCCAAACCCGGTAGAATTTTGGTTCAATGCACTTACAAGCGTTGTGCGGGTAGTGATGCTAGTAGCGTGTGCTCCGATAATAACTAAGCTTGCGCCAGCAATTAATCCAGCGTGCGCTAAAACACGCGGTTTACCGGTGATAACAGTGAGGCGTTTACTAATACTAAGACTAAAGTTGTAGGCCCGGACAAGGTTCGGACGATGAATTTTCGTAATGTGCCGGGCATAAGCCCATGCAGTTTTGAGGGATAGCGTTGGTTTTACGCTGGATTTTAGTTTCGAAAAAGTCTTTGCGGTTCCGGCTCCAGTAGCCCACGGGGCTTGCTGAAACGAATCGAGGGAGCCGCTTAGGGCTTCTCTACTAATAAGCTGTCTCCACCTCACAAGTTTCCAAGTGAGTGCTACCAGACATCTTACTCTCCAACTGTTTGTTAGAGACAAGAGGAGTTCGACCGTTAGTTAATCCTCTGTTTCGATGTCTTTAGGTAGGCAAGATGTAAGGTCAGCGTGGGGTTCCCCCAGATGTTTACGCTAATGCTTACAAATATACGTTAGTAGTTTATCAACTGAATATTGGGGTGTCAAATCAGATTTACAAGAATATACATTGACACAATTTTTGGCTATACTACAGCCAAAAATTGGGGACTGAGGGTTGGTTGGTAGGGATTAAAGGTAGAAAATATGTCCCATCTACTAACTACTAGGCCCTGGTCCCTTTATTTAAGGTACTTACTAATATTTGCATTGTGCTGATCCAAAGTGTGGGCAAAATGGGTTTTACCATTTTTGTCGGCAATAAAATAAGTGTAGTCGGTTTTAGCGGGATGGGCGGCCGCATTAAGAGCGTCAAGTCCTGGACTACATATGGGCCCCACTGGCAGCCCTTTATAGCGGTAAGTATTAAAGGGTGAATCAAGCTGGGTGTTGAATGGCTGGCCGGTTTGGATGGAGGCGTATATGACGGTGACATCACTTTGTAGTGCCTGGCCTGAAGCCAGACGGCTCAAGAATACCTGAGCAACAATTGGGCGGTCACTGGCGTTTGCGACTTCATGTTCAATTATCGAAGCCAAGGTAAGTCCTTGATGCAACGAAAGGCCCTGAGCGGCGAACGCATCTATTAAGTTTGTTGAGATTTTTTGGTCAAAGGCAGTAACCATTTTTTGTATTAGTTGGTGGGCAGTTGTAGAGTTTGTCATTTGATAGCCTTCGGGGAATAAATAGCCCTCTAAATCCACCTCTTTGGGTCGCTGAGCAAGATATTTGCCGTCGTATGAGTCTTTTAAGGCGGCCTTGAACTGGCCGGGGGTAATACCATGCTTGGCGGCAAGCGCTTCAATCTTAACTAATGTTGAGCCCTCAGGAATTACCAGCAAATTGCTCTTTATTTTACCTTTGCTTAAAATATCGGCGATTTCGGGCGTAGAAAGTTTACTCGAAAGCGAATAGCTACCTGCCTGAAGAGCACCTCGTAAACCATGTAGGTTTACATAAAATGCAAAAACGTTTTTATCGCGAATCAACCCTGCGCTTTTAAGTCGGTTGGCGATTGAAGGCACTCCCATACCTTGGGGTATTTCAAAACTAACTGCTTTAGCTTGACCGGCGCTCATGGGTCTAAGCTGGTAGCGATAGGCTGCATATAAAGAGGCCGCAAAAAGTCCAAGAAGAATAAGTACTGCCATGAGTGCAACACCTAGCTTTTTTGCAGGCGATCGCTTGAATTTATACGGTAAATGGTCGTTAATAGGCTTCATAGCATGTCCAAGTAATCCTGCAATATAATGGCGGCTGCTTCGGCATCAATTTGACCTTTGGATGTCAACTTTGAGCCAATGCGCTCCCGAGCCAGCTCGCTAGTACCTGCTTCGTCTTGGAGGTGAATCGGCAAATGCAGGCTTGCAAGTTCGGCAGCAAAAAAGCGGGTGGCTTTGGTTTGATCGGTTTCTCCCCCATCGAGACCGCGAGGCAAACCAACCACCAGCTCTGTGACTTCATACTGGCGAACGATCTGTTGCAGGTGGTCCCAGTAGTTTCTGGTGGAGGCGTCTAGAGTTTCAAGTGGAGTAGCTATGCGAGTTTGGCGATTACCAAGAGCCAGCCCAATTCTTTTACTACCGTAATCAATTCCTAGATAAACCATTAGGGTTAAGTATAACATCCTCTCCTGGTTCAAGTCGGTTTCCGATTATGCTAAACTAAAAGCAATTGATAAGGAAGCGGCAAATGACAGATCAACCAGGTGGTCCTATAGGAGCTGGGGCAGGCGACCAAGCCGACCATGGCAGCATAGACAATGCAGCAGATACGTTTACTCCGCTGGTCGATGCAGAAGTCGAAGTGCCTGAGTCAGCCGAACGGATTCAGGCAACTAAAACAGCGCTAGATAAACTAGTGGAGGCGGCTCGACCTTATGCACACCGATTTAATCGACCAATTGAGAGAGTGGAGTATGATTATGATCCACTTGCTACACGCCGTGGTGGCGGGCCGCAAGGAGACTTGGTCGAACGAAGAGTCCCGGTAGATAATGGTGGTGAAGGGCTGGATCAAGTCGACTTTTGGGCGGCAGTGGATGAAGGTGACGAAAGTCAAGGTGAGTACCGTTTAGTATTGGCTTTTCCTCATGAATCCCCCGCTGAAGGAGCGGGTGATGAACAGGTCATGCTGAGTAGGGAGTCGGCCTATGACCTTGGCTTTAATCCCGCACATGCAATGGCTTTATAGGCTGGGGCGAGGGTGGCTGGGCGACGCTGGGAGGACTTTTTATACCGAGGCGGGACAACAACGGAAGTTCCCTACCGTGCAGCCGATTTTACTTATGTGTTTAGCTATCGACCGACTGGACGTGAGGCAGCTGGCAGTGCCACTCGCGATCAAGTTGATGAGGTCTTGGGTCTCTTGGCCCGCAGTCACATCCGTCGCGGCGAGCAAGATGGGCCGAGAGCCGTTGAGCTGGTACCTGAATTAGCCGAGCTAGTCAGCCATTAGGCAGCTGCTTGGGCCAAGTCACGAAAATGGTCCAGCTCCGGGTATGCTTCAATATACCGTTCTAGATGTTGGCTGGGACGGTGTATACCGAGTTCTGGCATATCAAGGTTGATGCGGGGCAAATCGGACTCGAACAACTTAACTGAGTTAGTTGGGACTATAAAGGCCGAGCCATCCGGTCCAGTCTCAACCAGCTCGTCAGCCAAACGATATTGACGTCGGATACTGGCACCATTTTCCGGTTCGTCAATGAATACCAACTGTGGACCGGCTGGGTTGCCCCAGCGTTTTTGGCCAGTTTTGGCCTCTTCGGCGGCAGCTCTTTCACTGCGGAGATGTTCAAATAGTCGCTCATCAATAGTTTGACGATGGGACAGCCCGTCTTGGAAGTGCTGCGGCCCACTGCTAATATTATATCCATCTGAGCTGTAAACCGTATGCCCCCGCCCCATGTCACGGTGCATTTGTGACAGTTCTCCGGCTACGACAGTACTATCATAGTAATGCATGGTGCGTGATGCGTGGCTTAAGCTGCTAACACTCATGCCTCGGGCAATACTAGGTGCTAAGCCGGCACCGTACAGTTCGGTTAAATCGTCATCTCTGGGATTAAAGACCCAACGTTCTGCCGTTTCAGCTCCTTCACGCTCAAGGATATCTTGATACTTGGCGGCATAGCGCAAAGCCTTGGCCAAAGTGGTTTTGCCCCTTGCGTTGTCGAAACTACAGATAAGTGTAACGCCAGGATTGAACTCCAATACCTCTGGCAACTGGGCTATGGTTTCGAGAATCGCTTTGAGTTCGGCCCGTCGTTCTTCTTTTTTGCGACTTGCCTCATCCGGTCTTAACCAGCCCTGAACCTCGAACTCTGGCTCAATGGAGCGGATCATATCCCGATCGAGGTGAACCGTTAATCCAGCCTGTGTTAGAGCTTCTTTGCGCTCCATAGAAGTTTTTTCTCGAAGAGCTTCGGCTGCTCGGCGATCCTCTTCTTCAGTGGAGGGTTTGGGCGGAGATGGCATGGGTGCGGCGCGCCCTGGCAGTCTACCGTGACGCGTAACCGTACCTGTTAATGAGCCAAAAGGCGACTCAGCCCAAGGGTCGATGGTAGCCGTATCAGCTTCAGGAGCACTTGTTCCTGGCGGCACAACAGCTTCATCCACGCCGACTTCCCCATCAGTAGCTAGGCCAGCAGTTTCGGCACCATCCGATGACGCTATCAGATCAGTGACATCCACCGCCGGATGAAAAACATCGCCTGGTCTGTGGGGCGCTTGTGGCTCAGTCTCGTCAGTCATGTTTAATTCCCGCTAGCAACTTTTACTTCAACTTTAATATGACTGGTGATGCGAGGGAGTTTGGATGACCATGGAGGGGAAAGCTTTACCTCCGCTTTAGAAACGCCAGGAAGTTTGCCAGCAAGGTCGGTGGCGTCGCCGTAACGCTTACCAGTGAGCTGCTTGGCAATAGCAGTGGTATCCAGCTTGGCGCCACCAAATGCGGTGGTGTCAAAAGTAAACGTTGACGCTGCTCCGGGGTCTAGCTTAACCGGCGTGATACTCAAGCTGCCTGCACCATCATCATAAATTTGACTCCCTGGCCCAATTTGTTTCAGCTCTTGGGCTTTTAAAACATCACTGAGCTCTGTTTTATCTACCGCAAACATAGAGTAGCTTACTTTTACGTCAACTACTGTTTGGTCGGCCTGCGCTCCCACTGCGGGATTGGCCGTTATAGTGCCTTGGGCGGTCGAAAATGATTCTTTGATAACTCGCGTGCCGCTAGGAACTTTGTTCTCCAAATCTTTTTGAGCTCCTTCCTTGTCTTTAGCAAGTAAATCAGCTACAGCCTTATCGACATCGGCTTGTGTCACGACACTAACCGTTTTCGAAGTCCCTCCTGACATTTGGCCTCCAGTACCGTTGATATAGGGTTGTTGGGCGGCGTTGAGTCCAGGAATAGTATATTTGATTCCGCTAGCCAAATTGTACTGGTCGCCACTCGCCTCGGCTTGAACCGCCACAGTTACTGCACCAGCTTTGGCGCAACCCAAAATATTAACATTACCACCTGGCACCGTGGCATCTGCGGTGCTAACAAAAATCAGGCCGCCAGGAGATTTAAAACGAGTCCCGGCCACGAAGGTGTGGGGGCTATTATCAAAACAGTTGTTGATGGTCATGTTGCCGGCTGCTTTGGTACCGACATCTTGTTTGCCCGTGGCGCTAGTTGTAGTAGTGAGGTCGTGGCTGGAAGTAAGGTTTGTGGCAGCCAAAACGGCCTTTTCGGCATCGCCGACTTTGATAGTAGGGTCAACTGTAGCCGTGAAGTTTGTAGTAATTTTTGATCCTTGGGCAAACAGAGTTACGGTGGCGCTAGCAATAAAATAGTTCAATACAAACAATGCAATAACTGCTGTGGCCGCAATGCCTCCCCACAATAAGCGTTTTTGCATTTTGTTGAAATCCGGCACCTTGCCAGTTCCTTTGCTAACTTGTGTCCCAGTATCGCCCTCTATGGCTTTTCGTACTATCATGGGCTTGGCATAACTCGGCTTATTGCCGACATTTAACACCTGACCATTAACGTTTGACACGTGAGGATCGGCTACCTCATCTTCGAGCGGATTTGGCGCGGTTGTCTCGTCGGGCTCATCTTCCGCTTCAATTTCATCGCTAGACTGGGGTTGCGGTTTGGCCTCGGTAATTTCAGGTTGACTTGTAATAGTACTCGCTACTGGCAGTCCGACCCGGCCAGCTAAGTGAGCCGAGGTGCGGTCGCCAGTTACAAGCACCAGTTTTTTACCAGCATCATCGGCGGCTTTTTAAGCAGTTTGAGATTAACGATGCTCTGCAACAAGGTAGATCGTTTAGGTACAACAATTTTTACGCTTGCGCCCGGCATTTTGGTCAACCGGTCGATAGCGGCAGTTATTTCCTCGTCAGCCTCAAGATATAATACTTCGTTATTCATCAGTAACTCCAAGTAACAAGCAACGAGAAACAAGAAACAAACAACTTCCAACTCCCAAACTTCCAAAACACAGACTGCTGCGGCTTGGAATTGCTATTGGGCGCCTAACTGTATCTTGTATCTTGTATCTTGTATCTTGCATAATGCTTAGTTACTTATAGCTCGACTTAATTTGGCCATAATGCTATCGGTTATACCCTCTGAATGTATCACATCCAGTCCAATATTCGCGAGACCCATGGGAGTAATATCAGCAAAACTAGTGAGGTTTCCGGTGGTATCCACCACTCGATTAACCTCCTTGGGGCTAATGTGACTAACGCTAGGCTGACGGGCAAAAGCTAATTTTTTAAACCAGGTGCGTCCGCGCAAGGCTGTCATGATTTGAGGAAGTCCTGTACCACCACCGCAGAGTAAAATTTTGGAGGGTAGGTGGTCGACCTTATCGAACTCGGACAACGAGAGTTCCACTCCCGACAGCCACACCTTGACGTCATTTTCTAAAGCTTTCTCTACTTGGGCAGCGGCGGAGGGTTTAAGTTTTCCAGCACCATAATCAAGTTTAATTTTTTCGGCTTTTTCGAAACTGGCATTGGCTACTTGGGCAATGCGCTTGGTGAAACTACGGCCACCAATGGCAAACATTTTGGTCCCTTCAACTCCACCATTATTAACTAGGGCAATATCGGTTGTGCCACCGCCGATGTCAATGAATATGGCACTAAACTCATTTGAATCTTGTTGACCAACGGACTTAGCTACTGCAAATGGCTCCGCTGCTACGTTTATAAGGTTCAGGTCCAGGTTGTTGGCTACTGTCTGTAGTGCGCCTAAGTGCACCATGGGCGCAAAGGCGCAAAAAAGTTGGATGTTGACGTCCCGACCCTGGAAGCCGATGGGGTTGGTAACACGGTAGCCATCGATCTGGACATCCACAATGGCGGTATTTACCAGCTGAACTTCAATCTCCTTATATCCAGTTTCCCATGCCAGCTGCTCTCGTGCCCGCTCAAATGCCCTCATTTGGACGCGGTCAAGAATTTTGCGCAATTCAGCTAAATCAATTGGTTCGGCAGGGTGGTTGCGTTTGTACTTGATGTTGGTAGAAGTGCCTTTTACAAGCTCACCGGCAATGCCAATGACAGTGTCTTTAGCCACAACACCACTCATTTTTTCGGCCGCACGCAGGGCTAAATCACAATTTTCGGTAACACCGGCAATGTCTGTAACGGCGCCAGATTGCATGTCAGTTAGGCGCTGGCGCTGTCGGCCCACCCCAATAACCCCAGCTGTATCACCGTTAACTTTGGCGATTAAAGCTTTGACAAACTCGGTGCCGATATCAAGTGCAATGATGTGCTCGGTTTGATCTCGATTGCGCAATCTAACAAATTTTTGCAACAGCTTCATACGGCGTCGTCCTCAATAGAAAGGCTAGTTTCAAGTTTTATTTTTTTAAGTGAATTAACCGCTTCTGATCGGAGATCCAGCCGATTTCCTGCCGTGAGCGCTCCTCTCTCGCTTCCGATAGGGAACAATGTGGGAACTGAAGCTCGAAGACCGATCTCCCAAGTGGGCAAAATTCGTGCTTGGAGTTTGGGCATTAGAGCTTGTTTGATCATTGCTTGTTGCTTTGTTATTGCTTAGTATTGTACCTCTTATGCTACGTCAAGTAAAATTGACATTTTACACTTAAAATGATCAAAATAAGGTACATCTGGCCGCTCGGGCTGGACTCACATAAGGAGGCCGAGATGGCCATTGATCAAGCGCTTCAACTCGGCGACGTCATGACGTCGCTTTGGGGTATGCGCCACCTGGCGTTTTATTTAGCTGAGGACATCGGGCCCGACAGTCGACCGGTACTGGATGGTCAAATCTTCCTGTAAGAGTGTGGCCCTTTTGGGGGTATCCCGACTCGGAGCGATATCACAGACGGGCCCGAACTCAGAAGACCACATTTCGCCTCCCCGAGCAGCCTTCAGATCTCGGTAGTTCCTTGGAGTGTACGGGATCGAGCAGTTTGCGGTGAGGCAATCGAGGTGCACTACCTCGGTTTCGATTCGAGTGGTGAACGATTGCCCGGAACAACCATCACGGTTGGACCGGTGCTCGCCTAGCGGTCAAGATCGCCGGGCGGTGCCTTGCATGGAGTCGCCTCCCATGTATGCGACATCGCCGCGGTACCCCGGCCGGCGGAGAGCGGTGCCCACCTCTCTCCGCCGGCCGGCTCTCTTTCAATTACCGCACGCTTGAGCACCCGCCATGTGCGGTTTTTTTGTAGTTCTACGGATTGACTCAGACAGGCAAAATAGGTAAACTAAGCAGTACTTGTCAAATCGACAGGAGTTCCACCCGAGCCCCAAAGGAGGGCAGTGTCTAAATCAGCCCCTGACGATGACGGCCCTTCCGAGGGCTATCAGGCTGTAATACCTTTCGAAGAAGCGCGCCTGGTTGCCGCCGCCAAGGCGGGAGATTCCAACGCACTTACAGCATTGGTTGAAGCTACCCAAGCCGATGTCTACACTTTGGCTTACCGCATTGTTGGTAACGAAGATGATGCCCGTGACGTAGTGCAGGAGGCGTACCTTCGAGCATTCCGATCGCTCAGGCGGTTCCGTGGTGACGCCAGATTCTCAACCTGGATGTTTCGTATCACCGCTAACTGCGCCGCTACGCATTTGACGGGGCGATCAAAGTTTCGACATGAAGAGCTCGGTGACGATGACAACGTGCTGGACGAGAGGCCAGAATCCGATCCTGAGGCTATGGCCGAAGCAGGGGCTCTGAGGGACAAAGTAACGGCCGCGTTGGCTAGTCTTCCTCCCAAATTAAGAGCCGTAGTAGTGCTGCGAGATGTTTACGACCTGCCCCACGATGTCATTGCAAGCGAATTGGGTATTACGGAGTCCGCGGCCAAGGTACGCTTGCATCGCGCCCGACGGAAGCTCCGGGAGAGGCTTTTCCCGGTCCCCCAGGTTGACCACCCTACCTATGATCATCAAGCAGCTATGGAAAAGCCCACTCTGCCGGAAGTCATACAAATGAGACAACGAGGTCTCACCTTTCGACAGATTGGTGACATCCTGAGTGTATCCGCGGGTGCCGCCCAAAAAAGACACAAGCGAGCAGAAGAGCTATTGGCCCCGGAGAATGGCTCGCATGAGCCCACGGCAATGGAGGGGTGAGGAAGCAATTAGCTTCACCCCTCCGGTGGCCCGTTTGACACGTTTGTGTTGAGCGGGTCCTATTCTTTTATGGGCTTTTATGATATAAATTTTGTGACTTTTACGCATACCGACAGCTTGGCGAAAGGATGAGCCGTGCATTTTCTGCTTATAGTTTTTGCAGGGGATCAAGACCCTCGTTCTGGAACGGCGGAACAGGAGCTGCGACAAGATCCCCGTGTTCTCGAAGTCGTATCAGGGAATGGAGGGGAAGATGCTTTGGGAAGAATCCAGGAGTGCTTGACCTGCGGTTCCCACACAGAACAGCGTTTGGCCGCACTACATTCAATCAGGCAACGGAAGCCACCCGACATGGGGTACCTTACGCAAGCCGACTTTCGAGCCTTTTGTCCTGGATTCACAACTCCTGAAGGGGCGGATGAGATTTTTGAAAAGCTATTCACTTCCGCCGGCCCAAACGGCAGTCAACGGCTGGTAGTTAAAGGCAAGCGGATCCAGATCAGGAGTTTTGTCCAGTACGTCTTTCAGACCGATATCCTTCCCAACGGTTCAGATGCGCTGCTAACGGAACTAGCTCGAATGCTGTGCTAACCGGACGCAACAACCCGTTTACGGCGACAAAGGATGCGCCTTAGGCGGGTTCTTTGTTTTTAAGCATAAGGAAATCAAGGGAGGCTCCCTCTTAATCCTAACGGTTAGCCGCTATTAGCCCCACTCGATGGTTACTGGGGGTTTGTCGGATATGCGATAGACAACCGAGGCGATCTCGGGGATTTCATTGGTTATACGACGAGAAACGTAGCGCAGGAAATCGTATGGCAGTTCTGCCCACTCCGCAGTAAAGCCGTTAACACTCCAAACCGCCCATAGTGCCAGCACCATGCCGCTGCCGGCATCATCACCTTTGGTATATGTTGCTACTGAGCTGGTTAGGTTAGCTCCGGTTTGCCAAACTGTTTCGTATAAGTTAGCTTTTCTAAGTTCACTAATGAATATGCCGTCGGCTTTACGGACTATTTTTAACTTTTCGGCTGTGACTTCGCCTTCAATACGCACTACTAAGCCAGGTCCTGGAAATGGGTGGCGCACCAACAGATCTTCTGGCACTCCAATGCTTCGACCAATAGCCCTGGCGGAATCTTTGACACAATCATCGATGGGCGTAAGTTCATCGCAAAAAAACCCCAACCCAGTATTGTGATGTAGTCTTGTCTGGGCTTTGCGCGCACCAGACTGATAGCCGAGTCCGCTCTCTGACAGGTCAGTGTAAATTGTTCCTTGGGCAATGAATTTTGCGTCAAAGTTTTTGGCTTGATCTTCTAAAACCGACTTATAAACACCACGCATGGCTTTACGTTTCTCAAGCGAATCAGTATGACCAGCGAGAGCCTCCAAAAATAGTTGAGTGGCATCCACGAAAACTAAATCTAAACGGTCAAAATACTTCCTTACAAAAGCCTCGTCGTCTGGTCTGTCGATACCACGGATGTAAACTGCCCGGATTTGGTCTGGTCTTAGAGCGGCCGAGATTAACCCTTCGACCACCGAAGAATCACTTCCGCCAGACAAAGCCAACAAGACCTTGTCTAACCCAACAGTCTCGCGAATTTCAGCTACTTTACGAGCGGCTACATCCTCGGCTGGAAAACGATCTTTGGCCTGACAAATGCCAAAGACAAAATTTTCGAACAGACGAGCACCAATGGCTGTAGCCGTAACTTCGGGATGAAACTGTACGCCCCACAAATGCCCCATACGGGCTGCCGCCACCGGTGCGTTTTCGGTCGAGGCTAGCACTACTAGGCTTGGGTCTTTTTTAACACCCAAGCCATGACTCTGTAATACTGGCTGATCTGTTTTAATGGCTTTAAATAAGGCACCATCGCCCGGTTTGCTAGATTTAAGCAGAGACAGGCTGTGGGTGCCAAACTCCTTAGTTTCGCTTGGTACGACCAAAATCCCTTTTTGGTGTGCCCACATTTGAAAACCAAGGCAGATTCCCAAAACCGGAATCCCGAGTTCAAAAATTTTGTTGTCAAACGGAGGCACTTCAATGTGAACTGAAGCTGGGCCACCCGAAAGTATTATGCCGATAGGTGCCAGTTTTTGGATGTCGACGGCGGAGACTTGAGCCGGATCGGCCACTAGGCAATAGACACCGAGGCGATCTAGGTGTTGTTTTATAAGATGGTCAAATTGACTCCCCAAGGCAAAAAGGATGAACAGTTCGCGAGTTTTTCGCACCTGCTTTTCTTCTTCGATTTCAGCAAGTGTATCCGCTGAGGCGTCAGTTAGGGTTGTAATCACAAGCATTGCCTTTCTTCCTTATCGTACCTAAAAGTCTTAAGCGTCGCAATCACTTGCAATAATGTCAATCTGGGGCTAATCTGTAATAGTTCTTGTTTCTCAACCCAGGAGGACTGGCAGAAATGGCTCAGTCACAGGTAACGTCCCAACCCGAAGTAGACAGAGGTTTGTGGACCGTACCTAACGCGATCTCCATCCTCCGTCCGATCGCCATCATCCCGGCTCTCATCAAACTGTCGGACTCGATAGACCGCCCAACCAGGGCCTGGTGGTCGTTTGTGATTGCCGGTATCATACTGGGTCTTGACGTTGTGGACGGGTGGATCGCTCGTCACTACCACCAAACCAGCCGAATCGGAAAGCTGATTGACCCAACCGCCGATAAACTTGTCGGCTTCACCTGCCTTGGATTCATGCTGGTAGTTCTCAGCAACAAAGCTGGAACTGGATTTTTCGCTGCCCTCTTGGGCATCGTAGCCATTCGGCTGGTGCAGGATCTCGTTTCGTTTTTCCTATACGTGCGGGACTGGAAGGCGAACCAAGTCAAGGGATCGAATTTCCCCGGGAAGGTCAAGACTTGGGCCGAACTGATCGGATCTGCGCTGGGACTCGCCTGGCTGATGAGTAAGGGCTCGGAGCAGGCCAACATCAGCGCGCTGCTCGTGATAATAGGCTGCTCTATCTCGGCTGGGGCCGCGACAATCAGCCTACGTCGCAAGTTGACTTCGCGTTAGGGGTTGCAAAACAAAGCTCAATAAGCGGCCCTCCGGAGTTTTCGGAGGGCCGCTTCTCATTGTGGAGGTTAGGATGACGATAATATGATAGTATGTAAACCATGAAGAAAAGCGCCAAAGCAACGGTCGTAGGGTTTAGCCTGGTAGGGGTTGTACTAATTATAATGGCCGTTTTTGCACTTCAACCCAAAGCCAAGAACGCTGCTACATCAACATCAACTGATCAAGGAACAAAAAAAGTGGATACAAATGCTAAATTAGAATCAATTGATGAAGTTGTCGGCACCGGAGCCGAAGCCAAAGTGGACGCAAACATTACTGTAAAATACACTGGCAAGTTAGCTGATGGCACAGTATTTGATTCAACCGAAAAACAGGGCGGAACACCCGCAACTTTTCAGCTTTCTCAAGGCAGGCTAATTGACGGTTGGGTACAAGGTATTCCCGGTATGAAAGTTGGCGGCAAGCGAAAATTAGTGATTCCTCCGGCGCTTGGTTACGGCGACCGCCCCAATGGCAGCATACCGGCCAACTCGACCCTGACGTTCGAGATCGAACTGATCGACGTCAAATAATTACAAAAAACATTATCTTTTTTCTTTTTTATTTGTAATTTGTTCTAATTTCGTGAAAAAAGTTTTATAATTCAGGTGACTCTGATTTATTGTCCTTGTTGACCACGTACTTACTCATGAGCCCTTAAGGGGGATAAATTGCCATCGTCATTTCGAGGTACCGATATAGGCCTGAGGAGCTCCGATCTCGCCGGTCTTCCTCCCGAAACACCGCTCGTTTTGGTCCGCGGCACCACTAGAGAAGTTGTATTGCTCGTCGCAGTGGTGCCGCTTGAGGTAGGCGCATTCAACTCTCCTCGCAACATTGCCATCGTACAGAGGCAAGAAGGGGGCAGAATCGCGCTGCTTCTCTCGGACTGGCTGGCCGAAGCGACGGAGGGCGTATGGAACTGGAGAGAACAGTACATCGATCGAGTGCCAGCTCAGACATCGATATTCGCATAACCGCGTACTTATGCGGATGCCGTCTAATCAAGGGACGGTGGGCCTCAAGGCCTGCCGTCCCTGACGCTTTTTACAAGTTACCTACTTTATTTCTGGATCCCCTATCCGGAGCGCTATGCTTCCGATAGGGGACGACAAAAATGTGTATTTTTATGGTAGCAAGTGATGGGTCTGCAAGAAGCGCACCAAGTTAGGATAAAGCTTAGATTTAATGACATCGGGGCTAAACCAATCCGAATGTTCTTCGCCACGACGAGTGTATTTTATGGGGCTAGCTAAAAATATTGTTAACGCAATGGCTTCTTTAGTAATAGGATGGGCGTAACGGAATTCTCCTAGAGACTTTTCAATCCGCACTTCCCAGCCACTCTCCTCCAGGGTTTCGCGAGCGGCAGTTTCCTCAAGCGTTTCACCAACTTCGGCGTGGCCCTTGGGCAAGCTCCAATAGACATACCGGGAATCTTTCGATAGTAGCATGCGCCCATGAGTGTCAATTACTACGCAGCCGGCTTTCTTGGTTTCTCCAGCTTCATTTAATACTGGAATTTGTTCTGGATTGGACAATTTATGTGCTCAACTTTCAATTATTTTGTGAACATCCAACTGATATGACCGTGGTATCTGGTACAACATTACTCGAGTACAGCTTTGATTCTCCGGATACCGGCCGATGAGGCTTCTTCTTTGGTAATTTTGAATTTACCCAAAGTTCCGGTGTGCTCCACATGCGGCCCCCCGCAGATTTCCTGACTGTACCACTCCCCGACTGGATCGCCAGCAGTGTAAACTTTGACTGTGTCGCCGTATTTATGGCCGAATGCCCCCAAGACCCCTCGTTTTAGTGCACCTTGTGTGTCTTCTTCCCTCCAACTCATTGGCCAGTCTTTGGCGATGTTTTCGTTGACGATGCGCTCGATTTCTTTGATTTGCTCTGGAGTAACTTTTTCGGGATGGCTAAAATCAAAGCGCAAGCGCTCGGGAGTAATATTGCTACCGCGCTGAGTAACGTGATCGCCCAGGACGAGACGCAGGGCTTTGTACATTAGGTGGGTGGCGGTGTGGTATTTGGTGCTCATCTCGCTGTGATCAGCCAAGCCGCCTTTAAACTGGCCTTGAGTGGCGGTGCGAGAGCGTTCCTTTTGCTCGGCCATCAATTTATCGAAGTCCGCTTTCCAATTTGGATCAATTTCAACCTTTAAACGATCCGCTTCTTCAAGGCTCAACTCAAAAGGAAACCCGTAAGTGTCGAATAATTCGAATATAACTTTGCCTGTTATTTTATTGCCTGAGCCTTGCCTGCCGGCAGGCAGGCTTGTCGAAGGCTCTAAATCGGCGGCGCCCTTCGACTCCGTTATCACTTTGCTCAGGGAATATTTTGGACCCCCGGAGACACGGCGTTCGAATTCTCTAATCCCCTTCTCCAGCGTTGTGCGAAACTGAGTCTCCTCGCGCATCAGCACATCCATGACTTCGTTCTCGCGTTCTTTGACTTCCGGGTAGGCTTCGCGATAAATACCGGTGATGACGGGGACGATTTGGTCCATAAAGTCTTCGCGCAGATCTAAGACAAGAGCTTGACGGATGGCGCGGCGAATAAAGCGGCGCATCACATATCCCTGAGCAGTGTTGGATGGTACGACTCCGTCGACGGCCAGGAAAGTAGCGGCGCGAAGGTGGTCGGCAATAATACGCATGGCGTTGGTCTGGTCGGCGTAATCAAAACCGGACAACTCCTGAAGTTTTTCGATGATGGGCCAAAGGACACTAATTTTAAACATATCGGGAGAATTGATGGCTGCGGCGGCGATGCGCTCTAACCCGCCACCAAAATCTACGTTTTGACGAGGCAATTCATAGATTCCGCCGTCTTCGCTTTTAAGATATTGCATAAAGACCGAGTTACCGATTTCCATGAAACGCCCGCAATCACAGTTAGGATGACAATGCTTGCCCCATTTAGAATCGTGCTCTACTTCATCGAATAGATAGAAAACTTCCGCGCAAGGACCGCACGGATCGCCTACTGGCGTGGTTTCAGGACCTTTTTCACCGCGATTCCACCAGTTCTTCTTGGCCTCGTATAAAAAAATGCGCTCGCCATCTTTAACGCCGCGCTCATAGCCGTCACCTTCTGATCCGATTTCAGCCACTTGCGGCTCTATGCCCTTCACTTTGTATAGTTTTTTCCAAATTTCAACTGACTCGGTATCTTGGGGGATATTGTATTTTTTATCACCGATGAAGGCTGTTACATAAAGCTTCTCCGGATTAAGCCCGATCGTATCAGTCAGGAACTCCCAAAACCATGGTAACTCCTCGTCTTTAAAATATTCACCAAGACTCCAGTTACCTAGCATTTCGAACAAAGTAGTGTGTCGATTGTCCCCTACTTCGTCAATATCTTCAGCCCGAAAACAAGGTTGAGAATCAACTAACCTTGTACCCTGAGGATGTTTCTCACCCAGCAGATATGGCACAAGCGGCTGCATGCCTGAACCGGTAAAAAGAGTGGTGGCGTCTTCGGCCGGCACCAAGTTAGACCGCGGGATAATGGTGTGTCCGCGGTCGGTGAAAAACTGTAAAAATTTGGAACGAATTTCCTCGGTAGTCATGACGACTATTGTACCCTAGAAAGTGGTTTTTTTGAACCTGTGCGCTCAATACCCAACCTCAAACTGTCATCCTCGATCTGAGCGTCGGCTGGATTCCCTATCCGGAGCACCAAACTAGGCAATGGTGGAGTTTGGCTACCGATAGGGAATGACGGATGTTTGTCTTGTGGCTGACGATTGAATAATCTCATGAGACTGCTTTATCGCAAACGCTCTTCGCAGCGACGCTAGGCGATAATTCCGCCGCCGACTACGCGTGTGCCATCGTAAATGACGGCTGATTGGCCCGGAGTGATGGCGCGGTCGGTGCGATCCATATTAATATGAAATCCGTCATCGCTCTGGGTAAGTTCACAACCAATGAGCGGGGCCCGATAGCGTGTTCTAACATGATAGCGCCCAGGATGAGGTGAGCCATTGATCCAATGTTGGTCTGTTATATCAAATTGGTTCGATAGCAAGGTTAGGTCTGATGGGTCGTCGGTAACTGTAACGGTGTTCGCCCTCATATTTTTACGGATGACATAAAACGGTTTACCGCCCCCGACGCGTAAGCCATGGCGTTGGCCGATAGTATAAAATATGGCGCCTTCGTGGGTGCCTAGTGTTTTACCTCTTTTGTCGACAATGTCTCCGGGAAACGTACTAACGTACTGGCGCAAAAAGTCCCGTAATCCAACTTCTCCTACGAAACAAAGACCTTGTGAATCTGGCTTGTTGGCCGTCGGCAAGCCAAACTCTTCGGCAAGTTCGCGAATCTTAGGCTTGGTATATTCCCCCACCGGCATAAGAGTTTTTTGTAATGCGCTAGCCGAAACGCGATGCAGAAAGTAGGTTTGATCTTTGGTCGTGTCGATGGCGGAATGGAGCTCGTCACCATTTAATACTTGTGCGTAGTGACCGGTGGCAATTTTGTCGGCTCCATCAGCAAAAGCCGCATCCAAAAACAGTTTAAACTTAATTTCTTGGTTACACATAATATCGGGGTTTGGTGTCCGCCCAGCTTGGTATTCAATAACCATATAATCGACAACTTTTTGCTTATACTGATCTTGAAAGTCATATGTTTTCAAGGGGATGTCTAAAACGGCTGCCACTGCTTTGGCGCTTGCAAGATCTTCTTTCCAGGGGCACTCAACACCGGCCACATCCTGGGTCCAGTTTTGCATATATACTCCAGTTACATCATAGCTCTGTTGTTGCAACAAGGCTGCCGCCACAGAGCTATCTACGCCGCCGCTTAAACCAACGAATACTTTTTTGACATCATCTTTGATCATTACGGAATATTACTGGGTGAGGGGTTAAATGACAAGCTATTCGTGTTTTGCCTGGATCCCCTATCCGGAGCGCTCCTGTCTCGCTTCCGATAGGGGATGACAAGGGGGAGGGGTTGAACCTAGCTTCCAATAAGGGGCGACAGTGGGGAAGGGTTGGCGCTGACTTTGAAGGAAAAATGTGCCCAGGCATAGAATTGCACACTTTGATGCAGTTCAAGATGAGACTGATGCCCGATGAATTAATCTGGGGCTTGCGCAATTGAATGCAGTTCGAGGAAAGCCGAGCATCGCAAATGAGGCGTACTTAGAGGTACGACGAATGCGAAGCGCAGGCCTTGACAATGAAATGCGCCAATTGTGCAAGCCCCTTAGTCGGTGAAGTTTTGAGTGACCATAAGGCCATAAGGGCCGCCGTCAATAATACCAATACCGACTGTATTATAATTGGGTGACAAAATATTAGCTTTGTGACCTGGCGAGTTCATGAGGCCATTGTGCGCCAAATTTAGAGTGGGGGCTAAGGCCAAATTTTCACCGGCTGCTCCAAACTCAACCTTGCCGGCTTTCATGCGATCAAATGGGGTTAGACCTTCGGGAGTAATGTGTGAAAAATATCCACGCGCAAACATATCAATGCTGTGGGACCGAGCCACTTTTTGAGCAGTTGGGTTTGCTACCAGTGCATTAAGCCCCCGGCTGGTACGCTCGCGGTTTACCAGTACTAACATCCGTATCTCATCAACTTGGTCAACTTTGACATTGGTAGTAGTAAATCCCAACTCAACTGTTTTTTCGCTTTCAGGCTCAACAGTAAAAAAGTTGAGCGAATCGTTAATGGCGTGACCAAACTGACGATTAAAAGCTTGTTGCAGGCCGCCACTATATGATAAGAGCACGCGAGGAATAGCTGCCGAAGTAACTATTTGTTTTTGGTTAGCCGTAATAGGTAGTGCAGCAAATACTACCAATCCCAGCATGACAAAAATTACTGTCCGAAATACATTTACAGCCGCTCCGGCCGCAAGATTTAATGGCGATGTTAGTAATTGAGAAGGAAGTTTACGTAAAAAATAGTTTATGACTAGAGCGAAGGTTAGTTGGAACAGCGCTATCACTAATAAAAAAGCAATGGCGTCGCTAAACGATGGAATGATTTTGAATTGAGTTGAAATAAGTTGCGCTAATGCCTTATGGCTTAAAGCCGCTATTATCAATGCTACTGCTAACCCAGCCAAGTCAGTTGCTACCGTTATAAACCCCCGCTTGTAGCCCATAACCCCACCTAAGATAAGTAAGCCAATTATGATTAGGTTGACTATCATAATTTTTTCTCAAATAGCATGGTGTAAATAGTTTTTTGCAGCTCCGAAAACGTTAAAGACCGGCTATAATCGGTGGCCCACCAATTTGCTCTGCGCCAACTTTTATCAGTAGTTGAGTGGTTAAGAACGACGACATCGCGGTCCAGCGCTGCCCGGAAAGCCGTGCTGGCGCGTCTCTGATGGTATGGCGATGTAACGAGTATGACCTTATGATAATGGCCCTTCTTAACTAGATTGCTCACGCCGATGGCATTTTGATCCGTATTTATGGACGTCTCATCGAGCATAATTGCACTTGCCGGAACATTATGGTCTAGGGCAATTTGGCGCATAGCGCGGGCATTAGATGGGCTGTGGGGGTCGAGAGCCGCACCGGAAAAGATGATATGAGGCGCCCAGCCATCCTGATAAAGTCTTATTGCTTCCAGAGTACGCGAATCCGTTTCTCCACCACTAATGGCAACTATGGCATCACTTTTGGACAGTGAGCTTTGCGGGGATAAAAAAAACCCCAAACCCAAAAATGCGCTTACCCCTAGAAAAAGTAGACATATAAAAATTCCCAACACGATTTTCGTAGAACGTCTCACGTAGGTATTGTAGCCACTTAAGTGGTGTGTGCCAACTGCCTTAAGCGTTTGACAATATGTGGTAGAACTTTTATTAGCTGGTCGATATCAGCCTTAGCCGAGCTCAAGCCGGTGGTAAAGCGTAAGCTGGCGCTAGCTTGCGCGCGACTACAACCGATAGCTAAAAGGACATGGGATGGGTCGGTTTTGCCGGTACTACAAGCAGATCCGGTTGAAGCCAAAATACCCTCTTGGTCAAGATAGAGTACCGCAGTCTCACCATTGATACCTGGAATTGTAATATTAATGTTATTGGACAGGCGCTTGGTGGGGTGGCCGTTTAGGGTTAGGTCGGGAATAACGGTCTTGAGCCCGAGCCAAGCATAATTTTTTAGTTCTGTTAAGCGCTCAGTCTCAGATTCACGGCGAGCTTGGGCCAGCACTATGGCCGTTGCAAAACCGATTATGCCAGCCACGTTTTCCGTACCGCTACGAAGCCCGCGTTCCTGACCTCCTCCATAAATAATCGGTTCAAGCGGAGTTCCGGTGCGGACATAAAGACCTCCGACTTGTTTCGGGCCGTATATCTTTGATCCATTAAAAGACATGAGATCAATGCCCAGACGGCTGACATGTAAATCAAGGGCTCCGGCTGCTTGGCAGGCGTCAGTATGGAAATACAGTGGCGTTAGGATTTTGCGTTTAAGACGATCCTGGCGTATTGCTTGAATAGACTTGGCAATATCACCAATGGGTTGGATGGTGCCGATCTCGTTGTTGGCGTACATTACGCTCACAAGAATAGTGTGGTCATCAATTGCCCGCTCGACCACTTTGACATCCACTAAACCATCTGGATTAACAGGAATCACGCTCGTTTCATGGCCTTCACGTTTTAGTACAGGTAGGCAGGCTAAGACTGAATCATGCTCTATGGCTGTAGTTACAAATTTATATGGTACTATGGAGCGGCTTAATGAACGTATGACACCAAGAATAGCTAAATTAACGCTTTCCGTCCCTCCGGCGGTAAAAATAACTTCGGTTTTTTTGGCGCCCAAGGTTTGAGCTACTTGCCATCGGGCATCTTCAACGGCGCCTTTAACAAGACGAGAGACCCGATAAAGACTAGAGGGGTTATAAAAGTCTTGTTTTAGATACGGCTGCATGACTGCTAGAACCTGAGGATCAAGTGGAGTAGCTGCGGCGTGGTCAAGATATATTGATTGCTTGTGTTTTGACATGTTAGTGTAATATGCTTTAAGTTCTGTAATGAGTCAAGGACGTACTCGAGACTTGGGGCTAGGAGGTCCTTTATGGGTAAGGTGCGTATGCTCGCAATTGTCGGGGGTGCGGCAGTAGTTGCCGGAGTTGTGAACCACGAGCTTGGTGACCCGCGTCCACGGCAAAAGGCACACCAGTGTCTTAGTAAGGCCGATGAGGCGCTTCGGAACGGAAACTCTGATGCAGCCAGGGGAATTGCTGCTGAGCTGAGAGAGTACGTTCGAAGGGTGCAGGGACCAGACAAGGTCGTTCCCTTCCTTGTCTGGTTGGACATTCGAGCACTGATCATCATCCACCCAGACCGTAACCGACACCGCCGCTGGCTCATACGCTGACCAAGCCGTGTTTTATCTACATCACCAAGTGCGGCTATTGTGCTGTACTTGGTGGTGTTTGTGTTTTTTTACAAACTTACCTGTTTACCAGCAAGCTTTTTCGAAATCTTTTAATAAAAATGTGTCGATCTAAGTCTTCTCTGCATCCAAATCCCATCTGTCCCAGGTGCTCTTATATCTTTTTGCAATATTGAAATTTGTAATACAATCCATTACAATACATTACAAATGACAAGACATTCAAAAATTATAAACTTCTCCTTATCGCCCCAACAATATGACGAATTGGATAGCTTAGCCGTTGCTAGCGGACGTAATCGTAGCGAACTGATGCGGAGTATTATTAGTGCTTCGCTGCAAGGTATGAAACAAAGGGATGTGGGATCGAATACAATTTTTAGAGAAAATAATGCGGACATAGCTAGTATGTTAAAAGATTTTTGGCTAGCCCGTACTAGCTCGCCTTTAGAAATAAAGGTAGCGGGTTTAATTATTGCCGTTAACGATGAGGGTCGGGTTTTAATTGGCAAGCGCCATCAGACCGATCCTAACGTGCCAAACCTGACCTGGTCTTTTCCTGGAAGTCGCTTACAAACTTTGGACTTTCAGAAAGAGTTAACCAAGAGCTTCCATGAACGCACCGGTTTACATGTAAACATTAATAAAGTAGTAGCTGCTCGTGTAATTCCCGAAAGCGGCCAAAACGGCGCACAAGTTGTTGCCTTGTATGCACATGGTCCCGTCCAAGGGAACCAGCACTTTACCGCTCAAGCCCCTTATTCGGAACTCAAGTGGGTCAAGCCTTTGGATGTATTCAAGTATTTTACAAGCTCAACTACCGACGAAGTCACCGCTTTTTTAAATAGTTTGGACAGCGCTTCAGACTTTGATCCCAAATAACTCTGCCGCATTGCGGCTCGTGGCATTCCCGAGAGTATTGAATGATTCCCCTCTTAACTGTGCTAAAAACTCGGCAGTAAATTTAGCATTTGCCGGTTCATTCACTTTTCCTCGTCTTGGCACTGGGGTTAAAAACGGGCAGTCTGTTTCTAGTACTAGGTTCTGTAACGGAACAGCTTTTGCAGCTGCCAGCTGTACCTCGTCCTTGGTAAAAGTCATGATGCCATTAAGCGCTATGAGGAAACCCCGCTCAACAGCTTTTTTCATATTAGCCGTTGTGCTGCTAAAACAGTGTACTATGCCACGCAGTCCTGGATACTCGTCCACAATTCTAAAAAAATCATCAAAAGCATCGTCGCCTGTGCCTGCGGCTATCGATGGAGCTGAGGGTCGTACATGCCACACCATCGGTTTATTGTACTCCAGGGCAAGTTCAATTTGAATTCGAAAAGCCTGCTCCTGCCATTGGCGGGTGGCAGAAGTCAAACTTTTGATCTTAGTCTGTGGGTAATCTGGATTTGAAGTCTGACTTTGATCTGGTCGGCCCTTCTCTAGTCGATAATAGTCTAAACCGCACTCACCAATTGCAACCACCTTAGGATATGATAATAGCCTCCTAAAGGTTACTGGCCAGGTAGCATTATTTGCAATGCTTGCGTCTTCGGGGTGTAAGCCTACTGTGGCATAAACTTCTTGGTATTTGTTGGTTACCTCCACAGCTTCAACACTATCAGCCTCGTTCGTGCCCACGTTCACGATTACATTAATGCCAGCAACATGAGCATTCTCTACTACTTCATCAATCCGGTTTTTAAGCCCTTCATGGTGCAGATGGGCGTGAGTGTCGATCAACAATTTTTATTTCTCCAATTTTTATTTTTCATTTATGCCCTTTGCCGTCCCGGACCGTCAGCAGACGGTTGAGCCGGGTTCCACCAACAGCCTTATTCGACACTCGTAACTTCAACATGCTCGAGCCGGGGAAAAAGAATGCCCACATCCATATTTACTTTGCCGTTTTGGAAGGTTTGACTAATTTTGGCGCTAGTCTCCGGTAGAAACGGTAGTAGCAAATCAGCCACTTGAAGTAAGTCAGCGACTAAATGTAGCAAAACTTCTTTTAGGTGACCATCATTGGTTTTGGCCAATACCCAAGGCTTTTCTTCTTCGATCAACTGATTTAAGCCGCGGATGGTTTGCCATATTTCGCCCAACGCTCGGTCAAGCTGAAATTGGCCGACAGCTTCGTACACAGGCGAAGCATCGTGCGAATGAGCCTCAACTGGACCAGTAACGCCATCTAGATATTTAACAATCATGCTGGCTGTGCGCTGCACAAGATTGCCAAGGTCGTTGGCGAGCTCTGTAGTGTAGAGCGTTTCAAACCGTGAGTAACTAAAATCCCCATCCGAGCCAAGGGGAATTTCTCGGAGCAAATAGTAGCGTAAGGGATCGATGCCATATTTGGCCGTAAGCTCAAGAGGGTCAATGGCGTTACCCAATGACTTGGAAATTTTGGTTCCTTCAATGGTGAAAAATCCATGAGCGACAACTTTTTCAGGTAAATCTAATTTTGCGCTCATAAGCATGGCCGGCCACATAGTACAGTGAAACCGAATAATATCCTTACCAACAACATGCACATTGGGTGGCCACCATTGCTTATACTTGTCGCCCGGGAAGCCGGCGGCAGTCAAATAATATGTAAGCGCATCAAACCAAACATATACTACTTGGTCTTTATCGTTAGGGAAAGGGATTCCCCAGTCTTTAAGTTTGCGTGAAATACTAATATCTTTAAGCCCGCTCTCTAGAAAAGACACGACCTCGTTGCGGCGTGTTTCTGGAGCTATAAACCCAGGGTTGGACTTAATGTGGTCAAGTAATGGTTGCTGGTATTTACTGAGCTTAAAAAAGTAGTTTTCCTCTTTGAGCCACTCAGCTTTTTTGTTGTGGTCGGGACATACCCCTTTTACCAATTCATCTTCGGTCTTAAAAGATTCACAGCCCACGCAATACCAGCCTTCATACTCACCCTTGTAAATATCATCAGCCGCTTCCACGCGTTTGATAAACTCATAAACGGTTTTTTGGTGATCAGAGCTGGTGGTTCGAGTAAACTTATCGTGGCTTATACCCAGTTCCTTCCAAGTTGTTTCCCAAACTTCAGCCATTCCGTCGGCATAGACTTTGACATCTTTGACTTCGGCTTTCTCGGCCGCCTGAGTGGTTTTTTGGCTGTTTTCGTCCGTTCCGATTGAAAATAACACTTCATCATTGTGTTGACGATGAAAACGCGCCAATACGTCTGCCACGATGGTGGAATAGGTGTGGCCGATGTGCGGCTTATCATTAATGTAGTAGATGGGAGTTGTAACGTAAAATTTGCTCATTTTTTGACTCTCTCGCGAATAAACAATTAGGTATTATGAATTAAGGGTTAGGGCTTTAATGTTGCAGCTTGGGTCCTTCTAAAAATAAGACGAAAAGACGGATGAGTGACGCGCAATCATTATTCTTTATTCATAATTCATTCTTCGCGTTTCTGCTGGCGTGAGCGTAATTTTACCATGACCAAAGGCAAGCCGGCAATCAAGAGCAGGGCCGGAACGGCTATCACTGTTATATATGACGACTCCACGCGAGACGTAGCAAGCACCAGTGTTTGGCCATTGGCAGAACGGGATAATTTAACCTCAGGCGCATTATTCCATCCTCCCCCCACTATTAGGCGATTGATTGTGCTGCGCTGGGAGGGGGCGAGCGAGCCTAGTTGGAGCTTTTCATTGCCAATAGACAAGGTGTTGTTATCACTAGCAATCCCAGGTTGGGAGGTATAACTGACGTGATCGATAGAGATGAACGGCAAAATTGCATAACGATGCACGCTGACTTTGCCGGTGTTTGGTACTGGAGTGACTTTGCTTTGGTAACTCAAAGTGGCTTTTTCATACTGATAATTTAGGTCTGCCCCGCCAGACATAACGGCTCCAGGCAGTCCATCTTGCTCCCCCCAGACTGCAAACGCAAAGTGGTCGAGGTCGCTTTTACCAAAGTCATTAAATTTTTCACCCCAAGTTGGGTCAAATGTCATCCAACCAATGCCGGGCACATATGCCTCCACCCAAGCATGAAGTGAGTCGTCAACTGCGGATGAGGTTTTAAGGTTGCCACTGTAAGCATACCCAATAGGCATGCGCGCAGGAATGCCTTGGCTGCGCAACATCCCGATCATAAGGTCTGCATACTCCAAACAAACAACGTTGGTGGGATTGGCTAGCGCTTTGGCAGCGCCTTGGCGAATATTGAATTTAATCTTGTCGTCGTTGTAGCTTAATTTATCAATAACGGCTTTATAGATAGCTTGGACGTTGTTGATAACTGGGGCATTAGGATCGGTTACTCTCCGAGCTTCGGCAGCCACGGCCCCTGTGGTTTGCCAATACTGGGAACTGCGGGTGTATTTTGATACAAGACTGGCTGGAATTGCCGATTTCTTACCGGAAGCACCCAAATCATACTCCAGATAGTTGACGGTGCCAGATACTTTAGTTTTAACTACAATGCTCTGATGCGGCTTTAAGCGGTAATCGGCTAAAACATTTCCGTCGGCGTCCAAACGGGTGCCACTGGGCTGGGGGTCAAGCGAGTTTATGATTGACTTCTGGTTGTTGAGGTCAGGAGGCAAGGTAATGGTGAGTCGATGGGGCAAGGGGCTGTCGTTATTTAAGGGGAAGTTAAAATTGAGATTATAAATTGTGCTATCGCCAAAGGCTAGAGCCAGAGAATGCGCCACTAGGTCGGCTTTGGCAAAAGTATAATATTGGCGCCCTTCCGTAACGCCTCCTGAAGCCGCTTGGGCCCCAGCAAAGTGGGGATTTCCGAATTCAGCCGGCACGTCCACAGTGGCCGTATAGGTATCACTGGGATCGCCTTCTTCGATAGATGGTACGTAGATGGTATGGGAGCTACCCTTGGTATCCACCAAACCTGTAGCTGTATACGAAACATTAAATGCCCAGGTTTTGTTTTGGCCGTAGGTCTGGCGAGGAAAGTTGATATTTATTTCTTGGTAATTGTAACTTATCCCTCCCGACGTTCGTGTGTGTTTAGAGGTTGTAGCCGGGATGGCTGCACCATCGGCGTATTTAACGGTTACGCCAGAAATGCTATCGGTGGGGGTCAATAATTTTATGCCAGTCAAATATTGACGGGCGGTATTATTTGTAACAGTGTAAACTTCGCTAACACTAGTCGTATCGTTAGTGTTAACGCGATAGGTTACGTTGGTGTCGTAGGTAAAATTGACAGCCGCGGCAGTAGCTTGGGGTAATAAAATTGACGCAAAACTGGCAAACCAGATGACAAGAGTAAGCCAAATTTTTTTCCTGGGCGTCATCCCAGCCCAACCATGTCATTCCCTATAGGAAGTGCCGCTACTGCGAAACGCTCCTGATAGGGAATCCAGGGTAGGTGGTGGTGGTGGTATTTCAGTTCCTGAATCATTCTTTAATAATAGCCGTTGTGCTTAAGCGAGGCAAACGAGGATTTGGACGAAATTTATTAAAAGAAAAGCCGCCAGGCGCCCGGACCGTGTGTGGTCTGGCTACCTGGCGGACGTTGAGCTGCAGCACGAGACTCGGTCAAGCCGGAACGTTGGGTAGCGTGGCGTTGGCGTATGCCTCGAACGATGAGAAGCTGCGCGTATTGTCGGCGGGGTCGTACGGGAGCTCCACAATGACATCACGAGTGACGCAGTTGACGTGAACTGTCACGATTGCAATTGTGGAGCCAGCCCCTACTCGAATGTCAGAGAGTGCACAGACTTTGGACAGCTCCCAAACAAGCAGAGGTATGACTGCCGATGCGTCGATGTCGCTCCGTTGGGCAGCAAGATTGCGCAACACTGATGCCGAGCAACGCAGGAACTCGTCCAGACTCGGCGTGTGATGAGCCCGAACATAAAGCATGATTTCGCCTTTTCCAGAAATTGCCCCGGAAACAATTACTGCACCGCTGGTACTGGTCACGGCAACCTCCATGTAGGAATGTCACTCAGGTTGAGCTATTAGCTATTATAACACATTTTTAACACTTTGGTCAATTTTATCGACCAAGCGATTTTTTTTGATTCTTCCACATGGTAAACTTTTTCCTAATGGAACTAATCAAACTTCCTGGCTTGGTCGATTTGCATGTACATCTTCGCGACCCGGGACAGACTCACAAAGAAGACTTTTTGACAGGTACAAGCGCGGCACTGGCCGGTGGTTATACGATGATCTTTGACATGCCAAATAACGCTACACCGATTACTACGGCCGAGGCGTTAGACGCTAAGATTGAGAGTGCTCAGTCTCAGATTGTCTGTGATGTGGGGTTTTATTTTGGCTCGCTCGGAGACAATTTAAAGGAGTTTGCTAGCGTCCGAGATAAGGTTGTTGGTATCAAGCTTTATCTCAATATGACAACGGGCCAGTATCTGCTCGATACATCTAAACTGATGGAAACCTTTGCTGCCTGGGACTCTACCAAACCAATTCTGGTGCATGCTGAGGATGAAAATGACATGTTGGGAGCTGTGATCGAGGCGGTCAAGGAGACTGGGCAAAAAACTTACATTTGTCATTTGTCACAAGCATCGGAGCTGAAGAAAGTTATTGCCGCTAAAGATAAAGGGCTGCCAATCAGTTGTGGCGTTACCCCTCATCACCTTTTTCTAAACGATCAAGATGCTGTTCGCTTGGGTGGTTTTGGCCATATGAAACCAGTGCTCAAACCGCAGTCCGATGTGGACTTTTTGTGGGCGAATTTGGATGCGGTCGACGTGATCGAATCTGACCACGCGCCTCATACGAGGAGCGAAAAAGCCGAAGGGACATTTGGGGTACCGGGGCTGGAAACGGCCCTGCCTCTATTGCTGCAAGCTGAGTACGAGGGTAAGATTTCGCGCGAAGATATTATTGATAAATGCCACACCGAACCCTTGAAGATTTTGGGTCTCGAGGCAGATTCGGACACCTATATTGAAGTGAGTCGAAAAGCCCACATTATTCACGACGAGGATCTAAAGACTAAGTGCGGCTGGTCGCCTTTTAAGGGCCAAGAAGTGCACGGAAAGGTCCAGACTGTTTACATACGTGGGCAAAAAGTTTATGAAAACGGGCAAATTCTAGCCCAGCCTGGTTCGGGCAGGATCATCGCGTCGACTGCTTGATCTCAATCGCCAAGTTGGGATTCCACATGGCCCCCGTAGCACTCATAACGCAGTCGGCACCCAATGAGCGATATTCTTGATAGTCGCTTGGTGTCATAACACCACCAACACCAATAATTTCATATTTCAGGTTGTCGCGCTTGCGAATGCCATCTAGGCGCTTAACCATATCGAGGCCAGCCCATTTTATACTTGCCCCACACATTCCACTCTTAAGGCGCCCCTCGCCTGGCAAAGCCTGCTCTCCGTGCTCGTTTACAACTGGTGCAGCAATTGTGTTGATACTAGAAATAGCGCCGACATAGGGCACCATCTCGCGCACAATAGTTTCAAGCAGATCATTTTGGGCGGCACTAAAATAGCCAAGCTTGGCAATTAAAGGAACCTCTCCAATTTGCTGTTTAACACGTCGGCAAATTTCGGCTACAGCCTGCGGGGTATAGCACAACACGCCTTCACTGGCTACGTTGGGGCAAGATAAATTAACTTCTATGGCTTTAACTCCGGCATCGGCAGCCATTTTAGCGGCTTCAGCAAAGTCGTCATAATAATCCTCGGATGAAAAGCCGTCCTTAATAGTACCGACAACGCTTTTGATTAATATTTGACCTTCGGCCTGTGCGTCCAAAGCCTGCTTTACATCCGGAACCCAAAACTGAGGGCCCTTAGACGGGTTGCCAAACGAGTTTGTAATGGTTAGCTTATGCGGATGAGCATCAGTAGATTGCCGGCCGACCAACGGCTCCCGAGCTTTCTCCAAAGTGAGATCTCCGTCTACGTCGACATATAGGACATTGGGGAAACTATTACAGTCAAACTGGGTGCTACGCTGGGTTTTATAGCAAACGACATCAAAGCCTTTAGCAAAAGCGGCGGTTACGTAGCGTCCGTGCAGCAATGGGCCGGCAGGGATACCGAATGGCTCATGTACAGGATACCCAAGAAAGGTGTATTTTGGCTCTCCTTGGTTTTGATATATTTCGGGATCTACAAATTCGCCAAATGGACCGTCATTAAAGTTTTCTTCGTAACTCTTGGCCGGATCGTAGATTGGTTGGCTGACTAGTTTCATACTTGAAATAATAATAACACTTTTTAAAAGAGGTGTTTTTTAATTAACTGTGGGCCGATTATCCGAGTTAGGCCGGTCAAAACGATCTTTGATATTTCCCCCTCCACCCGTATGACGGCTGAGCGCACCGGCAGCTTTGAATAATAGTCCAGCCAGGATAATAACAACGCCCAAGACCGCTAAAAGTACTGCTGCTATGCCAAAGTTGTTGGCCACCCCAGCCAATACAGATTTGAAAAAACTTATCAATACTGGAATAAGGGGGTTTTCCTTGGCCGTCGATTTTAGAAATGAATCCAGTAAACTGGGTGTGAATTTGAATAGTATGAATACCAGCATTTCGGAGAAAGCCGCGCCAAAGCAAATTTTGGCACCCACTTTAAAACGATCCCAGCCTTTATTTATCAGCATTAGCAGTGTAAGTAACAGCAGTCCAATTACTGGAGCAGCAACTTTTATAAAATTGAGCCAACTAAATAATGTTTTCGCACCTTTGGCTTCTGGAATTGTGATTGGCTTATCTAGCGGGCTATCTGGTGGCACTTGGAACCCTTGGCGGTTAACTTCTGCGCTCAAGTCCGATAAATCCAAGCTTGGAGCTGGTGCATCGGCGGAGTAGTGAGCCTGCAAGCTTTCAATTAAAGGGTTGAGTTTGGTTTTAACATAAGTGCTGGAAATTGTATCTGCAAGAGCCTGACGAGCCACTAAGGCCTCGGGCGTTTCGCCACGCACTAGGCTGTGGGGAAGTGCTTGCGACACAGAATCATAAACCCCCGATGTTTCGGCCTTAGACTCCAAGTAACGGGCGTTTAATAGGGTGCTTGTAAGGATATAGGCGGAGACTGTGGCTGTAATAGCTAATATTACTACCGAACTAAGTAATTTGTGTAATAATTTCACTTGGCTATCATAGCGCTAATGTTTTATGATTGGCAAACTGCGGTTTTAACGCCCCTTCTATCCTTATAGCTTACGTTACTCCCTGAGCTTGTCGAAGGGTCGGACCGGCTTTGCCTCTCTTAGTATGATAACGATGAAAACTTAGGGTTTAAGAGGTGCTGAACAGTAGGAGCGGCCATGCTCCGCGGCGCATCTGGTGACTCAATACTGGCCTTCCTCTTCAGTATGACGATTAGAATATTTGGTTCAACAAAAGTTGGTGGATCCTGAAATAAATTCAGGATGACAAACAAGGGGGGAGGCGATGATGACAGGAGGGATGTGGAGGGAAGAGTTGGACTAGGTCAGCAATCGCTGTTTCTCGGCCGCGCGGTAAAGTTTTTCCCAATCATTTAAACTCAGCTCCTGTGCGCGAGCTGTAGGATTGAGCTTGGCCTGAACCAACAGTTGGCCCGTCATATCAACACTGGCATTTAAGCCACCAGCAAGTGCGTTTTTTAATTGCTTGCGCTTTTCGCTAAAACCAGCTTTTATGAGGCGGAACAGCTTGGTGGTATCGGCTTCAAAAGCTGGTTTAGGGCGTCTTACAATTTGTAAAATGGCTGAATCTACTTTGGGGGCTGGCCAGAATTTATGGCGCTCTACGACACCAACTAAGCGAGCCTGGGCGTAGTATTGGACTGATAGTGCCAGGATGGAAAGCTGGCCTGGTTTTGCCACTACCCGGGCAGCCACCTCTTTTTGAACAAGCAGTGACATAACCGTTGGCGGATTGGAGTTTTCGAGCAAAAGACGAAATATTTTTGAGGTTAGATAGTATGGTAAATTTGCTACGACTTTATATGACTCCCCCATTTGACTTAAGTCAAAATGCAGGATATCCTCCGACCGAACGTCGAGGTTTGAAGCAGCGTCTTTTGCCAGTAATTCCGCTAGAGCTCGATCGGCCTCTACTGCCACCACTGACTTGCAAGAACTTGTTAAAAGGTTAGTCATTACGCCTAAGCCCGGTCCTATTTCCAGTACCGTGTCATCGGGTTGAAGTTCTGCGGCAGCAACCACAGTCATGAGCGCGTCTTTATCAATTAAAAAATGCTGGCCCAGCCCCTTGTTTGGTGATATACCGGCCAGCCTCATAGCAATCCGTAAATCTTCGAGCTGACTTAAATCCATATATCAAGTTTACCTTAAACCTGGCGTAAGCTCTAATCTGGGACTAAATCATTTTACTCCAACAGCTCTTTGAGGCCAACCAGGGTGCTGTAGCGTTTTTTTGTGCTAAACGTCCAGCGGTCGCCTCAATTTGGGCGGGACCGTCAAAAATCGTACTCATGGGGTGGCCGTAAGATTTCCAAGTAGCTGCACTGTACTGGTAAAGGCCAAAGTGACTGCCGTTGGAAGCGTTGGCATCGCCACGCGACTCACAATGCATTATGGCAAGCATCAAATTTGGGTCAACCCCCCACCGGGCCGCAGACTCTAAAACAAATGGGCGCCAGTGCTCAATCGAGCCAGAAAAAGCTACTTTTGTACCAGCCACCACAATTTGATTTACTGGTTCTTGTTGCCCCGTCACGGCCAAAACTATGCGCGATTTTTCGACTCCATTCTCATAATGAATCCGATAGCTTACTTGCCGACGTCCGTTAACTCCAGCGACCTGAACTATTGAAACCCCCTTTGGCTGGTTGGGGTCTGTAACTGTTTTCGAGGTAAAGGGTATAACTTCGGTCACGTCAACATCGGTGTCAGTCACGCGAGTAATACTAACGGTAATACCATTTACAATCGGCGCGTCTAAGGCCGGTTGAATAGTATCTTTACTCCCTAGTTGAATGCCCGCGTCTGCTAAAAGCTTACCAACCGATGAGGCATGGCTACGGACGGTGTCTGTTTTGCCGTCGGCGCTTAACGTGATTGGCGTTGCCCGTTTGATAACTACTTGTTGTCCCACGGCAGGGGCGCTGACAAAGTCTTGGACTCGGCTGGCATCGGCTTCGTCCTCAGGGTAAAGCTTAATGCCTGCGTCTTCGGCGATCAAACGGGGAGAACGATGGGCGCTGGTAACAAGTTTTGACTGCTCGCCATCTAACACGCGGTAAACTTCTGCACGGTAGACATTAACGTTAAAAAAGCCATTAGGTAGAGCTGTTTGGGGAGCTGGTTCTACAAGGTCATTAGCCCCTACGCTTATACTAGCGCGGTCTAATACTTCCTCTACCGTATCGACGTCAGTCGTAACAATGCGAGTGCGGCCGTCTGAAGTAATACTAACAACTTTATGAGTTTCGGCCATGGCCAAATTGCGAACTGGAATGTGGTCGGCCACAAAAGCTGATCCGAGAGTGGCGGCAATTATGCCGCCGACGATTATTAACTTTGCCTTAGTGTTAGCGTGCCTCCAGGCAGCTAATCGAATCCGAATAAATGTACTTAAAATAGAAGCCTCTATGGTTATCTGTGGGGCTTTTATGTTAAGTTTGTGTTTTTTGACTAGTAAAGTTTAACGTACTTATGCTTAAGTACAGTTTTTATTGTATATCGACAGATTTGGTCTGTCAAATTGAGTGAGTTTTATCGCTTATTTTCTTTCTGGATTCCCTATCCTGAGCGCCAAGCTAGGCAATAGTTGAGCTTGTCTTTCCGGTAGGGAATGACAAGTAAAGGTTCGGGATTTAAGGCTCAGATTTTGATCATAAACGTTTTCGGGTCTGCTAGTCTAGTTTTTCTATTGGCGCAAAACTGAGACTGAGTTTTTTACTGCCCACACCGGCAAACGCAGCCATAAGCTCATCTCCTGACAAACTTATTACTATGCCGTCGCCAAATTTGGCGTGTCGTATGCGGTCACCTGGGCTGAAGTCTTCAGCTGTGAGTTGTGGGTTGTGAGTCAGATCGGACGTCCTACTCGTGACTCTTGACTCAGGACTCACTACTGCAGTTTGCAGCTCCGCTGGGATGTCGAGTAAAAACCGCGACGGAGGATTACGCATGGTCGAACCATAAAGAAGACGGCTGCTGGCGTGAATCAAAAAAAGTTGTTGACGAGCACGAGTCATACCGACATAACAAAGTCGGCGCTCTTCTTCCATTTGGGATGCATCGTATAGACTGCGACTGTGCGGAAAAATTCCCTCTTCCATGCCGGGCATAAAAATTACCGGAAACTCTAATCCCTTGGCAGAGTGTAGCGTCATGAGTGTTACGGCATTGGTGTCTGTAGCATAATTGTCGACATCACTAATAAGGGCCACCTCCTCCAAGAAGGTGGCCAGTCCGCCGTTACCAAATTCCTCGGCCACACTTAGCAACTCTTTGACATTTTCTATTCGATCACCCGCCAGTACTGACCCGTCATCCAGATGTTCCAGGTATCCGCTCTTCTTTATGGTTAGCTCAAGCAGCCCTGCAACGCTGAGCCTTTCGACTGCCTGTCGCAAGCTGGTTATGAGTTGTCCGAACTGCATAAATGACTGTGTGGCCCGGGGAGTTAGTCCAGGCACGCGGTCTGCTTCTAGTAGGCTCGTTAAGAGGATGGGTCTAGCTGAGCCAGACAGCCTGGCTTGCTGAAGATGGTCGAGAATGGTGGCAATGCTTTTGGCGCCTAAACCACGCGGCGGCAAGTTGACGATTCGTTCAAAACTGACTGTATCTTCAGGTTGATAAATAAAGCGCAGGTAGGCCAAAGCGTCTTTGATCTCTTTGCGCTCATAGAAGCGCACCCCTCCAACAATCTTGTATGGCACCTGTGCCCTTAAAAACTGCTCTTCCAGAGCGCGTGATTGGGCGTTAGTGCGATACAACACTGCAAAATCCTTGTAAGAGCTTACTGCTGGCGAGGCTTGCGAATCAAGACCAGGTATTGAAGACGGTCTTAAAACCTGGTCTTTTATTCGGTTGACAATTAGTTCACCCTCTTGAATTTCGTTATAAGCCTGCTCCACGCTTATGGAAGCACCAGCTGAATGCTCCGTCCAGAGTTCTTTGTGACTGCGCTGAATGTTTTTACTTATAACACTGTGGGCGGCATCCAAGATGTTTTTGGTGGAACGATAATTTTGCTCCAGTTTAATAATGTTTGCCTTGGGATAATCTTTTTCAAAATCCAAGATATTCTTAAAATTAGCCCCTCGCCAACTATAAATACTTTGCCAATCGTCACCAACTACGCAGATGTTTTGATGGGCAGCGGCGAGTAGCTTAACTAATTGATACTGCGCATGGTTAGTGTCTTGGTATTCATCAATCATGATGTAACGAAATTGCTGCTGATACTTTTCAAGCATTGGTTGGTGCTTACGAAACATTGTGACGGTACTCATAATAATGTCGTCAAAATCGAGTGCGCCGGCTTGGTTGAGCAGGCTTTGATAAAGTGGGTAGACTTTGGCGGCGATATTTTGAGCTTGCCCAGAAGCCAGCTCTGCATAAGCGATGGGGCCAATAAGCTCATTCTTGGCGCTGGAAATGAGGTTTGCGATTAGGCTCGGTGGAAACTGCTTTTCGTCAATGCCGAGCTGACGATAAGCCTGCTTGATGACGGCTAGCGAGTCGCCCATATCAAAAATGACAAAGTTGCTGGCTACGCCCGCTTGGGTAGCTTCCCGACGTAAAAGCCGAACACAAATGGAGTGAAATGTACCCATGAAGGGCAGATACCCACGGTCAAGACCAGGTCTTGTGGTTTCAAGACCTGGTCTTAATAAACTCAATACGCGTTCGCGCATTTCACCAGCAGCTTTATTAGTAAAAGTTACCGCCAAAATGTTGGTTGGGGGTATATGCTTTTGTGATACCAGGTAGGCAATGCGGTGAGTTAGTGCCTTGGTCTTACCGCTACCGGCACCAGCTAGCATTAATACGGGGCCCTCTGTAGTCTGAACAGCCGCTTTTTGTTGAGGATTTAGGTCTGCTAACAAATTGTTCATACCATAAATTCGAAACCTTGAGCGTAGTCGAAGGGTTGAGGATTAAGTTCAGCTAATAAAACGGTCATTTGTCTATTGTACGTTGCCAAGCAAAGGAGAGGAAGGCTTGACAATAGACGAAAGAGGCAGTTCAATAAAGTTGACTCATTCGCTAGCGAGGGAAGTTACGTATGTCTAGAGTAGTAGCACCACCTGCCCACAGAGTCATTGACGTATCGTCTGATACAGACGCTGAGGGATGGGACCTTCTGGATACAGAGGACCACCCTCTACCCCGCTGGGCCACCATCTTCGCAGCAGTTAGGGACAGGGGCCCTCTGGTATTCCGGTACAGGAGGATCGCGGATGGAACCGAAGGCTTCGAAGAGCTGTTCCTCTGGGACATCAAGCTGGATGGGAACGTCCTTGGAGGGGTCAACTCGGATCGCACTCGTAGGGTCACCATGCTGCTAGGAGTCAACGGCATTCCGGTATCCATCCAGTTCAGGCCGAACCTCGCCTGATCTTTCCTCCATACTCTGCCCCGTTCGCCGACTCCACGCATCAGGCGTGAACCCCGGTAACGGGGCTCACGTTTTTTAATATCTAGAGATATCGATTGACTTAGTCGACTTAGGCGAGGGCTTATCGGTAGTTTTTCTTAAATTAACGGTTCCTGGCGGCCGCTTTGCAGCTTTTTTCTTAGCGACAAGAGTACCGCAACCCAGGCACATGTGGCCGGGTTTTGCCAGGACCATTGGATTTTGACAATCGGGGCAGTTCATAACTATGCCGCTTCCGCACCTGCCACAGCTTGGGCGGTTTTAATCATTGAGGCAAACTCTTCATAATTAAGGCTTGCTCCCCCTACCAATAATCCATCTACCCCCGGCAATTCAACATAGGCTCGCGTATTGTCGGGGTTACAGCTGCCTCCATACAAAACCAAGGCACTTGTACCGTAACCCTCGCCGTACAAATCTTCTATCGAGTCTCTAATAGATTGAATCATGGGAGCGACTTCGTAGGGCTTGGCAAAGGTACCGTGCCCATCTCCGGAGCTAATAGCCCAGACAGGCTCATAAGTTATGATTATACTGCCCAACTCATCGGCCGTTAGCATAGACAAGCACGCGGTCAGCTGGTCATTTACCACTCTACGAGAATGGCCTTGCATGCGGTCGGCTAATCTATCTCCTACGCATAGGATTGGGGTTATATTGTGCCTGATGGCTGCCGCCACTTTCTTAGCTATAACGTCGTCGCGTTCGCCCTCTTCGCGTCGGCGCTCGGAATGGCCGATAATGGCGTATTCCACCATTCCATGCAACATGGCTGCAGATACCTCGCCTGTGTGGGCTCCAGCATCTTCGTGGTGAAGGTTTTGGCTACCCAGTTTAAACTTGGCACTATTTAGGTCTTTGGCGACAGGATAAAGGTCAATATAGGGCGGACATATAATTACCCGCACATTGCGATCCGCTTCGACTTTTTTATCCAGCCTGTGAACAAGCAGGCTAGCCTCATGAGGCGTTAAATTCATCTTCCAATTTGCGATTAAAAGTAACTTTTTGGCCATGATTGCTCTTTAAGAAATGCTTATGGCTATTGTAACACAGGCCTTTTTTTATTTCTAAACCGTCGGCTGTCAGTCAAAATCTCTTGACCATGGTTGGTGGCTAATTTGCAAAAACTTCTTTTAATTATATTGTCAGTGACAACTTTTTTATATCTGTATCCAACCCCTCCCGGGACTTAACTCTTTAGCCATATTACCTCTTCAAAAGTACTAATATATTAGTACTTTTGGTGATATAAAACGGCTAGAAGATATGCGGTGCTCTGCTTTCCAGCAAACGAGTTCAGGACGACAGCGGGATTAAGCTTGCAGCGCTTCCAGGCCCGGCATCGGTTTCCCGGCCATTAATTCAAGACTGGCTCCTCCACCAGTAGAAACAAAGCTAAACTTATCGTGCCAGCCCATGCCGTCAACATAATCGGCAGTGTCTCCACCCCCAATAATACTAAAGGCTCCTGATGCAAATATTCCTTCGGCCAAGCGTTTGGAGCCCATGCTGAATTGCTCCACTTCGGTAATCCCAAGCGGTCCGTTCCAAATTACTGTTCCTCCATCAATGGTAGCGAGGGCTGTGTCAATTGTTTCCGGGCCAAGGTCCACAATGTAATCATCCTTTGTCACGGCCGTAACTGCCACCATCTTAGCCTCACCGGTTTCGTCGATGGTTTTAGACACAACAACATCCGTAGGTAAAATTATATTCATACCATGGCTGTCGGCCGTATCAAGCACATTTTGCGCCACCTGCTTTTCTGCTGGCTCATACAAACTTTTACCTATGGGGGTTCCTAGACTGGCCAGAAATGTGTTGGCCATTTCGCCGCCTATGAGCAGGTGATCAACTTTGGCAAGCAGGTTGTGGATAACGTCAATCTTGGTGGCAATTTTGGCTCCCCCTATGACTGCCAGTACCGGCCGCTTAGGATTTTCCATGGCCTTAGTGATGGTTTCGACTTCTAGTAGCACTTGGAGTCCGGCAGCGCTGGGTAGTATTTTGGGAATTCCCACCATTGATGCGTGAGCTCGGTGCATGGTAGTAAAGTCGTCGTCTACATAGACGTCTCCAAGGCTAGCCAGCAAATGGGCAAAACCTTCATCGTTAGCTTCTTCCTCGGGGTGAAAGCGGAGGTTTTCTAGCATAACCACCGACCCATTGGGGGCAGACTGAATAGTTTCGATGACGGTTGGCCCCACACAGTCGGGCACAAACGTGACTGGCTGGTTGAGCAGGGCGGCCAGAGCTTGAGCTACTGGGGCAAGACTTTGCCCCTCGTGACTGTGATGGCTCATTAGTACAACTTTGGCGTCATGCTCTAAGAGGTACTTAATAGTCGGAACAGCCGCCTTAAGCCGCAAATCATCATCAACTTTTCCGTCTTCGATAGGGACATTGAGCGAGGCCCGGAGAAGAACAGTTTTATGTTTTACATGGAGATCTTGGAGGGTTTTGAGTTTCATATTAACTACAGTGTAACGGAAAACGATGGCGATTAAAAACGAAGAACCCCCGGTGACGCCTAAGCGTCGGGCCGGGGGTTTTCGTGTTCGATCGATGGATCAGCTGAAGATGAGGGGCGAGATGGCCCAGAAGAAGGTGATGGTGCCGAGCATGGTGAAGATGATGACACCCCAGATGGTCCTCCAGCTGTCGTCCTTGGTGAAGAGGCGTGCGTGGAGGTAGACGCCCATGGTCGCGAACGCGACCAGGGCCTGAACCGCGTCGTAGGGGTGGGACGATCCGAGCTGGTCGCTCATGATCCGCGATGCGATCAGGATCGCGTTGACCGCGATCAGCGTGGCACGAACCGACCTTGATGCACGAATGTCCTGGTCGGCTTCTTGAGTGGGCGAAAGCATCATGACGCATCCTCCTTGGGGAGCGTAGAGTTTGATCAGGTTTTCGATGAACACGAACGACAACAGGCTGTTTTCCTCCATTCCGTTTTGAATCAGGACAGTCAACCCGTAGAGTGTCATCATGGTAAAAGCTACTAAACTAACATCGGCAGAGCGTTCGGAAATAGAAATTCTTTTAAATAAAGGTCACACTCTTAGGGCCATTGGTCGGGCTTTGGGCCGGAGCCCCAATACCATCAGTGATGAGGTGAAGCGTAATAAGACCCCGGAAGGCTACAATGCCCGCATCGCCAAACAAAAAGCCTACGTCAAACGCAAGTATGCCAAGTACCAGGGCAAGAAGATCCAGGAGAATGATGATTTGCGCTGGTACATCATTGTGCGCCTCATGGATGGCTGGAATCCCGATGAGATAGCGGGACGACTAAAAAAAGATCAGCACGGTTACTATGCCTCTAAGACAGCCATCTACGAATGGCTCGACAGCGCCAGAGGGCAGAAGTACTGTGACTACCTGCCCTCCCGTAGGTACAGACCAAAGAAGCGCAAACCAAAGACCGATCGGGTGATGATTCCAGATCGGGTGAGTATTACAGAGCGCCCCCATGAAGCTACCGTCCGGAGCGAAGTGGGCCACTATGAGGGGGATACCATCGTTAGCGGCAAGCGGACTGGATCAAAAGCAGCAATCGTAGTGATTCAGGAACGAGTCACCAGACTGATTGCTGCTAGACCCATCCCAGACTTGTGTCCGGTGAGCTTTAATGGAGCCATCAGCTCTTCCAAACTGGTCTTGCTCTCATCAGCAGTCTGACTCTCGACAACGGTATCGAGAACCGTTGGCACAGATTGCTCGATATGCTCGTTTTTTTCTGTGACCCCTATTCTAGCTGGCAAAAAGGAGGGGTGGAAAACGCCAACCGAATGATTCGGCACTACTTGCCCAAAGGCATGGATCTAGCCACCGTGACGAACAAAGAATTGCAGCGTATCATTACGATCATAAACAACAAACCCAGGAAGATCCTGGGATATATGTCCGCTATTGAAATGGCTAAAGAGAAAGGAGTTTTACGAGAGACTGTCCTGATTGAGGGGTGAATTCAGGACTGTTTATCGTGTATTATACTAGCATAAGTAGTTTAAAATGTCAATAGTTTATCAAGGTATCTACTCACACCCCTTCTAACAAATCCGCTCACTCACGATTTGCATTCTGGCCTTCCTCTTCAGGATGACAATCGTGGGTGGGTGGTTTGACTGAAATTTGGTGCTTGGAATTTATTTGTAACTTGACCCTTGTATCTTGTTGCTTGCGTAAGCCTATTTAACCACTTCCACGCGCACCGTGTCGGTCTCACCACTTACCCCGGGCCGCTGGCCGGAAGCAATAACGACTGCCTCTCCCCTCTTAATATTGCCGGCCTTTTTGAGTTGGGCAATCACCTTGGCAGCGGCTTCCTTGGGCGAGTCGGCATAAAAAGACTTACATCCCCACAATAATGCCATCTGCTGATAAGTTGCTTGGTTATGAGTGATGGCAATTATTGGAACGGGTGGACGAAAACTGGCTAAGCTTCGGGCCGTTTGACCAGATGAGGTTTCGGCAATTATAGCTTTGGCGCCCGTAATTTGAGCCAAAGTTATGGCAGCCTGAGAAATATCGCCCGGTCTAGATTCGCGGGAAGGAATAATATTTGACGCTCTAGTAACCGCCTGGGTCGCTACAATAATCCGCTTCATTGTAGCAACAGTGGCAATGGGATAGTCGCCAATAGTGGTTTCATCAGACAACATCACTGCGTCGGCTTTTTGCATAACAGCCGTGGCTACATCTGATACTTCGGCGCAAGTGGGTTGGGGCGCGTGCATCATTGATAAAAGCATTTGAGTGGCGATAATTACCGGTTTTTGGTAGATTTGCCCATACTCCACCATTCGTTGTTGAATAGCAGGCACTTGCTCGGATGCAATTTCTTGGCTTAAATCGCCTCGAGCTACCATAACGGCATCACTAACTTTAACAATCTCCTCCAGGTGCTCAACAGCCAACTTGGTTTCGACTTTGGTAATAACCGCTGCGGCAGAGCCAGCTTTGTACAGGCGCCTCTTGAGGTTGGTGACATCGCCTGGACGCTGAACAAAAGATAAACCAATGTAGTCAGCCTGCTGATCAATGCCAAAGGCCAGGTCGGCAGAATCTTTTACAGTAAAGGTGTCTTCGCCAAAGTCTGTATCAGGAAGGTTAATGCCCTTGCGGCTAGTAAGTATGCCTCCAGTTACAACGGTAGCGGTTATGACTCGTCCACGAACGCTTTTTACCTGCAAGCGAAATCTTCCGTCGGCTAAGGCAATGGCTTCGCCGTGCTTAACCTTGCCCGCAATGTCATACTGGACCGGTAAAATGCCCGTGGTGCCATAGTTAGCCCCCAGAGCAAGTTGAATAGTTTTGCCCGGTGTTAAAATAACTCCTTCGGCCGGTAAATCGCCCATGCGGATTTTGGGGCCTTGCAGATCTACCAGGATAGATACCGGCTTTTTAAGCTCGGTTTGAACTTTTCGGCCCCACGCTATGCGCCGGGAATGTTCAGTATGGTCACCGTGCGACATATTGAGGCGCAAACAATTGGCGCCAGCGGCTACAAGCTCTTTTATTGACTGATAACTGTCGGTAGCAGGTCCGAGAGTAACAACTAACTTGGTGCGTTTAAAATCAGTTGCTAGCATAACTCAATTTTCATTTTTACAAGTTTCATTTTTTTAGTCCCGATTGTTTACTGTTTAATTCCGATCTGCTATGAGCTAATTATAAGCATAAGCGGCGCTAAGTCATACGGTATAATGCCGTTATTATGGAAGTCTCGGTTTTGCAATGGAATATTTGGGAGCAGGAGCCGATTCATAATGTGGTGGCTTTTTTGAAGTCGCACATGGCCGATATCATTTGTTTACAAGAGTTGACTATCGGAGCGGCAAACCAGTCAATCAAGCATGGGCCTAATTATATTGCGAAAGAGTTAGGTTATAATTATTACTTCAAAGAGTGTCCGGTTGAGACGGTTAGTGGCGTAACAGAGTTGTTTGCCAATGGCATTTTTAGTCGTTTTCCAATTGTTAAATCTAGTTGGTCGCGGATAAATGAGCCGTCTGGAACCGGCGGCTATGACGATGAAAACCGAGTATATGCTGAAGTTACGCTTAAGATAGACGGCCATAACTTTAGCGTAGGGACTACGCATATGTCTTATACCCATATGTTTGAGGGTACTGAGCGCAAGCGAACAGAGACCGATAAGATACTTGCCCAGATAGGCCAGCACGAGCAGCAGTTTATTTTCACGGGCGACCTCAATGCCTTGCCCGGGTCATATACTGTGGAGGGTATTGGCAAGAAGCTGGTGAATGCCGGACCAGGCTTTGATCAAAAAACTTGGACAACCAAGCCCTTCTCTTACCAAGGGTTTGAAGCTAATGAGCTTAGCTGGAGATTGGACTATATTTTTGCCACGCCCGACATTAAAGTTATTTCTTCGGAAATCGTTGCCACTGAGTATTCAGATCACTTGCCTATGCTAGTTAAATTTAAGCTCTAGCCTACTAAAATACGACGACCCAGCAAATGCGCTGGATCGTCGCATCTGCTGGGTCATTAATTTTTGAGCTTACAGCCGGTTATACTCCGGCTGGCTCCATGTCTCGGCTGTAGCTGCCGGTGGCGGCGGCTGCGGCGCAGGCTGCGCGGTGGGAGGCCACCTTCTGGGCCTCGGCGACGTTCTCGCTCGAGCCCTTCCAGGCCTTCAGCGCCCCGTCCTGCAGCGCCCGGCCATATGAGAAGGTCAGCACCCAGGGGTGGGGGCCCGCCTTGTTCATGAGGTCGAGGTGCTCGGTGGCCACTGCGGCTGACTGCCCGCCGGACAGGAAGGCGATGCCGGGTACCGCGGCGGGCACGGTGCGGTAGAGGAGATCGAGGGTGCGGTTGGCCACCTCCTGTGCGCTGGCCTGCACGTCGCACTCCTTGCCCGAGATGACCATGTTGGGCTTGAGAACCATGCACCGCAGATCCACCTGCTGCCGGTGCAGCTCCTGGAAAACCCTGCGATGGGCGCGCAGAGTGGCTTGGTAACAGGCGTCGATGTTGTGCTCGCCGTCCATCACCACCTCGGGCTCGATGACCGGCACCAAGCCACCCTCCTGGCAGAGGGCGCCGTAGCGGGCCAGGGCGTGGGCGTTGCAATGGAGGGCGTAGTCGGACGGGTACCCCAGGAGTTCGTCGATGATGAACACGGCCCGCCACTTGGCGAACTTGGCGCCCAGGCTGACGAACTCCTCGATGCGCTCGCGGAGTCCGTCGAGGCCCTCGGTGACCTGCTCGTCGTTGTCGAGCGCAAGCGGCTTGGAGCCCGTGTCGACCTTGATCCCCGGCAGGATGTGCTTGGCCTCCAGCAGCTTCGGGAAGGGGGTGCCGTCAGCGGAGCTCTGCCGGATAGTCTCTTCGTAGAGGATGACGCCACTGATATACTCCTCGAGGCCCGGAATGCTCAGTAGGGTGTCGCGGTAGGCGCGGCGGTTTTCCTCAGTGGAATCGATGTCGAGCGCCCCGAAGCGCTTGGTGATGGTGGCGTTGCTCTCGTCGGCCGCTAGAACTCCTCGGCCGTGGGCGACCATGGCTTGGGCCACTGCAGCCAAATCGGTTACAGACATTCATACCGCCTTCTGTTCGTTGGAAGCCGATGATCTCGGCCGTTATATTATAGGCTTTAGGGCTTGTTTGAGGCAATCAAAAGCGTTTTGGCATTACCGTGGGAGCACTTGGTTTTATTGACTTAATAAAGCCTCTGATTTAGAGTTGGCCATACGTTGCATTCTACCGAGTGAGAGGTGGTTAAGATGGACAACGATACGCTTAGAGGCCTCATGCCTTACGGACCCCAATTTCTCCTGATCGACCAAGTGGTCAGCTGGCAACCCGGTGTTTCGGCTAGGGGTACTTACATGACCGACCCTGATCGGGAGCTAGCGGTAGCCGATCATTTCCCGGATGCGATCTATTGGCCAGGCGTATATAGCGTCGCCGGGTTGGCAGAGCTGGCCTGGAAGCTTGTCCAGCATCAAGCGCCCGGCATTTTTTGGCGACTAAGCCGACTAGTCGAGGCAAAGTTTTTGCGGCCTGGCCAGGTCGGCGACCTGCTCGCGATGGACTGTCAGATTGAACGACCCACTGAGCCTCAGCGTGATGGGGTTGTCCAGGTGCGCTGCACAAGCAAGCTTGGTGCGGGCAAGCGATGCTGCACTGCCATATTGCAGTTCGAGGCCTGTACAGAGGTTGACCCGCGCCGCTTGCGAGCGGCACCTGCTTCCGGTCGTACCGGCTATGTCCTGCTTGATTCGCCGCCGATCGTGTCCAATGACGGACTAATCATGACTTCGCAATACCAGATCACCGGACAAGAAACGTTTAGCCTGGCATCGCTTTTTGGCCACCCCTTGTGGTGGCTGGTACTGGGCGTGGAAACTCCTGCCCAGGCTGGTGTTGTAGCCCTGCGCTCCGATCCGCGCTTTGCTAGTAAGCGGATCTTGTTCAGGGGCATCGAAAACGCTGTCTTTCACGCCCTTCCTCTAATTGGACATATGGTGGAGGCGTTGGCCGAACTTGATGCAATGACGGCCGAGGCAACCCGAGGAGGCGGAAGAGCCACTATGCGGATAGGCGGGGAGCTTTTTGCTGAATCGAGGATCATGTTCAGCTTTATCCCCATGTAGGCTTGTTACTTCGGAGGGCGGGGAAGTGTTCCCGCCCTCCGACTACTTTCAACCGTTATTATAAATTGATTAAAACACGAAAGCCGCCCAGCAGGACGATTTTCGCGTCCTACTGAACGGCCGCTTCCTCCAGATCAGTCCTTAACTGCCTAGCCAACCGGTTTGCTCGAGCTATGGTTCCGAATGAGTCACGGTATTGTTCTGCAGACCTGCAAAAGCCCTGGGCGTGGAGGCTGTCTAGACCCGGCGAGCCCACCGAACCGCCCACATAATCCTGAAGCGTTACTAAGTCGGCTAACAGACCTCGCTGCTCATCAGATACAGGCTCTGGCGCTTGAACAGGAGGGGGAGTTGATACAAGCGGAGCATCAGTTGTTACAACCACAGCTGCAGCAGGTTCCTTTGCCTCGTTCTTTCGCGGCCGGCCGCGGGGACGCTTGGTGGCTTGGACTTTGCCCTTGTAGAAATACCGGCCACCCCATACACCAGCAGGTTCACGACGGGCCAGTGCATCTGTAAAACATGCTTCCTTTACAGGGCATTCTCCGCAAAAAGCTTTGGCGCGGGCGATGTCGTCCAGTTGTTCGGAAAAAAACAGGGCGACGAGGTGTCCCGTGCCGTCATTGCATCTGGCGTAACTCCATAGGTCAAGCTCTAGTTCTGTACTGTCGATTGCTGACGTAACTGGAATCACCCCCTCTACGATCTCAAGGAAACTGCTGACGTTACCATTATTGACCCTTGGACTTATATCGTCAATTAATTGAAAGTCCATACTTAAATTTAGTTTTAAAGCACGAAAGCCGCCCAGATGGACAACTTACGTGTCCGACTGAACGGCGGGATGAGTCGGGATGTTATTAACCAGGGCCGTCGACTACCGTGGCCCTAAGCGCTACATCGACGGCCAGATGAGGTGTGGTCTTCTTCCCAGTTGTGAGAATAATGATTCCCGTATCCGGATGAAATTCGCCCACTTGACGCCTTCCTGTACCTGGGTAATCAACCCAGGCGCCGGGCTTAAGTTTTCTTTTCCTAAGTATAGCCTGAAGTCCATCCTGGATTTTCCCCTCAATGTCCTCAGCTGTGTCAGAGTCCTTAATTTTCACTCCAAGCTCCTTGGCGGTTTGGGCGGAGCGATGCCTGTCGATCAAGGCCTGGATCTGATGGAGTCTTGCACCCTGGGGGACTTCAATTTCCAGCTCTGCAGCTTGCGCTACAAGCCGAGCAAGGTTGGCACCATAAGAGCCGCTTGAACCATGAAAACCCATGCTTACTCCTTTTGGTGGGGGCTGGATAGGCTGATACTAGTCTTAACTGATTAAGGTTGGTTCAGTCAAGCATGAGAGCTTTTAGCTCTATCATTTTTGAGCTGGTAAAATACGCTCAAACTGATTATGCTTAGTATGATGAACTTAAAAGATGACATTACTGCTCTCATAAAAGGTGAGGTAGAGAGTAGTCCTGAGACCCTGGCGATCTACAGCCATGACGCGAGCTTGTTTGAAGTTGTTCCAGAACTGGTTGTGTATCCTAAGGATGCTAGTGACGTGGCGGCTTTGGTCAAGTATGCATCCAATCACAAAAAAGGTCATCCTACCCTATCACTAACCGCCCGCAGTGCAGGTACCGATATGTCTGGGGGCGCCGTAAACGACAGTATTATTGTTGATTTTAATCGCTATTTCACATCAATCGAAAAAGTGACCGCTAGCACTGCTAAGGCTCAGCCGGGGGTATTTTATCGTGATTTTGAAGCCGAGACTCTTAAACACCACTCCCTCATGCCCAGCTACCCCGCCTCCCGCCAGCTCTGCACTATTGGGGGGATGGTCAATAATAATTCGGGTGGTGAAAAATCGTTAGAGTATGGTAAAACCGAAAATTTTGTAAAAGAGTTAAGTGTGATTTTGGCTGACGGAAACGAGTACGTTATAAAACCCTTAAATCGCAAGGAGCTAGCGGCCAAGCTAAAGCAAAAAAACTATGAAGGGCGCATATACCAACAGATCTATCACTTGGTAGACGATCACTACGACAAAATTAAAGCCGCCAAACCAAATGTCACAAAAAATTCTACTGGTTACAATCTTTGGAACGTGTGGGACCGAGATACCGGTGTGTTTGATTTGACCCAACTGTTTGTAGGCGCACAAGGGACTTTAGGCTTTGTGACCGATATTAAATTCAAACTTGTGCCCGCCCGTAAACATTCTGGCTTACTAGTAGCTTTCATGAAAGATATCAACAACCTGGGTGAAGTCATTAACGTAGTGCTGTCACATCATCCGGCTAGTTTTGAGTCGTTTGATGATTACACCCTAAAGTTGTCTATAAAGTTTATGCCTTATTTTGTAAAAACTTTGGGTGTTTGGGGCGTTATTAAATTAATGATAAGTCTTATCCCCGACGCACTGGTACTGTTGCACGGTATACCTAAACTCATTATGTTAGTGGAGTTTAACGGTGAAACACCCGGGGAGGTAAAACAAAAAATTCAGGCATTACACAAACAGCTTGACTTAAATCATTACCGCTACGAGATCCAGAGCCAAGAAGAGGATTTAACCGAAGAATCTAGCAAAAAGTTTTGGATTATGCGCCGCGAAAGCTTTAATTTATTACGCAAGAAAGTTAAGGACAAACACACGGCACCCTTTATTGATGATTTGGTTGTTCCCCCGCCATATTTAACCGAATTTTTGCCTAAACTACGCAAAATTATTAAAAAGTATAAATTACTAGCAACAGTGGCTGGACACATGGGCGATGGAAACTTTCATATTATTCCGTTAATGAAATTGGAGGACAAGGACGAGCGAGCTAAATTGCGGCCGGCTATGAAAGAGGTTAATGAGTTGGTGCTGTCATATCATGGCGTGCTGTCGGGTGAGCATAACGATGGGATGATCCGCGGGCCGTGGCTTGAGCAAGCCTATGGGCGTGATATATATAGGTTGTTTAGGCAGACAAAAAATATTTTTGATCCGCAGGAGATTTTTAATCCGCATAAAAAAGCCAATGCTGATTGGAAATGGAGCATGAGCCACGTGCGGAAAAGTTTTTAAGTTTTATTCGGATTCTTTTAGTCAATGACGGGTGCTTTTTCGACAAATAAATCCATCTTTTATTACCCCGACAGAGGTGTAGATATCTTTTTTGTTTTTTATATCACCAAAAGTAATAATATATTAGTACTTTTGGTGATATAATCTTGGGAATGTATTAGACCCCTCCTTGGATATGAGGACGTAAACACCACGGCGTTACCGATAAAGCAATGGACATAAATTCATTATTAAAAGAAATCTTTGTTTTAGTTGGTGGATCACCGGATCTTGGTCCGGGGAAACTAGTTCAGGATAGCCTAAGGGGTGCGACGGGTTCTATAATGATTAACTTAGCGGTACTCGGGGTTTTCAAAATCAAACCTGGCGCCGTCATCCCAACCTTTGCGCTGATTTCCGTAGGCCGGAATGCCGCCCGCCCGCTTGATCATATCGGCCAAGTGCATCAGGTTCCATGTCATGAAAGTAGTGTTGCGGTTGGTGAAATCGTTTTCTGGCCCGCCTGATCCAGAGTCAAGGTATGAAGGTCCTGGACCAGCCTCCCCTACCCAGCCTGCGTCAGCTTGAGGAGGGATGGTATAGCCGAGGTGTTGTAAGCTGTACAGGGTATTCATGGTACAGTGCTTTATGCCGTCCTCGTTTCCTGTAATGAGGCTTCCTCCGACTTTACCATAAAAGGCGTATTGGCCGGCTTCATTTAAAATGCTACTGCAGGCATAAAGGCGTTCGATGACGCGCTTCATTACCGAGCTGTTATCGCCCAACCAAATCGGCCCGCATAACACTAGTATATCGGCAGTCATAACTTTTTTATAAATATGCGGCCATTCATCTGTATCCCAGCCGTGCTCGCGCATATCAGGCCACACACCCGTGGCTATATCGTGGTCAATCGCGCGAATCAACTCTGTCTGTACACCGTGTTTATCCATAATGTCACGGCTGATCTTGATTAACCCTTCGGTATTACTGGCTTCGGGTGATTTTTTTAGGGTGGCATTTATGTATAAGGCTTTTAGATTAGAAAAGTCCCATTTATTTATTTGCTCAGCCATATCCAGCTCCTTTTACTTATCTTATTATACGCCAGCAAAAAGAAAAGCCGCCGTCCGCTCTCGACCTTGCGGGTCGGGTGCGAACGGCGGCGGGTACGCGACTAGCGGTTCCGGTTTGCCGCGTGAACGATCTGAGCGGCGATGCCCACCCAGACCAAGACGACCAACACGGTGGCGAGCATGGCTGTTCCTCGCCTCACAGTGCCTCCGTCATAGAAGGGGGTCTCCTGGAAGCCGACGCCGTAGTTGGAAGCGTTGGCTACTGCCGTTCTTCCGGTGCTGGCCTGTTCCCAGACGGTGACGACCGGACGCTCCCCCGAGGGGATGTCCTTGATCAACATGTTGACGGTCAAGGCTTGCGGCTTGGTCGAGAGCCTTCCGACGTAGGAAACGGCGACCTTCTGGTAAGGCCCGTAGTAGCTGGAGTGCACCTGGTCGTCGACGCCTGCGACAGATCCCTGGATCGGGTCACCCCACAGACTGATCGAGTGGTCGCGTCCGTGCTCGCCGGCGATGTTGCCGATGGTGACGAGCGTGGTGATGATCAGAACGGTTGAGACGATTCCGGCCACAACCCACCCTATGATCCTCAATCCGTTATTGGTACGCACGTAAAGACCTCCGGTTCGGGGCGGGACGATCCCGCATCTGAACGTAGCCGGTGTATTATAGCAAAAAAGGTTATGTTTGTCAAGTCGCTCATTTTCTTAAGGTTATTGAGTCGGAGTGACATATAGGTGATGTGCGCGTACAATTTTGGTTATGGAACCGGTTTTACCTTCTATTAAGCCTGTAATTAAAAGTTCTCAACACGTGTTTCTTAATGAGGCTATGCTAATGGAGTTTTGTAAAACAGTGACGCCAGCCGAGCTTGAGGGAACAGAGTTTGAAGATAGCACTATCATTAAGGGGTTAACTGAAGAAGAATATATAGCCCTTTGTTTTGTTGATAGCTCGCTAAATTTTTGCTACTGGGGAGAGCCCAAGTGGACAATCCAGGTCGACGGCGCGGATTGGGACGGCAGTGCTGCCATGATTAGGGCTATTAAGCAGGCCGTGGAAAATGATTATCCCCTGCTTAGCGCCGATTATTTAGCTACTATACCGCTAGCCGACCTCGGAACTATCTTCAAAGGCAATGTCACGATTCCGCTGTTTAACGAACGTCTGGAAATTTTACGGGCATTGGGGCGAATTACCAAAGAAAAGTTTGGAGGTCAGTTTAGTAATATTGTGCAAGCTGCCAACTGGGATTCACTGGCTTTAATTGATTTGATTGTACGCGATTTTCCGACAGTGTTTGACGATGCAGTCAACTACCATGGGCACAAGGTTGGTTTATATAAGCGCGCTCAACTGCTCCCGGTTCAGCTTCACGACCTGCATGGATTGGGGTTGGTAGGAAGACAGATTAACGGTTTTGCCAGCGTTACAGCCATGGCCGATTATAAAATTCCGCAAGCGTTGCGCAAGTTTGGCATATTAGAATATACGACTGAACTGGCAGGCAAAGTTGATAATTTAGTCGAGCTACCGGAAGGCAGCGAGGAAGAGGTGGAGATCCGGGCAATGACAATTTGGGCTTGCGAGCTGATTGCGGGGGAACTAAACAAGCGTATGCCGGATGTTTATGCTGCTCGCGTAGGCGTTTTGTTTTGGTGGAAGGGCCAGGTTAAGTCGCCCGATGATAAGCCTTATCACCGCACCCGGACTGTTTGGTATTGAATCTTATCTTGTCATTCCCTATCGGAAGCCAGCAAAATGATTTGTTTTATACAATCCGCGCTCCGGATAGGGAATCCAGGGCTTTATCTATTTTTATTTCTGGGTCCCTCTTCGAGTAAACCGTGCCACTCGCTTACCCTCCCACTCAACTTCTTCTATCCACTCGTCTACTGGACGGATAAACAACAACTTGTCGCCGTACTCAGCTCTATAAATAACGCAAACTGCATCAGTGCTTTCTTGAATGGCCAAGTTTAAGACGGTATAAATCTGATTTTTATAATGATTATACTGTGCACCAACCTCGACTTGGTCGGCGGCTTGGGTGAGCATTTGTGATAATTCGATTTGCGATTTATGAGACATGAACGAGTTCCTTGTAATCAACAAATGACAAGTAACAATTTACAAACAATTTCAAAAAGTTAAGTTTAAAATTCCAAATCACTACCCCACACATAGAACTACCGGTGACAGACTCTCCAATGAGAGTCTGTCACCGCCGTGCAAGGGGTCAACTAGTCGGCCGATCCGTCGTAGTTACCGGTCGATTCATCTTCTTCCTCTGTAACAGTGCGTCCGAGACGCCGCGCCAAGTCAGGCGAAATGGCGGTGCGTTGAACTTCACGGGCGCGGTTATCCCCACAGAACAACATACGCCCGAAGCTGGAGTAGAACAGCCCGCACAGTACGTGACCGGTAGCGTGGTCCAACCGGTCGGAGAGTTCGCTTACCCAGATTGCCCAGTCTGGCACTTCGGACTCTACAAGCCAGTGGGTATCTGACGAGTGATGGTATTCGACGCGATACTGAGTTGCCATGATTGCCTCTCTAACGCGCCCTCACAGTGAGGGCTAGCGTATGACGGTCATCATGGTTGCCTCCTTTGCAAGTTGTAGGGTACAGCTGACGGCCTAAGCGTAACAAGGACTACCGATTAACGCAAACTTTTCAGCGCGCATTCTTGATCAGGTGTAATCGCCACCAACAGGTGCACTTCTTGCTAGACTTGAGCTAATTTAGCATAAATGTTACGATGGGTCGGTTCTTTAGTATGAAACAGTAGTCACTAAATCCGCAAACGTCCCGTTTGCGACCCCATCGTCTAGCGGTTAGGACATCCCGGCATTAGCCGGGACAACCGGGGTTCGAGGTTACGAAGTCTATGATCTATACAGCATATATTCTTTTGACAAGCACGGGGAGCTTTTATATCGGTCAGACCAATGATATGACCGATCGCTTAGTGAGGCACGCTCGAGGGGAATGCAGTTTCACAAAATCTAGGCTGCCTGTTACTCTTGTGTATAAGGAAGAATTTACTTCTAGATCTCAGGCTGTAACGCGAGAAAGACAACTCAAATCTTGGAAAAGCACGCAAAGGCTTAAGGCTCTTATAAATTAGATGGCATGACCCCATCGTCTAGCGGTTAGGACACCAGGTTTTCATCCTGGCAACCGGGGTTCGATTCCCCGTGGGGTCACCAATAAAAATACCCGAGCTTGTCTCGGGTATTTTTATTGGTGAGTGCCGCAGGCACAGCGGACCTCGGTTGAGAGTGAGCGAAAGCTAACGAGGGGTTTGATAACGAGGAAAGCGCACACAAGTTTACTTGGGGCACATGCCAATGTTATACAAAAATTCCCCGTCGGGTCACTATTCGTTATCCCTTTTCTAAGCCATGCTTAAAGTAGTGGTGCGAGTTCCTGATTGCGCCTAAATAGCTCCTGCAAGTCGCCTAATCGTTCGTCAGGGTTAGTACATAGCTCAGCTAAGGTATCTAGTAGCTCCCAATCCTTTTCACTCAACTCATCGTCCCTTGCCGACACAAGTCTCCAAGCGTCCCATTTTTCTCCGAACTCAAGTCGCACAAGATATGGTACAGCCTCAACTTTGTTCAATGACGCAAAGTCTCTCAGCAACTGACCTCGCACGAACCAAGCACCATACAGTGATTTCAAACCGAACTCTTTTGGGTCTGCGCCAATACCGAACCTACTAGAACTTACCTCATCGTCACGCATCATATTCCAGGCAATACCAGCGTTTATAAAATGCTTATTACTTACATTCAACGGGTCAAGCGATAGGAGCATTTGCTTGTACTCTGGCTCAATATCTGTCTCAGTATTAGCGTAGTTTTGGAGAACACTTTGCTGGAACGGGTCAATCTGAGGGTCAATAGCTATCCAGGTATTACCATTCCAATACTCACAGACCCAATGGTCTTCATATAAGCCTGGTTTTGCAAGATACGTAGCAAATCCGCACCTCGCTCGTGCTGGTATGCCTTTTGCCCTAAATAATGCCGTAGCCAGCACCGTAAACTCTCTGCAACAGGCAACCACTCGCTCTTCAGGGCTGCGTGGTAAAGCTAGCGATATACTGACTTCCCGCAGTTTTGCGGCTTGAGTAATAATTTCACTAGCACTAGGAGTACACTTAGTTCTTTTATGCTCTGGTTTCAAATGTATGCCGTAGCGCTCAATCCACATATCGTGCACTATTAAGCCTTGAGCAACTTGGAATATGACACGAGGGTCTGCAGAAAGCCAAGTAGTAAAATCCTTGAAATCGGACAGGTCAGTTAGGCTATCAGGCAGGGCATAATATTCTTGTGATAATTGCATAGCTCCAGTTTACCACCAGCAATTGCCTGTTAGAACCACTGAATACTAGACTGCATAGGCAGAGGTGAATAACAGGGTTCTCGCCTGGCAAATACTATTGATTTTTTAGTAACTTTATACTATTATGCACACACTCAATCCCCAGACACCAGGAGAGCACCATGCACAGCTTCATCGACTTGCATTGCGGATCTCGGCTATTCGTCGAGGTGGAACTTGACGAATCCATCCGAACGGCCCAGGCTCGTGAACGCATCGAGATCATCTTGCTCGATCGGCAAATCGGCCGTCTTTTCCCTACCCTGAAGGGGTTCATGTACTACCCGCCCGACGAGCGGTGGAATGTGACCAGAATCGTGGAGCGCCTGCACAACCTCCTGAAGGAGCTGTTCGGGGACGACTACACGGTTTCCTACTGCAAGGACCGCGAGAGCGACGACATCATCATGCGCGAAGCTGATGGGTCCGAGCACGTCGTTGAGCCCAGCCGGCCACTAGGTCGCTTCGGCGCGACCAGGAGGCTTGTTATGCCGGCTAGTATCGAAGAGTACTTGGACCGTATTGCCAGAGAAGCAGCCGATTACTTCGACCGAGGTGATAGAGGAGCGGCTATCAGCTGCGTTCTGTCTCTGCTGCAAAGTCATCCCGACACTCAATCCATCGGGCGCACTTCTTCAACTTTGCCTCTCCTATTGGCGGGATGGGAAGGAGGTAGAGACAGGTTCATCGAAACGATTACCGGGTTCCAGCCTTGACCGCGTTCATCGCGTTCCCCTGCTCCGATCGAAGCTTACGGCTTCGGCCGGAGCTTCTTTCGTTATGCCCCTCGTGGAATTGGTTGTGTCGAAATTACTCTATAATATCCGCAGAAATAGACAAGTAGAATAAATCAATCTTAAGATCATTGTTAAGCCTGTATGCAACAACCCAATTGTTAGCAGAGATGCCAATGTTACCCAGCCCCGCATAATTTGAGATAATCCTTGATTTGCTTATTTTATCTCTGGACTCGGTGTGCCCAGTAAAGTCCCAGGGTAAGTTTGCGCCTAGTGAAGCGCTGGATTTTGTCAGGTATGTAGAAATAGACTTTGCTGCATCGGCCTTAGACAAATCTCCGTTACCATCTGTGCTCTGACGAACAACCAATACTTTGTCTGTCATGTAGGTATCGAGTTTTGAATACTCACCCTTATTGATTAAGGCGTTAATTTCTGCCACGACCTGCGGGGTTTTATCAACTGGTTTTTGGGATGTTGGTTTGCTTGGTGTCTGTGAGGTAGATTGAGTGTTGTTCGAGCTCTTATTCGCTTCATTTCGAGTTTTTATCACATACCAACCAATGCCTACAATCATAGCAATTAGAACTATTGCAAACAGTACTTCAACTGCGCTAAAACCGTTTTCATTTTTTTTCATTACGCTCTCCTTTCGTAGATACTATCAAATTGCTAAGGTAATTAATATAGCGTAGCAAAGGAAAAATCGCCTTTACGCTACACGAGCCAGGACTATACTGGTTCTATATCACGCCGGTAGTATTTGCGATCTCATTTCCGGAATGTAATCGTGTTTGCTTACTCTGGAAATTAAATTTCCGAAGCATCAATTCTGGTATGCACTCGTCGCACCAATGACCTGTCCTTATTATCTAGACTTAGACTGCTTGTCAATTAGGACTTTTTGCGCCCATGGGCTTACTGGCTTGTCGGTGCGATGAATACAACCAACCCAGCAACAAGGGCGGCGCTTCCCTTCTAGCAGCTCCTCTCGGGTTCGCTCTATGCGACGCTTTCTTGTCTCGATTTGCTTAGCGTTCTCTACCCAGCAAATAAACTCATTCCGACCGAGCGGTGTGAGGCCTTGCCACCGTTCTAAGACAGCCTCGTCTGATAAAAGGACGTCCCGTAAATCAGTTGGCATTTTGTGTGCCACTCCATCTGCTATTTCAGTCTTAATCATAGCTTTATTCTACTACAGTATCTAATCTACTGCCTCTTTATGCAGCCTATGACGAAGTTAACAAAGTATCCCTATTGGTCAATAGCAAACCGCCCGTGCTTGCACCGGTGCTATCAAAGCTGCTACAAACAATACATGAAGTGGCTGATTGTCTTAGCGGTGGTGAGTTTATATTTTTTCGGTACGACGCGACTTGCCAATGTGGCTTTGGCGCAGTTTCGACAGGTGGAGAATATTTATACCAATGCCGTTAATCATCCTAATCAGTTGGTGGAAAATTTTTGACTCTCTTAAGGTTTTAGATCCATGGCCTGGAAAATTTGGAGAGCATGCCTAAACGGATCTTTGCTGACTGGTATTTGGCCGGTAAAAGGAAAGTTTAAAGTGTAAATCAAAAACAGCACTCCAGCTACAACGATTGTTAACATGGCTGTGAGCAAATGTTGAGCCCTGAGGCTGCCCATGATTAAAAAGTAGGATGAGCCAATGGTAATAAGTCCACCGCCAATTAGTAACGGCCAAAAAACTATGGGCAAGCTGGCTTCGCCAGCCAGGTGACGCAGGTGCCTTTGTTCTTCGAGGGTGTGCAAACGATCTTGGGCAGCATCCGACGCATTGGCGTTTTTGTAAATGGTCCAGATAGGATTTATGGCATCAGCCTTGGTATGAGTCATTACGGCGCCGTGGTTGGTCCACTCTTTATCCATGATGGTATGAGCGTAATCGTAAAACGCTTTTTGCGCGTCAGAGCGAATTGGCTCTGGAAAGTTTTCCGTATCGCGAAAAGCAACCACCAGTGAGGCAGCCTCGCTGGTTACTACTTGCTGGGAGGCAGAATAGCGTTCCCAAACGGCAAACACGACGAATGCTAAAACAACAGCGTAAATTAAAGCAATTGCACTAAATATGTAGCCGACAATTGCTACCTCACGCTTAAGATGTTTTGTATCCAGCAAAAGTCTATGCGCCCACAGTCCAAACAGAGCAATGACTACAGATATTGCCAGGAAAGCAATTGCAGAAAGTATAATCGATAAATCTATCACAATAAATTTATTATAGGCGATTATGCCTAACGTGATAAGTAATTATTTTGCTTTAAGCAAGGTACTCTATATGAGCTACGGGCGAGGCAAAAGCACAGCTCGTTTGACTTATGAAGCAATGAATTCGACCGATTCCTTCAAACTATTTTAGATTATCGTAAAAAAGCTTTCTGTCGGCTGGGCTGACCTGCTCAAGGTAACCCACAAAAGTTTTGTAATCAAGCTCTTCAAACGTTTCTAGCTCTTCATCTTCGAGATAGACTTTATCTTGGCCAGGCGTATCGAGAACGATGATGCAGCCAATTTCTTCGTTTTTATAGCCAGGAAGCAATCTGTGTACGTAATCGGTATCTTTAATATATTTAAACTCCAAGGCCTTGATGCTCATGTCTTTATATTCGTACTGGCTAATTAAGCTTATTACGTCGGGTTTTTGTAGTACTTTAATTTTACCTTCGTATTCTTCCGCAGAAGTCATGTGACACAAAAGCTTTGCTTCGGCTGGATCAACAGGAATAAACTCCTGGGCTTCGCCTTTCCTATTTACCGTGTCTGATTTGAGGCGAATTGGCCTGGAGCATTGGTAGCCACCCAATCCAGAGACGTAATACGAAGATGCTGTTTTGTACTTAAGAGTGCCGCTGTGCTTTAGGGTGGGGTTGGTACACTCCATAGGTGAGGGGGCGCAAAAGTAATTTTTTTTGTCTGCATATCTATACACCGCATAGGCAATGGCAGACAGCCAAACAACGGATGCCAGCACTATAAACAATAGTTTTTTGCTTTTCATAAACTCCCCCATTACCTTCCAAGGCTCGTAATTAGTGAATAGATGGAGGCCAGAAGTGCAAATACCCACACCCCCCAACGGTAACTAGTATCGGGATTATGGCGCAATCGATGAATTTGCTTTTCCGCCCAATCGAGGGCAACAAACACGACCGCAAAGACCACCACCGACCATATAACGGCGCTGATCATACAGTTGGACCCGCGTTTGGAGCGTCGTTTATGCCTAATTTTGCCTTGATCCGGTCCAAAACATTTCGTGGCGTCACTTCGGCTTTTACAATATATTCCGCACCTAGCGATTCGGCTTTTTTGCGCATTTTTGGATCGCTAGAGTTGGTAAGAATGAGTGCGGGAGAGGTTTTAAAATCGTAGCCATTTTGGACTAAGCTAGACAACACGTCCAAGCCCGAAATTTCCGGCATGCTTATATCTAGCATCATAAGGTCGGGATGAATTTCGGTAATAGTCTGGAGTGCGTCCCGACCATTGGTTTTTATAACCACTTCAAAACCAGAGTTGGTCAACTTGGTTTGGTACATACGAGAAATAAAAGGGTCGTCTTCGGCAATGAGGATGGTTTTGCCATTGTTTGGCAAAACAGTGTTTGCTGGTATTACGTCTTCTGGATCTGTGATGCGTGCCATGTAATACAGTTTAATGCCAAAAGACAAAAGTTCCTAGGCGGGCTTTTTTAGATCCTTCCGAGAGTCGTGTTTTACCTTTGAGCGCTTGGCAATCCCGAGTGGAATGGAAAAACCAAAGGTGCTACCAACGTTTTCTTGAGATTCAAAAATAACCGATCCACCTTGATCTTCGACAACTCTTTTGGCCAAATAAAGCCCTAAACCGGTCCCATCGGGTCTAGTTTTTTGGGCGTTTGTGGCCCGATAAAACTTGGTAAACAGTTTTTGCTTAGCGGCTTCTGGTACGCCAATGCCAGTATCACTCACCTTTACAATGGCATGGGTGTCATCACACTCAAGTGATACCACCACACTACCTTCCTTGGTGTAATAGATGGCATTATCAATAAAATTCATAATAACTTGCCTGGTTTTGCCTTCATCTAGCCCTATGCGCGGGAGCTTGCGCTTTGGCAAGAGAAGTCTTAAATCCAAATGTTTGGCCATAGCATGGCTGCGCAGTTGACGCACCTCGTCGGCCAAAACCAAGCCAAGGTCAGTTGGTTTTTTTTCGATAATGAATCTGCCTGCACTTAGTCGCGAGACATTCAGAAGATCAGATATCAATGCCACCATTCTCTCTGCACCGGCATAGGCGTAACCTAAAAATTCTCGCTCTTGGTGATTTATGTGACCGGCGTCACCCTCTAAAATCATACTAATATACCCAGTAATCGTGGTCAGGGGAGTCCTCAATTGATGCGATGTCATAGAAATAAACTCATCTTTGGCATTATCAAGCGCCCTTAAGTTGCGCTTGGCTAGTCTAAGGCGAGCTTGGGCATGTTTTAGCTGATGTTTTAGCTTTTGGTTTTCCTGGATGATAGCAGAGTGGGTATCTAATAGAGAAGATTCTTGGGGAGTCACGACACGAGCCACCAAATTAAAACTACTACCCCGACCAAGGCTATCAATAATATAAGCATTTAACTTAATATAACCTATTGTAGTCAAATGCGTCACTTTTAAATCTTTTGGGGCCCCTTTGTCTATCGTTTCGCCATTGACGGAGCTGTCCATTTTGTAATCAACAAAATTATATTCCGCAGTTTGTAGCGCAGCTACCACTAATTTATTAGCTTAAGGTATATGTTATGACTTTTAGCAGCCACCGGTTAGATATACCCCAAGTGTTATGATTAAGGTAATGAAACCCAAAAGACCAAACTTGAACTTAAAAGCTTTGGCTAAGCAAACGATTGACCGAAAGCTGCGTCGATCGGTTACGCGTTTACTTCAGAATCATCACCCTACAATTGTTGCGGTTACCGGCAGCGTAGGCAAAACCAGTGCCAAAAACGCTATCAGCCATGTCTTGTCCGATAGCCATCGAGTTAATAGCGACTTGGGCAGCTATAATACCGAGATTGGCTTGCCTTTGAGCTTTTTTGGGCTCAAAGCACCAACACGACTAACAAACCCGCTGGAGTGGAAAAAAGTTTTTAAAAAGATTAATCAAACCATCGACAGCGGATACCCTTACGACATGAGCGTCCTTGAAATGGGAGCAGATCGCCCCGGAGAGATAGGTTATTTCTTGGGTTTTATCAAGCCAAGCATTGCCGTTATTACTGGTATTGCAGCAGTCCACACACAAGGGTTTGGTACAGTTGAAGCCATTTTAGCGGAAAAATGGCTCTTGGCCGAGCAATCTGATCGGGTAGTATATAATGCTGATTTCGAGCTTTTGCGGCAACGCGCTAAAAGCCTTGCTAGCTCAAAACTGATTCGCTCTTACGGCTTGGACCATGGAGAGGTTACTTTTGCCGATTTGAGGCGAAACGCCGAGGGTTATTTTGAGGGACAACTTAAACTTGGCTCCACGAACACATTCATAGCAACGCAAATGGTTGCCCGCACCGGGCTGTATAGTTTACTTGCCGCCGCCTGTGTAGCCGATATGCTGGAAGTGACTCTAGGCGATATCATAAAAAGCCTGGGTGAAATTGCACCTACAAAGGGGCGGATGAGGTTGTTAAAAGGAGTTAATCAAAGCCAAATTTTGGATGACAGTTATAATTCTAGCCCAATTAGCGCATTGTCAGCGCTCCAAACTCTAGCTGATTTTCCGGCAGGTCAGCGCATCGCAATCTTAGGAAGCATGAACGAGCTGGGGGATCATGCGACACAAGGTCATGTAGAAGTTGGTACAAAAGCCGGACAAGTAGTAGACTTATTAATTACTATTGGAGATGAGGCCAAAACCCATTTGGCGCCGGCGGCAATTGCAGCTGGTCTTTCGATCGACAAAGTAAAGTGCTTTGAGGGCCCCAGGGATGCGGGAATTTATGTGAGGCCGCTGATCAAGAAAGACGACGCCGTACTAGTAAAGGGGTCGCAGAACAGGGTGTTTACCGAAGAGGCTATTAAAGTAATATTGGCATCGGATCTCGATCCAGCAGAGCAGCTAGTGCGCCAGTCGGTCGACTGGTTGCGAGTTAAGAAAGATTATCTATGATTTCGTGGCGACAACGTTTTAGCGAACCTTATGAAACCCTTAACCGAATTGAGGTATCTAAGGAGCGCTTGCTCCATAATTATGATTTGGTCGTGAGTCAGCACCCAAACATGGCTATTATGCCGGTTCTTAAAGGTAATGCCTACGGACATGGGTTGCTTCAGGTAGCCGAAATTTTACAAAAACGCCAGCCACCTTATATCGTGGTCGATGGCTACTTTGAAGCCTTAAAGCTGAGGCGGTTAACCAGGCGGCCCATTTTGATAATGGGGTACATCAACCCCAGCAACTACGCTGTACTTAAAACCGAAGGTCTGGCCTTTGTAGTGCACGACCAGCCAACGCTTGAAGCACTAGCAAAACTCCGCCGGTCAATAACAGTTCATTTAGAAATTAATACAGGTATGAACCGCCAAGGTATCCAACCAGCAGAACTAGTGAGTTATTTGGCTCTGTTCAAAAGCCACCCTAGCTTGAAGTTGGAAGGAATCATGTCGCACTTAGCAGACGCCGATGGCGAAACTACAAGCTATACCCGTGAACAGGTGGAGCTATTCGATCAATGCGTACAGGCTGTGTTAGCGGCCGGGTTTAAGCCAAAACTAATCCATTTGGCACAAACCGCCGGTAGCGTGCGGGCCGTATCCGCCTATGCCAACGCCATGCGCTTAGGCATAGGTCTGTATGGAATTAACCCTTTTGGTACTGGAACACCTTCACACCAGAGGCTAGCGGGCTTAAGTCCGGCTTTAACTTTTAAGAGTACCATTATTAAGGTAATTGAGGTTAAAAAGGGTGAGAAAATTAGTTACAATGGTATTTTTACGGCCAAAACTGCAACTCGCATTGGGGTTTTACCGTTAGGTTATTACGAAGGCGTTCCTAGAAGTTTAAGTAATAACGGTGTAGTAAAACATGGTCAGGAATATTTTCCAATCGCCGGGCGGGTTTGCATGAACCACATTATGATCGACCTAGGAACATCCAAAGCCGGGTATATGGACCAAGTCGAAGTGATAAGTAATAAGCCAGCCGATCAAAATAGCGTGGCTAGATTAGAGAGCGAGCAGGGGTTGTTTTCTTATGAGCTTTTAACGGGATTGTCCGAATCGGTCAGGAGGGTGGTTGTTTAGTCTAAGTTAAGGAATGGTGGGATTACTCTCGGCTTGCGACAACCTGAAGCGAAAATAATTCATGATTCCTTATTCATAATTCGCGAGGATTTGCTTTTGTTGCTGCGAGCAGCAAATTATCAAACAAAGCTGCTACAGTCAGCGGGCCAACCCCACCGGGATTAGGAGTTATTTTGAGGGTTTCGTCATCGTAGAGAGCATGGTCCACATCGCCGACTAAATTTCCGCCCATTTCGGTAGTTCCGGCATCCACAATAACGCTTCCGGGGCGGACCATGTCGGCTTTAATAAGACTTGGGACGCCAGCGGCAGTTACAATAATGTCAGCTTTAAGGGTCTCCTCTTTAAGATTTACTGTAGTCTTATCACAGCGGATCACTTGAGCCTGTGAGTTCTCCAACATATCTGCCAGTGGCTTGCCAACAACTCTTCCCTGCCCCACGACAGTTACGGTTTTGTCTTGCCACTCAACGCCGTAGGAGCTGAGCAGCCAAAGGATGGCTTTGGGTGTAGCCGGATCAAATTGACTTTTGGGGTGTAGGCCGTCAATGTCCTTAAATGGATCAACAGACGACAAACCACGATCCAGATCCAAGCCGGCAAAAGGCAGTTGTACTATTATTCCATTAACGTCGGCGCGCTGATTCAGCTTGTGAATGAAGTTTTCTACTTCTTTCGTATCTCCAGCCGTCTCATGCACCTCTACCACCGCCCCAATATCCTGGCTGTAACGCGTTTTAGTGCTTTTGACATACATGCGCGTGGCCGCATTAGCTTCTGCACTCATCACTATGGCTAGTTTTGGTGTAAACCCTAGAGCTTTGATTTGCTCGGCGTGACGACGCTTCAGGTAATCGGCCAAGTCTCGTCCGTGAAGCAACATTAGCTAACCTCCTGTTTATGAAAGTCCGACTTTAATCTTTGTTGATTGCTGCAATCCGGATTTAAAGTCGGACTTTTGATCTCCATACTTCGTCGCCTTAAAGATACTTCATTCTTTGTGGTTAGTAATGCTTGATTCATAATTCGTTATTCATTATTCGCAGATTCTAAAAGCGGCCTTACTAAGTTACTAACATCAATATTGTGAGGCCAATCGGCAGCAGTCTTCTTATTATAGGCTTTGAAGTTCTTTTTATCGAGGAAGTGCGCTTTGGTGGGATCGGGTAAGTAATCAATAAAAAGACGGCCATCTAGGTGGTCAACTTCGTGCTGCAGCAAGATGGCCGGCCAACCCTTGGCCTCTAAGGTGAGCTTGGTACCAAATCGGTCTAGAGCTGTAACTGTAACGGCGCTGGCTCGATCTATTAGCCCCCATACACTAGGCAAATTTACACAGCCCTCACGGTTTGTAGCTTTGGATTTGGAGCGCTTTATAATTTCTGGGTTTATTAACACGTGTATATCGCTGTATTTTTTGCTGCCAACGCCCATATCTACGATACTGATGCGCCGCATAATACCAACCTGAGGAGCCGAAAGACCCACTGTCATCGGAAGATTGTGAGCATGGTTTCGACCCTTATTGTTATGTCCGCATACAAACCTAATTAACTGTTCGATAGTGTTTTGCATAGCGGCCGTACGCAACTCTCGTCGCCCAATCGACTGAGAGATTTGACGTAGAGTCGGGTTATCTGGTTTTAATGCGTGCAGCTGTGGGTTGGTCATTATATGTATGGTATCAGAAAAGCCGCTTAAAAAGATGGTTGTCATGGAATGATTGGATGTCCTTGTATAAAGACCATAACCGTGTTATAATTTTAATTACAACTTTCAACAGGGGGTTCGAGTGTGCGGTGGGTAATCTGCATACCCGTCTATGTAGTGATCGTTTTATTGATCGCGGGGTTCACGGGCATGAACAATCAGAGGCATCGCGACAAAGACTTTTAGCCCAACCTGGTCGCTAGCGGCGATCATGGGGACTCTCCGGTTTATCCGGGGAGTCCCACTTTCTTTTAAGCTATCTGGCACCCACCAGGTTGCTACTTTCATAACGGCGGATTGAGCGGCGGAAAAGCCACAGAGTTACAGCCAGCCAAAATAGCGCAACCGGAATACCCAAAAGCACAGTCCGCCAATCAAATCGATGCAATACATCCAGTTGGACCGCGCCTATAAAAAGACCGGGGACAATCGTTAGCAAAAATACCCGTAGGACTCCGGTCAGAATTCCCGTGGGGTATAGACCACTGTCCAGAATGGATGTACCAACCATTCTGCTAATTTGTTCGCTGTCAAAAACGTAAAAGGCTATTATTCCAGGCAGTAAGACTACAAAACACCAAAAAATTATTAAGCCTATCAAGAGCGATCCGGTAAACACAATTAGCTTTGTAACGCTTATTCCAGACACCAACATGTACCATGTAACCAACCCGAGCCCCAGCAATAGATCGCCAAACGTGGTTGAGTCTACGTTACTGCTAGCCAGCTGTAGCAAAAGTGGCGTTGGTTTTGTAAGCATATTATCGAGCGATCCCCGATCAACATGCTTAGGTAAGTCCAGGATTCCAACGCTTAATATCATGACGATGCCGAATATCACCATATTCATACCTTCAAAGCCAATTAACTCTTGCGCACGCCAGCCATTGATTGATCCAAAACGCTGGAATAAAAACAACCAAGCAATGGTTATGGCAGCATTGTTCAATATCATAGCCCCTATTTGTAATGCAAATGCGCCTCGCAAGGCCATGGCTCCTTTAATTTGCAAGCAAAGGCTATGCCAATACACGCCTAGGTCCTTGCGAAGGTCACGCAAACTATATTTATCCACCATTCACCTCAATGCGTAATAAAGCTCGTTTCCAAATGACGTTACAAATGTAGACAAGTACACCTGTCCATACGATGGCTGACAAGACATAGCCTGGCAACACGCTGGCAATTTGAGGATTAAACAGCTGTGTCGGAGCCGAGTAAACCCCTAAAGGAGAAAACCGCACAAATGTTTGGACCCCTTGAGGGAGCAAGGCAATGGGCACAAACCCCCCGCCGAATACAAGGATAGCCTTATCGAACAATCTAAAAACCGATTTAGCATCATTGAGCCAAAAGGCCGCTAGGCCAATAGATAGGAAGAGACTGCTTGCACTTATAATAGCAAGCGTAGTAAGAACGAAAAACATTAGCAGAAAAGGCATGGTCCAGAATGATATATCTGGCTTGTTAATGAGCAGGAGTAAAAATATGGGTGATATGAATAGTTGCACCAAAAATACGGTTCCGTTCTTGCCTAACAGCTGACATAACTTTGCAAGTCTCCAGTCTACTGGCTTGATTAACTGAACCTCAATTTCACCCGTTTGAACATCCCGCTCTACCAGGGTGAACAAATGTCGTAAGCCTAAGTTTGATATAAAAGCAAAGTATACTGCCAGGCTCCATACGGCGTTTTGATAAGGCAGCGATGGTTTGTTGAATTGATAAGCAGCAGCGTAGATAGCGGACAACAAAAAAACCCGAAAAAACGTTACAGCTACCGCTCCAACTCTTCTTTGCCAAGTATCCTCTCTTGCCGATGCAACGACAATTCGCCAGTACGGTCGCCAGTTCATTTTACTCATCGTAGGATCTGTTCCAACTTTTATAAAGACTTGGCTGGGATGGAGTACAAGGAGAGCTTGAAGACCGTAAGTAAGCCGTAGTAGTACCTACGGCGAACGCGGACTGGAAAGATCGACACCGTAATACGCACAGCCAAGCCTTTATAGATCTCATGGTGCTTGCCGAGTGTAGAGCTCGTGAATTATGTCTTCCAAGGGTGTATCTTCGACCGTCATATCGGCAATTTCTAGTGACTCAAGCATGGCCGGAAGAAATTTTTTCATTGAGTGTTTGGCGGTATCTATAGAATAAGTAGCTACACCGTCCTCATAATTAGCTGGTGCAATACCCAAGATAGCTGGCATCTCTTTTAGCTGCTTTTTGAGTACTACCCTTACTGTTTTGTTCTTGAGGTAGTCAGACTTGAGTTGGTCGGTAGGAGTATCAAGCATGATTCGGCCGTGATTGATAATAACGGTACGGTCACTAACTTCTTCGACGTCCCCAACATCATGACTCGTTAAGAAAATGGTGGTTCCGAGGTCGCGATTTATCTGCCTGACGGCCTCTCTTAAGCTGCGTCTAGCCACAACATCAAGACCAATGGTGGGTTCGTCCAGAAAAACAATCTCTGGATTATGTAGAAGCGAGTTGGCTACTTCTGCCCGCATACGTTGGCCAAGTGACAGCTTGCGGACTGGTTGACCAGCAAATTCTTCTAGGTTAAATTGGGCCGTCACTTCATTTATGCGTTTCTGAACTTGACTGCGATCGATGGCGTACATATCGGCCGTTAATTTAAGGCTGTCAATAAGGGGCAAGTTAAAAATAAGCTGAGACCGTTGACCAAACACCGTGCCGATTCGATAGGCAAGTTCACGCCTTTGGCTAAGTGGGTTAAGTTCCAACGCCCTAATGAGCCCTTTGGTCGGTTGTAAAATACCGCAGAGCATTTTTATCGTAGTGGATTTGCCAGCCCCATTTGGCCCAATAAAAGCTATGGACTCACCTGCTTCGACTTGCAGGCTAATATTGTCAACCGCCTTAACTTGCTTGTGCTCAGGATTAAAAAAGCCTTTCAATCCTTGCCGTTTGGCATAAGTAAAGGTTTTGGAAACATTATGGAGAGTAATGGCAGGTTGTGGCATTGTAGGTTTTTAATTTACCTTACTTTTAGATGGTTGAAGTCGGACTTCAATCTTTGATAATTTAAGCAATATTGATTTGAAGTCTGACTTCTAATCTGGTTTTATTGTAGCGAAGTTTCAGCACAAGTGGAAACGGGTTATCATTGCAAGGGATCCCGATTTTTTGCGACATGATGAAGGTAGCATCATGAGATTGCCACGCTCATCCTTCGCTCGCAATGACGATTTTGTAAATCCACTAGGGTCATACCGTGTAATAATAAACTTATGGATAAAAAACACTACAAGATTCGCGTCACCGGTAAAGTTCAAGATGTTGGCTTTCGTTCCAGCGCCAAGCGCCGGGCCGAAGAATTGGGCTTACATGGTTTTGCACGCAACGAGCCAGACGGAACGGTTTATGTTGAAGTTGAAGGGTCAGCTGATCAAGTTGAAAAGTTTTTAGAGTGGTGCCAAAATGGCTCGAACGAAGCAATCGTAGAAACTGTTGACGTGACTGATCACCCCCCGGTTGGGCATGAGGGGTTTGAGCGGCTGTAAAAAAACTGCCCGCCCCAAGACTTCCGGGGCGGGCGTTCTGACAATTGGCCTCTGTCACTCATCTGATTCAGCTGGGTGTTTCTTGCCTGCCACGGTAGATCAGCCAGTCGAGCTTGCCCTGCAAGAGAGGAATCTCTAGCAAGATACAGAGGCAGCCGATAACTATCCAAAATGCGCCGTCCAGACCAAGCGCTACGATCAGCAGGGCCACAGAGGCAAGGGAAAATGCCACCGCAGTAGTGCGTGTAAGCGGAAGCTCCGACAGCGCTACCAGAATAGGATCGGCCATCCCCGACATCACGACTGGGAGCAGCATCGTGCAGATCAAGATGACGACTAACAGGCCGGACCACCAGATACTCTCGAAGATGGGCGCGATGGCTACTGCCATAACAGCTGCGATAACGCCGGCCGACTTACGGCGGAGAGCCTGCATATCGTTCATATGCCACTTCCTTATCGTTGGATCGTAGATGCGAGTAATTTCGCTTTATTATTGTTGACCCAAAAGGGTTTTTTGGCAATGGCGAAAAGAGAAGTCAGACTTTAATATTCGCCGCATTAAGCAATCCAGATTTGAAGTCTGACTTCGATTTTCTGAAATTTACGGTACTAGCTCTGGTCCCTTATCTAGATGGTCATTATAAAACTGTAAAATTTTGGCTTCGTCGGGTGTAGTTAAACTATGGGAGTATGTCCAGGCAGTTAATTCAATGGGGTTTTTATTAGCCGCCCGAGGGGCAAGAATAGCTTTGACCGAGTTAAATTGTTGGCTTACCGGCAGCTTGTTATAAATCTGCTTTAGTTTCGCAATTTGGTCTTTGGGCAGGTCCGGCTTGTAAAAAATATTTATACCGCCATGCTCTAGGTTGTGTACCAACTGCTCATCCGGTAAGGCACTATCTTTAATCCCCCAAGTTGCTGGCTGAGGGTAATGCGAGCCTGAGGTGGGTGGATTAGAGTTGTAGGTTTCATGGGGAGTACCCGGCTGAATATGGGTTTGTCCTTGGTTTGCATGTGTTGTACCGAGTCGTTTTGCGTTATCTTTTTTGGCCGGGGTAGATTTGTTGCCGATTATAAACAAGCCAATCAGTACGGCGACAATGGCAACTAAACCTAGGGGTAAACCAAGCTTTTTCATTAAAAATTCCTAATTAAATTCTAATCTAACTCGAACAATGTTATTTATTTATACCACATTTTACAAGTTGCTAAGCGCTACACTTCTTCCATTCTGATGTTGCGCAACCTGGGAACACCACCCTTGAGGGGGATAACCAGCCTGGCTTTTTTTGAAGGAGTATTTTCCAAATATCTCCAGGTGATGGTTTGAACGAGTTGATCCGCCAATAATTCTGACAACATAGCCTGGTACTGCGGTGATTCGAGCAGACTAGTGTTAGCCGAAACAACCACCTGGCCTTCAGTGCCGAATTCAAGCTCCAGACTAACTTCTTTTAACGTTTCCGGGAAATGGTATCTTTCGCCAATTTCCGAGACTGCTAAGATCAACATGTCTTCTTTGGTCGAGTGGATAGGGATACTTGCTTCGACTTTTTTGGGATCATACGTAACTGAACGAGAAGACAGTTCTAAAGAAAGAGTTAGTTCCGGTAGCTGGACGGGCTGGGGTTTTTCAATAGGATGTTCTGGTGTGAGCAAATCCGGAACGGGGTGGTCGGTTTTACTAGTCTTTTTAGCAAAATCACGAGTGGCTGGCACAGTTGTCCAGAGGGCAACACGTCCGGAAATCTTATTCTTATCACCGCGCCTTTCTCTACTTTTGGCTCCAGGTGACTGTGTAATCCAGGTTGGTAACTCCGCAGTTTCTTTATCCCCAAAGGCATGTGGACCGATTGTATAAACCTCAGTGTCCTGGTATTTGGCTGCCACCTGCTCGCCGGTTTCATCGGTAACATACTCGGCTGAAAGGCCTCCCCCTGGCAGCTCTAAAGCTAATGGATTTTCGGCTTTTACCCCGGACAGAAAATAGTTTAGTCGCATTCCCGAACCATCATCTTCGATCTGACCGGCGATTGGATCACCATGACTCCTAGGAAAAAGATGATAATTAACCAACTTTTTCCCAGAACTTTCATCGACAGTTATACTGTCAACGACCAATTCTTTGTAAAAACTATCTGGTCCAAAAAACACATGCGACCCAGCAGATTCAAAAATTTGACCGAGTGAAGCATTTACTGTTTCGGGGTTTCTAATTATGCTGTTGGCGAGACGCTTATTTACAACTTGTGCAAAATCTTTATCAAACCCGGTGGTCATAATTACATGGTCTACGATCTGTGTGGCTGTACCGCTAAACTTTTTTTGTCCATCTTCCAGGACGTTATTGCCTTCTTCATCTCTTTCATAAATGCCATAGGTAATTTCAATCTTGCCGTCATCCGTACGGCGCAAAGAAAGCGCGCGTCCATCGATGGGGTTAATTCTATGAAAATACTCTTCGGGATCTATCCCTTCCGGCGGTACATCACCAGCCATTTTGGTGTACCGATGCCGTAAGCTGGTGGCAAACTTTTGCTCATCCTTCTGTTCAAGCCCGATCCAATCGATAGTTATGTTTGTCTCTTGACGCGTAGTTAAACCGGCGTTGCCACCATACCCTAGCAGCTGCTCTCCTACTGTGCTGCCCGAATCACCGGCTCCAATTACCGCTACTCTACCCCAGCCTTCAAATGGCAGTTCACCCCGACGTATCCTGTCAATAGTTTGACGCTGGAACGATCCCAAGGTGTGTACTTGGGCTTCTTGGCCATTTCTATGCTTGTCTGCTTCTTCGGCTACTATCTGTTGCGACTGTTCGTCTCGAAAGCTAGAGGTTTCCCTTCCTAATCCGCCCGCCCAAATTAATCGATCTGTTGTAACTTCATAGCTTTTGCCTGTTTGAGGGTCCACAAAAGTCACAATGTATTCCGCCTTGCCATCTTCTTGAGCGTATGGGTTGCGCCGCACTTCTGAAACTTCGGCGTTTACCAAGGCTCGGCCTGCCAGAGTTTCATTGACTCTAACAGCTGTCGCCAACTTATCTTGAGCGCTATAGGCATCATAATGCAGGTCTGAATCCGTCAGGGCTCCCCGCCCCAAGCTGTTCTTGTTACCGCTGCGACCAGCAATATTTTCGCTAGGATCTGAGGACTCTGGCCCAGACTTGGTGTTGAGTTCGTGAACCTCAGTTTCGTAGGCGAACTGTCCGCCTAGATGAGCACCAGCCTCCAAAATAAGACTCGGGTGGTCGGGGTCTTGAAAAAGACGCTCTGCAACATAGACTTGTGCGTGCGGGCCGGAGCCAATTATGATTTCATGAACATGGGTTTCGCCGCCCAAAATACGTTCCTTAAACTCATCCGATTCACGCTCGGTGAGACGGTCAATCGCTTCATTCATAAGCGCTTGTCCGCGTTCCACTCGAACAATTCCGGCTAAGTAAGGTGTAAGATCGCGATGGGTTTGACCTTCCGAGACGGCCTCATCGGCACCATCTTCGCCATACCCTACCATTTTTTCTTGGAGGGCAGCTCGCGCTGGGGCATCCTCCGCCGAAACGCCTTCTCTGCCCTCAGCTATATCTCTTTTGATCAATCGGCGGCGGACGCTATCGGTCACAGAAGAGCGGATTTCGTCTATAGCCCTTACGGCCCGACTTAACGCCCGTAACTCTGGGGTTTTGAGGCGCTCAGCCATCACCCTGCGGCCTTTCGTCTCAAGATCTTCATCTAATGCTTCGGGCGTGAGGATGGTAGGAAACGGATCCCGTTCTGAATCAGTGATGGCGGGGAGAGCGGCGCTAGCTTCTATATCTGGTTGGCTCTGTACTATTTCGGGCATAGTTATTACGCTTAATGCGCTAATTATAGCTTATCGTTAAGGCAAATCATAACAGGCTAGAAAATTTCTACCGGAAGGCCTGTAAAACTAGCGTAGCGATTAGCTGCTTCAGCTATAGCTTTCGATGGGTGTTCGGCCGATACATCAAATGGTTTGAGTTTAATCTTGATTTTGCTTTTAGTAGCAGTCTTTTTCCAAGTTCCCACAACTTGGCCGTCTACTAAAATGGTGGCTAAAAACATGCCGTTGCCGCCAGGGACAACTTTTTGGCTATAAGCTGGCGCTAGAACTGCCGAACGATCTTTATACCCCAGCAGATATTCATCAAAGCCAGGTAATAAATAAATCGGTTCTGATGAAACGGGTCGGGGCTGACGGCGTGATAAGAAATATTGACTGTCGTCGATGGTTTCGGGCGTGATGCTTGAGCCGGCTAACGCGATGCCGGCACGGGCATCAACGGCCGTCAATCCCGACCACCACATAAAATCTTGAACTGTGGCGGGACCATGACTGCTAAAATACGTAGTCGTTAATTTAGCTAACGCCTCCTCCCGACTTATCTGAGGCTGTGGCGGCAACCAATCCTCCAACCATACGAAGGTAGGCTGTTTGCCCTCATTGGGACCAAAGCAGATTAAGCCATCCTGAGACAATTGCCATAAGATGTGGTAACCGCGCTGGTTAGCTGTAGCTATGCCAGCTTGCTCTAAAGAGGTTAAAAGCTGGGCCCGAGTGACTACTCTTCCAACTTGAAGCGCGGCCGCAAGGACCTCTTTGGCCTTACCGAAAACTTTATCATTAAGACTCAAGTTTTTCCGACGACTGGCCGCTCCGGCAATCACACGCGGAGTCAGCAACTTAAGCATCCAGCGCACATCCTGAGGTGCCACAAAGTGCAATGTGCCGCGCATAGGCCAGGTACGAATGAGCTCCCTATCGGCCACAGCCTGCTCAATGTCGGCATCGGTGACGCCAATTGGCAGGCGTAATCCGATTGACCATTTAGCGCCGGGGTAATCTTGCGCCTGTATCGCACCCATCCAAGCCACTATCTCAGCTGGGGTAGTAAATTGGGAATGGCTGATTTGCTGATTCGACAATCTCATCTCGGAGATTTTGTTCATGGGCTAATGATAGCAGATACTATATGCCGATAAGGCCGATGACAATACCCATTACCATCAATGTTACGAACTCGTTACCAATATTGAGCGCTGTTAGCTTCATGGGGCGACCTTCAAATGCGTCATGAGTAATGAAACGGGCGGCTGTAAAACCAAGCCACATCCAAAAGGCCGTTGTAACAGAATCTTGTAAGAAGCTATTGTTAAAGAATTGGTTGGAGAGATACGCCACGTGTGCGAGCACATAGGCGGTGACAAGACTAACTACCATGGTTACGATAATGGGTTTTGCTACACTACCGCGGTCTTTCGTCATATCAATCTTTGCGAGCTTTGCCCATATTTTGCCAAATACCGGCATGGCATACCATATACTACCAACAATCAACGAGCTAATCATGGCTGCCAAAACGGCCCAAAAGTTAATTTGTACGTCCATTTATAAGTTCTCCATTATGCTTGGATTGTACCTCTGGGTAGCGATTTTGCCTAGTAGACTAATGCTTAACCGTATTAGCAATCTTTGGCTCAACCATTTCCAGCTCATCCAGCGGTACCAATGCTGGGCTGAAAAGAAAAAACTGCTATTGTTAGGAAATGAAAGAAACACCAAAAGTTAGTGTAGCCACGCCCAAATTGTTAGGGCGAGTTCAGTGCATTCAAAAAATCCGTCAAAATATTTTTATTTGACGGAACGCCCCGGTTTAAATAGCGGATGACTCCACTAGAATCGATCCCCACAACTGAACGGCGAATAACTTTGATGGGTCCAATCTGCCATAAGCAATCATAGGCTTTCGAGACGGCATAGTCGTAGTCGCTGAGCAGACGCAAATGCAGAAACTTCCGTTTGGCAAAGACATTATGAGTATCAGCATCAGCGTTGTTGATGCCAAAAACTTCCAGGCCGTTCTGAGCAAACTCGTCAAGGTCTTTGTTGATAGCGCAAAGCTGTCTGGTACAGGTGGGAGATTGGTCATAGGGATAGAAAACAAGTATCACGGCGTTTTTAGCCAAACGCTCATGCAGGTTATAATTCTGACCTTTCTGATCCATGAGAGTAAAATCCGGCGCCACAGCCCCAGTTGTCATTACTTAACCTGCTTAATTATTTTTAGTTTACACCACTTAGTAATTGATGACCCATAAATTGTCTATAACGGCAGATTTTACGCAAGTTTTAGGTGCTTTTTGACTGTGGCTGAAAATAGTAATATGCAAAACCAGCTGCCAGCACTGCGTGTAAAATTACTCCTGTCCAGCCACTCGAGCCCAAGTAGCCTTGGCTAATATCGGCCACATTAACAACAACGCCCAGCGCTTGCATTACCAAGTTTCCAGTGATAACTACTTTGAGGGCTTTGGCATCGTCAATGCCCCGAGCCAGCCAGTTGATAGCGGCAACTCCTAAGAGGGTTGTACCGAGGTCTCTAAAAAGGACTCGCCCTAGATCTGTCAGGTCTAGGCCAAAACCCTTGGCCATGTTGGCAGAGTTAAATATCATACTGAGGCCAAATAAGCCCAATACTACGGCAGATATGCTTAAAAAAGTTTTTAGCTTCACGGGAGTTCTCCTTATTTATCCTTATGGTAACAGATTTTAACTTAAAGTACTGTTCTTTTCTTTGAGATTGCGCTACCTAAAAATTAAGTAGCTGGCTGGTGGGTACCTGAATCAGATAGCTAGCATCCGCCTCCATATTTGACCGTAACGCTTGCAGAAGGGTCACTGATGTCACCAGCTGTAGCGACTGCTCGAATATAATAAACTAGGGAAATCGCATCGCAGCTGGGTGGGGGCGGCGGCAAAATATGGTGATAATTTGTAACAGTTGGCTCAGCCAGCAAATTGCCCTAATAAAAAATTTGATACTTGGCGATGGAAGTAGTTGCCGCCGAAGCTTCCCATGACAGATCATAGCCGCCGCTAGCTGCTATAACTTTAAAGTTTCGGGGAGTAGTGGGCTTGGGATAATCTACCGGGGTTACGTTTAGCGGATTACTTTGGGGGGCCACCTGGGGACTGGATTTAGGGTTTGGGGTTGCAGTGCTTTGCTGAGTTGCACTGCTTCCTGGCTGTGGATTAGGTTTGGTAACCGTGGTGGTTTTTTTTGCAGGTAATGTTTTACTGGTCTTGGCATTATTTATCAGCCAAATACCCCCGCCTATCAGGCTAACCACAAGAAACACTAATAAAATTTCAATTAGTCCTGTACCATCCTGATTTTTTTTCATACTTTTATTATCTACAAAAGAACAGACAATACAAACTTCTTAATTATAAGTAAGTCCAGTTTTTCATATTTGACGAGACGCCCAGAATTGCCGCTCAGCAGTGATTTGACTAATTTTTATTTTGTTCACATTCTAGTCGCAGGTATTGCCAATTACGATGGGCTCCGGGTCTGTCCCCATCGCGTATCCATCGCCGATAATATCATGGCAGTTCTTGGGCTGTTGAGTATAAATGTAACCAGCAGCTCCTAATACAACAGCTGTTATCAAAAGCACAGCGATAGATTTGCGGTTTACTTTCTTCACCAGTTGAGTATAGCAATAAAACATTCAACTGTTAAAGCGCTTATGCTTATGGACGGCCATTTGTGACGCTATTAGGTTTGATGGTTAAACTCTAACGAAATTTGTCACTGCAGGCTTGCAGACCCTCGTCGATAAGTTCCTGTCTTGCTTCTGAATTACTTACGCGTCGACGACACTCGTCAAGATTCTTGTCACTTGGCGTTGTTGGTCCGGGCGTAGGTTGTTGAACATTATTTTGCTGGCTACCATTCGATGCTGGCTGAGCAGGCAGGCTTAGGCCATCAACCTGGCTATTACTTTGCATAATAAAAAACCAGCCAGCCATCAGCACAACAAATACTGCTACTATTACAACAACTATCCTATTTTTCATAACCATATAATACATAATTTAGGGCGGTTGGGTATCTATTCTGCGGAGTAATCCCAGCCAGGTTGCCAAGCTTGAGCTTTACGCCAATCAGTAGCAAACGCTTCTTCCCAAGTCATGCCCTTTAATAGAACATCTAGTGAAAGCTGAGGAGCTTTATGGGCAACTATGGCAATATGCTTTCCGTGATACTCTTTCTTTACGAATTCTAAGAAGTCAGCGATCCTAGCTTTGACATCTTCGTAGCTTTCACCGTTTGGCATTGGTGTATCGATTGATTTTTCCTGCATTGTCTCGACTAGTTCTGAGTCTTCGCCATTCAAGTCACCGTAATTACATTCACGCAAACGCTTATCGGCAAATCTGGGATATTTATCTCCCCAAGTCAACCTAGCCGATTCAACCGACCTAACTAAATCCGAAGTGAACACCGCATCAAAGGTCATATTTTCTGTTAGACCAGTAAGATCCTTAGACTGCTGGATTCCCAACTCTGATAACTCAACATCATTCCAGCCAGAGGATTTGTGGATTTCATTATCTATAGTAGTACCGTGTACAAAATAAGTAATTTCTACAGACATAACGCAATTATACCACCAGGGGTACGAACTCCTGCAACAGATAAAAAAATGCCTCTCGAATTTGAGAGTCTTCGGTGCGAACCGAATCGTATCTGGTAGATACGATTGGAGGGCCGTCCGTGACTCCCCGGCTAGTGGGCCTGGGTAAACTTCTCGTCTCGATGGACCCTTTCCAGTGAAAAAGCCCCACTTTCGTGAGGCGTTTTCACTGGAGGGCCGTCCGGGACTTGAACCCGGAACCAATTGCTTAAGAGGCAACTGCTCTGCCGATTGAGCTAACGGCCCTAGTCGTTTACAAAAACTTAACTTTCTGTCATTTATAATCTTCCTGATATAGTCTTTTCTCTTCCAAGACTTTATATGCTTTTCTGCCAACCTGGCAATAGCTTAAGCTTTGCGGCCGGTCATGGCTAGCATTTTTGTTTGGGCATCAGAGTCCTCTGGCACTTCTACGATAGGCCCGAAGAGTCCCTTGGAACGAGCACCTTCTGCCATTGGTCCAAAAATTTTATTAGCGAGGGCTACTAAGCTGGGGTCGATTTTGGTATCTGCGCCAATAGCTTTGGCCAGGTCCCAATTATGGACGGCTATGTCACTGGTTATTTGCTCGCAGTAATCAGCCGCCGATGTATCACCCATCGAGAGGTGAACTGTTCGCTCGAGCGCCCCAGGCTGGCTCAAGGTCTCCACGGCAGAGTCAGCTGCAACTGTGGCTGCCATAACTGGATCATTACCCAAAAGGTCCCCGTCGAATTTGTCGGCAACTTCTGCGATTGTTTTTCCCTCAACCATGGGCTTTATCCACATCAACTCGTTAACCATATGATTAACCAGCTCTCGGGTATCCCAATCTGTGTCTGGCGTTGCCGCATTCCACTGGTCGGCTTTGACAGAAGAAACCAGCCTTTTAAATTGATCCGTAGCCAGTTTAAGTAACGCGAGCTCATTCATAAACATCACCTTTCGTTACGGTCAACTATACGTACAAGAAATTCTTATGGTGCGCTCGGCAGGATTCGAACCTGCGACCCCTTGGTTCGAAGCCAAGTACTCTAATCCGCTGAGCTACGAGCGCGCACTCCCTAATACGTGGTTAAGACTGGGGAATCATAGCATAATGAGGCGATTTTGACTACACTGGTAGAGATGACTATTACCAATATATGAAAACGCGCGCAAACGTATCACTAGCAGGCTTAACCTCCTTGAACTGTGGAGGCCCGGCCGAGAAATTGATTGAAATTGAAAACCATGAAGAGGCTAGCCTTGCCTTGGAGTCCATTGACCATAGCCAGCCGTTGTGGATTCTTGGCCATGGCAATAACACTCTTATCTCGGACGCTGGGCTTCCCGGCACAACTCTGCGTTTTTTTGGTAATGCCGAGCCGCAGGCAGAAGGTACGTTGGTAATTGTTGATGCCGGTGTTTTATGGGACGACTTTGTGCAATTTTGTGTAGCTCAAAATTTGTGGGGGTTAGAACTTATCAGTGGTGTTCCAGGTGGTGTAGGCGCAGCTGTTGTCATAAACGTTACGGCTTACGGCGAGCGAGTGTCGGAAACATTGGCGTGGGCGGATGTGCTTGATCCGGCCAGTGGGGTGATTAATCGCATGACCGTTACAGAAATGGATTATAGCTATAAAAGCAGTAAGCTCATGATGCCTGGATCGCAGCTGATTGTGCTTCGAGCAGCATTTCAACTAGCAGAACAGCCAACCAAGGAACTTGAGTACACATCTGCCCTTCATGTAGCGGACGAGTTAAAGCTCAAGCCAGACAGTCTGGTTAACCGCCGTACTATCATAATGGAGACGCGTCGACGTGCAGGAGCACTGTATGATCCCGACGATCCAACCCGCGAACACACCGCCGGATCTTTTTTTAAGAATCCCCTGGTGATCGCCAAAAAAGCCGCGGAACTGTCTGAGTTTGAAGAGGCTAACATTAGCCCTCAGCAACTGTTGGAACAAAACCGCATTCATGGCGGCGAAGCCCGCCGAGTTTCATCGGCTCATGTGCTGCTAGCGGCTGGGTTTAAGCGTGGGCAAAGCTGGGGACCGGTACGTTTGCACCCGCAACATGTTTTAAAAATCGAAAACACGGGAGGAGCCAAAGCCCAGGAAATTTATGATGTCGCCCAAGAGATTATCGCTATCGTAAAAGCTAAACTAGACATTAACCTGGAGCCAGAGGTGCAGTTTTTGGGAGAATTTGAATAAATTCTGTCATCCCTGCGTAGGCGGGGATCCAGGCCATTAGAAATCCTCTGCTAAATCTTTCCAGTTCGGGTTACTCTCTTCAATTAATCGCAGCTTCCAAGCTCTCTTCCAATGCTTAATTTGTTTTTCGCGAAGCAATGCGGAGTTCACGTCATTGGTTTGTTCAAAATAAACCAGCATATGAACACTATTTTCCTTGGTGAACCCATCTATGAGATTGTTTTTATGCTGGTGCGCCCTAGTTTGCAGATTATTCGTCATGCCAACATAGAGAGTCCCATTGCGCTGACTAGCCATTATATAGACGTAATAAGTTTTCATTTGTTTATATTATACTTTTTTCTTTTCTGGGTCCCCGCCTTCGCAGGGACGACAACTACTATTTAATCAAGTGCTTATTATGGCCAGATTCGATCAATAGCCGGTATGCATTCTTAACCTCGTCGGGCACATCCATTTCAATTTGGTACCCTTTGGCCGGATATTCCATAATACGTTGCAAATCGCCAACCATAATGCTTACAACTAATTCCTGGCCGAGCTTTTCCGTGGGATAATTTTCAAAACTGATTGGGGGAGATGAAACAATAAAGTTTTTACTTGGAAAAAGCTTTTTGGCTGTGGCGAACACTCGTCGCTCCATGTAGGGCTTGGTGACTATAATTACAAGGTTGGCGGAAATATGGTTTTTACTTAACAAGTCCATCGAAAAAAGAATGTTTTCGCCGGTATTGGTCGATTTCTTTTCCAGCAATACAGCATCGTCTGGGATGCCGGCTGCAGCCGCAACCTCTGCAAATATTTCAGCTTCGGTTTGGCCAAAACGGTCTTTAGTTAACGATCCCAAGCCTCCCGAAAAGATTATATGCGGCGCAAGTTCTCTCTTAAATAACTCAACACCGTATTCGGCCACCCGAATATCACTGCTACCGAGGACTATGATGCAATCGGCTTTTTCGAGGCTCTGGTTCATGTGATGATAGTCCCAGACGATTTTGGCGGCACTTTGGATTTCTGGATTCATTTTGAACGTTCTCTAATCTTTTGATCATCGTCAGCCAGCATGTCCTCCCACGCTTGAGCCATATCAATGTCGAGCTTGGCGGCGATAAAAAGGGCTTCAGCTATGATATCGGCCAGCTCATTGGCTAGCTGGGTTTTAAGTTCGGGCTCGGTCTTACCTTCGGCCCAGCGCTCACCTGTGAGCTGTAGCATGATTTTGGACAAGCTCCCAACTTGGTACGTCAAATCCTTGGCGGCCGATTCCCAGCTCCATGGCTTGGTGCCTTGGGCCACATAGCGGTCAAACGAAGCCACTACTTCGGCTTTGAGTTGGGCAATGGTCTTGGTTTGCTCGCTCATCGGAATCTTTTTCCTTTCTTGACATCCCCTATCGGCCGTTCGAGGCTCTGAGGAGCCCTCAGGCTCTCGAAGAGAAGCCAGTTATGGCTGAGTGCTTACGTAATCTGCGCTCCGGATAGGGGATCGAGGCAAAATTATCCAACTGTTTGTTTTGCTTATTTTTTTGTTTTTTTTATTTCTGGTTCCCCGCCTTCGCGGGGATAACAAGAATGAACCGTGCAAAAGTTATGTTTGATGTTTGAAAGCTGGCGCTTGAATATTGTCTGTATCCTTGCTTCTTGGGTCTTGTACCTTGCTAATGCTTGTCGCTAGGAAGTGGAAATTGAAGGCAGAAAGCTTTGACCTCTTCGTGCAGCTTTTCAAGGTAAGCCTCGTCGGTGTGGTGGGTAATGGCCTGGTGCATCCAGCGAGCAATGTGCTCCATGTCGTCCTCTTTCATTCCGCGAGTGGTAATGGCAGGAGTTCCAAGTCGAATACCGCTGGGATCAAACGGCTTACGTTGGTCGTCGGCAATGACGTTTTTGTTAACGGTAAGTCCCACTTTGTCCAGCGTCTGCTCTACCACTTTGCCGCCCAATTTGAACGACGTGAAGACATCGGCCAAGATGAGGTGGTTGTCCGTACCGTTAGTGACGAGCTTAAAGCCAAGCTTCATCATTTCGTCAGCCAAACGAGTGGCGTTTACCAGAATTTGTTTGGCATAGGTTTTAAATTCTGGTTGCTGAGCCTCGCCAAAGGCTACGGCTTTAGCGAGTATTTGATGTTCGTGAGGTCCACCTTGTAACCCAGGGAAAAGAGTCCGATCAATAAGCGTTGGTAGTTGTTCTAAGGTATGTTCTGGTTTTTTAAGCCGGTTGCCAACCTCCCCGCGGGTCAAAATCATGCCCCCGCGCGGACCGCGCAAAGTTTTATGCGTGGTGGTTGTAACCACGTCGAACCCAAAGTCAAATGGGTTTGCTAAAACGCCCGCAGCAATTAAACCGGCAATGTGTGCCATGTCCATCATGGCAATGGCACCAACTTGATCGGCGATGTCACGAAACTTTTGATAGTTTAACTCGCGGGGATAGGCAGAGAATCCCGCTAAAATGATTTTGGGCTTTTCTTTCTTTGCCACTTCAAGTAATTGATCGTAATCAATTTCCCCTGTCTCGACGTCCTTCATGCCATAGCGCACAAAGTTGAACAGTTTGCTCATAACTGTTACGGGGCTACCGTGAGTTAGGTGACCACCGTGACTTAAATCCATGCCCAATATGGTGTCGCCGGGTTCCATCCAGGCATGATAGACGGCAATATTGGCTGGGGCACCGGAAAGAGGTTGAACATTGGCATGACCTGCCTTAAACAAGGTTTTTGCACGATCGATAGCGATGTCCTCTACTTGGTCAGTATACTGCTGGCCGCCGTACCAACGGATGCCCGGGTAGCCTTCGGAGTATTTGTTAGTAAAAATGCTACCCAGAGCCTCGAGGACTGCCCGTGAAACATAGTTTTCACTAGGAATCAGCTCCACGCCCTCGCGTTCACGCTGCTCCTCGCCTTTAATTAGGGCTCCGAGTGTAGGGTCTTGGTTTTGTAACGCTTGAAAATCCATCTTAAAAATCTCCTTTTAGAGAATGAGGTAGTAAGCTGTCATCCCGAGCGATAATCGAGGGATCTAACTGGATAGATGTTTCGACTTACGCTCAACATGACAAAGATAAGATGGGGCAAGCTACAACACGTCACAAAATCCTTATTTGTCCTGATTGTAACGGTTTACAGATCATAGCGCTAGAGCTACGCCCACAGGAAAAGGACAGACCTTTTCCCAGTGTTAATTTTTGCCGTCCCACTCAGTATAAAATCGCTCTAAAAATTCTTTCATATATTTATGTCGTGACTCGGCCATATGTTTGCCCTCGGCCGTATTCATTCTGTCTTTTAGTAAAAGAAGTTTTTCATAAAAATGGTTTATGACGGTACCATTACCGTTGTTTTTCATGTGTTCTTGCTTGGTTTTACGTAGGTTAGGCTTAATATTTGGATCATGCATCGCTTCTTGGATGTGTCCGGCATAGGCGAATGCTCGAGCGATCCCGACGGCTCCCAAGGCATCGAGCCGGTCAGAATCCTGGACTATTTGGCCCTCCAAGTTCGTTGGCCGATCTTCTCCAGTGCCCTTAAAAGATATGCAATCGATGGAGTCACAAATTCGGCTTGTAAGAGCTGGGTCAACCCGATGACCTTCTAAAATAACGCGAGCGGCTTTTGACCCAGCCAACTCGTCGCCACTAAACTTCCAATCGGCAACGTCGTGCAGTAGAGCGGTTAGCTCAACTTCAAATTGATCTGCCTTTTCGATTGCACAAATATGTTTAGCCATTTGCCATACGCGATAAACGTGCCACCAATCATGGCCTGAAGTTTCGCCTTCCATGCGCAAGCGGACTTTGGCGGCCACTGCCGAGATTATAGCTCTTTGTTCACTACTCATTTATTATCATTTTGGATATACAATGGTTTGTATTCATATTTATTAAGATCAGCTGCAATGTCATCATACGTCTTACCGCACAACATGCCACCGGCCAAAAACTCCTCCTGGGTTACCTCTATCAAACAAAAAACAGGGGGCACAAATTGGTTCATTTCGGCTTCGCTTTCAAATTCAGCGTCAATCAAAACTAGGCCCGATAAATCATCCTGAAAAAGATCAATTTCAAGCGTTTTGCCATTGTACGGATAAAAGTAACGCAGTTTCCGCACTCGTTTTCCTAGAATTTGCGTTAATTCTTCAAACTCAGCAATGTTCAGCTTAATGGTATCTTCGGCTTGTTGAGAAGCATCACCTTGAGCGATATGGGTCTTTTTGGTTATTTCGTAAACACCTCCGCGCCTGCGAATGCGTAGGTTCGGGTGGTCTGAACTGGCTGGAATGTATATATCCAGAAGTTCCTTTGAGGGTGCTTCTTTTAAACCCAAGGGGAGTGAACTGGCTAGAAATGTGCGCTCGAGCTCAATCATGGCTCTATTTTAACAGAAGCCCTAGTTTAGTGAATTAGGCGAATAATTTCCTGATTGGTAAGTGTCTTGGTGCCGTATTCCTCCTTCAGGAGTTTGATCATACAATTGACGTAGGCCGTCTTTGAGCTATATACACAGTCGGAGGCCAAAATCTCCAGGCGTTCAAAATTGGCCCCACAGGACTCAAACCTTTTTGGATCTGTACACAGGCGGATATTTGATTGTAAATGTGAAACCTCGCCCGAGAGCGAGGTTTCACTCAAACGGGCGAGGTGGGCGCTGGCTTGGCTAGCTGTTGGCTGAGGGTGCTCCGGGTCGGTCGCTTCGGCCTTCGAAGAACGAGCCCACCTTGTTCTGCTTGCGCGTCTTCTTGCTCCCGATGTTCATCCATACCTTCGTCGGGCAGCCGACAACTTCTCTTGCGATCCGATCCGCAATCCTGTTGACCGCGTTAGGGGCTGCTTTGATGCGATCTGGTTGGTAGTACACCTCGAGCCTGATAACGCAGTGCACCCGTCGGTTGATACCAGTGGGGTAGACCGCCGGGATGACGCCGTCGACCGGATCGATAACCGGCAGCGCCTTGCAAGCTGTCTCCTCGGCGAGAATCTGGTCGATAGCAGCCACTTGGTCATCGGTAAAGTTGGGTGATCCGAATCCCGGATAGTAATCGGCGTACGGCACAGCTTTCTTCTCCTGAGTCTGGAGTCGTAATTGTGGTGGCGACTCGTTTATGCAAGCAAACAATATACTTGCATTAGATACAATATACTGGTATAATCATACTGTAAATCAAATGATTGTTCAGATGGACAAACAAATTTTATCCACACAACTAACAGAATATGGACTTGAGGAGATCGAAGCTCAGGTGTATTTGTTTTTGCTTGAGGCAGGACCACAGACGCCCCTGGAGCTGTCCAGGGCTATAAATATCGATAGATCCAAGGTGTATCGCAGCATCGAGAAGCTAACCACTCAAGGCTTTATCGAGCAAAGTCATGCTGCATGGGGCAAAAAGCTGAGGGCAGCGACCCCAGATAACATCTCGAGACTGCTGAAGCAAGAGGAAGAAGCGCTGCAAAATAAAAAAGAAAGTTTGCCGGATTTGATAAAAGGACTTTCGGACATCTCAACGATCGTGCAGCGAGAGTTTGAAGTCAAGCACTATCGTGGGCAGGAGGGGCTGCGTCAGATGCTCTGGAATCATTTGGCTGCAACTACCGATATTGTGGCTTTAAGCCACAAGAACAAGAACGACATCGTGGGCAAGAGGTTTGCTGAGAAAATTAGGGCTGAGCAACTAGAGCGGGGAATCGTGCTTTATGAGGTCGAAAACGAAACGGACCAAGGCGACTATTGGTATACGGATATAGGCACCAAGAATAAAGAAGCCTGGGAGAAGTGCTACAAATCACGTTATATTCCGCCAGAAGTACTGGAGATCACGCAGTATGTAGCCGTTTTCAATCACACTGTGTCCATTATTAACTGGCAGGACGGGGAAGAGGTAGGCCTGGAGATCATCAATAAGCCATTTGCCGATATGCAGCGTCAGCAGATCTGGAAGTTTTGGGAAATTGCCGGGGAAACTTCGGCTTAGTAGCGTCGTAGGGCACTACTTGGTGCACATGTTGGGGTGGACGCAACCCGTTTTATAAGCGCAGCCGTTCCGGTAATTTGAAATTGAAGTGGCTGGTGCGCCTGGAGGGACTCCCCGGCTCGGTGGCCGGGGTAAACTTCTCGTCCCTATGATTGTTATCTGGTGCCCCTAATCGGACAGCTTTCAAACCCAGGTTTCCATGACGCGATCAGTATTCTGTATCATTCCACGCTGGAAGCCTAAGGCCCGGTACGACATCGATTACACCTGCTTACACAAGCTACAAAAAGAAACCTCTTTGTCGTTATACAGCGGGCGGGCTCTGACGAACATTGGCCGAACGTCCAGAAATTGCTTGTTTGTTGCCGTTGCGTCCTGGAACTTCCGCCAGGCGGCGTGATCGAGCCTGGAAAATCAGGCTGCTCGCTCTGATGAGACTGCTTTGGCCGTTGCAATAACTGCATCTCGAGCTGCTTCAAGATTAGCGCTAGCCTCTTCAAGAGCTTTCGCGGCAGCATCGCTGGCTTCTCTAGCCTGAAGATACTCTTCCATGGAGGCCCTGGTTTCACTTGTGTGACTTTCTACAAGTGCGGGATCAATACCTAGATCGCGTGCGGCATCAACAGCAAGCGCCTCTCTCTGCATATTCCATACGGCATCATAGTCCTTGCCTTCTTGGGTAGATCGTTCCCAAGGCGTATCAGTGGCTCGTGCAACGTCTAGCGACTCAGCCGCTCTGCTTGCATTGTCCATTGTTTCTTTTGATATGTCTTCGTACCCTTGTGACTCGCCCATATGAAAAAGTTCCTTCTTTAAAGCATATAGGATCAATGTTACGCCAAACACTCATTTACACAAGTTGTTTGATCAAGTGGCCTTAAACGCAAGGCGCCTCCCAGAACTGGCGAGTAGCCTTGCCTGGGAGGCGAATAAGGACGATGGTGACGGGACTGGCTGGTGACGCCTGTCATGCGACAAGCTCGTCAAGTGACCAGGGCGAGGCGAGGAAATTGGCGATCAGCTACTCGATGGCTTGAGTGCAGAGGGATCAGTGGAAGCAATAGACGCCTCCAGTAGCCTGCGCAGGGAATCCGGGGTTTCGGGCCCGAATAGCTTGTCGAGCGTTCCTGCTTCCTCCACATTCGCAGCAAACCCTCCTTCGATCAGTTGACGATGCCGCTCCGCACGCACATCTGGAGGTTCGGGAAGGTAGATGTCACAGTCCCAGTGACCGTCTTCCATAGCATCTTCTCTGAACGAGGAGTCTTCTTCGCCGAAGTACTTGGACAAGTCTGTCACTCGGAAGACCAGGTCTTGATCTCCACAATAGAACACATGCCCCGGTCTGACTTGCCAGTGGGCTTGCAAATCAGTATCGGCTCGGCACAGCTCGATGTACTCGTCCGTGGCCCAAACAGGCCGTTCCTGAAGGTCATGGCCTGAATTGCTCACTTTTGACGAGCCTCCTCCGCATCCGGGACTTCCGGTGTTGCGACAAGCCAAGCGCTAAGGACTAGTACTCGGGTTGTCGCAGCGGAGGAATAGGCTACTTATACTGAAATAAGTTGAGTTAGGCAAGCACAAGCGTAACGCAGGCTCCTACTATGCGTCTGTCTTCTTGTCCTCTGCTTGGACTTGCTCCCTTGCTAGTTCGATCAGGGCCGCGACGAACAAATCGACCCTCGGCTCTTTCTTCTTAACTCCAGTTACTCTGACGCGGCGCTGCGGACGGGGATTGGGTTGCTTTATTGGTACATCTCATTAATTACCGCGATTGTCGCGCCGACACGAGATATCTGCAAGAGCAAAAAACGGCATTAATGTTGACAATTTGAAACAACCAGAGCATAATATTGTCCACGAATTGGCATCTCCCGTTGAGTTTCTTTAGCAGGCTGCCGCAATGCAGCAGTCGCCTGCTTCCCGGAACTCAACGCTAGGAGAACTGATGCGTTTCATTGACCTGTACAACGTGAGCGTGGAACGCTACTGGACGGCACAAGCCACTCGAGAAGACGGCTCAGCCAACAGCTTCATCAACGTAGCCACCGATGTGGCCGAAGATCTTGTGACCACTCTCGAAGACTCTGCCGAGCTGCTGGCCGACATTGTCAGGAACTGCCCACCTCCAAACCTTGGCGAGCTCGAAGCCAGCAGCTGGATCGAGTTCGTCGTATTTCTTTTCTGGAACATGGCCGGCGAACGCGCCAGAACAAACGATCGCATCACGGCCGAGGATGATCGACGCGATCGCATCGAGGCCCTTCAGAGGGGATCCAGGGCCTAACGGCCGACAGACTCGCACTGGCCCTGCATGCTCACATCGAGTGTGCAGGGCCGTTTCATTAAGTATTGTTTGCAAGAAAAAAATGAATCGACATTGAACCACACTGCGAGAAGTTGAATCACTAGGCAACATTACAGACTTCAAGCGGACCTATCGAAAGGGGATAGAGCAACTTCTTACTTAATTGCCTGACATTTTGCTGCTCACGACAAGTGCCCCTAAATACAAAAAAGAGACTTTGCTAAGTCTCTTTTCTATACTTTTGTGTAATTACACAGGTGTTTTTCGATGGTGCGCCTGAAGGGACTCGAACCCCCGACACCCAGATCCGGAATCTGGTGCTCTATCCACTGAGCTACAGGCGCGTGTAGGTAATTATAGCCTATACATTCACCTACATCCCCGCTACAATCGATGCGTTATGCCTAAATCAATCAAAATTACCGGTGGAAGACCCTTGCGGGGCGAGGTTACTATTAGTGGAGCCAAAAACGCCGCTACCAAGATGATGATAGCGAGCCTGCTGACGGACGAGCCGGTAGTTTTGCACAATTGCCCGCAGATTGGGGACGTTGAAATAACGGCCGAAATTTGCCGGGCGGTGGGTGCAAAAGTGACGTTTGACGGTTCAACGGTTAGCCTCCATACGCCAAAAATATTGCGGCCAGCAGTTAAGCGGTTAAGCCAAAATAATCGCATTTCGGTTTTAGCTATTTCGCCTTTACTGCACCGCGCCGGTAGCGCTGCTGTACCAAAAGTATCGGGTGACTTTATTGGACCGAGGCCGGTTAACTTTCATCTTGATGCTTTGCGAAAAATGGGAGCAAACATCGAAGAAACTAGTAAAGGCTACAAGGCAAAAGCTACAGGACTCCATGGAACGTCCATCACCTTGCCGTATCCAAGTGTTGGTGCGACGGAAAACGTTATTTTTGCGGCTGTTCTTGCCCAAGGTAGGACGATTATCAAAAATGCGGCTACTGAGCCGGAAATAACCGACATCATTAAGATGCTCCAACGCATGGGAGCGATCATTGAGTTTCGGGCCAACCGAACCATCATTATTGACGGCGTAGAAAGACTGGGCGGCGTAGAGTACAGCATAATCCCCGACCGCATTGAGGCCGCTTCATATGCCATTATGGCCGTAGCAACGGACGGGGACATTTTGGTTAAAGGTGCAAGGCAAGAAGACCTCATGACCCTCCTCAATACCATAAGACGAATTGGGGCAGACTATACAATTGAGGAAGGCGGAATTCGCTTTAAAAGGATAGGCCGGACATTAATTGGTATTGAGCTTGAAACCGATACCCATCCCGGATTTATGACTGACTGGCAACAGCCTATGGTGGTACTCTTAACCCAGGCTGAAGGGATTTCGGTAGTACATGAAACGGTTTATGAAGATCGTTTTGGGTATGTTGAAACACTAAAGGCGATGGGATCAAGCATTACGGTTTTTAGTAAATGTTTGGGTGAACTACCTTGCCGATTTAACGGTGAGGGTTATAAACACAGTGCCGTCATTAAGGGTCCTACGCCTTTACGTTCAGCCAAAGTGGTGATTCCAGATATTCGGGCCGGGATGGCTCAAGTCATCGCAGCATTAATAGCCGAGGGCACTTCGGAGTTGACGGGGTTAGAGCACTTGTTGCGCGGATACGAGAACTTGCTTGATAAATTGAAGTCCGTGGGCGCGGATTTTAGCGCCAAATAGTCTAGATCAGAAGTCAGACTTCAAATCTAGACCACCTAAGCATGGTTATTAAAGTCTGACTTTTAAATCAAGCATTGGCCGCTCCTACCGTTCAGGATCTCTTAACCTGTACTGCGTTCTCGCGTTCTTAGTTCAAGAGGCCCTGAATCGAGTTCAGGGTGACAACTAAGGGCTTTGGTAGGGATGAAATGAGCTAAACAGTTGTATAATTTACACATTTGTGCTGTAATAAATGCACGACCATATATGGGAGGGTTTTCATGACTCTATTGGTTTTCGGAGCGCAGTGGTTGAGTGTCGGTCTGGTATCGGCGCTGGTTTGGGCCGTAACGGCCAAACGGATGGGACGAATTCGACGAGACGGTGATGTCTCCGGCTTCATCTTCATCATTCTTTTAGGGCCAATCGCGGGCTTCGTGGCTATCTATGACAGCACCATCCATGAAGAGCTCGAAGAGGGAGAAGCAGAGCGAATTAGGGCCGGAACCGCGTCAACGACGTAAACCCCAGGCCATTGAGGTGGCGGGACGGGCTCACCAGAGTTCGTCCCGCCACAACGTTTTATAAATTACTTATATCCTTCCGCCTGCAGTTCAAATAATTCGCGATAATGGCCACCCTTAATTTTCACCAAATCATTGTGAGTACCATGTTCAATTAGCCGGCCTTTGTCCATGACGTAGATGTGGTCGGCGTTACGAACCGTACTAAAACGGTGGGAAATAATGATGGTGGTTTTATCTTTTTGGGTTTTATTAATCTGCTGAAATATTTCGTATTCTCCCCGAGCATCAATAGCGCTAGTTGGTTCGTCTAGAATCAAAATCCCGGCGTTACGAAAAAAAGTCCGGGCAAGCGCAATGCGCTGCCATTGTCCGCCCGACGGCTCTATCCCCTCCGCAAACGAACGATCTAATATTTGGTGGTATTTTTTGTTGTAACGCTCGATAAAATCATTAGCGCCAGCCGCTTTTGATGCCTTGATCATCCGGGTGTCGTTATGATAATCCAGCACATCGCCCAGCTTAATGTTGTCGCCTGCCGACAAATAACCGTAGTGGTTGAAATCTTGGAACAGTACCCCTATATGGCGGTACCAGTCAGACAGTTTAAGCTCTTTAATATTGTGGCCGTTGATTAATATCTCGCCTTCATCAACGTCATAAAACCGCATCAAGAGCTTGATGAGAGTGGTTTTACCGGCGCCGTTTTCGCCTACTATTGCGACTGCCTCACCGGGCTGGATGACCATGGAGAAGTCTTTAAAAATGTAGTTTTTGGTGTGGGGATATTTAAAGGAAATATTTTTTACCTCAATGAGCGGAACTTCTTTGGCTGGCAATGAAACTGGCTGGGCTGGCTCAACTACTCTTGGTTCAAGCGCCAGTAAATCAAATGTATCTTCAATGTAACGCTGGTTGTCTTGCATGCGCTGGTATGCGGTAGATAGGCTAGTGAGACTCCCTGAAAAATTATTCACAACTTGGCGGTAAAACTGAAAATCCCCTAAGCCAAATTTGCTGCCTCGCCCTAAAACTTTCAAGAGCAGCCATATGTCCACACCCAGCTCAACGGCGCCACTCAATATAGCTGCACCGCTACGGCGCTTCAATGCCCGCTTTTCGATTTTGACGTCTAAGTCTTTAAATCTTTGAAAAAAAGTTTTCCATAAACCCACCATGTGGTTATAAATACCGGTCATTTTAATTTCTTTGACCATTTCCGGGTTAAGCAGGGTGGTGCGTGAGTTCCACATATGACGCCAGTCATCACCAATAATGTCCCAGCGGCGCCAACGTTCTAAACTGGTTTGAGTCTCAATTATTACGACGGGCGCAACTGAAATTAATAAAACAAACAACAAAATGGGGTTTAATAGCACTAAGGCGGCTGCAGCTACCAATAAGGTTACGAGGGAGGAAATAAGTTGGAATAGATTGGTCGAAAATTGTGTTAAGGCATAGCGGTTTTCGTCCACTTTGGCTAGTTGGGTATTAAAGCTGGGGTCTTCATAGTAGCTTTGATCTAGACGTTGAAACTGGCTAAACAGTCGCTGCTGCAAGTGCATATCAAAACGATAATCCGTGACGGAACTCCAGTATCTATCGAGGCTTGCCAGTAGCTGGCCAAGAAAGCTAAGCCCAGCCACTAAGGCTGTCAGGGCAAATATGGGCGTTGTTGAGCCGTTATGATCTACCAGGTAATTGACCACAAGATTAATAATGCGGCCAGCCAGGTAAGCGTTGGCTAGAGGCAAAATGCCCTGTAGTATTTGAAGGACGAAGCGGCCAAAATAAAGTAAAGGGGATGTTTCCCAAGCAAAAAGCACAGCCCGCTTGGTTGTTTGCCAAAACTTTTTCATTTAGTAATCATAACAATAAACACTCGCGGTCGGAAAGTCCTGGCAGCAGGACGAGGCGCGAGCGCCCCGCCCTGCTGTTTGATGTCGCACTTCAGCCCAGCTGTTCCAACACCCACGCCGCAACCCCAGCTGCATAGTTGCGGCAGTACTTCACTGCCTTGCCCGTGAGATAAACGCGCATTCCTCCGGAAAGCACGTTGTCGTGTGCCTGAAGATCTGACAGCACGGCGGAGTAGTTCTCGGGGTCAACCACAATGAATGGACCATCTTCGTGGTTCTTGATGCACCCCCAAATCATACTTGGGCCACCGACGTCGATACCGGCGAAAGAAGAAGGAGGGGTGGGATAGAGATTGCAAACCACTGCGTCTATATGACCGTAGCCTGCTGCAGCCAGCTCTGCCACATCCTCCTCCACGGATCTCCGAGCCAGAATGGGTCCGTGGATCCCGGGGTGCAAGGTCTTAACTCGACCTCCCATCATCTCTGGCTGACCAGTGACCTGCGCGACTGAGGTGAAGTCGATGCCCGCTTCAGCCAGAAAATCTCCTGTACCGCCACTGGCCACGATCTCCCAGCCCAGCTGCTTGAGCCGTTTTAGCGAAGACCCGAAGGCCTTTGGTGTTTGAGACGGAAATCAGAACGCGCATACGACGTGCTCCTTCTGGAGAAATGGCCGGAACAGTTTCCGACGGGGTAATTATGGGTTCAAGGATAAAACTAAGCAAGCGTAAGCGATTAATAAGTGTTGGGAAGCAGGACGAGGCGCGAACGCCCCGTCCTGGTGGGCTGTCGATCAGTGCGGAGGTGGTCCCATCTCTCTAAACAGATCAAGGACAGATTGCGAGTACAGCGTTGTGTACTCGTACGTCTTAAGCGCCAGATTCCACCTTGTGTAATCAGACAGCTGCCCTCCGTTGCTGCCTAACTCATCGATCACACTGGGATAGTCACCTGGATCTACTAGCACAACCACATGTCGCCAGTTGGCTGCTGCCGTCCAAAGGAGGGCATGCCCTCCATGATCTCCTCCGTCAAGACCAGGCTTCCTTAAATTGCAAACGACCCAGTCGATTGGACGAGAAAGGATTGCCTTCAACCAAGCCATGTCGGACTCGACGTCACGGTGAGCTCCAATAGCAGAAAAGATGCCTGGATCTACTGCCCTCCGCCTTCTACCACCTTCAACTTCCTCGAAGAGCAGAGCTGGTTTGTATTCACGGATGGGCCGACGAGTTGTACCCAAGGCTTCCTTAGTGCCTCCGCCGGCCATGAGGGTCAGTCCGAGTGCTTCGAGCGTGTCTGCCAGCTCTTCCAAGCCAGTCTTGTCATCAACGCTCAACAGTGCATACGCCATGCGAGTCGCTCCTTGTCGAAAGAAAAGGCCGGGCTGTCCGGCGGAGCTATTATGCTTGTTAAAGCCGTTATTTGCAAGCTTAAGCTTTTTTTTCTATCTGTCATTCCCTACCGGAAACCAAACTCCACCATTGCCTAGTTTGGTGCTCCGGATAGGGAATCCAGGCATTTTTAGCTTTCACATTTTTATTTTCTTTTCTGGGCCCCCTATCCGGAGCGCAGATGAGCTTTTAACAGTTTGTACCGGCTTCCGATAGGGGGTGACAAAAAAGACACAAGGAGAGACGCGCATGACAGGGCGCTTTAAGTTGCACGGGTGCCTCCCGTGTCGATAGTAATTGTTACTCAAAAGCCGATTACACGGGAGGCACCCGTGCAACTATGGCATGACATGGATGGCTTGATCGCTTATACTGCCTTTATATAAAGGTAGTCAGCGGTTGGCAGACGTGCACAAAATTGAAGTCATACCCAAAACCAGTGACTCGCGAGCCGAGCAACTGCTGCGACTGTGGGGCGAGCAAACCAAGGGTAAAGTTAAAACTGTATGGCTGCGCGACGCCTACACTATTACAAAACCACTCGACTCCAAACAGGCCGGAAATGTGGCGGCAATGCTAACCAACCCGGTAACCCAAACCGTAGAAGTCCACCCTGACACCCGTCATGGAGTGCCTCAAGAAGCTTTTGATTGGTCAATTGAAATCGGTTATTTGCCTGGTGTAACAGATAACGTTGGCCATACCGCCAGGGTTAGTATCGAAGATTTGCTGGGTACCCCTTTTGTAGATCAGGAGGCGGTTTACTCATCGCAGATTATTTTAATTGAAGCCGAGCTTGACCGGGCTGAGGTAGATGATTTGGCAGCGGGGCTGGCGAACCGTTTGATTCAACGTATCGTTGTGCAATCGCATAGTGCTTGGGAAGATGGCGAAGCTGCTAAAATTGTGGTGCCTCAGGTTAAACTAAAACCGCCTGCCCCACCCACATTGATTGACCTAGATGTGAGTGATGATGAACTGGTAGCAATCGGCCAAAAGGGCATCGCAAATGAAAACGGCAATCGCCGCGGCCCGCTGGCTCTAGACCTAGCTAGCATGAAAGCAATTCAAGCCTACTTTGCCAAGCTGGAGCGCAAGCCGACAGACATTGAACTTGAATCCATAGCCCAGACTTGGTCTGAACATTGTAAACACACTATTTTTGCTGGACCATTGGATGAAATTGAAGACGGAATTTACAAAACCTACATCAAAGCTGCCACCCAAAAGGTACGAGCCGACAAAGGCAGTCGGGATCTGTGCGTTTCAGTGTTTACCGATAACGCCGGAGCCATTCGGTTCGATGATGACTATCTTGTAACACATAAAGTTGAAACCCATAATAGCCCGTCGGCACTGGATCCGTTTGGTGGCGCAATTACCGGTATTGTAGGCGTTAACCGCGACACCATGGGGTTTGGGATGGGCGCAAAACCAGTCATAAACGTCTATGGTTTTTGCTTGGCCGATCCAGAAGACAAAGCACTGCTCTATCGCGACCCAAAGCTAACATCGGCCATGCTTCCGCCGGCCCGGATTATGAGCGGGGTGATTGCAGGAGTAAATGCCGGTGGTAACCAATCGGGTATCCCCTCCCCTCAGGGCTTCATGTTTTTCGATGAGCGCTATAAGGGAAAGCCACTGGTATTCGCAGGTACGCTGGGAATTATTCCGAACAAAGTCGGGGGCAAAGATTCCCACGAAAAGCAGGCTCGTCCAGGAGATTTAATCGTAGTCATGGGCGGACGCGTAGGCCTAGATGGCATTCATGGTGCCACATTTGCTTCGGTCGCATTAGATGAAGATAGTCCAGCAGCAGCAGTCCAAATAGGCGACCCGATTACCCAAAAGAAAATGAGCGATGCTTTGATCAAAGAGGCCCGCGATGCAGGATTGTATTCGAGTATTACCGATAACGGCGCCGGTGGATTGTCCTGTAGTGTGGCCGAAATGGCCAAAGAAGCCGGTGGTTTTGAGGTGCAAATTGAAAAAGTGCCGTTAAAGTATCCTAACCTGGCCCCTTGGCAAACCTGGGTGTCTGAGAGCCAGGAGCGAATGACCCTGTCGGTGCCGGCAGAGCATTGGGAAGCGCTCAACGACCTGATGAAGAGTCGTGGTGTAGAGGCGATGGTGATCGGAACCTTTACTGATACTGGACGCGGGTTGGTGACGGACGACGGGGAAACGGTACTCGACATTGACTTGGAGTTTTTACATGATGGGCTGCCAAAAACGGCGCGTTCAAGCAATAATTACCACCCGCCGAAGGTAGCTGAATCAACATTGCCTGAGCCAAGCGATTGGAACCAGGCAGTACTTAAATTATTGGGGTCGTTGAATTTGGCTAGCTTTGAGTTTTTATCAAGCCAATACGATCACGAGGTTCAGGCCGGTTCGGTGTTAAAACCGCTCCAGGGGCGCGGAAGGGTTAACTCGGAGGCAAGTGTAACGCGTCCGGTTTTGTCCTCGCCCAAGGGGGTGGTTTTGTCGCAAGGCCTTTACCCGTCTTACAGCGAAATGGATCCTTACGCAATGGCGGCAGCTAGCATCGACACGGCCATTCGTAACGTTGTGGCAGCTGGTGCGGATCCTGACACAATTGCACTTCTGGATAATTTTTGCTGGTGCAGCTCTAATGATCCTGAACGTTTGGGCCAACTCAAACTAGCAGCCCAAGCCTGCTATGACTATGCCGTAGCATTTGGAGCGCCGTTTATATCTGGTAAAGACAGTATGTTTAACGACTTTAAAGGCTTTGACGCGAACGGTAACCCAATTCAAATTTCCATACCCCCTACTTTGCTTGTTTCCAGTATGGGGTTGATTAATGATGCTAGTAAGGCAGTATCGATTGATCTTAAAAAAGCCGGTGATGTGATTTACTTGCTCGGAGAAACGGCCGACGAGTTAGGGGGATCAGAATACTCGCGAGTTGCTGAGTTGTCAGGCGGCCAGGTACCGCAGGTAGACGCTAAGCGTAATTTACCCATTTACCAGTCGTTGGCTCGAGCAATTAATAGAGATTTGGTGGCTTCAAGTATAAGCGTGACCCGCGGTGGCCTGGCAATGGCAGTGGTGAAGACGGCCCTTGCAGGGCGACTGGGAGTGAACGTTTCGATTGATGAGATACCTGGAGCTGCCTCTGGTTCTGTAGCTAGATTGTTTAGCGAGTCGCAAGGCCGGATAGTGGTTTCAGTGGCTCCGGAAAACCAAGCCGCTTTTGAGAAAGAAATGGGGTCGACTATGGGTCAGATTGGGTCTGTCACGGATGATGGTGCGATTACGATCACAGCGAATGGATCAGTTTTAGTGAAAGTGCCAGTCGACGATGCGCTCGAAACATATCGAAAAAGGTTTAAAGACGTATGAGCACTCCAAAAGTGATAGTTTTATCGGGCTATGGGCTCAACTGCGAGGAAGAAACAGCGTTTGCTTTTGGCCTGGCTGGAGCCAAGGCTGATATTGTTCATATTAATGATCTGATTGCTCAACCAGCACGGTTGAATGACTATCAAATAATGGCCCTCCCTGGCGGATTTTCATACGGAGACGACACTGGATCTGGTAATGCGTATGCCAATAAACTGCGCCACCACCTGGGTGATGCCTTGCATGAGTTTGTAGCCCGGGAGACCTTGCTGATTGGGATTTGTAACGGGTTTCAAATTATCTCTAATTTGGGCCTTGTTCCGGCCACTGATAAAAGTTATGCAACACCTACGGTCGCTCTAACCACTAACACCAATGCCCGTTACCTCGACCGCTGGGTCGATTTGAAATCGGACAGCCAGTCGCCCTGGCTAACTGGAATTGGAACATTGTCTCTTCCGATTGCCCATGGCGAAGGCAAGCTATTTACTGACAAAGCAGTTCTTGACGCGTTAAAGGCCAATGGGCAAATGGCTCTTAGGTACATGAAAGGTGAGGTTTGCGAATACTTGGATCTACCGGCCAACCCCAACGGATCACTAGAGGACATTGCAGCCATTACTGATTTGACGGGGCGAATCCTGGGCATGATGCCACATCCAGAACGGGCAATGTTCTTTACTCAGTTGCCACATTGGCCAGCTTTGGCCGACGAATTGCGCCGTGAAGAAAAACCGCTACCCCAGTCCGGACCAGGGCTACAATTATTCAAAAATGCAGTGGAATGGTTTAGATAAACTCGGGTCAGGGAGAAGGAGAACAACTTCGTCCCCTTCTCCCTGCGAACTGCTGCATCACTAGGCCGCATTGGCAGCCTAGAAGGCCTTGAACGGGAAGAGCTCGATGCCTCCACCGGGCAAGGGCGCCGTCACGAAGACTCTTTCTGTCGCGTTTGGCCAAACGCATGCCAGAGCCCATAAAGCCGACTGAGCCAACACTAAGGCCTCAGAAAGCGTCATGGGATCAGCCGGAAACGGTTTAAAACCTTCTGGGGCTTCGAACGCCACTCCCCAGTGGGCTTTATCGTTAGCCACTTTTAGCTCCCTTCACTCGGTCGGTCATGCTAATTATGTCCTATGGTAAGATTAAAAACAATGAAACCTGATTACGGGAGCTATCAATCTTATTTAAGTTTTCGGTATAGTTCGCCAGAGATGCGGCGGATTTTTGGGGATGAATATAAATATCAAGTGTATCGCAAACTGTGGGTGGCGCTGGCAGAGTCTGAACATAACGCCGGTTTAGTGAGCGCCGAGGAGCTGGCGGACCTCAAAAAATATCAAAACGACATCGACATTGACCGTATTTACCAAATTGAACGCGAAGAAACCGACCATGTTGAGGTAGCCGCTATTCGAGAATTTGCCGAGAAAGCTCGGGTGGGCGGAGGTAAGATTCACTTGGGAGCTACCAGCATGGATTTGTCGGACAACGTGGAAGTTGTGCGGCATCATGAGGCCTTGGATCTGATCGAGACCCGCTTGAAGGATGTCATGGCCGCCTTTTCCGATCAGATCACTGCCCATGCCGATGAGCCGTGCATGGGCTACACTCACTTGCAGCCGGCCGAGCCCACCACTATTGGCTATCGGCTGGCGTTTTATGTTCAAGACCTGCTGATAGATTTGAAACAGCTGCGATTTGTTCGGGAACACCTGCTCGGTAAAGGCATGAAGGGGGCGGTGGGAACACGTGCGAGTTATGCCGCGATCTTGAATGGGTCGGGCGTTTCAGCCGCACAGTTGGACGAACAAGTAATGGGGGCGGTGGGTATAAAGGCAGCTGACGTTACCACCCAGGTGGTCTCACGCAAGATGGAATATTATCTGGTTAACTTACTGGCGAGTATTGGCTCAAGCTTGGCCAAGTTTGCAGCTGATGTGCGAATTTTGCAATCCCCAGCTTTTGGTGAGTGGAGTGAGCCATTTGGCTCCAAGCAGGTGGGGTCATCGGCTATGCCCTTCAAAAAAAACCCCATCAAAACAGAGAAAATTTGTTCGCTGGCACGCTACTTGCAAGCGCTGCCGCAGGTGATGTTGGAAAACGCTAGCTTGTCATACCTGGAACGGACGCTTGATGATTCGGCCAACCGGAGACTGGTTCTTCCGGAAGCTTTTTTACTGGCCGACGACATTTTAATGACCTCTGTAAAAGTGATCCGTGGGCTGATATATAACCAAGCAAATATCAAACGAAACTTGGATAAGTATGCACCGTTTTCGGCTACGGAGAGCTTTATTATAGAAGCCGTTAACAAAGGGGCTGACCGTCAAATGATGCATGAACATCTGCGCGACGTGGCCATGAAAGCTTGGGAAGCCGACCAGCCTGGAACTACTATGACAGAGTTGTTACAACACGATGCGACTGTGGCAAAATACATAGACCGCACCAAGCTCAATCAACTATTGGACGTTTCGCACCATTTGGGTGATGCCCCCGAACGTGCTCGTCAAATGGTGGAAACGATTCAAAAGGAAATTAAGTTATGAAGAATCGCATCGGCATCATTGGCGGTGGGCAGCTGGCGCGTATGATGGATGCACCGGCCAAACAACTAGGCTTTAGCATTGTGGTACTAGATCCCACGCCCGACAGCCCGGCCGGCCAGGTCGTTCATAGGCAAATCGTCGGCGATTACGAAGATGCTGTATCTATTGCGGCGCTAGGCAAGGAAGCTGATTTTGTGACATTTGAGTCCGAGGTGGCTAACTGGGCTGCCCTTGACGCGTTAAGTGCTCAAGTAAACCCACCTGCATCCACTTTAGAAGTTATGGTAAATAAGCTCAAACAAAAACAGCTTTTGCAAAGGTTGGGGGTTACAACGCCCGATTTTCGAGAAGTTTTTGATAGTCAAGGAGTACTCAATGCTGCTGCAGAATTGGATTATCCTTTGATGCTCAAAGCCGCCGTTAATGCCTACGATGGGCGCGGAAACTTTTTGATTAATGGTCCAGAAGACGTTGATATAGCGTTAAACAAATTGGGTGGTCAAGTACTATATGTCGAAAAGTTCGTTCCTTTTAGCAAGGAACTCGCAATTATGGTGGCGCGTAACATTGACGGAGAGATTGCCACTCATCCGTTAGTAGAAAATATCCATCGTAACCATATTTTGCACGAGACTTTGGCCCCCGCCCCTGTTAAGGATGATATACGCCAAAAAGCCGAAAATTTTGCCACTACCGTAATGCATCAGCTCGAAGGAGCGGGAATATTTGGTATTGAAATGTTTTTGACATCAGACGGAGAGGTTCTTATTAATGAAATTGCACCACGGGTCCACAATAGCGGACACTATACCATCGAAGCTTGTAAAACCTCTCAGTTTGAGCAGCACATTCGCGCCATCACGGGACTACCCTTAGGGCAGACCGATATGACCGTCCCTGCTGCAGTCATGGTGAATATTTTGGGCGAACGCAGTGGCCCCGCACAGGTAGACGGCCTCACCAGAGCGCAAGAAATTCCTGGTGTATCGATACATATATATGGTAAAAAAGACACACGTCCGGAGCGTAAGATGGGACACATTACAGCCGTGGCCAAGACGCTAGATGCAGCGCTGGCTAACGCGCGTGCCGCCCGGGCATTAATAAGGATTTAATCTATGGCAGACCCAATTGTAGGAATTATTATGGGCTCAGATTCTGATTTACCGTTAATGTCGGGGGCGGCCGAAGTACTTGAGAAACTTGGCATCGCTAGTGAAGTCACTATTATTTCAGCCCACCGCACACCGGAACGCATGTTTGAATATGCCCAAACTGCTCACGAACGAGGGATCAAAGTAATTATTGCTGGCGCAGGTGGAGCAGTGCACTTGCCCGGCATGGTTGCCGCCTTGGCTCCCCTGCCCGTTATTGGTGTACCTAGAGCACTGAAAAATTTGGACGGTTTAGATTCGCTTTTATCAATTGTACAAATGCCGCCCGGTATTCCCGTAGCTACAATCTCAATAGACGGAGCTAAAAACGCTGGGCTACTTGCGGCGCGGATTTTGGCAGTAAACGACGAGACTTTATGGCAAAGTCTCGTCGAATATCAGTCCAACTTGAAAAATGAGGTATTGAAAAAAGCTAAGAAACTCGAGAGCATTGGCTATGAGTCTTACTTGGAAGAACAACAATAATGTCATTTCAACTTACTTCTGTCATCCTCCGGCTTGACAGGAGGATCTATCTGGATACGTGCTTCGGCCCTTCGACAAGCTCAGGGAGTAAATTGGAGGGTAAAGTATCGTGATTTCAAAGAAAGACATTATTGCCGCCATCCCTCACGCGCTAGAGGCGGTGGACTTGCCGGGATTGGGACCAAAACAAAATGGAAAGGTGCGGGACTTTTACGCCTATGGCGGTAAGCGAATCACTGTAACTACTGACCGCCAATCGGCCTTTGACCAAATGTTGGGACATGTGCCGTTTAAGGGGTCGGTCTTAAATTTGCTGGCGGCCTGGTGGTTTGAGCAAACTCGGGCGATTGTGCCAAATCATCTGGTGTCCGTTCCGGATCCTAATGTTTTGGTGTCGCAGGAGTGCCAGGCGATTCCGGTGGAGATGATTGTGCGCGGATACATGAGCGGGGTGACCAAAACGTCGATTTGGTACTCCTACCAACAAGGTGAGCGACAGATTTACGGGTTGGATTTTCCAGATGGGTTGGTCAAAAATCAGGAGCTACCATCGCCAGCGATTACACCCACGACTCATGGTGGAGGGGCCGATGGGCACGACGAGCGATTGACGCGGGATGAGATCATTGGTCGAGAAATTGTCGAGGAATCACTGTACAAAGAGATGGAGAGGGCCAGTCTGGAACTGTTCAAATTTGGCGGCGAAAGAGCCAAGGAGCGAGGGTTGATTCTGGTAGATACCAAATACGAATTTGGGCTTTATGAAGGTAAACTGATGTTGATTGATGAGGTTCATACGCCAGATTCGTCGCGGTTCTGGAAGGCTGGTAGTTACCATGAACTACTCTCGGCTGGGCAAGAACCGGAAAATTTTGATAAGGAGTTTATTCGGCTGTGGTACGCAGACAAAGGCTACCGTGGTGACGGACCAGCCGAACCGATGAGTAAAGACTTGGTTGTTCAGGCTGCCGAGCGATACATTGGCGTATACGAGATGCTGACCGGGAAGACGTTTGAGCCTTATGAGTATCCGATTGAAGAGCGAATTCAAGAGTCGGTTCGGAGCTACATCAATGGCAGCGGTTGAAGCAAAATTAGCGGCCGCCAAAGCTACCCGCAAGATGGCGGCCGACTCACTACACCAGGCCTTGAGCGATCTTTTGCCGGGTTCTGAACCGATTTCCGAGGTGCGCTTACGCGACCGGTGGCTGACGATTATGCGCTCGAGTGGTACGATTTACGATGATGGCTGGTACATGCCGCCGCCACATGGTATGGCGGTGCTTTTTAGCACGGATGAGGACATTTCGCGGACCAATTTCGAGGTGTTAAGGCCAGAACCCATCTGGGCTCGAGATGATATTTTTCTTGATCGTGGCAGAGGAATCATTATGGTTTATGCCTCTCCCGTTGATAGGTCGTCCCATATGATCGGCGACTTTGAAATGATGTTATATTTTGGCGACAAGAAGTCAATTAAGGACCATTTTGCAAAGGTGCTGGCCCTTGACTACCAGGTATTTCAAAAAGTTATTGTAGGAATGACGCTGTCAGAAGTTACGGAGCTGGCAGAGTCATCGATGAGCGAGCTAGGTTTAGTGAATAATGTAGTAAGTCTCAATGATCCGGCCGGGACGAACATTGGGCATACTGTTCCGTCGACCGATCAGGATTGGACGACAGAAGAAAACGCTGTTTTTGCTCAAGGCGATTGGAAAAAAAGTTTGGACGTTATTGCCAAAAAACGCCGATTTGTAAATAAGACTGAGCAGTTCAAAGTTCAGCCAGGCCTGGGTTTCAATATCGAGCCGCGACCATTGTCAAAAGATGATCCCAGTATCCCGATGGCATCATTTCATACTACGGTTCTGGTCCATGAAGACGGCCGCAACGAGCTGTTGACTAATTTTGATGAATTATTTGAACTGGCTGGGATGGATTACATGCCATGGTTAGCGGACTTCTAAGTCGCTACCGGCGTAGGTAATGCCGAGGGGTTTGATAATGACTTGTTTGGGTCCTGACTCAACCCGACCGGCGTCCCAGGCTTTAAAACCAGAATCGGCGGCGGTTTTTAGCACCGTTTTCACGTCTGCCTCTGGCACATAAATAGCGAATCCTGTTCCCATATTATAAGTGCCATACATATCTTTAGTGTCATTGCCAGAGTGTTCTTCGATAAGATCGAATACCGGGTCTACTGGTGGTAACTGCGTCATAACATAGCTAAATTCACCAGGTGCCCGCATCAGCTTGCGCCAACCATGGCCGCTAACATGAACCATGTAATGAATTTTGACTCCCGCTTTAAAAACATCTTGAACGACTTGGGCATAAATATGTGACGGCTTGAGAACGGCCTCCCCAAACAGGGTCCCGTCCGGCAATTTTGTGGCATACCCATCAGGCAAATTGTCGGCAACTTTGCGAGCAAGAGACAGGCCATTAGTATGAATACCATTGCTTTCAATTAACACAATGCGGTCACCCGCCTCAAGTTTGTCTCCCAACACCAGGCGCTCTTTGGGGTTAATAATTCCAATGCACGCCCCGCCAATATCGATGGTAGTTGGCTCGATTATGCCACTTAAACCCGGTGTTTCTCCCCCGCCCCAGGTAGCTCCAGCATCAACGCAGGCATCGCCCCAACCATTTACTAAGTCTCGGGCGCGTTCCACGTCGTCATGCCAGCTTGAGTCCCCTACTCCCCAATAGGCGTTGACTACTAAAGGCTTGGCTCCAACTACAACCACATCGTTCACAATCGCTGCTACGGCGTCTTTACCAATGGCATCGTAATAGGTTTTACCAGTAACTTGGCGCATCGCATCGGCCACCAAATTTTTAGTTCCTAAACCTTCTACGACGAAGGCAGAATAACTGTCCCCGGTGTCCCAAACGTAGGCCGATTCACCGCGACTGACTCCGAGCTCCTTCATCCCAATATTCTCCAGCATCGATGATGTGCCCGCAGCTTTAGCTTGAGCCAAACGTTTCATAGAATCTAGCTGTGAATAATTTACCCCAGACTCAGCATAGGAAATCTTTTTCATTGAATAAAGCTTAACATAAATAGCCTGCTCTCTGATCCTAAGCTCTAACATTATTGCCGTAACTTTTTTAAAAAATCTTTTTATAATGTCTGTAAGCTATGTCCTTTTTCATGGGCTTTATGGCGCGAGCCATGTCCTTCCAGCTATGCTTTTGCCCACTTCGCATTTTCATATCATATACGATATGAAAATCGCAACTTAGTAAAAGTCTTAGACGAGCCTAATTGTTTAAAAAATGTTTATCCCTGGGATTAACCTTGAGCCTAAAAAAACGATACCAACTCTCTTATTAAAAAGTCTTTTGTTATTTCAAGACTAAATTACCAGCCAAAATATCGCGAACGACTTGCGGATACAATTTGCGCTCTTCGGCCTTAATCCGCTCCCACAACATTTCGACATCATCGCCCGGAAACACCGGAACAGTTTTTTGAGCTACAATGGAGCGTGAATTATCTACATCAGCAGTCGCCACATGGATAGTACAGCCGGTTTCGACCACTCGCGCATCCAGCGCCGCTTGAATCACGTGTTTACCATACAAGCCCTTAAAGGCCGGTAATAATGCGGGGTGGGTGTTTAGTAACATTCCGGCATACTTATCAAAAAAAGCGGATCCTAAAATAGTGTCAAAACCGGCCATGGCCGTCAGGCTAATGCCGACTTTATTCAATATTGATGCTACTTTAACGGAAAAACCCGGACGGTCCCAAGCAGCTCCATGAGCAAAACCAAACTTTCGACGGTCTACAATTATAACCGGAATACCCGCAGCTTCAGCAATTTCAATTGCCCTGCAAGCCCGATCGGCTAGAACAAGATCTGGCCTCATCGCTTCCGCAATCATTGACTCCAAGATTGTGCCGCTACCAGATACGAGTACTGCCCATTTCATGCTAGTACTATACTAAACCGCAAGCTAAATCAAAATAGCTATTTAACCTAGCTTAAAGGCCTTTTTTACGACCCGTTACCATGTTGTATATGAACACAACCAGCGCCACTACAAGCAACAAGTGGATTAGCCCGCTGGAAATATGAAACGCTAAAAAGCCCAGCAACCATAAAATAACTAATACTGCGGCGATTGTGGTAAGCATGGTACGCACCTCTTGTTAATTACAATTTAATTATAAGCCAAGCAAGCATCATATCCATTAGGCATAATTACAATTAAGGCTCATTTTTGTGTGGGAATATTGCCTAGGGGAAGATTATTAGGGCAATGGCTAGAGCCGCGATCACACCTAATATGGAAATACAGCACCCCTCAGCCGCAAGCTCCAGCGGTTGGCTGGGATACTTGCGAACTGAGGGGTTGAGGGATGAGAGCGGGGTGTATCGGACTTGCATGGTGCTAGGCTGCCTCGACGCCGTCGACATGGACGGTGAACGGGAAGTCATGAGCCATATCGGCTTCGAACCTCAGCCTTTCAGCGATGAACTTGGGACTTTCACCTGTAAACACGCTGAGTGCCGTAATTAGTCCGGTGACCTCTCCAGATTCTTGGCCGGCTCGAAAACCTGTACGCCACTCCACTGATGGCCCTTGTGGTCCATCGGGAGCAACAGTGAGTCCGGCTCTCTGAGTGCTGAGTGCATTGAGGAGAAAGCCTTCGATTATGGCCTCGACGCTCATGACGCCGCCGGTCGGTCCGCTATCTTGTCCTGCAGTGTACGCAGGTGGGCCAGTACTGCCGGTATCAGCGAGTTGTCGTGGCCTCTGGGGCAACGGGAGTGAGGATTGGTGTCATGAGCCGGTGGGGCGACTAGGTCGGCCGGAAGCCAACAGGTGGGGCAGGGTATGGTCTCCTCGTCAAAAGACATAGCTTCTTTCCTTTCTAGTCCGTTCCGGTGGAACGTAGGGTCTAGCGGAATACTACAGACTCTCGTGTTGATCTTAAGAGAATTTGCAGCTTGGTCCTTGTGAAAAATCATAAGTACAAAGCTACAAATGCTCCACCTGTCAAAAAGCGCATTAGAGCCCAAAGTTAGCACAACAGCTATAAAAAGGCAATGCTTTTGCTAGGTTTGCCACATAGAAAACAGCAAGCTTTAAAAAGAAAAAAGCGCCAAAAAGTCGTACAATAAAATTAATGAACCGAACGATGACGATTATAAAACTCATGACCTGGGCCATTTCCACCTACATGCGGGGCGAAAAGTTGCAGTTTATGCAAGGTAGCCACCGCCTCGAAAAACTGGGTGGGATTTACATTAAGTTTTTGCAAATTATTGTCCTCAACCTTGACCCCAACGACCAGAAAGATTATGAAGAGTTGTTGTCGGTATATGAACACAGCCAACCTGACGAGCTGGACATCCGTCAGTATCTGCGTCGTCAGCTACCAGAGCATAAGCTGGCTCAGTTTGAGTCGATCGAGACTAGGCCATTTGCCACCGGTTCATTTGGACAAGTGTACCGTGGCAAACTTAAAACGGGCGAGCAAGTAGTTATTAAGATCTTGCGACCCAGTGTGCAAAAATACCTTTATTATGATTTGAGATTGCTGGCAATTTTTAGCCGCCTATATAACTTAGCCGGTCGACGCAATGTCATAAACATGCGCACCGTTTACAAGCGTTTCAAACAAACTTGTCTGGAGGAAACAGATTATGTGCGTGAGGCCACTGTTGCCACCATGTATTACGACAAATTTCGTGAGCACCCATACCTAGTAATCCCTAAGACCTTTACCGAAATTAGCAACAGTCGAGTTTTAGTACAGGATTATCTAGAGGGCATTTCGGTAACCGAAATGCTAGCTGTCCAAACAAGCACAAAAAATGCTCGTGAACAGGTGGCCGAGCGCTTGGGTAGCGATATATTGTGGCAACTGCGGGTCGTGGGGACAGAATTGTTGGGCCAAGCCGTTACGGGTGATATTATGCATGCCGATCCCCATCCTGGGAACATAATCTTGCTACCGAACAATCACGTGGCTTTGATTGATTTCGGTATGTCCACGCACTTATCTAAAAACCGTTACGCTTTTTACCAAATGTTGGTGCAGTATGTGGCCTTTTATTCAGACGAGTTGGCGATTGGTGACTTTGGGTTAAGTGCTTTGCACTTTTTACAACCGGATCTATTTGACGCCATTGATCAAGCAGACAAATCGGGTCTAATAGCCACGCGTAAACCGATTATAGATAAGGTTGGTGAAGCTGTTGATAGTATTTTTCATGATAAGACAAACCAAGCGGTCATCGATCAACTATTAAAACGCAAAATGATTATGCGGGTGCTGTTTTTCACTATAAATAAAGGCAACCGCTTCGGTTTTAGCTTTGACATGGAGGCGATTAACCTTATAAAAGCCTCACAAAATTTTTCTGTCCTGGCCTATCAATTTGATCCCGAAGGCGAGATGGTGCGAGAGGTTTTACGTGATGTGGTAAAAATTGCCGAAGACAATTTAGAGTTAGTAGTGGATATGAAAAAATCTCCGGCTGATCCATCTAAGGCACTTGAAGATCTGTCGGTTTGGCTCGACAAAGTTGGTCGTAACGACCCATGGCTAATGGACCAACTGGCCGTGGGATATTGGCGCTAAACAATATTGATTTATAACCCAGGAGGCTTCGCAAGCACCATAATGCATCAGAGCCGGGGCATAGTAACTATATAGGCTGATTAATAATACTTTTTAACGGCATGTCGCCATGAGCATAAAAAGTAATTTTCCGGTCTCTTGAGATCCCCACCACACTCCTCCGGATTACTTTAATGGGACCAAATGAAAAAAGGCTGTCGTACTTTTTAGAGACTTCGTAGCCCTCGTCGGATAGTAATGGGAGATTAAGACGCTGCTTGTCAGCAAATCGCTTATGGGATTCAGCGCTGGCATTGTTTATGCCCCAAGCAACTAGATTGTACTTATGGAATAGGGTCAGCTCGTCATTAATTGTACATAGCTGTTTAGTACAGGAAGGAGATTGATCATAGGGGTAGAAAAATAAAAAGACTCTTTTCTGCCGAAGTGTCTCGTATAAGTTCCTCACTTGACCTGATTGATCTTGCAGGCTAAAGTCAGGAGCTATTTTCCCAATTGCTGGGTTCGCTAAGGCGGCGTTAAAGATGGACATCAGAACTTACTTTTCTGTCAGGTTCATAGACGACTACAGTTATTGAAAGTTTGGGATTTAAATGATCATGAAAGTTGAATGTGCCAGTTTGGCTAAATTGAACCCTGTACGCTTCTGAAGGCCCAAAAACACCCGAATCTTTGCCATTTACTTGATGCTCATGAACACCCATATGAGTTTGATGGTGGGCTTCGTTATCGCCGCTACCCTGGCTCATTTGATGCTGCTTGCCATCTCTTGCATTAAACTGAACATACTGACCTTTTACGACTGCTATGACATTAGGGTCAGCTCCATGGCTGGTGAGATTCACGTGGTGAATTGATTTACTGTTTTTTGATGCCATTGTTTGTGCAGCCAGAAACCCAAGTCCACCAAAGGCTGCCAGGCTGCCGGCGGCGACTAATATTTGAAGTTTAGCTAATTTCATTCAGTCACCTCCACAACCCCTTTCATGTACGGATGGGGACTACAGTGATATTTATATGTTCCGGCACTCGCAAATGTGAACTGATAAGTTTCATTTTTACCAAATAACGGTCCATCCAGTTTTTTTGCAGGCTGACCGTCATCAAATGCTACATTGTGCTTGGCTGTATCGGTATTAGTCCAGGTCACAGTAGTGCCTTTTTTGACCTTCAGAGGATTGGGGTTAAAAGTATAGTCCTGTATTACAACACTTTTAGCGTCGGCGGGCTGGGTTGTTCCAGCTTTTGGGGTGCTGCCCATTTTGTCTATTTTAGAGTGGTTAGATAGGCTACTAAACGCCACCACCACGCCTATCACCAAAACAAGGCCAAGGAATGTAAATATAATTGCTTTTCTATTCAATGTGTCTCCTTTCACAACCAGGAGCCACAAGTTGGCTCCTGGTTACATTTAAGTCTAGAACTTATCTGGGCTTTGCTTAACAATTGCACCGCTAATAGCATCGGCAATTTTACCTACCTGTTCGCTGGCTTCGTGCTGTTTGGCATACGAACCGGCAAAGTCTTTGGCTCCATAGGTATCGACTGTTGTCTTGAGTAAGCCAATGTGGTCAGTAATTAGCTGGTGCACCGCTTCTCGGGGTAGATTTGGGTTGGCCCCGCTTAGAAAGTCGGAAATCGCGTCTGCATAACCACCAAGGTTAGTAACAGCTTTGTCCATTCCGGCCTTATCGCCGCCCTTGGCTGCAACTGTGTAGTCTACAAAGAAGCCAATATGGCTACGCCAGATCTCCAAAAACTTTGTTTCTGCTTTAGCACCGTAAACACTGCCTACAGCCTTTGCCAATGATACCGAGTTGGCATCAAGCGCATCAGCTGAGGCTTTAAAGTCGGCGCTGCCGTCAAAACCGTTGCGGGTGGCAGCCGACGCCAGGTCAACGTGCTCCCTCTCTAAGGCATTTAATACAACCCGCAAGTCAGCGGCTTTAGTAGCCGTGTCAGGCTGACTAGAGGTAGCTGTTTTGGTGTTTACATCATCGTTATTCACCATGGCTTTGGCAATACCAAATCCTAGAGCCAAACCAACAATGGCGGTTATAATACTCACCATCATTACCGGTGCTGTTCCCTTACTATTACTATCTTGTTCCATACTGCCTCCTTAAGCTAATTTATTTAGCTATATTAATTAAGTAACTTAAATGTTACACTGGTATTTGTTCATCGTCAATAAACATTAATACCTACTGAATGGGTGCATCGCTGCAACTTTTTTGGCAAATTGCCCAAGTTAAAAATTAAATGGTACTATTTCCACTATGGATATGAGTAAAATTTCTACATACCAAATTGGCCTTATCCAGGCTCAAGCTTACCGCTATTTACAGGTGCAGTTTCAGGCTGCACTTGCGCCTTTCGAATTAACCATTCCTGAATGGTCACTTTTGGGGTTGCTTTATGACAACAAGGAAATGAATCTAACTCAAATTACTCAGGCTTTAAAAACTAAAGCCTCACATCCTACGGTGCTGGTTGATCAATTGGAAAAGCGTGGGTTGGTTAGTAGGAGCCTGCATAGAAAAGATAAACGTACCAAGATAGTTTCGTTAACAGCCAAGGGCAAGGATCTTGTCCCTAATGTTGAAATGCAGGCTAGGGTACGCATTGGTTTGGCCGTTGGACATATTGATCGCGAGCTGCTTGAAGACTATTTTAAAGCCCTTCAAATGCTAGCAGCAGGCCGCCCAACCGAAGTTGTTTTTAAAGATTAGGGTAAACGCGACTATCACTTTCGACCCACAAAACAAAGCAGTCCTGCTTAAAGAAGTTTGTTTTTGCAGCCACTAGCTAGCCCTAGCCATTATATTTCTAATAGCAGCGAGCGTACCCTTAGCTTCTTCTACTTCTTCATTTTCAGTTTCAATGGCTAAGTCACTAATCTTTTCTAGACTCTTTAGTAATGTTGCTAATCTTTGATCTACCCTTATCCCAGTTTTTTTCTCATATAAAGCAGCAGCCATTTCGAGCATTCCATGATCCTGATCCCAATCTCCGATGGCAAACTCTCTAGGTAAAGGACCTACCTCAACATCAGTCCAATCTATTAGCCCTGTAACTCGCTTGCTATCAGGATCAATGAGCATGTTCTGGTATTGCAGATCGTTATGAAGGACAACCATATATTGGCTTGATGAGTCGATTGCAAGCGCAGCTTCAATAGTATCGTGAGCAAAATTTAATACTTCGGGCGGCATAGCTGGCAAATCGAATATTCGTTTAGCTTCGTCAGTTGAAATGATGAATTTTGGTAAGTTCAACTCAGCAGCCGTAGCGAGTGAAATGCCTTGATGGATTGCAACGGCGATAGTCACCCAATCCTTAACAATTTGGGCTTTTTCTAGATCGGTTAGATGGGGTAATGCTTTCTGTAATATCTTTCCTGGCAATTTCTTGTAACCAAAGTAGGCATTTTCTGGAGCAATATACTTTGGTGTAGGGATTTCTACAGGGAGTTGTCCCTGAAGATGCCTGAGTATGGTTGTTTCTCGAGCTACGCTATCTTCGGATTGTGTGTGAATACCTAAAGGAATTCGAAAGACTAAGTCATGATTGACTTCTATGGCCGCATGATGCCAACCTTTGCCAATTATACTGACTGTTTGAATATCTAAGTCAGGAAAGTCCGCGCTAAGCCTATCTTGATAGCCCAATACTTCTGGCTCTAGATTTTCTATAACAGGATTCTCTGTATCGTTTTCTTTCACTTCGTACTCCGATTGCATATCAACGTCCACCTGGATGCCTTAAGGTTGATGGTTCTTTTCGCTCATAAGCTTATCTTAAAAGAGTTGTTTTACCAATTACTAGTTAGGCTCAACCCATCCTCTTCAAAACAAAAACCCCAGCTTACGCTGAGGTTTTTGTTTTGGGGCCGTGTGGTAGGTGGTGTCAGAACAATTTTTGTTGATTGGATGAGCTAATCTTCATTCCTGAACTCGCCGAACTGGCGTAAGTGAGCCGACTATCGACTGTCCGTTATCTTTGGATTGCGCGATGGAATCAAAAGTTGTCTTGTCGACAAAGTATACGTCGACACCTTGACCAATCATTGCTTCAAGTCCAGACTCATATTCTTCTTTGCCCAATGGCTTAACAGCTTGATGACTTGTCCACTCAGTTTCGCTCATATTCCGTTCTGGGTGAAATGAAAATGATTGACTGGGTAAGTGATAAATTGCCCCACCTTTGTCTGCTCGCCTAAACCTTTCCTCGTCACTAACAACAACTTTCCACGGGCCAGGAACGCCATAAGTAGAATACCGCCCAATTATTACCCAACTATCATCACTTGGGACTAGGAAGCACGACGCGTAAGCTTTGTCCGGCGTGGCAAAAACAACAGGCCCCTCAAGCGGGTCTCTGACCTTTTTATTTCGAGGCTCGAATTCCTTAATATCTTTATTCCTCGAGGAGTGAAAAAGGACTTTCGGCTTTGCAGCTTCAGAGCCAGTAGTTAAGTCTGGTTTTAATATCATTGACTAATACTATCAAAAAGTTCGATTACCCATCAGGGGTAACAAAAATAATCACTTAGCGAAGGGATTATTTTATGGGGCGAGTGATCCTTCGACTACGCTCAGGATTTAGAATGGGCTCCCCGGATCGTCGCCTGAGAGTAAACTTCTCGCACCATCCTCTTCAAAACAAAAACCCCAGCTTTCGCTGAGGATTTTGTTTTGGGGCCGTACGGTGAGTAGGGTTGGAACAATATTCCAAAGCCTAAGCCCCGAAGATTATGTTGTCATACCGGAAATGCTTGCTAGCTAAGCCGCAAACCCTGTATATTCAACCGATACATATCCATTATACCTTCTATATATTTAGAAGTACGTAAGGTATGACCATTACGCTTATGCTAAAATAGAATTGGTGAAAGATATGCCTCTCAATCGACTTCAAGAAACCATTTTGTATACCCTTGCTAAGGCTCACGACAAGGGTATTAATAACTTGTCTAAATTTCAGCTAATGAAGCTTGTTTATATGATTGAGATCAATTCACAGAGGTTCTTAGGTGAGTCTTTTATTCATAATGTGAAGTTCTACCGAGAAAAGAATGGCCCTATCTCATATGATATCTATAAGGCTGTAGACGAATTAACCAAAACCGGGTTTATTGAGGCGTGGGCTGAAGATAATACAGAGTATGGCCACCCTAGGCATTGCCACCGTATTAAGAAGCAGCCGGCCCAAGTAAGCTTTGGAAAGTCGGAAAAAGTATTTTTGAATAGCATTCTAGAAGACTACTTGCCTCTAACCATAGCTAAGCTCAAAGCAGAGGCTTATAAAACCGAGCCAATGCAGAAAGCCCAGCAAGAAGAAAAAAGGCAGGGACACCCTCTCAACGGCCGTCCTTTAGACTTAGACACAGTTGCCTTGGACGAAGACATTCTTTCTGCAATCCTGGGGTAGTCTATGAGCTACGATCCAGGGGATATCCTATATTTTAAGGAGTATACGTTCAACGATACGGGCGAGGTCGCCCGTCATTTCGGCTTAGTTATACTCCCGACAGAACTAACGGACTTTGAAAGTCAGATCTACTGCTGCGTAATAACCTCCAACGCTCCACGAAACACTTATGCCGTTCACCTTTTAGATCACAACGACTACCCCTGCTTCAGTAAGCCCACGTACGCAAGGGTACATTTGCAAGATTACATACCAATTAGTGGCGTCGACACCGGCCGGAAACAGCCGGTAGGCAAACTAGATCTGGTCGATAGAAAGAAGGTTTTTAAGATCTTGCGGAACGTTCTGTTTTCGCAAACTAATCCCGTAGATAAATACTTGCGGGCAACCATTATTAAAGAGTGGAAGAAAACTCTTTAGGCTACCTCATTCGGCTGTAGACCTAGCCGCATAGTAAGCACAGTAGTCGCAGTTCTTACCCGGCTTGGGTATGGTTCTCTTGCAAAGCACTTTGTAGGCGTCCATAACGGCCTTTTCTACCCAACCGTCATTACCTTCGTATGGGATCAGCTTAATATCAAAGTCTAGCCTACCGTCGAATGCGTCGTTATCCCGGCGACCATTGCAGTACACAAAGTAGCCGGTGTTTGATACCGGTAGGCCATTTTTACGAAATAGCCATTGATAGATTTCCATTTGTCGTTTATAGCCGTCTTGCCAATCGGCGTCGAGCGATACCTCGCCCTTTTTGCTAGTGGCCTTATAGTCGACGATAACTACCTCGCAGGTCTGGGGATCTTCCCAAACGTCGTCTACGCCGCCGGTAAGGACTAAATTGGTATCCGGTATAGCGTATGTAATGCCACGGTGGAGGCTATCTCGCCACTCCTCAATGTATCTATGGGAAAGGTACTAAATCTAGCCCGTAGGCTTTAACGAGCGGGTGGACGGTCTTAGCCTGCCGGTGGATATCGAACTCCTTTTTGAGTAACTCGTCGACTGCACTATTGAGGTTAAACGGATACCCAGGTGGCCGGCCCACGCCTAGTTTACGATCCAAGTAGAAGCACCGAGGGCATTCGATAAATAGATCGAGCTTACTTCGGCTTAGGCGAAAGGGCTTATCGCTAGTGTGCTCGTATAAGTTTCTCTTTCTAGTTTTATAGTATTCCGACATTAATCCCTATTTTCATTTTATTAGTCTAGCTAATCGACTTTATAAAACACCTTGCCGTGGGGCAACTTGATATTAGGTATCCAGAAAGGTTGCCCTCCCCATTTGTTCTCTCGTTTTCCGTTTAGCCTATACATAGTCAAAACTGGAAGATTTTGTATCGAATTACCTAATTGTCTGTCGTCCGGCGAGAGTAAGGTGCCAGTTCCTTGGCTGATATCTCGATTACGTCGTACTATAAGCTTTGCGAGATTCAATGAGCCCTTTTCGTTTTTCAAAGCGTCTAATGCAGCAATAAGTGAAGCAGTGTCCCAGTTATTTGGTGTATCAGATCTTAAGCTCGATAGTATTTTTTCCAGATCCGGCAAAGTTATGTCGTAGACAGGGTGCTGATCGTCGTAAGCACTCATTACGTCGTCGAGAGTACCTGAATTTGACTGGTCTGGATCGGGCGGAAAATAGTTTACTCCTCCAACCAAAATGTTAAGCAAACCCTGGTCGACAACGTTCTTTCTCGTCGGTTTGAACTTAGACGAAGTCATTATTTGAATTTCGTCAATGTTCGACTCCTGAACCTGCTTGAGTAGCACCTCGTTTGAGTTATTAATCTCTGCAAATACATTAAACAATGGCATAGGCATAAAAACCCGCATTAGCATAGGATCTCTGTCATATCCAAACATACGACTGTGCTGCCAAAACGTATCAGCTTGTGGCCTTTTCGACGACCGGCAATAGTACACAGTCTGAAGCCCTTTAAAAGTTACCCCTCTTCCGAGGCTGTTTCCACCAACTACTATATTCATTCCCTCGTCAAACGATACCCTGGGATCGCTTTCTGGGCCAGAATTCATGGTGAAGACATTTATTTCTGGTGCTGTTTTGATAAACTCTATCAACTCCTTGAAATGCCTAATATCTGGTTTAGACTTCTTCAAATCTGACCAGGCAGTTTCCAGCCTATCTTGGGTTGCTTTATCGTCAATAGTCCGTAGGACGTGTTGGAGATAATGCTTTGCTTTCTCTGCAATTTTCTCGTGATCTTCTATCCTAACGCTTGGGTGGATCAAGAAGTTGCAAACCTTAGAGTCTTTATTAACAAACTGGTGAGCTGCGGTGATTAGATAGGTATCAGTTGCAAGCTTTAGACCCTCGGCAATTTCGTCGGTTTTAAGGAGCACACTTAGCTCGTCGTCCTCTGTAAACCTGTTAGTGAAAGGTGCTGGCTTACTATAAAAAAACGAGCCACCAAGGTAACCTCTGCCCGGCGGGAAGTAATGAACAAATGCTGGTTTCCAATTTGACGATTTTGCTTGAAGTAATAAGGATTGGGGCGTAGCAGTTACTTGAAGATAAAAGCTGCTTGTTGATAGGTTTCTAATGTTTTCCAAGTGCCGGTTAATTGCACTTTGCTCTTCACGGTTTACTTCAGTATTTAAACTGGCTGCGTCAGCCTCGTCGTCTACTATGAAAATCGGCCTGCCTTTACTAAATCCCGTTGAGGCTAAAATATCTTTCCACTTTTTCAAAACAGTCGTATTTTTCTTTAAGATAATTAAAGCGGGCTTACGCATATTAAGAGCCTTGAACCTCAATTCGTCGCCCTCGTCGCATATATTAAAAGTATCTAAATTTAGTAAAGCACGCTCATAAGTCTGCTTTTGGAGGGCATTGATCGGGCTGGTTAATACGAAAAATATTTCGAAGCCAGCGTCTGCTGCTGCGGCCACTACTCCGAACATTTGACCTGTCTTACCGCTTTGGACTTCTCCGAGTAGTAGCCCGGTTATGTGCTCCTTAAAGTTAAACGCCTCTATATGTTCCGGCACAATCTCTTGGAGGGTTTCTTTAACAGATCCGACGGCATTAGGCGAGGACTCGGCGAGCCTAGCTAGATAGTTCTGTAAATGGCTCACGACGCCTCAACCCCAAAGTTCATAAACCATTTGTTGCTGCCCTCAATCCTCGATAATGAAATTGTGTTTCTTCCATATTTGCTTAAAACCTCGTCGGTTACGGGTGTCCCCGGTTCTAATGCACCGTTCACTTCTAATCTGCCCTTTATCCATTTTCCTAATATTTTAAGATCGCCGTCTGAACGCAGGTTTTTACTGTAGTCCCCACTTACCTTACAATCAAACTCCCAGCCGTCGTCAGTAACCACTTGAAATACTCCACCTTCACCACCTGAATCTGCTTTTGGATAATACGGCAGAGAGGTTATTTCTTTAGGTACAATCAATTCGACTTCGTACCAAGGGCGTGGCATAACAAAACCCTGTTGATTCCGGCGACCTTCTCCAAAGAAAGCATTCAAGTTGCTCTTTGGGGCGTCGTTGGCCTTCAAGGGTATTTCTATCTTATCTGACGACAATTGGTTTATGAGTGCCGATACCTCACTACTAGTTACTTTCGTAACTCCGTATTGGTCGTTCAAAAGAGGATTGGTAGACACCACTAGCGGGATATCTACTTCCCCTATCGGCTCGCAAGCTTTTTCTAGAAGTTCACCAATGAATGTTTCTAGCCTGATAGCTTCGCTATGGTTCTCTATTAGGTAATCGGCCTCATAAAGTCTTTGCCCAAATACAATATTGGAAAGGTTTGAAGAACCGACAATAGACCCTATAATGCTACCCTTAGACTTAAAGCTGGCTAGCTTGCCGTGGAACGGAAATGTAACAGATACAAATACTCCACCCAGGTTGTTGAGGGTGAGGTAATCATTTAATGACTCCAAGGCCACTTTTTGAGAGTTGGTTAGTCCCTCGAAGAAGTGCATACCAATGCAAAGTGTCAATTTTGGGCCGTGGTTCTGTTCAATAATATTTCTTAGGTCTACCGCCGAGTCGGCAGAAATATACCCAGACGCAATAGACAGCTCGTCAGAGGATTTTATGAGTTTATGGAATATTTCAGTATAAGAGTCGAGTTCGGTTTTGACAGGCGGGAAGTTTGAAAATAGTAGTGCCATTTGCTAGTCCGCCGATATTGCCAGTTGATTGAGTCCCACCCCGTTTAACGAAACGCTATATTCACTTACTTTAGCTGGTTCAGTTAACTTACTAGCTTCAAACACTGGCATTAGGTAGCCTGCGATAGTCTTTGCCGCTACGGGGGGGACTGAATTGCCGATTTGCCTACGAACTTCCGTGATTGAGCCTTCGAAGATAAAGTCGTCAGGATAACCGAAAAGTCTAGCACGTTCCCTGTTAGTCAAAGGCCGTGGTTCTTCGTAATGATACCCCCAGGTGCCACCTCCGCCTCCTGCGATTATTGTGGTAGAGGGCTTGTTTTTGTCTAACCGACGATATACGTGGCTGATCATACCCTTAACATAGTAAGGACTATCTTTAGGCAAAGAGGAAAAATTGCCACCGGCGGGGATCAGTTTTAGCATTTCTCTGGTCTTGTCCTTGATATTCTGGTGCTCGTTGTTGTGGGGTACTTTTTCAACCCCCTCTAATGCCTCTCCAGCCGTTACGAAATTTCCGGCTGTGTGAGTGGGATCGGGTTTCTCGAAATTGAAATCAATGTCATTCCTGATACCAACTATCAATACACGTTCTCTCAATTGTGGTGCTCCATAGTGGGCGAAATTGTAGAGATCGGCTCGTATTTTGTATCCAAGTCGTGCGAAGTCCTCAATAATCTGTCGTATTGCCTTACCGTCATTCGCCGTTAGGAGGCCTTTAACGTTTTCAGCCACAAAAACTTTTGGCTTCTTAGTTTCAACCGCACGTACAAAATGCTTGTACAGGTTTCCTCGGTCTGTTTCTAAACCGCCCCGTTTCCAAATCATTGAAAAATCCTGACAGGGGAAACCACCGGTGATAATATCTGCGTCCGGTACTTTATTGAAATCGATATCCGTAATGCTAGCGTGGGTGATATGGGGGCCGAAATTACGTTCGTAGGTCTTGCAGGACGAGGCTTCAAAATCGTTAGCCCATACAACTTCAAAACCCGCTAGCTTGAAGCCAAGATCGAGCCCACCACAACCGGAAAATAGAGATAAAAGCTTAGGACGTTTGGAAATTTTAGTATTCTTATTTATCATTTTCATACTCATATACCCCTTTCGTATGATTATAGACTAAAGCGTTATAAATTGCCGCAACATTTTTCTCTGGAACGAAACTAATCTATTCGGCTTTTGTTCGGTATCTTTACTCTACGAGAATCGTCGAGAAAACACAACACTTAGTACTTAATTTCTTAACACCTCAACGGGAGTGGAGGGTATGCTTTTTTATCGAAAAATACCCTACTTTCGGGCAAATTCTGGGTCGTGCCGTTCCAAGTACCAGCGAGCTGCGACTGCGTCCCCATTTCTTATAGCGTCTACAATTATCAGCCGTGCCTTTTCTTTAGTAGCACTCTCTGCACCAACGAATATATCGGTAAATTCACCCTCTCTACGGATATGGTCGTAATACGCCCCGTAGGACACGCCAGCGTAGCGACAGGCCGCCCGAACGCTCAAACCCCTATGTAGAGCCCCGACGATCTTACTTACCGCCTCTGCGTCGATCACTGACGGTCTGCCGACATTTGTTTTGAGAGTTTGAGGCATATAGTTCTCCTTATCGGTTCGCCTCCGAGTATCTCCATTATACCCGTTCAGATATAATTGAAGCAGTATGAAAATGACGACCGAAGAAAAGCACGAATATAACACTTGGCTGGTTTTATCCGCTTTGAGAGAAAAGCAATTAACCGTAGGTAATACCTTTAGCTTCCCAACCGATTACGTTGACGACCTAAATCCCGAACTGACACACGGGATAATTCGTCTACTACACGAGCAGGGCTATCTGCTCCGGCTGGATTTCCCGTCTGAACTAAACATACCGATCAACGGCGATAGGATTATGGTGCCTAGGATAGACTGGCCCGATAATTTGGCACGCCGTATACAGGTGGAATTGATACCGAAAAAATTTAACCGTATTTATCAAACACTCACAAAAAAGTTTGCTATCAAATCGGCGGTAGAACCACGTTCTGGAACCCCTATGCTTTCGTTCGCACAGGTCGACGGAATAGCCTCATTCAAAACAGGGTGGTACACATTTAAGCCTGGGACAAAGGCCCATACGATATTGGAGTTCTTGCAGTCCAATAAGGGCTGGCCACAAGGTACTAACGACATTATCGAGGGCTGTAATAAGAAAATAGCTACAGGTAACTATAAATTTCGTGCTGAAAAGGACATACGGGATACCCTAAACAATATTAGAAAGAACTTAAAGGTGAACAAGGGTGAGTTTTTTCCAATTATCAAACAGGGCGACAAGTGGGTTTGGAAGGAGTAAACCCTACAACCTAAGCTAGCAAGGTTCGTTCACTTTTTTCACCTAGTAACTCAATTACTCCTGGTATCAGAAAATGACTAGTACAAGTCATTTTTTAATTTCGCAGGATTACTATGAGCCAGGAAGAAAGCACAATCAAAACCGCCGATCTCGCCCTGGCTTCCGTTTTGGTTGAGAAAAATTATGAACTTCTTGAACTCGAACGCAACTATGGCAATCGAGTTTCTTTTGTTTTTGAACGTACTCCTGAAATCGAGGGGGTCTTGGCGGACTATTGGGGAAACCGAATAACTGTAAACCCCCGTATCTACTTCGACGCAATCAAGCACCTTAAGACTCGGATTTATGGCGGCTGATATGCAATTAACCGACTCTGACATTTTGGAGTTTAAAGAGCTTGCTAAGAAGCACCTCGGCGTAGATCTAACGTGGGAGGCCGCACAAGATCAAGCCATAAAGCTTGTCCGGCTAATGCAAATTGTTCACCGACCATTGAGCGTCGAGGATTATGAAGCTATTCGCCTAAAAGACGGCTTTAGCCGCAATAAAAATGAGAACGAATATGAGCCAAGCGGATCAAAAGAGATTTAATAAGTACTTCCGGCAAAAGGGCATTCTCTACCAGCCGGGCTACGCCATTATTTTTGGCAACCTAAATGCCGGTATCTTGCTAAGCCAGCTCCTATATTGGCACGGAAAGGGTAAAGACAGGGAGGGCTGGATTTACAAAACTGCCGAGGGTTGGAGGAAAGAAACTGGGCTTACCCGGTATGAGCTAGAAACTGCAAGACGTACTCTAATTAAGCACAGCATTCTCGACTACAAGCGATCGGGAAACCCCTGCACAAGCCACTATCGACTTAACCTTCTAAAGCTAGAAGAGGCACTTCCTAGTTTGCTGGAAACCAACAATCTGGTTTATCTGAAACCACCCGACAGTATTTCGGCAAAACCGCAAACTCTTATTTCAGAGAGTACCCAAAAGACTACGACAAAAAGTACTCCGCCGATTAATAAATCCAATTATAAAAAACAACGGACTGCATTACTTGATATGAAAGGTTTTCCCTAGCTAGAGATCACTATTCAAAGCACTAACAATATTGTGTAATATATAAGGAGTAATGACTATGCAAAGCCAAAATCTAAAATATTTCCTCTACGCTCGTAAGTCCTCCGAGGACGAGGACAGACAAATTCAGTCAATCGACGACCAAGTTAATTGGTTAATACAAAAAGCCAATCAAACAGGAGTTGTTCTAAAGAAAAATCAGATCTTTACAGAGGCTAAATCGGCTAAGAAGCCGAATAATCGGCCCGTGTTCGCCGAAATGCTAGCCCGGATCGAAAAGGGCGAAGCAAATGCCCTACTAGTTTGGGACATTTCTCGCTTATCGAGAAACCCGATCGATAGTGCGGCGATACAATGGCTGCTCCAAGAAGGTAAGCTACGGTTAATCCATACGCACACACGAGAGTACCGCCCAGAGGATAATACGCTTCTATATAGCGTCGAGAGCGGTATGGCCAATCAGTACATTATCGAGTTACGTGCGAATACACAGCGAGGGATCAATAGTAAGCTTGAAAAGGGCTGGAAGCCTGGTTTAGCTCCCGTTGGCTACATAAACAACCCCGATCCCGACGAACGCAAGGGTGAAAAAACAATAATCCCCGATCCGGAGCGGTTCGATATAGTGCGGAAAGCCTGGGATTTAATGCTTACCGGCAATTACAATCCCCGCCAAATACACCAAATAGCTACAGAGGAATGGCATTTAACTACCAAGGAGCGAAAAACGAAGCGTGGCAAGGTAGCGATTAGCCGCACGATCTCTCACAACGGCACATACCGTCTACTAACTAATATATTCTACGCAAAGGTAATTGATTATGGTGGCAAAATATATGAGGGGAGCCATAAGCCAATGATCACAATGGCGGAGTTTGACCGGGTACAAATGTTACTCGGAGCTAAGGGTCGCCCTCGCCCCCAGTCCCGTGAGCATTCTTATACGGGCAGCATTACCTGCGGCGAATGCTCGGCTCAAGTAACGGCCGAAACCAAGACCAAGTTCGTGAAAAAGACCGGTCAGCTCAAGGATTACGTCTATTACCGCTGTACCCACCGTAAGACCGGCGTGCCGTGCAAACAGCGGCCGATCCGCCTGGAAGACCTAGAGCCACAAATGGACGCACAACTACGGCAATTTACGATCCTACCGGTATTTCGGGACTGGGCATTAGAAAAGCTGAACCGGTCTAATGACCAAGAGATCGTAGATCGTACAAAAGTCCAAGAGTCGCTTACTAAGGCTCTGGACGACAATCAACAGCAGCTAGATAACCTGACTAAAATGCGTTACAGGGATATGATCGACGACGACGAGTTCAAAAAGGAAAAGAAGGCCCTCCAAACGGAGCTAGCTAGGCTTCAACAAGAGCGGGACGGCAATGAGGGGCGAGCTAGGAACTGGCTTAAGCTCACGGAGGATACCTTCAAGTTCGCTTGCTACGCCCAACGATCGTTTATGTTTGGCGACGTTAGAACTAAGCGGGAAATCTTCGCCGCTCTCGGTAAGGGTGCGACGCTAAAAGACGGCGTGCTAACAATCACTCCTCATAAATGGTTTCAACCGATCGTCGAAAATTACGCCGAATTAGAAGCTGCGTATGAGGAGGTTAGAACTAAAAAAACAGCCAATCTCAATCGAGAAATGGCTGTTTTGATAAATAATTGGGGCGAGTGATGGGGCTCGAACCCACGACATTCTGCTCCACAAGCAGACGCTCTAACCAACTGAGCTACACCCGCCTCGTTAACTAACGGCCTTCATAATACCGTCGCTTATTATTTTCTCAATATAATCCTTTCTCTTCCAGCGTTTAATTCTTCTTTCAGCATCTCTCGCTTCAGATAATGAGCCAAATTCTTGATGAAACACAAGCTTTAGCTCTCCCATTCGACTAGTACTTGGGGTACTTCCAGCAGAATGCTGGGAAATACGCCGATTAAGATTTGTGGTACTCCCGACGTAATACTTACCTGAACTTGAATATAAGATATAGAGATAGCTTTTCATATATTCCTAACCAAAGCCGACGCAAAGGTCGGCTCCCCGACAACTATAGCTCGTCGGGGCTGAGCTACAACCGCCATATAAGTTTCATTTGTATAAGTTTCGAATTACATTTGTACTTGACAGCATGAAAATTGAAAATTGATTAAATGATACTTGCATTCTGGTGGAGGCAATCCCGCAAGCGGGACGGCCCCCGAACTAATTTCAATTCGTTGTTTCAAATTCAAATCAGATCGGGTATATTTTAGAGCTCTTTCAAAATCCCTCCGTCCTGCAAACCCGTTTGTAGGGCAATCTACTGATTTTTTACTTCTCAAGGTAGCACTATGGCTATCTCTCAAACTAAGAAAATCACTATATTACTCCTAAAACGGGTTTTCGGATTTCGAATGGGTTTTGAAAGGGCTTTATTACATTTTACCTGTAACCTATGACATTTGACACTTCTTCTAATGGCTAAAAGCCATGAGCAATCCGTCAGCTGACGGAGAGTCGAATGGTGCCCCCGGTTGGATTCGAACCAACGACCTTAGGCTTAGAAGTCCTCTGCTCTATCCAGCTGAGCTACAGGGGCGCATTGTCAAGTATACTTTAATATTAGGCTTTATTAATGGATGTTGGTTATTGGGTGTTTTTGAGCTTGACTTGGTAAACAAACTTATCTACGTCATCTACGGGGATATTATTGACACCCGACAGTCTGCCAAAAGCTAGGTTACTCCACGATGCTTGTCCAATTTGGTAAATTTCCATCTCTTTCTTTTTGGCAAAAGCATAGCCATTCTCAAGTTGAACCCCTGCAGAGACTCGTTCCTCCAAAAGAATGATTAATTTATCGGTATTATCAATTTCGTCAAAATCTTTTTGGAGTTCTGCTTCGGGCAGCTTAACCCCTCCCAAGCTCCATCGCGCATGCTCCAAAGCGCAAAACACAACGTGATCGGCTTTGCGTAAGGAAACCAGCAAATCTTCTATTGCAGCTCGGTAATCTGCAGTCACCCGACCATCGGGATCTACTTTAGACGAGAACGGGATTGAAAGAAATATACGCATAATACCTGACTCTTTCTCTGCCAAAGTTTGTGTCCATTTTGTTGATATGGGCACAAACTTTGGAGCGGGTGGCGGGGATGTGGCTTGTGCCACCTTCCTGCGGTGCTCGGAAAGACCAAAAGCCAACTTTAATCTTTCCTGCGCTCCTCGTACACCGAACCTAAAGGTTCGCTCACCACCACCCATTGTACCAAGAAAATAGCCCCAAACAAGCTGAGACTATTTTCTTGGAGCGGGTGGCGGGGATCGAACCCGCGTCTCCAGCTTGGAAGGCTAGCATAATAGCCACTATACGACACCCGCATGCTTACTGATTATCCGAAGTATTGTAGCAGAGAAAGGCTTTAGCGCAAAGGCTTACTTAGGGCCAATAAGTCTCGGGTCATAATTAATTTGACTTCCCTGTGCACAAGTGCTATAATTGTGTGACGATTTTTGGCAGTTCTTGTTTCGGTCAACTCCTATGAAAGGCCACGCCATGCGTCGAGCACTTGTCTTTGTTGTCGTAATCGGGCTACTGACCGTAGCCTGCAGAAGCGACAAGGAAGCCCCTTCAACATCTTTCCAGCAAGTAGCAGCCGCCGCCGAAGCGGCGGCTCCGGTCAGCACAACCGTCGTCACAACCACCGCCCCACCAGTGGTATCAACTACCATGGTTGCGCCAACGGCTACCACAGCCCGGCCGACAACCACGATGATGGCTACCACCACAACGGTTCGTCCATCACCTACCACCACCGTGCCAGTCGCCACAACAGCGGCGCCCGACATGTTCAGCTCCGAACGAGAGTTCGACAAGGTGCTGATTGGCGGGTCGGCGGTTCGCATTGGCCAGGACTTTGCGTCGATGCAAGGCCGGTTCAGCGATCTGGGATTTGGCCGTTGGCAGTCCCAGACTGCCTTCACTACCTTCGTGTCGGTGAGCGGCGGTAAGATCGTGGCCATCGTCAGCATCCAAGACCATGGCCGCCACGCAGCAACCGTGACGGTGCCGGATTTCTACTACGGCATGCAGCTCGCTGAACTACGCATTTGGTACCCCGAGATGCAGTTCGACAAGTTCGATACCCAGCCTGCGCTGCGAAAGAACCTGCGTAACGGTAGTTTCTACGCCGTAGGAGGAGGTTGCACCACAGGAGGGGTCGACGTGGTGGCAATAGCCCTAACGGGTTTTCAATCCACTGCGGAACAGATGGTTCATCTCGGGGACTGCAACCCCGACAAGGACTGATCCGAAGCCCCGAGGACGACGCAATTCGCGCGTCGTCCTCGGGGCAGTTTTTTATTATAAAGTGCTTGTGCTTATTTTTGCTGCGTGGTATAACCACATTATAAGCGCCGTTTAAAAATGAAATTTCGTTCAAAATATTGGTTACTGGCCGCAGCATTACTGATTAACTTTCTACCTCTTAACTTTGCTGGCAACAATACTGCACTAGCAGAAAGCAACATCTGTCCCCTAGCGGGTGACCCACCCATAATGAGTGCTTACAGAACTGCAGAACGTCCCAACCACAAGGGTCTTGATTTGGATGTTCCTGAAGGTACAGCAATTTATGCAGTTGAGAGCGGCAGCGTTGAAGCGCCTCCGTATGATGACGGTGGTTATGGCGTGTGGCTAATTTTGTCGAGTGGAAATTATACGTTTCGCTACGGGCATATTGGTCAAATAGTCAAAACCGGCTCAGTTAACGCTGGGGACGTTATTGCCTATTCCGACACTAGCGGGAATGCTTCTGCACCTCATCTGCACTGGGAAGTGCGTAACCCCGTGAACGATATTGATCCAACACCGTTTTGGAATTCTTGCACTGAGCCGGGAGGCGGAGGTGGATCCACTCCAACCGCTCCTCCAGTAACTTCACCACCAACTACAGCACCTGTAATAAACCCTGTCCCCGTTACAAACCCTACTCCGGTAAGCTCGGATAGCAGCTGCCACGCCCAGGTCTTGCGCCAAGGTACCTCTAGCGACTGCGTGACCCACCTTCAGAACCACTTGAACGGCTATGGCTACGGTATTCCTACCACCGGTTATTTTGGTACTATTACTTTCAACTCAGTCTGTGACTTTCAAAACAAGCACGGCTTATCTCCGTGTGATGGTGTGGTAGGCCCAAACACTTGGAATGCTCTGCATAGCGGCTCTGGTGCGTCAGCGCCTGTTCAGACAACTCAACCATCGAATCCAACTGTAAGCTCAAACTCTGGGCAAATCGTAAACGAGTATAACGGGTTATGTTTAGATGTACCGGGAGCCGATTTTAGCAACATGGTTTTTGTGCAGCTGTACGGCTGCAATGGAACTGCTGCCCAAAGATGGACACTAGCATCGAATGGCTCGCTTCAAACAGCCAACAACATGTGCTTGGACGTTCGAGATGGCGATACTAGCAATGGCAAGCGTGTGCAAATTTATTCTTGCCTAAATAACGCCAACCAACAATGGCAGCGGCGGTCAGACCAAACAATTCGGCCAAATATTAATACCAATAAATGCTTGGAGGATTACGGCTTTGGTACCGGTGACGGTGCAATAGTAGCTTTATGGGACTGTAACGGTGGGAGTAACCAAAAATGGCGATGACAGAGGTTAACGTAAATGTGAATAAGCAAGCTAACAAAAGGTCAGGGGTGGCGGCGCAAAAACAGCACAAGCAGCAGCAACAATCAGCCAGGATCAAACAAGGTGCTTTTTTCGGCAATTAGCTTTAGCCCCAAAAGCCCACTTTTAATTGGCTTGGCGCTAGCAATCCTGGCCGCAGTAACATTTGTGGTGGTCAAAGCTGCAACTATAACAAGCTTAGAGGAGTCTGTACGACTTTCCAACGGCCAAGAAGTGCGTCTAGGTCAACCTACAGGTGAGCTTAAAACCGGCATTCATAAAGTTAACGACCAATTGTTCCAATATCCTAACAACAGGTTCAGGCCCATCGAAGCAATCATATATGCCGAGAATAATGTAGTCAGCGCCATTCAAATCATAAAGCCAAGCAGTAACTCATTGGCCTTGAGCGGGGTCAAAGTAGGGGCGTCAGCATTAGAAATATCAGCCCGATTAAGGGGGAAGCTTGAGCCATTAGAGGCAAGATTGCTTAGTTTGAATCGCCGCGGCAACCAAGTCAATCAGTCTCGATCGGTAGCATACTTCTTAAAGCCTCCGTGCAGTACTAGTGAGCAGGTTACTACAATTACACTAGCTTTGAAAGACTATGCAACCAAGCTGGCTGCGCGGACAATACCTTCTGACTGTAATACGGAAACAGACTAGTCATTTTATACTGAGTTAGAGAGCTTGGCCGCCGGCATGGTCTGTCCAGTCTTTTAAAAACCAACTTGAAGACCACTTTTTATCAAGCCCTACACCAGTCATAATTTCGATTCCGTGTTTTTGACAGGTGTCCCATTCGCGAATTGTTTTGGCGTCAACTCTATCACCACCTTTTGTAAATATATGAGGTTTAATTTCATTGAGCGCTTGAATAACCGATAAATCCCCTTCAATTTCAAAAGGTACAACATAATCCACGCCTCTAAGTGAACTTACAATTAGACTGCGAGTAGCTAAATCCTGAAAAGGCTTGCCTTTCTTGGCGGTTAGAAAAGCGTCACCATTAACAATTACAACCAGTGTGTCACCATATTGTTTGCTTTCAACAATACAGCTGATGTGTCCGGGGTGAATAGGGTCATAGCCACCACTCGTGGCTACTATTTTTCCTAACTGGGGGCGCAAAATTTTAAGCTCATCCATACTTATAATTGGCGCACCGAAATGTGTATGTTGCATAAATAATCTCGACTACTTAGTTCATTTTTGCATAAACCAATTTGTAAACCAAGCCACCAGGCTGTTTACAAATTGGAAAGCGAGGCTTTGAGCAAAAGCCAGAATAATTTCAGTATGAAATTGTTTAGACTGAAGCACAAAATGAGCTGGTCGGGGTGAAAGGACTCGAACCTTCGGCCTCCTGCTCCCAAAGCAGGCGCGCTACCAACTGCGCCACACCCCGTCCTCCAAGTTGAACTGCGGCCTACAGAATATAATTAATATTCTTTCAGCCTTCGCTCAACTTCTCGTCTACCCTCGCCAAACAGGCTGGTGCCTTAGTTCGGCTCGGGTTATACGCTCAAGCGATGCTACTATCGCTGCTCCTCTAAGTTTTGCAAAAAAATAACCCAATGCGGAGCTCGGTTGAACCTGATAATTATAATGTTTTTGAGAAGAGATAGCCATACATGACTCGACCCGGCCCCACTGGTGGTGGGGCCGGGTCGTACTAGCTGCCGACTACTTGGCAATGTCCGCCGAAGATAGATCTGGATCACCTCCTAACTCGCGGTCGAAGCTCCCATTACTGGCCGCCCTTCTGGACGTAACTGCGAACGAATTCTTCGGCGTTGTCCTCCAACACCTCGTCGATCTCGTCCAAGAGCTCGTCGAGCTCGGCCTTGAGCTTGTCACCTTGCTTGGCTGGGAGGGTCGTGTCCACCACCTCGTCTGTTCGAGTGGTGGATTGCTTCCTTTTCTGTTCCCTTTCGGCCATGGGCCGACTCCTCTCGGGATGCAGTAATCGGATGATTGTTGGATAGGCAAGCCGCTGACTTGCCTATCCAACTTCCCGCTCCTACTTAGTGCCTGCGCGCGACTTAGACAGCCACAGCTGCGGCTGTCTCGGTTGGGTTGTCAGTGGGCATGGCCACCTCCGTAAATAGACGGATCCTTGATTACCCTTTTATAATACTCATGTAGTCAAGCATTACCACAAAAAAACCACCCAAAGTTGGTGGTTTTTTTAAAGTTTTGACGCAAAGAGATTAGCGGACGATTTCTTTGAGTCGCTTACCCGCTCTAAAACGAGGCATGGGCATTTCAGGAATCCGAATTTCTGCACCAGTTTGCGGATTTACCCCGCGACGGGCTGCCCGTTTGCCGAGATCAAAAGTGCCAAATCCGGTAACCGATACTTTTTCGCCTTTTTTAACAGTACGTCCTACAATTGAAACGAAGGTCGATAAAACCGTTTGAACTTGGCGCTTGGTCATCTTGGTCTCGCCGGCAAGTGTTTCAATTAGTTGTTGTTTTGTCATTATTAACTCCTTTTGTTATTAATCTAATACATTAAATACGAGGCTTTGGCTTAACTTTAATCCCTCAATTTAATAGCCATTCTATCGTGATAAACCACCCGTCTGCAACTATAAGCAGTATAGCTTTATGCCTTATGGTAGTTTAAATATTAATCCTTAAGAATACCTGAGACTTTAAGTGCTTTAACAGCAGACAATGCCGAGACCCAAGCATCAAAGCGAGGATTGTGATGTAAATTTGGAACATCAACAATTTGCTCGGCCACATACCTATAGCGGACAGCCAAGGGTTTAACGCCAATCATAATAAACATTGAGGCAAGATCTAGCAATGGGAATGAATGGTCCCAATAGCGCTCCTCTAAGTCATCGTCTTGGCAGTTTACGAGAAAGCGTGCCTCCACAGGATAGCCATTGTCGGTTAACATATAGTCGGACTGTTCTTTGGCAACTTTGTACCATTCCCAAAAATCATCGCGCATAGCTCGTGAGGTACGGTGGGTTTCAGGAAAATTTTCTAATACCGGTAAAACATTCTTTTTAACCCAAGGGTCAAGCTCGCCTTCGACTGGACAGCGGGCGTAAAATTCGTCTACTACAGTGCCGTCCATTTTTATGACCACCGCACCCACGGCAAATGCTTTACCGTGCAAACCATTGCTTTCCACGTCGATCGAAAGCAATTTCGTTTCAGGTGTTATGGGTAAGGCAGGCTGGTCAGGTTCAATTTTCAATTCATCAATTTTCACTTTTATTTCCTTTTTTCGTCAACGTTTTCATTCTGTTCAGTATACCAGTCGGGGTTGGTGATGGTTAAAAGTTTAAGATGATTGCCAATTAGGTAGCTAGTGCTGCCGGAAGGTATAACGGCCACGTCACCAGGCAAAATGACGTCTTCTTTCCCATCTATGACTATCTGGGCGCTGCCTTCTAATACGTAATAAAACTCGTCACAAACGGTATTTTTTGCAGATCCATCAGCGGGGACTCGCCCATGAATCTCTTGGTAAGATAAGCCCATGCTAATACCGGGCAAGGCATAGTCATATAATTTTGACACTCCATTGTCTAGCTCTTTAACTCTGGTCTGTTTTCGAATAACAGTCATTGATGCAGCTTTCTTTTTAATTCCATTACAAGCTCATCAAAAGGTTTATCATATAAAAAGTGGCCGCGGTCATTCATTTCGTAATATTCGGTTTGCAACTGTTCGTGAACGAAGCGCGGTTCGTCGATGGGAATGTAAGGGTCGTCTGTGGAAGCGAACTGAATAATCCAACCTTGGTTGGATCGAATTGCTTCCCAATTCCAGGGTCGGTTAAAGTAACCGCTTTGCTTTTCGCCCTCGTCATCTAGGTCGGTGTGACTGGCTCCTATTAAAACTGATCCAAGAATGCGGTGGGTTTCGGCAAAGCGCATGGCGGCGATTGCTCCCGAAGAATGGCCAACTAGCACAGTGTTTTGGTCGGCCTTAAGCTCGTCCTGCAAGTAAGGGATCCAATATTGCTCACGGGCATGGACGGCGTCAGGGAAGTCGGGGCTAATCGCGGCAATGCCGGCATCTTTCAATTTACGAACCACATCGGGCTGCCAATTATCTTGGCCGCTGGCGCCACCATTGCCGTGAATTAAAATTACTCGAATGCTCATTTCTTTGTTTCCGATTCTTCTCCAAGGATACAAGAAACAAGAAGCAAGTTACAAACAACTTTCAAATTACAATATTCGGAATCCACAGCCTAGCCCTGACTCTTAATAATGATGGCTGAAAGTATGTTTTTTAATTCGTTTGCCTCATTTTTTAATGTTTTAACCGAGATTCCATCGTTGGCTTCTTCAAGAAGCTCAAGCCAATGGAGGGTTTCTTTGGCTTCTTTACGAGCGGTTTTGAGCCTCAAGAGGAAATCTTTCTTGCCTAAAGCGTCATTTGCTTCTCGATAGTTTGCTCCGACGGAACCTGCAGACCCTACTAGTTGGCCACAGATGCGACTATTTATTGAGTCCTTTGATACTGAACGGCACACTCGAACAACTTCACGGCCGAAAGCTGTCGTTCTGGCCTCTAGATCATACTTTTGAACTGTTTCGGAATTGTTCATTGAGCTTTGTTTGTATCCTTGTCTCTTGTATCTTGTTACTTGCGTCAGTTCTACTTAGCAAATTCCATAGCACGGGTTTCACGAATAACATTCACTTTGATCGTTCCGGGGTATTTGAGAGTGGCTTCAATTTTAGTAGCCATGTCGCGGGCAAGCTTGATAGCGGAGAGGTCATCGATTTGCTCAGGGCGGACTATAACGCGAATTTCACGGCCGGCGCTGATGGCGTAAGCCTTGTTGATGCCAGGAAAGGTCATTGCGATGTTTTCGAGATCGGTCATACGCTTAGCGTAATTTTCGAGTGTGTCGCCTCGGGCACCAGGACGGCCGGCGCTGAGAGCATCGACAACCCGCACCACTAGAGCTTCAACCGTGGTGGCTTCGATATCGTCATGATGGGCCTCGGCTGCGTGAGCGATTGTTTCATCCATACCATATTTACGGATGAGCATGCCCGAAATATGGTGATGGTTGCCTTCAATTTCATGGGTCATGGCTTTACCAATGTCGTGTAGTAGCGCAGCGGTTTTACAAATACGCACGTCGGCACCCAGTTCGGCAGCGATCATGCCGGCCATGTGGCCCATTTCCACAGAGTGACCCAACACATTTTGACTAAAACTGGTGCGGAACTTAAGTTGGCCTACTATTTGAACGAGCTCTGGTGGAATACCGACTACGCCAACTTCTTTAATAGCCATTTCGCCGGCGTCTTTAATTATTTTATCAATTTCTTCTTCGGCTTTTGCAACTACCTCTTCGATCCTGGCTGGGTGGACTCGACCGTCGGCCAATAACTTTTCGATTGCTACCCTAGCCACCTGTCGGCGGATGGGGTCAAAACTGGAAAGCACAATTACGCCGGGTGTTTCGTCGATTAGTACATCGACTCCGGTAGCGCGCTCAATGGCTTGGATGTTACGGCCTTCTTTCCCTATGATCCGGCCTTTCATTTCATCACTAGGGATGGCAACAGTGGTAACTGTACGTTCGCTGGTTTGGTCGGAAGCAACCCTTTCCATAGCGCTTGCCACAATCATGCGAGCTTGCTCGTCGGCGGTTTCTTTGGCGGTGTCTTTAAGCTTATCAACCAACTTTACAAGATCAGTTTTAATGTCTCGCTCTGTCATGGCCATGAGCTTGTCTTTGGCTTCGTCTTTACTAAGCTTGGCAATTTTTTCGAGTGTTTCTTGTTGCTTGGTGCGCATGGAACGAATATCGTTTTTTAACTCCTCGAGCTCGGTTTCACTTTTTCGTAAAGCCTCGCCACGCCTATCAAGCTCTTCAATTTTGCGGTCGAGGGTTGTTTCGCGGCTGCTAACGCGATTTTCGATTTCAGTAAGCTGTTTGCGCCGTTCACCATCTTCGCGTTTGCTTTCCTCGCTGGCTCGTAATGCCTGGGTCTTGGCCTCGAGAACAGTTTCTTTGGCTTTGGCTTCGGCATCGGACAGAATTTTAGCAGCCTTAGAGTCGGCTGAGTCGGTTTTGCGCTTGGCTATTACCATGTTGGCACCAAAACCAGCCCCACCGCCTAGCACGAGTGCGGCAATTACAAATAAAGCTAGCATAAGCCCTTCTTTCTATAAGAATGTGGCAATAAAATCCACAGGTTAAGTCGCTTGGCGCGCTTGCCTGGTTACTCCAAGGTGGTCGTAGCAGTTAGGGAGAAATAAAATGAATAAAATTGAGCGGGGAAACTGTAGATGACCGAGAAAAGAAGTAATAGCTTTGCGCTATAAAGCGAAAAATTGTTTAATATCAACATTTGTAATTGTCGCTTTTTTTGCTAAGGCCGTCAAGCAAAAGCGATAAGCGATTTTATTAAGTCAGACTTCAAATCGGTTTACTTGGCTATCCAAGATTAAAGTCTGACTTTGTGTAACGCGATGTGTCACTAGCGAGAAGTCTCGCCCGGGCAGCACGACGTGGCAATCCTGCCTGCCGGCAGGCAGGCAGGCTCATGAGTTTTTAGAAGTCAGGCTTCGATAACAATAGTTTAAAAATCTGGATTTGAAATTTGACTTCGATACTCGATTATCACGCTTAACCTTGCAGGTCTGAGCTCAACGTTGTACTATGTTGAAACTGTTGGCCAATGAAGGCTGACTCGAGCTCGTAGGAGCAAGATGAAAGCACTGACGACAAGGGGCGTGGCGTTTTGCAAGCGCCATCTGACCTTACAGCCGACCCCCTCCACGACGCACGTACGCAGTCCCCTCCTTCCCATCCTCAACTCCACCTGCAGCAAGTGCCATGCAACGCTCAACCCGTGCGGAGTCTGTCACGGCCACCGCAGGCACAACTGCAGCACTTGCAACAACACAGGCACGGTCTGTCCCACGCACGGCGGGTTTCACTAGAACACGGACACGTCGCCCATTCCCCATGAGCCCCCGGCTCCGCCCACCATGGCGGAGCTGGGGGCTCGTTCCCTTTTATCTACCTATTTTAGTTCTCGTTGTCATCTCGAGCCTGTCGAGAGATGACAGGTGGTTAATACAAAGTTTTTATGGCGAGGCATCTATCCTCTTGGCTTGGTAATGTTGGCCTCGGCGCCGTAGAATGGCATGACGATGCCGGTAAAAATATTTGATTGTAATTTCCCAGTTCCCCACTCCAACCAATCTTCGCCGGTGGCTCCGACAATTGGTTTGTTTAGCACGAAAGCGGCTGTGTTTGCTACCGTTATGCCGATACGAAGGCCGGTAAAAGAACCCGGGCCTTCATAAACAACAATGCCTGAGAGATTTTGCCAAGTTAGATCATTGCGATCCAAAAGTTCGTGGATTTTTGACAGCAATGTAGCCGACAGTTGGCGGCCGGCAGTCCAAACTATTTGATCGCTTAGTTTGCCATCATCGGATGCCAACACGAGACATGCCTCGGCGGTTTCGGTGCGGATACCTAGAAGAACTTTTGACCCTTCGACTCGGCTCAGGGTTGGCTTTTGAGCTTTGAGTGTTAACACAGAATTATTAATATCAAGCTTTTGATTGCTTGCTTTAACCATTGTTTAAACTTTCAATGACGTAGTTAAATTTTGAATCAAGCGCGGTTACTTTAATGTGCCGTGTATTTTCGTCAACTGCTTCTATATCGATGCGAATGCGAGCGGAAGGCATGGCAGTGCCGGCGTTACCCGCCCACTCTACCGCCACAATTACGCTTGGATCTCCAACTACTTCAGCCAGCTCTGTAGCGACAATGTCGTCGGAATCAATGCGGTAAAAGTCAAAATGATGCAGCTCCAGGTCATCCCGAACGTGGTATACCCGACTAATGGTAAAGGTTGGGCTTGTAACTTCACCATTATAGTCCAATCCAACAGCCACCCCTTTGACAAGCACGGTCTTGCCACCACCAAGATCGCTAGCGAGCTCGATTGTCTCGCCGCCTTGAAGGGCTTTACCGAGAGATTCCCCGAGCTTTAAGGTAGCGTTTAGTGATGTGGTAATAGTTTCGTACATCATGGCGGAATTCATAGATTGCGTATCCTATACTAAGCATGGCCAGCCCAATTAGCAACCATGTACCGGAATAATTATTTGCCGATGCTACTAAGGCGGTTTGGGGTGTGGTTGTCGATTTTTTAGCTTTGGAGGTTTTGGGCTTAGTTGCTTTGGGGACTTTAGGCTTAGCAGCTTTTGTGGTTTTTGTCGTAGACTTGGGTGTTGAAGTAGCCTTAGCTTTTGTAGTGGAGGCAACGGTTTTGGCTTTTGGAGTTGCAGCAGTTTTTAAGGCAACTGCAGGCACTACCAAAATATTGTCCGCCCCAGGAGTAGCCTGCATACTCCACCTCCATTCACCGTCGACTAATGACCAGCTTTGCCCGGTAGCGGCTTTGCCATAATCACCGGTTGTACCAACAATGTTACCGGCTGGATCAAGTACTTGAGCCGATCCGCCTGCGTTGGTAAGCCCCACATGACTTTGGTTAGAGTAAACGGCTAGGTACGCTCCAGGGGCAATAATTACATCTGGTAGATTGTAAAATGAATGAAAATTACTCCCTGCTCGAATTGTGTAGCCTTCAATATTAACGGGATCGGCATTGGGGTTATATAGCTCGATAAACTCATTGTGAGCATCGGTTTGAGGTGAAGCTGGGTCGGGCACAAGTTCTGTAATCATTAGCGCTGCGTAAACTGTAGGGGCAGGAGCGGGTTGATCGTCGACTGGTGGATCTTCGATAGTAACCGGGGAGGTGATAGAAGGATCTTCTAAAACTGCAGTGGTCGACTGGGGTTGTGGGGTGCTTCGTATAACAAAGTCCTCGGTATTATTATCAGTATCGGTGGAGTTACCACCATCTTCGATCAATCGGCCGGGCAGACGTTCGATGCTCTCCTCTGTTGCAGGAGCCTCCACCGGAGTGGTTTCGGCCGCGTTGGCAGTCGTGCCCCATCCAACCAGATCAACCACTGCGTTACTCTGATCCTTGAGCCGCACGTGGCCGCCAGTACCAGAGAGACCGGCCGTGGAAAGATCGGCATCGGCAGTAGATAAGTAGATCTTTTGGCTTATGAGATAAAACCCGTGCGACTTAACCACACCCGTCAGAGTTGCTCGCTTTGACCATGAGTTTTCAGCAAGTGCAGATGTAGCGGACTTATATTGCAACACCCATCCATCTACAGATATGTCGCTTGTAGTGGGGTTATAAAGCTCAACAAACTCTTGGCCAGAACTTGTAGCTGAACCGGTTTGAATTTCGCTGATAACAAGGGATGTGCTGGCAGATTGAACACTGAGTGGCTTAATTACTAGCAATAAAAGTAGACATAATGGAAGGGCTTTAAAGCGCGACATTAAGAGGGCTCCTTTTTTTAATCACCCTCCTAAGTTTTATACGAGCTCCATAGACTGGAGCTTTATTTCCATAATATACGAACAAAAAGCGAACAGTCAACACTTTTCTTAGGCTTTTTTACAGTTTAGTAATAAACTAGCTGTTTCTGTTGTGATTTTGCACTATTTCTGTTACAAAAGTTCCACGCGCTTCTACGGAAGATGGCGTTTTTTGAAAGGAGTTAGATCAGTGTCAGCGTTCCCTTTAGAAAGGACGGTTACCGTGGAACGCGGAATAGTAGTTTTTACGGGAGTAATCCCAGGAACAACCAGTTTGGCTTTATCCGGTCGGAAGCAGGTGATGAGGTCTACTTCAATACATTTGGGCGATCGTTCGTCCTAGTGGTTGAAGACGGCATCGGAAGATTTTCCCGAGGCTGGTCAGGGTGGGTTACACTGGTGCCTCCAGTGCAGTTAAGTTTTGAGTAATACTCGTATGTTACACGGGAGGCACCCGTGTAATCGAATTGTCAGATCGGGACGCGAGGCCTTCGACAAACTCAGGCAGTAAATAGGAATCCAATAATAAGCCGGTTACCCCAAAATGTGCGCCAGCAAGGCCATCCTCACATACAGGCCGTTTTGGGCTTGACGAAAGTAGGCTGCGCGAGGATCGGTGTCTATGATGGGATCGATTTCACCTACTCTTGGTAGCGGATTAAGAATGCGGGACTCGGGCTTCATGCGAGCCAATGTCTCGTTGCCCAATATAAAGCAGGTTTTATGTTTTTCATACTCTAGCGGATCGGCAAACCGCTCTTTTTGGATACGATTGATATAAACTATGTCGGTAGATCCATCGACGGCCGACAAGCTATCCACTTGGCGGTATTTGATGTTTTTATCGTCTAAGTAATGTTTGTATTGCGATGGAAGCTGCAGCTGCTCCGGGGATATTAAGAGGATGGTGGGATGGAAGAGACCCATTAGCAATAAAAACGAATGAATGGTGCGGCTATGCTCTAAATCGCCAACTACAGCGATATTTAGGCCTTCCACACTCCCCAACTCTTCCAAAATTGTAAAGATATCAAGCAGTGCCTGAGTGGGATGGTCTTTGCCTCCGTCACCAGCATTTATGATAGGAACACTTGAAACCGCGGTGGCTCGCTCGGCCGATCCTGGCTCGGGATGGCGCAAAACGATGGCATCGGCATATCCACCAATAATTTTTATGGTGTCTTCTAGATCCTCACCCTTGATGGCGGAAGAAAATTGCCCGGCCGATTCCGCCGAGATAGTAGAACCGCCTAGCCTCGTCATGGCTGATTCAAAAGAGAACCGAGTGCGGGTACTCGGTTCGTAGAAAAGATTGGCTAACACCTTGCCCTGGAGCAGGGGTCCAGGGGCTTTTCCCTTCATATACTTAGAAGACTCAAATAACATATCCAATATCGAACGATCAAAAAACTGGTCTGTGGAGATGAAATGACGTGAGTCTGTAATAGTCATTAGTGATAACTATACTACAAGAGTCAACACCTGCAACAGATGAAATGGCTAGGAGGTACGGAATCCATCTTGCTTATGGTAAAATGGTAGTATATGCGAATATCTGATGATGCGCTCAAGAAAATATTAACGGCTTCGGGGCGAGTAAAGGCCGAGGACCTGGCTGAGGCCGATAAAAATCATCAGCAGACGCAAGAACCACTTCTTGCCACTATTATAAAGCGCAATTTGATTAGTGAAAAAGATCTGACTCAATTGTATGCCAAAAGCATTGATGTTCCGTTTGTTGAGCTCGCTGGGATTAAAATACCTCATGAAGTTCTCATAAAAATACCTGAGCGCATTGCCCGTAAATACCAGGCTGTGTTGTTTGGTTCAATTGACAACCAAATGCAACTAGCAATGGCCGACCCAGAAGATTTCCAAGCTGCCGACTTTATTCAAAAGCAAACAGTGGGGGGGGTAAAAATATACATTGCCACTCCGGCTGATATTGCCGGAGCCCTGGATCAGTATCAAGCGAATATGGATAGTGAGATCAGCAAGGCTATTCAAGACTCGGCAGTGCCTGATCAAGACGAACGAAAAGAGCCAGAGGTTAGCGCAAAAGACATTGCTGAAGATGCCCCTATCGCTAAAACAGTCAACGTGATGGTGGAATATGCCATGCGATCAAGGGCGTCTGATATCCACATTGAACCACACGAAAACATTGTGCAGGTGCGCTATCGCATTGATGGCGTTTTGCGAGAGTCAATGACGTTGCCTCGCAATATTCTGCCTGCCGTTGTAAGTAGAATCAAAATCCTGGCTAATCTTAAGATCGATGAGCATCGCATCCCACAAGATGGTCGGTTCAAATTTAGTATGGGGAGCAAAACCGTAGCCCTGCGAGTTTCAACCTTACCAGTAATGGACGGGGAGAAGGTTGTGATGCGTTTGCTAGATGAGTCAAGTCGAGCCCTAACCCTGGAAGAACTGGGTTTTTCCGGCCTTTCACTAGATATTATTAACCGTAACCTTCACAAACCCCACGGTATGACGCTTGTTACGGGGCCAACCGGGTCAGGAAAAAGCACAACACTTTATAGTGTTTTAAATGTACTTAACACAGCGGGAGTTAATATCTCGACAGTCGAAGACCCAGTAGAATACCGCATACAAGGCGTTAATCAAACCCAAGTTAACCCCAAAGCCGGTATGACTTTTGTAAGCGGTTTACGGGCTTTGTTGAGGCAAGACCCCAACATTATTATGGTGGGTGAAATTCGGGATGGCGAAACGGCTGATCTGGCCGTTCAAGCCGCTTTAACCGGCCACTTAGTGTTATCTACACTGCACACGAATAATGCGGCCACCTCCCTCCCCCGTCTGCTCGACATGGGAATTGAACCGTTTTTGATTGCGTCGACTGTTAACACTGTAATCGGGCAACGTCTGGTGCGTAAGCTTTGCCCTGCCTGTAGAGTACCTTATGTTCCGCAAGGAAAGGAGCTTGAAGATATAAAAAAGGATTTTGATGTTGATGTGGCATTGAAGCATTACTTGGAACAAATTAACGTTCCTCCGGTTGTACCTGCGGCATCAGCTGCACCAGCCATAACTGTACCCGCACTTGCTCCTATTACTTCCCAAGGAGGTGTAGTCAGCGGCACTAAGGTTATCCATCCCGTGCGTGATATAGAAATGGATAAATCAATTTTAGATAAAATTGCCGCTGACCCAAACATTATAGACCGCAGCGTGGGCGCTGCTTCTATGAAACCAGTTATAGCAGCCTCTCATGAAGACTTGACGACAACTCTGCCAGATGCTCCTGCTTTGACGACTGTTCCTATTCCAACAACTGTCAACTCTGAGGAGCTGCAAATTTTTAAAGCAGGTCCAGGATGTGCTGAGTGTGGACAGGGCAGTTATCAAGGCCGAATGGGGATTTATGAAGTTTTGGAGATCAACGAAGGCATTAGTAAAATGATTGTGTCTCACGCCACGAGCGAGGAAATACAGGCTGCTGCCATTTCAAATGGTATGCTTACAATGCAACAAGACGGCTTTTTAAAAGTACTCAAAGGGCTAACTACCATAGAAGAAATATTGAGGGTTACGCGTGAATAAGAAAAAGATGAGCTTGTTATTGCTTATGCTGTCAGATCACAGAAAAGAAAAATATTATGGCTAGTTTTGAATATACGGCGCGAGATAAGAGCGGAACAATCAGCAAAGGCGCTATTGCTGCCAGCGATCGTGGAGCTGCGATCAATAGTTTAGGCGAAAAAGGCTTATCGCCCATTCTTTTAATTGAAGGGAAAGAGACTGGTAAGGCTGGGGGAGTGACGCCTTCATTCCTTAAAAATTTTAAGCTTCAGGGTAAGGTTAAGCTTAATGATAAAGTAATTTTCTCGCGGCAGTTTTCGACCATGATCAATGCTGGCGTTCCAATTACGAAAGCACTAAGTATTTTGAAGCAGCAAACTACATCTAAGGTTTTTGCCAATGCCATAAACGACATAGGTACGCGAGTCGAAGGCGGTTCGACGCTGGCCAACGCCCTTAATGAGCATCCAAATATTTTTTCAGGGGTCTATATTAACATGGTTCGTGCTGGAGAAACGGGGGGTATTTTAGACGACATCCTTAATAGGCTTGCCGAACAGCAAGAAAAAGATGCGGAAATAGTAGGTAAGGTCCGTGGTGCTATGATATACCCTGCTGTTATTACCTCCGTAACGATTGCGGCTTTTTTCTTCCTTATGACGGTTATTGTTCCTAAGCTTGGGGTAGTATTTGAAGGCCTCGGTGCCAAGTTGCCGATATATACCACGATATTGCTTGGTATTAGCCACTTTATGGTCAAATATGGCCTATTTCTCATTATAGGTATGGTTGTAGGAGTCGTTGGGTTTATTCGTTTTATAAAAACCCAGAATGGAAAACGGATAATTGACAGTGTCCTTATAAAGTTGCCAATTTTTGGCCCCATAATTGTAAAAGTTAATGTCGCACGGTTTGCCCGCACCTTCGGGTCTTTAATGTCTTCCGGAATAGCCGTTTTGGACGCGCTTAATGCCACCTCAAGCGCCATTGGCAACTCAGTCTTTAAAGAATCTTTGGCCGACATTGCCCAAGACGTTAAAAACGGCCGGCCGATTTCAGAAGGGATACACCGCAACAAGCATTTTCCGCTTATAGTGGGGCAAATGGTTGCAGTCGGTGAAGAGACTGGTGAGCTTGATAAGATTTTGCTTAAGCTGGCAGAGTTTTATGAGAAAGAAGTCGACACGGTCGTAAGCGGTATGACTTCTATTATTGAGCCAATTTTGATAATGGTAATCGGCGGGATGGTTGGCTTCGTGGTTATTTCAGTGTTTGGGCCGTTAGCCGCACTTAATAATGCTGTTTAGGTAAAATGCTTGTGTTTTTATGAAGATTGCAATATAGTAAATTTCAGTATATTAAAAGTAATTATATGCAAGGAGTGAGCACTTAGCATGAAAAGTATTTTAAAGAAGAGTGGTGGGTTTACCCTCCTAGAGCTTCTGATCGTCATCGTCATCATCGGCATTTTAGCCGTTTTAATTGTACCAAACCTAACAGCTGGACCAAAACGAGCCCGTGACTCTCAACGTAAGAGCGATATGCGCAACGTTAAGACTGCCCTTGAGACCTATTTCAACGATAACAACGTCTATCCATCAGCAGCCAACTATGCAGGGTTGACTTCGGTTCTAGTGCCTGGCTTTATTAAAGCCATGCCAACCGACCCCAAAGCCGGTAACGCTGCCTATACTTACACATCAGCTTCACCTTATTCAACCTACAGTATAACGGCTACTTGTGAAGTTGCCACCGATCCTAAATGTCCCGGCGGTGTCCATACTGTTACCAGCGTCAACTAACGACTAGAAACGTCAAAGTTAGAATAAAAAGCGGCTTAACAGCCGCTTTTTATATTTTAAAGTTGGTAGAACTCGCACCCAAACAGACCATTGCGTTATGCTTTTATTGCGGTTACGTTTATAATGAATTCTGATGGATAGGAATAAAAGACAAGCTGGTTTCACTTTACTAGAAGTAGTTGTAACGATTGCAATTATTGCAATCGGCACGCTAGCCATCGCAACAATATCAATAAATACTGGAAACTTAAATCGTCAATCTCGGAACTTGGCAATCGCAACGGCTATTGCTCAGCAAAAGATGGAGGCAGTCCGCAATTTACCTTACGCCTCAATTTCGGCTAACGAAAACTTTACAAGTTCACTGCCACCACAACTTGGTTCGCCACGCTCGGCAACCGCCACTTTTAATAACCTTACTCCACCAGTGCCAAACCTTAAGCGATTCGACATAATAATTTACTATACCGATAGAGGCCTGAGGCGTGACGCACATGTATCAACATTAATCTACGCGCAAGGGATTAATCGGTGAGGGTTTTTTTAGAAACTGAGGGCTATTCATTAATTGAAATGGTATTTGTCATGAGCATATTGGGTGGACTCTTTTTGATTATGTCAGATTTTTATGCAAACGAGCTGGTTAGCTACAATCGAAACTTCACGCAAACAATTCTTCAAAACAATGTTAAGCAAGCACTTGAGACGGTTGGAAGGGATTTAAGAGAAGCAAGTAGCGTTCAAGATAGCAACGTTTGGGGTGATCCCAATAGGCCCGGAGGATGGCAAAGCACGCCTACTGCAATTGTATTGGCTGAGCCTGCCTTAGATTCCTCTGATAACGTAATTTATGCCGACCCTACTCACACAACAATCAAGACAAATGATGTAATTTATTTTGTGGGGTCAGATAACTCCTTATATAGACGGCGTATAGCGAACCCCGATGTAAATAATGCGGAGCCAACAACTTGTCCGGCTGCATCGGCTAGCCCGAGCTGTCCCCCCGATGGTAAGGTTGTGGAAAACATTGCTTCTCTTTCAATTTTATATTTTGATACTTCTAACAATAACGTACCTAGTTCTCCGTATAGCGCAGTTTATTCTGTTCAGCTTACAATGACTCAAAGTCTTACTTCATTCGGCAAGACTTATACCACTGGACTTACAAGCCAATCGTCATTGAGGAACCGATAATGGGAAAACTTATGAATCTTAAAATCATTACCCATGTTTTACGTTCAAGCGTTCAGCTTGTAGAGAACGGTAAGGATCAAGGTGGCTCGGTCTTGGTGGGTGTACTCATTAGCATGGTGTTCTTTATGACTGTGACTGTAGCTGTCTCTGAATATAGCGTTAATCATTTTTCCAGCACAAAGCGCACACTAGCCGCACTTGACGCCTTAGCTGTGGCTGAGGCTGGTGCAGATAGTTTTTTGTACAATATTAACCAAGTAAACACATACACCGGTACTGCTGAGACAAATCTATACACCAATGACCCAGTTAAAGGAAGGGGAACATATCAGTCAAGCGTAGCCAATGGGACTGTGCCAAATGAAAAAATCGTTTTTATCACTGGCCGGGTTTATCTGCCTCACACTGCCACTACTCCAAAAGTTACCCGTAAAATAAAGTTAGTTATTAATAGCACTAATCCTACTCCACCTGTTTTGCCAGGTTCTTTTAATTTGCCCATAGACATATTAACTGGCAACGACAATGATAGTTTGGTTATGAACAACGGTGCCTTTATAAACAATGGGAAGGTTCACTCTAATGGGGGAATCCGGCTTAGCAATATGGCTAGAATCGGTTCGGTCGCGATACCGGTGCCTGTAACTGTATCCAATAGTAATAACATTGCAAACCCCATAAATATTCTTAACATGTCTCGAATCATTGGCGATGTCAGTGCCAACCTGCAGACAGATGGTTCCGACATGAGCAATGCCGGGTTGATTGCCTCAGGAGGTGTAGCACCAGTAGCATTTCCAAATCATAATCGAGCGGGACAAATAGCAGTAGCTAGCCCGGCCGTCTCAGGAGCCTCAGCAAGCTGTAGTGGTTCTACTGCTACTTGGCCCGCTAATTTTCATGTTAGCGGTGATGTCACTATCTCTAACTGCACCATTACAATAATGGGTGATGTCTGGATTGAAGGTCGTTTGACATTACAAAACTCCACAATACTTCAAGTCGACTCGTCTGTCGTGACCTTTCCAGTCCTCATGGTAGATGGGAATGCTGGTGGAGGTATAGCCCTACATAACTCTGCGGCTTTTACACCAAATTCCGCTGGCTTTGGTTTTATAGTGGCCTCATATAGTACTGCTAACAATAGTATTATTTTTAATAACACATCTAATGCTGTGGGGAGCGTCTTGTATTCTCCGGTGGGGACAACTGCTTTTAATAATAACAGCGGGATTGGCACAAGAGCTGTTTTTAGCTATAGGATTGTGATGAATAATGTTTTTACGCTAACAATTGGATCTCCGGGAACTCTTATATGGAGCGTCGGGTATTATCAGCAAGATTTTAGCTAGCCTTGACAAGCTAATCTTAGACTATGCCTAGTAAGAGGTGTTATAATTAACATGCTAATGCTTAATTAGTTAGAGGTGAGATTGCGCGTCCCGATCGTATATAAAAATTTACCCGTACTGGGCTTGGATATTGGGAGTCGGACGGTCAAGTTGGTGCAGTTGGCGACTCAAGGATCACCGAGCCGTGTACTTGGTTATGGATTTGCGGCTTTTCCACCCGATTCTATTACAGAAGGCATTATTTCTGACCCTGAGCCTATTGCTGCTGCTATTAAGTCGGTTTTGCGAGACCCTAAAGGTGGCCATTTTTCTGCGCGACGAGTAATTATGTCTGTCCCTGTCGCCAAAGTTTTTACCCGGACACTTCAGCTCCCCACCCTACTATCTTCGGCAGAGCTCGAGCAAGCAGTTAAACTTGAGGCGGAACAATACGTACCAGTACCGCTGGCCGATCTTTATATTGATTATGAGATAATCCCAGCCAGTGAGAGCCAAGACTACCTTGAAATACTAATGGTGGCTGCGCCAAAAGCAATCATTGATTCATATATAAAACTATTCGACTTTGTCGATTTTGAAGTTGAGGCCATAGAAACAGGTTTAACATCCATCACTCGTGCTATGGTGGCTGCCAGTAGGCCTAAGGGCAATGCATTGATAGTAGATTTTGGCACCCGATCAGCTGACCTTGCCATTTACGATAAAGCGGTTCGACTGACAGGGACTTTTGCCGTTGGTGGAGAGGACTTAACTCAGACCCTTGTGAAACAACTAGGAATTACGGCTGATCAAGCTACGGAGATAAAGTATAAATTTGGTATTAATCAAAGTGGGTTACAGGCCAAAATACTAGAAGCTCTTCGCCCACAACTCAATACTTTGACGAATGAAATTAAAAAGGTTTTAAAATACTACGAAGATCGCAGTCGAAACCAAACCAAGATTGAAGCCATGATTGCCACAGGGGGGAGCGCTAGTATGCCGGGGTTGGTTGATTATATGTACCATAATATTGGAGTGCCCATTATCGTAGGTAATCCGTGGTATGGGTTACAAGTAGATACCTCCCCCGATAAACTTGAGGCACCGATGTATGCTACAGCTATTGGCCTGGCTCAACGGAGTCTTAAAGAATGATTAATCTTATTCCCCCTGCAATAAAGGAAGAAATGAAGTTTGCGCGCTGGAATACTTCATTAATTCGATATATTGCTGTGGTAGCTTTAGTGGCAATACTGCTTGGAGCAAGCTTTGCGGGAACGTTTATTTATTTAAAACGAAAAGTCTCTAGCATAGATCAAAGCTTGGTTGAAAAGCAGCTAAAGATTGACTCCTATGAATCAGTCGTAAAAGCTGCCAGTGAGCTCAATGAGAGGGTAGCGGCAATTAAAATTATTCAAAAGAACCAGCCTAAGTTTTCTCTATTACTTGAAGATATTGCTAAGTTCTCCTTAAAAGGCACTTCTATTACGAGCATAGCCTTAACTGGTGACGACAAAAAATCGGTACAAGTATCTGCTACGACTAATGGGTACGTGGCGGGGGTAAGTTTGCGCGACGCCTTAGCATCGTCTCCTCGCGTAAATGCCGCTGATATAGTTTCAGTCAGCAACACCAACGTAGTAATTGTGATTGGATTTAAACCGGGGCAGGCAAGATGAGTGCAAGACGATTTTATTTTGGTGCACTTGGAGGTTTAGGAGTGCTGGTGGCGATAGGGGTAGCAGGTGACTACTTTGCAACCGTAACGCTACGCAAGCAAAAAACCGTATTGCAAACGAGGCTAGCTTTTGACGAAGTAACAAGTAATAAAATTATTCAGTTGGCTGAACTTGAAAAGACTTACAAAAAACTCAAGCCTCTGGTGCCACAGATCCAGGCCGCCCTTCCAAAAAGCAAACAACAATCCGAAGTTGCCCTCCAGCTACAAAAATTGGCGGCTTCAGCTGAAATGACTATACCTAGCGTATCATTTACTGCCCCAAAGGATTTACCAAACGCTACTAGCCAAACAATAGCCGAAAACGGAGTGCTGGCATTACCAGTAACTTTTCAAATGGAGGGTACTTACCCCAAGCTTCAAACCTTTTTGCGAAGTGTCGAAAATCTTAATCGCTATACGGGGGTTTCATCCCTTTCAATATCACGCAAAGATGATAAGTCTGACTTGCTTAAATTTGATATAACTGTGAAGGTATATATAAAGCCATGAGTAAGCCGCAAGATAGCCTTAAGCCGATACTGTCAACAATCGTTAAATTCCGCGCATTTCTTGTTACTCTCGTAATTTTGGCAGTTTGCGGATACACGACTTACCAAATCAGCGGGGTTGTAGCTGTAAGCCCTGACGCTACCAGCATTGAAAGTGCAAATAAAGCTGTGGGAGCTACTGAGGTAAGGTTTGATATGCCAACAATTAACACTATAGTGAAGCAAAATCCGCTTCAAGTTAGCACAGACTTAAATGGGATTGGTACTTCCAACCCATTTTTGGGAAATTGATTCCTTTTAAAAACTCCTAAGGCTAAGGTCGGACATAGGTATGCTCTTTTTCAAATATTTCATGAGCATCGTTAATTGTTTCGGCCACCGTTAGCGGATCGCCTACCGGGCGAAAAACAAAGTTTTCGTTCTCTCCGGCCGTTTCGATCAAAATTTCGCCGTAATTAAGCAGGGTAGGTAAAACCCCTTTGCGCGTACCTTTTACATCTTGTAACTCGTCAAGGCTAAATTTGGATAATACCCGACCAAACAGACCGGTTTGGGTAATCTGGGTCAAATGTTGGTTGGTGAGGATAACGCGGTTTTGGCGAAATATAATGTAAGCAACTACTGCAACCACAATCATTAGTAAATCTACGACCATTATGAGTGTAGTGACTGTTGCGGCACTAACCAGCGACCCAAAAACATTGGTATTAGCGGTTAGCCAACTTTGGGCAAAAGCACTTGCAAGCAGCACCAAGACCGTTGCCACTATTACTGGAACATAGTTTATGATATGGCGATGATATATATACAGAACTTCTTCGCCAGGATTTAATGTCATATATGTTTCGGGCACTTGCTTGTCTCGTTAAATGTTTATGTATTATACAACCTCTCGACCACTTTTACTAGAGTTCGGGGTTGTCGCCAGCTCAAAAATGACGACGCCCCTGAACTACGGGGAATCGCCAAAGCGATTGCGACCGTGGCCCAAGGGCGGAATCAGGCCGAAAGCTCGGCAAGTTCTGGTCAAGGCGGACAATGAATTACGTTTTCAAAGGAACGGGTTTGCCCAGGCGAGAACTCAGGGTGTCAGACTCAAGAACCTGGAGTCGTACGGTGTATCCCCTATGTGTGGGCTCTTGGCGGCGGTCCACCCCTGGTGACATTGTCCAACCTTCTCCCATGTCCAACCTGAATGTGGTGTATGCCATAGGCCCTTCACCGGGCTCAGGCACGATCGCACGATTAAACCCGATCTTGCACGAAGCGACTGGCTTTCCCTCAAGGAATAATGCAATAACTTGGTCACGAATGACTCGAGAAAGTGTCTCTGAACCCAACTCTGTGCGAGGGCCATACACTGTCACGACAAGGTTGACTTGCGCCTTTCCCCATCGGGCATAATGGATTCCGACAGAGAACCCTGGGTGATCTGGCAGTTCCATACTGGTGCAACCACCTTCGGCAAAGCTTAACTGAGCTAATGCATGGGATACCGATTCGAGTAGACTAAGCACAACAGCCTCCTTAAAGCTTCCGGGAATGCGCAACATTTGTGCACATAATGGTGATTATGAACTCGCTAAAGTGTTTTTTCAAGCATAAGCAGTCCCAACGCGTTTTTGTTTTCGGGCAAAATAAAAGAATTCATCTAATATACTTCGTGTCAGCTGAAACTAATTTTTCAACCCTCTGGAAGCGCTTATACCTTTTCCCCATAGCTCAATTTGTAATACAATACATTACAATCCGTTATAATCCGAAGCTTCTAAAAAGACCGGGGTGCTCCTTGGGAGGGTTGAATAAATTGGTGTTTATAATACAAGAGCCACGAGTCACAAAATAATATCATTAGAGGTTAACTGAACGTACGAAAGAAGAACAGTCGGATTAGAGGAGAGTCGTTTGGTCAATTGTAGTGGGCGGTTGAACGCCAAGGTGTAGATAAGCCTTGGGCGTAACCTTGCGACCACGGTTGGTGCGTTCAAGTAACCCGAGTTGCATTAAGTAAGGCTCATAGACATCTTCTACGGTAGCTTTTTCTTCTGAACAAATAGCCGCAATCGTCTCAATCCCCACCGGCCCACCTGCGTAATGCTCGATAATAGCAGACAAAATACGGCGGTCATTGGCATCTAGGCCTAGTTCGTCAATTTCCAGCATATCCAGTGCTTGTCCGGCCAAGCTAACATTAATGGTGCCACTCCCATTAACCTGGGCAAAGTCCCTCACCCTTTTAAGTAAGCGGTTAGCTATGCGAGGCGTCAAGCGAGAGCGTTTGGCAACTTCGGCGGCCGAAGCCTGGTCTATGTCGACATTTAAAATACCAGCGGCGCGTTGAAGGATTTGTTCAATCTCAGCCTGTGAATAGTATTCAAAGCGGTGGACAATGCCAAAGCGGTCACGTAGCGGCGCCGACAGCGCTCCTACTCGAGTAGTAGCTCCAATAAGAGTAAATTTGGGCAGGTCGAGCCGAATCGACTTTGCCGATGGACCTTTGCCCAGCATAACGTCAATACCGTAGTCTTCCATGGCAGGATATAAAACTTCTTCGACTGTTTTAGGCAGACGATGGATTTCGTCAACAAATAATATGTCACCATCACTTAAGTTTGTCAGGATCGACGCCAGGTCTCCAGCCCGTTCAATAGCCGGTCCGCTAGTGACTCTAAGTCCTGACCGCATTTCAGCGGCTATCACGCCCGCCATAGTAGTTTTACCTAAACCCGGGGGACCATATAGCAATACGTGGTCTACCGGCTCGCCGCGCTTGCTAGCTGCTTCAATAGCGAGCTGCAGGTTGTCCTTAATGGCTCTTTGGCCAATTAGACTGGCAAAGCTTCGTGGCCGCAGGGTTTCTTCAATTTGCTGCTCGCCTGGGTCTAGCTGCTCCTCGTCGGCGGCCGTGATTCGCTCAATCATCGCTTACTCCAACCAACAAGATACAAGAAACAAGGCACAAACAGACTCCTACTTTCAAAATCCAAAGAGTTTGATTATTGAATATTGATACTTGGAGATTCTTTGTATCTTGTATCTTGTATCTTGTATCTTTAAAAATCATCGTGCGGCCTTTAATGCTGCCTTAATCCGTTCTTGATCGCCTGTTACGCTAGCTGGTATTTTGGCAACGGCGGCGGCGGCTTGAACAGGAGTGAAGCCCAATCCTACTAAAGCCTGATAAGCCGCATCGCCTTCAGCGGCGGCATTGGAATGGACGTCATTTAGCTTCCCCCGTAACTCCACAATAATCCGCTCGGCGGTTTTTTTACCTACTCCGGCAGTGCCTTTGAGCAAATCTGAATCGCCGCTGGCAATAGCTTGCTGCAAGCGCGATAAAGAGGCGGCTGAAAGCACTGCCAAGGCTACTTTTGGACCTACACCACTAACGCCAAGGAGGGAGGTAAATAAATCCTTGGCCGCTAGTTCGCTAAATCCAAATAAGTTATGGGCGTCCTCTCGGATTTGTTCATATATATAGTAGCGGCCCTCTTGACCCACTTTGGCAGCACCCCAATCAGAGGTTGCAACGTGCAACTCATATTCAACCGCTCCCGCGCCTACCAGTAGGGTATCGGGCAATTTTTCGGTCACTAGTCCTGTAATTCGCCCAATCAATTTTGACACTCAGACAGTAGGAAGAAGGCAGAAGGCGGTAGTTTTTGATAGTACTGACCCCTGATGCCTGACCCCTGATGCCTATAACGAGATTTAGTGAACATGAGATTTAGCTTTTAGCTCGATCATATCGGCTGAGTGTTCATGGATGACGCCCTTTATTATTTGGATATCAGATTTTACCTCTGCCATATCGGTCTTAAGCACGCCGATATCCTCACGAGTAGCAAGAACCACCTCAACTACACCATCAATCTTTGAGTGCAGATCTTCTAAAATAACTTCAAAATGTTCTTTTTTCACATTCATCCTTTTTATTCTAAACCAGGTCTATTAGATAGTATACCGAACTAAAGCCGAACAAGCAAGTTACCCCTTTAAATACAAAAGAAGCCGTTTGACGGGCTTCTTGTTGCGATGGTGTGTTTTTAATAAACCATCTTTACCACCTGTAGTGGTACAAGTTCATTATGCTTTTTTGAACAATGCTAACTAATGGATATTGTTACAATTATTGGTTACTTTGGCGGTCGAGTTATTGGAACCGTAGCCTGTAATTGTGTACCAATCTAAAACCTCGATTCGCGATCAAGGGCTTGGGTTGGGGCGGCTCCCCGGTCGATGTGACCGAGGAGCCGCAAGATGGACGAGAGCGATCTTGGCTAGCCGACGTGGATGCTCCTGCCTTGTGCGGAGATGTTCACGTTCTGGAACTTGGCCAACTCTGGAACCAGGGCCTTGGGGATGATGACCCAGCCGTTCCGGTCAACGAATGAAAGGGTGCCCGTGATTTGGCCCATTGACCTGGGCGAAAGTCCAGTGGGTGTCTCAACGACCCTGTACACCGTTGCGCGGAAATTAACGAGAGAGTCGAGGCTGGCTCGCTCAGTCCCAACGGCTGTGAATCGCACGTTCAGAGTCAGCTGCTTGCCACCCCAGACGGAACTCGCCTGAAGGGTGATCACAACAATCCGGCGGTCCGCCAGACTGCGGTTGATGGTGTCCATCTCAGACGGGGATGCGACGATGCCGAACTCCTCGTAGAGGTCGGTGTCGACTTCAACCATCTGCAGATGCTTGGCACGGATAGGGTGACCCATGATGGGCGCTCCTTTGGAACAGGTTCCTTGACAGGCAGGAACGACCTCTTATTTCGGCCTAAACCGAAACGGCCTGGCCATAACGACACAGGACTTTTATTATACCAATAATGCTCATGTTTGTCAACTTTGCGCTCAGTTTGATGGCTTTGTCGGTATTTACTCCCTGAGCCTGTCGAAGGGCCGATTTTTGCGCTGTCTAGATTAATAGATCCCGGATCCGGAGCGCCACCGTAGACATCGTTCGCGGTGGCTTCCGGTGCGGGATGACAGTGTAGGAAGAAGTCGGGCTGTTTGCACTTTGCTACTTACTCTGCAGCCATTGCTTGATTCGTTATTCTCAAAAACCATATGCAGACTGGGCTAAATATGTCAAGACTATCGTCTGCACGCTCAAACGGGTATAATAGCAGCTATGTCAAAACTTACCCCTCCCCCATCACCGTTGAAGGTGTTATTTGTTTCAGCCGAAGTTGCTCCCTTTTCTTTTGTGGGCGGCTTATCCCAGGTATCTTATTTTTTGCCCCGTGCGCTGGTAAAGCGCGGTCTCGATGTGCGCGTTTTTACACCGCGTTATGGCAATTTTAAGGAAGAGCTTATCCCGATGCTGGAACCAGTCATACCCAGCCTTATGGTCCCGACGGGCGAGGCAAAGGGCGGAGAGCACCCTCACGAATTGGAGGTAGCGATTAAAACTATCAAAGGCGCAAAAGGCGATGAGCCCATTGTTTATCTATTGGAAAACTTGGAATACTACCAACATCGTGCCAATGTTTATTCCTACGGCGATGACCATGTCCGCTTTGGACTGCTGTGCCGAGCAGCTTTGGAGTTTCTTAAATCCGGCGTTTTTGTACCTGATATTATCCATTCAAATGATTGGCATACGGCTTATTTATTAAACTTGTTACGGGTTGAAGAGGCTAAAAATATTGATTTCAAAAAAATCGCCGGTATGCTTACCATCCACAACACACATCAGGGTAACTTTGATTTTCGACATGCACCAGAGAGCGAAGCCGACGATGGGTCTGGTCACCTAGCGCCGTTGTTTAACGCGCGATTTAAACGCCAAAACGGTCTTAAGCGCGGCGTTATCCATGCTGATCTTGCAAACACCGTTTCAGGGACCTACGCACAAGAATTAATGACCGAGGAGTTGGGAGCAGGTTTGGATCGAATCTTTCGAGAAATGCGAGGCAAATTGTATGGCGTTATTAATGGCTTAGATTATGATGATTTTAACCCCAAAACTGACCGGCTAGTGCGGCATAATTATGACAAAGACGAGCTAAACTTGAGAGCAAAAAACAAAGACGAGCTGCAGCGGCTATTTGGTCTTGACCAAGAGCCAGATACGCCGCTTTTGGCATTATCGGGACGGCTAGATACTCAAAAAGGCATTGAGCTGGTTATAAAAGTACTTGAGCGGCTAATGAACGAGCTTGAGATGCAGATTGTGGTGATGGGCGCGCCTTCAGGAGCAAACAGAGATGAATACCGCAAGTTTTTTGAGGGACTAGCTAAGCTATTTCCAGGTCGTGTAGGTTTACACCTGCAGTCTGATTTTAGCTTGCCACGGCAAATTTTTGCCGGAGCCGACATGCTACTTATGCCAAGCAAATTTGAGCCCGGGGGAATCGTAGCCGTTGAAGCCATGCGTTATGGCTGTGTACCAATTGTGCGCGCCACTGGCGGCCTGGCTGATACGGTCAAAGATTTTGATCCCACAACTGGTGAGGGTTGGGGATTTTCGTTTAAACGATTTTCGGAACTCAGTTTGTTAATCGCCATAGTGCGAGCTATTGAAACGTTCAAGCATAATGACGCATGGGAAAGTGTGGTGCTTCAAGCTATGGAGCAGGACTTTAGTTGGGATAAAACTGCGCTGGAATATCTTGACCTCTATGAAAGAGCTATAAAGTTTCGCGAAGCTTCAACCAAGGCCAACCCCGCCATGGCATTTAAGCAAAAGGTGCGCTAGTTTTTTTTGCGAATTATGAATCAAGAATCATGAATTATGGCGCCAGTATGGGCAATTGTTTTTCGAAGTAGCGACCCGTACTGTCATCCTCGATCGGAAGGCCGAAATACAATTGCCTTTACGTACAATCGTCCGCTCCGGATCGGGGATCCACCATCGATGTGCACAGTGAATTGACGGCTGTGCATTCTTCTAACAATGATCGAGCCATACTTATTGTGGAGTCATTATTTATAACTGTATTTTATCCTAACCCAGATTATTAAAAAATGATTACGGGGGAATATAATTCATTTTAGCCCTTTTTAGAATTATATAACTTGTTATATAATTCTTGCTACTTATGAAAATTGCAAGCTTGTAGTGCAGCATATTCATAAAAATATGAGTTATTTTTGCAAACTCTTTATAAAATACGCCAAACATTTTTGAAAATTATATAACTCCTAAAACCGCCAAAAGGCGATATGCCTACCTGTAGCTAAAATTTACATATCGGTCAGAAAAAATGATTTTTTGCTTTTTCAGCCGGGAAAATTATTGAAAATGAATTGCTGACCGTGAATTATCAAATCTCCCATTAAACTGTCATTCCCTATAGGAAGCCAAACTCCACCATTGCCTAGTTTGGTACTCCTGATAGGGAATCCAGAATAAAAACATTCTAAATTTTTCATACTGGGTCCCCGATTAGAAGCGGTCGTTGACCTCTAAAGAGTGACTGAAAAGACCTTTCTGTCGAGGATGACATACGGGGTGTTAGTGGATGTTTAGGGATTCACGGACGAATAAGTTTGCAATTTTTCTATTATTAGTGTAAAGTATGTTTACTTTTGTCCAACCCAAGACCACGAGGTGATAAGAAATGGCAAACGTACCAACCGCACCTGTCACGATAACCGAAGAGCAGTTCATGGCCTTGCACACGCTCTGGCTGGCAATCCCCACCCACAGCCCTCTCGACTTCGCACGCATCCTCTGCGAAGTACTGGATTTGCCGTTTGAGGCAGTTAGAGACGGGATGGAGTTCAAGCTGCTCGGGGGTGTGTTCGACGAAGACGGCGAGGACGAATGTCTAATAGGTTGGCTTCATGGAATTATCCCCGGAGTCGTCCTTTACAGCGACCCATTGCTCGATAACAGCCTACTGGCAGGGTTGTTACAACGACAAACAGACGGGGTGTTGTATTCGGTGCGTCACTTCGACCCATGCGCCAGGGTGCGCATCTATGACACCCGTCATGTCTCGGCCGGTTTCCGGATTTGTCCAGCTGTCATGACGGGGGACTATGACCGACAGCAAGCGCTACCGACGGTCGGCTTCGCGCCCCATCGCTGGAATCAAGAACTTCAGCCCTGGCTCGAGCGCTGGCTTCCCAAGACCTGACCGAAGATCCGGCCAATAACCACACACAACCACGCCTCCAGGCGGCCACTTACGCTTCCGCTTGGAGGCGTAAGTCGTTTCATATATAGTAGTGAACATGACCAATCAAAACCTTAATTCGCTCTCCAATCCTGTCCCAAAGTTAACCCCCCAACATCCAATCGCATTTTTTAGTGCCGAATACGCGATAGAAAACAGCCTGCCAATTTACGCTGGAGGCCTTGGCGTGCTGGCTGGCGACATGGTGCTTGAAGCGCAAGCCGAAAACCTGCCTTTTGTGGCATTTGGAGTCCTATATTCCTACGGCTTTGATACTGCCGGCCAGAAAAATGGCCGTTTAGACCCTGTGACCGCTGGCTTTTCACTGATAGTGGATGGAGATGAAACCTTAACTGTAGAGGTGCCCTGTAACGACCATTTGGTATTAGTGCAGGCTTGGCAAAAAGATTATGGCTCGGCTAAATTAATTTTGCTCGATACCGACCATCCTCGTAATAACACCGAGGATCGCCAGTTAACAGCGCATCTGTATGACCCGAATATTATAACTAGGACGTGCCAGGAGTGGGTGGTGGGCCTAGCAGCTGGACAATTTATGCGTAAGCTCGGTATAACCCCGGCAGTACATCATATTAATGAAGGTCATACGGCTTTTGTTATTGTGGGTCTGGTTCTAGATTATCTGCAAAATAATTTACATTCCAGTTTTGAAGAGGCGAGAGAAGTAGTGAGGCAGCAGGTGGTTGCTAGCAAACACACCATTCTGCCGGGCGCAGGATTGTTTATAGACCGCTTGGTGCTGCGCTCGATTGCTGGAGCCGCGCTTCATAACGTAAATTTTGACGACTTATTTGCGCTCGGCACGACCCCTGGCCGACCAGATCATTTCTCTACGACCAAATTCATTTTAGCCCATGCCCGCGCCGTCAGTGGCGTAAGCAAGCTCCATGTAGCGCGCGAAAAAGCCGACCACCCCACTAGCAAACTAATTCCAGTAACAAATGGGGTGGCCAGTCAAAGATGGTTGGCACAGAACTTTCGCGAGCGCCCGCATACCGAGTTATCCGACAATGAATTATGGAAATTGCACACTAGTAACCGTAGCGACCTCACGGCCATGGTGAATGATACTGTTGGCAGCCGCTTAGACCCAAACTTCCTAACTGTGGTGTGGGCAAGGCGAATTACAGCCTATAAGCGTCCGGCGCTATTGTTTAACAACCTCGAGCGGCTGGAGCGCTTGGTAAGCTCTACTAAAATACCGGTGCAATTCATTATTGCGGGCAAGGCCAACACTGAAGATACCGAGGCAAGACGGATTTTAGAAGAAATATTAAAAAATTGCCGTTTGCCAAAATTAGAAGGGCGAGTTGTATATTTACCCGGTTATTCCGTACGCACCACCCAGGCCTTGTCCGCTGGAGCCGACCTTTGGTTAAATACTCCCATTCGAGGGCAAGAGGCCTGTGGTACTAGCGGGATGAAGGCTAGCCTTAACGGTGCATTGCAGCTTTCTACCAGCGACGGATGGATTGATGAAGTGTCGGCCGACTGTATTGGATGGAAACTGCCTGAAGAAGGTATTGAAAGCGCCCTTTATGACACATTAGAAAATAAGATTGCGCCGACTTTTTACGATTGCAACAAGGATGGTGTCCCAGAGCAGTGGGTCCGCCGCATGCGAGATACAATGACTTTGATTGAAAATGACTTTACAGCCAAACGCATGCTCCATGATTACATGACTAGGCTGTATTTTTCTAGCGCTCAAGGACTTTGAAATTAATATGACTCCAGACACGCCCTTTTCGCCAGACTCTCCCGATGCAGAGGACCTTTTACTGGAAGGTACTGATACGGGTGAGCGTCGTGAAAAAATTGCATTCAATGGCACTATCAGACCTATTGCTCCTGGGGACACTGATCAGATTAGGCCTATTTTAGAAGAGTTGGTGCGAGATAGCGAGACTGGACAGCCAATAAGAGATGAGATAGAACGCTACATTCAGGCAATGGAAGAAAGCGCTCAAGGTAACAGCGACCGCATTTTCATGGTGGCTCAATCTGGCGAGGGCCAAACTGTGGGAGTTATGGGACTTGCAAGCCCAGATGAAGAACTGAGACATTACGCTGAAACGGATTTGCCGATTGAAGCTATTAATGCGTATGTGACGGGTAGCCATCGTGATAGAGGTATCGGTAAACTTTTATACTATGCTTTAGAAGAAAAGGTACGTCTGATGGGATTTACTGAAGTTTTGGTAGGTAGTGGCCCACGTTACGAGAAGCTTGGGTATCCTTTTTGGATAAGTTTGTTTGGTCAGCCTATAGCGATTATAAAAAATAAGTACGGTCCGGGACAGGATGCTCCAGTGTGGCGCAAAAGCCTAATCGAAAATTAAAGGGAGCCTCCCTTGAAGTTGTTATGTTTAATGATCATGTTAAAATAGCTTCATGGATCAAATGCAGCTTATAAAAGACCTTGGTATTGAAGGACTCGACGAGAAACATCAGCAGCAGTTACTAGCCAGTTTTGCCGACTTGGTGCAACTACGTATGACCGAAAAATTAAATGCTTACCTGGATGACGCTGCCTTAACCGAGTTAGATGACTTGGCCGAACAACAAAAAGGCGATGAAGCTTTGGCAAGCCTTGAACAATATGTTCCCAATTATCAAACTATTCTTGCAGAAACAATCGAGGAGACTAAAGTAGAGCTAAAGCAAGACGCCCAAGCTGTGCTTCAACGCGTAAATAGACCAACGTCCTAATGGGCGCTGACACTTTACCAGCCTCGCCTGAAGCAGACGGTGAATTTCGCTCAGCCTTGAATGTGGCTGACTTATTGGGCGAAAGAACACCAAATGATTTGTCTGGTTTGCCAGAATCGACTTTGACCGATACTTCTCCTGACCGCAGTGATCACGCACCATCTGCAGAGGACTTTGCAGATCTACCACCTATACAGAGTTGGGGTGATGCCGTGCGTGAGAGCGACGCACTGAACGCCAAATATACCGACAGCGACGGTCGTCATCTACCAATGACTCCAGAGGATGCCAGGCGCCACATGCAGCTGATTGTCTATCGCGGTGACTACAATAGCGCCTATCACGAAACGGCCGACCGCCTACACGATGAACTTGATGACGCCAGAGAAGCGTTTCTTCAGGCACGAGTCAAGGGACATACTAACGAAGAAAAGGAAGCTACCCAAAAAGCTTACAAAGCTAAGCTCTTTGAACTTATTGGATCTGATATTAAATACCAAACCGGAGAAACTGCCAGGCCAGAGCTTTCTACCGTCATAGGGACTCTCATAACTGAGGCTCAAAAACGCGAAGAACGGATTACGGAGATGCGCGCCGGAACAGTAGGCGGTAAATTTCGAAAGTTTTTCCGTAACCACCCGGGAATATTAATGGGTACGGCGGTAGCTGCCTTCGGGGGAAGTTTACTGACTGCCAAAACTGGTATATTACCAGAAGTAGCTACCGATACAGCCAACTATATAGCCACGTTTATGGTGGGGGTAGCTGGATATGCATCTACGCGCGATTCTATGGCGGCAGTGCTGGCAAGACGCGTGCAGAAACAAGATAGTGAAATAACTGCCACCCGGGAAGAGGCTTTTTATGGTGACGAGAGCGCCGTCTCTCGTTATATTGATCAGCGACAAGTAAGTTCTTTGCCTGATCTTCAAAAGCAAACCGCTAGTGACGACCCAGATCAAAACAGAAAAACCGTTAAGTGGCTTGAAAAAGCTAGGGATTTGCATTACGACAAAGACGATGCCGATGAGGCTCAAATGCTACGGGCCAACTCGGAAGATCTGCTGTCGAACAATGGGCTCGTTGAACTACTTAAAAGCCAACCTGAATCCGCCCAAACTTATGAAGTTTTGGCTCGGTTAATTGAACGACAAGTAGACGAAGCGGGCAAAAAAATTGATCAAAGCCGTCGACATACGCGAATATCAAAGCTCGTTGGGGCAACTGCTGGCGTCGCAACCCTTGGAATGACGTCGTTATTCGGGTATCAACGCATAGACGCTCCAAGCACTACCTCAAATGATTAAGAGGGAGCTTCCCTCGAATTTGTTATGGTTAATGACTTGCGCTACATCTGGATATTTGGTAACTTAAAGTACAAGTTATGAGCAAACGTTTGACTAAACCAGTTGAAACCAAAAAAAACGTTAAGGGTCGTCCCGAAAGGGGCGATTTTTTTAAAATCAGCCCGAGCGAGTTAGTGCTGTCCGACGGGGCGCGCTTTAATGGATTTTCGCCGATTTGGCAGTCCGAGAAGTACGAAGGAGAGGTGGTCTTTAACACCGGCATGACCGGATATGTCGAGTCTTTAACTGATCCGTCCTATTCCGGTCAAATACTGGTCTTTACCTATCCATTGATTGGAAATTACGGAGCTTTGTCGAATTCTAGTTGGGAGTCAGATAAAATTTATGCAGCCGGTGTGGTAGTAAGTGAGGCTTGTACAAACTGGAGCCACAGCGCTAGCCAGAGTTCGCTATTGGAATGGTTGCAGCAACAAAATATCCCAATAATAACGGGGATTGATACGCGGGAGTTGACAAAACATTTGCGCTCACGCGGGACTATGTCCGGTGTCATTACCGATAAGATCGGTTCGGCCGCGCCATTAAACAATTTAAAGACCGTTAAGGTTAAGCTCCAACCGCCCAAAGTTTATAACGAGCATGAGTCAAAACTGGTAATCGTTGTTGATTGCGGTATGAAACAAAATATTTTGAGATCCTTACTCGCCCTTCCCTTGCAGGTAAAGCGCGTCGCTTATAACTATGACTACAGCGGTGAAAGTTATGATGGGCTGTTGATATCTAATGGACCCGGAGACCCAACTGATTACCCCGAAACAATTGCTATCGCAGCTAAGGCTATGAAGCTTGGCCGGCCCATGTTTGGCATATGCTTAGGAACACAAATAATGGGGCTGGCGGCAGGAGCGCAAACTTATAAGCTGCCTTTTGGGCATCGTGGGCACAACCAACCTTGTATTGAGCCTGAAAATGGGCGTTGTGTAATAACCAGTCAGAACCACGGATATGCCATAGACGAAACTACTTTGCCTAAGGGGTGGAAGGTTATTTTTCGAAATCTCAATGACGGCTCCGTGGAAGGGATTGCTCACAATACCAAGCCATTTTGGTCGGTTCAATTCCACCCTGAAGCGACACCAGGTCCAACCGATACCAAAGGGCTATTTGAGAGGTTTTACGCGAGCCTATGAGCAAGCCTAAGCAAACTAAAATACTTATACTTGGATCGGGCGGCTTGCGCATTGGACAGGCAGGTGAATTTGATTATTCTGGATCCCAAGCCATAAAAGCCCTCAAGGAAGAGGGCATCTATACTGTGTTGATAAACCCAAATGTAGCCACCGTCCAAACGGATGGAGACATGGCCGATAGGGTCTATTTTCAGCCGCTCAATACGGCGACGGTCACAAAAATTATCAAGCGAGAACGTCCAACTGCTATTTTCCTAAGTTTTGGTGGTCAAACCGCCCTCAACCTTGGACTAGCGCTAAACGACGATGGAACGCTCGCAAAATACAAAGTTGAGGTACTCGGTACGCCGGTAAAAGTCATTAAGACCACCGAAGACAGGGAGTTATTTAAAAAAGCATTGTCCCAGATTAATGTTAAAACTGCCAATAGTTTGGCGGTGTACTCTGTGGCAGAGGCACTAAGCGCTGCCAAAAAAATTGGCTACCCAGTAATGATGCGGTCTGGATACAGCCTAGGCGGTCTGGGGTCAGGACGGGTAGAAACAGCTGGGGAACTCAAGACCAAAACTGCCGAAGCATTTCAGGCTGTGCCCCAAATATTAATTGAAGAATATTTGGGAGGATGGAAAGAGGTGGAATACGAGGTAGTTAGGGATGCAGGTGGTAATGCTATAACCGTATGCAACATGGAAAACTTGGATCCTATGGGTATCCATACCGGAGAAAGCATTGTGGTGGCACCGTCACAAACTTTGACCAATGAAGAATACCACCGCTTGCGGGAAATTGCCATCAAGACCATTTCACACCTGGGGATTATTGGTGAATGCAACATCCAATATGCGCTGAATCCAATTAGTGGCGACTATCGGGTTATTGAGGTTAATGCCCGCCTCAGCCGCTCGAGCGCTTTAGCCTCCAAAGCTACCGGATACCCGCTGGCACATGTGGCGACCAAGCTAATGTTGGGTCAGCTGTTAAACGAAATTAAAAATTCTGTTACCGGTTCCACGCCAGCTTTTTTTGAGCCAGCTTTGGACTACATTGCAGTCAAAATGCCGCGCTGGGACCTAGATAAGCTCAAATCGAGTAGTCATAGATTAGGTTCTGAAATGAAAAGCGTAGGGGAGGTCATGGCCCTCGGGCGTTCTTTCCCAGAGGCTTTGCAAAAAGCCATTCGAATGCTTGGCATTGGCGCAGATGGACTATCTTATAATCCTCATAAATTCCTTAAACCCATTGATGAAGTCCAGCAGGCTACGGATAGGCGCTTGTTTGCTGTATACGAGCTGTTTAAACGCGGTCACGACGTGGAAGAACTTCACCGAATGTCCTCTATTGACCGGTGGTTTTTACATCACATTAAGTCAATTCAGGAATTGGAGAAGGAATTAGGCGCTTCCCCGCTGTCACGCGACCGTTTGCTTCAAGCTAAAAAAATGGGGTTTTCAGATAAGTCTCTGGCTAGATTGCAGGGTACAACCGAACCTGTTATTCGAGCACGACGTAAAAAGCTTGGGATTACGCCGGTTATAAAGCAAATTGACACATTGGCAGGAGAGTTTGATGCTGAAACCAATTATCTTTATGCGACTTATCATGGTTCTAGTACGGACGTCAAACCACTTAGCAAAAAACCGGTAATCGTTTTGGGGTCTGGCCCATACTGCATTGGCTCATCGGTTGAGTTTGACTGGTGCGCTGTCAATACCGCTAAAACATTGCGACAGCAGAACCGTCCTACAATTATCATTAACTCTAATCCTGAAACGGTTTCGACAGATTTTGACCATTCTGATAGATTGTATTTTGAAGAGTTGACATTAGAGAGGGTGCAAGACATTGCGGAATTTGAGTCTGGTGCAAGTATTGTAGTGTCAGTTGGAGGCCAAATTGCGAATAACTTGGCGTTGCCTCTGAATAAGGCCGGTTTTAGTATTTTGGGAACTGCAGCAGAATCAATCGACCAAGCGGAGGATCGAAAAAAGTTTTCATCAATGCTAAACCGTCTTGGGGTTGACCAGCCAGAATGGGAAGAGGTGACAACCTATGCGAATGCCAAAAAATTTGCGAAAAAAGTAGGTTATCCCGTGTTGATTCGTCCTTCATACGTTTTGTCTGGCGGAGCCATGAACGTTGTAACGGACGAATTTGAGCTTAAGCATTATTTGGAGGCGGCAACTCACCTTTCCCCAGATCATCCGGTAGTATTGTCGCAGTTTATTACTAATGCCAAAGAGCTAGAAGTTGATGGAGTAGCCGATAATGGCCAAGTAGTGATTTATGCGATCAGTGAGCATGTGGAAAACGCTGGCATTCATTCTGGAGATGCCACAGTAGTGTTGCCGCCTCAGCGGTTGTACCTGGAAACGATTCGTCGCAGTAAAAGCATTACTAAGCAAATTGTTAAGACTCTCGGTATTACTGGTCCTTTTAATATCCAGTTTATTGCTAAGGATAACGATATAAAAGTTATTGAGTGCAACGTCCGGGCCTCCCGTTCATTCCCTTTTGTTTCTAAAGTAACCAACCATAACTTCATTGCCATCGCTACTATGACTATGCTTGGCAAGGCGCCGAGGGCAGAGTATCAAACTTTGGAGCTTGATTATGTCGGCGTAAAAAGTCCGCAATTTTCGTACAACCGCCTTAAAGGAGCCGACCCAGTGGCGGGAGTGGAAATGGCCTCTACTGGCGAGGTGGCATGCTTGGGAAGTGACCTTGTGGAAGCATTTTACGCCTCTTGGCTTGCTACCGAGCAAAGCGTACGTGGTAAAAGTCTGTTTGTTAGTATTGGCGGGGATCATAAGCACAAGCTGATTGATGAAATCCAAAAACTTCATGGGTTGGGTTGGAAATTATCTGCCACTGAAGGAACGCGAGATTATTTGAAGGTTCGCGGCGTCCCTTCCAAGTGTCTTTACAAGCTGAGCGAGCAGGTTGAGCCAAGTGTGGCGACGGCTATTTTAAAACGTAAACTTGATCTAATCATAAGCATTCCATCAGGCACGGATACCAACAAAGACGGATTTGAAATGAGGCGCCTCGCAATAGACAACCACATACCTCTGGTAACTAACGCGGAAATTGCCAAGTTATTATTGCGTTGCTTAGCCGAAGTTGATCTCAATAAACTTGAACCAAGATCGTGGCAGGAGTTTATGGAAGCACGAGATTAACGATAAGCACTTAAAGGGAGGCTCCCTCTAAGCACTTAAGCTTGCTTAGGCGAACAAAAACCGTACAATGATTTTATGCCAAGGATCAATGCCGTAAAACCCTATATCGAAAACACCTACTACCATGTATACAACCGTGGAGTAGATAAGGAATTGATATATATTGATGATCAGGATTACCATTACTTTATTCGCCTGTTAAATTTCTACTTGACTCCAGCTAAGTTTGAAGCGGAAACCTTATTTCGAAATCGATCGTGGAGATCAATAGAAAATGATTTATCAATGGACGTAAAGCTTATATCCTATTGTTTGATGCCAAATCATTTTCATCTTCTACTCAAGCAACTACCCAATGATGGCCTAACTAAATTAATGAAACGAGTTAGTGCGTCTTACGCCCTTTATTTCAATCTCAAGCATCAAAGAGTTGGACATTTGTTTGAGTCGAGCTGCAAAGCCAGGGCTATTTTCAATGATGAGGATTTTATTGGGACCAACGCATACGTTCATCGAAACGCAAAAGATATTATGTACGACTACACTAAGTACCCTTACTCAAATCTGAAAGATATTATTACGATGACAAAAAATTCTTGGACGAGTCCAACAGAGTTGCTTGAATTCTTTAACGGCGATCCCGTTAATTATCGTGATTACGTTTTAGTTGAGAGGGAGGCTCCCTTGAAATTGTTATGCTAAGCGGATTTGACTAGAGTGGGTGATGGCAATAGCGAGGGCGTCGGCGGCGTCATCGGGTTTTGGTATAGTGTTCAGGCCTAGCAAGCTTTTGACCATTTCCTGGATTTGATGTTTGTCTGCCTTGCCGTACCCTGTAACGGCCTGCTTGACTTGCAATGGAGTATATTCGGCAATAGGTAAATTAGCTTGGGCCGCCACTAGAATTGCCACTCCCCTTGCCTGGCCTACTGTCATGGCAGTGGTTACATTTGTAGCAAAATACAGCAGTTCAATGGCTACGACGTTGGGTTTATGCTCTGATATTAACTCCCCGAGCTCATCGTAAATCGTTATTAAGCGGTCCTTCATGTCGACATCCGATTTTGTGGTAATAACGCCAGCATCGATAAACTTCAGTTTCCCTCTCTCTATATCAATAACGCCAAAACCGGTGGTGGCGGTGCCGGGGTCAATGCCAAGTATTCTCACTAGACCTTACCGAAATTGATACTGCCACCGTTTAGTAGCTCTAGCCCGCGCTTAACTACCGCTATTTCTGGGTCATCGGCTGGTCTAGATACGAACATATCGCTAATGTTGGCAGGCCCAACCCAGATATACTCGGAATGATCGTTAGGATCCAACTTGAGCTGGTCGATCGGCTCGACAAAAGTAGAAAAATAATCTACTTCTATAGTATGTTCACCTTTTTCTTCATAAACATACGTAAAAGCAGCGAATGGATCGCTCACAACAATGTGCATTCCAAACTCTTCCATAATCTCACGCTTGAGGCCTTCGACGATGTCTTCACCTACCTCAATATGTCCTCCAGGTAATTCATATACACCTGGCAAAAACTTCTTTGTAGCTGCCCGCTTAGCCAAAAAGACTTTTTCAACTCCATCAAAACTTTGATGGATAAAAGCACAGGCTGTTATCACTTGATGAATCTTGATAGATGTTTCGGCTTCGCTCAACATGACCCTAGGCCGGTTCTTCTGGCAAATCGGCATTGGTATAGGTTTCTGTCACATCGTCTAGTTCGTCTAGTGCTTCCATCAGTTTCATAACAGTTTCGGCGGATTTGCCGTCTACTGCCACCATAGTTTGAGGAATGTAGCTTAAGACGGCTGATTCAATTTCATATTGTGCATCACTCAAAGCTTTGCGAACTTTATCCAGGTCAGAAGGAGCGGTATATGCTAATAGGCCTTTTTCAATTTCGTCAATGTCTTCAGCGCCTGCTTCGATGGCGTCCAAAGTCCCCTGGTCTTTGTCGCTGGCCTTGATCTCGATCACGCCCTTTTGGTCAAACTGGTACGCCACAGAACCGGCCGTGCCCATACTGCCGCCGTGCTTGGAAAATGCTGAACGCACTTCTGGTGCCGTGCGATTGCGATTATCGGTGGCTGTTTCGACAATAACTGCCACTCCACCAGGACCATAACCTTCATAAATTACTTCTTCTAGCGCCGCTCCCCCATCCAGCCCGGCTCCACGCCTAATGGCGCGCTCGATATTATTGTTTGGGACGCCCGCTTTGCGGGCTTGATCAACGGCCAGACGTAGCTTAAAGTTCGACTCAGGTTCTGCGCCACCGCGGGCGGCAACGGAAATAAGATTAGCGAATTTGGTAAAAGCCGCTCCACGACGGGCATCTTTGATACCTTTTTGGTGCTTGATTGTGGCCCATTTAGAATGTCCTGACATCTGTGTTTACCTTCCTGACCTGAGCTTAGTCGAATGGTTGACTTTTAACCCTTAACTTTTGACTTACGCTCGGCGATAGCGTCAGTTAAACGTCAGCGTGTTACTTGTTCATTAAGCGTTTCTTTAAGTATTATATCACCGGCCGCTGAAGCTGTGGGTTTTCTTCGACTAAATGCCACTGCTGCAATTACTATGGCCGCGTACAACAATAGAATGGTAGCAAATGAGACTTTTAGGCTGATGCTAGCCCAGTTAAGACTGGCTAGTAGTTCTACTACTCCTAGCATTACCTTGAGCACAATATAGGCTGGCAAGCTGGCCCAACCGAAGGCAGGAGTAAGTAAATTTATGACTCCAGCTACGAAGCTTGCGAGCATAGCAAGTGGTACAAGTGGCAAAACAAGGACGTTAGCCAGCACTCCAACCACTGAGAATTGATGAAAAACGCTCAAAATAATGGGGAAGGTTAGGAGTTGAGCGCAAAACGCTTCAACTATAATTTTTTTGACCCAAGTGGGGCGTTTTAGGCGTTTTTCTATCATGGGTGCAACTACCAAAATACCGATAAAAGCTAAAAATGATAGTTGCCACCCTACGTCGCTCCATAAGTATTCTGGTTTCCATAGGGTGGTCAGCACAGCTGGTACTGCCACCAGCACCCATGGTTTAATTTTACGACCGTAATAATAGGTTATGAGTGCAAACACAGAGACTACGGCCGCACGAACAATCGAAGCGCTGGTTCCCGCTACGACTACGAACCCGCCAATTAACCACAAGTTGATAGTTAAGGCCACAAAACGGGAGGTACGCGTTAACAAGCGCCTGACAGTTTGGACTATGATGGTGAGGTTATACCCCGATACCGCCACAAGGTGAGAAAGCCCGACGATGGCTAACTGGTTCTGTAAGTTTTTTGGTATTAGTGACCGGGCGCCCATCAAAAGTCCTAAAGCAAAGCTATTGAGGGGGTCGGGAACAGTGCTGTTGATGCTGGCTATAAAACGCTGGCGCAATTTTTCCAGTCCGGTTTGAGTGCGCGAAATAATAACTACTGAACCGTAGACACCGGCTTGACGACTACCGAGGACCGAATAAAGTTTTCCGGTAACTTGGACCTTGTATCCCCGTTGATATTTGGCGCTATAGGTTTTAACAGTCAAAGCGCCTGGTACTGACTGGTTTTGCAGCGTAAGCGACCCTAGCAAGAAAGTAGTGGTGCCTTTTTCATTAGTAGCAGGATCGTCTTTTACAGTCCCGTTAAAACTTACACTGCGCCCTATTAGGTTATTTATGACCTGATAGCGCGATAACGATTGATGCCCATAAAATATTCCGAGCGCTAAACCTATAGTTAGCATGGCTATTATTAATAACCGAGACCTCCAGGCGACCATGCAAACTACAATTGCCACCACAGCAAGCGAAATGTTGGCGTACCAGCCGAGGTGACCAAGCCATAAACCAGCCAGCCAGGCGGTGGAAAAACCGACGATGCTCCATGAATACTGGTTTCTTAAACGCAAAATGAGGGCTCCAAGCCCTCATTAAATATTGGTCTTATTGTGTCATGGAACTAGTTAGAATTTCAAGCTAAATTTAGTTTAGTCAGCTTTGTACATTATATGACAACGTCCTCTAGCCGAACCCTAAGGATCCAGCTAGAGGACGTTTGAGCAGAACGAGGCGATGTGGCTAGAACACCAAGCGACCGTTCCGGCGAACTTCGATGACTTCACCCGTGCTGGTGTTGTTGACGCCGAACTTGCGACCGAACCTGACGATTCGATCGACCGATGTCCGATCCGGACTGATCAGAAGCTGTCCGAAGGTCCGGCTATTGGTCTGGATGAAGACCCCATGCACCCGGGTCGACGTAACGGTAGAGCCGGTAGCCCTTGTGAAGTACCAGTTCGACGCGTCAGTTCGGACCCAAAGCACCTCGCCAGGGTCCAGCTCGGCCAGATCGAACTCGAACGTTCGATTGGTGCTCGGGTGGGGCTTGACGGTGCCACCGTCTCTCATTGCTGATCTCATTGGGCCTCCCCAATGTAGCCTATCCACTCTTGGATAGGAGTTGTCGGCCAATCCCTCCATTCCGTTTTGAATCAGGACAGTCAACCCGTAGAGTGTCATCATGGTAAAAGCTACTAAACTAACATCGGCAGAGCGTTCGGAAATAGAAATTCTTTTAAATAAAGGTCACACTCTTAGGGCCATTGGTCGGGCTTTGGGCCGGAGCCTCAATACCATCAGTGATGAGGTGAAGCGTAATAAGACCCCGGAAGGCTACAATGCCCGCATCGCCAAACAAAAAGCCTACGTCAAACGCAAGTATGCCAAGTACCAGGGCAAGAAGATCCAGGAGAATGATGATTTGCGCTGGTACATCATTGTGCGCCTCATGGATGGCTGGAATCCCGATGAGATAGCGGGACGACTAAAAAAAGATCAGCACGGTTACTATGCCTCTAAGACAGCCATCTACGAATGGCTCGACAGCGCCAGAGGGCAGAAGTACTGTGACTACCTGCCCTCCCGTAGGTACAGACCAAAGAAGCGCAAACCAAAGACCGATCGGGTGATGATTCCAGATCGGGTGAGTATTACAGAGCGCCCCCATGAAGCTACCGTCCGGAGCGAAGTGGGCCACTATGAGGGGGATACCATCGTTAGCGGCAAGCGGACTGGATCAAAAGCAGCAATCGTAGTGATTCAGGAACGAGTCACCAGACTGATTGCTGCTAGACCCATCCCAGACTTGTGTCCGGTGAGCTTTAATGGAGCCATCAGCTCTTCCAAACTGGTCTTGCTCTCATCAGCAGTCTGACTCTCGACAACGGTATCGAGAACCGTTGGCACAGATTGCTCGATATGCTCGTTTTTTTCTGTGACCCCTATTCTAGCTGGCAAAAAGGAGGGGTGGAAAACGCCAACCGAATGATTCGGCACTACTTGCCCAAAGGCATGGATCTAGCCACCGTGACGAACAAAGAATTGCAGCGTATCATTACGATCATAAACAACAAACCCAGGAAGATCCTGGGATATATGTCCGCTATTGAAATGGCTAAAGAGAAAGGAGTTTTACGAGAGACTGTCCTGATTGAGGGGTGAATTCAGGATCCGACAAGTTAAATTACTATACTACATTAGAAGCATAAATAATAGTTTTAATTTGCCAAAGACTAATGAGCAAGCCTTAGCTTATATCGAACGACTGAACGGGCACGCCGAACTGCTGCCAAGGCTTTATGGTTATATGAATATTTGAACTTCCACGCTGCCGTCGAATCCAGGCGATAAGGATAATGTGGGTAGAGTCGATTTTGAGCCTGAAGTGTTTTAACAACCTCAAGTTTTGGGTTAGATAGAAACAGCTTGTGGTCCAGGCGAGCTTGCCATCCGTTTTCGCTATCATGACGCGTGGGTCGGCGGTGAGATTTGGCAATAACAGCCAGCGCGGATAGAGTCCAGGCTTGGGTTTGTTCAGGAATGTTTGTCCCCCTTATAAGGGTAAAATTATCAATGTGAAGGTGGGTTTGGGGAGGGCCAAAATAAACCCGGTTGTCTGGACCGCAGTAAAAAAATTCGGGATACCCTTGGGTAATGATCGAGCCGTTTACCAGGCAGGTCTCGAGCTGGTTAGCTAAGCGGGCGAATCCTTGCCGCCGCAAACCTCTGGAAATGTTAAAAGTTTCCTTAGGCCAGACTGTCCAAGCGCCATGATAGTCGTGATGCCCTACCACATTTGCAAAGCGCAGGGAGCGACTACGTATCCCTACAGGTGTGAGAAACTGGTGACTATATATGCCCCTTACCAAAACTTCGACATATTTCTGAGATAGTGATTTGGCAAGATTATCGAATATTGATGTGCCAAGTAACAATGCCGGGTTGGATGAAGAGATGGTAATTTGTCTGGTAACTCCGGTTACCGGATGACGGTCGAGTGCTTGGGCAAAATAGTGTTTCGACGGCATCCAAAATAATTTAAAAGTCTGAGCTTGAACCGTATCTGCCAAAACTTTCCACTGGTGTGCCGGTCCGGGGTGTTGCCTATGCAATAGTTGATGTCCCCGCGTAAAAGCATCATAGGTGTAACCCTGCACCTCAATCGGTGCTATCGGAGCCGCGTGATTGGCTATTTCGCCGTTTGCATGAACATATGCTTCTAAAGAATCTTTCCAGACTTGGTTTTCAATTCCTCTTGAATTGGTTCGGTGGTACTCCAACAGGCTTATTTCAGAGTTGTTAATCCTGGTGCTAAGCCATTGCAAACTCGCTAAAATTGATTGTTCAATGGTGACGACATGACCGTCTTTATTAACGACTGTTTCAGCTAATATTGCGGCGCCATGAACACGACAATAATCTGCCACTAGGCAAACATATTGCGGCGTGGCGTCAATACAGCCGTAATAAAGTAAAAAATCTTCTTCTGGGTAGCCCCACTTTTTTTGTAAATCCCGTAGTATTGCCTCCGAGCTAGGTGCAATCCTACTCCCGTCGATAAATAAGGAACGATATTCGTGATGGATCCGGCCGGGCTCTTCCTCTGTATGCTTGTTATATTTGGTGCCCTGAAGCTTGGCCAGGGTTAAGATTACTTCTTTGGCGACGTCGGGAAAAATTGATAAAACGTCACTGGCAACTTCTATTGAGTCACGCCCAATCACGGCATCTTTGAACAAATTGTTATTGCTGGCATACACCCCCATGCCGGTTTTAGATCGAATCCGGTCAAAATCGGCTATGGGATTGGGAATGTTTATAGATGTTTGTTGGGCAACACGGGTGGCCATACCATCTATTATACCCTTTTTGCTTATGCTTTGATTAGGAAAGATCTCTAATAATGATAACGACAAGAGGAGATTCTAATTTCATCATCGGCGACTATATAGACTAAGCGGTGCTCATCGTTAATCCTACGCGACCAAGCACCCGATAAATCCCCTTTGAGTGGCTCTGGTTCCCCGTGCTGGCACGTTTGATTGAATGCCGCGTCCCTGTGTGTCTGTATCAGGAATCAAACAAAACTGTTATATTATCAATATGTTCAATATTGGTGCAGGCTTTATGGCATTTGGGTTAATGTTGTGGCTGTACAAGAAGTTACCTGCGATTGGTGGCGGAACGCGTTTGACAACAACTGGAACTATTGTAGGATACAAGCAGTTCCCGTCTGACAAGACAATAACCAATAACAATATTTTTCGAGGTCAAAATTTTACATGGCTACGTGTCGTAACATTCAAGAATCCTCAAACTAGTGAAACTTTAGAGATGCACAGTAACCCGGGAGTCGCCAATCCTGAGCCAATTGGCACAGAAATTAAAATAGGTTTTAATCCAAAAAAAACTGATTCAGCGAAAGATTTTGTATGGGTACAAAACGGAATGCGTGCCGTTGGAACAATCGCACATGTAAGTTTTGTTACAGGCCTGGTGGTTTTCGTTATTTTACTGTTTGTGTCAAAATCTTCACCATTGCAATTTATCCTTATAATACCGGCATTCATGATTGTGTTTGTTGCCAGCTATATAAACGTCTGGAAACGGCCTAATCAATAAGATTATTGATTAGCATCATCGTTTTTAACCACTTTAATGAAGCTGCACCGCCACAACACCGTGAGCAAGTTACTGGAATTGCCCGGATCGTAGTCCGGGGTAAGCTACTCGCCCCACCGTTTTCTTCCCAAGAAAAAACCCGACACGAGGTCAGGTTTTTTCTTGGAGGGCCCAGTGGGGCTCGAACCCACGACACAAGGCTTAAAAGGCCTCTGCTCTACCGACTGAGCTATGGGCCCTCGTCGCAACGACATTTCGGTTTACGTATCATATCCGAATACTTCAACCTCATGTCGTTGTTCCTAAAGACGGGGTGATCCCCTATCCGGAGCGCCAAACTAGGCAGTAGTTTGAGTTTGGCTTCCGATAGGGAATGACGGTGATATGCTTTTTCACGAGGGGCAAGCGTTTTTAACAACCGAGCTACTATATCTTAAATCAGCCTCAAAATCAATTTGGCAGTTTGCACAAAGCTTTTACACAAGCAGTATGGCATCCTTAATTAACTAATCGAGGGAAATATGCGCAAACTAAAAGTTGCTATGATCGCGCCGCCGTGGTTAAAAATCCCACCCAAAGGTTATGGCGGAATTGAAACTGTGTTGGATTATTTAGTCCCTGGTTTGCAAAAATTGGGTTGCGACGTTACCTTGTTTTCCATTGGTGCTACCGACATGCCTGGAGTCGACACGCGCTACTTTTACGAAGAAGAGCAGTATTCTCATATCCACAAAGAAATTTACGACGTGGCGGCAATTCCGATTACACAAGCTTTGTTTGCCTTAAATCAAATTCGCGAAAGCGGTGATTACGACATTATTCATAACCACAATGGTTATATTGGAGATGCAATCATGGCGTTTCTTGATCCGGCACATTTTCCACCAGTAGTTAATACTCTTCATGGTCCTTTCGTTAACCATGAAAATGAAATATTCGATTATCGTTCGATGTACGCAGAGATGGCTTTAGCTAAGCGCAGTTTTTACGTAAGTATTTCTGAGGCGATGGTAGCGACTGCGCCTGATGCTATCCGCCCACAGCTGCTAGGGACAGTCCATAATGCAGTAAAGCTGGAGGAGTGGCCATTTCAGCCAAGGAAAAGTGATTATTTTGTAACGCTGGCGCGTTTTACTAAAGACAAAGGTCAAGACATTGCCATTAAACTGTGTCAAAAGCTGGGTATTAAACTGAGAATGTCTGGAGTAGTAGCAGGAATTACCAACTCACGGAAACTTTTACTTGAACTAGCAAACCCTTTGAGCTCTTACAGAAATATGGCTGACTTTAAGTATTATAGCGACAAAATTTTTCCTCATATCGATTCAAGCATGATTGACTACGTCGGTAATGCCAGTGGCAAAGATAAAGTAAAGCTCTTGACCAAAGCGCGTGCATTACTCTTTCCAATCCGTTGGAACGAGCCATTTGGCGTAGCCGTGATCGAGGCTCTTGCATGTGGGACTCCAGTTATTGCCATGAATAAAGGCGCCATGCCTGAAATTATCCAACATGGAGTAAACGGCTTTTTGGCCAATAGCGAAGATGAATTTGAAGAATATATGCAGCGAGTAGATGAAATTGACCCTGCCAAATGCCGTCAAAGCGTGAGAGATAATTTTTCGGCACCGGTAGCCGCTCGAAAGTATTTAGAAAAATATTACGAAGCGATGTTTCGAGTCGAACCTAACGAAACAATTTACAAAGCTTCGCGAGCTGGGTTACTACAAGCCGGAGCATTTGCTGAAATGCTAAACCAATATATTTAAGTTGTCGCTTTAATGAGAGCCTTTGGGCTTTATAAACATCCCAACAATAATGGCTATTGGCACTGCGGCTAGCCATACTAGGCGCAGATTAAACAGTTGAGTCGCAATCTGGGAATTGTTGAGGTATTCTACTGTCGTCTTAGGATCCATTAAATGCATGTAGCTTGCCACTATTAGGCAGGCGATCAACACGCTAGTGACAAGTGTAATAATAAGGCCTTTTTGGTGCTTTTTTGACTTTGAATGTTTCCCAAAGGCCAAAAACAAAATTGGAGCTACAAATAGACTTAGGCGGATGCTGGCGGGAGCAAAGGACTGCCCGTGGCCGTTTACAAAGTCACCCACTATCCCGCTGAGCTCGTAGGCTAGAGCCAGGCCAACATAGATCGTCAATGCGAATGATCTCAGGCGTTCTTGGCCGAGGGCAAACCCAAACAGGACTACCAGAGCAAACGTGCCCAGAATTACAACATCAACCGATAAATTTATATGTGGTAGCATTTTTATTACGCTTAAGCTTCTTCTGTAAGTATACCACGACGACAAGCGCTCCTAGCAATCAATGGGCCTATCAGGTTACAATTAAGGTTGTTATGCCAAATTGGATTCACAATGCCGTTATATACCAAATATTTATAGACCGCTTCGCTGGCTATGCCCCAAACGCGGACGATTCCAGGCCAGAGTGGTGCGGCGGTAATTTAGCCGGGATAACAAGTAAACTAGACTATCTTGCAGATTTAGGGGCAACTGCATTGTGGGCCACCCCTTTTTTAAAAGCCGCTGATTACCATGGCTATAGTACGGTTGACTTATACCAAGTAGACCCCCATTTTGGTACGCTAGCTGATGCAAAAAAACTGGTCCAGGAGTGCCATAAACGCGGTATTAAATTTATTTTGGACTTTACCGCCAACCATGTATCGGAATACCATCCATTTTTTATTGAGGCAAAAAGAGATCAAAAAAGCCCATACCGCGATTGGTTTTACTTTGACCCTAAAAATCCTGATACTTATTTAACATTTTTACAATTTACGACTTTGCCCAAGATTAATTTGGATTTTGGCCCAGCCAGAGAGCATGTAATAGGTAGTGCATTACATTGGATTTCTGAGCTCGATATTGACGGAATTCGTCTGGATCATGCGGTAGGTCCAAGTTTGGACTTTTGGAGTGAGTTTGGACGACGTTGCCGAGAGTTAAAACAGGATATTGTACTGCTTGGAGAAGTGGCTTTTTTTGGTGTTAAACCAATTGATCTAAAAACTTTTTTACTGCCAAGTGCGCGGCGAATTTATTGGAGCAATAAAATGTTGATCGGAGACCCTTTTGCGGCTGCAGTAAAAGAATATGTAGGCATACTTGATGGCTGTTTTGATTTTGGTTTTCGTGAAACGATGGATAGGTTTGCAAAGGATGAATTAGACGAGAGTCAGGTGCGAAAAAGGCTTGCCAAACATTATCGTCGCTTACCGGCTAAATATATACTTCCGACTTTTCTAGACAATCAAGACTATAGCCGATATTTATACCTAGCCAACCAGAGTTACGACAAACTTAAAGCCGCTTTAACCATTCAGTTTAGCTTTCCACACCCTAAAGTTATTTATTACGGCAGTGAAGTTGGCATGACCCATAAAGACGTGGTGGTGCAAAACTCTGGCTGGGCCGGAGACTTACCCACTAGACGTAAAATGAATTGGAATCCAAACGCCAAAGAGCAGGAGCTGTTAGGATTTTATAAAGAGCTAATTGCAAAATCAAAGGCTTGACTATGGAAAGAGATGAGCGATTTTTGGATAGTGACAGCCGAGTTGTTCAATGGCCATCCAAGCAGGCAGATAAAGAATCAATTTTGGGATACTTAGCTAGCAAGTTTAGTAAGGAGCGGCCTTATAGCGAAATTGAAGTAAATGAAATATTGAAAGAATGGCATACCTTTAGTGATTGGCCATTGCTGCGGCGTGAACTTTATGAGCGTGGTTATTTCGACCGGAACATCTCGGGGAGTGAGTACCGGCGACTGAAATGACATGACGACTCGACAGATCGACTTGTTTAGTTTATAATTTGGCATTAGGTGAATCCAACGAGTCTTTCGAGGAGGAGTTGACATGAGCAAAAGCCACACGATTTGCATTGATGGAGGTCCGGGGTCTGGAAAGAGCACTGTCGGGATGATGCTCGCCCGATTGCTCGGGTACAGGTTCTTCAGCGCAGGTGATCACTTCCGAACCTTCGCTCTGGCTGCACTTCGATATGGAGTTATCCAAGATGGCGAGGTCGACATGACTCGCTGTTTGGAGCTACTTGGCAATGTCGGCATAACAACCGACGGCCGCGGAAGCTTCTATCTAAACGGTCTGTTGTTCAAGCAGACTGAGCTTCACTCCAAAGAAGCGACGGCGGCAGTCCACCTCGTAGCAGCAGTGCAGGAAGTGCGCGATTGGCACAACCGATGCATGCGTGACTATGCCGCAGGGCACGACGGGTGCGTCGTGTTCGAGGGACGACTGACGTGGGAGGTCTTCTCTGAGGCCATGCACTTTGCCTTCCGCGTACGCGACGAAGTCGCTCACCAGCGGACGACGAGCGGTAAAGGTGCTGACGTGGCGGAAGTCAACCACGATCGGCACCGACACGATCTCACAAGGAAAGTTGCTCCAGTTAAGGAAGCTCCGGACGCCCACGTCATTGACACCTCCGATCGAACCCCCGATTCGGTGGTTGAGGAGATAGATCGAGTCAGAAAAGAGTGGCTGGTCGCCGTATAGCCACTTTCGTAGCACTTAACCGGTCGGATCATCAAATCTGACTGGTCGGCGGGATCCAAGTATGGATCCCGCCACAACCCAAGGTTTTAATCGCAACGATTGAAGTTTTAGGTTGTCATGACAGCATCAAGACTATTGCCTGAGCCTGTCGAAGGCCTTACTTTTATGCCCTTCGATTACACTCAGGGTCTTCGACAGGGAATAAAAGAAACGACTAGCCAAACAACCCTTTACGTTTGGGTTCGGCGGCAAATTGTTCCAATAGTTGCTTTTGGTGACTAGTAAGTTTGGTGGGGATTTCAACGGTCACTTCTATTAAATGATCCCCTCTCCCCCTTCCGCTGGTATGCGGAACTCCCCGTTCACTAAGTTTAAAAATTTTACCGCTTTGGGTGCCGGCTGGTATTTTAAGTTTAACATTTCCGTCCACCGTTTCTATCTGCACTTCAGTACCAAGGGCGGCCTGGACCATGCTGATAGTGGCTTCAGAAATAATGTTTTGACCTTCGCGGTTAAAGCGTTTGTCGCGGCGGACTCGAATATGGATGTATAAGTCACCTCTATGACCACCTTGGACGGCTTCACCTTGCCCAGTCATTCGAATTGTGTTGCCTTGGTCAACTCCGGCCGGTATTTTGGCCGTAATTTTTTTGGTGTGGCGAATAACGCCGCGGCCGTTACATTTTGTACAAGGCTTTTCGGGAATTTCACCGATGCCGTGACAGGTGTTACACGGACGGGTTTGGCGGATAGAGCCAAGGATGGTTTGTTGGACGGAAGCCACCTGTCCGCTACCCTGACATGTAGGGCAGGTTTTTAGCCTGGTTCCGGGCTCCGCGCCCTTGCCATGGCACCGGTCGCATTCATCTTGCAGTTCAAAAGCCAGCTCGCGCTCTATGCCAAAAACAGCTTCCTGAAAAGTTAAGTCGATGCCAACTTCGATGTCTCGACCGCGGCGTTCGCGCTGACCACCCCCGCCAAAACCGCCGCCCATGAACTGACTTAGTATGTCGCCCATGTCAAAACCGGCACCGTTAAAATCAAAGCCTCCAAAACCTTGGGCTCCGCCCCCTCCCCCACCGTTCCCGCCTGGACCGAAGGGTCCGCTGTGGCCATATTGATCGTACTGAGCCTTCTTTTGAGGGTCCTTTAACACATCATAGGCCTCGCCCAGCTCCTTAAACTTGGTGTCGTCGCCACCGTGTTTGTCGGGATGGTGCTGCATGGCTTGCTTGCGATAGGCGCGCTTAATCTCGTCCGCCGAGGCTGACTTTGCAACTCCTAGAACTTCATAGTAATCGCGTTTATCGGCCATTACTTCTTAGCTTTCTTTAACATTATAGTTGTCAGTATCAAGCCGAGACCTGCAAAAACCAGATCTGCTGGCTTGTACTGGATCGGGCCGGAGCCATTCAAGTATCGATCATACATCTGCGGATAATTAAGGTAAAGCTTGCCATGTATAGCGATTGGCAGATAGGCACAACCTGCCAGGTGGCCAAGCTCAACTTTTACACAGCTACGTGGCTCGTTGTGAATTCCGTAAGTCCTAAGTCCACCAACGCGGATAATGACGCCAATGCCAACAAACATATAAAGCGCTAGAGCTATGATTATTATCTTAAAAATTGATCGTCTGACTGACACTACTTCTTCGCTTTCAAATTTTTGTTTAGCCATTGAGCCGCTTCGGCTGATATTCTGACAAACTCAATAGCTTGCAACACAAATGTTTCGTAACTATGAAGCTGCTTAACTTCTGCTTCGATTTCGTCAAACAAGTCTTCGGCGCTTTCCATAATGAGGAGGGTTTCTGTCCCACGCTCGATTGCCCCCTGCCACCAGTAGGCCATGGATACGGGAACTTGCTTGGCGCAGACAATCAGGTGCTTACCCAGTAACTCCGCCGCAATGCGATCAGCTTCGGCAGTGTCTTCACAGGTTAGAAATAGTTCGACGTATTGTCTCAACAAGATACTCCGGTTATTTATGACCACACCAGCATGACAGATCCCACCTTAGTTGTCATCCTGAACTCGTTTCAGGATCCACTAAATAGTTGGTGGATCCCCTACCCGGAACGCCAAGCTATGAAGTGGTTCGGCTTGGCTTCCGATAGGGGATGACATATTGGGGTTATTTTTCTTCCTTATCTTCGTCGATAACTTCACCTTCGACCGGCGCGTCGGTTTTACCGTCAGATTCCGTCGCCTCGACCTCTTCGGGAGCATTTTCACCACCAGGAGCATCGGCTGCGGCCGCTTGGTACATGGCAGCGCCAACAGTTTGCATTTTTGTACTTAGCTCTTCGGCAGCTTTTTTAAGCACGTCGGCATCTTCTGATTCTAGCTTAGTTTTGGCCTCGACAATAGCTTCTTCCAAAGCTTTTTTGTCATCTTCCTTGGCCTTGTCACCGGCGTCTTTGATGGTTTTTTCGGCGGTGTAGATCATGCCATCAAGCTGGTTTTTGGCTTCGACCAAATCTTTCTTTTTCTTGTCTGTTTCGGCATTAGCTTCGGCTTCAGCCTGCATGCGCTTAACTTCCTCTTCACTCAAATTGCCAGAGTTTTGAATTGTAATGTGCTGCTCCTTACCCGTAGCTTTGTCTTTGGCGTTGACGTTAACAATACCGTTGGCATCAATGTTAAAGGTAACTTCCACTTGCGGTACGCCTCGTGGTGCGGGCGGAATGCCGTCGAGCATAAAGCGACCAAGGCTTTTGTTGTCGGCAGCGAACTCGCGTTCTCCTTGCAAGACATTAATCTCAACACTTGTCTGAGAGTCGCTGGCAGTTGAGTAAATTTGGCTTTTGCTGGTAGGAATGGTTGTGTTGCGTTCGATCATTTTGGTGGCTACCCCACCCATGGTTTCGATTGAAAGACTTAATGGGGTTACGTCCAGCAGCAGTACGTCTTTTACGTCTCCGGCTAACACGCCACCCTGAACAGCCGCACCAATGGCTACAACTTCGTCGGGGTTAACTCCGGCCAATGGTTTTTTACCAAATAAACTTTCAACCTTTGCTTGAACGGCGGGCATACGGGTCATGCCTCCAACTAAAATGACTTCGTTGATGTCGGATTTTGACAAGCCAGCATCTTTAATGGCAGCTTCGCACGGCCCGGCGGTTTTTTCTATCAAATCGCCGACTAGCTGCTCTAGCTTGGCCCGGCTTAAGCTGTAGGTAAAGTGCTTGGGGCCAGAAGCGTCAGCGGTAATGAACGGGAGGTTGATTTCGGTCTCATTGGTGGTGGAAAGTTCAATTTTGGCTTTCTCGGCGGCTTCCTTAAGGCGCTGAACGGCGGCTTTGTCGTCTTTGAGGTCAATGCCTTGCTCTTTTTTAAACTCGTCAACCAAGAAGTTCATGATTACTAGGTCAAAGTCGTCACCGCCCAAGTGGGTATCACCATTGGTGCTTTTAACTTCAAATACACCGTCGCCAAGCTCAAGCACGGAAACGTCAAAGGTCCCACCACCCAAGTCGTAGACAATAATTTTTTCTTCTTTTTTCTTGTCCAGACCATAAGCCAGCGCGGCGGCGGTAGGTTCGTTGATGATGCGCTTAACCTCCAGGCCGGCGATCTTTCCGGCGTCTTTGGTGGCTTGGCGTTGGGCATCGTCAAAATAAGCTGGCACTGTAATGACGGCCTCGGTGACGGGTGAGCCAAGGAATGCTTCGGCATCAGCTTTGAGTTTGGCTAAAATCATAGCCGAAACTTCTTCGGGGCTATAGCTGTTGTCGCCCATTTTGACTTTTACGCTGGACCCAGCTTTTTCGATCTTGTAGGGCATGAGTTTGATGTCTCGCTGAACCTCTGAGTCTTCAAACTTACGGCCCATTAGACGTTTGACACTAAAAATGGTGTTTTCGGCGTTAATGACGGATTGGCGTTTGGCCACCGTCCCAACTAAGCGCTCGCCGTTTTTGTTGACGGCCACAATACTGGGCGTCGTTCGGCCTCCTTCGGCATTAGCAATAATGGTTGGTTGTCCACCTTCCATCACCGCCATGGCGCTATTTGTAGTTCCTAAATCGATTCCAATTATTTTACCCATTTGTTCTCCTTATTAACTAATTTTCATTTATACAAGTTTCAATTTTCAGTCTGCCTACCCTCTTCAATATCCTTTAAAAGTCGCTCAGTCCACTCGTCGCCGATTTTTGCTCGGGTCGCTTCTACGCCTCCCATAAAGTCTATGGCTGCTTGGGGATCTCGAGCTGCTAGCTCCCCCATGACTTCACCAAACGCAGATTCCACATCTGCTCTGTCTTTAAATGATCTAGCAACTTCAACCATCGCGTCCTCAAATTGCCTTCTCTGATCTTCGTCAAGCTCTCCGCCTCCAGTCGTAGTAGCGCCATCAAGTGCTTCGGCGGCTGAAAACCTAACTGTAGTTTCGTCAAACTCTGACCCTTCCTCTCTATGATCTGGTTGGCCGTTCATTGTTTCTCCTTATTTGCTTGTCTATAATTTCCAATTACCAGTCCCCACATCCCGATTAAAATGGTTACTAGGGGTATAACGAGCAAACCTACCAACGGACTTGCTTGAACATCCTGGAAGCCAGAGGCCGTCAAATACACCCATAGCAATGCGGGCACAGATAGGTAGGTGATGGCAGCTGCCAAAAGTGCGAGGCCGATTAGCTTAATCATTTTTCAGGATATCCTCTTCTTCGTGATTTATTGGGTCATCAATTTCGAAAAACAGTTTAAATACTTTGTCGCGTTCAGCATCGTCCCCAGACCAGTCTACGATGTTGGCGAAACCCGATCCCAGAGGGAACCCAGTCAGCAATTTATCTGGGTCGAGAGTTGTAAGCATAGTACTTAAGTAGTCTTTTTGTTCTTTTGTTAACGGTTTTGGTTCTAGTGCTGATCCTGGGGTGGAGCGCGCTTGGTCAAGATTATTTAATAGCTCTCGAACCGTCTTGCATTGCTCGTCAGTAACTATTAGCATCGAGCGCTGCACTCTAAAAGTATCGTCCATTAGCTCTTCCTCCCCACTTTCACCATTGAATGCCGGATGACTTTGTCCCCTAATTTGTAGCCAGGCTGAAGCTCTTCGGTCACCACTTCTTGATCGCCTTCACCTTCTTCGTAACCAATTGCCTCATGTAAGTTAGGGTCAAATGGCCGGCCAATAGAGTCAATACGCGTGACTCCTAGCCCTTTGAGTGTTTCTTCTGCCTGCTTTGAGATTTGGCTGACGCCTTTAGCCCAGCCGTTATCTGATAATTCGTCGGGCAGATGGCTGAGCGCACGGCCGATGTTATCGAGAACTGGCAAAAGCTGCAGAATGACATCTTGCTTGGCAAGTGTTAAAAACTCGCCTCGCTCATCGTCGCTACGGCGACGAAAATTTACAAAATCAGCTTGAATGCGCTGGAGATCCGCCGTCAATTCGTCAACTTTAGTTTGGAGGTCGACATTTGAAGTTTGACCTGTGACATTTGACTCCCCAACAGATGAGGTTTGCTGACTAGAATGATTTACTTCAACGTATGAAGCTGAACTTTGGACATTCTCGTCGCCTGTAGTTTGGTGTTTATTGTAATTTTTTGCCATAAATTCTCCTTATACCAATGATTCTTCGAGCAAGCGGCCTGTGTAATCGACCAAGCCGATCACTTTGTGATAGTTTTGCCGGGTTGGCCCTAGAACACCCACGTAACTACGGTCACTTAATGGCGAGCTGAAGCGAGCGATGATGAGCGATGCGTTACTGGACTTACCTATGGGGTTTTCGTGACCAATGAATACGCTTATCCTCCCTTCAGGTGCGGCTTCGCTAAGCCATTCGTCGAGATTATCGAGCAGGCGAGCTACTTCGTAGGCTTGCCGTCCGCCAAAAAATTCGGGTTGGCCAAACAAAGTGGCGAGGCCGGTAAAAAACAACCCTTCGCCAGTAGTGGCGAGTCCGACGTTACCTGTGACTTCGCTGAGGGACTCGGCTGCCTGTTTAACCGCACGATCAACCTCTCCAGCTCCCTTTACGCGCTTGGCAATAGCTTGGCTGATGCGGCCGTCAGCTTTATAAGCAAGCTCCTGCAACCCGGCGGGTGCTTGCTCATGAAGCGAGTTCACATAGGCGCGGTAGCCTTTATCGGTAGGTACGCGACCAGCTGAAATATGCGGTTGCATAATGTAGCCAGATTCCTCGAGTTCGGCCATAACCGCACGAATAGTAGCGCTTGATACATCAAACGTCTCTGCTAGTGCACTCGAACCCACAGGTTCAGCCGTCTTGGCGTAGAGCTGGACAATGGCAGATAAAATGTCGGCTTGACGTTGGGTCATATTACCTCAATTTTCACTTATCATCTCTCACATGTCATCCTGAACCTGTTTCAGGATCCACGCCTAGTCGGTATCTGGACCTGCGGATCCAGGCTTTTTATTTTTTTCTTTTCTAGATTCCCTATCCGGAGCGCCAAACTAGGCAATGGTGGAGTTTGGCCTTCCGATAGGGAATGACGAGTTAGTGGTTTAGCGGCTAAGGTTCAATCTTCTTATTGTATTAGCACTTGCTTGCTTGGAGTGCTAACTAACACCATTTTAAAAAATTAGCACTCTCATGTCAAGAGTGCTAATTATCTTGATGACCTCGGTTCCTCCTGCTACAATCCTGCTAGCTGCAAATTTTCGTCTATCGAAGGGAATTGATGTGAAACACAGCAACTGCCCAACCTGCACGTGCGCAGGTGCAATGTGGTACGGCTACAAGCCAAGTGCCGATCGCAGGCAGCGCGGTAAAGGAACTTGTGGCGTCGGCAAGTGTTCGAACAGGGCATGTGTTATTCAGGTAATGCAAAACAGGCGCATCTACCTATGTAGTACTTGCGCTTCAGAGAAGGGATGGGCGGGTAAATTAGAGGTTGGAGACTTGCCAGGTGCAACTGCAGCTCCAAACACCCTGACATGGTCTACCTACACAGCCAAGCTTGATAACCGCCCGGGAAGACAGTGTAGTAAGACTTTTTGTGGGGATAGCCCAGTGGCTGTTGCCACGACAGAGCACAACGTTAGACGCTTCTACTGTGGTCAGCACGCCCGAGAACGTGGCTGGGATGGAGCGTTTGAACAGTCTACTGAGGAGGGCGCCCAAGCGTAGACTGCGCGAGCCCAGCTTCATTTACATTGATCTGGGGCTGGCATCGACGACCAGCTCCTTCGGCCCGGGGACAACAGTTTCCGGGCCTTTTTTGCTTCTTTAATTAAGAGATCCCGGATCCGGAGCCCCGAGCTATGCAATAGTTCGGCTCGGCTTCCGGTCCGGGATGACAGTAGAGTATACTTACAAGCATGAAAAAAGCGCCTGAATTTTCTCTTCCAGACCAAGCCGGTACGATTAGAAACTTGTCAGATTATGCAGGCAAGTGGCTGGTGGTGTATTTTTACCCCAAGGATGACACGCCAGGTTGCACTACCGAGGCCTGCAGCTTTCGCGATGAGTACGAATATTTGCAGGAACAGGGGCTTAACATTGTGGGTATATCGAAAGATTCGGTTAAATCACATGCCAAATTTGCCGATAAATATAATTTAAAGTTTTCACTGCTCAGTGATGAATCGGGCGAGGCAGTAAACGCCTATGGAGCTTGGGGTAAAAAGAAGTTTATGGGCCGTGAGTATGATGGCATTTTGCGCAAAACCTTTTTAATTAACCCCAGCGGCGAAATCGCCAAAGAATATCCCAAAGTCGCACCCAAAGAGCACCTGGGAGAGATTTTGAAGGATTTTGCTGAGCTAAAAACTACTTAATCAGGTCAAATCGCAATGCTTTTCGACTCCTTGAAGCCCGTACCTCGAGATCTATATACCCCTCTTGTCATCCTCGATCGGAAGGTTGTATTCAACCGCTCAGGATCGGGGACCCAGAAAAGAAAAGACATTTTTTGTTCTGGATTCCCTATCCGGAGCACCAAACTGGGCAACGGTGGAGTTTGGTTTCCGATAGGGAATGACAATAAGCCCCAGCGGAGATCAACTGAATGACGTTTAAACCGGTTCGATCGATTGCCGAGGCGCAAAAATTCTTATTCATTGACTTGCCCAACTCGCCGCGGGAAGTTTTTCGTGGGGAAGATGGTTTTACTCGAGCGGCTGATTTGCTAGAACGTTTGGATAATCCGCAAGACAGCTTTCGATCGATCCACATTGCTGGTACCAGCGGCAAAGGCTCAACGGCTTATATTACTGCTGAGCTACTTCAGTCTGCGGGTAAGAAGGTGGGGCTACATGTATCACCGCATGTATACGATTTACGCGAGCGCATGCAGATAAATGGTAATTTTATTGACGAAGAAGAGCTGTGCGAGCACATTAATACCCTCATTCCGGTAGTCAATTCTATGAGCGACAGTAAGTATGGGCGGCCGGGCTACCCCGAGGTTACTTGCGCACTGGCACTGATGGTGTTTCGGGCCCACAAGGTGAATTATGCCGTTATTGAAACGGGTCTAGGTGGTCGCTATGATGTAACCAACCACATTACCCGAACCGATAAAGTAGCTATTATCAATCAAATTGGACTTGACCACACGGCTATTCTTGGTAATACTATTTCGGCTATTGCAAGCCAAAAAGCCGGTATTATTACACCCCAAACGCATGCAATCGCGCTCTGGCAATCGGAGGATGCGCGTAAGGAATTTGAGGTTCAGGCAGAATCTGTAGACGCAGAACTGGAGTTTCTAGATCCGGCCAAAATCCTTGACATAACTTCGTTAAAACCTGCTGAAACTAGGTTTGATTTACATCTCGATGACTGGGATTGGACCAACGTTAGTTTAAGTTTAACTGGTAAACATCAGGTTACCAACGCCACTTTGGCGCTACGAGCGCTGCAGTATCTAGCGAAGCGTGATGGATGGGTTGTTAGCCAAGCAGACACGCGAAAGTCGTTATCTAACATACGAATGCCGGGAAGATTCGAAATTCATCACAAGAACGGCAAGACAGTTATTCTGGACGGCGCCCATAACGTCCAAAAGCTAGCTAGCTTGACGGAGACATTAGCGAACGTTTACCCGGGCAGAAAGTTTACATTTGTAGTTGCGCTAACCGATACCAAAAAAAGCCTTGATTGCTTACGCCATATCTTGCCGTTGGCCGAGCATATTATTGTGACCTGGTTTGAATTGGACAAAATTCCACAGTTACATTATGGTATTCCGCCCTCAAAACTGGCTAGCCAACTAGACAATTTAGGGTACAAAAGCTATACGGTCGAAGAAAATGCCAGAAAAGCTTATGAGTTAGCTATGAGGATGGGGGGCGATATAGTAGTTACTGGGTCGTTTTACTTGATAGCGTCGTTGGAACGATTTACCTCTAAAAACTTGGTTGGAAAAGCGTGAGAGCTATCCATGCCCACCTTACTAGGTCGAATGGGTTTTTAGAGGGATAATTGGCGATGAGTGACTTGTTTAAAGGATTTCATAATCGCCAACAGGACTTGGCAAAAATAAATCGTTATAAAATCTACAAGGCAATGTACTACCGTACTAATTTGGTTATACATAGCCAAAGAGTTTCGTGGCTAATCAGAGAGTTGAATCCATATGCACTAAAAGCCTTTGGTGAGGCTTATGACCCCTTTAAGGCCGAGTTAATGGGGCTGGTTCATGACGATGCGGAAATTGTAACGGGGGATATCGAAGCAGGCATCAAAAACAAAATGTCGATACAAGAGCTTGATTCGGTAAATAAATTGGAAGAAAACGCGATTTCCGTATTGGCTGATAGATTCCCGAAAAAGATTGGCCCTTATTTTTATCGCGAACTTTTGCAAGAGTCACTTGACCACTCAACCTTAGAATCTATGGTAATGCAGTACGCCGACAAGTTTGACGGCATGGGAGAGGCTTTGCATGAAATTTATGCTGGGAATCGCTGTTTTATGACTAATGTTGTAAATAATTACGGGAAAATACTTCTTCCTATAGAACACTACTTGCAGTACTTTGAAAAGTTTGTCGATAAATTTCCGGCCATGAGGCCATTGTTTGATCTTGACGTGGAATGGTTCTATTCATTACCAAAGGTTGATTTTCATGCCATTAACAAGGACTCGAAACCCCATACAGTTGATTCAATAAATAGGCTGACGGGTTACTTACCATACGACCTTTGGATAAGGGTTAATTTAAAATATGCCTCATCTGAACAAAGGGACCTACTCTGTGAGCAGACCGAGTTCTTGGCATAATAAGCCCTGAAACGACCGCCAGATGGTGCTAGAGGTTTAACCTCTAGTTATAAACAGCCGTATCCACTCGACCATCGAAGGGATGTATTTACTGGGGTTAGCTTCAAAGTCTTTGGCTAACTCATCTTTGGCGATCCACCTTACTGCTTCAACCTCCTCAGTCTGTAAAACAAACTTTTCGACCGGCCAGTCACTAATCCCTTTAAAACTTTGATAAACTGCCGCCGGGGGAAGCCTGCCCAGACTTTGGCGTTAGAAGTTAATTCCACGCCGGTAAGACCAATTTCTTCCTCAAGCTCCTTATATGCGTTACTCTCATAGGTTTCGGCTTCGTCTACCGTGCCGGCGGCGGCTGTGCCCCACATCCCGGGGTCTTTATCTTTGTTCAGCGCTCGACGAGCCAGCAAAACTTCCCCCTTAGAATTTTCAATCCAAATACAGGCTGAGCGATATATATCTTTGGTAAAATCAACTTCAGTACGCGGCTTGTGGCCAATCAAATTATCGTTTTCATCGACAATTTGAACTTTTGGTTTGGCGTTATCCATATTAAGCTTCTGGTTTGGAATCGGCCAGGCTGAGGTTTACAAACATTTTAGACAAGTCACCTTTAAGAAAAACCGGAGCCAGAGCCAGAATCTCCTCTTCGTAATTCAAGCCTTCGGGCATTCCATTTAGCACGAATAGTGGTTTTTTGAAGTGAAAAGCCAACCCCATTTCCATCAAAACATTGCCTCCAATGTAATTATCCACCCCGCGCTTTTCAAAGTTAAGCACTAGCGTGATGTCCCCAGCAACTACCTTGTTAAAATGCCCTCGAACCAATGCGGTTTTCTTGTGATAATCCCCTGCATCTCCCCACCAAGTTTTATAATGGCTGACCTCGTAATCATTAGTTCTTTCCATTTCCAGGGCGCAGTCAGGTAAAAGAACTTCATGACCCTGGTCTTCTAATTGGTTTTTGATATCTACAGCTTGACGGTAAAAGGCGGCGCTTGAGCAAATTGTAATGCTTGGCTTGGTCATGTTTTCCTCATTAAGTTAAAGTAGCTCCATTTTTTCAAACCAGTACTCCCATACCGACTCCAGCTCAACATCGCGTAAATCCTCAACATTGAACCAGTCAAAGGCACTTGCTTCAGCATCGGCTAATTTAATTTCGCCTTTGGTCTGGCATTCGTAAACATACCAATGATGCCCGGTGGTACCCTTACTGCACTCATTCCATTCAACAAATTCGTCAAACAGTAACTTGGCACTAGCAACCTCTAGTCCAGTTTCCTCCTCCACTTCTCGCCTAACAGCAGCTTCCGGAGTCTCTCCTTCGTCAATATGTCCAGCCGGGCCCGCCAATCCAAACGGCGGCTTAACCCGGTCGATCAACAACAGCTTGTCGCCCTTACGGATCACTGCCCCAGCCGAAAAATGAATCGTCTGGCCGTTCTTTTCTTCGGTTTTAGGCTTGGAGTGACTCATAGACCTACCTTGCCAGAGGGTTGAAGATTGGATGCTAAATCAAGGAAATATTGAGCAAGCGACTGAGACGTACAAAAACGTACGTTGAAGGAGAAGTGCAGGTGCTGATGGAGCACCATTCTCACAGGCTGTTTTTCCCTAAGATCGATTTATCGGGGTGGAGTACAAGGAAAAGCGAGAAACTTAAGCGAGCCGTACGCGGTGGTACGGCGAGCGAGTATCGGAGCTTTGACGAAGTAATGCGCTCGAAAAATCGATCTTTCACCACTGGAGGGCGCCACCGGTCTTGTATTCGGTAACCCGAGTCTCAAAGAAGTTTTTTTCTTTGGAAATATCAATAGCTTCACTCATCCAAGGGAAGGGATTTTCGCAGTTGTACTGGGTTGGGAGTCCGATACGTTGCAAACGTCGGTCGCAAATATACTGGATGTAGAGGCGAAAACTAGCGGCATTCATGCCAAATATACCTTTAGGGAAAGCGGTAGCGGCAAACTCACATTCTAGTTCGGTGCCTTGTTTGAACAAATCAATAAGATGTTTTTGGAACTCAGGTGTCCAAATCTCTGGCTGCTCTTCTTTAATGGTATTAACTAGATTGATACCAAAGTTTAAGTGTTGTGACTCGTCGCGCATAATGTACTCAATCTGCTCGGCCGAGCCAACCATTTTATTTTGGCGACGGAAGCCAAACACCACGGCAAAGGCGCTGTAAAAGAAGATGCCTTCCATAATTAGGGAAAAAATCACCAGGTTTTCGACAAACTTTTGGTCGTTCTCTAGTGTGCCAGTTTTATAATTGGCATTAAAAATACCCTCGTTGAAACTGAGGATAAAGCTGTCTTTGGCGTAAATACTTTCAACTTCGCGGTACATATTGAAAATTTTTGACTCATCCAGCTGCAAGCTTTCCACAATATACTGATAGGCATGTGTGTGAACGGCCTCTTCAAAACCTTGGCGAAGCAAGTACATACGACATTCGGGTGAAGTTATGTGCTTATAAGCAGCTAGGACGATGTTGTTGGCGGCAATTGAGTCGGCCGTTGAGAAAAACCCTAAGACGGTCTCAAAGGCGGCTTTTTCATCCGCCGTCAGTGAATCGCCGTGCCATTGCTCGTAATCTTTTTGCATGCCAATTTCAGTGGGTAGCCAGTGGTTGGCATTACCGGCAAGATAAGCATCCCAGGCAAATGTGTGCTTGATGGGGTAGAGCTGGATCACATCGGCATCGGCCCCATTAATTACGCGTCGTTGGTTAATGTCTACGCGTTGATCGGTCTTTGTGATTGGCATGGTTTTTCCCTCATTAGAATTAGGATCTAGGTTCTAGGATTTAGGATTTAGTCGGGGATTGCACTAGATTCTAGCTCCTCGATCCTTGTTACTGTTTCTCTGCTTTAATCTCTTCGCCAAACGTCTGGGCCGTTCCCACAGGAACAGGTTGGTCAGGAACAGCTACAACTTCTGGCTCAGCCTCAACCTCTGTCTTAGGAACTTCCGGCATACCGGCAGCATTTTGACGCAAGTGGGTAGCGCCGATTTCAGTGCCACCAACGGTTGATTTTTCTACTTGGGAGGCAGCTAGGGTGCGCAAGTAGTAGGTGGTTTTAAGACCCATTTCCCAAACTGTGCGATAAATTTTTTCGATCTCGGCGCCAGAAGTACCATTATAGTAAATGTTAAACGATTGGCTTTGATCAATCCATTTTCCACGATGGGCAGCAGCCTTTATTAGCCAAATTGGCTCAATGTCAAACACTTCTTTGTATTTGTTGCGCAGCGGCACAGGAATTTCCTCGATCTGACTAATATTGCCGTCGTGGTACTTAAGTTTCTTAAGCATAGACTCGTTCCATAAGTTGAGCTTCTTCAAGTCTTCAACCAAGAAGGTGTTAACGACTACAAAGTCGCCGCCTTGGTTACTTTTAACGTATATGTTTTTGTAAATTGGCTCGATAGTAGGAATACACCCGGCAATCAAGGAGATGGTGGCCGTGGGGGCGCAAGCCATGGTGTTGGAATTGCGCATACCGTTTTCGCGAATGCTTGCCCGCACTTTGTCCCAGTCGAGCCTGGATGTGCGATCGACGTCAATAGTAATGCCGCGCTCTTCTTCCAATAGGTCCAAAGTGTCAAGTGGCAAGATGCCGCGGTCCCATTTAGAGCCTTTAAAGCTTTGGTAGCTGCCGCGTTCGCGAGCTAGTTCACTTGAAGCCATAATGGCGTGGTAAGAGATAGTCTCCATGCTTGTATCGGCAAACTTAACACATTCTTTGGAGGCAAATTCAATATCGAGCAGATACAGAGCGTCTTGGAAGCCCATAATGCCTAGGCCTACTGGTCGATGGCGGGCATTAGAGGTTTTGGCTTCAATAGTGGGGTAAAAATTGGTATCAATGACGTTATCGAGCATACGCATAGCTGTAGTAACAGTTTCTTTTACCAGTTCTTCGTCAAACTGGCCGTCTTTGATATGTTTTACCAAGTTAACTGAACCCAGATTGCAAACGGCGGTTTCGTCGGCACTGGTATTAAGGGTGATTTCGGTGCAAAGGTTAGAACTATGAACTACGCCATCGTGGTCTTGAGGCGAGCGGACATTAGATGGATCTTTAAATGTGATCCAAGGGTGGCCAGTCTCGTAAAGCATTGATAGCATTTTGTGCCACAGGTCTTGCGCCTTAATAGTCTTGTGTTTGTTAATTTTGCCTTCGCGAGCCAGCGCCTCATACTGTTCGTAACGTTCTTCGAATTTGCGCCCATAAATGTGATGCAAGTCGGGCGTTTCATCAGGAGAAAACAGGGTCCAGTCGCCGTTTTCGCGGACACGCTTCATGAAAAGGTCTGGAATCCAGGCGGCCGTGTCCATGTCGTGGGTGCGGCGACGCTCATCCCCGGTGTTCTTACGCAATTCGGCAAAAGCCTCGATGTCGTAGTGCCACACTTCTAAGTAAGCACAGGTGGCTCCGCGGCGTCGACCGGAACGGTTGATAGCAGCGGTAGTGTCATTGGCAACTTTTAAGAATGGGATGACTCCTTGGCTTTCCACTCCAGTACCTTGAATATAGGCCCCGGTACCACGCAAGTTGGTCCAGTCGTTACCAAGGCCGCCCGACCATTTGGATAATTGGGCGTTATCACCAATACATTTAAATATGTGCGTGAGAGAGTCTTCGACAGTTGTAAGGTAACACGAGCTCATTTGAGGGTGGCTAGTGCCGGAATGGAACAGAGTAGGGGTTGAAGGCACGTAGCGCATGCTGGACATCAGGTTGTAAAACTTGATGGCAACGTCAGTTTTGTTGTTTTCGGCAATAGCCAGCCCCATAGCCACGCGCATCCAAAAAGCCTGGGGAGTTTCTAGAATCTCGTTGGTGTTGGGGTTTTGTAGTAAATACCGGTCGTAAATCGTTTGGATTCCAAGGTACATGAACAGGTCATCCCGCTCAAGTTCGATCGCTTCGCTCAAGCGCTCCAGGTCAAACTCCGCCATGCGGGCGTCAAGTTTTCCGGCATCTATGGCGCGATGAGTGTTGGCAATAAAAATTTTGCGCACGACGCCAGTCAAATCTTCTTTACTAAAGTTTTCTTCTCCAACCACTTCGCGGTAAATTTGGTGGCACAGCAAGCGGGCAGCTACTTTGGAATAACCAGGATCACGTTCTACTAGTGCGCGGGTGGCAAATACCAGGGCGCGATAGATTTCGTCGGTCGCAATACCGTCATAAACATCGTTTTGACATTGACTAACAATAAGGTCTACATTGACGACGTCTTCGTAACCTTTAACTACTCGACTGAGAGTACGTTTGATTTTATCAACCGAAAAACGCTGACGTTGGCCAGATCGCTTAACAACGTAAATTGACGGTCCATCTTCTGGCTCGCTTTCTTGGCGTATTTTGGTGTGCTCGTAGCGGTAGATGATGTAGTTTTTAGCGACATCAAAGTATCCGCCGCTCATCAAAACGCTTTCGACCAGATTTTGGATGTCTTCAACGCTGGGCACTTTGTCGGCAAAACGAGTTTCGACATAGCCCATAGCTTGACCGGCTAGCTTATCAAGCAGCTCCGGCTCAATACCGCCGCGGGTAGCCATAAACGCTTTTACGATTGCTACCTTAATCTTGGACGGGTCAAAATCAACTACGATTCCATTACGTTTTTTGACTTTTTCTGGCATATAAACTTCCACCCCTTAGTTATCGTCTTTTTGTGCTTGCTCGTCTCCCTTTTTATGGCGGAGAGACAAAAAACTGAGCACCATTATCTAATCTGATGCCAGCCTCGCTCCACCCAAAGCGTTACTATTATCATAATCCGGTGGATCAACTGATTCAACCCCTTTTTCGATATCGTTGTCAGCAATTGTTTAAGTTTGGCGCAAACTCAACACCAATTCATTGATCATTCTTCCAAACCAATTTTTGAAGCCACGTGGTATATTGAATCTGCTATGAAGAATTATTTTGGACATAGTAGCCTCAGCCCATTTCATCTCTCTGTTGGAGCAGTCCTAGTTAATGATCAAGGCCAAGTGGCCTGCCACTATTTCGATAAAATTACTGATGATAAGACAGCCATTACTTACAAGAATTTTTATATTTTGATGCGTGAAACAGTGGAGCCAAATGAGCCCCTGGAACAATCTGTTACTAGGGGACTTAAGGAGGAATTCGGCGCTACTGGGGAAATATTGGATTACCTGGGGCCTCAATTTATTTCTATGCAGCGCGAGGGCTATAGTTTCTTTAAAACCACACTATATTTTTTAGTCAGGCTTATATCTATTGATGTCAACAGCAGATTGGATGATGACCCTGAGCGTGGAAGTCAAATTCAGCGGCATGACGTCGAGTTTTTGATCCAAACAATGCAGCACCAGATTGGCAAGGATTATAGAGAAGATATGAATGAATCAGAAATTTTGGAACGGGCAAGGCCGCTACTCCAACAGCCCCGGACATAGTCGACTATAGCTATGTCAAAGCGAGCTTCGGTCGACTCACAAACCATTTAATCTTTTTTAAGCAGCACCATGAATGCTTCGGCGGGAATGTCGACTTTACCGATGCGCTTCATACGCTTTTTGCCCTTCTTTTGCTTATCGAGCAGCTTGTTTTTTCGAGTAACATCACCACCGTAGAGCTTGGCTGTAACGTTTTTGCCCATGGCTTTAACGTCTTCGCGGGCTATGATTTTACCTCCAATGGCGGCCTGCAAACTGACTTCAAACATTTGGCGCGGAATAAGCTCTTTGAGCTTTTCTACCACTTCTTTACCTACGCGGTAAGCTTCTTCGGCATGAGAAATCATACTCAAAGAGTCGACCATTTCTCCCCCCACCAAAATATCCAATCGTACTAGTTTTTCTGGACGATAGTCTCCGAGCTCATAATTAAATGACCCGTACCCGCTAGTAATACTTTTGAGTGAGTCATAAAAATCCGTTAACACGTTGGCTAGGGGGGCTTCGAAAGTCACGAGCGCTAATTGCTCATCAACGTAATTAAGGTTTTTTTGCAGGCCCCGAATCTTGTTGATTAGTTGGATCACAGACCCCACATATTCGCCAGGAACAACCACTTCGCCTTTTATCCACGGTTCGCTAATGCGTTCAATACGGCTGGGATCGGGCAGTTCGGCAGCCGAACGAATGGTAAATTCTTCGCCGGTAGTGGTATTTACCACATAATCAGTTGACGGGCTTGTGACGACCAAATCTAGATCGTATTCGCGCTCCAGACGCTCGCGGACAATGTCTAGATGCAATAGGCCGAGGAATCCAACACGGTAGCCAAAGCCAAGTATTTGCGAGCTTTCGGGGGTGTAAACCAGAGCGGCATCGTTAAGTTTTAGCTTTTCCAAAGCTTCTTTAAGCGCAGGGTACTGCTCACCGGAGGTGGGGAAAAATCCGGCAAAAACAAATGGCTTGACCTGGCGATACCCCGGCAAGGCCTCCGATGAGTGATTTTGGTTAGAAGTTACTGTGTCGCCCACTCTGGCCTCGGCAATAGACTTGAGATTGGTAACGACATAGCCAATTTGACCGGTAGAAAGCGACTCGACGGGTTTTTGGGCTGGGGTAAAAATTCCGGTTTCTAAGGCTAGCCCTGCTTGACCGCTGGCCATCATGGTAATCCCTTGACCTTTGGTGAGCATGCCGTCCACAATGCGCAACAGCAATATAACGCCGCGGTATTCATCATATATAGAGTCAAATACTAACGCGCGTAATGGGTTTTCTGCCTGCCCCTTTGGTTGTGGCACCATTTTAACAACTTCATCGAGTAGTTCTGGCACCCCTGTACCGGCCTTGGCGGATACGCGCAAAATAGTTTCGGGCTTACAGCCGAGTAAGCTAGCTACTTCGGCTTGTACGCGCTCAGGATCAGCCGCTGGCAGGTCGATTTTGTTTAAGACTGGGATGATCTCCAGCCCAGCCTCGATAGCTAGGTAGACATTGGCTAACGTTTGAGCTTGGATGCCCTGACTGGCGTCCACCACTAAAATTGCCCCTTCGCAGGCGGCCAGGCTACGAGAAACTTCATAACTAAAGTCCACGTGACCGGGAGTGTCAATTAAGTTCAACTGATACTCCCCCGTTGTGAGTCCCCCGTTGTGAGTCCCCCGTTGTCCATTAGACCCTTCGACAGGCTCAGGGAGTAAATGTACGCTCAGGACGGGTGAGTTGTAAGTAGCTTCGTCTTCGCTCACGACTCTCGACTCTCGACTCTCGACTTGCCATTTCATTTGTACCGGTTGAAGCTTGATAGTAATACCTTTTTCGCGCTCAAGATCCATGCTATCCAGCAGTTGTGCCTGCATGTCGCGTTTTTGGACCGTACCAGTTAGTTCTAACATGCGGTCGGCCAAAGTCGACTTGCCATGGTCAATGTGGGCTATAATACAAAAATTTCGAATGTGTTGTTGATCCATCAGGGGTTAATTGTAGCTTAAGCGACTGTTTTAATCGAGTGGTGGCATTCATTCACGGGTAGTTCTCGCTTACGCTTGAACACTAGAGTGGATTACGGCTCAAGTGAAATGAGAACTAAGATTAGGGGAAGTTAATGGTCAAAAGTCATTTTTTGAGCTCAAAAAAATTGTTGCCAGAAAAGAGTTGACATTTATCTGTATTTGACGTATAATCCGTTTCATAGTTTTGTTAACCTTAGTTGTTAATAGAGCTGGAGATTTTAAAGTTGAAGAGATCTTACTTGTGTCGAGGGGATTGAGGTTTGTAGTTTCTAAAAGCTTCGATTCCCCCGACACAACAATGGTTCCCGCGGTGCGGGCACTAGTCGGGGTCGGCAACCAACGGAAAAACGACACGAGGAGTACTGAAACCCATGCGACATCCGAAGGTCAACTCGACCTCTTTCCTGTGGCTGAACACCCCGACCATGCGGGCCCAGAGCTGCGTCCAGAGCGACGCCGGCGCCGCGGTCTGATCAGGCGGCGGCCCTAGAGCTTTCGGCGACGCCGGGAAGCAAAGGACGCTCGAACTGATCGTGTAGCACTGCTAGGATGGCCGAAGATGCTGGCGTCGTCCAGCTACAGCTATTCTCGTAGGTTCCGGAGAGAAGGACTCCGAGTCCCCTCGTCTACCAGACGAGATCGGTTCACCCTTGACTCTGGAGGCGGCCCACCTGCAGAGCAGTCAGTGACTGTTCATGCACCGGCCAGTACCCGAGAGCTAAACACCTCACAGCTGCTCTTCTACCCTGAGCGGCAACATGGTAGGCGCTCGCCAGCCAGGCGATGGTGCATCAGCCCAAGGCCCGGGTACACCGGGCCGAGATCTCATCTTCACCACTTCCCGTCCGCCTCAGGCGAACCGGAAGTGTAATTCCCCACCGCGGAGGTCCGTCCCCAGCCGCCTCCGCGGTGGCCCCCTCGCCAACGGCGGGCAGTGTGTGCGCTCAAGTAGCCCCACTGCCCGCCAGGGCCCCACGACTCGTAGTACTTTCTTTTGAAAGGTGCGGGTCGCTTTTCTTTATAAGGATCTTTTTGCGGCAGACGGGTGTGGCCTAAGCATTTATTCAGATAGCTCTCTTTGCCCTTCGACAGGCTCAGGGAATAAATTCGTGATTGATATGACAGTGGGGTTTTTGAACCCAAGCAGAAAAAAACGTTGACATTACGAACAACTTGATGTATGATGCATTTTATAGTTTGGCTTATCTAAGCGGTAAGTAAAGCTGGAGTTTTACAGTTGAAGCGATTTTGCAGAGGTCTTATGCCCGGGGAATTGAGGTTTTTAATCTTCTAAAAGCTTCGATCCCCCGGACGCATTCGCGACCGGCCAACAGAGAAAGGCAATCCCTTGCCCAACAACACCACCCAGCGCGGATTCATGAGGACGACCGTCGACGGCACCCCGGACAACGACACCGGCGGGGGCACCCCGACCGACACGGGCGACGACACCGGCGACGCCGGCACCACCCCGGTCACCGACTAGTACTCCTGGGCCTCGCTTGCGACGTCGTCGCGAGCAATCGCTGAGTCTCCGACTCAGCTCTTCGGACAGACTGCGAGAGCAGAGCTGTCCGCAAGATCGCTTCAATCCTTCCCGCTTTACCGCCGGAAGGCAAGTTCAACTCGCCACGGTTCTCTCTAACGAGGCTCACGGTCAGCCGTGGCGAGTTGTTTCGCCACCACCCGGTGGCAGTGCGTGCGCAACGTACCGCTGCCACCGGCAATTCGCAACACCCCGCTCCCCCTCCTGGGAGCACAAGCCGCCCCGGCGGCGACGCCCCCAGCCTGCGTCGCCGCCGGGGTCACCGAGCTCGCATTCTCTATCAACGAGATGCGAGCTTTTCGCATTTTGAGGGGTCGATAACTCTCTCTTATCAAACGGGGTTGACATAATTGACAAAATAGCTTAATCTTTTACGCATAGTTTTGTTAACTTTATTGCTAGCAGGGCTGGAGTTCTTACAAGGAGAGATCTATCGTGTTGGGGATTGAGGTTTTTAGCGATCTAGAAGCTTGGATTCCCGACACGAACAAGGGCCAGCAAGAACGGCGCTAGCGTGATCGGAGGCCGCGAGACAACCCATACGGAGGAGGTGAGGCGACACCATGGACATGCAGCACCTGCGACACCCGCACGTCGACGGGAACGGGATCGGCGACACCGGTCCGCCCACGGCGGGCTAACCACCGCTACGGCAACTTGAGTGCACATCAATGCAGTCTGAAGCGGCCACCGTATTTTGACGGCGAAGGAAATCCATCGGAGATGGAGTCCTATCAAGGTACGGCGCTGTAAAGAACAACCCTAAGGGAGGCCGGAGGGGGTCACTGCTTGTCATACCCCCCGCTCCATTTCCAAGATCTCGTTTCACTCCTTCCCGCTTCATCGCCGGAAGGCAAGTTCTGCTCACGCACAGGCTCACCGGCCCGGCGCCTCTGCGGCGAGCATCCCTGTATCCACATCTTGTGTGAACAGGGAATTCCCCCCGGTGGGGGTAGCCGTCGCTACCCCCACCGGGGTCAGTCCAGAGCTCGTAGTACTCTAGTTAAAGAGATGCGGGCTCTTCGCATTTTAAAAGATGTTTTTATGTAGGCCCTAGACAGCTGAATGTAAAATTAAAGTATGAAAAAATACACTGCGGTTTTTGTCTTATTAATCGTTACTGGTGCCATCACTACATTACTTGGTCAAAGTGATTTTTGGCATGGCCTAGGACTAATCATTGTATTAACTGGGGCTGTATTAGCTGGGGTAGCGTTAAGCTCAAAACAAGATTCTAAATAGTTACTATCTATTATCCTAGAGGTCGGAGCATTTGAGCTTTTAGTTTTGAGGCAAATTGCTTGGCTTCGCGCAGGCGTAATATGTAGCACGGAATGAGGTATGATGCCACAGCCGCCAACCCGATTATGGCAAATTTGGGCCCAACTACCATAAATCCGTGGTCAAGCTTATAAAGCGGGAGGAACTCGCTAACTAGCAGGTACACTACGGCTGCCATAATAGCATTGGCGATGAGCATGCGTGCCACCCCTTTTATAATTGCCCGGCCGCCCACAGAGCCAATACGGCGTTTTAAAATTACCAGCAAAATAAGGGTTTCTACGATAGAGGCGATTGATTGGGCTATGGGTAAGCCAACCACCCCGTAGCGATTAGCTAGTACAATGCTCAGTAAAACATTGAGGGCAATTGCAAAAATGCTTGAATATAATGGTGTTTTAGAATCTTGAATTGCGTAAAACATGCGCGTTACCATGAGAAACAAGCTGTGAAATATAATTACTCCGGCAAACCAACCCAAAATGTTGGCGGTAGTAGCATTTCCAAAGCTTAATAATAGCCTAACAATATAGCCACGCATAATTATGGCTAGGGTGGCAGCCGGAATAACCATAAATAGAATTAAGCGAGCGTTAACAACAAAATTTTCGGTCAATTTTTCAGTTTTATTTGCGGCCGCCAGGGCAGCCATTTTGGGAAAAGCTGCCGTCGCGATCGAGGCTCCAAACAGCGACAATGGAACGTTTTTGAGGTTATTGGCGTAGTAATAGGCGGCTAAACTGCCGGTCACCAAGGTAGAGCCAATAATAGTTTGGACAGTGTAGTTGATTTGATCAATGCCTTGGTCAATAATCCGGGGAATCACCAACCGCACAACTTTTATGACACTTTTATGACGCAAATTAAAACTTAGCTTGTAATGAAAACCGAGACCGTACATGCCTATCATTTGGACAATAGCTTGCAAGATTACGCCTATTACAACCCCTACTGCCGCACCGTAAATGGAATGGTTTTGCCCTAAAACGATGATGCCAAAAATAATACCGAGGTTGTAAAAAACACTAGAAATGGCATAAAAAAAGAATCGGTCAAAAGCTTGTTGAACGCTGCCGAGAACACTAGAAATGGCAAAGAAAACTGGCGTAATTAGCATAATGCGGGTCAGATTAACCGTTAGCTGGTGACGGGACAGGTCAAAACCGGGCGTAATTAAGCGTGTTAAAGGGTCGGCCAGAATAAACACTAATACCGCCGCCACTAAAGTGATCAAAACCACCAGATTGAGTAGGGTAGAGCTGACCTCCCAGGCCTCGTCACGTTCCTCTTTAACCCAATGTTCGGTTAATACCGGGATAAAAGCGACCGCAAAAGCCCCCGATACAAGCAGAGTAAATAATAAGTCAGGGAGTCGAAAAGCCGCTGTATAAGCATCAGTTAGTTCACCGAGGCCAAAGTGCGAAGCTAGGAGGCGGTCCCGTAACAGGCCTAGTAACCGACTCACCAAAAATGAGGCAGAAATTAAAAAAGCCGCCACCCCGACTGTCCTGCGTTTATTAGCGATACCGAGTATGCGATTCATTTGTAGTTCATTATAACCTGCGCTGGGGTTAAGCTAAAGGCGGCAACCAAAATAAGCGTTACTACTTCGAGGGAGGCTCCCTCTTAATGGTTGTGGTTTCGGTGAAAATGAAATCTAAAGGTTGGTCGTGCGGCTCGATCGGGATGTTTGACGCGACGAGACTGAAATCGTAGGCAAAACCAACATTGAGACCTTGGTGTTGGACAGCCAGTAGCCGGTCGTAAAAACCTCCACCGTAACCAACCCTGTGCAATGATGAATCGAAAGCCAGTAGTGGAACAATGATAAGGTCGTACTTATACGTCATCTCCTCTAACGTTATTTCTTTAGAGGGATTTGTAATGAAAATGCCGCGGCGGCGCATCCATTCGTGTATCGCTTGCGTCGAAACTTCATTGGAAATAGCGCAGTAGCAATGAGCGGATTTGATTTTACTCCAGTCCATAGCAGAGACTGCCCGGCTGTTAATTAACCGGCTTTTAGCTACGACTTCTTGTTCGGTCAGCCCTAAGCGCTTAGTCTTGTAGATATTGCGCAGCTCGGATTTGGTCATGGCTGATCAAACGCTTCGGGGCGAATAAACCGGGATAAGGCCATGATGATGGCGTCACAAAAACCGTCGGTCGACGTAAACAAATGGTTTGTCATAAGATCAAAGTAACTGTTTTGCGAATCGGAGTTAGAACCTCCAAACACCTGCGCGCAAGCTTGTTTGATTTCACTACCGCTCTTAACTAGCTTCATAACTTGAGGCGCAACTTCCATGGCTGGCGATCCGCCCAAGCCAACCCTGCCCGAGGCGTCAATGACCGCTACCCAACCGTCCACAAACCACCGTTCGCCAATTTTAGCTAAGCCGGCTTCAATCCCTACCGCATAATCAGGCCTAAGTGACACTTTGACCGTTTTGGCTCGGTTAATAGCTCCTTTTATGGTTTCATCAATGGTCAAGGGCTGATCACTAACGCCAGATGGAACAGTCATGGCTATAATTTCTAACTGTTCATCCGGCCACATGGCGCCAAAGGCCTGCCTAGTAGCAGCCAATTTGTCTGGATTTTTAGAGCCAACAGCTATTTTCATAAGTACAATGAGGACTTACACTCTTGTGTGCAGTTCGGATGCAAAACTAAAGTACCCCCGAATCGTGGTCCGGGGCAGGCGCAAGCGAGGCGCAGATAGACCTACGTCGAGTGTGGAACGGAGATTTTGCGCTCGATAGTGCCAAGATGTAAGTCCTTAGTTATACTGCTACGGCTTTGGGAGAAGGTCCGAGCGTTTCTTTCATCAACTTCTCAAACTCGGGTCCTTCGATTGTCTCTTCTTTGACAAGCTTTTTGGCAATCCTATCTAGCTCTGAACGATGTTTGGTAATAACTTCTTCGGCTCGTCTGGTAGCTTCTTCAATTAAGTGAGTGACCTCGGCGTCAATTATTTCTGCGACCGACTCTGAGTACTCTTTGGTTTCGCCAAAGTCGCGACCCAAAAATACGCTGCGACCACCTGAGCCAAAAACTTGATTGCGCAGTTTATCGCTCATACCATACTCCATTACCATAGCGCGGGCTAAATCAGCGACATGGCGAAGGTCGCTTTCGGCACCAGTGGTGATGTTACTTTCTCCAAACACAACTTTTTCGGCAACACGGCCGCCAACGCTACGAGCTAAGTCGTCTTTAAAATAATCCACCGAATGCATGTAACGGTCTTCAGTCGGTAAGCTCCAAGTTACACCACCGGCGCTACCGCGGGATACAATTGATATTTTGTGTACTGGATCGGTATTGGGCAATATATGCCCAACTAAGGCGTGGCCGGCTTCGTGGAAGGCAGTAATTTCTTTTTCTTTTTCGCCCATCAAGTGACTGCGACGCTCTGGCCCCAAGGCTTCTTTTTCAACAGCTTCGTGCAACTCTTTCATGGTAATTTTTTTGAGGTTGCGGCGAGCTGCCAGAATGGCGGCTTCGTTAGCTAGATTGGCTAAATCAGCACCGGAAAAACCGGGGGTTTTGGCGGCAATTTCTTCTAGATTAACCTTGCCTTCGACTGGCTTACCCTTCATATGGACGTCCAAAATTTCTTGACGGCTTTTGCGGTCGGGTGTTTCAAGTGTGACGCGGCGGTCAAACCGGCCTGGACGTAACAAAGCTGGGTCAAGCACATCCGCACGGTTGGTGGCAGCCATGACGATTACGTTTGTCCCCTGTTCAAAACCATCCATTTCTACCAAAATCTGGTTAAGTGTTTGTTCGCGCTCGTCGTGTCCCCCACCCATACCGGTGCCACGCTGGCGGCCGACGGCATCAATTTCATCAATAAATATTATGCATGGGGCGTTCTTTTTGGCCTTGGCAAATAAGTCACGTACTCTACTGGCGCCTACCCCAACAAACATTTCCACAAATTCCGAACCAGAGATGCTAAAAAACGGTACGCCCGCCTCACCTGCCACCGCGCGTGCAAGCAGGGTTTTACCGGTTCCGGGAGGGCCAAATAACAGAACACCTTTGGGAATACGAGCGCCAAGAGACTCAAACTTACCTGGGTACTTAAGAAACTCGACAATCTCTTCCAGCTCAACTTTGGCTTCGGCCGAGCCAGCAACATCGGCAAAAGTAACGTTTTGCTTATCGGGGCCAAACAAACGGGCGCGGCTTTTACCAAAAGTCATGGCTTGGTTGCTTGAGCCTTGAGCTTGCCGCATCATGAAGTAAAACAATCCGACAATTAGCAGGATTGGCAGTAAACCGGTTAGCAAAAGTTCAATAATGTGACCAGAAGGGCTATTGGGGTTGGCAGTTGTAACGGTAACTTTATCGTAATCGATCCCCAGGTCTTTGAGAGTAGCCGCACTTTCCTTGTAGGCAAACTGCTGAGGGGCAGTTGGGTCTTTGAGTTTGACTGTCAGTTTGTCGCCTTCTTGATTGATTGACTCTATTTGGTTGTTGCGGGCTTCTTTGACAATTTGCGAGATGGAAACCTCTTTGCTAGGGGTGCCACTGAGTGACGCCACCACTAGTACTGCTAAGACCAATAACGCTCCAACCAGAAACAAAAAGCTGCGGTTTTTAATTTTCATGAATCCTCACTATTAAATAGAACTGTCTAAACTAGTTATGCTTTTCTTAAAGTAAAAAAGCCGTGAACCGGCATCTGCATAACTAACTCTTGTAATTCTAGCATTGGACGCGGGATGTGGCTAGAATTTAACGAGGAACTTTTAATTAAACCTCAAAAATAAGGCGTTTTGGTCCTTTGAAACGAAGCCACCCCGGACCACCACCACGTTGTGGCAGTCCGGGGCTTTGTGCAGCAGCTTCGTACAACTGGGGATGATTAGGCGACCATCGAAGGCGCCTTACGGCCGAGCCATGCGAAGAGCCGGTTGGGGTTGAGCTGCAATAGCTCCCACTCAGCATCAGTCACCACCCAAACCCTTGAGCCAGGATGGGCCTTTTCGAAAGCAGCCGCCTGGCGATACTTGCGGGCCAGTGATGCAACTGCCAAGTGGCGGCGCTTTCCTGGTACTCCCGGCTTGGCGAAGGTGTCGGCTTGGGTGCGCTCGAGGAAGACATTTCCTGGCAGCTCCAGATCGAAGCTGTTATTGCGCTCGTACAGAACGTCCTTTTCGGTTAGGTCGAGGAGCTGCATGACAAACAGCCGAAGCTCCTGCTCCTTGCTGCGTCTGGTCGGACGGCGTGTTCCCGGCTTAGAGCCACGCCGCGAAATGGGTGTAACTTTTGCCGTAGTCATGACGTCTTCCCTTCTGGTTGTACAAAAAACCGCCCTGAGAGGGGCGGTCAGCTTGCTGCAAAGGTAGGGGCTAGAGCACAAACGTAGCGAACTGCGACGATTTGACTCACTGCGAATACCTCATGTTTTAATTATAAATCAAACATAAGCATTATGTAAATAAAGGGCTTAAAAAAGGGAACCGCCCCTTCCCTCCGGCGAAGCCGATGGGAAGGGGCGGAGGTTCGATCCTCAGCTCGTTCGGGCGAACAAAGACCTTGCCGACTAGGCGCTTTGAATCCCGTTTCGACGGGGATCTTTATGCTCCAGGCGCGGTTTACCTTGTCTTCGAGATTTGACCTCTTGCCTCTTTCGAGGGCACGCAAGCCTCCTTGCGGAGACTTTTGCACATTTATCCTTTTCCCGGATTACCACGTAGCACCGACTCGACGTCATAAGCCAAGTGCATTTTTAAGGTTGGCGAGACCAGGTATGGCCGGTTATCCTGTGGACGACTAGGCGCTCTGGGCGTTTTGTCGCTCGAGGTTTTTCCCGGTTGTTAAAGCCCTAGTGGTGGACGGGCTTACACATAGCGTTCACGCTGCTGTGAGGGAGACTGCGGCTAGGCCGCAGTCGTCACAGTTCGTGGGTTGCCTGAGCAACTCGACTTCTCGTCTTGCAACGAAGAGTTGTTGTCGCTCAGAAGCCTTTCGGCTATCGTGTTTACCTTCTGGGTGGCTGGAAGATACAGCCAGTAGGCTTTTCGCACTTTCTCGGTGCTTATGGCCGAGCCAGAATTTGTGCAAACGCACAGTATAGATTCAATGTGTTTAAATCTACGCGGTACGCTTGCATGGGTTTTGAAATTTGCTTGCTTCGTTGCTTAAGAAGCAATGTGGCTAATATTACCCTATGCCATAGTTGTGGGATACAATTTTTTCGGCAAATATGTAATGTTATTTTTGGGTTTTTTTGTGATATTAAACATTTGTTTGCAATAGATTTTTGCTAGACGGCAAAAAAAATGCTTTTAAGGGGAACTTTTATGGCTATAAACTTCAAACTCTTTGATGGCGTAGCCAAAGACTGAAGGGTTGGAGTAGGGATGCGCTCTCTGGGTACCGTACATGCGGACGTATCTAGCATTCTGTTGCGGGAAGGCAATTTCATCTACTCCGCCATCACCAGTAGTGGTAGTGTAAACCTTGGTCCAATTAACAGCATCATTAGATATTTGGACTTCATAGGCTTTGGCATAGGCAAGCTCCCAATTGAGAGTAACTTTTTGGATTGGTGTGATGGCTTGGAGGTCAACATAGGCCCATTGGGGATCGGTGTTCCAAACTGACTCCCAGAAACTAGTAGCATTACCGTCGGTGGCATTAACTGCTGGCTGGCGAACTGACGAAACAGTCACTGGCTTACGCAGGGCTAGGTTTGGGTTGCTATAAACTTCAAACTCTTTGATGGCGTAGCCAAAAGTTGTTCCCCGCTGTTTTCCAAGCATACGAATGTAGCGAGCATCAACTTGATCGAACTTCACATCGCTTACCCCGCCGGAGCCTGTTGTCGTAGAGTACACGGATGTCCAATTAACTGAATCTTTGGACACCTGGACATCAAATGATTTGGCGTAGGCGTAGTCCCAATTAATAACTACTTGATTTATTAAATAGTTTGTTCGTAGATCTATGGAGAGCCATTGGTTGTCAGAAAATGCTGAATGCCAAGTGCTGGTTATGCCGTTTAAGGAACTAGGCGTGCCATCGACAGCCTTGAAGGGTTGGGTATCAGTGTTTAACTTTGACGAAGCATAAGCTTGTTGCCATAAAGCCAAGTTGGCTCTGGCCGTTGTAACAGTCTCATTGCTAGCTCCAGATGAATTGGTAGGGGTGACAATATGGTAGTACGTAGTGCCGTTAATAAGGCTCGTGTCGGTGTAAGAATTGTTGCTGACAGTTGCTACGGATGTATATGGACCACCGCTGGATGTAGCTCTTTTAACGGTGTAGTTATCGACACCAGGTGCAGGAGTCCAGGACAACTTAACACTTTGGTTAGCAGGGAAAGAATTGAGATTTGTAGGGGTCGGCAAGGATATGTTGCTATAAACTTCAAACTCTTTGATGGCGTAGCCAAAGACTGAAGGGTTGGAGTAGGGATGCGCTCTCTGGGTACCGTACATGCGGACGTATCTAGCATTCTGTTGCGGGAAGGCAATTTCATCTACTCCGCCATCACCAGTAGTGGTAGTGTAAACCTTGGTCCAATTAACAGCATCATTAGATATTTGGACTTCATAGGCTTTGGCATAGGCAAGCTCCCAATTGAGAGTAACTTTTTGGATTGGTGTGATGGCTTGGAGGTCAACATAGGCCCATTGGGGATCGGTGTTCCAAACTGACTCCCAGAAACTAGTAGCATTACCGTCGGTGGCATTAACTGCTGGCTGGCGAACTGACGAAACAGTCACTGGCTTACGCAGGGCTAGGTTTGGGTTGCTATAAACTTCAAACTCTTTGATGGCGTAGCCAAAGACTGAAGGGTTGGAGTAGGGATGCGCTCTCTGGGTACCGTACATGCGGACGTATCTAGCATTCTGTTGCGGGAAGGCAATTTCATCTACTCCGCCATCACCAGTAGTGGTAGTGTAAACCTTGGTCCAATTAACAGCATCATTAGATATTTGGACTTCATAGGCTTTGGCATAGGCAAGCTCCCAATTGAGAGTAACTTTTTGGATTGGTGTGATGGCTTGGAGGTCAACATAGGCCCATTGGGGATCGGTGTTCCAAACTGACTCCCAGAAACTAGTAGCATTACCGTCGGTGGCATTAACTGCTGGCTTTAGGGAAGACGATGCTGCGATAGGTTTGCGCACGGCCAGGTTTGGAGTTACAAGCACCGGGACAGAGATTGAGCTTTCACCAGAGGGGTTAACAGCGCTAACGGCATAATAATAATTTGTTCCAGCTCTAGCGGTCGTATCTGTGTATGAAAGATTGGTAGTAGAAGCAATAGTAGTATATGCGCCCCCGGTTGAGCGCTTTATATTATAGTTTGTAGCATTTGCAGCCAATGACCAGTTCAAGACAGCGCTTCCGCTACCCCCAGACACTCTTAGATTGGTTGGCGCAGGTGGTTGGGAATTCAACTGGTAAACTCTAACGTAATCGACTTTCATTTTGGCTGTGGAAGTGCTTTTTGAACCATAATTGACTGCGCCTCCGGTTGGGTATTGGTCCAATATCAAATACAAATCTCGACGCGCAACCGGAGCTACCGTGGAGTCATTGATCTGGTATTGGTATTGGCCATCAATATAAAACTTCAGTGTTGTAGGGGTCCATTCAACTGCATAAGTATGTGTGCCAGAAGCTAGCCCCGAGCCGCGCAAGGTACTGCCAGTGCTCGGATGATTGTCCCAGTCGGGTCCATATTGGCCCCAGTTGAGGGAAGATATTGCTTGGTTACTGATGTCTTTTTGCTGCCAATCACGCTTAGCATATTCCACAACATCAATCTCTACGCCGTGATTCCAGGGGTCGCCATAAGTGTTAACCAACGGGTGGAACAGCCAAAAGGCACCTCCGACATTATCGGGATAGGCAAAGTTTATGCTGGCTTCAAGGTATCCGTATTTGGGCTGATACTTATTGTCGCTTTGTATGTGTCCTGATTGATGAATGCCATTTTCGGTGTAGGTGGTTAGGTCTAAAGAACCATTAGCTACGGAAACAGCATCTTTAGTGTAATTAATGTTAGAAGCAGTACCTTGGCCGAGAAAGTAGTTCCATTTGCTCAGGTCTAATGACGTCCCATTAAATTCGTCTTGCCACATAAGTGAATATCCAGGGGGAGGACCAGATTGACTTGCTTGAGTGAAAACACGAACCGTTAAGCCAACGACGATAAAAATTGCAATAAACGTTAGGAGCTTTTTACGACTTATAGCAATAGATTTTGGACTACCTGCTAGCGGAGACTTGGATGTTTTTGTACTTGTTTCATTCATATTAATGCTTATGCTCTAGTAAAAACTAATTGTAAGGCTTCTTATGCAAAGACTCAACTTCATTTTTGGTGGCTACGGGTGGATTGTGGCTACGCCACCTCCCTGCGGTGCTCGACAAGAATCAAACAGGTTTAATTCTTGATCTGCGCTCCTCGTCCACCGAACCCAAGGGTTCAAATCCTTCCTCATAAAATACCGAGGGACAGTCTCAACACCTATGTGGCGAAACTGTCCCTTGGTGGCTACGGGTGGATTCGAACCACCGACCAAAGGCTTATGAGTCCTCTGCTCTACCACTGAGCTACGCAGCCGCGTCCAAACTATACTTCAGCCTACATAATTTACCAATTATTCCTCCTTACGTATAGCTTCTCGTCTGCCCGCCAGATGTTTAATTGGTCTCGGCTCTGTATTTGGATACCTGTGCGTTAGTACAAAAAAAGTCCGACTTACTATGGTCGGACGCTTTTGGTAGCGGGGGTTGGATTTGAACCAACGACCTACGGGTTATGAGCCCGTCGAGCTAACCAGACTGCTCCACCCCGCGTTATGCTGTTGTTCATACTAACATTTTTGAGCTGCTAAATCAACCTTTTAAACCGCTCATGAATATTCATCTAAGGGGATGTGGCTTCAGTGCTAAGACAGAATTAACCAAACAAAAACTGCCACCACTGGGCGGGATTAGACTTGGGCTTGCTGCCAGTTTTTTTAACCTCCACCGAAGTTGCCGGAGCAGATGTTTTAGGTAAGACGATTACACCTTCGCCTGGCTGCATCAATCCTAGATTGCTGCGAGCAGACTTTTCTTTGAATGAATTAGTCTGGTAGTAGCGGAGATCATATTGAAGTTGGGATTGTTGGATTGTTAAATCGCTGATCTGATTTTGCAAAGCATTGATTTGCGTATTTAGCTCATAATTATGTTTGACTGTTTGAAACACAATCACGGCTAAGTAAACAATTAAGGCTAGTCCAAGGAAGTTTAAAATACGTCTTTTTGAAAACGACGGCACTACCATCCCCCACCTCCTCCACCGCCACCGCCTCCACCGGACGAACCGCCACCGCTGGATCCAGCAAAGCTAGACGACATTGCGCCCCCAAAACTGGAAGAAAAGTCATTGGTAAAACTACTGGCAAACAGCGCGCCGCTATAGCCCCCGTACCATCCTCCCACTACTTGACCCACATCAATACCTTCAAACTGTTTGGCCCATTGCTTTTCGACTTTGAGAGCGATAGCGTAGGGCAGCATGGCGCTAAATAGTTCCGGCGTTTTGTCTGGTGCATCAGTAAATGCTAGCCGATCTTTTTCGGTCACGCTCAAAAACCACTTAAAGCCCGTGACCTTGGCCCATTCCTGATTGCCAACCAGAGTCCGCCCAGTTTTAACAAATGTTAAACCATAGGAGGCAAAGGCTGCGGCAAATCCCAAAGCTATTAATATGCCCGATCCGGCTCCTCCGTCATCAAGCACATCGAGCAGGGCTAATCCCAGCATAAAAATGCCTATGCCAAGAAAGACTATTCGTGCAACACTCCAGGCTTGACTAGGTGAAGTATCAAAGTAGCCTTTGGCCTTTAAATCCTTGCCTAACTCACTGCGCATGGCTTGAACGGCACTAGAGATAGTGGTTGATTTTGAACGCAAATTTTTGAGCTCAACGGACGAGCTACCTTTAAACAATGCTTCTGATAGCAAACTTTCAAAAGTTGCCAATCCGGTAAGCGGCTTAAGTACGGTGAAGCGATAATTGGCTTGGCGGAACCACGTTTTGGCTTGAATCTGTTCAATCTTAATGTAACCTCTGACCGCTAAGTCAATTATGGTAGCTGTTATGTCGGCGACATCAGATTGTGGGCTCTCCAGCACACTTAGCTGAGCTGGTTTGAGCTCAGATGGCGGTTCGTATAGAGGTATGATTGTTTGGGCCTTACGTTCACTCCGTTCCTTCCACCACGCCCAAACTATACGAGATAATGCCGTTAAAAGCACTATGAGGCCTAGGACTATTAAAGCAAAAAGAATCTTCTGGGTGTTCGTAAATGGCAAAGGTTTGTCGGGCATTAAATAGGTCGAAACACTGCCTGAACTAGATCGTAGGTCTACGGTAAACCCCTCTTTTATATTCAGTGGCTTGGTAGTGGCGGCTGTAGCGCTAAATCCCCCACTGGAAGCTATACAATTGCTGGCGGTTGAACCAGTGACGCCGGTATAACAGTTGGCGCCGGTCAGACTTGTTTTTTCGTCGAACGTAATAGTAGCACTGGCCTGCTGGATGGAGGTTTCCCATTGCTCGCCAGTAATATTAAAGATAAACCGATCACCAGTTTCACCCTTAATTACTAATGGCTTTATTTGATAGGTGATAATGTAGGTTTGGGGGCCGGTGATTGTATGCTCTGCGTCGCCAATTTTAAGGTATAGCTGACGGTTATTTACTCTACTTTCAGCTAAAGGATGATTCTGCCCGTTTTCATTTACAACTGAAATAAGTTTGATTTGGGTGTAGTACCTGTGTCCGTCCTTGTCTTTAAATTGCGCAGGAACAAAACGGTAAATACCATGGTGACTCTGGTCTTGAGGGTCATACGAAATTGTTTCTTTGACTGTCACAACATTATCTCGGCTAACTTTTACATCCGAATGAAAGTTAGTAACGATATCGGCCTGAGCTAGCCCAGGAAGGGCCAGGATTGTAAAAGCCGCAGCTATTTGGACTAACCGAGCTAAAACGATTTGTTTCATGTATTAAAGCATAATATCTTTAGGTCAATCAGTACAGTCCAGTGATAGTAAGCAGAAAAAATACGGCTTAAAACAATGAGGCCCCGCTGCAAGCAGCGGGGCCTCATTGTTTGAGGAAATGCTGCGGCGGGGCTAGGTCCGGGTACGAGACCGGGACCGTCTGCGTCGAGGCTGCGACGGATCGGCCGGACGGCTATGTCTGGGCCTCCGGCCAGTCGGAGACGAAGCAGATTGGGGCGGATTGGTATCGACTTCGAGGCTCAGGTAGGTTGTGCCGTGACACCTCGTGTCGGGGCAGGCCAAGTAGTAGCGCATTAGCAGCTGAACAATGTCGGGCGGGGCATCCTGATCGGCAAAGATGTGGAATTTGGGTAGGGCGGCGTACCGCATGATCACCAGCTGATGGCAGCCAGAGCAGTGGTAAACCCAGAACTTTGGACCTTCTGAGCCCGCCAAATTCAACTGGTGTCCATCGAAGAACTGGCCGTTGGCGGTCTCTTCGAAGAGGTCCAGGAACAGCCAGAATGGCAACCTCCAGTAGCCCTGCTCCTTGACGAGAAGAGGGCTCAGGCCCTGATCGTGGTGGTACTGCATGATCCGGCTTTTGCCTGCCGGGGTAAGCTTGACCAGTACGTCGGTATCATTAGGGATGACGGTTTTCATGGCTGCCTCCTGGAGCTGTCGAGGTACATCTAGCTAATAGAACCTATAGTACTCTCAAACCGCTATTTTGTCAAAATTAAGCCAACCTGGCGTGAATGTTTAGCCTTGGTTTGTTATACTACTTCATGTCCTGAACAGTTCTTTTTTCAGCCGAGTCAACCAAAGGAGCGCTAGCGACTGTTTGACAAAACTAAAGGAGAAGTTGTGAGAAGCTGGAATGATACGCCCTTAGAGCGTTATGAAGGTTGAAGCGCACTAGGACGTAGGCCCGTAGCTCAGTGGTTAGAGCGGCACTCTTATAAGGTGTTGGTCGCTGGTTCAAATCCAGCCGGGCCTACCAAAGTAATTATTTATCCTTTCAATTGTTTTACCCCGTCGTTAGACAACGATTGGTTTTCATGATAGCGTAACACTCACATTCGTCCAAGAAGACCACCGTGGTCTACCGGACGAGAGGAGCGCGACTACGATGAGAAGAACACCGGAAGTTGTGGGTGTGGCTGTGCGGATGGCCGAAGAGTGCATAGGTGATCTGACGGATGAAGTCTTGGCTTTTGAGTGGGGCCCAGTTGTCAAACGCAAGACCCACACCGTGGTCACCCTCGTGTTCTGGCCTGGCACAGAAAAGGCTCGGAGCATCAAATGCTGGATCTGGCCCCACGGCTATGGAAAGTGTCGGCTCGATGTCAATGAAAACCCAACGCTGTTCCACTGCACGGTGGTTGGCAAGATCGTCCTCGTCGAGACCGATCAGGAGTACTGCTCGCGGAGGCAGTTTGAGACCGCGGTGATCTTGTACCTCCGACGCGTCGGCTCGACCCTGGCTCGCCTCAAAAAGGAGCTGTCCTCGAGCGAACACAGTTCCAATGTCGTGGGACTTGAGGAGATGCTCGATTCGATCTTCAATGCTAAGTTCGGCGGTGAGGCAAGCAAAGGTACCGCCAGGCTCATGGCTTTTCGCACGGACGACGACTCACCGTGTCAATGGTTACCCGTTCCTGGTATCCCAAAGGGAGTCATCGAACTACTCACCGCACCCGCCTGACCAACGGTTCTCTTTGCCCGTCGCGATGTAGCACTTCACAAATGGTGGACGCGCTGCTCCGCGGCGGGTTCACTATTTCCCCGGCCAATTTTCATTGCTCTACGACTGTACAAATTTCCATTTTGACAATTTTTCCAACTACGCCACGGCTTCGCTGGACAAGCAATTTTCATCAGCTTAAACGATAATGGGAAACTTTTTGACAGGCCTCCCTTCGGCAGTCAGGTTCGATGACAGCAGGATTTTTCAGCTTATCCTCAACTAGCCATTTTAAACTGATAAAGTAGCCTTAAAAATTGTATAATGGTTGTGTTCTATGGTTCTATCGCTGCTTAATTTGAATTTTTATGATGAATGATGACGAACTTCCAATAAAACCAGTCCGGCGACTAGACGGGTTTCGCACCCGCCCAGTCAGCCAACCTATCAGCGGCGAGTCGATGCCTTTTGCGAAAACCAACGCCACTCTACCGCCAGTAAGCCCACCATCAGATTTCCCAGCATACCGTCCTAACCCCCGTTTTCAAAAACCGGTGAGGCGTCGTTCGGCAAGGGAGCATAAAGGCATGGGGAGAAGAATTGCTTTTGCAATAGGGACCATGGCGTTTGTCGCTGCTATCGCCATTGCCGGTTGGCTGGGTTTTAAATTAATTCGCAACTTGTCCAAAGTTTCCAACGGCAATATTTTGGGGTTGCTAAGTACTACTAAGCTGAAGGGCGAAGACGTAGGACGCGTAAATATACTGCTTGCCGGTAACTCCGCCGACGATCCCGGCCACGGCGGGGGTAAATTAACTGACTCTATTATGGTTGTGAGTATTGACACCAAAAACCATACCGCCTTCACTCTGAGTATTCCGCGTGATTTATATGTACACATTCCAGGAAACGGATACGCACGTATTAATACCGCCAATGTTTATGGTGACGCCCACGATTTTCATGAATCGGGCTATGCCGACGGCGGTATGGGATTGCTTTCAAAAATTATTGAACAGAATTTTCAGCTTTCCATAAACTATGTGGCCCTGGTTGACTACACGGCTTTCCGCGATGGGGTCAATGCCGTAGGTGGCATTGACATAACAGTGGCGAGTAAGGATAAGCGTGGAATTTACGATCCCAATATTGCCAAAGCCGACCGCGGACCATTAGTTTTAAAAAACGGATTGCAGCACTTAGATGGTCAAACCGCGCTTAACTTAGCTCGGGCGCGCAACGATCCTACGCCGGATGGCAGATACGGTTATGGCTTGCCTGGTGGGGATTTTGACCGGACGGCTAACCAACGCCTAATGCTGTTGGCGCTTAAAAATAAAATTTTTTCGACTGGAATTCTGGCTAATCCAGTTAAAATTGGAGAGCTACTCGATGCGGTGGGTGACCATGTTAGAACCGATTTTAAGACTAATGAGTTAAGACGCTTGTACGACATTGGTAAGGATATTGATAGCGCCGCTATTTCCTCATTAAGTCTGCGAGACCCGGCTCATAACGTTAATTTATTAACCCGCTACATAACTCCAGACGGCCAAGACACCTTAGTGCCCGAGGCTGGGGTTACAAATTATAGCCAAATTAGGTTATTTCTAAAAAAACAAACCACCTCAGACCCGATCTTAAAAGAAGCAGCCACAGTTGAGGTTTTAAATGGCAGCAGCGCTAATGGACTAGCTAAAACCGCGTCGGACATTTTGGCAGCTAAAAGCATTAACGTAGCTGGAATTGGGAATGCGCCCTCACCTTACGCGGCATCAACTTTGATTGATAACTCAAATGGAACAAAACCGGCCACGAGAGCCTTACTTACTAAGCTATATAAGCCGGCAATTGCTGTGAGCAAAGAGCTGAGCGCTAGTTACGATGCTGACTTTATTTTGATATTGGGGGCAAACCAAGCGGCGTCGCAATCTACGCCCTCAGATAGCGAGTAGAATCAGTTTTGCTTGGTTCTAGTCAATAATCCTACATCTGGTCTATAATTATTTCATAATGCATATGTTTCAATTCCGGCAAAAGAAAAATAAATCAAAACTTAATCTTGAAGATTTAAATAAACGCGTGGCTACTCCTTTATGGCTGAGTGCTTCAAAAAGAGTGTTATTTTTTTTGATTGTGGCTATTTGTGGAGCTGGGTTGGGTTATCAGTTTAGTAATGCCGTTCCGAGCGTAGCTCAAATAGACCACGATAAGTTAGCGGCTAAGTCGGATGTTATGAAAGACTTTAATGCTCTAAGCCAAAAGATTAGCGATTTCGAAAACAAGCAAGCTAAAAGTGGTGTAAGAATTGTGGGGGATGTCGAAGTACAGCAAGCTATTTCTGACGTAACTTTAAATGACTCACTTGGACATGTTGCCTTAGCAAGAAAAGCATTGCGAAAATTAGAGGACTCATTGGATAGCTGGAATAAACAGTTGGCTGAGACCATAAGAACTCGAGCAGTCACTGTTACAGCTGACCCTTCGCAAAATTATGATATTCCAATACTGATGTACCACTACACTCCGGGCGATTTTGAGTACCAATTAAGACACCTGCTGAGTCGTGGTTATACGGCGATTACTTTAGACCAACTTAATAATGCTTTTCGGCATCGAGATCCACTTCCCGCCAAACCGGTAGTGATTACATTTGATGATGGATACGAGAACCAGCTGCAAGCCTTTGCACTACTGGAAAAGTACCAAATGCCCGCAACGTTTTACATTGTTACGAGTGGCGGCAACAGTAATTGGTGTGTTGGAGCAGGTCGCACGAACGCCAGCTGTGGGGATGCTTATTTAAACTGGGACCAAGTACGGCAGCTGGCCTCAAGTAGCTTGGTCACTATAGGGGCGCACACAGTCAACCATGCAAATCTTGCTAACCTTTCTCCTGAGCAACAGCGGAGCGAAATATTTGATAGTAAAACCCAGCTAGAGCAACAGTTAAAGCGCACTGTGCGCCATTTTGCATACCCTTACGGAAGTTTTAACGCTACTACGATTGGACTGATAGGCGATGCTGGATTTATTACCGCGGTGTCAACTATACCAGGAACAATCCAGGGCATGGGCAACATTTTTACGCTGCACCGAGTCCGGTCTGCCTTAAGTCTGCCTTAGTAGACCTCTTTCCAAACCCTCCCGTCTTTGCAAACTCGTTTATAGGGCAATCTATCGGCTTTTTACTTCTCAAGGTAGCACTATGGCTATCTCTTGTCGTAAGAAAGCCACTATATTGCAACTAAAACGGGTTTTCGGATTCTTTGAGGGGGGTTGGAAAGAGGTCTAATTTATTTTTTAGGTTGTATTTCGGCTTCAAGTTTTGAGGTGCAAAATGGACAGCGAACGGCTTTTGCCGGTATTTCACTCAAACAAAATGGACATTTTTTGGTTGTAGGATCAACGGTTTTTTGGCTTTTTTGGCTTAATTCAGTCAGCTCATTGATTGGTGTGACTACAAAAAAGAATACTACAGTGGCCAAAATTAAAAACGAAACTACGGCGTTTAAAAATTCACCGTAAGAAAACCGGCTGCCGTTTATAACGAACACTAGTGATGAGAAGTTGGGTTTGCCACCGATAGCCGTAAGTAACGGTGTGATCATATCTTTTACTAGAGACTGAACAACGCTATTAAAAGCTGCTCCAATTACCACGGCAACGGCCAGATCTACCACGTTTCCGCGCAGAATAAACTTTTTAAACTCTTTGAGCATGCTTTTATTTTAACGCTTTTGGTAGCTTAACCGCAAATCTAGAGGTTTAACCTCTGGGTTGGTCTTTCGGCTACAAAAGTTTATATAGTCCGCCGAACTATAGAAATAATTATTAATCGTTGTTGGAGTCAGCCAGGTAGGATAGATTCCAACAGCGTAATTGTGCAGACTGGAATAAGGATAATCGAGGCACTTCTGCATATCTAGTTGATCAGGATTGCGGTGAATATAGCGAGAAGTCTCTATGACCTGTGCGTCTTCGTCGGACAGCCTACCTTTGTATGTCCCCTGAAAGAGCGATCCTACTCGCCGATACTTCAGATTGAAATACATGGTATAGCCGGTCATTAAACTCTGCATAAAGCTGACTAGTCCCCGCTCACTCTTTTGCTGAAGTTGCATATGAATATGGTTTGGCATCAAACAATAGGATAATAAAGCTATTTCAGAATTGAATTTTTTATAAGGCTGCCCTACGGAGTTGAGAATAACCTGGTTTCCTAAAAAGGCTTCAAAGTAATACATAAACCGAAGATAATCGGCCTGGGTTTCAAAAACCCGCCGTTGTTCAACTCCTCGGTTGTATACGTGATAAATTCCTCCGGAAATGTATGTTTTGACTGCGTTCGGGCTTGGCATAAAACTCAATGTACGGTTTTTGTACGGTTAATGCAAGCTTAACCGTAAATCTAGAGGTTTAACCTCTAGCAAAGTCTCTTATTCCCAGCGAAACAAGCGTATAGCAATAATATAGGAGATGATGCCCCAAACAACCAGCCCTAGAATATCACTACGGACCGCCCACAAGCTAGCCCCTTCGTTGGCAATGCGGTGCATGCCATCGGCCAGGTAGGTTAGGGGGAAATAGTCGGTAATGGTTTTAAGATAAGCCGGGAAACTATCACGAGGGAAAAAGACTCCCGACAGGAATAGCATGGGGAAACTTAATAAATTTGCTACTGGAGCAGCTTGGTTTTCGTCTTTGGCCCATCCGGCGATTGCAAAGCCAAAGGCCAAGAACACAATAGTGCCTAAAGTGGCTAGCGCAAGCAAATCGATAACATTGCCAACCAAATGCATGTTAAATACAAAGATTCCCAGCCCCAACAAAAGCCCTACTTGAATCACGCCAATGATTAAACGAGCAACAGATTGCCCGATCAAAAAATTAAATGGATGCGTTGGCGTAGCTTGCAGGCGACGTAAGGCACCGGAGGTTTTAAACGAAATAAACCCAAAAGCGACGCTAAATATACCTAGCTGCATGATACTCATAGCAATAATCCCTGGCACTAAAAAGTCGATGTAGCTGAGGTTATTGGTTTTGACGCCTTTAGTAGCAACCCCGATTATTTGGGGGGTTTTGGTAATGCTAGTGTTGATTTCATTGGCGATCTGGCCAAGGATTAAGCCGGCGGTTTGACCTGTTCCGGGGTTGCCTTGGTTATAATAAGCGGTGATTTTTGACGGTTTTAAACCAGACTCACCTACCTGACCAAAGTCCTGAGGGATTATTACTTGTAAGTCTAGCTTTGCTTTACCTAACTTGTCACGAGCCTCTGCCTCAGACAAGTTTTCGATTTTAAAAACCTTGACCTTTTCAATAGCTTTGACATAACTGTCGGCTAGCTCTGTGCGCGCATGGTTGGTCAGCCCCAAACGGATACTTCCTGAGCCATCGCCGGTGTTAAGTAGCCCAAAAATTCCGATTAAAAGTACAGGGATAAACAATGTAAAGAAAACTGCCGTGATATTGCGAAAATACATTTTTATAGAGACTGCTGTAAGGCTGCGCAGTGAGTCCCAGCGACGCTTTAATCTAGATGGGGCAGCGTTTTTAGCCACGTTAATCCCTCAGCTCTTTTCCAGTTAAATCAATAAACACGTCTTCTAGGGTGGCTTGTTGGACTTGCTTGCGCGGCTTAAACCCGCGTTTTAACAAGGCTTCAATTAACCTGGTCGGCGTGTCGAGAGCAATAATATCGCCGTCATCCATAATTGCTACACGGTCGCACAGTACTTGCGCTTCTTCCATGTAGTGGGTGGTAAGAATAACGGTGGTACCTTTTTTTTGAATTTGCTGGACTAGGTCCCATAGGTTACGGCGAGCTTGTGGATCGAGCCCGGTGGTGGGCTCATCGAGAAAAATAGCCACCGGTTCATTTACCAATGCTGTAGCAATACTAAAGCGTTGTTTTTGACCACCAGAAAGGTTTTTAACTTGCTCCTTGGCCTTTTCTTCTAAATTTACCTCCTTTAGCAATACGTCTGGCTGAGCACTCTGAGCATAGAGATTACTAAAGAGGACTAGTAATTCCCGCAAATTAAGGTACGGGAAAAAAGACGAGGATTGAAGCTGAACGCCAATAATTTCTTTGACTTCATAAGGTTTTTTAGCCACGTTAATGTTATCCAGTGTAACCTCACCAGAGTCGATTGGACGCATGCCTTCAATCATTTCGAGGGTGGTGGTTTTACCGGCTCCATTGGGGCCTAAAATTCCGAACACCTCACCTTTATTGACTTCAAAACTAATGCCTTTGACGGCTACATGATTGCCGTAACTTTTTTTGAGGTCTTTGACCTTGAGGAGTGCTTGAGCCATTTAACTAATACTAACTTTGATTAAGGGTTTGGGCAAGCTAGGTGTAGATGATGTTATACCAGGATAGACGTTTCGACTTCGCTCCGTTTTCGCTCAATGAAAGTAATTTTTTTTAAACTTAGGGCGTCTAAAACTATAAAAAACCGCGCTTTTCGCCGCGGTTTTTTAATTGGACAAGTTTTATTTTAGCCTTTTTTCAAAATCGGCAGGCCGGTACGAGCGTTTTCGACTACAATGTAGCCGGCAGGAAGCGCGTCACAGGCACTATCTGGGCGAACGTCGCGGGCGAAGAAATAGATGCGTTGGACGCGTCCACCTTTGAGTGTTACATCTTTTTGATGCAAAAAGTACTGTTGACCCCTTGAATTTGTATGTGCGTAAGCCATTTTTACCCTCTACTTAATTATACCTGCTATCAGATTAAGCTAATGCTTATGTGGTTGTCAACCCGTTGGACAGCTTTGGGGTCAAGTAGTTTAGTTATCTCCATTTACTCAAGAGAATAGAGAGGTCGAAAAATACGAGGGCGTTGTGTTTAAATTACCTTCAAAGCCGCTATTTCGTTACCGTGACGGCGGTTTGGCCGACATTTCCAGCCTCATCGTAAGCCTTGACTGCGATGGTATGGTTGCCGGCGGCAGCGTAATAAGATGTCCAAGTATAGCTTATGGAACTACTTATAGCACTAGATTTAAGGACACCGTCGATGTAGAGTTCAATTTTCTTAACCCCTACGTTATCACTGGAAGAGGCTGCAATGTAGGTGCCGTTGTAAATTCTTGATCCGTTGAGAGGACTAGAAATTTTAACTGATGGGGCCGTCACATCGCCCTGGTTTTGACCAGGAGTTGAAGCTGGAGGAGTGGTGGGGGGTGGAGATGATGCTATGAGGCGAGCATCGGCCCAGGCTGCCCAATCGCCGTTAATGCCGTCCCCCCCATCCGTTACTATAAGCTTAAGCTCTTTTTTGCCGGTGACATCTACGTTAACAGCTTTGGTGTATGAGAGCCCACCTAGCGGTCCGCTGTCAAAAAGCTTGGTTCCGTCAGCCCATACCTGGTAAGTGACAGTGCCACCGGCACCGTACTGCAAGTTGACGTAGCTGACAAATTTACTGTATTTACCCCCGAGGTTATATCGGATGTCAGAAATTGCGTGCGTACCAATGCCTTTGGCATAGGCCTTGCCGGCCAAATTAATAGGTGTGCCGTTGTTGTTTACACTCTGGTCTTTGGTGATGACCCCATAACCGGTTACAGCAGATGTCCAAGACATATCGCTAACGTAGGTGCCTCCGGCTGGCAAGGCTTGCGGTACGCCTGTGATGGCAGGGTTGCCCATCTCGTGCCTGATCCCACTACGAGTCGATGTGATATTTGATTGATTACAGCCTTTATTGGCGCCCAGATAATTGCTATGCGAGTTGGGCGCAATCGAGCCATTTACCTTAGGGTATCCAAAAACAACTTTAGAATAGGGGGCGTCACACTCTGCCCTACCTGGACTGTAATATTCGGTGTTATTGATCAAATATCCCTGTATCTTAGACCAAGCGATTGGGGTTTTGATTTTGCCGATGACAAGTTCCTGACCTGTAGCATTGTTGCGAACAACTGCCTGCCAGATGTAGCCCGAAGCGTCGCCACCTATTAATTGGGTGCGTACAGTGTATTGCTCGCCTGCCTGCCAGTTAAGAGGTATGCGGCAAGTCGAACCAGTGGAGTGTGAATATCCGTCAAATCCGGCTCCATGCAAAGAGCAGACTGATCCCGCCGATCCTGCCTCGGCACTGATAGCAGCACCGAATACAGAAAATATGGCTACCTTTCCTCTGTATTTTCCGGCTTCTCCATTAGTTTGTATGCCCATGTAAGCCGAACCGTTCGGGGAGTTACAACCCTGACAGTTAAAGAAAAAAGCATTCATATGATAGTAGCCGATTGAAGGATGAACTTTGGTGGTATCGGTTTCTATAAATAATGAGCCTTCAATACTATTATTGACAGGTCCCCTTTGACTTCCTTCCCATACCCAATCGGTATAAGTGTGCGCGGGAGATAAGCTTCCGGGACTCGCCAAAGAGCGAAATACTACAAAAGCACCCCCTAGAACAGCTAATGCCATTACCACTAAAGCGGTACGTCGGTGTTTGAGTAGATTAAGACTAAGCTTATTTTGGAGCCCTGTTTGGGTACGGCGTGACGCTGTCGATTTGGTATTTGTTTTTCGTGGCATGTTTACCTGTTGTTATCTGGTTTTTGTATTACGCTTATGCTTTATAAGCGCATAAGCGTTAATTGCTGTCAAACCTGTATATGTGAAGCTCGTTGCTAACGTTATGGACGGGCGACCTATAAGTGTTAATGTGGAATTTGAAGAGGCAATAGAAATGGCCAGCTGTGAGTTTGACTCACAGCTGGCCAGCAACGCATTACTTAGGCGGATTTTTGGGCGTAAGCGTAGATGCCGAGCCCTTCGGGGGCGCCATCGTCGACGCTAACGGTAGAGGTGCCGGACTGCCCGGTAACCAGGAAGACCACCCTACCCTGATTGGCGAGATCGAGCACCCTCTGCTCAGAGCTGCACAGGTATTGCCAGCCCCTGCCCTTGCTGGCGACCGTCGAATCGCCGTAGATCTGGACGAGCACCGTGCCCGAGCCGCGCCAGACGAAGAAGAAGACGCAGACCTGACGAGGGTTGGTTCCCCGGGGCAGGATGCCCTGGAATGCGACTGTCTGGCCCGGAGAGACCGTGACCGTTTGCGGATAAACCGCCGCGGGTGTGTGGTCGGCCAAGGCTGGGGCGGCCGACAAGGCCAATGTCGCAACTAGGATTGCGACAAATAGGGTCAGCTTCTTCAGTATCATGTTTTCCCTTCGGGTAGGAGCTGTGCCCTTGCGGCACCTTAAGTGATTTTATCATACTTATGCTGCTACGTCAATACTGGACTGATTGGGTTCTGTTCAGTAAACCCAAACCGGAATCGAATTGAACTACCACAAAGCGCTTGTTATATGACAGCGAAGCTGATCGGCTGGGTTGAGCGATTAGCTGACCAAAAACAGACTGCCCACAAGCCAGGCTGTGGGGCGAGCGGCACGGGGGCGTGGTTGATGTTGCCTTTGTCGTCGCCTAGCAGGTTGCCGCCTTCAACCTGGGTAGAGTTGGCGCATGGATTAGCATCGCCAACTGGAAATACCAGTAGTTTATAGAGCGCCCCTGGGCTAGCACCGGTGGCGGAGGCCGTGACAACACGAGGATTAACTGTATATGTCACCCAGGTCTGACCTTGAACGACAACATCGGCCTGACCGTTGCCTGCTAGTAGAGTAAGGGCCGCGAAGACGACGAACAGCATGCTTAGTGGCCGAAGTGGACGGCGAGGGATCAACACAAGAACCTCTTTCTCGCGTAAGGAGTCCTTACCTAGAGTTAAGACATAAAAATGGTACCAGCCTAAGCTTAATCAGTCTAGTTCGAGGATTAACCATTAAGTGTGGCGGTTATTGCAGCGTAACAAGCAGCCAAACAAGGTTCTGGGCATCTTTTTGCCCGGTAGCCTTACCAATGACGGTTCCGACCTTGGCTTCTAGATCGGCTATAGTGGCCAGGCCGTCTTGGGCCGAGCTGATTAATAGGTCGCCAGCCTTAGCTGTAACCGAATCAAGCTTGACCTGAATAGTACCGCCGATGGCAACCTCTATCTCGTCACCAGCTACTGCGGCCGAGCTGGCGGCTACACCAACGACCTTGCGGTCGGCCTTTACGTTTGTGGTCGTAACTTGGCCGTCGTTATCGGGGTCTGCCACAACCACGGCACCCGCTTCGATGGGCTTAGAGGCCTTGAACTTTTTAGTGATGGCATTGCGAGAATTGCCAACGCCGGCCAGCTTAATGTCGCCGGCAAATTCAGCAGTACCCGCAACCTTGAGCGTTGTAATGGTGGCGGTTTCGACAACCGTAAGGTTCTTAGTGGTGGTAGCTTCGGTAACGGTCAGTGATTTAATGGTGGCCGATTCTGTAACAACAAGGTCTTTGGCAATGGCAGTTTCGGCCACTGTAATACTGCCTACCCTAACTTCGCCCGCGACGTTAATTGAACTGAATTCGCCGTGACCGGCTTCGCCCTGAATGGAACGGTCAACCGGGTCGGCATAGTTGGTGGTAACAAAGATCATAACGGTGTCTTTGCCGGTGTTAGGTGCCCAAGCTTCAAGGGCTTTACCAATCATTTGGCCAGCCCGGGTGGCCTTGGTGGCCCGGCCAGGAGAGGAGGAGGTCGTTATAAAGTCACCTGGCTGGATAGGATCAGAGCTAGGGTCGACTTTGACTGGGACTCGACCTTGCAGAGCAACTGGTATGCTTTTCTCCCCGGGTATACCTAGGGTAATTCCTGGATTAGTGGAATAGATGCCTATAGCAGTTTGGTCGTATGCACGTGTAGTTTTAATTACAACAGGCTCTGAATCTGCATTGGTCAAACCCGATATAGCTACTATATCGCCAGGACTCATTGGTTCACCTGCCTGGTAATTTTCAGCCAGGTCAACGCCGCTAGTAAGTGTGGATGGAGTAAGGCGAATCGAGTCAAAGCTGAAGGTGGAAGCAACATTAGGCAAGTGATTGTATAAATCTACTTTTGCCCAAAGCTGCGTCGCAGCAGGTGTTATAGTGCCCCCATATTCTGCATACGCTGTAGTGGTCGCAACGTTGCTGGCTGAATCATCAAAAGCTGGTGATGTATTTGAAGTACAGTTTGCTTTTGTAGCATAGCTAGCCAGGCGAACATATAGACCATTGGTAGTAGCAACACTGGCTTTGACGCGTGCGTAAAGGCTATAAGCTCTGCCGCCGGTAATAGGGAAACAAGGGGAACTGACATACGCACCCGAACCGGTGGGGCTAATGATCTGCTGGGAGTTTGTACCTTGCGCTGGTGAAGCAGTGTTAATTGCAAAAGTTGAAAATCCGCCAGTAGAAGCAGCAGAGGCCCAGCTATCTGCAACAGTAGTAGTAGCATCGGCGTTAATCTCGAAGCCGGAGTTGGGAACCATGCTTCCTGAATCACCCAGACCATTTGCACCATCCCCTGACTGCAATAAGTCGCCGCTAAAACGAGCGCCGCCATTAACGTCAAGCTTAGCCAGCGGGCTAGAGGTATTGATGCCCACATTGCCGCCGTTTTGGATAGCCATAAGGTTAGCTCCGCCGGTGTTATTGTCAATGTTAAACCCAGTTGAGCCGGTCCTTACATTCAGATAGCCAGCAACCGAGCTGAATATTACACCGTTTGTGGTGGCACCGTTGAAACCTAAGGTGCCATTTACATCTAGTCTTGATGCGGGGCTAACCGTGCCGATGCCGACGTTGCCGTTGGCGTTTAATGTTGGGTCTTGAAGAACTAAGTGGTTGCTGCTGGTGCCGCCGGTCGAGCTAAGAGCAAGGTAGGCATTAGCGGGAGTGGCGTTGTAGACCCAGGCTAATACGCCCCAGTTGCTAGAAGATTGGCCCATACGGATGGCAGAGTTGGCGGCAGTATTGCCGATATGGAGGCTGGTGGTGGTGTCGTTATTGTCTCTGAAATTATCGCCAAGAATTAGCTCTTCGTTGTCTGAGACCTTGGACACATGCAGCGCGCCGCCCGGAGCGGTGTTGCCAATTCCAAGGTAACCAGCCGAGTTAACTACTGACAGCGCGGTTCCGCCATTAACCTTGAAATGTAATAGGTCGGCAGTCTGACTAGCGGCGCCATTGATGATTTGGCCAATAGTGCCCGATGTACCCGCATTTACTTCCAGCCGAGATGTCAGCGCAACGCCGGAGGCAGACAATGCAAGCCGGCCGGCATCGTCGACTAACAAGCGATATTGCTGTTGAGTAATTGCAGTTTCGGTTTTGTCATAGGCTTGCAATAAGTACCAAGCATTTTGAAGGTTAGCGCTAACGTAAGTATCGGAGTGTACGCCGTTGAACCACTTGGTGTTACCGCTGGTGGAGTCGCGATAAGCCAGCTCGCTATAGCCAGTGGTGCTATCGGCAGTCGATAAAGTTAATCGATTGAAATTGGTGCCGCCGGCTTCATAAATACCTCCGTTAGCGCCGTAGATAGTGTCGGAGCCAGAATTGGAGTAAACCTCGATATTATCCATTTCGAAGCTACCGCTGTAGAACGATGCACCCAAACGGACCGGACTAAGGGTGGTGCCAGAATCGCCTGTCCAAAGTGTGGTCCAGGTTTTGCCGGCGTCAGTAGAAAGGTAGTATTCGGCTCCCCCAGCGGCTTTTAACACTATGCGGGCGCGGTATTGTACGCCGACCGACCATGTGGTCGCTGGGTCGTTAGGTACGGCGGCATCTTCGTAAATTTGAATATTACCGCCGGCGGCAAAGTAAATGTAGTGATGCCCCTGGGTATAGCTGAAGTTGGTGGTGTTGTCGTTCTTCCATCCGAACATCAAATAACCATCTGCTGTCGATTTAACATCGGCTTCGTAAACCAAATTTTGAGCTCGGGGGAAGGTAGCTTTTGAAGCAATTCCTTGGGTCCAGGTGGTGTCACCGCTGGCAAACAATAGCTTGTTATTTTGGGTGACGCCAGTAGCTGAGTTAGCCCAATCGTAAGTGCTAATAGTTGACCCGTCCAGTCCATAATAGGCTTTGCGGTTATTAACAGCAGCGGTATAGCCTCGCGATGTGACTTGGCCGGCCGTGATGGCGCCCGCAACGTCAAGCTTTTCGCTAGGGGCAGTTACCCCGATGCCTACATTACCTGTGCCGAAGGGCATAAGACTAATGTTTTGATTGTTTTGTGACTGCAACTCAAGGCGACCAAAGGTTGACCCTGTCAAGGTGGAGACCCCGCCGCTATACCCAATCGTGATCAAATCTTGAACTCCGTTTGCCCCAAATCCGGCCAATGTACCTTCGCTGGCTTTTAGCACCGATAGCAGGGTGTTTGGCGAAGCGGTGCCTATACCGACATTGCCCGTAGCGGTATTTTGCAAAATCAGGTCACCTGTACCTTTAGCATTTAGTTTAAGGTCAAAATTAGCTGCAGATCCACTGGCACGTATTTCGTCCATGCCGATACCGACGCCATTTGTACCATCGGCCGAAACGAAGCGGGCAATGTTAGTAGCCTGAAGGTTGTTTTCACCGATGACGCCTAACATTTCTTGTGGATCAGTGGCATTAATACCTACTCGGCCGGCATCAGTAACAATCAGCCGAAAAGCAGAACCGCCACCCGATCCAACCGGAATGGCTTCGTTTTTATCTCGTAATTGCAGTAAGTACCAGGCGTTTTGCATAGGTGCACTCGTGTAGCTATCGGCGAATACACCGGTTTCCCACTTTAAGTTTCCACTAGTTTCATCGCGGTAACCCCAAGCACGCCAGCCGGTAGAGCTATCTGTTGAACCCACTGTGGCGTAGCCGTTGGTACCAGTATTAACATGTAGCTCATACTGAGGATCAGTAGTACCAATCCCCACATCGCCGGTGGCATCTACTCGAAGGCGTTCAATGCCGGCGGTACTAAGGGCCAGTACATCAGCGGCCGGGCGGAACAAACCGGTGTTGGTGTCGCCTGTCCAGGTAAAGCTAGGAGCAGCGGCAGTATCTGCGGCATTGCCTTCGTAGCGGGTGCTAGTAACAAACAGTGGACTGGTGACACTGGTGGTGAAGTTGGGGTTCATGATGGTGTTAAGTGCAGTACAGGTAGTACCACTGGTACCAATAGTGACGGTGTTGCCAGTGCCTGTTAAGTTGCCAGTACCACTAGGACAAGTGAAGGTGTTAGAACCAGCAGCAGCGTTGTTGGCAGCAGAGCCGTACTGGACACTCAAAAGCCCACCAGTATTGGTCAGGCCGTTGCCGGTGAGGTCGGTCAGAGTGTCGCCGTTGATGATAAAGTTATCACCAGTCTGTAGGGTAAGACCACCGTTGAGAGTGGTAAGGCCTGCAACAGTCAGGGTGCCGGTGAAGTTGGCAGTGGCTGAGATAGTTTGAGCGTTGATGAGACCGGAGGTGATAGTGCCGGAGCCAAGGGCAAGCGATGTACCGGTTATGGCTCCAGCCGAGGATACCTGGAACTGGTTAGTATTGCCGACCGACAGCATGGCGGCAGGGGCGGTAGTGCCGATGCCGAAGTTTCCGCCGCTGGTGAGGTAGGTAGGGATGGTTGGAGTAACAATGTTGGTGATACCGGTTTCATCGGTGATAGGAGCGATAGCCCAGCCGCTCCCCCAACCGGTGAAGTTGGCGTAACCTGCTATGAAATCGGTAACAGCCATCTTAGGATACGCCCAGACAGTGGCTGTATTACCAAGAAGAATAATGTTATTCGTTCCATCATGGGCCAGCCTTACCTGGGTGAAAGGTGCGCTGCCGTTGATCCGGGCTGATGTGCTTGTCCAGGCCGGGCCTGATGTATGGTTGGTGCCGCCTACAACCACTTCCCATTCGCCATGGGCTGAATAATTGTAGCCCCGTATGGTAGCTGTCATCATAGTAACGCTCCATGATTTCGGCATAGTAATCTTCATCGTTCCGGTAACGGTTGCCGCATTATCGCTGTAGGCAGCTACATTTCGGTAGTGTGTGGACGTAGCCGTAGAGCTTACAATAGCTCCGTCCCGAACATCCAGCTTGGCATCGGCCGTAATGCCGTTACCTATTCCCACATTGCCGCTGGCATCTACCCTTAGGCGTTCGGTGCCGGCGGTACTAAGGGCCAGTACATCAGCGGCGGGGCGGAACAGGCCGGTGTTGGTGTCGCCTGTCCAGGTAAAGCTAGGAGCAGCGGCAGTATCTGCGGCATTGCCTTCGTAGCGGCTGCTAGTAACAAACAGTGGACTGGTGACACTGGTGGTGAAGGTGGGGTTCATGATGGTGTTAAGGGCTGCACAAGTACCACCGGTACCAAGGGTGATGGCAGTACCGCCGCCAGTTAGGTTGCCGGTGCCAGAGGGGCAGGTTAGGCTGGTGTTACCCTGAACGGCAGTGTTAGCACCAGAGCCATATTGAACGGCTAGGGTTGGAGTACTACCTTCACCGGTGTTGCCGGTAGTAGTTAGGCCGGTAAGAGCACCAAGGTTGGCAACATAGTTACCGCTGGTTTGGGTACCAAGAGCAATGTCACCAGAAAGGTCACTAGACAAGAGGGCGCTAGAAACAAAGTTAGTACCATTACCACGCAGATACTGGCCGGTGCCAGCGGCACCATTTACTTTGTAGCCGGTGACGGCATTGACTGTTCCAGTAAAGCTGGCGGCAGATGAGATGGTTTGGGAATTGTAGGTACCGGCGGTGATATTGCCGGCAGAAATGGTGCCAATATTGCTTAGGTTGCCGGTGGCATCTATGCGCTGGGTGCCTGCCCCGGCGCCGGTATTTATGCCAGTAGTGCCGTTTAAGGTAGTACCAGTGATGGTATTGGCGGTTAAGATGGTACCAAAGCCAGAGGCAATAGAGCCGGTAGCCAGGGCGCCGGTGCCGGTAATGGCGGTGTTGACGGCGTCGGTGGTATCGACCAGGGCAGTGTCACGGCCGTTTAGTAAATTAAACTCGGTAGCGTCAATAGTGACACCGTTTAGAACAAAGGTAGAAGCAGAGCTGCCAGTGACGGTAAGGGCACCGGTGGCATTACCAATGCCGGTAGTAGCGGTGCCGGTAGTATTAATAGTGGTAGCGCCAGTGATGGTTAGGCCGCCGGTACCTTGAATTAGGCCAGAGCCGGAGTTGAGGCCAACAGAAGTGACTAGGCCAGTGAAGGTGGGGTTCATGATGGTGTTAAGGGCTGCACAAGTACCACCGGTACCAAGGGTGATGGCAGTACCGCCGCCAGTTAGGTTGCCGGTGCCAGAGGGGCAGGTTAGGCTGGTGTTACCCTGAACGGCAGTGTTAGCACCAGAGCCATATTGAACGGCTAGGGTTGGAGTACTACCTTCACCGGTGTTGCCGGTAGTAGTTAGGCCGGTAAGAGCACCAAGGTTGGCAACATAGTTACCGCTGGTTTGGGTACCAAGAGCAATGTCACCAGAAAGGTCACTAGACAAGAGGGCGCTAGAAACAAAGTTAGTACCATTACCACGCAGATACTGGCCGGTGCCAGCGGCACCATTTACTTTGTAGCCGGTG